>CAJTEA010000014.1 GCA_910575265.1 Oscillospiraceae bacterium
CCTGCGGTGCTGCGTTCATTTTCTTCGACTCCTTCTTGAATTGGTTGTTATTTCCATTCTTGACTGAGTCGATCCTTTTTATTCTGTCAGAGTTTGTCGTTTACACGGATTTTTATGGGGTCTCGTTGGCTTCGCTTTTACACTTAAAATTCAGCTATTTAAAACTTAGCTTATTGTATAGTTCTTTCACTTTTTCGGTGTAACTACAATATTTTCACTATCTTCAGGATTTTTGAAATCATATACAATATCATTTTCTGACGAAATATCACTTCCAGATTCTAAATTGGAATCATCAATTTCAACAGCCGCTGCTCCTGAATTTTGTTCACCTTCTTTTCTGTTATTTATACACCCAGTAAACAAAGTTGAAAAAATCAATATACATATCAAAATAGTCACTATTTTTTTCATTCCGGTTTCCTCTCTCTCAAATGTCCACGTTTGATTTCCAGTACCACATCCGCCTGTCTTGCTATCTCGCCAGAGTGTGTCACGACCACCACGCACTTCCCGAACGTATGGGCGCTCTCTTTCAAAATAGCTGTGATCTCCTCGGCGGTGTCGGCATCCAGGTTCCCGGTCGGCTCGTCTGCCAGAATGACCGGGGCATTGGAGGCCAGTGCCCGCGCAATCGCCACCCGCTGCTGCTGTCCGCCGGACAGTTTCAGCACATTCCGCCGTGTCTCGTCTTGGTTCAGCCCCAGCCGTTCCAGAATGGGGGCAGCGTCCAGCTTAGCGGTGAGCCGCACATTTTCTACGGGGGTCATGTAGTCAATCAAGTTGTAACTCTGGAAGATTAGCGAGATATGGTTTCTACGGTGATGTTCCAGCCCCCTTGCTGTTATGTCCTCGCCGTCAAACAGGACACCGCCCTGTGTCGGCACATCCAAACCGCCCAGCAGGGACAGCAGCGTGGTCTTGCCAGACCCGGACGGGCCGAGGATAGCGTACATCTTCCCTGTTTCCAGCAATCCGTTGACATTCTGCAAAACCGCTTTGCCCTTTTCGTAGGCGTAAGAAACATTTTTCAATTCCAGTGTAGTCATGATCGTCCCTCCTTCAGCTCATTTTCGACAAGATTTCACGGGGGTTCAGCCGCATGGCCGTGATGGACGATGCGCTGACAGCCACGATGATAATAGCAAGACCAATCAGATAGAGCTGGGCCAAATTATCCAGACCAACGGACACTTGTATGCCGTTTTCCGTAGGCAGGGGCTTTTCAATCAGATTGTCCGCACCCACATCAACCGCAGCGGCAGCAGCTACAACATCGTTATCGTCCTCCGGCTCAGTCTGCATACTCTGTTCCAACAGGTGGTTGCCGATCTGCCCCGCTATGGCGTTGCTGGTGAAATAGGATAGGCCAAAGGCGAGAACAGCAATCAGCAGCACCTCAATCAAATACTGCCCGATGATGGCCGATTTCCTGATACCCACGGACAGGAACACGCCAATTTCGTAAATACGGGTCTTTGT
This sequence comes from Oscillospiraceae bacterium, assembly GCA_910575265.1. GTDB lineage: Bacteria > Bacillota > Clostridia > Oscillospirales > Oscillospiraceae > Lawsonibacter. The sequence goes on from CAJTEA010000014.1 coordinate 1,483, forward strand.
CCAAAGGGTCAATATCAGAGCCAGAATGATGGCGCTGACAACGATAATTACCACCAGCAGGGTCACGACCAATTCATTCAGTGTAGCCAGCGGAGCGGCGGCGCTTTCGTAAGTTCTATTGTCCACCTCCACGGTAAAGGCTTTCCAGTCAATTCCCGGCAGGGCTTTTACATCGGCTACCACCTGCGCCATGTCCTGCGGGTCGTCTATGGTGACGTGGAGCGCAGAAAAGCCGTAGTTGATCTCTCCGCCGTCAAACTCTTTCGAGGTCTGCAAATCCACAAACACCCGATTCTGGATTTTGTCGTAGGTGGTAACGGTTTCCCCAAACTGCTCCACCGCATGAGGGGTAAACAGTCCAATGATCTGCACCCTGATCTCCGGCCCGGTAAAGCCTTGATCTTCCACACTGTAACGATGGGCGGTGAGATAGTCCCCGATCTTCAACTCGTTTCTTTCCGCCAAGTCTTGGCTGATGATTGCCACATGGGTATCATCGGTGGAGATATGCCGCCCCTCTGCCAGCGTCAGTGTGCCGGTGATGAAAAGTTCATCGTCCTCCGTGTTGCAGACGCCCAGCGCCTTTGTGTAGCCCTGATACTTCGCATCGGTTGAGATTGTTCCGGGGAACAGGGAAAGCCCGTCAAGTGGGAGAAGATTATCCTGCCTTGCGCTGCAATACTTCACGCCGGAAATGCCCTTGATGGCCACGATATTTTCCGGGGTAAATTGTACGGTGGAGTACATGAGAAAACTGCTTGATGTTTTGCCGGTTTCTTCGTCCACGACCTCTTTGACGGATTCTTTCACTACATATGGACTGTTGCTCCAATCCACGAAAACGTCAAATTTTCCGCCCAAGCTCTGCCGCAGGTCAAGCTGTGCGGCCTCTGACGCTTTCCAGATGGAGAGACCCGTCAGGACAAAGGTTGCCATGATCAGCAGGATAGCGAACAGGAGAATGGTTTTCCCCCGTTTTCGCACGACGTATAAAAACGCCCTCTTGAAAATGCTCATATTTGATACCTCCATATTGTTGTGCTGTTCTTCTGAACGCACCCGTAGAATAACACCCCAATATGGGATGGGTATGAAACGTATATGGAATTACGGTAGAATCTAAAATTTCTGCGGACTGTCCAGCATGAATGAGCAGCCAATGGGCAAGGAAAGACCTTACCCACTGGCTGCCGTTCAATGGAAAAATCCTTACTTAGTTTGGATTCTGATTATGAGTAGAGCTGTTTGCATAAGGGAACACCGGGGGCTGCAGTTTAAATTGGAAAGTCTCTCTGTCCACGATGCCGAGAGTGCTGTCGCTGTCGTACAGCTTCAGCAGGAACTCCGCCATCTGCCGGCTTGTATGGTAAGTGCCAAACGCTTTGTCATAATCGTAGGCGTCCACGTTGTTGGCCTTTTTCCCGAACTCCGTTTGTGTTGCCGCAGGAGCCAGAACTTTGGCTCGCATTTTTGCTCCTGTTTCAATCAGCTCCCAGGCCAGCCCCTCGGTAAACGTACTGACATAGAATTTTGTCGCACAGTAGGTAACAGCAGCAGGGACAATCGTATATCCTCCCGCCGAAGATATATTGATGAGCTGTGTTCCGGGAACGTCCTTGTAGTCACGAACGAACAGCGAGGACAAGATGGTGAGAGCCTCAACATTCAGCCGGAGCATGGTGTCAATCTTCCCCAAGTCCTGCTGTGCCACGCTGTCATAGTTTCCAAAGCCCGCGTTGTTGACCCAGGTTTCCAGTTGGAAGTCCTTTAGATCGGAATAAAACTGATATACATTCTCCCGCACAGACAGGTCAACCGTCCTGATCACGACATCCAGTGTGGGGTGCTGCTCTTTGACTTCACGCTTTAAGGCTTCAAGATTTTCTGTGCGGCGTGCGGCGACAATCAGATTCCTCCCCCGATTCGCAAAGGCTTTTGCGGTTTCCCTCCCGATCCCGGAACTGGCCCCGGTAACAACAGTGTATTTTTTTGTTGGCTTCATTTGCAATTCCTCCATTCATCAAGTATAATAAGAGCATACAATGTAGAGTAAACTCTACGTCAAGAGGATGGAGGTATTTTTTTGGACTATTCCATTGGAGAATTTTCAAAGGCTACGGGGCTGGGAATACATACCCTGCGCTACTATGAGCATGAAAACCTGATTATCCCGTTACGGAACTCCAGCAACCGCCGCCGCTATTCGGAAAAGGATATTGCCTGGATCGCTTTTATCAAGCGTCTGAAAGCAACGGGGATGCCCATTAAGGAAATCAAAAAATATGCGGCGTTACGGGCCAACGGGGATGCCACTCTTTCCGAACGTATGGAAATGTTGATGCAGCACCGCCAATCTCTGAATGAGCGAATCCGGCAGCTGCAGGAACATGAGGCCATGTTGGACGAAAAAATCGCCTTTTACCGGCAGGAGATTGCGTGTCGCCGGGAGAGTGAGCCTTAAATCTGTAGCAGCCTTTCCATGTTACCGCCCAAAGCCAGTTCTGTGACAGAAAGGGATGGACTGACAAATTCAATAAGCTGCCTGCATAACTGCGGCTCCCCAAACGGCGCATCAGAGCCAAACAGACATTTTTCTGGTACTTCTGTCAGGGCCGTTTTGACTGACAGCGGTGTAAAAGCTGCGGACAAGTCCAAGTATGCCTGTCCATGCTCCTTTGCAAAGGCGATTACATCCATCCAGTTTGAGCCGCCCATGTGTCCGAAGATAACCGGCACAGCAGGGTGTTTCCGGCACAGTTCCATGAGAATTTTTATGCCGTTCAGTGTGACCGGATTGAAGGTGTGTATCCAAATGGGAAGACTGCGATGATCTTCCAGGGCTTTGAACACAGGCTCTAACTGCTTAATCTGCGTTTCCGAGCCGGGAGTAAACTCGCCAATTCCTTTGAAGGAGTTTTCAACGATATACTCCGATACCCACTCTGCTGTTGCCTGCTCGGAAAGTCCCAGCGGAACCGGGCCAAAACCGCAGAACCGATCTGGTGCAGCCTGGATAGCCTGATTCAATTCCAGAATGGTGTCCTTCATTTTTTCCATTCGTGCTTCAGGAGAATAGCTGCCGGACAGGAGTTTGTACAGCACTTGCATTTCTGCGCCGATTGCATCCAAAGTCGCAGTTGCGGCCCTCTCAACATGAGGGGTCGTTGTAAACAAGATTGCTTTGTCCACTCTGGCATCATCCATTTTCTTAATCTGCATGGATGTGGGGAGCATAACGTGTTGGTGACTGTCTACAATCATGGTATTCATTCCTTTCTTTGCTCTTATATGACAAGATCAAGCATATCATAGGCAGGAAGGGTGAACAAGAACGCACTTTTTTGATATGTAGTGTCTTTTTTGATACTGCATTATGGAGGAAAACTTATGGCAAAATCAATCGCTGTTACGGAACAATGCCCAATGGAGATCGGTCTCAATGTGTTAAGCGGGAAGTGGAAACTGAAAATTTTGTGGCAGATTTCCAAAGGGGCGGTGCGGTTCAACGAATTGCAGCGGCGTCTAGGCAAAATTACCACCAAGACCCTGACGCAGCAGCTTCGTGAATTGGAAGATCAGAAAATCATTCAGAGAACGGTCTACCCAGAAAACCCACCAAAAGTAGAATATGCTTTGACAGGACTTGGTGAGAGTATTTACCCTGTGTTGAAGTCGCTGTGCGATTGGGGAACAAATTATCAAGCTACTATTTCAAAAAATCTTTTTAGCGTATGAAACAAGACCTGGTATCGTTGCCCTTTACTCTTTGAACATCCATTGAACGATGGGGTTAATAACAGAAACAGGAAGCAGTTTAGAGGAAAACACCAGCAGCTTGTTATATAAACCAGCAGTTGTCGTTCGTTTTCCTTTCATCAGGCTCTTATAACCGATAGACGCAACATCTTCTGGCTGCATTACAAAGAGCTTGAAAAGCAGTGTGTTCTCAATATTTGCTTTGCTTGCAAAAAGGGTCTTTGTTGCACCAGGGCACAAACAAGTAACAGTAACACCAGTTCCTTTAAGTTCTTGATAAAGCCCATTTGAAAAAGAGAGGACATAGGCTTTTGTGGCAGCATATACCGTATCGCATGGACAGGGCATATAGGCTCCCGTAGAACCCACATTTAAGATTCGTCCATACCCACGTTCTATCATTCCTGGTAAAAACAGCTTTGTTAAAGCTGTCAAAACTTTAATATGTACTTGTATCATATCAAGTTCTTCGGAGAGCCGCGTGTCGGTAAAATATCCTGCTTCATTGAATCCAGCATTATTGATAAGAACATCAACAGACAATCCAAGTTCTCTGGCCTTGTCCGCAATTAACTCTGTTGCCCCATCCTCTGCCAAATCGCAGGAAATACATTCAACCGAAACTTGATAGCGTGTTTGTAGTTCTGTCTGCTGCCGCTGGAGTTTTGCCTTATTTCTTGACACAAGAACGAGATTATTTCTTTCTCTTGCAAATTTTTCAGCAAAAGCGGCTCCAATCCCGCTTGTAGTACCTGTAATCAAAACAGTGTCCACTTCGCTTTCTCCTTTGCGTTGGAATAAACTCACATCACCTTGAATACTTCCCCATCGAATACAAGCCTGATACAGTCGGTATTGTTGATTTTTGAGATCTTTTCTATATTCTCAAAGTCAAATAGGTAGATTATGGTCTTTATCATAAATGCGTGAGTAACGATAAGGATGTTGCTCCTATCAGGGTAAGATAACCCGATAGATAAAAAGAACTCTTTTAGCCGCTCACCTATTTGCTCAAAGGATTCTGTCATTCCGGTGGCGTCATGCTGTTGAATGGATACGGCCACTTCCGGGAGCCGCCTGTTCATTTCCGAAAAGGAGACTGCTCCCCCCAACCATCCAGATACACGTTCTATGAAAGTAGTGTTCTTTTCGGCCTCCATTGTGCCAAGGCACCATTCCCGCAAGCGAATATCCTGGTATATTTCTGTGGTTGGTTGGCCGCTTTCTTTTAACACCAATTTTGCAGTGTTAAATGCTCGGATCGTATCACTGGTATAGGCGGCTTGAAAAATAACAGATGATAGTGCTTGGCCTAATTCTCTTGCAGTCTGTTCTCCAAGCACAGTTAGAGGAGAATCTGCCCATCCTTGCGCCCGATCAAGCTGATTGAGTAATGATTGTCCATGACGGACAATGTAAAAAGTAATCATATCTTCTCCTATGATATTAACTGGATGTATCGATGATGTGCAAAATTTATTGATGTGCTCGAATATATTCAGCCTTAACTTTATCAATCGTTTTCCCGCCAATACCAAAATTCTTATCAGGCACTTCTTTGATCGTGGTAATAAAAAACTCCTGCGGTACTTTCATAATTTCGGAAGATACTTCCGTCAACCGCTTTATCAGTTCCTCTTTTTGAGCGTCTGATAAATTCCCGCTCTCAACCGTGATATAGGGCATATGATCTCTCCTTTTCATTTCATTTTGTTGCATTTATGTTAGAAACAGAATTTTTGTTATACATGGCCTCCATGATTAAACATTTTCCATTCCTCAGCATATGTTATGTCTTGGTGCAGCGGCTCTTTCAAAATCTTTTCGTAAAATGCCAATTTACTTTGTGTCAAAGTCAATGCCTTTTGTAAATTGGCTATTTGCCCCCTGATATTTTCTATATGTTCCTGAACCATCTCATAGCGCTGCTCAAGTGTTTTTCCACCTTGTATCAATAAAGAAACATATTCCTTGATAGATTGGATTGGAATATTAGCCATACGCATACATTGGATCATCCGGATCCATTCAATATCTTCATCTGTGTATTGCCTATACCTTTGGTCATTTCTTTTTATTGGCGGCAATAAACTTTCGTTCTCGTAATATCTTAACGCTGCGGTAGAAAGGCCAGTAATCTCCGCAGCCTCTTTTGCTGAATACATTTCAAGTCCTCCATTCACTTTGTAGAATAAACTATAAAGCGCACTTCAAAGCAAGAGGAATTATACCATAAAACAAAAATTTTTTGAACATTCTTAAAAACAGCACCAAGAGGATAGCCCCCTGGTGCTGTTAGACGGTTTACAGGCTTTCGTAGGAAACCAGCTCGCTCATCGGGATTCGTGTTTGGCTGTGCCGTTTGGGGTCAGCAAAGTTTTCCCCGGCATAGCCAATCACCAGGATATTGACCGGCTCCAGATTGGCAGGGAGGCCGAACTCCCGGCGCAGAACATCTGGTTTGAAGTAGCACACCCACACGCTGCCCAGGCCCAGCTCCGTGGCCTGGAGCATCATGTGATCGGTCAGAATAGATGCGTCAATGTCCCCGGTCTGCTTCTGGTCAAAGGGCCGCACCCACGCTTTGTTTTGGTCGGCGCAGACAATGATAGCCAGAGGCGCACCGTAGATGTTGGCGGCTTTGTCGATCCTCGCTAGCCCGTCCTCGCTCTGGACGGCGATCAGGTGAACCGGCTGGAGGTTGGCGGCAGTGGGAGCCACATGAGCGGCCTCCAAAATTTTCTCCAGCTTCTCCGGCTCCACTTTCTTGTCGGTGTAACTGCGGATGGAGCAGCGAGTTTTCGCAATCGTAATAAAATTCATGATATGTTGTCCTTTCTGAAATAGTCTGATGGCTGACAATCAAGAGTACCATCTGCCATGATTTTAGCAACATTCATAAATCCACACAAGATTGCACTTTTTAGATAGGTACTTCCCAAAAAGATAGTCCTTTTCTAAATGAACATACCATGATATACTTGGTGCGAGGTGAAACTATGAAACAGACACAGTTTAATTGTCCTGTCGAGGCCACGCTGTCGCTGATTGGCGGGAAATATAAGCCGCTCATTCTCTGGCACTTGGTAGACCGGCCTTTGCACTATATGGAGTTACAGCGGCGGATTCCCAGCGCAACACCCAAAATGCTCTCCCAGCAACTCCACGATCTGGAAGGATGCGGGATGATACATAGAGAGGTGATCCCGGAGAAGCCGCCGAAAACCGTGTATTCCTTGACAGCCTTTGGGGAAAGCATTATTCCCGTCATAGATGCCATGTGTCAATGGGGAACCAACTACATGGATGGTTTGGACGTTCAATCGCCGTGTTGTAGCGCCGGGGCATAATAAATGGGCATAGCTGCCATTGGGTGACTATGCCCGTTTTAAGCTTCCTTTTTCCCGCTTTATGAGTGCAGAAAAGTTAATAAGCGGGATAATCAGAATCCCTTTGAAGTGCGTTGAATATAAGGGATAGACACAACAAGTCCTCCTATTCAATTTCAGAACCACTTAGCTTGTTCATCTCTAAATTTTGGAACCGGCCCGTCCTGATACGGGTCATAGCGATGTTCATTACAACCAAACTCCTGCAAGAAGCAGATCGTATCTTCTGCTGTCCATTTTACAAGGCTCATGCCATCAAAGGCTTCTACCCTGCCACTGTCCATTGTGTTCTTAAAATACCACATGGCGATGGTCTGATCTTCTTTGTGGAAATACTGTTTGATGTTCCACTGAAGGACAGTTCTCCGTGTATTCCATTCCTCAAACCAATGCTTCACCTTGGCAACTCCATGATACTGTGGCCCCCAGCTTTCGATGTAAAGGGCATCAACAGAAAATATGTCCTCTATGCCCAGGTCTTTCTTTTGTAACCACATATCAAACCATAGTTTAATGATTTTTTCTCGTTGTTCCATAGTGTCCTCCTATACTCGCTGCCAAAAATTCACGTTCTCTTATGGCCTTTATTCAAATTTTGCAGTCATGTTTCCTTTTTGAATGATGTGGCCGTTCGCTTTTTTCAAAAAGACTTTTTTTAGAGAATGGACACTTAGTTTCAATTCACAGTCCAGTGCATAGACAGTAAAACGATAGGTATGTGTTTTCCCTTTTGGCGGTTTTGGCCCTGCATATCGGTGAAAGCCATACCCTATGCCTTGGCAAGCATCACCTAATTCGGACAAATGACTTCCAGCAGAAATCCCGCTTTTCACCTGATTGGCGGCAGGGATATTCCAAATGAGCCAGTGGGTGAAATCCCTGACCGGGTGGGACAGATCTTCTAATGTAATGGCAAGGGTCTTTGCCTTGGATGGTAGATTTTTTATCAGAAATTCCGGCGATATGTCCCGCCCACGTCCGGTATTTTCCAGTGGAAATTTCCCATTATTTTCTATGCCAATACAAGTAAATTCCAAAATAGTATCATTCATAAGCTCCTCCTAAAATTAAGACTGTAGAACGCTTTTGTAATTATATATCAGTGAAACAAAATATACAAGATTTGTTTAAACCCTGTTCACTTACTTTGCTTTTCATGATTAAACTCTGCATGGATATGAATCGTGAACCGCATTCCTTTAGGCATTTTCACAGGTACAAATGAATAAGAAATATTCATGGAACTCAAAAGCATATCCACGATGTAGAGGCCCAGACCGTTGCCTCCGCTCCCCCGGCTCCGGGAGAAGTCTGGACGATAGAACGGTTCAAACAGACGGCGGATCTCATCGTCAGGGATAGGCTTGCACTCGTTTTCGACCACAAGGCTGCGCCCCTCCATATAGACGGAAACATTTTTCCCGGCCTCCGTATAGGCGACAGCATTTGCGAGGACATTAGACACCGCCTTACTGAACGGGCCGACAGGCAGCACAGTGGAAACCTGCTCCGGCAAGTCAAGAGAGAATGTAATTTGATGTGCCGCCGCAATTAGTTGGTAGGGTTCACATAGTTCTGCCAGCAGTTCAGACACATCAACCTGCTTTGGTGGTTCGGTGGTCAAGTTCAGCTTGGAGGTTTCCAAAATTTCATGTATCATCCCGGAAAGCTGCTCGACCATTTCTTTGCACTCCGGGAGATAGGTGGCATAGTCCTGATACTTTCCCACGCCCAAAATCATATTTTCCAGGGTGGCGTTCAAGGCGGTCACGGGTGTTTTCAATTCATGGGACGCTGCCCGCAGAAAGTCAACCTTGGCCCGCTCCATATCACGCACAGCGTCTTTTTCCCGCTCTAAATGTTCAATGGTAGACAGCAGATTAGAATACAGATCATTGACATTCTGCGTCAGTGTACCAATTTCATCCTTTGTATGGATAGGGCAGTTTGCTCCGTGGTCTAATTTCATCATCCGCTCGGTTGACGCCGAAATCTTTTTGATGGGATCGGCAATCGCTTTAGAAAATAGAAGCGAGCAAACAATGGAAATCATTAGAGAACAGCTTAAAGAGATAGGAAGGGCTTTTTCTACTGCCTCAGTTACAAATTGCTCTTGCCTGATACTGATAACAACATCGTCTGGGGTACTGACCGCAAGCTGCATCCGTGGGGCAAGCAGATAGATCAACCCATGTGTGACAACAACGACAAAGAGCATGATAGCCAGGGTATAGAGAAATATCTTCGGAAATAGTTTTAATCGTTTCATAGCTGTACCTCGTATTTATAGCCGATACCCTTGACTGTCACGATACAGTCAAGCCGCAGTTTCTTTCGCAGATTTTTAATGTAGGTGTCCACGGTTCGGTCAATGATCGGATAGTTAGCGCCCCAAAGCTCGTCCAAAATCTGCGAACGGGTCAGCACCAATCCCCTATGTTCTACCAGCAGCCGGAGCAAATCAATTTCTTTGGGCATGATGTCGATTTTCCCAGTGCTGTCGCTGGCAGTGTAGCCGGAGAAATCAACAATCACATCGCCAAAGGTTATGGTTTGGGGTAACGGAGCTTGCCCACTCCGCCGCAGGAGGGCGGTAATCCGTCTCCCCAGCATTTATACCGGGGATTTGGTGCAGGGCCGCCGCCGGGTGAAAAGCTACAAGGTACACCAGATCGAGGCTGTGCCGGAGGAGGAATGGGTGCGTGTACCCAATACCCACGAGGCCATCATCACCCATGAAACCTTTGACCGGGTGCAGGCCCTCCTGCTCCGCGATACCCGGACAGCCCCAAAGGGCCGGGAGCTCCATTTGTTCAGCGGCTTTCTGAAATGCGCTGACTGCGGGAAATCCGTCACCCGGAGCCAGAGCGGGAAAAATATCTATTATGCCTGCTCCACCTACAAGAACCGCTCCCGGACGGCCTGCACCATGCACTCTATCAAGCACAACCGTCTGGAGGCCGCCGTCCTGTTCGCTATCCAGTATCAAGTGGGAACCGCCGTTTCCTATTCGGAAATGATAGCCCATATCAATACGGCCCCGCTGAAAAAAAGCCAATCCCACCGCCTTAACGACCAGATAGCCGCAAAGGAAAAGGAATTGACGAAAATCACCCGCTACAAGCAGTCACTGTATCAAGACTGGAAAGATGGGGAAATCACCCAGCAGGAGTACCGGGATATGAAAGCCGATTATGAACGGCAGGCCGCCGAGCTTACGGATTTGCTGGCCCGGCTGACGGCTGAACGGAAAGAGCTCTCAAACGGCGTTGACCGGCAGCATCCCGCGCTGGTAGCCTTTGCGAAATATCAGAACATCGAAAAGCTGACCTGCGAAATTCTGATTGAATTGATAGACCATATCAAGGTTTACGAAAACGGCAATATCAGCGTTCATTTCAAGTTTGCGGACGAGTTCCGCAGGATTGCCGAGTATATTGAAATCAACACCACCGACACCGCCGAGGCGGGCTGACCCCCGCCAAAGCATGAAACCCTTTTGACAGTGTGTTTTCCTAATAAAACGCAATCTTAACGGTACAGTTGGTGACGTGATTGCTTGTGGTGCTCACCCTCTGGATCAGCAAAATCATCCCATATTATATACCGCTTTTCCTGGCGGAACTTTACCGCCTTCAGAGGATGGTGAAAATGTCAGCTCAATAGCTCCTATATTCTATTTAAATTTTGGAGAAATTTTGCCAGAGACGGTTTCTGTTATACGATGGCCCGCCTCGCACATTGGTGATGCACAAATCCACTCCACCGATTTTGAAATAGTCACAACCGAACTTGATGGAGATATTTTTTGTCTGCTTCCTTTGGGCGATGGAGATTATGTTTATGAAGTTTCTGCGGACTGGGGAGATGTTGGGGGTGCCAGTTATACATTCCGTACCTTACCTCAAACACGGGAAACACAGGCGGATAAGCCATTAGAAACGCCTTAATTGGAATATGTCCCAGTTTGTAGGGACTTTAAAAAGCGGGGAATGTAGTTGCATTTCCCCGCCTTTTGTGCTATTATTAAAGTTGTAAACCAGCAGAGAGAAAGCAATATACTCTGCCTCCCGTTATCATCGTTGATAACAATTTGATAACAGCCTATCGTATAGGCTGGATAATATGGATATATCAAATAATCAAAAGAACAGGGGATCATATTTCTAAAGCAAAATCCGTTAGAATATGATACCCAGCAACGAGTGGGAATAATTTTCGTTTTTGCGGTTTTGAACTATTCAGCGAAAGGAGGGCGCTTTACGGGGTGCCCTCCTGATTTGTACTTGTCAGCAGGTGCTTTTTCTGCTATGATATAAGCGAATCATTTGAAAGTTGGAGAACTGTTATGGATTTTACAACGATTGATTTGAGCAAATGGAATAGAGGGAAACTGTTTCAATTCTATATTGATAAAATGAGAATTGTTATGAGTCTGACAGTGGATATTGATGTGACGAACCTGAAAACATTCTCAAAGGAAAAGAATATTGACTTTTATCCTTTGATGCTGTGGGTTGTATCAAAAGTGGTCAATTCTCACGATGAATTTAAATATAGCTGGGACGAGGATGGACATTTGATTCGGTGGGACTATATTTCTCCATCGTATGCAGACTTTCACAGTGAAGATGAAAACTTTACCAAGATGGTGACAGAATATTCGGATGACCTTTTTGAGTTTTATGATAGAGTGATAGCCGATAGAGAACGATACAAAAACGAACGTGCTGTTTTAGACAATCAACCGCTGAATTTCTTTGATGTTTCCTGTTTGCCCTGGGTTAGATACAAACATTTTGACGTTCACGTTTTTGATGAAGGTAAATTCCTTGCGCCTGTGATAACTTGGGGGAAGTACGAGTTGGACAATGACAGATTGGTAATGCCGCTTACAATGAATATCCATCATGCTGTTGCGGACGGCTTCCATTTGTCAAGATTTTTTAACGAAGTACAAGATTTGATATATGCTTTGCAATGAGCGGCCTCCAGTTTATCGGGATGTTTTCTATTGCTGAATATCCTGGGAAAAGATGTGAAATGTAGTTGTATCTTCCCGCCTTTTGTGATACTATTTTGATACTAAGAAAATTAGCGGCCAAAAACAGCAGGTAAAATATTAACATATTTGCGAATGTTATACCAGTAAAAACGGACAATAGACAAACGCCCCCTGATGTAGGAAAATAGAACTACATCAGGGGGTGTAACTTATGGCGAGGAAATATCAGCATACAATGGAGCTATTGCCTCAAATCAAAGAAATGCTGGCACAGGGGATGACGCGGAAACAGGTGGAGGATGCGCTGGGGCTGAGTGGATATAGGCCGGTACATGCGCTGCTGAGGCGGGAACGTAAGAAAGAAATACAAGGCATATCAAAGCGACGTGGCCGTAAACCAGCGAAAACACTTGCGGAGTACAAACATGAAAACAAGCGGCTGAAGATGGAAAACGAATTATTGCGGGTGATGAAGAAGTACGGCTTATTGGCGGAAATCCGCCGAGCCAGAAAGTGGGTCCAGATGGAAGAACAGACTCACAAATATAAGAATTTACTAAATCGGGAATTCCAGGCGGATCATCCTAACCGGAAATGGGTCACAGATATTTCTTATATCCACACTAAACAGTAAGCCTGGTGTTGGATACCATACGGCTTGCGAAGAGAAAAGAAAAAGTGGGCGCTGGGAGATTGCGGCTCCACAGCGACCAAGGCAGTCAGTACACATCCCAAGCATACTTTGACCTGACTAAAGAATATGGCATTACACCCTCAATGTCAAGACGAGGAAACTGTTATGACAACGCAATGGCGGAAAATTCCTTCTCCATTCTCAAGACAGAGTGTATTTACCGCCAAAAAACAAAATCTTTCCAGCAAGCCAGGGAGCTCATAGATGAATTTATCCACTTTTATAATTATGAACGTATCCAGTTGAAAACTGGAGAGACGCCGCTTGCGCGATGCCTCTCCGCTTAAAACTTCATTCTTCCTACCCAGGTCCCTTTTTGTGCTGTCCGCGCGACCTGGGGCGGTGCGCAACATCGGTAAGAGCTTTTTGCTGTCTATTCCTCTGTCTCCGCCGCCTCACGCTTTGCCTGGAGTGCGTCAAGTTCATCCCTTACTATTTACAATGAGCGGGCTGAAAAATAAATAAAACAAAAAAGTGTACGGTTTTGTACACCTTTTTGCATAATTTCACCCTGATTGGAAAGGAAGTGACTTATGTTTATTATTTGCGAAGGAAAAAACCGGCGGAATACCCGCCGGCGGAAGCTGATTCCGTTTTATATCGCGTTTGGATACGCCAAAGCCACTGGTCTGGAGGTGAGCGCGTGAGCGGATGTCCTGAAGGCTGCCCTTACCTTCCCCGTATTGAGGCCCTTGAAAAGGAGAGCCGGCACAACAAGGACGCCCACAAGGAGTTTTACGGAAAGCTGGAAAGCTCCAACACCAGCATTGCCCTGATTGAGCAGCGGCTGAATCAGATCAAGGAGGACACAGAGGAGATCAAGGAGACCGTTCAGGTTATGAAGGACAAGCCGGGGAAGCGGTGGGACGGCTTTGTGGAAAAAGCGGCCTGGGCGGTGTGCGCCGCGGTAATCGCCTTCCTTCTGGGGCGGATTGGACTGTAACAACATGGAAAGGATGACCGAGATGAATGATATTATCCTCAGGCGCCTGGGAGCGCTGCTGAGCGTAAAGAGCGTCGTAACCCTGGTGCTGACCGGAATCTTCGCCTATACGTCCGCCACCGGGCAGATTTCTCAGGACTTTATGACGGTCTATACGGTAATCATTGCGTTTTACTTCGGCACACAGAGCCAGAAGGCATGGGACGTGGTGGACAAACGGGACGGTGATAAGGCATGAGGCTGAGACAGCAGCTGCTGACCAAAAACGAGTGTTACACCGCCGGGCGCGCCATCACGCCCAGGGGCGTGATGGTCCACTCCACCGGGGCCAACAACCCCCGTGTGTGCCGCTATGTCCCCGGGGATGATGAGATAGGCCGAAACACCCGGGGCAACCACTGGAACCAGCCCGGAAAGCTCTGCGTACACGCCTTTATCGGCAAGTTTGCCGACGGAGAGGTGGGCGCCGTTCAGACCCTCCCTTGGAATTACCGGGCGTGGCACTGCGGCGGCGGCAAAAAAGGCTCGGCCAACGACACGCACATCGCCTTTGAAATCTGTGAGGACGGCCTGACCGACCCGGTTTATTTCCGGGCCGTTTACCGGGAAGCGGTGGAGCTGACCGCCATGCTGTGTCAAAAGTACGGCCTGGACCCCCTGACTGACGGCGCGGTGATCTGCCACTCCGAGGGCTGTAAGCGGGGGATCGCCTCCAACCACGCCGATGTGCTCCACTGGTTCCCCAGGTACGGAAAAACTATGGATAACTTCCGGGACGATGTGGCCCGGATGATGAAGGGAGAAGCGGAAGAAGTGACATATGAGCAGTGGAAGACCTACATGGAACAGTACCGGAGGGAGCTGGCCGGACAGCCTGTCCCGGAATGGGCCGTCCAGACCGGGGAGTGGGACAAGGCCGAAAAGGCCGGCATCATCGCCGACAAGTCCCGCCCCCAGGACCTGATTACCAGGGCTGAGGCGGCGGCGATGGTGGTCAGGAGCGGAACATAAAGTCTCAGCTTATTTCTTTTGAATCTGGTTCCGGGCCCGCCACTCCCGGGGCGGCATGCCGTAGCGCTGCCGGAAGGCACGGGAGAAGTGGAGCTGGTTGGGATAGCCGCACATGCTGGAGATATCCCCGATGGACTTGCCGGTGCCCTTCATCAGATCGGCGGCCTTGGACAGCCGCAGACGGATGAGAAACTCCTGGGGCGGACAGCCCATGCTGTCCTTGAACAGCTTGCTGAAATAGCTGCGATTCAGCTTGCACACGTTGGCCATATCCTCCACGGTGATCTCCCGGGAGTAGTTCTGCTCCATAAAGGTAATGGCCTCCTGGATGTAGAAATCTCTCAGCTGTCCGCCCCGCAGCTCCCGGCGGGTGGCGGAGGACTGGATTAGGCCGTCCAGAAACAGGCACAGGTGCCCCACCAGGTGGAGGGGGGATTCGTTGGAGTGGCTGGCGATATAGGCCATGGTGTCCCCCACCCCCTGTCCCCGCTCGGGAGTGAGCGGGCGGTAGATGGGCTGTGCCGGGCTCAGCCCGGCGCGGTCCACGTATTCGGCAACCCGCAGGCCGTCGAACTCCAGCCAGGCGTATTTCCAGGGGTTGCTCTCATGGGCGCAGTAGGTGGTGACCTGACCGGGGAAGATGAGAAAGCCCTGGCCCGGCGACAGCTGGTACACCCGGCTCACCCCGTTCTGATCCGCGGCGTCCAGCTGCCCCTGGCCTGAGTACACATAGTGGAACAGGTAGTGGTTGCGGACGAAGGGACCGTAGGAATGAAGCGGCGCGCACTGTTCCTTGCCGTATTGAAACAGCCGCAGATCCAAAAAATTCTCGTTGGGGAAAACGGAAAAAGAGAAGTCGTCCATGCCAATGCACACCCTCTCATAGATTAGAGGATACTATATCACAAGTTCGGCGAAAAACCAACCGTTTTTCCGTGGTTTCCTCCGGCTTTTCGCCAAAAACAAGAGGTGTGTTTTGGTAAAACAGCCAAAACCGGTCTTACGCGGTCAGGGCCAGCTCCTCCCGGGCCTCCTTCTCGTTGTCGGCGGAGAAGCAAAACCGCCCCGCCCAGTCGTAAACTTCTACGTGACCTCTGACCCAAATAATGTTATAATCCATAGTGTCCTGCTCCTTTCCTGTATTGTAATTGCAGTATACAGGAGGAACGGTCCTATAAACCGGACTTTTTCGTGGGAGGCCCGTTCGGCCGCGCGTTTTCAGGAAGGGAAGATAAATAAGGAGGCGGACGCTGTGATTGAGATGATCGGATATCTTGGCTCTGTTCTGGTGGTAGTTTCCATGCTGATGTCGTCTGTGGTCAGGCTGCGGGTCATCAACACCATAGGCAGCGGGATTTTCGCGGCCTACGCCCTGATGATCCACTCCTACCCCACGGCGCTGATGAACGCCTGCCTGGTGGGGATCAACGTCTATAATCTGGCTCGGCTGCGGCAGAGCGACCGGAGCTACGCGCTGGTGGAAGGCGCTCAGGGAGACAGCCTGCTGCGCTATCTGCTGGCCTGTTATCGGGAGGATATCCGGACCTATTTTCCGGGATTTACAGAGGACGCGGCGGCGGACCGGGCTTATATCGTCTGCTGCGGCGGCAATCCAGCCGGCATTTTGCTGGGGATGGACGATGGGCAGGGGACGCTGCGGGTCACGCTGGATTACTCTACGCCCACCTACCGGGACTGTTCCATCGGCGCCTATCTGTACGCGAAGCTCCCGGCGAAGGGAATCCATACCCTGGTCTTCGGGGAGGACGGGTCACAGGCCCATGCCGCCTATCTGACCAAAATGGGCTTTGTCAGAGAACAGGGCGTTTATGTCAAGCATCTGGACTGAATGGCGGAAGGAGGAAATTTAATTGGACACCATCTTTTACACAGTCCGCTCCATCAACGGCGATTACGCCGACCTGATGACAGACGGCGGCATGGAGCACTCCATCACCATGTTTCTGCTCCCCGAGGGTACTACGGTGGGCAGCCGGCTGAAGCTGGAGAACTTCCAATGGGAGCTGGTATGAGGAAATCCCGGTCTCACGACCGGGATTTCGCGGCTGTTTTTTGACGCTCCCCCTGAGCGTTCAGGAAATGTTATGGAAGCTGTTCCGCACCAGCTGATCCGGCAGCTGTCCAACCGGGATCATTGGAGCGGGGGCCGGGTCATAGGGGGCGATGGATTTTTCAAACCAGAGCAGATCAATCCACCGGCCGTTTTTATAGCCCGCCTTTTGCTGGACGCCCATGAGACGGAAGCCGAGGGACCGGTGCAGACCCTCGCTGGCGGGGTTGGGGCTGGATACCAGGCCGTAGACCGTCCGCGCCCCCTGGAGGCGCAGCAGCTCCATCAGCACACCGTACAGCCGCCGACCCAGACCCTGTCCCACCGCGTCCGGGTGAAGGTAGATGGACAGCTCCGCACCCCAGCTGTAGGCCGCCCGCTCCGCGATCCGGTGGGCGTAGGCATAGCCCAGAAGCTGCCCATCTTCCTCCGCGGCGAGATAGGGGTAGATCTCCGAAATGGAGGACACCCGCCGAGCAAATTCCTCCTGGCTGGGCAGGACGTACTCAAAGGTGATTTCCGTGGAAATGTACCGCTCGTAGATGGACAGGAGGGAGGGGACATCCTCCGGGAACACAAACCGAAGATTCATGACGCGCGCCTCTTATGACGCGTGGCCCCCCCTAAGATTTCATCCTTTTGCTGTGCCGGTTTTTGGCCGATCAACTGGCCGATTGCCATCAGGTCTTTTTCATCCGGCATGGTAATCCCCCCTGTCTCAAAGATTCTGGCGCCATTATACCGCGGCGGCTGGAGGACTGTCAATCCTGTCTATAGGACAGGCCGGCAGGACGACGGTGATCCGGGTGCCCACATCCGGGCGGGACACCACCTCAAACCAGCCGCCGTGGCGCTCCACAATCCATTTGGCGATGGAAAGCCCCAGGCCCGTTCCGCCGGTTTTCCGGTCCCGGGACTGGTCAGTGCGGTAAAACCGCTCGAAAATGTGGGGGATACCTTCGGGGGGAATGCCCATACCCTCGTCCTGAACCGTGAGGCGGACATGTCCTCCGGTCCGGGTCACCCGGAGGTACACCCGTCCCTGGGGGGGGCTGTATTTCAGGCTGTTGTCCATCAGGATACGCAGCACCTGCTTCATCAGGCCGGGATCAGCATATATGCTGATGGGATCCTCCCCCCAGCGGGGGAGGAAGGCGCGCTCCGGGTGGATCATCTCCTCCTCCTGGAGGACCTCGCCGGCCAGGGCGGTCAAATCCAGCGGCTCCATCTTCACCGGCTGGGAGTCGTTGTCTCCCCGGGCCAGGAAGAGCAGCTGTTCCACCAGCCGCTCCATGGAGGAGGCCTCCCCCCGGATGGCGTCGATGGATTCCTGAAGGGCCTCCGGATCGCTCTTTCCCCAGCGGTCCAGCAGGGCGGCGTAGCCCTGGATCACAGCGATGGGGGTGCGCAGCTCATGGCTGGCGTCGGAGACGAAGCGCATCTGGGCGCTGTAGGCCTGGTTCACCCGGTCCATCATCTCATTGATGGACTGGGCCAGGGAGCGCAGCTCCTTTTGGGTTGGGGGCAGGTCGACGCGGCTGTCCAGGTGGGCGGCGTCGATTTTGTCCAGCTCACCGGCCAGGCTCTCGATCTCCCGCTTGGACATGTGGGTCATGGAGTTGAGCCGGGCCGCGGTGGCGGCCAGGTCCTGAATGGGCCGCAGCACCTTTCGGATGGAGCGGTTGCTGCGAAACAGGTTGGAGATCAGAGACAGCCCCTGACAGACCAGAATCACAACCCCCGCCCAGTACAGGCTCTTAAAAATGCCGGAGGTATCCACCGTGACAGCGTAGGGCTGGCGGTCGTTGGGCATTTCGATGGTATAATAGCTGGACAGGTCCCAGGCGCGCCGCCCCCCCTGGGTCTCCTGGCGGTTGGGGAACAGCGGGAAGGCGCCGGCGGCGGTGTTATCCCCGTAGGGCTCCCGGTCCAGAGGGGTGATGGTGTAATCGCTGGCCTCCATCCAGGGGAGGGCGTCCTCGGTCGGGACGCCCCGCTGGTTTACCAGGCTCACAACGTCGGCGCAGCGGTTCTCCGCGTAGATAAATATCCCTGAGACGGCCAGAACCAGCAGGAGCAGATCCATCACCAGGAAAATGCCCAGCTGCCGCAGAAAGAAGCCGATATTCAGGCGGAGCGCCAGGGAGGAGTCCCGGGCCGCCGCGATGGGGTCCGCCGCCGGCGGGGTCTGGAAGCGATGTCGTTTTCGTACCATGGGAGCCGCCTCCTTTCGGCTTTACCGCTCTTTCATCCATTCGCGAATGGTATCCAGGTTCTCAAAGGCCACAAAGCTGCCGCCTCCGACCAGCATCTGGTACTGGGCCTCCTCCTCCGGAGTGCGGCGGCTTCCCTTGTCCCGCAGAGCCTCCCGGGTGGACCTGGTGACCATGTTCACCATTCGGCGCTTGAGCCAGCCCGCCTTTTTAGGGGCCCAGCCGCCCTGGAGGTAGAAGATGGGGGCGTCGGGGACGTAGTTTGCTTTGGACAGGGTTTCCAGCACCTGGGGGGAGGCGGGGGACATGCCCACGCCGCACACGCCCTTGACGGCAAATTGTTTCACCGCCCGGTCGATTCCTGTGATGTGGCCCGCCATGAGCGGCCCCATAAAGAAGACGGACTCCCCGGGCCCCACCTTGCCCTGGGCTTCCGAAAGGGGGCAGACCTTCATGTGTTCCGCCTTGCCCAGCATTTCGGCGTACTCCCTGGTAAAGCCGGTATTGGAACGGTATACAATCACCATCATGACTCCTCCTTGATCACATAGCCAACTCCCCGGACGGTGTGGATCAGCTTGAGCCCGAAGGCGTCGTCCAGCTTGGAGCGCAGAAAGCGGATATAGACATCCACCGAATTGGTCTCGCCTACAAAATCGAAGCCCCATACCGCGTCCAGAAGAGCCTCGCGGGTGAGCACGCGGTCTTTGTTTTCCAGCAGACAGCGCAGCAGATCAAACTCCTTTTTGGTCAGCTCCACGCTCTGCCCCCGCACGGCGACCTGATGCTTATCCACATCCATGACCAGCGGCCCCACTGCCAGAGGGATGTTCTGACCGCCCGGGCCGCCCTTGCCCCGCAGCGCGGCCCGAATCCGGGCCAGCAGCTCCTCAATGGCAAAGGGCTTGGTGATATAGTCGTCCGCGCCGGAGTCCAGTCCGGCCACCTTGTCCACCACGCTGTCCCTTGCGGTTAACATAATGACCGGAACCTGGCTGTCCCGCCGCAGGCGGCGCAGCACCTCCATCCCAGACAGCTGGGGCAGCATAATGTCTAGCAGGATCAGGTCGAAGGCTCCGCTCTGGGCCAGCTCCAGGCCCTTCCGCCCATCGAAAGCCTTTTCCACCTCATAGCCCTCATATTTCAGCTCCATTTCCACCATCCGGGCCAGCTTTTCTTCATCCTCCACCAGCAGAACGCGTTCCGCCATGGTCCTCACTCCTCGTTGTCAGTATGCTTGTCGTGCTGGGTACGCAGCTCGTCCATGACCTGGCGGCCCAGGTCGGCGGCGGTGTCGGCCACCGAGCCGATCATGCTGTTCAGGTCGTCCCGCTCCAGGTCGGGGCCGGAAAAGCGGTAGCGGAAGCCCAGGAAGAGCCCCAGAATCAGGATGGGGATTGTCACCTGGGGGACGCAGCACAGCAGCAGGAGCAGGATCAGCACCGGCAGGGCGGTGATGGGCTGGCCCTTCCGCCAGATTTCCAGCTCGTTGTCCACCAGCCAGCGGCGCAGGGTATGGAAGAACCGCTTCACGCCTCCCGGACCGGACCGGGGCGGCTTGGCGGACTTTTTCGCCTTCTCCCGCTGAACCGGAAGCTGAGTGGGCAGCGGCTGCTCAGCGGCCGGCGGAGGGGGGGCCTCGCTTTTGGTGGAGTAGTAGGCGCCCTCCTCCCGGGGGATGATTCCCTTCTCTTCCAGGTAGATCAGCGCGTCCAGCATGTTGCCGCCGCTGTACTCCAGCGCCTCCTTGGCCTGGGCGTAGGTGACATTGGCCTTTTGCTTCAGGCGTTCCGCCATTTCCAGTGTAATTTCCATGATAACGGCTCCTTTCTCCGGGCCATGGTTTTTTACGGTGTCAAGTGTATCACGGCCGGCTTGAAAGACCGTTTAGCTTTCATTAAAGTTTTCTTAAATTTGGGCCGCCCTTGCCCAAATGATTATACTATGATATAATTGGGAACGCAATCAAAAAGAAAAGGGAGGAGCGTTATGAAGAAAAAACGCCGTATACTGTCCTGGCTGATGGCTGTGGCGCTCTTCACGGCGCTCTCCCTGCCCATGCCCGTGTCGGCGGCCAACCTGTACTTTACCGCCATTAACAACAGCGTGGCCTTTCTGACCTCAGATACCATGCCCCTGTGGTATAACGGGACGATCTATGTGCCCTATACCGTCTTTGACGCCAGTCTGAACGGCATTGGCGTCAGCCTGGGGTTGAACGCCAGCTACAACCGCGGCAGCAACCTGCTGACCCTGTTTAATCTACAGCAGATGCTGGTGTTCGACCTGAACAACGGCACCTGCCGGGACGAGATAACCGGAGTAGTCTATTCCGCCCGGGCCATTATGAGCAACGGAAAGCCCTATCTGGCCCTGAACACGGTGTGTACCTTCTTCGATCTGGAGTACAGCTACAGTCAGCTGCCCTACATTCCGCAGGGCTATCTGGTGCGCGTCAAAAACGCGGACGCAGTGCTGGACGACACCAGCTTCATTGATCAGGCCCAGGATCTGATCGGCATGCGGCTTCAGGAGTACACCCAGAGCCTCAGTCCCGCCGGGACCACCGCCAATCCTACCCCCGGAACCGGCGCTGCCTCCCGGCCCAACACGCAGACCCCGGTGGATGAGTCCAATACCGCCACCTACCTGGCCTTCCGCTGCGGGAGCGGGACCGGGGTGGAGGGGATTCTGAGCGCCCTGGAGAACGGCGGGCGCCGCGCGGTTTTTTTCCTGACGCCGGAGGTACTGGATACGGAACGGGATCTGGTCCGCCGCATGTTGGGCACCGGCCACAGTGTGGGCATTCTGGCCGACGGAGAGGACCCGGCGGCGGAGCTGGAGTGGGGCCGTCTGCTTTTGGAGGAGCTGACCCACACCCGGACCACGCTTGCCTATGTGCCCTCCGGGCAGGCGGCGGAGCTGGAACAGGCGGGCTGGGTATGCTGGCGGGAAACCGCTCTGCTGGAGCCGGACTCCGCCGTGAGTCCCGCCGCGTTCAGCTCTGACGCGGTCAGCCGTCTTGGTGGCCGGAAGGACACGGTCTATCTCACCCTGGAGGCGGGGGAGGATACTGCCCGCGTGCTGTCCACCCTGCTGCGCTATCTGGGAGAAAAACGCTTTGTGGTGGATATCCCCGTGGAGACAAGATTGTGAGGGCCTGTACATGGACGGGGCGGGAATTTTCGCGGGGAAAATTTGATCTGGAAAGTTTACAAACAGAGGAAAACGTGATACACTAAGCCTCGTATGAGTACTCTAAGCTGCACCCTGTCTGCGGGGCGGCGCGGGCCGGCTCCGACATAACTGTTTGCCTATAATGATTATAACTATTTTGGCAATTGGTTCGATTGGGACAGGCCTGTAAAATAGACAGAGAAGCGCAAATCCTCATACAGCAAGTTATGTAAATTTAGGAAGAAAGTAGGGAACCTCTATGGCAAGAAAATTCAAAACCATGGACGGCAACAACGCCGCGGCATATGTCAGCTACGCCTTTACGGAAGTGGCCGGCATCTACCCCATCACGCCGTCCAGCCCCATGGCCGACTATGTGGACCAGTGGGCCGCTCAGGGCCAGAAGAACATCTTCGGCAATACCGTAAAGGTCATTGAGATGCAGTCTGAGGCCGGCGCCGCCGGCACCGTCCACGGCTCTCTCAACGCGGGCGCTCTGACCACCACCTACACCGCCTCCCAGGGCCTGCTGCTGATGATCCCCAACATGTACAAGATCGCCGGCGAGCTGCTGCCCGGCGTGTTCCATGTGTCCGCCCGTACCGTGGCCGCCCAGTCCCTGAACATCTTTGGCGACCACTCCGACGTGATGGCCTGCCGCCAGACCGGCTTTGCCATGCTGGCCGAGGGCAACGTGCAGGAGGTTATGGATCTGGCTCCCGTGGCCCATCTGGCCGCTATCAAGGGCCGCGTTCCCTTCATCAACTTCTTCGACGGCTTCCGCACCTCCCATGAGATCCAGAAGGTCGCCATCTGGGACTACAAGGACCTGGGCGAGATGGTGGACATGGACGCCGTGGCCGCCTTCCGCGCCCGTGCCCTGAACCCCGAGCACCCCACCATGCGCGGCTCCCACGAAAACGGTGATATTTTCTTCCAGCACCGTGAGTCCTGCAACAAGTACTACGACGCCCTGCCCGAGGTCGTTGAGGAGTATATGGGCAAGATCAACGCCAAGCTGGGCACCAACTATCAGCTGTTCAACTACTACGGCGCTCCCGACGCTGACCGGGTGATCATCTGCATGGGCTCCTTCTGCGATGTGGCCGAGGAGGTCATCGACTATATGAACGCCCACGGCGAGAAGGTGGGCATGGTCAAGGTCCGCCTGTACCGCCCCTTCCGGGCCGATAAGCTGCTGGCCGCCATTCCCGCCACCTGCAAGAAGATCGCCGTGCTGGACCGCACCAAGGAGCCCGGCTCCCTGGGCGAGCCTCTGTATCAGGATGTGATTACCGCCTTGGCCGAGAACGGCGTCACCGACAAAACGGTCATCGCCGGCCGCTACGGCCTGGGCTCCAAGGACACCCCGCCCCGCAGCGTCTTTGCCGTATATGAGGAGCTGGCCAAGGCTGAGCCCAAGAAGAAGTTCACCATCGGCATCGTGGACGATGTGACCGGACTGTCCCTGGACGAGCGCGACAGCCCCAACACCGCCGCTGAGGGCACCATCGAGGTCAAGTTCTGGGGTCTGGGCGGCGACGGCACCGTGGGCGCCAACAAGAACTCCATCAAGATCATTGGCGACCACACCGACAAGTACGTCCAGGCCTACTTCCAGTACGACTCCAAAAAGACCGGCGGCGTGACGGTGAGCCACCTGCGCTTCGGCGACCAGCCCATCCGCGCCCCCTATTATATCAACAAGGCCGATTTTGTGGCCTGCCATGTGCCCGCTTATATTGTCAAGGGCTTCCCCATGGTCCGTGACGTCAAGCCCGGCGGCACCTTCCTGATTAACTGCCAGTGGACCGATGAGGAGCTGGATCACCACATGCCCGCCGTTGCCAAGCGGTATATCGCCGCCAACAACATCCAGGTCTACACCATCAACGCCATCGATCTGGCCCGGGACATCGGCATGGGCAAGCGCACCAACACCATCCTCCAGTCCGCCTTCTTCGCTCTGGCCAAGGTGATGCCCGGGGACGAGGCCATCCAGTATATGAAGGACGCCGCCACCCATTCCTACCTGAAGAAGGGCCAGGATATTGTGGACATGAACCACAAGGCCATCGACGCCGGCGCCACCGCCTTCAAGAAGTTTGAGGTCCCCGCCTCCTGGAAGGACGCCCAGGACGTCCCCAAGGAGAGCAAGCACACCGGCCCCGTCAAGCTGGTGGATTTGGTCAACAACGTCCTCGATCCCGTGGACCGCATGGACGGCGACAGCCTGCCTGTCTCCGCCTTCACTCCCTACGCCGACGGCACCTTCGAGCTGGGCGCCGCCGCCTATGAGAAGCGGGGCGTGGCCGTCTCTGTGCCCACCTGGGACTCCAGCAAGTGTATTCAGTGCAACCAGTGCTCCTATGTCTGCCCCCACGCCACCATCCGTCCCTTCGCCCTCACCGAGGAGGAGGCCGCCAAGGCTCCCGAGGCCGCGAAGATTGTGGACGTGAAGGCCGGCAAGGGCAAGGGCCAGTACAAGTTCTCCATCGCGGTCAGCCCGCTGGATTGTATGGGCTGCTCCGTGTGTGTCAAGACCTGTCCGGTGGGCGCTCTGTCCATGGTAGGCCAGGAGCAGGAGGCCGCTCAGCAGGACGTGTTCAACTATATGGTCGCCAACGTCACCACCAAGGAGGAGATGGCTGACCTGTCCGTCAAGGGCTCCCAGTTCAAGAAGCCTCTGCTGGAGTTCTCCGGCTCCTGCGCCGGCTGCGCCGAGACTGCCTATGCCCGCCTGATTACCCAGCTCTTCGGCGACCGGATGTATATCTCCAACGCCACCGGCTGTTCCTCCATCTGGGGCGGCCCCGCCGCCACCTCCCCCTACGCTACCACGGCGGAGGGCAAGGGTCCCGCCTGGGCCAACTCCCTGTTCGAGGACAACGCCGAGCACGGTCTGGGCATCTATCTGGGCCAGAAGGCCATCCGCGAGCGCCTGATCGGCAAGCTGGAGGCCATGCAGCCCGAGGGCGAGGACAAGGCCATTTTCGACAAGTATCTGGAGACCAGGGACGACGGCAAGGCCAACGCCGAGGCCGCCAAGGCTCTGATTGCCCTGCTGGAGAAGTGGGCGGCCGACGGCTGCGAGGACTCCAAGGCCATTCTGGCCGAGAAGGACTACCTGGCCAAGAAGTCCGTGTGGATCTTCGGCGGCGATGGCTGGGCCTACGACATCGGCTACGGCGGCGTGGACCACGTTCTGGCCTCCGGCGAGGATGTGAACATTTTCGTGTTTGACACCGAGGTGTACTCCAACACCGGCGGACAGGCGTCCAAGTCCTCCAACATCGGCCAGGTGGCCCAGTTTGCCGCCGCCGGTAAGGTGATGCCCAAGAAGTCCCTGACTGAGATCGCCATGACCTACGGCTACGTCTACGTGGCTCAGATCGCCATGGGCGCCAATCCCAACCAGACCCTGAAGGCCATCGCCGAGGCCGAGGCCTATCACGGCCCCTCCCTTATTGTGGCCTACTCCCCCTGCGAGATGCACTCCATCAAGGGCGGCATGGCCAACTGCCAGGCCGAGATGAAGAAGGCCGTCGAGTGCGGCTACTGGAACCTGTTCCGGTTCAACCCCAACCTGAAGAAGGACGGCAAGAACCCCTTCACTCTGGACAGCAAGGCTCCCGCTGGCGGCTACCAGGAGTTCCTCCTGAACGAGGCCCGCTACTCTTCCCTGACCCGGTCCTTCCCTGACCGCGCCAAGGAGCTGTTCGCCCTCAACGAGGAGACTGCCAAGAAGCGCTATGACAAGCTGACCCGCCTGCAAAAGATGTTCGGCGAGGAGTAATCCTAAAGAACAAAAAACCGCCCCGCTGCTTTACGGCAGCGGGGTGTTTTTTTATAGTGCGTTCCAGCAGAAATCCAGATGCTTATGTAACGCCTGGTTTGTGTCGAACAGATAGTTGTACAGTGCGTTGAGGCCCTGCGCATAGGGGTCCTTTGCGTAGGATAACCCCAGCGCCATCGCCTCCAATGCGTTGCTCCCCTTAGATATGTCACATGCTGCGGTGGACAGAGCATCCAATTCTTCTCGTAAACTTATGGTTCCTCCTTGATTTTTACCCGGAGATGTGACATAATCAGATTTACCAGACCTTCGGGTGTTGGGTACAGAAACAATCCGTGCATGTGGTAGTGGGCGGGTTGTTTCTATTTTTTGACTCGGCCATGCTGTTCCTTGATCCCCTTCCGGACAATCTCCGACCGAGAGAGCTGCTGCGCTTCGCAGCATTCGTCCAGCTGTTCCAGCGTTTCCTGGTCCAGACGGACCCGGAGCATGAAGTCCTTGGGGTTGTCAGATACAGGACGGCCACTGTGTCACCACCTTTCTAGTCGCTACAATAATAACATACTGTTGCGACATAAAAGTCAAGTGATGTTTGAAAAAAATTCCGCCGCTGTCCCAAGGGGCAGCGGCGGTTTTCATGTTTAAACTTTTCCGATATCGGCGCGGAAGTGCATATCCTGGAAGGCGATGGGGTTCGCGGCGGCGTATGCTTTTTCGATGGCCTCCTCCAGCGTGGAACCGGTTGCCGTAACGCCCAGCACCCGCCCTCCGGCGGTGAGGATTTGGCCGTTTTCCGCCTTCGTCCCGGCGTGGAACACTGTGGCCCCCAGCTTTTCAGCCTCCTCCAGTCCGGAGATGGGATAGCCGCCCTTGTAGCTGACGGGATACCCTCCCGAGGCCAGCACCAGACAGCAGGCGGCCCCGGACTGCCACTGAATATCCACCTGATCCAGGGTGCCGTCCACGCAGGCCTGGAAAATGTCCATCAGGTCGGTGTCCAGCATGGACAGGAGGGGCTGGGTCTCTGGGTCGCCGAAGCGGGCGTTGTACTCCACTACTTTCGGGCCGTCCTTAGTTAACATAAGACCGAAGTAGATTACCCCTTTAAAGGGCCGTCCCTCCGCCTTCAGAGCGGCCACGGTGGGCCGGAAAATCTCGTTGACGCACCGCTCTGCGATTTCCGGCGTGTACTTGGGGGAGGGGCAGAAGGCCCCCATGCCGCCAGTGTTGGGGCCCTGGTTGCCATCGTAAGCCCGCTTGTGGTCCTGGCTGGACAGCATGGGAACCAGATGTTCCCCGTCGCAGAAGGCCAGAACGGTCACCTCGGGGCCAACCATGCACTCCTCAATGACCACGGTGGAGCCGCTTTCTCCGAACTTTTTGTCCTCCATCATCTCCCGGACAGCGGTTTCCGCCTCCTCCACGGTGGAGGCCACCACCACCCCCTTACCCAGGGCCAGGCCGTCCGCCTTGACCACAATGGGCGCGCCTTGTTCCCGAATGTAGGTCAGAGCGCTGTCCAGGTCGGTGAAGGTCTCATATTTTGCGGTGGGGATGTGGTATTGCTTCATCAGTTCCTTGGAAAAAGCCTTGCTGGCCTCAATGATGGCGGCGTTTTTCCGGGGGCCGAAGGCGGGGATACCCGCCGCCTCCAGAGCGTCCACCATACCCAGGGCCAGGGGGTCGTCCGGGGCCACCATGACAAAATCCATGGCGTTTTCCCTGGCCCACTTCACCATCCCGTCCACATCGGTGGCTTTGATGGGAACGCACTGGGCTACCTGGGCGATCCCCCCGTTGCCCGGGGCGCAGTACAGCTTGGTTACCTTGGGCGACTGGGCCAGCTTCCAGCAGATGGCGTGCTCCCGGCCGCCTCCGCCTACCACTAAGACATTCATAACGGGGTCCTCCTTCTATTCTTCGGTAACATCTTGAATATATTGGCCAATCTCTTCCGCCAGCGTCTGGAGGGCGGCAAGCTGCCCGGCGGAGGCGGGGAAAAGGACATAGCTGTCGCTGTCGATGCCGATGGCGGCCATGCGCACCCCCTGCGCGGACCACTGCTCCGCCAGAACGCCGCACCATTCGGAGATATCGCCATCCTCGTCCAGCCAGTCCGGGTCCAGCTTCAGGCCCAGGGCCTGAAAGCCGTGGAGGGTTTGGACGAAGAAGGAAAAATCTTCCAACTCGTCCTTCCAGTCCCGCTCACAGACCCAGCCGTGTTCCTCCAGAATGTCCACCAGCCCCAGCCACTGGACCAAATCTGTATCATCGGCAGAATCGACGCCCCGCTCCTCATACCGGTCCTGGTGAGCTTCAAACCACGCCGCCGGGTCCCCGGCGCAGGCGGTCATGTCCGCCATAACCGCCTCGTCACCGGATGAGATGAGCTTCGCGATTTCCACCACTCCAGGGCCGAAGGGCTTGCGCTCCGCCGCCGGGGCGGGTAGGTCCTCCGGAGCCGGATTTTGCTTCTTCAAACGATCAAAAATTCCCATGACCTTTACTCCATTCTGTCAATGATGGAACAGCCGCGTTCCGGTAAAGGCCATCACCATGCCGAATTTGTCGGCGGTCTCGATGACATGGTCGTCCCGGATGGAGCCGCCGGGCTGGGCGATATACACCACCCCCGACTGGTGAGCCCGCTCCACGTTGTCCCCGAAGGGGAAGAAGGCGTCGGAGCCCAGAGTGACACCCTCCAGTTTGGCGATCCACTCCGCTTTCTCCTTCTGGGTGAGGACGTCAGCGATGAAGGCGTCAATGGCGTTATCCCGGTCGGGGCGGCGGACGTTCTCCGGGAAGGGCAGGGCGAGCACCTTGGGGTGCTGCCGCAGCCACCAGATGTCCGCCTTGTTCCCGGCCAGGCGGGTGCAGTGGATGCGGCTCTGCTGACCGGCCCCCACCCCAAGGGTCTGTCCGTCCTTGACGTAACACACCGAGTTGGACTGGGTATATTTCAGGGTAATCAGGGCCAGCAGCATGTCATTTTTGGCGCTCTGGGGCAGGTTTTTATTTTGGGTAACAATATTTTCCAGCATGGTTTCGTCAATCGAGAGATCATTGTAGCCCTGCTCGAAGGTGATGCCGAAGATGTTCCGCCGCTCGATGGGGGCGGGGGTGTAATCCGGGTCAATTTGGACCACATTGTACCCGCCCTTACGTTTGGTTTTCAGAATTTCCAACGCTTCTGGGGTATAGCCGGGGGCGATGACGCCGTCGGACACCTCCAGGGTCAGGAAGCGGGCGGTGTCCCCGTCGCAGGGGTCGGACAGGGCCGCCCAGTCCCCGAAGGAGCACAGCCGGTCGGCCCCCCGGGCCCGGATGTAGGCGCGGGCGATGGGGGAAAGCTCCCCCTCGGGGGCGAAATAGACCTTCCGCTCAATGTCGGACAGGGGCAGGCCCAGGGCCGCCCCGGCGGGAGATACGTGCTTGAAGGAGGCCGCCGCGGGCAGTCCGGTGGCCTGCTTCAGGGCCTTCACCAGCTGCCAGGAGTTCAGCGCGTCCATGAAGTTGATATACCCTGGCCTGCCGTTGAGCACCTCCAGGGGCAGCTCGCCCTGTTCCATGAAGATGCGAGCCGGCTTCTGGTTGGGGTTGCAGCCGTATTTCAGTTCCAGTTCGGTCATAGTGCGCTCCTTTCATTCCTCTACAGAATCCTCGTCAATGAAGGGATAGTCCTGGTCAATGAGCATTTGCAGGTACTCGTCGAAGCTGTCCGCCACCACCACCATCTCGTCCGGGTCGTGGAGGAAGCGCAGGACCTGCCCCTTTTTGCCCTTGACGGAGGGGGAGAAGTCGATGAACAGCTGGGAGGTTCCGCCGTTGTTGCGGCAGTCGGAGAAGTGGAGCCAGTCCAGCTTGTCCAGGTCGTCGCAGACCCCTTCGTCCACCGGGATGTCGTCATACTCCCGGGTGACGAAGTAGTCGAAAAACTCCTTGGCCTCGCGGCGGGTCTCCACCATCTGTCGGGCGGACAGGAGGTAATAGGGGTAGCCCTCGTAGTCGGAGCCCAGGAAGCAGAAGACCACCTTGTCCGCCGGATACTCCCGGTAGTAGGTGCCGTCCACCAGCTTGAGCAGCTCGATCAGACTCTCGGGGATGTCGGGGTAGAGGGCGGTGAGCCGGTCCAGGTCCCGCTGGTCCGCCCCGTGAACCACGGAGGCGAAGCGGTCCCACATCTCCTGGCCATCATAACGGTAATAGGCCGCTTTCAGGCCGTCGAAGTAAGCCCGGGCCAATTCCTTTCCAGTTAACATAATATTAACCCTCCGATGGCGTATACTGCTCCGCGTGGAAGTTCCCGTCCGGTCCCCGCATGTAGGCGGTGCCGGCAGGGGCGGTCAGCAGGGGGAGAATGTCCGGGTCGTAGTTGCAGATGGTGTTCAGGTCGTAGACCTCAGTATTTCGGGCGTCGTTAACATAATCCTCGCTCTCCTCGCCGGAGAAGAACCGCCAGCCGCTGTCGGGGCGGCCCTCGCTGGGCTGTTCCCGGTAGCACCAGCCCACCTTCTTGCCCAGGACGGTGATGTGGTCGGTGGCGAGACAGCCGTTGGGTCCCTCCCAGTTGGGGAGGTACTGCTTGAACTCCGGAGCCCACAGCTTATACTCTTTCTCCCGGGGCGGGACATACCACAGGCCGCTGGCCCAGGCAGCGCCGTCGTTCAAAAGCATGCTTACCAGCCTGGTCCACAGCTCCAGTCCTTTGTTCAGCTCGGGCAGCTTGGAGCCGCCCCGGAAGTCCCAGTACAGCTCGCCGCACACCAGACTGACGGCGAAGTCGGTCCAGTCCTCAAAAATCTGGGCCTGGACGATCCAGTGCTCCGCCATCTCGTCAAATTCCTCCCGGGTGAGCAGGCCGCAGGCGTAGCCCGCCCGCAGGTGGCCCACGCACTCGCTGATGTCCCAGGCCAGATAGCCCTTATGGCCCACGATGGGGTAGAACTGGGCGGAGAAGTCCCGGGCGGTCTTGAAAAATTCCAGGCCGCCGCCGTTGAGCTGAGACAGGTCGAAGGGCGGCCGGCCCTCCCAGAAACCCTCAAAATCCAGATACTGGCTGTGACAGCGCAGCTCCCTGTTGCAGAAGTCCACCATGGACTCCTTGTCCGTAATGCCGAAGATTTCCTTCAGGTGGGTCTGGCACGCCAGCTCCTCCACACGGGAGGCGCACTTGGGCAGGGTGATGAAGTAGTTGGGGCCGGACTCGTTAGGGCCGGGGATGCCGGGGGTTTTGCGCAGGGCGGCGATGCCCGCCAGCAGGGCGATAAACGCGTCTCGGTCACAGGGCCGCCGTCCGTTGGTATTCAGCTTTCGCAGGTCAGTCTCCAGTGCCCGGACGGACTCGGACAGCCCGGTGTCGTAGGGGTGGAAGTCGATGAACCCCGTCTCCGGCGCGGGGGATGGCTGGGGTTCCGGCTCGGGCGGCTTTTCCTGTTTTTTGAGGCGGTCAAAAAGGCCCATGGTGATACCCTTCTTTCAGTTGTGCTTATTGATGATGGCGGTATTCCGCTTCCCGGTCTCCAAGTCGATAAGTCGGACGTAAAGAGACACTTTGTTGTCCTCGTTCAGACTGTCCCACATTGGCCCAGCCAACTCGCGGGCCTCGGTCAGGGCGCCCATCTCCACCTGCCGGGGCTCTCCCTGGAAGGAGGGCAGGGGGTCGCCGTCGCTCTGGTAGGTGTGGATGAAGTGGCCCGTGCCGGGAACGGGGCTGTCGTACTCGAAGAAGTACCGGCAGCAGCAGGCGGGGTCGCCGTCCATGCTCTTGAGGATGGACAGGTTGTAGGAGCCGTCGGGCTTCATCACCCCGGAGATGCGGGGGGTCCAGTTGGGGCCGTCGGGCTCGAATTTCCGGGTATTCAGGGCGTGCCGGTAGCAGTGGCCCTGGGCGATATGGTCCCGGATGGTGTCGGTCTGGTCGCCGTTGGTCACCACCAGCAGGCCGTTGGGCAGCAGCCGGACGGGGTGGTAGATAATCAGGGAGGGGTCGGTCATCTTGCTCTCGTCGAAGGCCCGGGTGCGGATTCCGTCCTCGGTGTTTTCAAAGACCCGGTTGCGGCTGTTCTCGCTCCGGCCCATGATGAAGTAGGCCGCCACCGCCCGGTTGTTGACTGTGCGGCCCAGGAGGATGCCCCGGCCGGGGTAGGGGTTTTCCGAAAGATATTTGTTCAGGTCGATCATACAATAACATGTCCTCCTATGATTTTTACAGCGCGCCCCTCCACCTTCAGATCGTCCCGGCACAGCAGGTCTACCGCCTTAGGCAGCAGCTTCCACTCGCACTCCTCCATTACCCGGCGCTGGAGGCTCTCCGGGGTGTCGTCAGGCAGGACGTCAATAGCCTTTTGCAGTACAATCGGCCCGCCGTCCGGCTCAGCGGTGACCAGATGGACGGTGGCGCCGGTGACCTTCACGCCGTAGGCCAGGGCCTGCTCGTGGACGTGGAGGCCGTAGGCCCCCTTGCCGCAGAAGGAGGGAATCAGGGCGGGGTGGATGTTGAGAATTTTGTTGGGGTAGGCCTGGACGATCTCATCGGTGAGGATAACCATAAACCCGGCCAGTACCACGATGTCCGCGCCCATCTCCTGAAGAAGGCTTACCAGGGCCCTGGTGTAGGCCTGGTTGGATTTCCAGCCCTTTCTGGGCAGGATATAGCCGGGGATGCCCGCCTGTTTGGCCCGTTCCAGGGCGTAGGCCTCCGGGTTGGAGGAGACCACCATACCGATTTCCCCGCAAAGGAACTCCCCCCGGCCCTGGGCGTCGATGAGGGCCTGTAAATTGGTCCCGCCGCCGGAGACAAGGACGGCGATTTTTTTCCTGCTCATACGGGGATGCTGACGGTGCCGAAGGAGACGCCCTTGTCTCCCGTCTGCACACAGCCCACCTCCTCCGCGTCGGTCTCGCCGGCGGCGTGGAGGATGGACAGGGCCTTGTCCGCCTGGTCCGCGGGGACAGCCAGCACCATGCCCAGGCCCATGTTGAAGGTGTTGTACATGTCGTGCTCCGGGATATTGCCCCGCTCCTGAATCAGCTTAAAGATGGGCAGCCGGGGCAGTGCGGCGGTGTTGAAGAAGGCCTCCAGCCCCTTGGGCAGCATCCGGGGGACGTTTTCATAGAAGCCGCCGCCGGTGATATGGCTGGCGCCGTGGAGGTCAATACCGCCCTCCAGCAGGGCCAGGACGGGCTTTACATAGAGCTTGGTGGGGGCCAGCAGGGCCTCGCCCAGGGACTTGCCCTGAAGCTCCTCTATGGGGGCGGTGAGGTCGGCGCGCTCGATGTCAAAGACCTTGCGCGCCAGGGAGAAGCCGTTGGAGTGGACGCCAGAGGAGGCCAGGCCGATCAGGACGTCGCCCTCGGCCACCTTGGAGCCGTCGATGATTTTCTCACGGTCCACCATGCCCACGGCGAAGCCGGCCAGGTCATAGTCGTCGGGGTTCATGACGCCGGGGTGCTCGGCGGTCTCGCCGCCGATGAGGGCGCAGCCAGACTGGACGCAGCCCTCCGCCACGCCGGATACGATGTCAGCCACCTTCTCCGGCTCATTTTTGCCGATGGCGATATAGTCCAGGAAGAACAGGGGCTTGGCGCCGCAGCAGATAATGTCGTTAACGCACATGGCCACGCAGTCGATGCCGATGGTATTATGCCGGTCCAGAAGCTGGGCCAGACGGATCTTGGTGCCCACGCCGTCAGTGCCGCTGACCAGTACCGGCTCCTTCATCCCGGACAGGTCGGGAGCAAACAGGCCGCCGAAGCCGCCGATGCCGCTGACCACGCCGGGAATTATAGTCCGGGCCACATGCTGTTTCATCAGCTGTACGCCCTTGTAGCCGGCCTCAATGTCCACACCGGCGGCGGCGTAGGACGCGGAATGAGAGTGTTCCATAGGGAAGAACCTCCAAATATTTTATTCTTTTCCGGACCAGCAGTAGGTACACACCTTGTCACGGTCGATGCCGATGGCCTCCAGAAGGCCGTCCAATGACTGGTAGCCCAAAGAGTCGAAGCCAAACTGCTGGCAGATGGTTTTCAGCATGCACTGTCCCCGCTGGGTGCCGGCGTCGGCGTATTCCTCCAGATGCCGCTGGCCCTCGTCGCCCTCCAGCTCCTGAATGGTGCGCCGGGCCAGCAGGTCCATGTCCGAGTTACCCCGGGAAAAGTTCAGGTACTTGCAGCTGTACATGATGGGGGGGCAGGCGGAGCGCATGTGGACCTCCCTGGCCCCGGACTCATAGAGGAATTCCACCGTCTCCCGCAGCTGGGTGCCCCGAACGATGGAGTCGTCCACAAAGAGCAGTTTTTTGTCCTGAATCAGCTCCGGGACAGGAATCTGCTTCATTTTCGCCACCTGGTTGCGCACCTCCTGGTTGGCGGGCATGAAGGACCTGGGCCAGGTGGGGGTGTATTTCACGAAGGGCCGGGCAAAGGGGGTGCCGCTCTGGTTGGCGTAGCCGATGGCGTGAGGAATGCCAGAGTCGGGAACGCCGGCCACATAGTCCACCTCAGGCAGGATACCCCGCTCCTTTTCGTCCCGGGCCATGATGGCGCCGTTTTGGTAGCGCATGACCTCCACGTTGACCCCCTCGTAGTTGGAATTGGGGTAGCCGTAGTAGCTCCAGAGGAAGGCGCAGATTTTCATTTCCTTCCCGGCGGGGGAGAGAACCTCGTAGTCCCCGGGCCGGATGCGGACGATCTCCCGGGGGCCCAGCTCATAGGCGTCCTCATAGCCCAGCTTGTGGTAGGCGAAGGACTCGAAGGATACACAGTGCCCCCTGTCGTTTTTGCCGATGAGGACGGGCAGACGGCCCACCCGATCCCGGGCGGCGATGATCTCCCCCTGGTCGGTGAGGATCAGCAGGGTGAGGGAGCCCTCAATTTCCTCCTGAGCGTGGAGGATGCCCTCCGCCAGATCGTCCTTCTGGTTGATGAGGGCGGCGGCCAGCTCGGTGGAGTTGACCTTGCCGGAGCTCATAGCCATGAACTGGTGTCCGTGGTCGGAGAAATACCGCTCTACCAGCTCGTCGGCGTTGTTGATGATGCCCACAGTGGTGATGGCGTACAGCCCCAGGTGGGAGCGGACCAGCAGCGGCTGGGGGTCGGTGTCGCTGATGCAGCCGATGCCGGAGGCGCCGTGAAAATCGGCCAGGTCCTTCTCAAATTTGGTGCGGAAGGGGGTATTTTCAATGGAGTGAATCTGCCGCTGAAAGCCGTCTTTGGCGTCGTGGAGAATCATGCCGCCCCGGCGGGTGCCCAGGTGGGAGTGGTAATCCACCCCGAAAAAGATATCAAGAGAGACATCCTGCGTGGAAACAGCCCCAAAAAAGCCGCCCATGTTACCAGCCCCCTTATTTGCCCATGAGGCGCTTGCTCATCTCCTGATAAGCGCCCTCCACGTTGCCCAGGTCCCGGCGGAAGCGGTCCTTGTCCAGCTTTTCCCCGGTCTTGGAGTCCCAGAAGCGGCAGGTGTCGGGGCTGATCTCGTCGGCCAGGACGATGGCGCCATCGCTGGTTTTGCCGAACTCCAGCTTGAAGTCCACCAGGGTGACGCCGCACTCCGCCAGCGTTTGCTTCAGGAAGTCGTTGACCTGGAAGGCGTACTTCTTAATCAGCTCGATCTCCTTCCAGGTGGCCAGCTTCAGGGCCACGGCGTGGTAGTCGTTCATGAGGGGATCGTGGAGGTCGTCGTTTTTGTAGGAGAACTCAATGGTGGGAGCGTCAAAGACGATGCCCTCCTCCACGCCGTAGTGCTTGGCGAAGGAGCCGGCGGAGATGTTGCGGACAATGACCTCCAGAGGAACGATGGACACCTTCTTTACAACGGTTTCCCGTTCGTTCAGCTCCTCCACAAAGTGGGTGGGGACCCCCGCCTTCTCCAGCTGCCGCATGAGGAAGTTGGTCATTTGGTTGTTAACGGCCCCCTTGCCGATGATGGTGCCCTTCTTCAGGCCGTCAAAGGCGGTGGCGTCGTCCTTGTAGGACACGATGACCATGTTGGGGTCCTCGGTGGAAAAAACTTTTTTGGCCTTACCCTCGTAGAGCTGTTCCAGTTTATTCATAATAATACGTCCTTTCCAAAATGATCTGTTGTGCTGTAAAGGGTCAACCGTTCAGCTCCGCCTGGAGCACGGCTTCTTTCTCGGCGATCTGTTCGGCCATTTTCTCCCGGGCCTGGTCCAGCTTAGCGGCCAGAGCGTCGTCGGAGACGGCCAGAATCTGGGCGGCCAGCACGGCGGCGTTTTTGGCCCCGTTGATGGCCACGGTGGCCACCGGGATGCCGCTGGGCATCTGGACGGTGGCCAGCAGGGCGTCCAGGCCGTCCATAGCCCCCCCCTTCATGGGGATGCCGATCACCGGCAGAGTGGAGTTGCCCGCGAAGGCCCCAGCCAGGTGCGCGGCCATTCCGGCGGCGCAGATCAGCACGCCGAAGCCGTTGGCCCGGGCGTTTTTGGCGAACTCCGCGGCGGCGGCGGGGGTGCGGTGGGCGCTGAGGATGTGGGCCTCGTAGGGGATACCAAACTCGTCCAGCTGCTTGCGGGCCCCCTGGACCACAGGCCAATCACTGTCAGAGCCCATAATAACGGCGACTTTTTTCATTGCGGATGCTCCTTTCAAAAAGCGCAGGCTATCTGCGGATAGACAGATAGCCTGACAGCGCGTTATGGGGTAATTTTGAGCGGATTGGGGCCGTAAAAGCGTCGAAACTGGTAAAAGTCAGACACAACGGCCCCTCCCTTCTGGAATTCAGGTACCATTTTATAGGAAACACGCGCCTTTTGCAAGAGGGAGAATGAATTTCGTAGGCTTGTACAAGAAAAAATCGGAATGAACCGGAAAAGGTTGTCAAAGAAGGGACTATGACAGAAGGCCGGCGGTGGTCAGGATGTGATCCACCATATTGACCCGCCGGGGCCAGGCGGCCTCCGCCGCCCGGTCCAGCCGCCGCCGGTAGACAAAGCCGGGGGCCTCCACCATCGCGTGGGAGCATAGGGTGACGAATTCCTCCAGGTCATAGGCCCCATACACCACATCGGGGAACGGCTCCACCTGACCGGGCCTCAGCATGGACACCACCGGCTTTCCGGTGGCCAGATACTCATAGACCCGGGGGGAGACCACATCGTCCTGGGGCCGGTTGCTTTGAAGGTCAAAGAGCACCTGACAGCGGTACAGCCAGTCGGGGACCTGGGTTGGCGGCAGGGCGCCGGGGAGAAACACGTTGGAAAGCTGCTCCAGGCGGCTTAGCAAGGGGTTGTCCTCCATCCTGCCCAGCAGCAGAAAGCCCCAGTCGGGCCGGACCTGGGCGGCGTAGAGCACCGGGGACAGATCCAGCTCTTCCCGGATGGCGCCGCACCAGCCCAGAATGGGGGCGGTTACTCCGGGGAGGGGATCGGAGTGGGGAATATCTGGGGCGAAGAGGGGCAGGTTGATCCCGTTGGGCAGCAGGGCGATATTGGGGCTGCACGGGGACAGCCGCTCAGAGAGCAGGGGGGAGGCGGCAAACACCACATCCGCCGCCTGGGCCAGACTGCCCTCCCAGTGGCTGGGCAGGTTTTCCCAGTTCTGGTCGCAGTCATAGACCAGAGCGCTGTACTCCAGCCGGTCCAACAGATGGATTTGGCGGGGGTGGGTGGTCCACAGCAGCGGCTCAGAGAAGCGCCGGCGGGCGGCGGCGTCCTGGATAAACCGGCCTATTTTATTCCACGCCCGCCGAAAGAGCAGGCGGTTTCGCTCCGGGATGGGAAAGCGGATGGGGGGCAGAGTGTAAACTGTCACGTTGGGCCGGACCTTCTGTCCTTGTTTCTGGTAAGATTTGTCGGTGGGTGTCTGGGCGGGGGAGAAATATAAAATCTGGGTGTCCCGCAGGCGGGAAATAATCTGCTGGGTGCGCCCGGGCAGCTTGTTGGACCAGGGTTCGCTGGACAGGCAGAGAATTTGCTTCACGGGGAAATACCTCCGAAAAAAGGTTGACTTGTAGAGAATTTACTCTTATTATAGTATAGTTCAAACGAGGGGTCAAGTAAATACCGGAAGGGAAGTTTTTAGATGTTCGATGCCCTGCTTCAGCTGGACGGAAATATCCTGCTGTGGATTCAGGAATATGTGAGAAGCACCTCTCTCAGCGTAGTGCTTGCGCCCTACACTATGCTGGGCGACGCGGGATTGATGTGGATCACTCTGTCGCTGGCGATGCTGTGCTTCCGAAAAACGCGAAAGGCGGGGGCGCTGGCCCTGTGCGCCATGGCGCTGGGGATGGTGGTGACAAACCTGACCATCAAGCCGTTGGTATCTCGCCCCAGACCCTGGCTGGTGGTGGAGGGACTGGGCCACATTGTGGAGGAGAACGATCCAAATTCCTTTCCGTCGGGACATACCTGCGCCGCCTTTGCCGCCGGAATGATATGGCTGCGGACCCTGCCCTGGAGGTGGGGGAGAATTACCGCCGTGGTCCTGGCGGCTTTGATGGGCTTGTCCCGGCTCTATGTAGGGGTCCATTATCCCTCCGACGTGCTGGCGGGCGCTGTGATAGGCGCCCTGTGCGCCTGGGCGGTTTGGAACGCGTATCAGATTTACAAGGGAAGTAAAACCAATTTGAAAAATGCGGAGGAGAGGTAACAATGTGGAAAACGGTAGGATATTATAATGGAGAAATTGGTCCGCTGGAGGAAATGAAGGTTCCCATGAACGACCGGGCCCTCTACTTCGGCGACGGGATCTACGAGGCCACCTGTGTGGCGAACCGGGTTCCCTTTGCCATTGAGGACCATCTGGACCGGATGTACAACAGCCTGCGTCTGCTGGAGATTCCCTTCAAGCTGGGGCGTGAGCAGGTCAGGGCGGAGCTGCGGAAGGTCATCGACGCGGCGGAGGACGCCCCTGTCCATTTCCTGTACTGGCAGGTATCCCGGGGGGTGGCGCCCCGGAATCACGTGTTCCCGGGGGCGGAGGTGGAACCCACCCTGATGGCCTATGTGAAGCCCCACACCATGAAGTCCATGGATAAGCCTTACCGGCTCATTTCTCTGGAGGATAACCGCTTCAAGCTGTGCAACATCAAGACTTTGAACCTGATTCCCAGCGTGCTGGCCAACCAGCGGGCGGCGGAGGCCGGCTGTGATGAGGCGGTGCTTCACCGGGGCAGCCGGGTTACCGAGTGCGCTCACAGCAATATCTCCATCCTGAAGGACGGCGTTTTGCGCACCGCGCCCACTGATGAGCTGATTCTTCCCGGCATCACCCGGAAGCATCTGCTGTCCCTGGCCAGGGAGCACGACATCCCCGTGCTGGAGGAGCCCTTCTCCATGGTGGAGCTGATGAACGCGGACGAGGCGATCGTCACAAGCTCCAGCGCCCTGTGCATGCGGGTGGAGTCCATCGACCACATCCCCATGGGCGGGAAGGACCCCCAGCGGATTCAGCTGCTTCAGGACGCTTATCTGGCGAAGTTTCAGCGGGAGACGGCAAAATAAAGCGAATAATGAGGACAGGAGGCAATCCAGCTCTCCAATTTTAATACAGCGAGAGCCGGCGCGGTCAAATGCCGCGCCGGCTCTCGCTGTCAATAGTTTCCAACGCTTCCGCTTACCAGGTGCGGGAGCCAATGGCGCGGAACTGGGCCACGGTGGGCACATGGGAGTTCAGGCCGCCGTCCACGGTAATGATCTGGCCGCTGACATAGGCGCTCTCGTCAGAGCCGAAATAGACGCAGGCGTGACCGATATCCTCAGGGCAGCCATACCGGTTGACCATGATATTGCTCAGGAAAATGTCCTTCAGCACCTGGGGGATGCGGGCCTCGTTGTCCGGGGTGACGATCAGACCGGGGCGGACACAGTTACAGCGGATGTTATCCTTGCCGTACTGCAAAGCCACAGATGTGGTCAGCGCGTCCACACCCGCCTTGGCGCAGGCGTAGGCGGTGTTGCCCAGGTCGCCGCCGCAGGCGGCCATGGAGCCGATATTGATAATGGAGCCGCCCTGAGGATTTTTTTGCATATGGGGCAGCACACATTTGGTCACATAGAAGGGGCCCCGAATATCGCTGATAAAAATATTGTCCCACATCTCCAGGGTGACCTCGTCCACCCGGCCGTCCTTCAGGCCCACGTTGGCCGCGTTGTTCACCAAAACATCAATACGCCCATAGGTATTGGATGTGTCCTCCACCAGCTTCTCAATGCTTTCCGGAATGGTGATGTCCATAGCGTGAAAACTGGCTTTGCCTCCTTCCGCCGCGATCATGTCTACAACACTCTGCCCCTTTGCCTCCCGGCGCCCGCACACAATTACCTGAGCGCCCTCCGCGGCGTAAAGCCGGGCGATGCCTACGCCAATGCCGCCGGTGGATCCGGTAATAATGGCTACTTTGTCCTTTAATCTGTTCATAATCAAACCTCTCTTTTCTTTGTTTTGCGGATTTATGTTTCCCGGTTTAAGCTGATGTATTTATCCCTTTTACCCCTCTTCCGCTTTTTCGGTATACGGGAATCATTGATTTCCCCGGCGATTTTACTCAGTGCCTTCTCAAAGATTCTGACCATTTCTTTTTCTGATAAATCGCCAGTTTTCAACCCGTATTCATAGGTACCACATTCAAACATATTTCTGCCCCTATATTCCGGTTTATCGGGCCATTGCCCAGGATGGGTATTACTCAATATGGAACGCGTAGGTCAAGCGCTTCTCCCCGCCGGGTTCCAGAGTGACGCGGAAGGGTTTATCCGCAAACATTCCGCTTTCGTTGTCATAGGCGGCGCAGCCCTGCCAGGGTTCCAGGCACAGGAAGGGGGCGCCGGGCGGGGT
This sequence comes from Oscillospiraceae bacterium, assembly GCA_910575265.1. GTDB lineage: Bacteria > Bacillota > Clostridia > Oscillospirales > Oscillospiraceae > Lawsonibacter. Next base: position 42,337 of record CAJTEA010000014.1, read on the forward strand.
CCAGAAGGCCACCATGGGAAATTCTGAAAAGTCCAGCTGTATGCCCCGCCCCGTATCTTGGTGGACCAGGGCCACCGTTCCGGAGTGCAGCATGCTGAATATAATGGTGTCCATCTCCGAGAAGTATCCATAGTTCAGAGGGATGATCGCACTCTCATCCAGCATGGGTTTCCAGCCATCGTGGCGGATGAGCCCCGCCTTGTTCAGCAGGTGGCTGTCCGCGCGCTCCGGCGCTTCAAAACGGAGCACGTAGTCCTCAAACCGCTCCCCGGGGTGGAGGGGGCACCGGATGGCCGTGTGAGCCCCGATGCAGAAGGGCATGTGGGCGTTTCCGGTGTTTTTCACAGTAAAGGTGGTAGAAAAGCCGTCCTCCAGCAGCCGGTGGGTCACCTTCAGCGAAAAGGAGAAGGGGTAGTGTTTCCACGTCTCTCCATTTTCCCGCAGCTCCAGGGTGATGAAGTCCTCCCCCTGTTCCGTTGGGGTGAACTCCATCCGTCGGGCAAAGCCGTGGCGGTCCATCTCACAGGTCTGGCCGTTGATCTCCACCCGGCCCTCCTTCAGCGACCCCACAATGGGGAACAGGATCGGGTTTTGTCCCGACCAGAAGGCCGGGTCCCCCTCCCAGATATACTCCAGGCCGTCCCCGTCCCGCAGAGAAACCAGTTCTCCGCCTTTTGTCCGGACTACCGCCCGCAGATCGCCGCTGCTCAGTTCAAAGTTCATTTGTTTCCGCCTCCTCTAAGCATCCTTAAAACGCCACCTTCAAAAACAGCGCCACACAGCACAAAATTACCGCGCAGGGGACGTAGAGATACCGCCCCAGGCCGTACCATACCGCCCCGGAGGGCTTTTTCGCCCCCCGGTTGATCTCCTCCATCAGCTCCTCCCGCTTCATGATCCAGAACCAGGACAGCGCCCCCAGAGTGGCCCCAATGGGGATGATATAGATGGATACAATGTCCATCCAGGGGCCCCACTTGAAGATGGGCTCCATGTGCAGGCCGATGCCCAGACAGATCACACACAGCAGGGCCAGCATGACCTTCCGGTTCAGTCTGGGAAAGCGGTGGAGCAGGGACTCGCCCACCGCCTCAAACATGTTTTGCAGAGAGCTCACCCCGGCGAACACCATGGCGGTATACAGAATCACGGCGAACAGCTGCCCCAGGGGAATGTCCTGCAAAATACGGGGCAGGGTGACAAAGAGCAGCGAGGGTCCCGCCCCCACGTCCAGCCCATAGGCGAAGCAGGCGGGAATAATCACCAGCGCGGCCACCATGGCGGCGATGGTGTCGAAGAGGGCGGTCCGTTTGGCCAGGGACACCACGTCCTCCCCCGGGTCCAGGTAGGCCCCGTAGACGATCATGCCGCTGCCCGTGATGGACAGGGAGAAGAACGCCTGTCCCATGGCCCAGACCCATACCATGGGGTCCAGCAGATCCTTCCACCGGGGGGTGAGCATATACTTGTAGCCCTCCGCCGCCCCGGGCAGAAAGGCCACCCGAACGGCCAGCACCAGGAAAATGAGGAAAAACAGGGGCATCATCACCTTGTTGGTCCGCTCAATGCTCTTGGCGCCCAGCAGCAGGGTGAGCAGGGTGCCCACCACCACGACCACATGGAAGGGTACTACCGAGTAGTCCGACAGGGAGAAGCCCTCAAACCAGGCGGCGGTGTCGGCGCGCATCAGAGAGCCGGATATCGAGGCGGAAAAAGCCTTGAGCACATAGGCGATGATCACCGCGTAGCCGATGGCGATGCACATGGACCCGGCCAGCGGCAGCCAGCCCAGGGCGGCCCCGGCGCCGCCCAGCTCTTTCCTTCGGCTGGTCCAGGCCATCCGGTAAGACCCCAGGGTGCCGGTATGGGCCCGGCGCCCCACGGCGTACTCCGCGGACAGGCCCACCGAGCCGAACAGCAGGATAAAAAACAGATAGGCCAGCAAAAAGGCCCCGCCGCCGTTGCTGCCCATCTTGGCCGGGAACCCCCACACATTGGCCATTCCCACGGCGGACCCCACCGCCGACAGCACAAAGCCCCAGCTGCTGGTAAATTGTCGGTGCTTTTTCTCACTCATAGCTCAAATTCTCCTCTCATTTCCACTATGGCCAAGTATAATATAGAATGCACAAAAAGGCAATGAGGAAATCCGGTCATAATGGTAAAATTTGAACTTCCCGATATCCAGAGCCAACTGATGGAGCTGGAAACCGCGATCCAGCATGTCTCGGACGGCCCGGAGGCGGGTTAGCCGGAAAAGGGACCGCCCGCCGGGCGGTCCCCTGAATGTTTACTGCACATGGACGTGGTTGTTGATGTGGTTGGCGCAGTAGCAGTAGTAGCCGCTGCATTTGGAGCAGTAGCGGAACTCCATGCCGGGGTCGTCCTGATCGGTGACGCCGCAGACGGAGCACTTATGCAGATATCCCCGCCGTTCCCGCAGCTCCTTCTGGGCCTTTTTGAAGTTGATGGTCTGGGGGGAGGTCCGCCGTTTGGCCTTGGCGAAGAGATACTGGAAGTCCGGCCAGAAGAAGATGAGGTAGTTCAGAATCGCCACCACCGGCAGCAGCGCGCCGATCCAGTTCCCCACCAGAAGATTGCTTACCACCGCCCAGACGAACAGCGCCGCGTCAATCCACGCGAGCCACTTGACCCGGACGGGGAGAATCATAAACAGAAGAATCTCCATATCGGGGTAGAGGGTGGCGAAGGCGAGGAACATGGACAGGTTGACATAAGCTATGGAGGTATAGCCTGTCAGCATACCGTAGAGGATATTCAGCGCCACGCCCCCCAGATAGAACAGGGTGAACTTTGTGGTGCCCCACTCCCGTTCCAGCAGGCTGCCGATCCACCAGTAGAAGTAGGCGGAGACCAGCACAAAGAAAATACCCGTCCCCCGCAACAGCAGGTCGCCGCTCTCCGAGATGAATACGAAGCTCACCAGGCGCCAGATTTGTCCGTGAAGGATGGCGTACCGGTTAAAGCTGAGGGTTGAGGCCAGGGAGAACCCTCCCATGCTGAACAGGTCGATGAGATAGACGGCGATATTCCCAATCGCGATGTACAGCATCAGATTGGGAATGGCGAATTTGGGATGTTTGGCGCAGAACTTATCCAGCCAGCTGACATGGTTTTGATACATAGGCGGGAGCCTCCTTGGTGTGTCAGTCTCATATAAAACACATTGTACCCGCTTTTTGGGGGAAAGTCTACAGCTAAAGTGTGAACAAATTTTACTTTCCCTTTCCGGGAAAGTGTGCTAAGATAATGGGGCCAAAACCCCAGCGCAAAAGGGATAACAGATAGGGAGGATTACCATGAGTATTGTGAAAGACATGTCTCTGGCCCCTTCGGGCCATCAAAAAATTCAGTGGGTACGGGATTTTATGCCCGCCCTCAGCGGCATTGAGGAGCGATTTCGCCGGGAAAAGCCTTTCGCGGGACTGACCATCGCCGTATCCGTCCATCTGGAGGCCAAGACAGCCAACCTGGGCCTGGTCCTCCGGGAGGGGGGAGCCGAGGTCCACCTCACCGGCTGCAACCCCCTGTCCACCCAGGACGATGTGGCCGCCGCCGTGGCCGACTCCGGTGTGGATACCTACGGCGTCTACGGCGTGAACATGGAGGAGTATGAGAACCTCCTGGTGGAGACCCTGAAGTGCCGTCCTCACCTGATTGTGGACGACGGCGGCGATCTGATCAACCTCCTGGGGGGCAAGTGCGCCCAGTACGGTGACCGGCTCATCGGCGGCTGCGAGGAGACCACCACCGGCATCCACCGCCTCTACGCCCGGGAGCGGGAGGGCATCCTGCCCTGCCCCATGATGGCTGTCAACGACGCCAAGGCCAAGCACTACTACGACAACAAATACGGAACCGGCCAGTCCACCTGGGACGCCATCATGCACACCACCAACCTGATCGTGGCGGGCAAGACGGTTGTCGTCGCCGGCTACGGCTGGTGCGGCAAGGGCATCGCCATGCGGGCCAAGGGGATGGGGGCCAACGTGATCGTCACCGAGGTGGACCCCTTCAAGGCCCTGGACGCCACCATGGAGAATTTCCGGGTCATGTCCATGGACGAGGCGGCTAAAATCGGTGATATCTTCGTCACCGCCACCGGCTGCAAGGACGTAATTGTGGAGCGGCACTTCAAGATGATGAAGAACAACGCCGTGCTGTGCAACTCCGGCCACTTCGACTGTGAGGTGGATGTGGCCGCCCTGCGGGCTATGTCCGCCGGGACCTTCCCCCGCCGCCAGAACATTGAGGGCTTCAGGCTGCCCGATGGACGGGTGCTGAATGTGCTGGCTGAGGGCCGTCTGGTCAACCTGGCCGGAGGCAACGGACACCCCGCCGAGATCATGGACATGTCCTTCGCCGTTCAGGCCCTGTCCCTGGAGTGGCTGGCCAAGCACAAAGAGGGGCTGGAAAAGAAGGTTTATATCGTCCCCGACGAGATCGACGACCAGATCGCCCGGGTGAAGCTGGCCGCCATGGGCCTGTCCATCGACACCCTCACTGAGGACCAGAAGGCCTATCTGGCCGGCTGGGAGGCGTGAGGTGCATAACGAGCTGACAAAAATTGACCTCCAGAAAATGCGGGAGGAGCTGGACTACCGCCGGATCACCCTCCGGCCCCAGCTGCTGGAGGAGGTTAAGACAGCCCGGGCGTTTGGTGACCTGAGCGAGAACTTTGAGTACAAAGCCGCCAAGCAGGAGAAGAACAAGAATGAGAGCCGCGTCCGCTATCTGGAGAATATGATCAAAACCGCCCGGGTGATCGAGGATCACTCGGACAGTGACACGGTGGGCCTGTACGACAAGGTGACCATTTTCCTGGAGGAGGACGGAGAGGAGGAAACATGGCAGGTGGTGACCACTGTGCGCCAGGATGTCTCCCATGGCTTGATCAGCAAGGAGAGCCCCATGGGCTCCGCCCTGATGGGAAAAAAGGTGGGGGACCGCTTCCTGGTCCAGGTAAACAAGGACTATGGATACTACGCGGTTGTCCGCGCCATTGAGAAGGGCCAGGACGACGGTTCCGCGGAATTGAACCGGTATTGACTCCGGCATATACGGCGCAGATATAGACAGCTGGCGCCGGATACCCTGAAATTGTCCATGCCCTGCCGCGAAACGCTCACGTTTCAGCCGCGGAGCACAAACGCGGCCTGGTAGGGGCGTCCATCAGCAAGGAGTACCGGTTTATTGGCCCGCTGATGCGCCAACCCCGGCGCGGGCCGGCCCGCTTTTTCGGTTATGATGACATACGATAAATAATTTGGGAAAAGGCGGGGACTGTGGTCGCGTTTCCCTGCCTTTTATGATACTATTTCGATACGAAGAAAAGCGGCGGGTCAAACATCACGGGCGGAATCAAAATAAATCCGCGAATGTTTCACCCGCGAAAGCGTAGGAAATACACCCTCAATAGGATTTTGTCGAGTGGGAGTGAGTCGGATGAAATTTAAATCGGAGATCTCGCGGGTCCAGCCGGCCCTTCAGGCGCTGGAGCGGGACTATGCCCAGTCCCGAAATCTGGGAAAGGTGCGGATGGGGGAGCGGTGGATCTTTTTCCGGAAATTTTCCGGCGCCGCCTATCTGCCCTATGACCAGGTGGTGAGGGCCTGGCTGCGCCAGGAGGAGGTCAAGGCCCGGCTGTGCTGCGGCACAGCCAACTTTGACCAGTTTTATCTGGTCCTGGAGTGCGCCGACGGTCAGCGGCGCCGGGGCCAGGTCATCGACAAAAATTCGGGCCAGCTTTGCCTGGACTACATTCAGACCCGGAACCCGGCGGTAAAAATTGGATACGTTAAAGCCCGGGAGCAAGACCCGGCAAAGGAGGAGTAAGCGATGGCGGAACATACCAGCAAGGCTTACCGCAATCAGGTAATTTACTCGGTTTTCACGCGCGATCACACCCCGGAAGGGACCTTTGAAGGGGTGCGGAAGGACCTGCCCCGCATCAAGGCCCTGGGAGTGGATATCATCTGGCTGATGCCCATCCATCCCATTGGTGAAAAGGCCCGTAAGGGCACCCTGGGCAGTCCCTATGCCATCCGGGATTACCGGGCCGTGAACCCGGAGTTTGGCGGCTTGGACGACTTCCGCCAGCTGGTGGAGGAGATTCACCGGCTGGGCATGAAGTGCGTGATCGACGTAGTATACAACCATACCTCCCCCGATTCCGTGCTGGCCAAGGAGCATCCGGAGTGGTTCTACCGCAAAGCGGACGGCGGCTTTGGCAACCGGGTGGGGGACTGGACGGATATCATCGACCTGGACTACAGCCACAGGGAGCTGTGGACCTATCAGATCGACACGCTGAAATACTGGGCCGGGCTGGTGGACGGCTTCCGGTGCGATGTGGCCCCCCTGGTGCCGCTGGAGTTCTGGAAGGAGGCCCGGACTCAGGTGGAACAGGTCCGTCCGGGCTGTCTGTGGCTGGCGGAGTCGGTGGAGCCCGGCTTTATCGCCGCGCTGCGCCGTATGGGGGCGGGCTGTCTGTCCGATTCCCAGCTCTACGAGGCTTTCGACCTGTGCTACGACTATGACGTCTACGGCCTGTTTGTGGACTGCCTGACGGGAAAAGTCCCTCTGAGCCGGTACGCCGAGGCCCTCTGCCGGCAGGAGGTCATCTACCCCGATAACTACGTCAAGCTGCGTTTTCTGGAAAATCACGACCAGCCCCGGGCGGCGTTCCTTATTCCGGACGAGACCGCGCTGCTCAACTGGACCGCCTTTTCCTTCTTCCAGAAGGGGACCGCCATGGTCTACGGTGGGCAGGAGGTAAGCTGCGCCCATCTGCCCAGCCTGTTTGACAGGGATACGGTGGACTGGTCCGGACCGGACCACAGTGAGGTGATCCGCAGGCTGTGCGCTCTGAAAAAGCATCCTGTTCTCACCGACAGCTCCTATGAGGTGGAGGCTTTACCCGGCGACATGCTGCGGGCCGTCCACTACAGCGGGGAGCGCCGGCTGCTGGGCCTGTTCAGCGTCCGCGGCAACAGGGGGCTGGTGCCGGTGGAGGTTCCGGATGGCTGGTATGAAAATCTGGTGGACGGAAACCAGATAGAGGTGAAACACGGTCTGCTCAGCTGCTGCGGCCTGCCCATTGTTCTGGAGGCGCGTACATAAAAGACAAGGCTATCATTCCGTTAAGAGTACAAGGGGGCAAATGCTGAGCATTTGCCCCCTTTGACCATTTCAGTTTATACGGGTGGTTCCGCCCCCTCCCGCCAGCCCTTGCATACATCAATCCACTCCAGGCTGTGGGAGTAACCGGCCAGCTCGTCGCAGGTCAGCTCGATGGCGGAGTTTCCGCTGCCGGCGGCGGGGAAGACGGTGTCAAAGCGTTTCAAAGACACATCCAGATAGGTACGCACACCCTCCGGATTGGCGAAGGGGCATACTCCGCCGACAGCGTGACCGGTAAAGGCGGACACCTGTTCCGGCGTGAGCATTTTTGCCTTGGTATGGAACGCGGCCTTGTACTTGGCGTTGTCAATCTTGGCGTCGCCGGCGGCCACAATAAGGACGCAGCCCTCGTCTACCAGAAAGGACAGGGTTTTGGCGATGCGGGCGGGGATGACCCCCACCGCCTGGGCGGCCAGCTCCACCGTAGCGCTGGATACGGGAAACTCCAAAATATCCCCCTCCCGGCCTAAAGGGCGGAAGTAGTCCCGGACTTTTTCGATGGACATCCCTCAGCCCTCCAGCTTTTTTGCCGCCTTGGTCAGGAAGCGCTCATCGGTGATGATAAACCGCTCGTGGGTGCCCTGGCCGATGAGGCCCTTCTCATCGTAAGCCGCTACCTTGAGCACCAGGCGCTTGCCGTCCACCTGGGTGATTTCGCTCTCCGCCCAGACCTTCATCCCCACAGGAGTGGCGCTGTCATGGGAGACGGTCAGTTTGGTTCCCACGGTGCTCTGTCCCGCCTCCAAACAGGGCGCAATCGATTTCCAGGACGCCTCCTCCATCAGCGCGCACATAAATGGGGTGCCAAATACAGGCAGCGCCCCGGAACAGGCCGCCTGAGCCGTATTGCCAGCGGTGACGACAGCTTCAGCCCGGCCTTTCAGACCTACAGTAATAGACATTGCGGTTTCCTCCTTTGTGAATTGTCTGATTATATCACGAGGAAGTAAAAAAATCCAGTGGCGTATGGCACAATGAATTTGCCGCCCAAGCCTTCCACACGAAAATTTCGGACGGCAGAGCGAAAGACGAATACTAATTGTGTGCCGCGCATAAAAACAGACAGGAGGTGTCCGGAATGGTGGACAGAAAAAAACCGAATACAATGCCAGAAGCAGATGCCGCGGAGGTGGAGGCTGGCACTTCGCCGGACCTTCCTGATGTACCAATAGAAGGAGAAACCCCGGCACAGCGGCTGGAGCGTTACCCTGATCAGACAGGTGATCCATACTGTACGCGAGTGGGCCAGACGTCGGTAAGGCTCTTTTTTCACAATGAGGAAAAAACGCTGTCGGAAAAACTGAAGTACTATTTCTTGTCACTTATGGAACGATAAGATCAGCGCGGAAAGAATTTTCATTCCGTTTCTTGAACATATTATTACCCCCTATGTAGTTCTTTTCCTACATAGGGGGCTTTTAATGATATCCGGATTTGGTATCCGGTACAGCGGAAAATTCTTCATGGATCAATATTCTGCCAGTGTCAGGTATTGGATATTGATTCGCCCTGGTCTCTTCCGCCGCTGGGTGGTTCCTGCTGCGGAAAAAACGTGGGGTTCAGCCAGCAAGACAGTTCCAGCCATTCCAAAGCCGAGAAATAGGGCTCCTTTGGAGCGGAATGGATATTTGTCCATCCCATATCTGTAGTGTTGGAAACAGTGAGCTGAGCCAATTCGGCTTCCAAATGCATTTATGCCTGGTAAAGTGCAAAAAATGTATCCTCGCGCATTTCATAGTATCTCAAGCGATAGGAGTCACAGGGGGTAAATGAGACAATTGACAAGTGGTGATCTCGCTGGTATGCTTTTTATAAAATCTCTCCCTTTTCCTGCCCGTCAATTTCCGGTACCGCACGTAAATTTTCCGTGTCTTACCGTCAGTGCCGATCTGCCTTCGCGGTTCAGAAATTTCTTTTGTTCTCGCGTTGGCGGCAATTTTTACGATTGCTGCCCTAAAAAATTTTCCCGGACCTGTAACAGTTGGGATTATCTTGCCGTCATATTTATAAGAGGCAGTATGTGTTGCTGTGAGGGAGGCTATATGAGTAAAGACGAAGAAATCATAGCGTTGTTTTTTTCGCGGGCAGAGGAGGCGATCGCTCATGCCCAGGAAGCGTACGGAGCGCTGTGCCAGTCCGTGATCCAGCGTATCCTCCCGGACCAGCGGGACGTAGAGGAGTGCGTCAACGATACTTATCTGCGCGTTTGGAACGCGATCCCGCCGGAGCGGCCTGGCTCCCTGCGCGCGTATATGGCCAGGATCGCCCGAAATCTGGCGCTGGACCGGTACAGTTACAATTCGGCGGCTCGAAGGAGCACCGCTTTGACCGAGGCCTTTGGGGAGCTGGAGCCCTGGCTGCCAGCCTATGTGGGAGACCCGGTCTCCGCCGCTGAAAACCAGCACCTTCAACAGGTGTTGAATGCTTTCCTGCGCGCGCAGTCCAGCGAGGCCAGGCGTTTTTTCCTGCGTCGGTATTGGTACGGCGAGAACAGCCGTGAGATTGCGGAGAGCTGTCAGGTCAGCGAGGCGAAGGTCAGGACCACGTTATTCCGCACCCGGGAACGTCTCCGCGGCACTCTGGAAAAGGAGGGATTCCAATATGAATAGCGTATTGTTTCAGCTTTTGATGAGGGCTGTGGACGACGATCTGCTGGAGGAGGTACAGCGTCCGGCAAAAAAGGTCCGGCTATGGCCTCGGCTTGTGGGAATCGCGGGACTCGCGGCGGCCTGTATCCTTATAGTGATCTCCCTATATGGCTGGCCTCACACTGAGGAGAACCCGTTTCCCATCAAAAGTCCGCCGGCAACGGACGAGGCCAGCGAGGCGGCGTTTGCGGAGATTCAGCGGCTTGGCTACACGCTGCCGGTTCCCGGCGGCGCTCGGGATGTCTCCTATGCCCTGGTGGACGGCGGCTTTGATGATATGCCCATGGCGGAGGTCACCTACAAGAGCGGCGGTCGCGTCTATTCCTGCCGCGCCTTAAAGGCCCAACAGGCGGCGGATATTTCCGGCCTGGATCAGGAGTGGACCCAAAGCCTGGACTGGAAGGCTGGAACGCTGCAAATGCAGCTGCGCCAGTCGGATACAGACGCCTGGGTCGGCTGGTACGCACCGGACGCCGGTATCCAGTGGTGTCTCCGCGGTGGGGAGGACGGGCTGTCCCTGCTCCATACAGCGCAGGAGCTTCTGGATACCCTGGGCTACGGCGTCGCGGTCGCTCCGGAACAGGCGGAGGATATCCTTTACAACGCCTTCGAGCTGAACGGGCTTACGGTCGGAGAGACAGAGTTTGTCCTGGATGGCGTCCGCTACGCCTACCGCATGGCACAAACCTGGGCGGTGGATCAGGACTTCGCCGACATCTCCGGTCTGGACGGGAGCTTCCAGCACGAGCTGGAGGGTGAAATCGCATGGTGCCCGGCCAGGCTGTATTACGACGACGGAGGAGCCGGCAAGGCCGTCTGGTTTGACGTGGTGCCGGGACTTCTGTATAGCTTGAGCATGGACCGGGACGCGTCGGAAGAGGCGCTGCTGGAGATGGCCAATCAGCTGTTCGCCCCGGCCCAGGGGGATGTGGGATAGTCGGTCTATTTCCGCCCCAAATATTTGGAAAAATCGCTGATTACGTTGGAAAGCAGGAGCAGCTCTTTGAGGCCGTAGCCGTTGAGCTCTCTGGTGATCCGTGACAGCTCTAAATCGCGCTCTGTGGTATAGGTCTCTCCGGCGATACGCTTGTTTTCGTCGGAGAGGCCCAGCAGATAGTCGATGGATATGTTGAGCGTGACGCCCAGCTTGTAGAGCGTGGGCAGAGCGGGGGCCTTGCGCCCCGCTTCGATTTCCCACAGGAAATTGCGGGAGATCCCCAGCTTTTCCGACAGAGCTTCCAGGGTCAGCCCCTGCCGCTTTCGCTCTAATTTAATTTTTCCGCCCAAAGCTGACAAATCCATACCCAGTACACCCTCAAATGATCTTACTGTTCAATTTTATATCTTATAGCAAGAAAATAAACCAGCGATTAGCTGGAAAAATCAAGAAATATATTGCAATTAGATAGAAAAACGGGTATAATGGCGGTCTGGAAGGAGTTGGAACAATGGATATAAGCGTGGTCCCCTTCACGCCGTCTCCTTGCCGCGGAGAAGAATCATTCGTTTCCACTGGTGGAAACTGTCTTTTACAAGTAAAAGACAGGGCGTTTCAAAAATGACCGGATAGCGCCATAATCGGGGGACGTCGATCATGAACGAGGTGCTGAGACAAGAGAAAAAATATCTGCTGACAGCGGCGGACGCTCAAAGCTTTGGGGCGTACCTGGGCGGTGTGATGCTTCAGGACGAGCACAACGGCCCTCAGGGCTACTCCATCCGGTCGCTGTACTTTGATACTCTCAACGACGGGGACTACTGGGACAAAATGGACGGCGTGGAGCTGCGGCGGAAGATCCGCCTGCGGGTCTACAGCCCCTCGGCCAGCTTTGGTATGCTGGAGATGAAGCAAAAGGAGGGGCCCTACCAAAAAAAGCGCTCCCTGCGCCTGGAGCGGGGGGACGCCTGCCAGCTGTGCCGGGGGGAATATGAGCCGCTGCTGAAGTACCGGGAGCCCTTCGCCGCTGAGTGCTACGGCCTGATGCGTTACAAGTGCTACCAGCCCCGGACGGTGGTGGAGTACCGCCGCAGGGCCTTTATCGCCAAGGAAAACCGCATCCGCGTCACCCTGGACAGCCAGATCACCGCCACCGAGGCGGCCTGGAATGTATTCGATCCCAATCTGGTCCAATACCCGGTTTTGGACCCCTTCCATGTGGTGCTGGAGGTCAAATTCAACGGTTTCCTGCTCAGCTACATCAAGGATCTGGTGGGGGCGGTCAACCGGTCTGAATTTTCCCAGAGCAAATACTGTCTGGCCCGGAGCGTGGGCCTGCGCTTTCAAGCATAGGAGTGATACCCCATGAGACGACAGCTGTTTGAGATGTTCGGCTCGTCTAACGACCTGGCCCCCGAGACTATCGTCACTCGGCTGGCCGCCGCTTCCATTATCGCCTGTTTTATCTTTTTGTCCTACAGAATTTCCCATTTAGGAAGCATCTACAGCAAAAAGTTCAACGTTTCTCTGGTGGCGCTGACCGTCATCACCACCACGGTCATGATCGTCATCGGCAACAACCTGGCCATGTCCTTGGGTATGGTGGGCGCGCTGTCCATCGTCCGGTTCCGTACGGCGGTGAAGGATTCCCGGGATACCATGTACATCTTCTGGGCCATCACGGTTGGCATCTGCTGCGGCGCGGGGGACTACTTCACCGCGGCGGCGGGAAGCTCCACCGCGTTTCTCCTGCTTCTGCTGTTCGGCCAGGTGAAAAACGACAACCGGGTGCTGCTGATTATCCGCACCGCCCGGATAAACGAGGCCCGGGTGGAGGCGGCGATCTTCCAATATTTTTCCCGAAAGGCGAATCTCCGGGTGAAGAACACCACCGAGAACAGCGTGGAGTTTATCTATGAGCTGAACAAAAAGCTGCTGGATCGAAAACGGGGCGGTGAGAACAGTATTACCGATGAAATTTACAGCATCGGCAATATCGACTATTTCAACATTGTCACCCAGAACGACGACATCAGCAGCTAACGGGCCAAGGAGCGGAGCATGAGGTACAAATTGATGGGATTTGCCGGAATCGCGCTCATCCTGCTGGCCGCCGCCGCGGCCAACGCCCTGGAGCCCGCTGTGGAGACAAACCACCGGATTCACCAGCACCTCACCGCCCGGCGGGATACCGGGTGTGACTGCGGCGGGACCGGGCTGTGCTCCCACCTGCCTCTGGTTATCATCAACACCGGGGGACAGGAAATACCGGGGCAGCTGACAGATGAGGTTGACGGCTTCGCGCAGAGAGTCTATTCCACAGCGGATGACGGCGGCTCCACCATTCAGGTGGAGGTCAAGGTGATCGACAATCAGGACCGGAACAATCACCCCGGCGACCCGCCGGCTGTTGAAACAGGCAGTGAGTTTCGGGTCCGAGGCTATTCGTCCCGATATTATGAGAAACTTTCCTATTTATTGAAGTTTTCGGGCGAGGATGGAAGGCATCAAGATATTTCCGTGATGGGGATGGACGCACATTTTGAGTGGGCGCTTCATGGCCCGATTATCGATAAAACTTTGATCCGCAACTATATGTGGTACAACATCTCAGGTGAAATCATGCGCTACGCCCCGAACTGCCGTTTTTGCGAGGTGATGCTGGACGGAGAATACCAGGGCGTCTATTTGATGACGGAGACCATCACGGACGGGGAGAACTGCCGCCTGAATCTGAGCGTGAATGTGAAAAATTCACAGGCTACCGGTTTCCTGCTTCGTATGGACCGGCCCAACGAGGCGGAGCTGGAAACGATTCGGGATATATACTCCTATGCGGAACGAGTCAACCGGGTATTTCAGGATATCGCGATCCGCTTTCCGGGAAAAACCAGGCTGACGGAGGAAGTGAAGCAAGCGATTGAACTGAACTACGCGGCCTTTGAAAAGTCGCTGTACTCTTATGACTATGCCACGGGGCGGTACGCGTACTGGAATTGGATTGATACAGATAATTTTGTGGATTATTACCTTATCAACGAGTTTGTCCAGAACTTTGACATGGGTGCCTATTCCACCTATATCTACAAAGAGCCGGGGGAGCCGTACCGGCTGTGCGTTTGGGATTTTGACAACTCCCTGGGAAACTTTCCCCTTGCCGTCGATCTGCCGGACAAGTATCTGCTGAACGAGCGGGCATGGTATGTGATGCTGTTTAAAAATGAGGCCTTTGTCCAGCGGGTTCTGGAGCGGTATGGGGAGCTGAGGGAGAGCTGGTTGAACGAGGCGTATCTGCTGAGCTACATCGACCAGGTGGTGGAATACCTGGGTCCGGCGGCGGAGCGGAACAACCAACGCTGGGCGGACCAAATCGCCAACTGGGAGGGCCTGGGTTCGGACAAGGAAAATCCCCACAGCTTTGAGGAGGCGGTGGAGATGATGAAATCCCGGATTATTCAGCGGGGCGGCTGGATGGATGAGACCATCCACAGCCTCCAGCAGCACTGCCACCCCTCCCGGAATAAAAAATATAACCACTGATGCTTATGAAAAAATTTATCCTGGCGGCCTGCGCCGTCGTACTGCTGCTTTTCGCGGGCTATACGGCCTACTATCGCTTCGGCGTCTATTTTGACCTCCACCCGGACGAGCCGGTGACAACGTTTATGAAAACCGAGGGAACCTCCATTCTCATGGAGCGGGAGGGGGAGTACCTCCCCTTTGAGATACGGGGCGTCAACATGGGCGCGGGCATCCCCGGCGAGTGGGCCACCAGCTACGCCATCGACAAGGAGACCTATCTGCGCTGGTTTGGGCAGATTCAGGAGCTGGGGGCTAACACCGTCCGCGTGTATACTATCCTTCAGGACGATTTTTACAACGCCTTCTACCAGTACAACCGGGAGCGGGAGGAAAACGGCGAGGAGCCTCTCTGGCTGATCCACGGGGTCTGGGTCAACGACTACATGCAGAACTCCCACCGGGAGGCCTTTGACGAGGAGCTGCTGGAAACCCTTATGCGGGACAGCAAGAGGGTAGTGGACATCCTCCATGGACAGAAGGACCTGTCCCTGAGGCGTGGGCTGGGCTCCGGGAGCTACCGGAAGGACGTCTCCCCCTGGGTGATCGGCTATATCATCGGCGTGGAGTGGGAAAACACCCTGGTGGTCTACACCAATCAGGCCGACGGGGCGCTGAGCTCCTACGAGGGGGATTATCTCTACACCGCGGAGGACGCCACCCCCTTTGAGGCCTTCCTGTGCCGGGCGGGGGATGCCATGATCGCCTATGAAAGCGCCCGCTATAAACAGCAGCGGCTGGTGGCCTTCTCCAACTGGCCCACCACCGATCCCTTCTCCTACCCTGTGACCGTGGCTTACGGCCGGGAAAAATTCGCCTGCGTCAACGTGGAGCACATCAAGAGCAAAGAGACTTTTCAGTCCGGGATGTTCGCCTCCTACCACGTCTACCCCTATTTCCCGGATTATCTGGAGCTCCTGCGCCGGGGGGAGGAGCTGGGGGACTCGGAAATCACCCGGCGGCTGGGGGCGACCATCCAGGCCACGCTGGAATACCGCCAGTCCAAGCTGAACGCCCCCAGCGTTCTGGATTACCTGCGGGACGCCGACTACTACGACTACCTGGGCCGGTACAACACCTATATCGCCTATCTGCGGGCGCTGAACCGCTTTCACACCTTACCTGTGGTAATCTCGGAGTACGGGGTGTCCACTGGCCGGGGGATAGCCCAGGAGGATGCGAACACCGGCCGCGATCAGGGCCACATGACCGAGCGGGAACAGGGCCAGGCCGCCATCGACTGCTACCGGGATATTATGGACGCCGGCTGCGCCGGGAGCTGTCTGTTTACCTGGCAGGACGAGTGGTTCAAGCGGACCTGGAACACCATGCACGCCGTTGACCTGGACAAGACGCCATACTGGAGCGACTACCAGACCAACGAGCAGTATTTCGGCCTGCTGGCATTTGATCCGGGGAAGGAGGAGAGCGTCTGCTATGTGGACGGGGACCTGTCCGAATGGACGGAGGCGGACCGGGTGATCGCGCGCGGCGGCATGGAGCTGTCCATGAAGTACGACGAGAAGTTTCTCTACTTTCTGGTGAAAAAACCGGGCTTCGACCCGGTAACCGACACGCTTTATATCCCCATCGACACCACGCCCAAGACAGGCGGCACTTACTGCCAAACCTATAACGTGGCTTTTGAGCGGGCCTGTGACTTTCTGGTGGTCATCCAGGGGCGGGAAAACAGCCGGGTGATGGTCCAGCAGAGGTATGAGGTCCTCCGCTCCACCTATGCCTATGACTACTACACCGAGGACCCCTACATCAGCCCGCCGGAGAAGGACACCCCGGTCTTTGTGAACATCTATCTCCCCCTGATTCAGCGGGACTTTCTGCGGGACCCGGACCAAACGGAACCCAGCGGCACCAAATTTGACACCGGAGCCCTGCGCTATGGAAACGCCAATCCGGAGGCGGAGGACTTCGATTCCCTGGCCGACTTCATCTTCACCGGGGATTTTGTGGAAATTCGCCTGCCCTGGCAGCTGCTGAACTTCTCCAACCCCTCTGAGATGATGATTCACGATGACTACTATGAGTGCTACGGGGTGGAAAATCTCCACATCGGCGAGATGTATGTGGGCGTGGGCTGCTATGGAGAAACTGAGAACCCGATCCCCATGGCCTCATTCCCGCTGAAGGGTTGGGGGAAAAAAACCACCGCCCACGAGCGGCTGAAGCGGTCGTACTATATTTTGCGGGACTACTGGACTCAACTGGACGAATCAGGGAGGTGACCGGCTTTGGGGAGCGAGGCGCTCTTATACGGCTATACTGCGGTGTGCGTGAGTATGCTGATCTTCAATCTGCTCTACTACTTCTCCCTCAACCGCCGGGACCGCAGGATGGGGCGGGTGAGCAAACGCCTCCAGACTCAGGTGGACCGCCAGCTGGCGCGGCTGCGGTGGGGAGGAGCGGTGGAGCGTCGCCATCTGCTCTATCTAGAGCGCAAGCTGTCCCGCGTGGCCAACCTGACCGCCTTTGAGCGGATGATGACCCAACGCCGGGAGGCGGACGGGGAAGCCGCCTCAGAGCTGCTGGAATACGAACGGCAAATCCAGCCGGTGATCCTCCATCTGGCCGTGGTCTATCGGAGGAAGGAGGACATCCAGGCGGCCTACTTTGCCTGGTTTCTGGCCAGGCACCAGACCAACCGGCACATGGAGCTGGACGGAGTGCAGGACATTCTGGTGGACTACATGAATCAGGACAGCCTGTACTGTCGGGTCAACGCCTTTCAGGCGCTGTGCCGGATGGGCAGTCCCCGGCGCGTGGCCGACGCGGTGACTGTTCTGGACCGAAACGGGAAATTTTTTCATAGCAAGCTGCTCACTGACAGCCTGCTTTCCTTTACCGGCGGCAAGCGGGCGCTGGCCGCCCTGCTGCTGGAGCGGTTCGACAGCTTTTCCACTCAGACCAGGCTGTCCATCCTCAACTACATCCGCTTCCACTCCGGGGACTACCGCGGATGGGTGCTTCCGCTGATGAACGATCCGGAGGAGGATAAAGAGCTGCGGCTGTCGGCCATCCGATATTTTGGGCGGTATGTCTATCCCCCCGCCAAGCCGGCCCTGCTGGCCTTTGCCGCCGATAGGGACCCGCTGCGCTGGGAGTACGCGGCGGTCAGTGTCTCCGCACTGGCTATCTATGATGGAACGGACGTGACGGAGGCGCTGACTGGAGCGGTTTGCAGCTCCAACTGGTATGTGCGCTCCAACGCGGCGGTCAGTCTGACCGCCCGGGGACTGGACGGCGGCCTGTCCGCCGCGGCGGAGGGCGGCGACCAATACGCACGGGAGATGATGCGCTATCAGCTTCAGCTCCGGCAGGCCAGGAAGGAGGGGGCGGCGGTATGATCCGGGAGCTGATCCAGACCTTTTTAAGCGCTGTGGGCGTCTTTTACGTGCTGTATATGATGGGCTACGCCAGCTTTCTGTTCCTGTCGGTGACGGTGGGCTCCGCCACTCTCTACGGCTCCAAGCGGCGCAATCATCTGAAAAACGAGCTGGAGGGCGGGCACTATGTTCCTGTGACTATCGTGGTGCCCGCCCACAACGAGAGCGTGACCATCGAGTCCTCCGTCCGTTCTCTGGCCATGCTGGACTACCAGTCCTACGAGATCGTTGTGGTGGACGACGGCTCCTCCGACGACACCAGCCAGATTCTGGTGGACGCCTTTCAGATGGTCCGGGTGGACCGGCCCATTTGGCGGCGGCTGCGCTGCCAGCCGGCGGAGGCGGTCTATGAGACCTGGAACAGCCGGGTGCCCATCACCCTCATCCGAAAGCGTAACGGCGGCAAGGCGGACGCCCTAAACATGGGAATCAACGCCTCCCGCTACCCCTATTTCCTGTGTATGGACGCCGACTCCGTCCTTCAGCGGGACTCGCTGGAGAAAATCGTCCGCCCGGTGCTGGAGGACGACCGGGTGGTGGCGGTGGGCGGTTCTGTCCGCCCCTGCAACGGTGCGGAAATCCGGGACGGCGCGGTGGTGAACTACCGGATGCCCCGAAAGCTGCTGCCCTGTATGCAGGTGCTGGAGTACGACCGCTCCTTTCTGGCCGCCCGGATCCTCTTTGACCAGTTCAACGGCAGCATCATCATCTCTGGGGCCTTCGGTCTGTTTAAAAAGAGCGCCGTCATCGACGCCGGGGGTTACGACGCCACCACGGTGGGGGAGGATATGGAACTGGTCATGCGGCTGCATGTCTTTTGTCGGGAGCACTCCATCCCCTACCGGGTGCGCTACGCCACCGACGCCATCTGCTGGACCCAGGCCCCGGAGAAGCTGGGGGACCTGTGCAAGCAGCGGCGGCGCTGGCATATCGGACTATACCAGAGCATGACGCGGCACCGGAATATTTTGTTCGACCTGAAATACGGTATGGTGGGCTTTATTTCCTGTCTATATTTTCTGCTCTATGAGCTGTTTTCCCCTTATATCGAGGTGTTCGGCGTGCTGGTAACCGCGCTGTCCTGGGCGGTGGATTTTTTGAATGTTCCCTTTATGCTGCTGTATATGGGCGTCTATGTGCTGTACTCCTCCATCCTGTCGCTGACGGCCTTCTTCGCCCGAATTCATACCGTCGACCTGAAGCTGTCTCTGGGCGATGTATGCAAGGCCATCGGGCTGTGCGTGGTGGAGGTATCCTGCCTGCGGTTCATCCTGGCCTGGGTTCGGGTGACCGCTCTGGGCCGGGGACGGGGCAAAAAGGCTGTATGGGGCCAGATCGAGCGCAAGCGGATCAATTTTGACCAGGGAAGTTAGAAATAAGAGAGAAAGGATGCGGATATTATGCGGATGGATGAGCTGAAACGGGGCTTTTGGGGATATAAAAGGGACAGCGTCTACCACTATATCGTATCAGTGGAGGAAAAGGCCTCGGCCCGACTGGCGGAGAAGGACGCCCGGCTGGAGAAGACAGAGGAGGAAGCCAAGCGGCGGGTCAGCGAGCTGGAGGCGGTGATCGCCTCTCTGCGGGAGGAGAACGCCTCCCTGCGGGAGAACCAGGCGACGGTGTTCTCCACCATGCTGGAGGCGCAGAAATACGCCGAACAGCTCCGGACGGACAGCGAGCGCCAAAGGCAGCAGACTCAGGAGCGGCTTGCCGCCGCCGTCCAACAAAAAAGCGGACAGTTGGATCGCTATCAGGAGCAAATTCACCAGCTTAGGGTCATAATTCGGGAGCTTTTGGAGGACTTCAACGGCAGATTGGAGGAGACGGAGCATGTACTGGTCCGTCTCACCGACCAGGTCCCCGGTGTGGAATTGGACACAGTCCCGTCCGGGCCGGACGAGGGCGGGAGCGAACTGTGGAAAAGGATATCATTTACATAACGGAACGGAGGCTCCGAGAGGCTGTCGAAAATCAAATAACGGTCTGGTGGTGAGCGAAGCTTTTTCGCTCACCACCGTTTTCTTTTTGTGGGAGGTTTTGAAGATGGTAACAACGCGCTTGGTGCCCCCGCGCGGCGGCAAGGAACGGAAGGACAATGGTGTGATCGCCTACCACTTGCGGCGGTCTTTCAAGCCGGAAGAGATTACACCGGAGCAGGCAAGCAAGATCGGCTATGAGCACGCTATGCCGCTGACAAAAGGCAATCATGCTTTTATCGTCTGTACCCAAGGGCGCTGGTTTTAACTCAATTGAAACTGATGCACCAGATCGTTCATCCGCAGCGACTGATCCGACAGCTCCCGCGCCGTAGCGGCGCTTTGCTCCGAAGTCGCCGAGGTGCTTTGAACAATGGAGGATATTTGTTCGATCCCCTCTGTAACCTGAGCGATCGCGGTGGTCTGCCCTCCAACGGCTTCTACCATTGCGCTCATTTTGGCGGTCACATTTTCTGCGATTGTGCTGGTCGCGTCCAGCGATCCCGTCACCTTCTCAAATACCTGGCCGCCCTCCGCGACAGCGGCGATAGAAGCCTCGATCAGTTCCTTGGTCGCCTTGGCCGCCTCATCAGATTTGGAGGCTAGATTACGCACCTCATCGGCTACCACAGCAAAGCCTTTGCCTGCGCTGCCCGCCCGGGCCGCCTCTACAGCGGCATTCAATGCCAAGATATTTGTCTGAAACGCGATATTCTCAATCGTGTCAATAATTTTACTGATTTCCGTGGACGAACCGGAGATTCTCCGCATCGCGGTATTCAGCTCCTTGACATAGTCTACACAGATCCCAAGCTGTGTTCCCACCTGCGTCACAAAATCTCCCGCTTCCTCCGCGGTGGAAACGGTCTGGTTCGCGCTCTCCGCGATGCTGGCGGCGGTGAAGGAAAGTTCCTGAACGGCGCTGGTCTGCTCTGTGGCCCCCTGGCTCAGAGACTGCGCGCTGTTGGATACCTGAACGGCGCTGCTGGCCACGGCTCCGGCGGATTGACTGATCTGGGAAAGCGTATGCCGCAGAGAACTGTGGATCGCCTTGATGGACTGCTCCATGGTCACAAAATCTCCCCAGTATGTACGGGTGATATTCTCGCGGAAATCTCCCCGCGCCATTTTTCCCAGGTGGTGAGACGCGTCCTGGAGCACGTCGTTCAGGCGGAGAATCGTCGTGTCCAGCGCCATTGTCAGCTTGGCGGTCTCATCCTTGGAGCGGGCCACTGGGGTCGGCGAGCGCAGATCGCCGTCTGCCAGCTGCTCCAGCCGGACAACGCAGGACTGGATGGGGCCGGAAATGGACTGTCCCACCTTGACCGCCACGGGAAAAGTGGCCAGCACAACAAGAAGCACTACCAAGACCGTCAGCATAATGCTGCGGTCCAGTGTGGACTTGAATTCCCGCTGGCTGGCCTCTATGGCGATGCTCCACTTCTGATAACCTCCAATGGGGGCGAAACCAACGAATTTATTGTCCCCATAAAAGTTGTAGGCCCCGAAGCCGGTCTCCCCCTGGAGCATACGCTGGTTTACGGCGGCCACATCAGCTACGCTGGAGTCTGTTTTCGCGGTCTCGATCATGTTGGAACCCGACTCCACGATGGCGGCGTCCCGATGGCCGATGACATTGCCCCGGTGGTCCAGCACATAGGCCACGCCATCGCGGCCCATGGACAGGTCAACTACGATGTCCGACAGGAAATCCGCGCTGATCCCGCCGTAAACGATGCCGTCAAAGCGGCCGTTGGTAAGGATGGGGACCTCAAGCAGGAAGATCATCTGCTGGCCGTCGTTCATAATATCGGAGATGTAGGGCTGCATAGTGGCCTTACACTGCTGGAAATAATCTTCCTCCGCGTAGCTGTAGCCTGTGGAGGAAAAGCCGTTGGCATCCATTTTCCCCGTGTACAGAAACCCATTTCGCTGGGCAATCTCATCCCGGACAGACACCAGCGCCTGGTCCATGGGGTCGGAGTCGCGGAAAATATCAGAGGCGGCGGCCTCCTGAAGCGCCGTCCAGTAGTTCCCCATCCTCCATTCCACCGCGTTCGCGGCCATCTGCGTGGCGGGACCCAGGGTTTTTGTCATAACATCATCGATTCCGGTGGCATTGAGCAGGGCCGTGATCACACCGATCAGCACTGAGCCGATCAGCACCACCGACAGCATACTGACTTGTATTTTTGATTTGATCGACTTCATGTATTATCTTCCTCTCTTCTGAATTTTGACGCGGGGAAAGGGACGCGTTCCTCTCCAGAATATACCACAGTTTCAAATACGTCCCAGCCCCACAATATACTAGCATGGCGACATAGAGAGTTCAATCCAAAATTTGCGGCCTTGCGCGCGGGCGCTGTTGTGTACTTTGCCGAATTTTGATGCTCCGTTTCCGGCAAGACATTGTGAAAGATGTGTTTTATTTTGGGTTCGCCAGTTGCCCTGGCAAGCGAAAACAGAGGCTTGACTTTTTCTCAGCTTTTAATTAAAATGAACTACGTATCGCTTCATGCGACTTCGCGATAAAAAAACTGGAGGTAGCCACATGAAAAAGAGTATTTTAGTTGTCGATGACGACAATATGAATTTGGCCAGGACACAGATCATCCTCGGGAAGGAATATGACGTGCTCACGGCGGAATCAGGGATGGACGCGCTGATGAGGTTGAAGGACACGAAGGTAGATATGGTTCTTTTGGACATTGATATGCCGGAGATGAACGGCATTGAGACCTTTGAGCGCATGAAAGGCTTTGCTCCCGAGATCCCTGTAATCTTTTTGACGGCTTCGGGGCTGGAGGAGGACGTGGTCAGCGCCATCAAGCTGGGCGCGGTGAACTATCTTAAAAAACCCTACCGTCCTCAGGAGCTGCTAAAACGGATCTCCCAGGAGTTTGAGAAGCGATGAGGCCGGAGGAGCAGACAAGCAGGCACCTTCTGCTGGCGGTTATTATTACGGTACTTAGCGGTATATTGAATTTTGTCACACTGGTCATGTCATGGGAAATCTGGATGATTCTGCTGGTAACAGCAGGATGTTTCAGCGTGTGGATTTTGCATATTACGAAGCTTGGGGCGGATACGTTTTATGAGAATCTGTGCGCGGGAGTGATTCTGATCGAATTCTTTTTTTTCAGTGTACATGAATCCAGTCTTTATGATATACCAGCCATGGCCTGTATTCTTGTCCTCGCGCTGTTCATGCTGAATAAAAAGTGGATATTGCATGGGATAGCCGCCCTGTATGTGCTGGCGCTGCTGTACCACGTTCTGATCCTCCATACCGTCTCAGCTCAAATGGGACTCCGGGACATCGTGCGCGTAGGCCTGGGCGCTGTTGTGACCCTTGGAGGAACCGCGCTGGCGCGGTACTGGGTCAACCGGCGGAATGTGCAGCGGAAGTGGTATGAGCATGTATTTGAAGAGCTGGAGACAGCGGGGAAGCAAAACGCCGTCTTTCTGTCCAATGTATCCCATGAGCTTCGCACGCCGATCAATATGGTGATCGGCATCAGCGAGGTAGCCCTGGCGAAGGAGCTTTCCCCGGATATCCGCTCGGATATGTCGTCCATAAAGCTGGCGGGAAAGCGCCTGTCCAACCAGATTAACAATATGCTGGACTACACGGAAATTTTGGAAGGCACGCTGACCCCGGCCAAGAAAGAATATATGATCACCTCGGTTCTGAACGATGTGATCACAACGGTCGCGCTGCAAACCAACCGGCAGCATTTGGAGCTGGTGTTTGATATCGACCCCAATGTGCCGGCAACCCTGGTCGGCGACGCGGAAAAGATTTCCCATGTACTCAAAATTCTGGTAGAAAATTCCATCAAGTTTACGGAAGAGGGCGGCGTGAATATCCGTATCAAGCACCGCCAGGAGGATTACGGCGCCAATCTGGTCATTGATATCTGTGACACCGGCATCGGCATGACCGATTCTCAGCTGACACAGATGTATGATGTCTTTTATCAGGCGGATACTGGGAGCAGCCGTCTCGCGGGAGGGCTCGGCCTTGGCCTCCCCATCGCGCGGGGACTTTTGACCGCCATGGGCGGTTTTATCCATTTCAACAGCGAGGAAAGGCAGGGACTGTCCGCCCATATCGTGATTCCCCAGGGGGTTGTGGATGAGCGGCCATGTATCGTGCTCAATCACCCGGAACAGCTGTGTATCGCCTGCTATTTCAGGCCGGAACGATATGTCTGTGATGAGGTCCGGGGATATTACGACGGGCTGATCTATAATCTGATACATGGGCTTGGCATCAAAGGATACCAGGCGCATAATTTTGAGGCTCTGCTGAAATTGCGGCGCAGCCATAAGCTGACCCATGTGTTCATCGCCCAGTCGGAGTATAATGAGAACCGGGAGTATTACGAGGAGCTGACAAATACGCTCCGTGTTATCGTGATCGCGGAGAGGGATTTCACGCTGAGCGCTGAAAGCCGTCTGCTTGTGATACATAAGCCGTTTTCCGCCCTTTCCGTGGCGAACCTGCTGAACGGTGAGATGGGGGAACGGGGGTTCGCGGAGGATCAGGCCGCGGGCCGGAAGCCCTTTACCTGCGTTGGAGTCCGGGCCTTGGCGGTGGATGATGAGGAGATGAACCTCATGGTCGCGAAGGGAGTTTTGGGAAACTATGGGATCGAGGTTGATACCTGCCTGAGCGGAAAAGAGGCCATCGCCCAGTGCGGAACTACCGCCTATGACATCATCTTTCTGGATCATATGATGCCCGGCTTTGACGGCGTGGAGACGCTGAAGAGAATTCGGGAGCTTCGGAACGGAATGTATCAGGACCTGCCGGTGATCGCGCTGACCGCCAATACCGTCAGCGGCGCGAGGGAAATGTTCCGCAACGAGGGGTTCACTGAATTTGTCCCCAAACCAATCGAACGGATGGTTCTGGAGCGGGTGCTGCGGAAGGTTTTGCCCAAGAGCTGTATCCAGTACAGTGTAACGCCTGCGAATGGGAAAATGCCTGTGGAAGAACTTCCGGAAGCCGCGCGGAGCGTCCCGGCGGACAGCCCGGAGCAGCCCGGGCCGGCTGAGCCTCCGGCGCGCCAGGCAGATGCCTCAGCGATCCCCTATGACCGGCTTGCCCAGTCCGGCGTCAACGTGGACATGGGACTGGATTATTGTGCCGGGGACGAGGATTTTTATCGGGAAATGCTCCGGCTTTTCAGCGACCAGGGCGAGGAAAAGCGGGCGGAGATCGCCGCGTTATATGAAAGCGCCAACTGGGCGGACTATGCCATCAAGGTCCACGCGCTGAAGAGCACGTCGCTGACCATCGGGGCGGAGGCGCTTTCCGCGCAGGCAAAAGAGCTGGAGCTGGCGGGAAAGCGGGGCGATGTTGACTTTATCCGGGCACATCATCACGCGCTGCTGAGCGCGCATGAAGAACTCTGCGCGCAAATTACCAGGCTGTAGCTTTTTTCGTGTTTTTCCTGGAAATATTACGATTTGAGGGTGGGAAACCGCGTGATAAAAAAATGGTTTGAAATCATCACCGATCACAGAATCAGCCTGTCTGAGCGTATGTTCCGCCTTGTCACGGGTATCTGCATGATTGCGCTGGTATTTACCATGCCCATGGGCCGAACGCTATGGAACATTCTTATCATGGTTGTTTATCTGGTCGCTATGGCGCTGATTGTCAAATTCAGCATTCGAAAGAAATGTGTTCATACAGGGGCCACGATTATCGCGATACTGCTACTAACGCTTTTTCCCGTCTGCTTTTTTACAGCCGGCGGGTTTTACAGCGGAGTGCCGGAATGGTTTGTCTTTTGCTTTGTCTATGTCTGCATCACCCTGCAGGGGCGGCGCAGGAATACGTTTTTTGTCCTCTGCACGCTGGAAACCCTGTTTTGCTACGGCCTGGCTTTTTATCACCCGGAGCTGGTCGCTCAAAACGAGCGGCATCACGCCTTTTTCGACTCCGCGTTCTCTGTGATCATGGTCGGTCTGCTGACCTGTGTCCTGCTCATGTTTCTGAACCGGATGTACGAAGAGGAGAACGCCCTCACCCAGAAGCAGAAAAAAGAGATCGAGGAGCTGAACCGCGCGGAAAATCACTTTTTCTCCAGCATGAGCCATGAGATCCGCACGCCCATCAACACAATCATTGGCCTGAACGAGATTATTTTGCGGGAGAATACTTCCGAAGAGGTGGCGGAGAACGCCAGGAATATCCAAGGGGCCAGCAAACTGCTGCTCTCGCTGATCAATGACATCCTGGACATATCCAAGATCAAATCGGGGAAGATGGAAATCGTCAACGTCTCCTATGAGACAGGCGCTCTCTTTTCCGAGATCGTCAATATGATATGGATCAAGGCAAAGGAAAAAGGGCTGGAGTTCAAGCTCCAGGTGGACTCATCCATCCCAAGTATGCTCTGCGGGGACGAGGTTCGTATCAAGCAGATTTTAATCAACCTGCTGAACAACGCGGTGAAGTATACCAGCGAAGGGTCTGTGACCCTCTCTGTCCGGTGCGAGCGACAGGCGATTAACCGGGTACGTGTCTGGTACTCCGTGAAGGATACCGGACAGGGCGTAAAAAAGGAGAACATCCCTTATATTTTTAACGCGTTCCGGCGGGTGGATGAAGAGCGGAACCGCTATATCGAGGGGACCGGGCTGGGATTGAGCATCGTCCACCAGCTGGTGGAGCTGATGGGCGGCGAGATCAGCGTGAACAGCGTCTATACGATAGGCTCAACATTTGTGGTCATGCTGGATCAGGACATCGTGGACGACAGGGAGCTGGGAACGTTTACCCTTGCCTCCCGCACGAGGGTACACGAAAGCGAAACTTACCAGCAGAGCTTTGAGGCGCCGGATGCCCATATTCTTGTGGTGGACGATAATGATATGAATCTGCTGGTGGTAAAAAAGCTGCTTGCGGAGACAAAGATTCAGATCGATACAGCCTCCAGCGGCGCCGAATGCTTAAGCCTGACACAAAACTACCACTACGACTGCATCCTTATGGATCATTTGATGCCGGAGATGAATGGGATCGAATGCCTCCACGCGCTGCGGGCACAGCCAACGGGATTGTGTCAGAATGTCCCTGTGGTTGCTTTAACCGCCAACGCGGGCAGCGACAACCAGCTTCTTTACCGGAAAGAGGGATTCAGCGGATATCTTGCCAAGCCGGTCAGCGGCGCGCTGCTGGAGGCGGCGGTGCTGAGTATTCTTCCCAAGGAGCTGGTGCACCTGAATGAAAATGTCAGGCAGACGGATATTGAAAAAGATATCCTGATTTTCGAGCAGGCGCAAAGGCGCTCGGTGCTGGTGACAACAGACAGTGTGTGCGATCTGCCGGAATCCTTCTTGAAGGAATATGACATTTCGGTTTGCCCCTACTATGTCTGCACAGATGAGGGGCGGTTCCTGGATGGCCGAGAGATTGGGACAGATGAATTGCTGATGCATATTACGGAGGGCCGAAAGGGTGTTTCTCAGCCGCCTGAGGTGGAGGATTACGAACGGTTTTTTGCTCAGAAGCTGACGGAAGCGCAAAATGTCATTCACATTGCCATGGCAAAGCACGTCAGTAAGGGATATCAAAACGCTCTTGAGGCGGCGAAATCCTTTGAAAATGTTACGGTGGTCGATTCGGGGCATCTCTCCAGCAGCATGGGTCTGCTGGTATTGTGCGCGGCCTACATGGCGGAGCATCACGCGGCAAAGGAGGATATCGTGGAGTCCGTGAAACGAATGCGGCGGTTCATTTCTTCCGCGTTTATCATAGACACCACCCATATGATGTGCAGCTCTGGGCTGATATCCAAGAAGATACAGGTTCTCTGTGACGCGCTTCTGCTGCATCCGGTGCTTATGCTGAAAAAGAGTAAAATGGTAGTCAGACGTGTGGAAATGGGCAGCTTTTCGCGCATGGCCAAAAGGTATATCAAGAAAACGCTGCAGGAAGCGAGAAATATTGACCGCCGAATTCTGTTCATCACATATTCCGGACTGGATAAGGAGAAGCTCCAGTACATCCAGAACTTAGTGCGGCAATATTGTACATTTGAACGGGTCTACCTGCAAAAAGCGTCTTCCGCCATTGCCAGCAACTGTGGTCCCGGTTCCTTCGGCCTCCTGTTCATGCGAAGGGACGACGTCTCACACTCCTTTTTTGAGGTGTCCAACCAAAATGGGATAGCCTAGAACTGTTCGCGCCCCGTTCCAGTATACCGCTCAAATAAGACAACTGGCAGCCATGCTCCAAAATACGCGCATCAAATGAAGGCGTGCCAGCCATCTTACAGAATCTAGCGGTTTTCGATTCGATGATTGCTTCGATTGCCTCTTAGCGCCTGTGTCCGATTCACTGTGAACAGCACACCCTGATTTTAAGATCAGGGTGTGCTGTTTTCCCTTTGCCTCCAGGCCAAGATTTCACTGACATTATATCAAGATTGTTTTTCTTTTTCCTGCGTTTTCCCTATGGAATTTCTCAAATTTTTCCTACGGTCAATTTTCAGCCAAGCCAGCCGTTATAAAAAGCTGCTACTCCCAATGCGGCCCCTATGACCGTTGCGATGAGGATCACGATGACGCTTTTTTTATGTTCCTTGAAATATGCCAACAGAGTTTTCAAATCTTCCATGCTCAGAATCTCCGAAAATAGTTTATCTAAGCGGCGGAAAGCGGCGGCATTGATTCCTCAAAACCGCCGCTTTCCAAAAATTAAGAGAGCTGTGTGTATGCGGCGTGCTGCCGCCGGTATGTATCGTTATCCTTCTGCTTCAGCTCCCGCTCCACCTGGGCCAGCTGGCATTCCAGATCCTTGATCTTGGCCTCGTCGGTCTCGGTGTTGATCCGCTGCTCCAACTCCTGCTGTTTCTTTTTCAGTTTTTCGATCTCCCGGTCTACCTTATCGGTATTACACTCCCAGGTCTCGCCCTTATCCTTTTTCCCCTCCGGGCCCTTCGCGTCCTGGCCCGCCGGATCGGGTTCCTCGGCCTCGGGGGCGTCCTCCGGCTGCCTGGGCGTATCTGCCGCCCGCTCAGGGTCGTCAAAATAGATCTTGGGCTGGCCCTCCTCGTCCCTGCCCATCCAGTAGCGGCCGGACGGCTCCTGGGGTTCCTCCGGAACGTATTCATCCATCACGGGCTTCAGCTGGCGGCTCTGGGACTCTCCCTCGGATTTTTGAACCTTGGGCGCACCCAGCACCTTCTCGGCTGTTGTCAACGGCTGGACCGCACTGGTGTTCACACCAGAAATCGGCATCATAACTCATTCCTCCTGAAATTTTACGCGGTAAATGAAACTGAAGGTTCGGTTTCCGCCGGCGCAGCGGTAATTTCGCCTGTCGGCGTATAGGTGACCGGCTCACTGTCAATAGGCTCCGCCGTCTCGGCAGGCTTGTTGTTCTTCAGCGCCGCTTTCGCCGCCTCGCTGATCTGAACCAAATCGGTTCCCTGGGGGCGGCCCGATTCTGTACCTTCCTCAGCCCGCTTGCGCTCCTCCCGGCGCTTCT
>CAJTEA010000015.1 GCA_910575265.1 Oscillospiraceae bacterium
TGCCGGCGTATCTGTTTGAGTTCTCCGCTATTTAGTTTTCGTAAATCTATATACTCCATGCTGTCTATTTTACCACTTCCTACATCTTTTTCCTAGATTGTTTTTTTAAAGTAATATCCTGACCCTGGCCGCTATCGCCCGTGAACTGAACGTGCATGGGCTGACCGACGCCACGGTGCGCCTCGCGGTGGGCCTGCCCCTGACCTGGGTGAGCCAGCAGCGGGAGGACTTCAAGGCATACCTCATGCGGAGCCGGGAGGTGCGCTTTACGTTCCGGGGCAAGCCCTACCGGGTGGAGATCGCCGGGGCCGATGTGTTCCCCCAGGGCTTCGCGGCGGTAGCCAGCCAGATCAGGGACTTTCAGGGCGTGAATATGCTGTGTGACATTGGCAACGGCACCATGAACATCATGTTCATCAACGACCGCAGGCCCGCCGCAGACCGAATGTTCACAGAGAAGTACGGCACCCATCAATGTATGCTGGCCGTCCGGGAGAACGTCATGCGAACCCACCACGCCACGGTGGACGACTCCATCATCAACCGTGTGCTGCGGTTTGGCACGGCGGACATCCAGGAGGACTACCTGACCACCATCCGGGGAACCGCCGCTGGGTATGTGCGCGAGATTTTCCGTATCCTGCGGGAGCATGAGTACAACCCGGCCCTCATGCGCCTCCATGTGCTGGGCGGCGGGAGCTGCCTGATCCGCAACTTTGGCGAGTATGACGCAGACCGCGTGACCATCTACGACGATATTTGCGCCACGGCCAAGGGCTACGAGTACCTGTGTGAGATGGCGCTCCGCAAGGGCGGCGGTGCCCATGCAACGTAAAAAGATGACCCTCCGCTTTGATCTTGACCGCCCGGAGGACAGGCAGGCGTGGGAGTACCTGCAAAGGCTGAACCCAGCGTCCATGAACAAGGCTGTGCTGACAATCATCAATCATTCAGAACGGGCCAATCGTGTCCAAAACATGATACGCAGCATCGTCCGGGAAGAACTCGCCGCCGCTTTGAAGCAACTGCCTGTTCCGCCTGTGCGGACGGAGCCGGAGAGTGATGAAATGGATGATACCATCATGGGCTTCCTGGATAACTTCATGTGACGGCAAAAACGGCCAAAAGTGCCGTCACTCATTTTGACCTTAAACGACCGTGACGGCAAAAAAGCCGTTATTTGCCGTCACCTGCTGGAAAAGGAGGTGTTACCCCATGCCGGTGAATGTGCCCCGCAACAAGCCCCCTCCCAAACCTGCCCGCCGTGTTTCTCCAGCGGAGTGGGCGTGGCTCAACCGTATCAACCGCCAGCTTGCCTATGACGAATATATGCAGGCCAAGCGGGAGTTCTGGCTTGCGGCCCGCCCCGCCAAAGGGGAATCCGACCGGGCTTGAACCTACCCCGACCGTTCTCCCGCGCCGCAGGCGCAGAGGGCGGTATTGTCTTAACAAGCAACGTCTTTGCTACAGCAAAGACAGCTTGACAGGGGCTTGCCGCCCCTATGACCCCGCATTTACAACCGACTTTCCAGAAAGGAGCGTTTCATTTTGAGAAAACGGAACTGCCGCGTCGTCGTCTATTTTTCCAAGGACGAGCTGGACGCGCTGACGAAAAAAATCCGAAAGTCCCACCTCTCGCGGGAGGGCTTCATCCGTGCGGCTGTTGCCGGTAAAGAGGTCAAGGACGGGCCGACCGCCGATGTGCCCGCACTGATCCAGGAGGTGCGGCGCGTGGGGAGCAACCTCAATCAGATTTTGAAGCGGGCCAACTCCATCGGCCTGCTGGATGTGCCCCAGCTCCGCAAGGATGTGGCCGACCTCCGCACGGTCGAGAAACTGATCGTGGACGCCTACACCATGCCGGACTGATATGGCTGTGACCTCTATCTGGCCCATCAAGGGGCGGGTGGACAGAGTGATAAACTATGCCCGGAACCCGGAAAAGACTACCGAGGGCAGCTACGAAGAACAGGCATCCCTCCACGCTATCGACAATGTGGTGGAGTACGCCGCAAATGACATGAAAACCGAGCGCCGCTCCTATGTGTCCTGCCTGAACTGTGAAGAAGAAACCGCCGCACATCAATTTATCGAAACAAAAAAGCTATGGCAGCGCATATCAGGCCGGGATAAAATGGGAGGCCGTGTCTGTTTCCACGGTTATCAGTCCTTTAAGGCTGATGAGGTTACGGCGGAAGTTGCCCATGAGATCGGCGTCAAACTGGCGCAGGAGCTGTGGGGCGACCGCTTTGAGGTGGTGGTGGCGACCCACTGTAACACCGGCCATTATCATAATCACTTTGTCCTGAACTCCGTTTCTTTTGCGGATGGGCTAAAATTTGACAACACGCCCGCCGATTACGCCCGTATGCGGGAGGTGTCAGACCGGCTTTGCCGGGAGTATGCCATCTCCGTCATTGAAAACCCCGGCGGGCGGGCTAAAAATTACGCAGAATGGCAGGCCGAGCAGAACGGCAATCCCACCCACCGGGGCACCATCCGGGCGGACATTGACCGGGCCATCCTTGCCTCCACCACCGAGCGCGACTTCCTGCGGGTGATGGGCGAGATGGGCTACCAGCTCAAAATAAGGGGCAAGGGCGGCAAGCCCCTGAAATATCCGGCCCTGAAACCACCCGATGCTGGCGGCTATTTCCGCTTCCACAAGCTGGGCGAGGGCTACACGCTGGACGAGATCAAGGAGCGTATTCTGCACAACCTCCAAAAGCAAGTCCCATTCCCGGAGGTAGTGCATCGTCCGCCCCGGCGCGGCCGGGTGCGGGGAACGCCCCGGAAGAAAATCACCGGCCTGCGGGCGCTGTACTTCCGTTACTGCTATGAACTGCACACCATCGTCAAGAAACCGGCATCCGTCAAGCGGGTGTCTTTTTTGTTGCGGGAGGACATCGCCAAGCTGGACAGGCTGGACGCGGAAACCCGGTTTTTGGGGAAACAGCACATCAGCACCATCGGGGAGCTGACCGCCCACCGGGAAACGGCGTCGGCGGAGATCGACACCCTGACCGCCCAGCGCCAGGAACTCCGAAAGGAGCTGCGGCGGCTCAACCGGCAGGGCAACACCATGGCTGTTGACGAGGTGAAGCAGAAGATCAGCGCCCTGTCCAGCCGGATCAGGGCGGTACGAAAGGAGGTGGTCTTATGTGACGGCATCGCCCAGCGTTCCGGGCAGGTCAAGGAAAACCTGGAACGGCTGGTAGAGCAGAAGGAAACCGAACGAAAGGAGTTGACACAGCATGAGCTATTCAGGCGACGCGGCGGAGCAGGTCGTGAGGCTGTCCCTGGAAACAGGTGAGGTGGCGGTGAAGCTGGCCGGTGAGGGTGCCAAGCAGCTTGCCATCCTCTTGTATGCCATTCTGCGGGAGCAGAAGAAAACCAAGGGCAAGACCCGGCTGACCAATATGCTCCGCAGCGGCAAGGAGCTGAAGGTGTTCGCCGTGAAGGACAGCGACCTCCAGCTTTTTTGCCGGGAGGCCAAGAAGTACGGCGTCCTCTACTGCGTTCTGAAAGACCGGGACGCCACGGACGGGCTGACCGACATCATGGTGCGGGCCGAGGACGCCAGCAAGATCAATCGCATTTTTGAGCGTTTCAACCTGGCTGCGGTGGATATGGCCAAGGTCAGGAGCGAGATCGAGCGGAGCCGACAGGAGCAGCAGGCCGACGCCCCGGAAGCGCCAGCGACGGCGGAGCCTATGTCTGAGCAGGAGGTGGACGAACTGCTGGACGCCATGTTCTCCCCGGCCCCGGAGCCGGGGGAAGAACTGCCCGCCCCGGAGCGCACCGCCCCGGAACAGGACAAGGACGAGTTTTTGGAGGCGGTGCTGGGGGCTTCCCCCACCAGGGAGGAAGGGCAGACCGAAAACCCCACCGAGGGCCGGATCGAGAAATCCCGTCAGTCCGAGCCTACCTCAAAGCCCAAAGAGCCAACCGCACCGGGTACTTCTGATCCGCAGGAGCGTTCCCGCCCCTCCGTCCGGCAGGAGCTGAAGGAGATCACAGCGGAGCAGAGAGAAAAGGCGGCGAAGGGCAAGGAGCAGTCCAAGCCCACCAAGGGGCCGAAACACAAGGCCCCGCGAAAATATAAACCCAAAAGGTTAAAGGAGCGATAACTATGCCGAACTATGATGATCTGTTTACCAGCCAGCCCGCCCAGCGGGAGGAAACGCCCTTTGATAAGGACGCATGGGCGGCGAAAAAGCAGGCGGAGCGCGAGGGCGTCTACGCCATGATCGACAGCCACGTTCACGACATGGGTGTGGACGGCGGCGTGTTCCAAGCCTATCTGGACGTGCAGGCCCGCTTTGATCTCTACTCCGTGAGCAACGCCATCCTGATTGCCGCCCAGCGCCCGGAGGCCACCAAGCTGGCCGATTTCGACACCTGGAAGGCCAGCGGCGTGTATGTCAAGCGGGGCGCAGACGCCATCACCATCCTGGAACCCGGCAAGGAGTACACCCGCCAGGAAGATGGCTCTACTGGCGTGTTCTGTAATGTGAAAAAGGTCTTTGATATTTCCCAGACCAATTCCCGCCAACAGCCCGCCCCTGCCGTGGCCCGTGACGAGCGGCTCCTGCTGAAAGCCCTGATGAACAACGCCCCCTGCCGCTTCTCCATCTCCAACGAACTGCCGGAGGGCGTCAACGTGGCGTATCACCCGCAGAACAGCGTGATCTATGTGCGGCAAGGGCTGGACGCCCCCACCATCTTCCGGGGGGTGGCCCAGGAGTTGGCCCGCGCCCACATGGACAAGGGCGGTATCGCCTGTGAAAGCCCCGACTTCACGGCGTACAGCGTGTCCTATATGCTGTGCAAGCGCAACGGCGTTTCGGTGGAGGGCTTCTCCTTTGACCGCCTGCCGGAGAGCTACGCCATGATGGACGCCAAGGCACTCCGGGCCGAGGTGGGCGTCATGCGGGATATGGCTGGCACCATCACCGCCGATATGAACCGGCTCTTTGCCGCCCAGGAGAAAGCGCAGAAAAACCGGGACGGCGGCGCAAGGTAAGGAGGGCGCTCTATGCGTGATGAAAAACGTGTGGTCACGCTGAACGGCTTCGAGCAGCGGCTTATGGTGGCGGGCCTGACCGACTTCCGCAACGACGCCCTCCGGGACGGCAAGCCCACCGAGGATGTGGACGACCTCATTCTCAAAGTCATTGACGCGCCGACCAAACGGGAGAAACGGAGGGCTGACCATGAGGCAAGATAAGTTTTCCACGACCCACCTGACCCTCTACGCCTGCGGCGTTATCCCCGTGGTCTGGCTGGCCTTGCTGCTGGCCCCCTATGTGGGCGGCGGTCTGCTGGGGCTGGTGCAGTACGGCGGGGCGGCGCTGAACGACCCATTCCACATCGTACTGTGCGGGGACAGCCTGAAAACTGTCCTCATTTTTCTGCTGTGCTACGGGCTGGGCATCGGTATCTACCTCTCCACCGACCGCAACTACCGCAGGCGGGAGGAACACGGCTCCGCCAAGTGGGGCACCGCCCAGGCCGTCAGGAAGAAGTACGCCGACAGGAAAGTGACCGAGAACAAAATACTGACGCAGAATGTGGCTATCGGCCTGGACGGACGCAAACACCGGCGCAATCTCAATATTTTGGTGTGCGGCGGCTCCGGCGCGGGCAAGACGAGATTTTTCGCAAAGCCCAACATTATGAACGCCAACACCAGCTTTGTTTGCCTCGATCCCAAGGGCGAACTGCTGCGGGATACCGGGAACCTGTTGAAAGCCAAGGGGTACGACATCAAGGTGATCGACCTTATCAACATGGAAAAAAGCTACTGCTATAACCCATTCGTCTATCTCCGCAGCGACAACGACATTCAGCGGTTGGTGACGAACCTGTTCAAGAACGCCACGCCCAAGGGCAGTCAGAGCCAAGACCCCTTTTGGGATCAGGCGGCGCAAATGCTCCTGCTGGCGCTGGTGTTCTATCTCCACTATGAGGCCCCGCCTGATGAACAGAACTTCCCTATGGTCATGGAAATGATACGGGCCGGGGAAGTCCGGGAGGACAACGACGAGTTTCAATCGCCGCTGGACGAACTCTTTGACCGTCTGGAAATGCGGAACCCGGAGCATATCGCCCTGAAATACTACCGCAATTACCGCTCCGGCAGCGGCAAGACCCTGAAATCCATCCAGATCACGCTGGTGTCCCGACTGGAAAAGTTCAACCTGGAATCGCTGGCCGGTATGACGCAGACGGACGAGATGGAGCTATGGAATTTGGGCGAGAGAAAGACGGCCATCTTTGCCGTTATCCCCGACAACGACAGCAGTTTTAACTTCATCGTGGGTATGCTCTACACCCAGCTTTTCCAGCAGCTCTACTATCAGGCGGACGTGGTACACGGCGGGCGCTTGCCCGTCCATGTCCACTTCGTCATGGACGAGTTCGCCAACGTTGCCCTGCCAGATGAATTTGACAAGCTGCTGGCTACCATGCGGAGCCGGGAGATCTCCGTGAGCATCATCATCCAGAACCTCGCCCAGCTAAAGGCCCTCTTTGAGAAACAGTGGGAGAGCATCGTGGGCAACTGCGACGAGTTTATCTATTTGGGTGGAAACGAGCAGGCGACGCATGAGTACGTTTCCAAGCTGCTGGGCAAGGAAACCATCGACACGAACACCTACGGACAGTCCAGGGGGCGGAGCGGCAGCTACTCCACCAACTGGCAATTAGCGGGCCGCGAATTGCTTATGCCGGATGAAGTGCGTATGCTGGACAACCAGTACGCGCTTCTTTTTATCCGTGGGGAGCGGCCCATCCAGGACTTCAAGTACGACATTTTGAAACACCCCAACGTGAAACTGACCACAGACGGCGGGGCCGAACCGTACCGGCACGGCGAGGACACCCACAGCATCGCGTCCATCCAATTTGACGAGGAACTGCTGAAGCAGGCGGCGAAATCGGATGAACAGGACGCCGGAGAACACCGCTTCATTCTTCTCACCGAGGAAGAATTGGAGGAATATATCAACAGTCATGGAGGTAACACACAATGAACATTTTCAAGAAGAACGAGAAGAACATCGGGAACCGTCTGCCCACGCCCGACAAGGTGAAGAAGGGCTACCGCTGGTACTGCTCCCTGGTGGCGACCGTGGCCCTGATGGGCTGCTGCACCATGACGGCCTTTGCCGCCCCCGCCGCTGGCGGCGACCCCCTCACCGTTATCAACAACCTGTCCACGTTCATCTTCGGCCTGATCCGGGCTGTGGGCCTGATCCTGTTGGGCTGGGGCATCGTCCAGGTGGGCCTCTCCCTCCAGAGCCACGACCCCTCCCAGCGTTCCAACGGCTTCCTGACCCTGGCGGGCGGCGTTATCATTACGTTTGCCAAGGAGATTTTGACCCTTATCACCGGCGCGTAAGCACTCATTATCCACTGACACGGGGGCAGGATCACAGGATGGGCCTGCCCCTTTAAGGAGGTGCTTTGCGTGTCGGATAATTGGGTAGTCCAGAATTTGGAGAACGCTTTGGAGGTCTGGAACGGCAAGTTGAGCGAGATATGGCAGCTTATCACGCAGTCCCCCCAGGACTTCAAGGGCGGCGCGATCTGGAACGTGGTGGCAGACATCCACGGCGCATTGCAGGCCATCGGCTACGCCCTGCTGGTGCTGTTCTTCGTGGTGGGCGTAGTCAAGACCTGCGGCAGTTTTGTGGAGGTCAAAAAGCCGGAACACGCGCTGAAGCTGTTCGTCCGCTTTGCGCTGGCAAAGGCCCTTATCACCTACGGCATGGATCTGATGCTGGCCCTTTTGAGCATCATCCAGGGCGTGGTGTCCACCATTATGAACTCGGCGGGCTTCGGCGCTCCCAACTCCACCGTCCTGCCCGCCGAGATCGTGACGGCCATTGAGGGCTGCGGCTTTTTTGAGAGCATCCCCCTTTGGGCGGTGACGCTGATCGGCGGGCTGTTCATTTGGGTGCTGTCCTTCGTCATGATCTTGAGCGTCTACGGGCGCTTTTTTAAGATGTTTATGTACGCTGCGCTGGCTCCCATCCCCCTGTCCAGCTTTGCCGGGGAACCCAGCCAGAACATGGGCAAGAGCTTCTTGAAAAGCTATGCCGCCGTCTGCCTGGAGGGGGCCGTCATCGTGCTGGCCTGCATCATCTTCTCCGTGTTCGCCAGCTCCCCGCCCGCTGTTGACCCGGATGCGGCAGCGGCTTCTATGGTGTGGAGCTATATCGGGGAATTGGTGTTTCATATGCTTATTTTGGTGGGCAGCGTCAAAATGTCCGACCATGTTGTGCATGAAATGATGGGCTTATAGGAGGTGCTTTGATTGGAAGTCAAAATCAACCGTGAAATCCGCAATTACACGGAGAGTATGTTTTTCGGGCTGTCCCTGCGGCAGCTCGTTTTTTCTGCCCTGGCGGTGGCCGTGGCCGTGGGGCTGTACTTTCTGCTGAAACCCTACGTCGGTACGGAAACCGTGTCCTGGATGTGCATTGTGGGCGCGGCCCCCTTTGCCGCCCTGGGCTTCTTCACCTACCACGGCATGACGGCGGAGCAGTTTATTTGGGCGTGGCTGCGCTCGG
Organism: Oscillospiraceae bacterium; assembly: GCA_910575265.1. GTDB lineage: Bacteria > Bacillota > Clostridia > Oscillospirales > Oscillospiraceae > Lawsonibacter. Next base: position 8,580 of record CAJTEA010000015.1, read on the forward strand.
AGGTATTGGAACCAAAGCAATTTCATTTTGAAGCGTCCCCTCTCTATTATGAGGCGCTGAAAGGTACGATTGAAAAGGAGGGCAAGCAGAAAGCATGATGAAGTCTATCAAAACCATGCTGCGGGAGAACAAAGAGCGGTACACCGTTCCCCGCAGAGTGCAGGATGTGATTCCCATCCGCCGTATCTGGAATGACGGCATTTTTATGGTGGGCGGCAGATTTGCAAAGACCTACCAATTCACCGACATCAATTACCTGGTGGCAAGCCGTGAGGACAAGGAATCCATGTTCCTGATCTACTCCGAACTGCTCAACAGCCTGGATTCTGGCGCAGTTACCAAAATCACCATCAACAACCGCCGCATGAACCGGGCCAATTTTGAACAGTCCATTCTCATGCCTATGCGCGGCGATGAGCGGGATGTGTACCGGCAGGAGTACAATCAAATGCTGCTGGACAAAGCCACCGGCGCAAATGGCATTATGCAGGAAAAATATATCACGATTACCGTGGCGAAAAAGGATATTGAAGAAGCCCGCGCCTACTTTGCCCGCGTGGGCGCTGACCTGACCTCTCACTTCGCCGCCCTCGGCTCCAAATGTGTGGAGCTGACCGCTTCGGACAGATTGCGTATCCTGCATGATTTTTACCGCGCTGGTGAGGAAGGCGACTTCCACTTTGACGCACGAGATATGATGCGCAAGGGCCACGACTTCCGAGACTATATCTGCCCGGACAGCATGGAAAAGAACAGTGACCACCTCAAATTGGGCGAGAAGTATTGCCGGGTGCTGTTCCTGAAAGACTACGCCAGCTATATCAAAGACAGCATGGTGACGGAGTTGACCGACTTCAACCGCAATATGATGTTGTCCATTGATGTTATTCCAGTTCCCACCGATGAAGCTGTGAAAGAAGTGGAAAGCCGTCTGCTGGGTGTTGAGACAAATATCACCAACTGGCAGCGCCGCCAGAACGCCAACAACAATTTCTCTGCGGTCATTCCCTATGACATGGAACTCCAGCGCAAGGAGGCCAAGGAGTTTCTGGACGACCTGACTACCCGCGACCAGCGCATGATGTTCGCTGTTATTACAATGGTGCTGACGGCGGACAGCATGGAGCAGTTGGACAGCGATACCGAGGCTGTTCAGTCCGTGGCCCGAAAGCATATGTGCCAGCTTTCCATTTTGAAATTCCAACAGTTGGACGGATTGAATACGGCTCTGCCCATCGGCACCCGGAAGATCGACTCCTTCCGTACCCTGACCACCGAGAGCCTTGCCGTGTTCATGCCCTTTAAGGTGCAGGAGATTCAGGATAAGGGCGGCATCTATTTCGGAGAAAACGCCATTTCCCATAACCTTATCATGTGCAACAAGGAGAATCTGTTGAATCAGTCCGCATTTCTGCTGGGCGTCCCCGGCTCTGGCAAGTCCTTTTCAGCTAAGGAGCTGATTGCTTTCCTGATGTTGAACACGGATGATGACATCCTGATCTGCGACCCGGAGGGGGAATTTGCCCCGCTGGTAGAAGCTATGGGCGATTTAGGCTCCGTTGTCCGTGTGGCGGCGGGTGGGAAAGACCGGCTCAACGCCATGTATATGGTAGAGGGCTACGGCGAGAACAATCCCATCGTGGAGAAATCACAGTTTATCATGTCTCTCATTGAGCAGATCGACAAGAACAGTGTCGGCCCCCAGCACAAATCCATCATCGACCGTTGCACCGCCGCTGTGTATCAGGAAGCATTGCAGACGGGCAGCGTCCCCACCCTCTGTACTCTGCGGGAGAAACTTTTGGAGCAGCCGGAGGACAAGGCGAAAGAGATTGCCCTGTCCCTGGAACTGTTCACCACCGGCTCCCTGGATGTGTTCGGCCACACCGGGACGGTTGACCCGGACAAGCGTATCCTGGTATTTGACATTCACGACCTGGGGACGCAGTTGAAGCCCACCGGCCTGCTGGTCATTACCGACACCATCCTGAACCGGGTAACGCTGAATTGGAGGAAGGGCAAACGTACCCATGTTTTCATTGACGAGTTCCATGTGGTCTTTGAGAACGAGTACAGCGGTGCGTTTTTTAACTCCGCATGGCGGCAGTTCCGAAAGCGCAACGCCTACCCCACCGCCATCACGCAGAACGTGGAATATCTTCTGGACTCCGTTCAGGCCAGTACCATGCTGTCCAACTCCGAGTTTGTGGTCATGCTCAACCAAGCGGCCAGCGACCGGGAGAAGCTGGCGCAGCTACTGAATATTTCCTCCGAGCAGATGAGCTATATCACCAACGCTGACGCCGGGTGCGGCCTTATCAAATATGGCAGCGCCCTGGTGCCGTTTGTAAACCGATTCCCCCGCGACACAAAACTCTACCAACTGATGACCACCAAGCCCGGTGAGGGCGTATTTGGCGGCGAGAAAAACTAAAGGAGGACTTGAAAACCATGAATAAGAAGCAGAAAATTTTGATCGTTGGGGCGGCGCTGTTTGCCGCCCTTTTCCTTTTCTCCGGGATCATGCTGGCGTGGCAGTATGCGGACGGCAGGCAGAGTGCGAACGCCTTTGACGCGGTGGCCGACCTGATTCAGCCGGTGGGAACGCCCCAGCCCGGAACCATCCCCGGAATTGGAGATGCTACGGAAGAACCTGACCCGGAGTTGATCGCCCTGGAGAAATATGGGGCAATTCACGAACAGAACAGCGACTTTGTGGGCTGGATCAGCATTGATGGAACAAACATCAATTACCCCGTCATGCAGACCATTGACAAGCCTAACTTCTACCTGAAGCGGGGATTTGAAAAGCAGTACAGCAACTATGGCGTCCCTTATGTGCAGGAGAATTGTGCGCTGGGTATTTCCGACAATGTGGTAATCTACGGCCACCACATGAACAACGGCTCTATGTTTGCTGACCTGTGCAAATATGAACGAGAGGACTTCTATCAGGAGCATCCTACCATCCGTTTCGATACCCTGTCCAGCCTGGGCGAGTATGAGATCGTGGCCGTATTCAAAACTGTGGCCTACTCCGAGGATGGATTCAAGTATTATCATTTTGTTGATGCGGAGAGCGAAACCGCTTTTGACACTTTTATCAGCCAGTGCAAGGCGCTGGCCCTCTATGACACTGGCGTGGATGCGGAATACGGCGACAAGCTGCTCACCCTGTCTACCTGTGAATATAGCCGCACCAACGGCAGAATGGTCGTTGTCGCCAAGCTGACCGCGCCGCCCTCCGTGGAGGTGGGCGGCAATGCCTGACATTAAGACCAGGGCTGTGGCGGAAAAAGCCGTCAAGACCATAGACAAATCTGCCATAGCTGCCCAGCGTATGAAAAATGCTTATGTACAAGCAAAAGAAAAAACAGAGCGTATCCCCTCCCCGACCAAAGAATCCCCAGAGGAATACGCGGCCAATCAAGTTTCTGATGGAACGACAGTTGCCGCCCATGAGGGTGCCCAACTATTTGACCGGCAGGGCCGAAAAAGTGTTGAGGTCACAAAGGAAAATATTACAGAGGCTAAAGAGTATTTTCAGCGCAAACGGCTGACCAGCCAGCCGAAAAAACAAGCCACGGAGCGGGGCGGTCATAACCTCTCCCCTGTTGAACAAGGGCGAACCAACATTAAAAGTGTTGACCGTGGCCAGAAAGCGGTCAAACGGAAAATTGAACCCTGCGGCAAAGCTGCGGCGAAAACTGCTAAAAGGTCTATCAAGGCAGCGTCAAAATCCGTAAAGACCGCTGGCGTAACAAGCGGGGCCGCTGTTAAGAGTTTCCAGCAGACCACAAGGGCCGCTCGACAGACGGCGCAAGCTACGGTCAAAGCTGCCCGCACCGCTACACAGGCAACTCGTGTGGCGGCGCGGGCAACTGCGGTGACCGCAAAGAAAGCGGCACAGGCGACCGCGACAGCGGTAAAAGCGATTCTTGCAGGGGCTAAGGCCCTGATTGCCGCCCTTGCCGCAGGCGGCTGGGTGGCCGTAGTTGTGTTGGTGGTAATTTGCCTGATTGGGCTGATCGTCAGCTCTCCCTTTGGGATTTTCTTTTCCGGCGAGGACAGCAGCAACGGCCAGACTATGCAGACGGTTGTGCGTGAAATCAATCAGGAGTATGAGGGCAAGCTGGAAGAAATCAAAACCGGCAATCCCCATGATGTGCTGGAAATGTCCGGCTCCCGCGCCGTCTGGACGGAGGTGTTGGCGATATACGCCGTTAAGACCACCACCGACCCGGACAACCCCCAGGAAGTTGCGACCATGGACGATGCCAAGAAAGAACTGCTCAAAGAAATATTTTGGGCGATGAATGAGGTAGGCCATTCCATTGACACCGCAACCCATAACAATGTAACAGAAACCGATGATGGACACGGGAATATTGTGGAGACTGTCACACCTGTGACGGAAACTACTCTCTATATTACCGTCAGTCACAAGACTGCCGATGAAATGTCGGACACTTACAATTTTACCGCAGATCAGCGGCGTCAACTCGCAGAATTATTGGCCGAAGAAAACCGCAGTATATGGAGCACCGTCCTCTATGGCATTGGTACTGGCGATGGAGAAATCGTCACCGTGGCTCTCTCACAGATTGGAAATGTGGGTGGTCAGCCGTATTGGTCATGGTACGGCTTCAACTCCCGCGTGGAATGGTGCGCTTGCTTTGTCAGTTGGTGCGCCAATGAGTGCGGATATATCGACACGGGGGTAATTCCCAAGTTTGCTGGCTGTGTCACCGGCTCTCAATGGTTCAAAGACCGAGGACTATGGCAAGGCAACGACTACGAACCGCGCCCAGGTGATGTAATTTTCTTTGACTGGAACGATCCAGGGGGTGTTTCGGGGCCGCAGGACGGGCTGACCGACCATGTAGGCATCGTGGAGAAAGTTGAGAACGGTTTTGTCTACACCGTGGAGGGCAACTCGGGCGATAGTTGCCGGGAACGGCGGTACTCCATTGGGCATTATGAGATTTATGGGTACGGAACACCGGCCTACTAAAAACCAGCCGCCAAGCGGCGGCTGGTACATACTCTGCTATGCCGATTTCAAAAACCAGTCAGGGTAAAATAGTTGCTTCTGCCAAAACAGGAAACATCAAATATAGAACCGATTGAAATAGTGCATTATCTGTGGTATAATCAGGAAAAATGTTGCATTTCATCTGTTTTTGACGGGAGGCACAAAAATGTATCGTCTTTACAAAATTAAAGACCTTCGAGGATATAGATTCTTTCAAAACTTCAGATGGGACGAAGCAAACTGCCGTCTCTTTAATCAAAATAATTTGATTTATGGATGGAATGGTAGTGGAAAAACTACGCTCTGTGACTTTTTTAAGGAAATTGAGAATGGTCAACTGTCAAGTACAGATACCAAGTTTTCTCTGCTGTTTGAGGATACATCATCCAATGCCCACAGTATTGTGACACAGAATACAATTTCCTCAATTCCTTATATTTTCAAAGTATTTCATCAAAATTATATTCAGGATAATATCTCCACTGTTGACAACGTAAAGCACATTTTTTCTGTAGGCAGGGCACAGATTGAAAAAATCGAAGAGATTAAGAAATTAAGAAGTGATGCACAGCATCAGAAGGAAACGGTGAAGAAATTAGAAGGCGAATTAACGCAGAGAGAAGAAACATTTGACAAAGCTAAAATAACTTGTGCAAAAACCATAAAAGATGCTGCTCGCTACTCTAATGCCTATAATAAAAGCAAGTTTTACAATGAATATCGTAGCCTTACCATTAAAAAACCTTTAACTGATGACGAATACCAAAAAGCACTTACAGCCATTCGTGCAGAACCTCGTTCCAGTATTCCGCTTTTTAAGAATAGTCTTATCCAGCCATCTGTTAAAGAATATCTAAGCGATATTCTTAACCAGACACCCGTAAATATAACAATAGAATCGCTAAAGAAAGACGTTCGTGTGAGTAATTGGGCAGAGCAGGGATTAACAATCCATGAGCAAATGAGCTCTAAAATTTGCTTTTTCTGTGGTAATTCAATATCCGAAGATCGTTTTGAGAAATTACGAGCGCATTTTAATAAATCGTATAAAGAGCTGTCCGATAAAATCGATTCCGCAATTCAATTGCTGCACGAAAAGATTAAGCAATTTAGTAATGTAAAAGTTGCTATTCCAGATGCCGGATTACTATATCCTGAACTGCGGAAACAGTTTGGCACTTTACAGGCTACTGCAAAATCTACATGTGATGATTACATTCAAGTGATTTCTCAGATTATCGACATACTAACCAAGAAAAAAAGCGACATGATAAGTCAGCAGTATACAGATGAATTTGTAGCATTAGTGGATACATTATCATTTGACTATACTGTTTTTGACGAGATATTAGAAATTATTCAAGCTCATAATCAGAAAACTGAAAATTTTAACCTTAGTATTAAAAATGCCCAGAGAGCCGTTGAAGTTCATCTTATATCGGAAAATGCTGATCAAATTGCGGCCTATGAAAAATCTGTAGAGGCAAAGAAACAGGAATTAGGGGCGAATAAAAAGAATCTGGAACAGTTGACGCAGCAAATTATTGATTTAGAACAAGAAATCAAAAATTCACAAATACCAGCAGATGCAATCAATAAAGATATAGAGTTTATAATGGGACGGAATGAATTAGTTTTTACCAATTCTTCCCTGGGGTATCAAATCACAAGAAAAGGTAGAAAAGCGAAAAACTTGAGCAAAGGGGAAGAAAATGCAATTGCATTGATTTATTTTTTCAACACCTTTTTAGATGTTGACGCTGACGCACAAAATACGATTGTCATATTGGATGATCCCATCTCAAGTTTTGATTCTAATTTCTACTACAATGCAATCAGCTATATTCGAGAAAAAACTTCTCAAGTGGGTCAAACCTTTATCTTCACACATAAGTTTTCACTTCTTAAAGATTATTCGTTGATGTATAAAGGGAATACAAATCGATATACAATGCAACGTGTTCAAGATGGCCCACAGTTGGTGGATGAGGATAAATTAATTTCTCAATACCACGATGAATACGCTTACTTATTCAAAAGGGTATATACTTTTGTAAAACAGCCCCCAAGTGATACGAGTGAATATTTGCAATATCCCAATATGGCCCGGCGTCTATTAGAAGGATTTTTAACCTTTAAGCTCCCCCTCCCAAACGATCAATGCTCCATGATCGATAAGGTCTTGGCATTAGAAGGGAACAAAAATACTGCTGAGGGCAGGGCGATGTTAAGGCTACTAAATAATCGGTCACATTTGCGTGTAATACAAGATTCTCAATTTGCGGATGACATCGACAACATTACCATTTTGCCTAACACGCTGAAATATCTTCTGGAATTTATGCGGAAGCACGATGAACGACATTATAACACTTTAGCTGTCTTGTGTGATCCTCAATATGATGAGGACGGCGATGCCGTAGAAGTAGAACAAGTTGTTGAACATACGGTTAAGCTGTATGAGATGCCAGCATCAGCTGGCCCAGGAAATTTCTTGGAAGATAATATTGATACACAGGAAATAACTGTAACAAATCCTGATTGCTCTTTTGCTGTTAAGATTTCAGGTGATAGTATGGATCCTAACATCATTGATGGAAGTGTAGCTTTAGTCAAAAAATGTGAGAATGTTCCCAACGCCCATGTTGGAATAGTTTGGTATCAGGGGAAATCCTATTGCAAAAAGATTGTGCAAAAGGAAGATGGATTGTTACTTGTTTCTATCAATAAAGCATATACTCCAATTGAGGTCACTTCTTACGAGGATTGGCGAGTGTTTGGTGAAGTAATAGAGGTAATTCCTCCTAATTAGGTGAAGATAAGTACGGGTGCTTGTGAACGCAGGCACCCGTGCTTGTTTTCTAACTCGATTGAGCGACGAATATATAAAGGCCATCATATATCGATTGCTGAAGTCTACGGAGCGTGGATTGCTTTCGCAGACTTTATACGATAGAATGTGACCCGAGGTGAAAAACATGGATATGAAAAGAAAACTCGAACTTTTAGAAGCATGGGAAAACCGTCACCCGGAAATGGGCGTGATTTCCTTCCGATGCAGCGCAACGGACGAAATGTTTTTGGCGACCGCCACGGACATCCCCGCAAAATTCAATCGGATTCGCTTTCAACTCTCTGCCGGGAACTGCCCCAATAAGAGATTGCAGGAACTCTGGGAGCAATACGGCGAGGACGCCTTTGAACTCCAGGTTGTGAAACGCCTGGAATATGACGACCCCAAGGAAAATCACCAGGAAGAACTGGAAACGCTCTGTGAGTTGTGCCTACTCGAAAATCCGAACGCAAGGAGGTTTTGGAAATGAACGAAAAAATTGTTGTGGCCGCAAACGGTTACGACCGATTGGATGGCCGCAATGCCTATTACTCTGACCTGAAGCGCATGACGCTGGGCGCTCCCGCCCTAAAAGAGAATCAGGCCATGCAGATCGCGGCGCAGTTGTGGACGGCCCAGGAGGACGGCACATTGAAAATGAGCGCTGAACTTCCCATCCATCAGGTTTTTGACCTGATGATCGTTCTCAGCCGCTCATTACTGTACTTCAAGGAGGCTTACCGGCTCCCGCTGTTGTATGACCCTGACAACCCCACCATTGAGCGGATCGGGTTGCAGGGTGAGGCGCTGCCTGTGACCATCTGCACAGAGAACCCGAACATCAACAAAGATATACAAGACTTCTCCCAGGCGCTGAACGACCTGGGGGAACTGACTGGAGAGCGGCTTAGAACGCTGACCAGAATACTGAAAGAATTGGAGTGTTATTGAAAATGGAACGGAACTATCTTCTGTCACCGACCAGACAGTTGACAGAAGATGAACAGTCCCTTGTCTGGCAAAAACCCGCATCCCATGTAGAGAGCGAGGCGGAACGGCGTATCTGCGAAGCCGTCAAACGCAACTGGAACCGGGGCGAAATGAAAATCTCCACCATTCTTCTGGAAGGTGACGCCGGTTCCGGCAAAACACAGCTTGCGAAAGCATTGTCCGCCGACTTTGGCCTTCCTTACACAAAAGTGACCTGTTTCGCAGATATGGACAAGTCCGATGTGCTGGGAGCAATCCTGCCAGTGCTGTCTGAAAAGGACAATCAAGCGGGCGGCGTAGAATATCAGTATTACCCCTCTGAAATTGTGCGGGCCTATGAAAACGGCTGGCTTCTGGAAATCCAGGAGCCGACCGTGATCCGGGATGCGGCTGTTTTAATGGCGCTCAACTCCGCATTGGAGCCGGACGGCAGTATCAACCTGCCCACCCGTATTGTCCACCGCCACCCGGACTTTATCGCCGTCATTACCACCAACCGCAGCTATAACGGGTGCCGACCGCTGAATGAAGCCTTGCGTGACCGGGTGCAGCACTCTGAAAAGATGGACTTGCCCCCGATTGAAGTGATGATAGAACGTGCTTCTGAAAAGACGGCGTTCCGGGATACTGATGTACTGCGCACCTGCGCCGAAACGATTGTCCTACTTGACCAGATCGCCAAAGCGAACGCAATCAAAGGCGTGGCTGGTATGAGATCGTACTTCTTTTGGATCGATGCCATTTCTCAAGGAACAAGCGCCGCAGAATCTCTATATCACAAGGTTATCTATAAAATGACTACCGACACGGATGAGATCGCCATTTTGGAGCAGGCGCTGACGAAATCGGGATTGAAAATGGCGCTTGAGGGGATTGAATGCCACCACGGCCAGAGCAACGGCGAGGAATTAGAAATTCCCGCCGATGGCTCTGACAATATATCTCCTGCATCCGCAACAGATACCCCTCCAGCGGTTGCCTTGAAGAAAACAGCCGATAGCGAGGGCCACACCAACGGCCAGTCAGAATCTGCGCTTGAAACACATAGCACCGATACCGGCGATGATGGAACCCCTATGTACCACGAGTTATCCCCGGAAGATCAGGCCCGCTTGGAGGAACAAAAGCAAGCCTTCCGCAAGCGGTTGAACCAGGAGGCCCGCGAGGCGGTAAAAGGTTCTGCCCATGAAAAAGTTGGTATGATTGTCCGCCGCCCCGAATCGACCCCGGAACAGCAGCGGGAATACCGGGAGATTGCATCTGCGCTTATGCCGGTCATTCAAGAATTGACCAGAAAAACAGAGCCGCTGCTGGAACATGAAATCGCCGCGGAGTTTGCAAAAAACCGTGTTTATGGTTCCAGATTCCATGCTGAAAAAGCCGCTATGCCGGACTTTCGGTATTTTTCAAAGAAGAATCCGCCTGACGAAAATCCTTCGTTGGCCGTTGCGCTGCGTGTTGACCAGTCTGCTTCTATGAACGCCTTTGGGCGGCTGGAAGCGGCAAAAGAAGCCGCTATTGCCGTCTGTGAGTTCTGTGAAGCCTGCGGCATCCCTGTGCTAATCTATGGCGATACCGCCGACCGCTCTCCACGGGAAAAGATGTCGATGTATGCTTACTTGGATTGGGAAGAACCTGCGCTAAACGACAAATACGCGATCATGTCCATGCAGGGTATCAGCAACAACCGTGATGGAATGGCGCTCAGAGTATTGTCCGAAAAGCTGACCAAAGCACCGCAGACAACCAAGCTGCTGATCAGTCTCAGCGACGGCCAGCCAAAAGCGATGCCGGACTATACCGGCAATTCTGCGGCGGAGGATATGAAACAGACAATAAACGAGTACAGCCGCAAGGGTATTATCTTCCTGGCTGCTGCGATTGGGCAGGATAAGGATGCCATCTGTGAAATCTACGGTCAGGATCGTTTTATCGACATGAGTGACCTCAAACAATTACCTATGCGGCTGGTTCAGATCATCGCACGATACTTGTAATGGGAAGGAGGCCAGCAAATGGATTGCATGAAAGTAGGAAAACTCATTCTCCAACTTCGCACAGAAAAAGGGCTGACACAAAAACAGGTTGCAGATCAGTTAAATATCAGCAATAAGACGATCTCAAAATGGGAGTGCGGCCTGGGGTGTCCTGATGTTTCCCTTTGGGAAGAACTGGCGAATGTGCTGGGAGCAGATATCCTCAAATTGCTTCAGGGAGAACTGACACCCAACCGCCCTGATGTGGGAAAAATGGATCGGATACAATTTTATGTCTGTCCTGTCTGCGGAAATATCCTCACCAGCACAGGGGCCGCTTCTATTGCCTGTTGCGGGCGTCAGCTTCAACCGCTGATTCCGAACATAGACGCCCCAAAACACACCCCGCAGGTAGAGGAAGTCGATGCCGAGTATTACGCCACTGTACAGCACGAAATGCGGCGGGAGCATTATCTCCTTTTCGCAGCCTGTGTAAATGATGACCGCGTTTGGCTAAATAGGTTTTATCCTGAACAAAGTCCCAATTTCCGATTTCCCAATATGCGAGGTGGCGGAAGTCTATATCTGTACTGCACGGAACACGGATTGATTAAGTATGAACTTGATGTTCTGCTGAATAAGGATAGGCGGCTCCCCGAAAAGCGCAGGGATTCCTATGAGCGGTAGAGGTTTTGAATGGATATTATGTCCCACTTGTGGATGTAAAACACGAACCAGGGTCAATAAAGACACAGAATTGCGTAACTTTCCTCTTTTTTGTCCAAAATGCAAAAGTGAGAGCCTTATCAACGTGAGCAAACTGAATATCACCGTTGTCAAAGAGCCAGTCGCGTAGACGCAGAGCCGATGAACTTGTGAGATTTCTCATAGTGCATCGGCTCTTTTTCTATGTGTCTGGACAAAGCTGGGGTACAAGCATTACTCCTCTGGCAATTCCTTTGCCTGATGTATCCCCTTCACGACTGCTTCAACGATAACAAGGTCTTTGTCACTCAGCCCGTCCAGCAGCGTATCCACGCGCCGCCGCATAGAACTTTTCACATTGTCCCTGTCCTTGAATATGTGCCGGTCAAGAGAAACGTCAAACATTTCTGCAAGCTGGAACAGCAAATCCACACTGGGGGTCTGCCCCTCGTTTTCAAGGGCCTGGATGTGCCGGGGAACGTAGTCGATGATCTCTGAAAGCTGTTCCCTGGTCACTTCCCTTGCTTCACGAGCCTGTTTGATGTCCTGTCCTATTGGCATGAAATCAAGTTTGAACTTCTTGCTTCGAGTTTCCATAAGATCACCTCTGTATATTAGAAATGTCATTACTATTTTACAGATGTGTAAGCGCCAGTGAAACGAGTTGTAATATCCTACTATAAGAGGTTAAATTTCTTGTTTGACTTGGCTAAAAATAAAATAGCAAGCCCACCAAATAAAAAAACGATGTTTTGGTGGGCCGCATTGCCATACCCAAAATCCCTCCAACGTCGTTTTGGCGTTTGGAGGGATTTTTATGTGCTGTCCACCGGGGTGGCACCGCTCCACAATAGAAAAAGCGACCTCACATAGAGTGTCATGGGCCAGCAAGGATGAATCGTCAAAAAAAGCCTTGCTTGTGCATGGCACTTTTCTACTTGTGAGGTAGCTGTAACTTCTCCAGTTTGGAGAGATATATTTTCCAGCAGGTGCAAAGGGCATAGTCTCCTTGCACCTGCACATTTATGTTCGAGCGAACCGCCCACTGGCGCAGGGTGTCGTGGCCCGCCCTCCTATCTGAATTTCCACAAAAATTCAGATAGGAGGTTAAACAGTGAAGAATTATCGCAAAAGCGATTATGCCCTTAATAAATTCAGCGAGGGCATTGTGTACCAATTTTCTGACGGGACTCTGGAAATCTCAATGGCGGATTATCTTCGGGATAACCCTGACAAAACAGAGGCGGACTTTTTAGAGTTGAAAGCCCTATCCGACGAGATTTATCTGGAGCAGATACGCCTTGAAACAGCCCAGGGGAACAAAACAGTCTCCATGACCGAGTTGGAGGATACTATCGCACATCCCGCCCCATCCCTGGATGATAGTTATATTATGGCTGATGAGAACCGCCGTATCAAATTGGCGGTGGACAAGCTGTTTCAGTATGGCAAGCTGACCCCAAAGCAGAAAGAGCGATTTGTCCGGCACTTTTTCGTAGGAGTATCCCTTCGGAAAATCGCCAGCGATGAGGGAGTACATTTTACGTCGGTGGACGAGTGCATCCGCAGGGCGGTAGATAAACTCCGCACATATTTCAAGGAAATCAAATAGCTCCAAAGGGGGCTGTCAGCGATGACAGGCCCCCTTTTTGTGCTTTGAAAAATTTTTTGAGAATTTTCTATTTTAACCCCTACACCCCCCTGTTTTCAGTGCATTAGGTGAAAGGCAACGAAACGCCCTTCACCATAGGCGGCGTAGGCCGTCTAAGTTTACACAAAGGGGTCAAGCATTATGAGCAGGACATATCTACGGGGCGATATATACTATGCCGATCTGGGCCGGGGCGTCGGCTCGGAGCAAGAGGGGTATCGCCCCGTCGTTATTATCCAGAACAATAAGGGAAACAGGCACAGTCCCACAGTGATAGTCGCGGCCATTTCCAGCAAGGTCGGGGTAAAGCCCAAGTTGCCCACCCACTACTTTATCAACGCCGAGTGCGGTCTTGAACTACCCTCCATTGTTTTAATGGAGCAAATACGAACCCTTGATAAGCAGCGGTTGACAAAATACATTGGCCGGTTGACCAAAGAGCATATCCAAGGCATGAACCACGCTCTGGCTGTCAGCGTTGACCTGATCCACACCTCGCTCCAGTCCTCAAATATGTGCATTTGTAGCCCCTGTGCAGCGGGACATGATTATGCGGTCACTCCGCTGAAAAAGGAATCTGCCATGAACAAGCTGACAGAACAAGGAGGTGCAACCAATGCCTGAAAAATTGTTGGAGCAGAGGATCGCAGAACTGAACGCCAGCAGCGGCGCACTTCTGGCAGTATCAGACAATAAAGAGAAGCGGACTTATTCAATCGAAGAAATCCAGCAAATCCTTGATATAAGCCGGTCTACCGCCTATCTGCTTATCAAGCGCAAACTGTTCAAGAGCGTGAAAGCCGGAAAGCAAATCCGCATCTCAAAAAAGAGTTTTGACGAGTGGTTAGACACTTTTTAACTGTCAACGGTGCAAATCTGGCATATCTGTGGGGTTTGCACCTTTGAGAGTTTTGCATTTCCCCACTAAACTGTACCCATGGCAAACGCCTTGGGTACAGTTGGCCGGGGACGAGTACGGGCCTGCCCAAAGCAAGGTAGCCAAATCGCCAAATCAATGGATAGGAGGTTTCTTACATAATGGATAAGACAAGCATCTCAGTCCCAACGTTACAGCGGATGCTCGGTTTGAAAAAGGGAGCCGCTTACTGGCTGATAAAACAGGGACACTTTGAAATCATTATCGTCGGAAAGAAAATGCGGGTCATGCTGGACAGCTTTGAGGAATGGTACGCATCCCAATTCCATTACAAGAAGGTTGACGGCCCCGCACCGGGGCAGAAATACGCCGACACTCTTTCGGCCAGTGACGCCGGGGCTATCCTCGGCATGGAGGGGAGCCGGTTGTATGAGTTCCTGAAAACAGAGCCGTTTCACATTGTTTGGGTTGACGGTCATCCCCGTATCGACAAACGCAGCCTTGAGGAATGGATCGCTCAACGTGCCATTCTCGAAACGACCTTTTCTGCGACAGAAGTTGCCTCTATGCTGGATGTTCACCGTAACACGGTGTATAACCTGATTGCAAAGGGGCTGTTCAAAACCGAGCGATACAATGACCGTCCCCGCATCGACAAAGAGAGTTTCGAGGTGTGGTATCAGAGCCAGAAGCATTATCTGAAGGTCAAAACCTGAAGGGGGTCTTATCATGGCAACAATTATCAAACGCAAAAGCAAATACTCGGTTGTCTACTATGTTGTAGATGAGAACGGCGTCAGGCGGCAGAAGTGGGAGAGTTTTGATACCAACGCCGCTGCCAGAAAGCGTAAGGCCGAAATTGAGCATCAGCAGGATACCAACACATTCATCGCTCCTTCTGCGCTGACGCTTTCCGATCTGTTAGATCAGTACGTTACCATCTATGGCGTCAACACCTGGGCACCCTCTACCTACGAGGGCCACAAGTCACTGATTGACAACTACATCCGGCCCCTTATCGGGGATAAAAAGCTGGATGACATCAATCCCCGGATGATGGATCACTTCTATAAGCAGCTTAAAACCGTCAAAGCCAAGGCCCACCCCTATGGGGTAGCCAAAAGGATGGCTTTATCACTCCCAGGACGATACGGGAGATTCACAAGCTGCTCCGCAACGCTTTCAATCAGGCGGTCAAATGGGAACTCATGGCCCGTAACCCCGTCCAAAATGCAACGCTCCCGAAGTGTGAGGAACACGAGCGGGAGATATGGGACGCTGAAACACTGTTCCGGGCCATCGACCTCTGCGATGATGACATTCTCAAACTGGCGCTCCATCTCTCCTTTGCCTGCTCCCTACGGCTGGGTGAACTGCTTGGCCTGACATGGGACTGCATAGACATTTCGCCAGAGAGCATTGAGGGTGGCAGAGCCTATGTTTACATCGACAAGGAGTTGCAGCGTGTTTCCAGAGAGGCTTTGAGCCAGACGGAAGAACATGGTGTTAAGTTGAAATTCCCATCTATCCTCGCTTGCCGACATACCGTACTTGTTTTGAAGGAACCAAAAACAAAGACGAGTGTGCGGAAAGTCTTTCTCCCTCGTGCGGTGGCGGAGATGCTGGTCGAGCGAAAAAAGGATATAGAGGAACTGAAAGAACTTCTTGGCGATGAGTACACGGACTACAATCTGGTCTTTGCATCGTCCTCCGGGACGCCCACGGAAGGCTCCACTATTAACCGTCTGTTCAGCAAACTGATTTCTGACAATGACCTGCCCAAAGTGGTATTTCACAGCATCCGTCACACCAGCACCACTTACAAGCTGATGCTCAGCGGCGGCGACATCAAGGGCGTTCAGGGCGATACTGGCCACGCACAGGCATCTATGGTGACAGAGCGGTACGCACACATTCTGGATGATAACCGGCGCATGAACGCCGAGAGGTTCCAACAGCAGTTTTATTCCGGCCCAGCAAGTGAGGAACCGGCAGCACAGCCTGACCCACTCCAACAGCTTGATGCTGGAGAGAAGCAGGCGCTTCTTATCAAACTCCTTGCAGAATCCCCGGAGATGGCAAATATGATAAAATCACTGGCGCAGGCTATGTGATAAGCAAAAATCTCCCGACTATGCCGGGAGATTTTTGTTGTATCTTAAAGAAAGGGCTTGTGTTCCTGTCGAAATGTGGTAGAATTACATACGCTAACCTGATGACTATTTCGGTTGGAGGCAGAAATGTAGTATGAAAAAAGTTACTATTAGACATACAAAAGGCATAGAGCATCTCGAATTTAACATTCCAGAACGCAAAGGTGTATTTTTGTTGGTAGGGGCTAATGGTGCGGGAAAAACTACATTACTTGTGTGCCTGGATAGAATCTGTAATTCAAATGCGTTTGCGCGCGGGTTTAGCGCATCAAAAACTTTCGGAGAAGTAGATCAGTATAAAGACGCGGAAATCGAATATGAGGCCGACAATCCAGCTACGTGCCTCCTGTTCCGCAAGAAAACAGCACGCTGGGCAGTTTCCCCAAAAGGTAGTGCGGGTTTATTATCTAACTTTGGTTTTGCATCGACTATTTTTATCAAAGCAGATTCAAATCGGATTAGCGTTACAGAGGATGAAATACGGACAGGAACATTCGAAGCTGCTGATTCCAGGTTGAAAGCACAATTGAATGATTTGTTTGAAACTCAAACATTTTCCCGTCTTAAAAGGTTGAAAAACACGAATGGTCGCGGAAGAGCAGCCAAGTATTTTTATGTTATTCAAGAACGAGCCGGAACTTATTACTCAGAGAAAAGGTTTAGTACAGGAGAACTTGCGTTACTAAGATTGGTAGAGCAATTATCTCATGTTGAATTGGGTTCCTTGGTTTTGATTGATGAGGTAGAGATGGCATTACACCCGAGAATCCAAAAGCGGCTTCTTGACTATCTGAACCAAGTTGCAAATGAAAAGAATCTAACGATTATAGTTTCCACGCATTCAGTCACATTGATTAAGGCAACAGAGAAAAATAATATTCTATTACTTGAAGATGAAGGAAGAAGTCGGTACCATGTAACAACACCGTGCTATCCAGCAAAAGCTATTGGTTGCGTTGATTTTATGGACAATATTATCTACGATGCTGTGTTTTTTGTTGAAGATGATATGGCTCGATTGATTCTCAAAAAAATGCTCAAAATATGTTGTGAGGAAGATCATAGGTTTAATACAATTACTAACTGCATTATTCCCGTAGGCGGATATGAGCAAACAGCGCACCTTGCAATTAATACAAAAAGACAGTTGCTGGGTAAGTCTTTTGTATGTGCTGTTTGGGATGAGGATGTATTTACAGAAACTATTCCGAGCACTCCACGGATTGAGCAATTATACGAAAACAACAAATCTATGATTTTTCGTCTTGGATGCACTCCAGAAGTGTGGATGATTGAGACTCTAGAGCAGAATGGGACAGAAATAAACCGAGTTTTCCGAGAGAGCTTTCGGTGCGAAATAGAATCAGTGATTCATTCACAAGAATATTTGAAGTGCAATTCACCAAAGCCAAGAAAACTTGCAAAACAGAAAATAGATGTAGTTGTGGACTTCCTTTCAACTTCTTGTGGTGATTCTAAGGAGATTGTATTGGATACTTTAGCACAAATTATAATTGACAAATGCTACACAACAAATGATATTAAACGGATAGTTGCGCCAATGCTGTCAAAAGCATAAGGGAAAGTAAGTTACTATAACATACATATCTGCGATATTTCTGAAGGAAGGTGTCATTATGTTTTATAAATATTACTCTGCTGCTGGGCGGGGTAAAGAAAACCTTGAAAAGAATACCATCTGTTTTTCTGACATTGATAAGTTTAATGACCCGTTTGAAGGTATTGGAAAGTACCTCTATGATGTTTCTCCCGAAGAACAGGCATATTGGGATTCTATAGGCTCTGATCTCCCTAAATCTTTAAGTGAGCGTTTCAGCGAGGAAAGCAGGAACGCCCTAAAATTCAAGCAAAGAGTATGGTGTGTTACAGAAACGTACACTAATGAGCTAATGTGGGCACACTACGCAGATTCACATAAGGGGTTTTGCGTAGGATATACTGAAGAAAGCATAAGAAAAGTTTGCAATAAATTTGAAAAGGTAATATACTGCGAAAATCCAACCGCTATTGATATACGAGGCGACATTGGAATGGATGCGATTGAGAGACTTCTTTTTCAAAAGGATACTTCTTGGATATATGAGAATGAATGGCGCGCTTTATATACATTGCAAAGAACAGATGTTGAATATTTGGATTACCGTGATAATTTAGAGAAATGTTTTTCAGACAATTCTGAGTTCTTATATACGCCCTACGGTCACATTAATTTTGGTAATCTTGCTGTACTTCGTTCTCGACGTTGTATAATAAAGGAATGTCCCCCTTCCGAGGTCTATTTAGGATTACGGACAAGCCAAGAAGATAGAACTTCCATTGTCCAAATCTGTAAGGATCAAAAAATTCCAGTTTTTCAAATGATACAAGTCCCTGGCTCATTTGAACTATCTTCTGTGCCTATTTTTGAACCAAAATGAGAGGGTTTTCCCGTGGGTCTGTTAGATAGATTTATAACTCCTGTATTTAAGATACCTTTATAGTAGTGAGTCCATTTCTTTAATAAATATAGCAAATACGATTGGTATTGAACTCTTTTCTTCTGTCACTTTTTCACTCTTCCTGCTAATAGCTTGCTAATTGCGACCACAAAAAACGATGAATATTAGCAGAAAAATGCCATACATAACAAGCAGTGTAACAACGGTGAAATCCAGCAATACCAAGGGGTTCCCACGTTTTACTGCCACTGATGAGCAACGTATTAGTGCCACTCCTAAGCGGTAGGCCAGAGGTTCGAATCCTCCCGCGGGTGCCATTAGTAGCACAAAATCTTCGGAAAACCCGAAGATTTTGTGCTTTTTCTATAACCTTTTGAAAGGCGAGGGAAAACGCTTGATGCGACGAAAAAGCCTCTCAACCTGATTACGCTGTTTGTACAATTCCTTATCGTAGTCCCAAGGCTCTTTACAATTGCTCTTTGGCAGAACAACAGGCATATAGCCAAGCTCCACAGCCAAAGCTCTCGTCTCGTCCCCCTCATAAGCCCATTCCATCCGGATGAACCTTTATGCGGGTGGAATCCAAACTTATCACATTTACTTGGATTTGAATGATTCCCAGTTGCCGCAACCGCAGAAATACCCGTTCCAAAACGCCCTTTTTTGCCCAACGGTCTATCCGAACATAGATCACGTGCCAATCTCCGTATTCTTTGGACAAGCTCCTCCATTTCCACCCATTTTCCACTACGTATAGCGCTGCGTTCAATGCGTCCAGGTTGCTGATTTTGGCTGGTTTCCGCTGTTTGGGAAAGCACTCTTTGATTTGTTCGTATTACTCTTTCTTTATTTCCATTCTTTGATTATATCACAATTCCACTTATGTGAACACTACCTAGCCTCATCTTTCTATTGTTTTCTTTCCTTATTGTCCAGCTTGTAGTGGTACTTCTTCAACTTTAGGGCAAGAATTTTTATTAAACTGTTGACTAATGCAGTTATTTCCTATAAAATTAGAATAGTAATATATCTGGCAGATAAGCATCTGTCTTCTTCGTTTTATCAGGTGCTATTGCCTTTTAGTCTAGCTAATCTCGCCAACTGGCGTTTTATTTTGGAGGTAAAAATTGAGCAGTAAGCAAGATAGTAAAATGTTGGCTTTATCATATATCAAAGATCAAATTGTCACCTGTGAAATGCAGCCAGGATCATTGATACAAATTGATGAAATCGCAGAAGCGCTGAATATCAGCAAAACACCCGTACGTGAAGCATTGCTGGAATTGCAGTACGAAAATTACGTTACGATTATTCCACGCAAGCGGACAGTAGTAAGAAAAATATCACTCCAAGAATTAAAAGATATCTATGATGCCAGAACATTAGTAGAGCCATATATTATTCAGGAACTGACCCCCGAAGCGATAGAGGCAAATAGAGAGTTGCTGACTTCCCTGAACGAGACATGGTCAAAAATACATATCCACAGCCAAAGCCGGGAGGCATACATTGATTTTCTAAAATCAGATTTGGAATTTCACCAAAAAATTGTTCAAATGAATTCCAACTCATGTTTAACCAATTTTTGTTCAGAACTTATTTACAAATCTCAACGCTTCTGGTATATGGCTCTTTTCAATAACGAATTGGATGTTGTACAAAAGGAGCATTTAAAAATTTTAGATTATTTAATCTGCGGTAATATGCATGCCGCAGCAGAATATACCAAAAAACATATTTCGATTTCGAAAGCACTCAGTATTTTATCCGAATAAGAATATGAAACGCACAGGCCCGTCTCAAGATCCATCAGGATCTTGAGACGGGCCTGAAGACTTTTCAATCAAACCGCTACCGGTACAGATTTAAATCAGCGTTAAAAAGGCCGCCATAACCACCGGCATTGTAATAGCGCATATAAAAGTAGTTAGTACATTAATCGCCGAGACATACTTTACATTCGGGTTATGAAACAGCTGGGCCTGCTGTGTCATAAGGGAAGCCGTAGGGCCAATCGAGCACAGCAAATTGACTGTCAAAATATTGGTAGAATCACTGTGCGGCCAAATCCGCTTCAGTCCAAGCAAAACCAGGACGGAGAACAGCGGAAGCAAAAGCAGGCGAATTAAGGAAACAAGATATATCCTGCGGTACAAAAGGATCTGCCTTAAATCTAACTCTGAAAATATAATTCCTATTATCAGCATACTGAGGGGCGCAATACAGCCTCCTAACCCCTCCATAGCAGTATACAGCGGCGTTGGAAGAGGAATTCTCATAATAAATATCACAAGTCCCGTTATAATACCAATAATTGCCGGTGTAGTCAGGATTTGTTTTATATTTAACTCCTGTCGGCCACCCATCAGAGCCTGTCCATGCGTCCAGATCAGAGTATTCTGAACCAACAAATAGGGGGTTGTGTAGATGACATATTCTGCTCCTAATACACTCCGGACAATCGGTATAATCAAATTCCCGGCGTTGTTATACAGAACCGATGCCTGTTCCTCATTTGTCAGGCCATATTTTCCTTTTGATAACAGTTTTCCGGCGCTTAGGAACAAGATATGTATCCCCACTGCAGCTGCCAACCCCAGCGCAAGTCCTTCCAGCTTTTCTACTTCCCGCTGCCCGCCAAAGGAGACAATCAAACTGCATGGCATAGCCAAATAGACACAGATATAGGACAGTACCCGGCTTTGTTCCCCTGTAACTAAACTGAAGCGGCCAAGAGCATAACCGGCCAGCGCCATCAAAACCATACTTATAATTTGGTTTAGTAATAAAACGCTCAAACCCAAAGACATTCCTCCTTTATATGTAGCATGGACAGCACAAGTGAGAAATTAGGCAAACACTTCTTTTAAATACTGGATTCCTTTCTTTGTCGCTTCAAAACTGTTTGGCAGGGGTTTCCACTCTATTGTCGCCCACTTGTCATAAGAATGGGCTTTTAAGACTTCTGCCGCTTTGTAAAAATCAAAGTGTTGATTGTCCGGAATATTCCGCCCAACATCAGAAACATGAAACAAGACCAATTTGTTCAAGGAACGTTCAATCGCCGCCGGTATGTCTGGGTCTTCGATTGCCATATGGTAAGTGTCACCATTATACAGCAATAAATCGGAATGGAACTTCTCCAGGAATGTCATTGTCTGATCAGTAGAGCAAAACACATCTCCTTCATTCCGGTTGATCTGCTCCATGACGATTGGGGTTTTTATCGTTTCGGCATACTCCAAAAGTTCAGAAACACTATCCGTCAAAATATCCTCATATTCCTGGTCACTCTGATTTGGCGCCTTTCTCCCGCGCAGATAGCCGATCAAAATCTGAGAATCTAATTCCCTGGCCAAATCCAGCTGATGTTTCAGCCGTTCAATCGTTGCTCTTCGCATTGACAGGTCAGGATGAACCATACTCATGCCCTCAAACAAGAACGCCAATCCAGTTGTGACCGCGGAAGTGCCCAGACCATAGTCATCCAGCATTCGCTTCATTTTCTTCCCACTATATTGGCTGGGGTCTTGAATTTGCAACTCAATTCCATCAAATCCAAGCTTTGAAGCACAACGGGCGCACTCCTCATAGGTTTTCCCTCTCAAAGGGAACGGACGAACTACATCCAAATCCCTATCAACCGCACAAACACTAAATTTCATAAATTCTTAATCACCCGCACTTAAATAAAATGATATCACATGGATCTCTGATGATTCTCCATCATACATTCCATCCAACTAGGCAAAAACTGTTTCCACATTTTCTAAAAACCTCTTTGTCTTCGTTAAAAGGTCTTTCCAATATGCAGAAGCCCCCAAATCACTGATCCGTCTTTCATTGGGGACTTCCAGCCCAAGCACAGCCGGGGGAAGCCGCTTCAAAATACCCTTTGTATCCACCGCTCCCTCCCCAGGAACCATCCGCCCGGAAACACCTGTCCTGGCCAGCGTTTCTATATCTTTCGGAATCTCCACTTCACAGTCACATAAATGCACATAGGAGAACCATTGCGGCGGCAGTCCATTTAATTCGTCCAGCTTCACCTTGGACCGGTAAAAATGGATCATATCAACCACAATTCCAACATTTTCTGGCCGGATGTATACAAAAGATCCGCAGCCTTTTTTAAATTCCGAATTGCGGACCATGTGACAAACTCCAGATGGACAGATTGCACATACTGTGCCGTCAATTTTCCAGCAGACGCTCCACTGTCTTGCGCATCTGCTCGATCGGTGCCTGCCGGCCTGTGTGGAACTGGAATCCAATTGCTCCCTGATACACGTTCATACTCATCCCGTTGAGAACAGCACAGCCCTTCTTCTTGGCCTCTTCCAAGAATTTCGTCTCCGCAGGGTTGTAGATGGCGTCAAACGCCAGCTGTCCCGCATGGAAAATCCGATCAGAGAAAGGCATTTTCCCGATATACTTCCCCATGCCAAGCCCAGTCAAATTCAGGATTACATCACTCTGATCCGAAATTTCATGGACTCTATCCAGGTCGTCCATAGCTACGGTCTCCGCAACACCGGGATAGCTGGATTCAATCGCCTGGCGCAGACTCTCTGCCGCCTTGGGCGCAATATCCGTGACATAGATCTTCTTGGCTCCGCAGTAGGCAAGCGTATAGGCAATCGCCCGTCCCACGCCGCCGGCACCGATGCAGAAAAAGACGGATTTTTCTACATCTGCGCCGCCATCCTCCTGAAGCGACCGCACACAAGCCAGACCGTCTGTGTTGTGTCCGACCAGCTTTCCATCTTCAGTTTTGACCACGGTATTCACGCTTCCCATCGCTTTGGCAAGAGGCTCCAGCTCATCCAAAAGGTCGCAGACAAACACCTTGTTGGGTTTAGTGACCACCAAGCCGGCAAAATTCATCACTCTGGCCGCATCCAACACGGACTTCAGCCCTTCATTGCCGACCTCGACCGGAAAGTAGAAATAGTCCAAACCCTCCGTCTGGAAAGCCTCGTTTTGAATTTTCGCCGCGAAAGACTGAGTGAGAGGTTCTCCCAAGAGGGCAATCAGCTTTGTTGTTGTTTTGACTTCCATGTCCCAATCCTCCTTTACAGATCAATGCGGCGGCCCTCTTCGGCAGACTGATATGCCGCATAAATAATCCGGATCACATCATAGGCCAGGTCGAAACCGGACTCTGGTTCTTTATCATAGGCGACTGCTTCCAGGAAAGAGGTCATCTCGCCGGTATAGCCGCGAATCACCTCGTCAGAGACAAACACCTTGTTCCAGCCCAGTTTAGAAGTTATCAGCTCGCCCCAGGCAACGTTGTCCAGCCCCTTTTCATCACTCACATAGGTATTCAGCAGATCTGTAGGATTCAGATTACACACCATGGCCGCATCATGTCCGAAGATGTTGATATAATTCCGGGAACCGCCCAAAATACCGTCGGAGCAGATCGTAATGCACTTGGTGCCGTCGGAGAAAGTCACAGTGATAACAGCCACATCTTCTACGTCCTCCGGACGGGCGTTAATGTACTGACGCTCGTCCTCCTTAAGGCAAAGTGTCTGCTGGCCACAGTCGGCAGTCACGCTTTTCACCGTAATTTCCTCGCCCCGGGCCTTCGCCTCCACCTGCTTCAGATACAGCATGCCGGTCAAGGGATGAATCCCGTTGCGCATGATCGTGCCGCCGCCAAAATTCTTCCACTGGCCGGCCATGGGAGAGCTGGAGCCCACAATGGTCTCTTCGCCGGTCATCATCACGATTTTGGTCTTCTTGGCCCGGAGGATCTCCGCCGCCTTTTGCACAGGAGTGGCATAAATAAAGTTTTCCGCATAGAAGAACTTCTTGCCGCTGCTGTTTACCGCTGCCCGCAACTCCTCCAAGCCGCTCTGCATTTCCTTCCACATTTCCGACTTTTTTACAGTCTTGCCGATGTTCTCCGTCTTCCGGTCTCCAAAATATCCGCTGACCGGCTTTTCACAAATTACATTTTTCCCGGCATTCAGGGCTTTGATCGCAAAGGCGATATGAAAAACCGGGGGCAGCGCAAGGTCGATCAGTTCAATTTCCGGATCCGCACACAACTGGTCAAAGTCGGCGCATACCTGCTCATATCCATAGCGCGCCCGGAATTCCTCCGCCTTCTCCACATTCATGTCACAGACCGTCTTTAAACGGATGGGGATGCCGCTCATATTATGCCGATATCCGTTCGCATGGAGAAACGCACCATACCCGCAGCCTACAGTTCCGATTACAATCGTTCTTGGGTCCTTATTCATAATAAACTCTCCTTACATTTAAATTAATGCCTTTCTATCGACGATTAGGAAACCAGCACTGTGCTGATCTTTTCCACAAATGTAATCAGCATAAGCGCCGCAAAGAACATTCCCAACAGAGGAACGGCTTTTTTTGCAATATCCATTGGCTTGATCCCGGTCAAAGAAGAGGCCACATATAGATTCATACCAACAGGAGGAGTTACAAATCCAATCGCCAAATTGACGATCATCAAAATTCCGAAATGGAGAGGGCTGACCCCTACCGCCTTGACCAGCGGGAGTAGAATCGGTGTCATAATCATTACCGAGGCACCAGTATCCAGCAACATACCCACAATCAGCAGCACACCGTTTATCAGCAGCAACAGCAGGATCCGGTTGGAGGCAATTGCACCCAGCAGTTCTGCCACCGTCTGGGGGATACGCAGCAGTGTCACTACCTTTGCAAAAATGGAGGCAGCCCCAGTAATAATCAAGCAGCTGGATACGGTAGTTACGCTTTCCAGCAACACAGGAGCAATATCTTTCAGGCCCATTGTCCTGTAAATGAAAAAGCTGACAATCAACGCATAGACCACAGATACACACGCGGCCTCTGTCGGTGTCACGACACCGGCATAGATCCCGCCCAGGATGATAACAGGACTCATCAACGCCCAGAAGCTGTCCTTAAATACACCCCAAAACCCAATGCCTCTCAGTTCCTGTACCTTTTTATGAATCTTTTCACGGTCTTCTCCCTTCGTCTTGCAGTAGAATACCGTGTAAAAAATCAACAGTCCGCCAATTAGCAGCCCTGGCACTATCCCCGCCAAAAACATATCACCTACCGAGACACCGCTACTGTTGCAGTACATCACGAAGGGAATGCTGGGCGGAATGATAACTCCCAGACCACCGGCAACCGCTACCAGCGACGCGCAAAATGTAAGGTCATATCCAAGGCTCACAAGCAACGGAATCGTCATAGAACCAACTGCGGCTGTTGTCGCCGGCCCGGAACCGGAAATCGCCCCATAGAACAGACAGGTAACCACAACTGCGCTGGGCAGTCCGCCGGTCAGATTGCCAATAAAGTAAGCGAATATGTCATACAACTTCTTGGAAATCTGCCCCTTTGCCATTATGACGCCCGACAAGATAAACAAGGGAATCGCCAACAAAGTTGTATTATTAAACGCCTCCACCACATTGCGTACGATGTACTGTGCATCAACCGCAAAGCTTCCCAAAAAACTAGGGATGGCGGAGATAATCAGCAGGATTACACCGACCGGAACGGTCAAAATTAACAAAACTGCCAAACTGATGAACAAAATTCCTATCACGCCTCATCTCTCCCCTCTGTTTTCCCACCTTTCAACAGGGCCAGCACATCAAGTACAATCATCTCCATTGCCCGCAGTCCAGAAAGAACAATACCGGCGTACGAGACGCCATACACTAGATCCAGGTTATACGGAAGCGCAGTAGAACTTATCCTCGCCACAGAAAGTACAACCTCCCAGCCCGGCTTCAGCAGATAGGCCAAAAACAGACACACAACTACATTTGAAATAATTTCAAAGACACGTTTTGCCCGCTCCGGGAAAAACGTAACAATCATATCGAACTTTATGGCTCCGCCTGAGCGAATCGAAAATGATAGCCCCCAAAATGCGGAGCAAATAAAGATATGCCGGCAAAGTTCCTCTGACCAGATAATAGAATTACCAAAGATTCTTCGATAGATAATCTGGGCAGTCATAACCGCCACCATTACAACCAGACCAATTCCTACAAACAATGCTTCCAGGTATTTGTCCAGCCAATGAACTGCTTTCATTGCTTCACCTCCAGCTAAAAAGATGCCTCTGGCCTCTTGTCTGACCATAGCACAGGCAAGGGCCAGAGGCACTGTCATGTCAAATCAACATACAAAATCAGGGAATTTGGTCTTCGTACCCAGCAGTGATCAGGAACTGATTCAGAATCTCGGTTCCAATCGCGGAACTGATACTCTGATAGGCCACATCAAAGGTTTTCTCACGCAACGTATCACGCAGACCAGGGATCTTGTCAAAATCAGTAAAGGTCATATTATAATCTTCCAGCAGCAGATCGAGCATCTCATACTCATAGCTGTCGGTATGTTCTTGTACGATAGGGACACATTCCGTCGCAGCATCCCAGAGTATCTGCTGTTCTACCTCGCTCAAAGTGTCCCAAGTCTTGGTCCCCGTATACAGACAACCAACATACAAAACATGATTGCTATTTGTGATGTATTTCTGTACATCATACAACCCCTTGTCATAGCACTGGCTCCAGGGATTCTCCTGACCGTTCAGCATTCCCTGCTGGAGCGCCAAATAAATCTCAGATGTGTTCAGCGGGGTAGCAGCCACTCCTAAAGCGGTGAACCATGCAATGTGGTGCTGATTGTTCATGGTACGAAGGGCCATTCCCTTAAAGCTGTCGATCCCCGTAATTTCGACATTAGTGGTGATGCTGCGGAATCCCTGATCCGTAAAGGGGAACAGCTTCAGATCATACTTGGCGAAAGCATCGGAAATCGTGCTGAAAAAGTCCTCATTCAGCAACACTTCGCGGGCATCCTCCACCTTATCAAACAAGAAGGGCATATCGAAAATGGCAGACTCAGGAACAACCGTGGGAATGGCGGCCGGAGAGGTAATTTGAAAGTCTACAGCGCCAGCCTGCACGTCTGCCGCTATAGAGGTATCTGAGCCCAGCTGAGAGGAGTTATAGTTTTCAATCACCATCTTGCCGCCGCTTTTCTCCTTAACCAGACCGGCAAAGGTCTCAGCCCAAAAGTCGTTGGTAGAACCAGGCGAACCGGTATGGCCCAAGGTGTAGATGCGATCGTTTACTTGGGTCAGGTCATATTCGCCAGACAGGGAAGAGGTGGAGGAGTTATTAGAGTGGGAAGCACCAGAGTTGGTGTTGGGGTTAGAATTGGACTGGTTGTTGTTGCCGCCGCCGCAGCTGCTGAGCACCCCCATAAACATCGCGAGGCAAAGCATTCCGGATAAAGTCCTTTTTACATGTTTCAGCATTTTATTTTCCCCCTTAAATATTTGGTTTTTGCTTCTAGCTCGATTTCAGGGTTCAGGTTTTAGATTCGATTGGTGCGGCAGCACAGATAATCCAATTCCTGCGGCGTCAGCCGGATATCCATTGCCCGGATACAGGATTCAAGTTCCATTTTGTTCCGGCTGCCAATCACCGCCGCAACCGGAAAATCGCGGCACAACACATAGGCCAGAGAAATGTTGACCGATTCCACGCCTTTCGCCGCCGCCAGTTCTTTTGCGCGCTTCAGACGCTCGAAGTTCGTCTCGGAGAAATAAACCTCCTGAATCCACTGAGGAGCACTTTCGTCCTGATTATACAGCCCGTCAACGAAGAACCCGGCCGCCTGAGAAGCCCAGGACAGCAGTACTACCTCAGGGTGTTGCTCATGCCATTTTACCTGATCCTCATCCATGTGCACGGTACCTGGTCTTCTGGGATGAGGCACTTTTGCCAGAGAGAAAGAGGGATTGTTTACAGAGATTCCCTGATAGCCCTTCTTATCGCAGTAAGCAATGGCTTTTTCTACTCGAGGCAGTTCCCAGTTGGACAGACCATAAGCGCGAATCCGTCCTGCTTTTCGGTGCTCTTCCAGGCAGTCCATGATTTCGTCCACAGGGACACTGGGATCATCCCTATGCAATTCGTAAAGGTCGAAATAGTCGCACCCGGTATGGAACAGACCGTAGTACATATCTTCCGTAATCAGTTCTGGCTTCACGCGCCAATATTCGGGATGGTGCTCCTCATCCGGAGTGATGATGGGGTGGCAAGCCTTGTCGATGATAATCAGTTCCTCGCGTCTCGCCCGCATCCCGGAGCGGTCCAGCCAGCGCTTCAGCAGCTTTTCCGCACAGGCGCCTACCCCGTAGTACCGGCCGCAGTCAAGTACGTTTCCTCCTGCTTCCACATAGGCTTCAAGCATTTCATCGATTACGGCCTCCTGATCTGGATGGAACCAAGCAGTCCCCATAACCAGCTTGGAAAACGGCTTGTCAATTCCCTTTACCTGAATGTATTCCATATTGTTCTCCTTTCTATTTACTAGCCGTAGACATTTACCGGTCAATCTCGATTGGCATATAAATGCAGGGGGTCAAGCTGTGATACTGATGCCACGGATATACGCCGTCCTCGTCATAAAATTTTTCGTGAACAACCCCCGGCGCCATGATAGACTCCTGATAGAACGTGGATGTATCGTTCTCCACAAACTTCTGCATCTTTCCAAAACCGCGAATCTGAGCGTGAACCTCGTCAAAATCCCGGTCATGGTCTCGGTGCGGGCCAGAAGGGGCCATCGGCTCAGACACAAAGCAGAAATTGATTTCCGTGTCGCCGCCGATCCGGGCCTTGGGGGACTTAAAATAGGGGATTCCCTTGTGGCGCTCAATACCAGAGCACTCGTACAGAGACTTCCACGTCTTTTTGACCCGCTGGACAAACTTGGGATCGTCCAGCCGGAAGCTGTCGTAATTTTTAACAACCAGCATCCGTACAATTCCTTCGATCACCACTCCTTCCGCAACGGTCCCCTTCAGCGGCAGAACCGGGATACGTTTGATATAAAGAGATTTCCCGCTCCGTTCCGCCAAATTGAATACTAAGCTCTTGGTCTCACAAGTGTATTTTTCCTCATCCTCCACATATTCAACCTCAAAAAATGGCTCCGCAAAATCCAACTTTTGAACCGACATAACTTATCCGCCCCTTTTGTATTTTATTTCAGAAATTTCTATCTTTCGATGTGTGATATATCACTGTTGCAAACAGAATAACATATCGAATTTAGATTGTCAATATATTTTTATAAATATCGCAAATTTTTTGACAGTTATTTTTGCTTTTATCGGCTTTATGTCCAAATTTTAAGCGTGCTGCGTTTTAGCGTAAAGTTTTGTTATATTTTAGATTTTGTGTATATTATATTTCAACCTCTACTTGTTGACCTCATTTTCTCCTGGGCTACTATTCCACTACTCCTTTTCCCAAAACTAGTCCAATTCTTTATGGCAACAGCTAATATCACAAAATCTTATAGAATACGGCTAAATTTCATTTTTTCCCGCACAGGGCAGGAATATGCCCTTTAAAGTACACAGTAGCGCTCCAATAAAATTTGAGCCCTTCCCGAAAAAACGGACACAAAAAGAGGCGGATATCATAAGTCTCTAACCGTTCCCGGTAAGCCTTAGCTGTGTACTGTACGCCCCGGTCACTATGGAAAATCAGGCCCTTTGGAGGCTTACGGCGGCAGTACGCTATGTCCAGGGCCGCCAGCATCAACTGTGTGTCAATCCGGTCAGAAAAAGCATAGCCCACGATTTTCCTGGCGCACAGATCCTTCACGATAGCCAGGTACAGACAGCTCTCGCCGGTAGAAACGCATAAATGTCAACGGACAGGAATGATAACCATTCCTGTCCGTTTTTCTGTACATAGAAACATCAGTCCGCGCCGCTTGCCTGATATAGATTTCTATGGTAAAATAACATTAATTCTTTACTAATCGCGTGGAAAGGAGGTTCCCATGAGCGATATATACAGTCTGCGACTTTACGATACCGAGTTAATGCGTTTCTCTTTGGAGAAGCGAGGGCTGGACGGCCTTATTGCCGAAATCATCTCTGTGCAGGAAGAATACGCTCCGCTTATGCCTCTGGACTTAGATCGGACCAGCGAGGGTATCATCCGCTGGCTCGGCAGGAGGGTCATTCCTAAAAACCGCACCTTTGTAGATCAGATACTCAAAACTTTGAATTTGAGCCACAACGACACCAAGGGGATCATTGACGTTTGCAAGGGCCTGTCTTTGAACGACAGCTATTGGGTCGTCCCGGAGGGCTTTGAGGGGACGTTTGAAGCGTACAACCTTTATGAGAACCGCTTCTCTGAAATTCTAGCGCTGGTGGCATACACCGGCGTGGGCCGGAGCCATGAGGCGTTTACTACCTCCCCCGAGTTGACTACCAGCGGTATGCTTCCCAAAGCATGGCGGCTGATTGAGGATGATGGCATCTATCTTTACAAGGGCGGAACAAGCGGCGCTTCCAATAGTGGGCGGGAACCATACTGTGAAGCCTACGCTTCTCAGATTGCCGCTGTCATGGGCCTTAATGCGGTGCATTATGATTTGGAAAACTGGAAGGGCATCACCGCCTCCAAATGCCGGCTGTTCACTAATATTGACACAGCCTTCATTCCCATTGGGCGCATTGTGCAGACTGGCGGCATCCAGGCTTGCCTTGACTACTATGATACCTTGGGCGGGGAGTTTGGAGAGCAGTTGCGGAGTATGCTGATATTTGACGCGCTGATTTATAACGAGGACAGACACTTTGGAAACTTTGGCCTGCTGCGGAACAACCACACCGGACAGATTATCGCCCCAGCCCCCATTTTTGACAATGGCTTGTCCCTGATGGCCTTTGCGGGCAAGGATGATCTTGATAGCTTCTCCCACTTTGAAGCCTATGCCAAAATGAGAACAAATCCCTACCAGGTGTCCTATGAAGACATTTGCCACGCAGTGATAGGGCCAGTTCAAAAGGCTCAGCTTCGCCGCATGATTGGGTTCCAGTTCCACCGCCATCCTGCTGGAACAGTAACGGACACACATCTGGACTATCTGGAAAAGCTGTTAGAAGGTCGGGTTCAAGAACTTTTGAGCATCCCCTCCCGGAGACGGCAAAAAGGCGGCAGGGAACGGGACACACGATAGTCAGGAGCCAATCTTTTGGCGTACTTGAAATGAATTGAACTCTGAACCATCAAGCGATTTTTCGTCTCCTTGCTAATCGCTCGCTAATTGCGGCCCTGAAAAATGGCCGTGATTAGTAAGAAACCGTGGCAAATCGTAGGGAATGAAATTTGAAAAGTAAGTGTTTGCAAGGGTTTGCGGGGGTTTGTGAGTAACCGCCGCAACCACACGGCGGCTACTCCTAAGCGGTAGGCCGCTGGTTCAAGTCCAGTTCGGGGTGCCATGATAAGTTGACAGGCTGCCAAGGGGTTGGTCTGTCAATTTTTATATACAGAATGCAAAAACTCGTTGCGCCGCAGTAATTTCACTGCGGTATTTTTATTTGTAGGAGGAAAATCATCATGAATATGATACAAAAAAGCGAGGCAATCAAGAACGGTCTCCGGAAAGGCTTTCAGGACGGCAGCTCCAAAATGGCAAAGCGTAAGTGCTACGGATACACGATCAATTCTGATGGAGAACTGGAAATAAATCCGGACGAAGCCAAGGTGGTGAACTGGATATTTGAACGGTATCTTGCTGGTGACAGCCTTGGAAAAATTGCTGCGGGTCTGGAAAGGCAGGGCATTCCCTCCCCCACCGGCAGGCCCAAATGGAATCGGGAGGCAATTGACAAACTGCTCTCCAATGAAAAATACACTGGGCGAGTGCTGCTCCAGAAAACGGTCAGCACCGGCGCTGTCCAGATCGAAAACAATGGCCTCATGGGTCGGTTCCTTTACACCGATACCCATGAGGCTATTATTTCGGATGAGATGTTCATAGCAGTGCAGCAGAAGAAACTTATCCGATCTAAAGAACCTCAAAATCACATTGCCATGAAGCTCTCGCTTTGATATAATGAAGAAAATTGCGGGAGGTCGTGCGAATGCGAAAGGTGACTGAAATTCTTCCTACGCAAGGCCATCGTCCAATGGAACTGCGTCATCTTCGTGTAGCTGCTTACTGCCGGGTCAGCACAGAGTTGGAGGAGCAGACCAGCAGTATCGAATTGCAGGAGCGGCACTATTCACAGCTGATTTCAGCAAATCCCAATTGGGAAAGTGCCGGCATTTTTGCAGAAAGAGCTACTGGCTTAAATACAAAAGAACGGCCAGAGTTTCGCCGGATGATAGCTCAGTGCCGCAAAAAGAGAATTGACCTGATCCTGACAAAGTCTATTAGGCCTTGTTTGAAAAATAGCGAGGAGTAGGCTAAATCAACAAAATAGCAATAGAAGCCAAGTAAACGAAGGCAAGAAAAGAAGCATCTAACTTGTCATATCTGGTGGCAATTCTGCGAAACCATTTAAGCTTTTGGAAGAAGCATTCAACCAAATGGCGCTCTTTGTATAACCACCAATCTACCGGCCATGGCTCAGAAACATTGCTCTGCGGCGGGATCACATAGCAGGCTCCTTGTTCTGAAATGTAAGTTCGAATATTCNTTGCCCCATAAGCACGATCTGCCAATACATTACTACCTCTGATCGTGACCTTTTCCAGCAGTTCAACGGCATGGACTGAATCATGGTCATTCCCCGCAGACAGCATAAATTCAACCGGGTTCCCCAGCCCGTCCACAATTGCGTGCAGCTTTGTATTTAACCCACCTCTGGTTCGCCCAATTGCCTTATTCGCCGTTTTTTCCCCCTCCATTGGCGCTTTCGTGAACCTTAACGCAAGTAGAGTCCAAACTCAGATTTTCCATATCCGCATCTTCGGACAAGGCGTGAAATATCGCTTCCAATGTACCATCATCCCGCCATTTGGCAAATCGGGCATAAACGGACTGCCAGGGGCCATACACCTCCAGCAGTTCCCGCCACTGCGCTCCGCTGCGGGCAATCCATAGCATTCCATTGAGCATGTTTCGGTCATCTTTCCGAGGCCGGCCTCGTTTCCCTGTCTTTGAGGGCGGAAGCACTGCTTTCACTCGTTCCCATTGTCCTTTTGTCAATTCATATCTCTTCATTCCTCTATTTTCGCACTTACCATCGATTTGTGCAATATTTATTTTTCAAACAAGCCCTAAGCCAGTCCCTCTGATAAGGTACAATAAGTTGCGCAAATAAAAAAGACAAGGTTTGTGGCTCTCTGGTAGAATGAGGTAGCGACACACCATTCAGAAAGGAGTGTCGTTTGAAACGGCGATCATAGAGCAGTATCGCCGGCGGGAGAGCGGCGTCGAGGAGGCGCTCATCGAGATGTACCTGGCCGGTGGCGATCGCGGTAGACGGGGACGGATATCGTGAGGTTTTTGGCGCTGCCGAAGGCATGGAGGAGGACAAGACCAGTTGGGTGAACTTCTTCCAGTGGCGCCGCGGTCGTGGCTTGGATGGGGTGAAGCTCATTGTTGGAGACAAGTGTCTGGGAATGCTGGAGGCGGTGGTGATGTGTTCCCTGAAGCCAAGCACCAGCGCCGCGCCGTCCACTTCTACTGCGATGTGTTTTCTGTGGTTCCCCGCTCCAAGACGAAACTGGTGGTTAGCAATGTCTTTTCGGGAATAAATAAACTGCCCCTTGGTTCAGACCGTGTGAATGGGAACTTGAAACAACAGTGGTTAACCCCTTGATCCCCAAATTAACCGCCAAAATCAGTAGGGAGACAAACGCGGCGCTCTCTATCAACAGTTGAGTTTCAAACTGGCCGATCATCAGCGCTACCGGCTTTGGAGCCGGGGGAACCAGGAAGGACACCGCGGAAATCGTCATCATCGAGTTGACAAAAAAGTAAGTAAACATTTCTGTCAAGGTATGTCCGACCTTCGGTAGCACCACATCCCGAATGATATAAAACCGGTTGACGCCGAGACATTGGCCCACATCCTCCAGCTGTGGATTCAGTTTTTCTAGGGCGTTATACATCATCAGATAAGGTGAGGAAAAGAAGTGGATTGAATTGACCAAAACAATGATGAAGATTGTTCCATAAACAGGCGTGCTGCGGAAAAAAATTACATAAGACAGGCCCAAAACAATCCCTGGTATTGCCATAGACGTTATAGATATCAGGTGCAGTCCCTTACTGAACGCGCCTTTTTTCCTCGCCGCCAAGTAGGCGCAGACGAAAGCGAGCAGCGTCCCCAAAAGCGCTGTCAGTACCGCATAAAGGACCGAATTTATCAGGTATTGACCCGCCCCGCGAGCAGCCGCCCGTTCCACATGACGGAGGCTGAACGCAGGATCGACAGGATACTTGTTTTCAAAGGCCATCAGGCAAAAGCTGACGATCGGCGCTAGTACGCACAGCCCGATCAGCACACAGAAAATCGAAGCCAGCGCGTCAAATACAGGATCCTTTTTTAGTCGTATCGGCTGAGAGATAAAACTGTCCGTCCCGCGCTCCGGGGCCATCAGATCTACCAAAAACGCGGCAATCGCCGGCAGCAGCAGCAACGCTCCTATCACACTCCCCGCGCTGTAGTCCATCATGGAGACCGCCCTGTCATACATCAGCACGGATAGGGTCATACATTTCCCCCGGACCATCAGCGGGACACCGTAGTCCGTAATGACCATGGTAAACACAGCAAAGAAGGCCGAGATCATCGTTTTTTTGAGATATGGAAGCGTCAAACTGGTAAACTGACGCGCCGCCGGGATCCCCAGCACCTCCGCGGCCTGATACGGCATGGCGTCCTCATAGCGGAGGATATTGGAGAACATCAGAAAGGCTATCGGAAAAGAATACATCACCGAGCCGGCGACAATCCCCCAAAACCCATAGACGCTCCCCGGTAAATGGAGTAGGCTGGTCAGAAGGCCGTTCTTTCCAAACAGCGCGACCAAGCCCAAGGCGTGAGAAATAGATGGGATCAGCATGGGGAGGGTAAAAAGCGCCCCAAACAGCGCTTTTCCCCGCGTCTGTGTTCGTTCCAGGCTCCAGGCCGCCAGCAACGACAGCGTCAGGGTGAGTAATGTCGCTGTCAGAGCTGTGGAGAGAGAATTGATTGCCGCCGGCCCAAACTGCGGAGATTGAAACACCGCTCTAGCCCCATCCGGTGTGACGCGCAGCAGCATGGAACCAAGAGGCGCTATGACGCACACCACGAAAAATAATATCATACAGATATTGACGATATTTGAACGGTCTTTTCTCATGTCGCCTTCCCGCCTATATACCTGGTAAGGGAATCTACCTTGGACTGAAGGTTGTCCAGCACAAAGCCCTGTACATACTCGTTGGCCGGATGGCTTACGATTCGCTCCGGTGTGTCGATCTGGCTTACGCTTCCCTGATCCAAGATCATAATCCGGTCAGACAGGGCGAACGCCTCTTCCTGATCGTGCGTTACATAGATCATAGTCGTACCAAAGGCGTTCTGCAGATTTTTCAATTCTCCGCGCATGGCCAGCCGGGTCGACACATCCAGTGCGGATATGGGCTCATCCAAAAGCACGATATCCGGGTTGAGCACCAGGGTTCGAGCGATCGCCACCCGCTGCTGCTGCCCGCCGGAAAGGGCCCGGGGCATCTTTTGACCGTGCTCTTTTAGTCCCACAGCATCCAACATCCGCTCCGCACGCTCCCGGGCCTCCGTCTTTGACACATTGTGGAACCGGAGCGCATACTCCACATTCCGCAGGACGGACATATTTTCAAACAGAGCGTAGTTTTGAAATACGATCCCCATCCCCCGCCGATCCGGGCGGGCGCGGGTAATATCCGTCCCATCCTTCTGAACGCGCCCTTTGTCTGGTTCCAGAAGACCGATCAGGATACGAAGCAGTGTGGTTTTTCCGCATCCAGAGGGGCCTAGAATAGAGAGAAATTCCCGTTCCATAACATCAAAGCTTATATTTTGAAGCACCGCACTATTTCCATAGCTTTTGGAAATACCGGATACGACAAGTTTTTTTCTCAATCGAAGCTCCATCTTGCCTGTAGACGCTCCTTTTCCGCTAAAGTATCGTTGGACATATTTCCATATCGAATATCGCGTGGGAATCCATCTATCTCAGGCTGAAAATCTTTGAATACCTGATCGGGGAAAAACTTTTCATTGTTGTCTTTACATAGGTCGGTGGCCAGATATTGAAACACCTCCATGACGTGGGGGCGGTCAGCGCTCTTGGACAGAACCGCGTTGCCGTACATGCTGTAAGGAGAGCCCTCCGGGAAAAATAAGATTTGAAGGTTAACTCCCTGATTGATCTCAGTGACCGCTTGAGAAGTCATTCCCAGGCCCACCGCCACTTCGCCTTGTATCAGCGCATTGACCGGACCAGACCCAGAGGATGTATATTGAAGCACATTTTCTGAAAACTTCTCAAAGTACGCGAACGCCTCTTCTTCGCCCCACTCATTAACGAGCTGGCGTAAGAACATATATCCTGTTCCAGAAGAGTTAGGGCTGGGCATAGAGATGAGGCCTTTATATTTAGGGTCTAGCAGGTCCTGATAGCTAGTCGGGAGAGGGAGCTGGTGTTCCTCCAAAACCTTGGGATTTACAATGACGCACCCGCCATTCTTTACCTCTGGAGTA
Source organism: Oscillospiraceae bacterium (assembly GCA_910575265.1). GTDB lineage: Bacteria > Bacillota > Clostridia > Oscillospirales > Oscillospiraceae > Lawsonibacter. The sequence continues at coordinate 45,824 of CAJTEA010000015.1, forward strand.
TATTTGTGGCTCGCGGGAACTATTTCGTCCAAAAACAGAGAGAAGTCAAAGTCTGTCAGCTCAACAAGATAGTCTTCGCATTTTTCCAAATAACCATATTCCTCCGAGAGGATGATATCGCAGGAACAATTATCTCCCTCCTCTATGACCTTAGCCGCAATGCTGCTGCTGGTCATATATTCCAGCGTAATATCATAATCAGGGAATCTTTCCCGGCACTGGGACAAATAATTTTCATTTTTGTAATCTTCTCCTGAGGTCCATATTGTGATCTTTTCTTTTCCACCGCTCTTGCCACCGCATCCGGACAGCGCGAGCAGAGCGATTGTTAACGCGCAAACAAAGCTGAAAAATTTTTTATCATATCTCATAAGTATACCTCCTGTTTTTAAATATCATAGGTTTTATCAATTGCCTTCAATTCCTTGAACGTATCAATCTCTAAAACGTCCTCCGCTGAACACTCCCGCAGCTTCACCTGATACTCCGGGGAGAATACGGAAAACGGCACATAGTCCCATATTTGTTCCTTTCCTCCCGGCATTTCATAGGCCAATTTTAGATGCTCCCCAAGCTTTTTCCCGGACTGATCATCCCAATAAGAAATACCTACCACCTGCCAACAATCTGTCCCTCCAATCTTTTGTGTCTGGATGATTCCATCGCGGACTGTAAAGCACCAATCATCCGAACGTTTCACTGGAAACCCTAAAAAATCAGATGTATAGTGATATTTCGTAATCACAGCGGGATTCCTAAGCAGCAAATCAGCCTCGAATATGTAAGCGTTCCGCAGCAGGTATCTTGCGCAGACTGCGGAGGCGATATTGTTCGCCTCGTTATAAATGGGGTTCTCCAAAAACTTGAGCATGGGGTATTTGTAAAGAAGCTGGTCAAATTGTTCCGCAAGGTACCCCCGCACAATATAGATCTCATTGATGCCAATTGCTAAACACGCATCAATTAATCCGTCAATGATTCGCTTTCCGTTGACTCGTATCAACGGCTTTGGAGTGTTCAATGTGATGGGCACCAAGCGGGAGCCAAATCCAGCGGCGATAAAAACAGCGCGCTTCGCCCGGTAAGGTTCCAGGGCCATAATCCCTTCCGGCGTGATTCGGTTGTTCTGAATCAGGCCCCGGCCCACCAAGTCTTTTATGACGGAATTCACTGTCCCTAAAGAATGGCCTGCCCGCTCCTGAAGCTGCCGCTGTGAAAGCGGCCCTGTCGATTCAGCTATCTGAACCAGCACGTCAAATTGTTTTTCGCTTAATCCTGCCACCATATCTTTCTCCTTACATACTTTCGTTCAAAAAGGACGTTTTTTTGATTGTTTTTGAACTTTATTCCCGTGATTTTTAATATTTTGAAGCGGCAAATATCCTGCGTTCAATGTGCGCAGGATATTTGCTGCTTATGTACGCTCTTTGCTAACCACAATGGCCTGCTGTAAGCCGGGTCTGCTTCATAAATCCTTTTATATGTCTCTAAAGCATATTTAAACTGCTCATACTCTCTTGGGTCAGCAAAATGTGTGCCGCATATAGTTCGCATCTCTTGAAGAAGCGCTTCATCCGCTGATGGGGCACGGACCTCGTTATTATCTTCCAGTTTATAAAAGAATTCTTCACCAATTGAGTTTATAACATATTTATATCCTGCGTATATCACACCACGATAGGCCAGCCCGGCTTTAGGCATTCCATATTTAAAGCATTGATTAACAAGTCTGGCGCTGTAAAACTCTAAATCACAAAAGATAGCTTTATCCGTCAGCGCGTTTTCTATCGGATTCTTTTCAGGTTCCAGTATCCAGTAAATAAATTTATCAAAGTTTATATAAGAAAATATCTCCGATATTCTCTTCTTCGGAATACCTTCGCCTATGGCCAGACAATAGCTATGCAAAAAATCCTCGCTCCATCTTTTGTTGCCTATGTGGTCCCAACCATGATCGCTAAGAAAAATATGGATTTTATCGCGCAGCAAATAATTGTACAGGGTTAAGCACTGATCTAAATAGCGTAAAGCTGTCTCGCGTTGAGTTTCCATCTCTGGCGTCTTCAAAAAACGTCCCTCTGATTGCGTGAAGTGCTTGTTATTCGGCACAATGTATCCAACATTTGGGGAAATCACAGGACTATGGGTCTCGACAGCAAAATGAAATATATAGAAGCACGGCTTTTGTTGACTAAGCAGCCGTTCTAATCCATGCCATGCGATGATTGTATTGGATGAATACAGCTTTTCTTTCTCGCAGTACTTCGCGTCTACGATCCTGTCCGATGTGAACCAACAGAAATCATAGCCGTGATTCTCCAAATATTGGATCAGAGCGCTATTTTCGCGCGTGATTAAACCCTGACTTTCCGGATAATCGTCAATTTGGTGTCTCCGGCAAAACATAGCCTGGGCGGTTGCCTCTGTGTAAGGCGTACTTGTATAGGTTCTCTCGAAGAAGAAGCCGGCGTCTTCCATTTTTTGCAGCGCGGGCATATTTTTCAAATCGGAATACGGAAGCGCGTCTGTCCAAAAAATTATGATATCTTTCCGCGAGCGCGCTTCAATTTTATCCTGAATCAGTTTTAAAAGCTGTTGTACTTTTCGCCAAGTGTTTTCAAAAAATTCCGGTATGCTCCCCCTATTCTGAAAATCGTTATATACTGTACGCAGCATCACAAAATCCTTCTGCTCCAAAGCGGCACACAAAAAATCTCGAAGGGCCGCCTCATTTTCTGGTTCTTTCTGATACCTTATGTAAAAATAGTTTAACGCCATCGGACATTCCGGCAAATAAAGATGAATGGGCGCTGTCAGTTCAAAACCCTTGAGTTCAAGTTCCTCGTATATATCAATAACAACGGAATTTGAATAAGCCTTCAATTCTTCTCTGATCTCATCACGATAAGTAAAGTTACAGCTTATAACATACTCCGGTTTATATTCCATCAGCTTATCCGCGGAACGGCAGGGATAGTTGAGAATTTGATCTCCCTCATGTAGGTTAAATATACAAATGTCCCTTTTCTCAGAAATATTCACCATACATAGGCAGGGGAATACATATTCTCTACCTCCACGAATGGCAATACGGGCATTGTCTGGAATGCCATCGAATATTTCTTGTATTACGTTTTGAATTTTTTGATATAATCCTTCACAGACGCTCTCATCCCTGAGAGCATCCAGTATCTCCTGATAACATTTCAATATCTCATCCATTACTTAATCCTTTCTTTGATCGCAAGGCAAGGACACAGAATTTGAAATGCTTAAATCATTTATCGCCCATGTAACCATTAGTTTCAATCCTTGTTCCAATGACACTTTTGGTTCCCAACCCAAGGAATTATATATTTTTTCATAGGAACAAAAAATTCCAAACTGGTCTCCTTTGGTCTCCCCGCTGTATTCTACGGTTACCTCAAACGGAAGTTCTCGACAAATCATTTTTACAAGCTGTTCACAGGTCGTTTTCCGGTTTGTCGCTGTTGTGTATACATTAAACAGATTTGCCTCGTTCCCATTTGCCGCCATAATACAGGCGTCAACCTGATCATCAATATACACAAAATCCCGGTATCTTTTGGGATCACCCATCACAGGGATATGGCGCTCTTTAATCGCGTAAGCCAGATAGATGCTTACCATCCCCTGACGCAGGTTTTCCAGATTCTGCCCTGGTCCATACACATTGTTAAATCTCAACGCGGTACATTTGATTCCATATTCCTCCGAATAAATGCGCATATAATGTTCGCTGGCCAATTTGCCTACCGCATAAAACGTCTTGGGCTTTAATTCGTCGTCCTCCCTGACAGGACACGGGTTCTCATCACCATAGACAGACATGGAACTTGCATAAATAAATTTGGGGCATCCTGTCCGCCTGGCATAATCCAGCAGCAGTAATGTTGAAGTTACATTGGAATTCAAATCATAGACCGGATCGTCCCAGCACATAATCCCGCTGCTCTGTCCGGCGATATGAAATATAGCGTCATAGCGAACGTTATCCAACTGTGCTATCACCGCCTTATCAAAAGTATTTCCTTCAATAAATGTCACGCCCTCGGGGATATTTTTTCTGAGACCTGTTGATAAATTGTCAATGGTGGTCACCTGATGGTTTTCGTTGACCAGCCGTTTGGCCAGCGCGGAACCAATAAACCCCGCGGCGCCTGTAATCAGATATCGAGACATAACGCATCCTCTTTCTTTCATAAAATAGAAGGTAGCCATAACGTTTCGTTTTTAATGTTCCCAATTATTTTTAAGCCATATTTTTGCCAGTTCAATATCCATCAAATCATGAATATCGATTGACTCCTCGATCTTATAGCCTTTTACTCTTTTGCCCATAAAGCCCCACGGCGGCTCCCCAAGCTGATCCTTGTCCAATAATGTTTTCACATTCAGCGCCCAAAAATTATGCGCCAGGAAATAGCAGGCCGGCAGGTCCTGCCGGTTACTGGATGTCGCCTGAGCGGCATGGGAAGGGTCAAACATCGTCAAATCTCCAGAAGGCGCCATCCTCTTGGCTCTGAACGGGTGGTGGTCATTGTCCGGATAAACAGGAACCACAGCGCTGACGGTTCTGTCGGACCGCATCATTTCAATACACTCGTCCACCCATTTTGTCTTAACTGTCACATTATTTGCCAGTATCACAACCAAAATATCCGGCAGCTCTTCCTTTTGTCCAATTATCTCCAAGGCATGATAGATACAGTCAATGTGCTGAGCCGTTGGGGCCGCTAATTCAGGCGGCCGCTTGATCGGCTCATATCCTATCTCTCTGGCCGCATCCAAAATCTTGTCGTCATCACTGGAGCAATACGCCTTCTGTATGTATTTGGACTCCTTGACCGCGGTGGCTGGATAGTATAAAACCGGCCTGCCCAATATGTCTAAAATGTTTTTGTCCTGAAGCGTATTCTGGCCCCTGCCAGTCAACAGCGCGTATACCTTCATGCTCTGTTCATCCCCTCTCATTCAGTAAACAACGTGTCAAAATCCACTCTTTCAAAAGCCTCCAGCATGGTTTTCCGAGAGGCGTTGTAAACCTTAAACCCTAATTCTGTTTCAAGCTCTCTCGCGTGGGCAAGGGCGGTATTTGTTTCCATTCTTTCCCTCGCCACCACTGTGGGAATCAAATCCGGATCTTTAGTTTCATCAGCCAGATAATCCTTGGAAAAATGATTGTCTTTTTTGTTCGCGGTAACTGTATGGTCAACCCCATACAGGTACATTTCAGAGCAACCCAAATAGAACGCAAATTGGATACACGTGTACATCACATTGCCGCCCACATAAGCGCCGCGGGAAAAGTCCCGGCTAAAGAAGGGAGGGCGGTCTTCCCACACATCCAAACAGGACAAGTGGAATTTTATAAACGCGGGGTCAAACTCACCCCCAAGACAGCCGTCCGATATCAGCATATGGTCAATCTTGTAATCTCTCAGCAGGGTATCTTGCCATTCATTGAATCCATATGCGTGTTGACACAAATAATAGTTAGGCCGCCAGGCAGTTGATTGAAACGCCCGGATAATTCCATTGACACTGATACATATCTCTTTGCTTGCCGCCAGTGTATCCAGGTCCTCGATCCGCAGGCTGGGACCGCAGCCAATGATAAAGCAGCGCTTCCCTTTATGGATATCTTTCAGCGCTTCAATTCTTGGATTGCGGTATTCCGGAACCTGACTCAAAAAATCATACAGGACCGTCTGATTTTTTGCGGGCAGCTCGCGGCAGTTATATTTATCACTTGTGATATACAATCTGCTTGGGCCGATTTCTTGCGGATTTCCGATGCGGTTCCCATAATACGCGCGCAGGCTTTTTATCAATTGAGGATCCGCCCCGTCCTCTGGCACAATCTTTACCGCGCGGGTCTGCCGTTCCATGAAATAATCCAGCAGGCAGACGCTGAAAAGATTGAGTCCGTATAAATAAGCTGTCTCTCCTCCAGACAGTTTTCCGGCGGCAATTTCCACCAGGCCGGCTATCCCATCATCGGTAATTTCCTGGGGCAATACCTCGGAGGAAAGGTATGTAACATTGTGTTGATACAAGAGCTGTTCGATCTCTTGGGCGCCCACATGCGGTGTGACAATTACAACGCAATTCCGGTATTGCTCCAGATACGTATCAAAGCTGATGATGGGAATATTTTTATAGCTGCCGCCTTGAAACTTCGGGTTGGAATCAATAAAGGCACATACTTTCTTTCCCCGCATAAATCGGTATACGTTCTTTCCTCTTTTCCCGCAGCCCCAAATACAAAATTCCATCTTTATATTGAATCACCTCACCATCAAAATCTCTCGCTATACTCCACGCTGACTTATTTTTTGATTGCCGCCACAAACAGGTTATCGTTCACAGAATTATTCAAATACGGAATTCTCAACACATTTTCAATTTCAAACCCGTTTTGAAGAAACAACGCGCAGAGGTTATTTTCATAAAAGTGACGCAAATGGGTATCACAGTCACAAAAACTCCCATATGGGGTTGTGACGAATACCATTCCTCCGCGTATCAGGAGCCGGTTTACTTCCTTCAAAACAGCAACCGGGTCCTTGACATGTTCCAAACATTCTGTACAAATGATAACATCAAGGCTGCCATCGGGAAGTGGTACATGTTCAACATTGGCACAAACGCACTCTATTCCTGATTGTCGGACCTCTTCCACTCTCGCGGGCGCTCCCTCAACGCCCCGCACCCGAAACCCATCTTCTTTCAGCCTTTTCAGTAATTCTCCGTGACCACAGGCAATATCACAAATCTCCAGGAACTCTCTCCTCTGTTGAGAAATGGAATATTCTGTAATTATATTCTTTATCAGCCGCAGTCCTGGGCGATTCTCAAAATATTCATCATATAACAACTCGCTGGGGGCATATACACGATTAAATATTTCACGAACTTTTTCATCATTATTTTCTATAAACGCCTCAACTAAAACACGGTTTTCTTCTGAAAAATACGCTTCACGGAAGCGATCATTATACTTTTCGGAAAACAGTCCGTATTTTGCGTCCATGTCATAGTGGTAACGATCCAGCAGTTTTTCATCTATCACATCCATTACATCCTGCCGCATAAAATAACTGTTTTGAAGGCTGTCATTTTTCCAATAGCTGATACCATGCTCCTTGAGTATATTTTCCAGTTTTGCTGAATTTATAGACAGGATAATATCGCACTCGGGCCAACGCCGAATCATTTCCGGAACAGAAATCACAGGAATCCCCATAATAGGCCTTAGGTTTTCTGGAGAGCTGTCCGCAAAACATTCAACATGCTCTCTCCCAACTTTTCTAACAATTTCACGGGCTTTTCGTCCCACCTCAAAGATAATGACCTTTTTCAATACTTACACCTCGGCCTTTCCCACATTTATGTAAAATTCATCCGTCAAACAGTCCATCCCACCTATCGTCTTCATGGGGCAAATCTCGTATAATTTTCAAGCGGCAACCGCTTTATACCTTTCCACTCAACAAACATTTCGTCCCTGACATCATATCCATGGGGCTGAACAGGCTGAGATATGACAGAGGTACAATGCTCCTTCAAAATTGTTTCCAGCTCCATCCGATTTGGCCAGCGTTCCCAAGGTGGAGTGGTAAACCTTCCCCAATTAGACAGCTGTTTATCAATTACAATAATTTTCCCACCAGGCTTACAGACACGAACCAGTTCCCGTACCGCCGCCCGAAGATTCACGGAGTGTTCAATACACTCTACCGTATAAACAAGGTCAAAAAGCCCATCCTCGTATGGCAAAAATTCCACATCACCCTCTTGTGTTTTCACATAATCCGGCACATAAGACAACATTCCCGTTGAAATGTCTACGCCTTCCAACTTACAGCCTGGGAACCGCTTATGGATCTGCTTGAGGATGCGTCCCTTACCGCAACCGACCTCCAAGATATGCTCCCGGCCTTCAAGTTCCTTGATAACAGCAAGAACCTCACCGTCATCTTCCGCGATTTCTTCAGGGGCAACAGGCGCAAACTCATAATTAAAATGGGCGCGAATCATCCATTTATAGGCGTCCAGGTAGAACTTGACTGCCCAAGACAGCTCTCTATCCGGATAATATTCTGCCCGAGGCCCCACACTGCCTAAAAAACCGCCATCATCCTCTATATTCTGTTCCACCCAGGCCATCAGTTTGTTTGCCGGCTCTGGCATTTCAAGCTTATAGAGACAAATCGCAATTTGGGAACAGCCTGTAATACAAACCCAGTCCGCTCCTTTCCAAGCCGGGATCGACCCATCCTCCCTCTGGGAATTCAGAAGCTGATCAATAACCGGCCTTACCTCTTTTCTATAACCCAAATCAATCAAACCGTCTATTTGGTAGGCCAAAAAATGTGTCAGTGACCGCATCGACAGTACTTCAGGTTCTTGTAAATACTGTTGTACAGCCTGATGAATCAGCTCGACCTGGTCAACATCTCCGGTCATCCGCGCATATTCCAGCATAGGCGGAAGCGCGAACAACATAATCGTCTCAGGGACAATCGGATCATCCTGGTAGCTCTTCGGGAAAATACCGCCATGTTCCTTTAATACAGAAAAAAGATATTCTGCCGTTTTCTTTCGCGGCGCGATATACTGATCCGTCACCTCGCAAATCGCGTTCAGGCCACGCAAAGCCTGAGCTGTGTCAAACAGGTACACTCTATCAGAGCCCGCGGCGTTAAAGGAACCGTCTTGATTCGCCACCGAAGCTAAGTACTGAGCCATATTCAGGGCCTCGTCCCGAAACCCATATCGCAACATAGTCGGAATAATATAGCCTGTTACCTCCGGATATTCATAAGAAGATCCACAAAACACGGAAACTCCGCCGTTTTCCTTCTGGTTGCTCAATATCCAATTACAGGCCCGTTCAACAGATGTCGTCCCCGGCTGGGGAATATTTTGCATGCTATATCTAAATTTAAAGAGGAAATATGAGATATATTGGTTCAGTCCATATGTCTCTAACTGCGTTGCCATCTCTCGGCTGTGGTCGCTGGCCAAGATAATCAAATCAGGTTTCAAGTCCGGAGTACGCTGAGGAGGAATAATTTCGATTCCTTCGATTTTATTTCCCCACAAACCGGCGTTATTATCCGTAATATAAGATATTTTGATCCCCTCTTGGACACAGTAAGCAATCGCCTCATGACCAAGCTTACCAGCTCCAAATATAACAAGGACTTTTCCCTCCGGAGAGTTTTTGCACTCTTCCACCAACTGATATATTTTTTCCTTTGATAAGGTAATCATCTATATTCCTCCAAATTACAGAGTTTCCAAGCCTTCAGAATTCATCCACGTTGAAAAAAACCAGAAATAGTTTGTTATCTCCGAATCTTCCATCTGCGTTATGATCTCAGGAAGAAAACGGCTGCCTACTGTGAGCGCAATTTCATAATCGGTATGCACTGCTTTCATTTGCGCAAATGAAAGCACAGGAATATTTTCCAGCAATGTACCTGTAAGTTTTGGATTATTATCGGCAAAACAATATATCCGCTTTCGTCCAAAATAATTTAACGCCCACCGGCCATGTTCCCCCGCACCAAAAAGTATGAGAGGTTTTCCGTTCCTTGGATATACAATTGCATCCGTTCGATTTTTCAGGCATACGATCTGCCGCGGTAATTCTCCATCCGGAAAAAATCTGTTCCGAAGAGCCCAGGTTTCGTCCCCGCGGCAAGCCCACATATCAAGAAACAAGAAGACTTTTTCCGCGGGATCAATTTCTTCCAGCAGATAATTCAGCTCTCGCCTTCTGAGCTTCCAAAGCTGTTCCCACACTTGCCGTGTTTTTGTTTGGCTCAAGCTTTCCCGATGGATCCGGTAAGTATATTTACATTCCGGCAAGTAATAAAGCTTAGCCTGTTTTCCCAGCCGAAGGAAAAAATCATAATCCTCAGCCAAAAACATATCCGGATCATATTCTCCGACCGCCTCCGCCACCTGCCTCCGATACAGGAAACAAGCGCCAAAATAGCTCCCGGAATAAAAGTGCCGGGTAGATCTCACTCGATTAGACCGCAGCAGCGTACCATCTTCATACAAATCGTTCATATCACAATAGACCAGACCATATTGAGGATTTTCCTCTAAAAACGAGGCCATCACCTCAATCGCGTCCGGGTCATAGTAATTATCATCCGACGTCCAAGTGAAGTAGTCACCTGTAGCGCGGCGAAAACCAATATTCAAAGACCGCGGTAATTTTTGATTTTCTGTGTTGTGAATCACTTGTATCCGGGAATCTTTCCGCATATAGTGGTTGATGATCGACGCCGTCCCATCGGTAGAACAATCATTTACAATAATCAATTCCCAGTTCAAATAACTCTGGTCTAAAACACTCTGAATCGCCTGCTCTATGTACTGTTCTCCATTATAGGAGGGCAGCACAATGCTTACTTTTTTCATCGCGCAAATTTTCCTTTCGCATAAAAGCTCTTACCGCGAAATCTTCCCCAGCAAAATCATACAAGCATCAATCGTCCAGTGTGGTAAAGATTCAATCTTTGCTTATGATATAGAAAATACACCGTTAAGAGATTCTCACCCAGGTAACCGATATACCGGTCTTTCCGCTGCCACCCCTTTGGAACACTCAACTCTTCCGTGCGCATCAACACCGGAAACAGCCATTTGCAGTAGTCTGACAGCACTTGTTTTTTAGCGAGTATCAGATTGTAATTGTAAAAAAACGGCTGTTCAAGAATCTCAGAAAGTACTTGTACATATTCAGGATGTATCTCCGCCAATGCTTTCCGCATGGCCTGCCAGTCTGCTTCCGAAACATATCTACTATGGTGCTCTGACATATCGGGCTCATGCAGAGTAGGAAAGGGCAGAACAACATCCACGTTATTGGCTTTCAGCCGGAACAGGTCTTCCTCTGTAATATCCAGAATTCGGCGGTAGTGGAACAGGCCGTAGTACTCAGCATCATCTGGAGACGCTATCAACAGTTGGTTTTTCCACAACCAATATAGCGCGGTCAACTCACAGTAATTTGCGTTTCGATCGGAAATATTTTTACCTGAATCATCGGCGTCCCCATCCAGCCGCACATTGGCGAGCGCCGCTCCAACCTGTACCGGGTAAACCCAGCGCGGAATCTTGACCTCATTGGTCAGCTCCCTGTCCCTGTGAAACCTCGCCATACACACTTTCAACTTTGCCTGCTCGGATCCCTGGTTTAAGCTGTGGAGCGACGGGAACAAACCCACCTTAGAAAAGTAATGCTCCATCCAATCGGATTCTTTTCTTGAATCCATACAACTATAATGATGGTACCCATTTTCTTCAATTGCGCGGATTATGCCCGGGTGCTGGTCCTCGGGTGCCGCAATCAATATATGGTAGTCGTTTGGGGAGGTATTTTCCAACTCCGATGTAAACTCGCTAATCTCCCTTACTGGGAGTCCCGCTAACGTATACGGGTTGCCGACTAAGGAAGTAACTAGAAAACAAGGAACACAGCAGGAGGGATCACATCTCTGAATTGCCCTGTATACGCCTAACGCCAGCGATTTCGCCCCGTAAATCAAAAGCTGCATTCCGTCATCTCCCAATACTTGCCCCAAACAGTGTAACCGGTCGCATCCAAAGTATCTTTTCAGGCGCAACTCCCATCGCTTCTAAATTTTTTCGGATCATTCGGGCCATTTCCTCTTCCTTTATCGCGATCAAGATATAATCGAAAATACAATTTTGGATATCGGAAGGCGCATCGACCGGAAGCCCGGACTGACGAAGCTTAGCATAGGATTGGTCTACCCACAATACAGGAGATATTTGCGATGACAGCAGACTTCTCCGATATTCTTTTCCGATTTTCCCCGCTCCGTAAAGCACAACCTTTTTCCCAAACAATTTATCTTGATACGGCATCCAATATATGGGAACCTTTACTTCCTCCGAAAAGCCCATCTTTTCATTCAGCCCATAAATGGAAAGCTCAACAATCCATTTCTGAAGCTGGGGTCTCAAAATATCAGACGCGGCATGACGGAAAAATAGGGAGTCCAAATACAGATAAATCTCGTTAACATCTTTCAAAAACAAACGGTATTCTGATGAAACAGCGGAGCCCTCTCTAATTCGGTAATGATAATACGCGTTGGCAGTCACAACGATCGACCCGCACCGGAGCAAGTATGTATAAACAAATATCGTATCTTCCCGATAATGCAGGCTGACATTCAACTCCCTATAGAAGGTTTTCACTAATTCCAGCCTAAAAAGTTTGTTCCATATAGACGCCAGCGTATCATCAAAATTCCCATTGTCAGCATACAACATATGGTTATAGACGCTCTCTATTTGCTCCACCCGGCAATAAGTTCCAGCAGGTAAGCATTCGGTAATTTTGTCTTTGCTGTGGGTATAGTCCTTCCAATAGCCCGCGGTAATAATATCCGCAGTGCCCATTTGATTCCGCAGACCTTCAAACGTATCAGGCTCAATCCAGTCATCAGCGTCAACAAAAGCAATGTATGTACCGCTGGCATTCGCTATCCCAGCGTTACGCGCTGCCGCTGCCCCCCTGTTTTCCTGATGGATCACTTTGATTCTTGCGTCGCCGTTTGAATATTGATCACAGATTTTTCCTGAATCATCCGTGGAACCGTCATCTACTAAAATAATCTCCAAGTTCTGATATGTCTGATGAACAATGCTGTCTAAACACTCCGGAAGATATTGAGCCACGTTATATACCGGCACGATAACGCTTATTGTGTCTCTACAATCCATACCAGCTTCTCCTAAGTAATTTGTATTCCTTCCATTCACCTATACTTTTACAATGATTTTACAAACGTTCATTTGCTTATCTTTCATCTTAGCCAGCCCATTTTTCAAACGCGGCAGCTTCTGAATATCAGGATTGAGAAAGTTTGTTTGCGGTGTTCCTTCACACATAGCGGCTCTGACTCTCATCCAGTCGCTGTTCTCGCCGCCAAAGGAAGAGTTCCAAGTCCCGGTCAAGGTCAGTTGCTTGCGGAGGATACGCCAATAGGTATCCTGGGAGAGGGTCCTGGGTCCATCCGGGTTGCCCATGAGGACAAGCCTGCCGTCGGGCGCGGTGAGGTTGATACTCTCCACCAGCGCCGCCTCTAGCCCCACCGCCTCGATCACCCGGTCAAACTGTTCTCCGGAGGCGTTTGTTCTGTACTCCAGACCACAGTTCTCGGCAAGGCCCCGCTTCGCTTCGCTCCGGCCCTTGATTACTACCCGGCCAGCGCCACTGAGCTTTGCCCATTGCCCCGCCAGCAGGCCAATGGCCCCGGTCCCAACCACGCACACGCTGTCCCCAGACCGAATTTCAGCCCGTCTTACGGCGTGCAGAGCCACCGCCGCGGGCTCCAGCAGAGCGCCCTGGATATCGCTGACTGTATCTGGCAGCTCAATCAGGTTCCAAACCGGCACCGCCACATACTCCGCAAAGCCGCCATCCCGCCGGGATCCCAGGTAGTCATAGTGCTCACAGGTCTCGTACTGCCCCTTCTGACAGGAAGGGCACTTTTTGCAGGGGATCAGCGGATACACCCCCACTCGCTTGCCGGTCCAGCCGCTGTCCGTTTCATCGTGAACTGCCTCTACCTGGCCGCAAAACTCGTGGCCGGGGATGGTGGGAAAGTGATAGGTCCCTTTTGTGAAAATCCGAGGGATATCCGAACCGCAAATCCCGGCTGCCAGCACCTTTACCAGCGCCCAACCGGGTCGAAGCTCCGGTACAGGCCAATCCTCGTACCGCAGATCACCGATTCCATGCAGCACATACGCTTTCAAGAGGTTTCTCTCCTTTCCAACAGGAGTTTTTCGCAGGTCTCTAAATCTTCAGCATAAGTGATTTTTATGTTCCTCTGCTCGCCCGGAATGATCTTTACCTGCCAGCCCCGGCTGTATGGCAGCTGGCAGCTGCCGCTCATGGCGCAAAGCTCCTCCAGCGGTGTGTCTCGGTACAACTCCAGGTAAGGCCAGAAGCGGAACGCCTCTGGGGCCTGTCCGGCGAACAGGGTGGAGCGGTCCAACAGGCCGTCCACCCACCGACCGTTCCGGCTGGTGTAGGTGGTGTCAATAATAGGCAGGGCCGGCATCACGGCGGGGGCCTCTTTGAGTTCTTCAATTAGCCGGGTCAGCAGCTCCACACTTGCCAATGGCCGCACCGCGTCCTGGATGATAACGCCGGACCGCTCATTCTTATCCATAAACCGTTCCGCCGCCAGCAGCCCATTTCGGATGGACAACTGCCGGTTCGATCCGGCGAGCGCCACGGCCAGCAGCTTGGTCAACGCAAATTCTTCCTTCCACAGAAGAATCTGCTTCTCCCACATTGAGCTGGCCGTCACCACCACGCCGTCAATGGCTCCACAGCGCTGAAGTTGCTCCAGTGTGTGGACAATGACCGGTTTTCCTGCCAGCTCTATGTACTGCTTGGGGATATCCCCGCCCAGCCTGCTTCCCGTGCCGCCAGACAACACCACCGCAACGCTCTTCAAAATTTCAGCTCCCGGATGTTTTGCAGGGTCTCCCCGTAGGGCCGTTCCTTGCCGAACAGCAGGGTTGTTCCCAGCACAAACCCCTGAACGCCTTTGGGGGCATACTCCAGGATTCGGTCCGCACTGCACGCCCCGTCCCAGTAAATCTCAAACTCCATATCCTCTTTCAGGGACAGCAGCTTCGTGATCTTCTTGCCCACATAGGGCAGGAACATCTGTCCCGCGTTTCCTGGGTTTACCGACATGACCAGCACCTTTTTTACAATCCGCAGCATTTCCAACACTGTCTCCACAGAGGTCCCCGGGTTGATGGCAATGCCAGGAACCATCCCGGCATTGATAATTGCCTGGAGGGTGGTGGAGGGGTGGTACTCCGCCTCCGGATGGATGTAAATGGTATCCCCTTGGCGAAGATTGTCCAAAAACAAGCCAATCCGGGTGTTGGGATGTTCCACCATCAGGTGGACGTCCAGCGGTTTGGACGTGGTGCCTGCGATGTAGCGCATGTCGTTTAAAGACATGGCGTAGTTGGGCACATACCGTCCGTCCATAATGTCGATGTGGAAGGAGTCGATGCCCCCCTCCTCCAGCTCCCGGACTTCTTTCTCCAGATTCCCGTAGTTGGCGCACATCATAGACGCCATCAGTTCAAATTGCATGGTGTTCTCCTTATCAAAGCCAGTCCAGCTCCAGCTCCTAGGCGGCAAATAGATTGTTGGGCTTGTTTTTCTCTCCGTGGAAGTCGCTGCATAGTTTATTTTTACCTCCCGCTGTTTCTTTTTATTAGTACTTCTTATTTATGGCATCACCGCATAGAGAACGGTTTCATCATTGGTATTGGTATAGTGGCGTACATACAGTTTGTATTCTGGCACTAACTCCTTAATGTACAGGGGAATATCAATCATATCCTCTGGCTTGTGATAAATACAAATTGCCAGTTTCGGCTTGTGCCGCAAAATGGTTTCCCTTGCCCCCTTCAGGGCCTCTAATTCAGCACCCTCTATGTCCAATTTAATCATTGTAACCTTATCCGACGAATCGACTATTTCATCAATTGGAACAGCGGAAATGCTGGTTGTCCCATCTCCATCTATGCGAGAGTGTCCACTGTTTGTCGCATCAAAACAGAGGACTGTTCGTTCACTCCAAGCACCAGCAGCTAACAACTCCACCTCATTAAATTCATGCTGGAGCTTTTTCTCCAGACAAGTCTCATAATTGTCCGGATCCGGCTCTAAGGCATAGACCTTTTTAAGATGTCTGCACCGTTTCCGCATCTCCAAAGAAGTCTCTAAATCAAAACAGCCAACATCGATAAAAACTTCTTCATCCTCAAATACGATAAAATCAGGGGCAAAGTATTGCCCAAAGCCAGCGCACCAGGTGTATTCAAATCCACCATAAATTTGATCTTCTGGATAACCTCCAGCCTTTAAAATCTGCCGAATTTCTTCAAAAGCATTAATAGTAGAGATAACAACACTCAAATCTTTTCTTGCAAGCAACTCCTCCGGACTCATAACCGGATATCCCAAATAACCATTTTCCTGTTGGGCTTTCGCTTGACTGCAAAAACCGATTAACCGCCTGTCCGTCCGGTAAATCGGGAGCACCTCTTTTCCTATTGCTCCGGCTCCATAGAGAACAAATTTACGGTCTTTTGGCAAGGAATCTCTTATTTCCGCCGCATGCCTTAATATATTGACTCTGTGTGGCGGCAGCCAAGGCATATATGACGCGACAATGTCATCAATATACTTTACATTCCCTGAAATTAACCAATTTAGCCGGTTCAAATAGATTTCCTTAGACTGCTCATCTTCCAGCATATTGTATATTTCTATAATGTCCTGAACGCCCCCCGAATTTCCATCTTTTTCCTTTTTTTCTTTTTCTTTCATACATATTTCTCCTTTCAAAGTAGCCACTCCAGCTCCAGCTCCCAAGCGGCCAGGGGATTATTGGGTTTGTTTTTCTCCCCGTGGAAGTCGCTTCCGCCGGTAACATGGAGGCCATATTTCTCCGCGATCGCCAAGTACTCCGCGGTCTGCTCTGGCGTGTGGATGGGGTAATAGCACTCAATAGCGTCCAGACCGCAGTCCTTGAGCCGCTTCACCAATTCTTCCAGCGTCTCCCCGTTCAGCACGATCTGGTAGGGGTGGGCCAGGGAGACCTTCCCGCCCGCCTCTTTGATCCGGCGTACACATTCCTCCGCGCGGGGCTTAGTTCCCTTCTCGATCTCCTGGAACTCCGGGGTGTCCAGATACTGGTCGAAGGCCTCCTTCCGAGTGGACACATAGCCATGCTTTAGCATCACCAGAGCGAAATGGGGCCGGCCCACAGGGGCCCCTGCCGCCGCTTCGTCCACCTCGTCCAGGGAAATGTCCAGCCCCTTGGTTCGCAGAAAATCACGGATACGGTACTTCCGGTCATCCCGCCCACCCTTCAGGCTGTCCAGCCAGGCTTGTAGCGCTGGCGCGGAAAACTCATACCCCAGGATGTGCAAATTCAGGTAATCGTCCGCGCTCAGTTCCACGCCCCGAATAACACGCAGGCCCAGTGTTTCGCCGGCTGCTTTGGCCTCCTCCACACCGCTCACACTATCATGATCGGTGAGCGCCCAGACCTCCGTTCCGCGCCTTTTCACCAGCTCCGCCAGTTCCGCCGGGGCGTACTGCCCATCGGACGCTGTGCTGTGGGTATGCAGATCAGCTTTATACATCATGGCGCGCGTTCACTCCAATCCAAAGAACTGAAACAGCCGGTCCACAATCTCCTCCGGCGTCTCCTGCCCGTCGTTCTGGACCACGATGCTGGAGTGGCCCGGCTCATCCCAGGGCAAGTCCACTCCCACCACATTTTTTGTGCCGGAAGAATACAGCTTCTTCTGGTCACGCTTATACAGCGTCTCCCGGGTCACCTTGAGGTAAACCTCCCGGTAATTTTCGATGTTCTCCCGGTTCCAGGCCCGGACCTCGGTGTACATGGAGATACTGCAAATCACCACATCCCTGCCTTGCTCCGCCAAATCCCGGCAGCGCCGGAACGTGCCCCAGGCTCCAGACTTTCGGGCCTCGGTGGTGTAGCGGTCCTCCAGCAGCACTTTGCCATCTGTCGTGCTGTGCCCCGCCTGGGTGCGGGCCTGGTCGCCGTCGATCAGGAGCGCGTCCGGCCTGTGCTCCTTCAGCCGCTGGTAAAACAATCCGCCGATAGTCGTCTTTCCCGCGCCGGCCAGGCCGGTGAAGAAATAAACAGTTCCCTTTTCGCTCATATGTAAACTTGTCCCTTCTC
>CAJTEA010000016.1 GCA_910575265.1 Oscillospiraceae bacterium
CTAACATACCAGTATCGGATTATAATTGCAATTAACTATTGGTTCAGGAACTGCAAAAAAATTTAAAAAATTTTTTGCCTTGTACTTGACATAAGGGTGACGGAGGTCATGGAAACGGATATGCTTGCACCCGGCCCTTTCCAGAATCGTGGTCAGGCGCTTGCGGACAGAGGCGGGGTCCAAGGGCAGGTCATCTTTTCTGGGCGAGGGGAACATCCAGCAGGAGTGTACCTGCTGGCGGTATTCCTTTATGACACCCAGGAGCGGAGCGGGAAGGATGATCGTCCGGTTGGCGGCTTTGGTTTTAGGCTGGGAGATGATTAACTCTCCCTTGGCCCGATGGACCTGCCGCTCCACCCTCAATGTCCCGGTCTTGAAATTGAGGTCATCCCACTGGAGGGCCAGAAGTTCGCCTCGACGCAGGCCGGTGGCAATCTCCAGCAGGAGCAGTTCATAGCAGCTATCCTCTCTGGCTTGAATCAGCAAACGCTGGACCTCCTCTGGAGTGAGCACTTGCATTTCCCTGGGCTTGGCGGGAGGAAGCCGGCATCCATCGGCAGGGTTGCGGGCGATCAGTTTCTTGGAGACAGCCATCTCCAGCGCCGAGCGGAGTGTGGTGTGACAGCCCCGCACCGTCTGGTCGGAGAGGCCGCTGCCATAGTGACCAACATTCTTGATTCGTCCGTTTTGCTTGAGGTCGGTGTAGAACTGCTGGAGGTCATTTTGCGTGAGCTTATCTAATGGAGTGTCCCCCAATGCAGGGATGATGTAGTTGTAAATTCGCTGCTCATAGGACATCTGGGTGTTGGGCCGGAGATTGGGTTTCTTACAGGAATGATACCAATGATCCAGCCACTGGCCCAGGGTCATACCTGGTTTGGCGGCGGGTTCCGGTTTCCCGATGCTGGCAGTCAAATCTTTTAACTTCTGAACACATTCGGATTTTGTCTTTGCCAGAACATTTCTCGTTTTGGGCAGACCCTTGTCATCATAACCGGTAACGGCTCGATCCTCCCAGCGCCCATCCTTTCTCAGGCGGACGCTGCCGCTGCCCCGTTTTCTGCGTTTTGCCACGGTTTCAACTCCTCTCCAAGCAACTCTGTCAGAAAATCGCCTACCACCTCTGAGGCTCGCTTCTGCATATCTCCGGTGACGTGGGTGTAGGTATCCAGGGTGAACGATGCCCGGCTGTGACCCAGGATGCCAGAGAGTGTCTTGGCGTCCACGCCGCTGGACAGCGCATGGGTCGAGAACGTGTGTCTGAGGTCGTGAAATCGGATGCTGGGCAGGCCGGCGCTTTTCAGCAAGGCCTTCAAGCGGCTGTAGGCAGTACGGGGATTGACAGGCAGCTCCGGCTTCAGAGGATTGGAGAATATCCACTCAGTCAGCGTGGTGTTCTTTCGCTCACAGAGGACCTGCACTGTGCTGGCCGGCAGCACGATCTTGCGAGTACCAGCATAGGTCTTGGTATCCCCGACGGTGAGCACCCCGCCCTTTTCCACATGGATGGTGCGCTGGATTTTCAGCACTCCATGCTCCGCGTCGAAGTCCTCCCAGCGCAGACCGCAGATCTCACCCAGCCGCAGGCCAGTGGTCAGTTCGGTGTAGAAGAAGTCCCGCCAAATATCGTCCGCTTGAATCGCGGCCATGAACGTATCGAGCTGTTCATCGTTGAGGATTTGCTTGGGCGGTGGCTTTTGCTTGGGGGCAGTGACGTCCGCGACCGGATTCCTGGGGATCAGCCGAAGTTGCTCCGCTGCGCCCATCGCCCCGTAGAGCAGGGTGTGGATACAGTGTACCATGCTGTCGGACAACTGGTGTCCGTATTTTTTGTGCTTGCGGATGCGGCCCCGCTTCTTCAGATGGGCATACAGCTTTTGTATTTCTGCCGGGGTAATTTGGTTGAGCGGCCTGTCGCCGAGGGTGGGCTTGATGTAGAGGTCAGCGTAGCGGCGGTAGGTCTGGAGCGTGCCGGGGCGCACAGTGCCTGCCATGTACTTGTCCAGCCAACGGTTCAACCATTCGCCCATCGTCATGGAACTGTCCTCGGTCAGATCTACGCCTTGGTAGGAGTCGATCTCCTGTCGGAGTTTTACGGACAGTTCTTTCTGCGTGGGAGCGTAGACGTAGTGGAAGATGGAGTCGCCGTTTTCCTTGTGGCCCACCACGATGCGGCCCTCCCACCGACCGTCGTCCCGCTTGCGTACCATGCCGTCACCGGACGGTCTGCGTTTTGCCATTTGTCATTCACCTCCTGTCCGAATATCACCGTCGTTTTCGTCCATGCACTCCGCTATCAGCCTGACACCCAATCGGAAACCCAAGATAAAATTCTCGGTTGCTGTGATACTGTTGATCTCATGCTGGGAGCGGATAAGTTTTGTAAGAGTCTCCTGCTCGGTTTCCTCCAGCTGTTCCATGAGCTGCTTTTCATATTTGGCGACACGGTCTACTGCCCGCTTCAGTTCTGAGCCAGGTGTCATCTGCTGCTCATTGGGTGTGATGTTGCCGTAGTAGAGATCTTCCAGGATCGTTCTCATATCTATCGCCTCCTTTGCAACACAAACACATACCACACTTTGCGGAATATAGCTACTACTTTTTTCGAGGGCTTTTATTCTTTGTTTTGCGGCGCAGAATTTGAACAGGGTGCGGGTGATCATAGGCTACCCCTCTGGTAGCGGACAGTGTCGTCCAGCGAAATGCTGCCGCTGGTCTTTTTCACATCCTGGATGCACCGTCCCCGCAGCGCCCTGAGCTGCTCATCGGGAATCTCCATTCCTGCCGCCAGCACATTCATCACCATGTCCTGCTCCACCGCCAGCTTGAAGAGCAGACGGCAGATGCGGTTCTCGGTATCCTGAACCGTACCACGCAGGACGGACGCCAGCGCGGGTGGCAGATAGGCGGTGGCGTCCTGACCGGAGACGTAGCCGGCGTAGAACAGCGCGGCCTTTTCCAGATACTCACTGCGGCTTTTGCAGTTCGCAATTTTCATTGCTCTGTCCATCACTTCCAGTGTGGATGGGTACAGCCAGACGGGGATGCGGGTCTTGACTTCTGCGGGTGTGTTTGGTTCCACCGAAATGTGCGTATTTTTGCTCATTGGAAAATTCCTCCTTTTTGTTGGAAAACCACCTGTCACAGCCACCTTGGAAAAGGTTGAAACAGGGCGGTTTTTCCTCTGTTTTTCTTCATTCCGACCACCTGGGACAGCCAACAGGGGGTAAAACCGACCACCTATTGAAAAGCCCCGACCCGCGTTGCGGGGCGGTGTGGCTGGCAGGGGGGCGTGTAAGCGACCACCTGCCTTTATCCTGCACCTTTTTCGACCCCCCGGTTCACCTGCCACTTTCGGCTGTGCTAATTCCGCTGGATGGCGCACACAGGCCACACGCTTTGGACACAGCTGCGTCTGCGGTGAGCAGTGGCTTTGTTACCCTCCGGACACCATCGGGGCCACACAGCGGCGCACAGGCTGTCACGCTGAGTGCGCACTGTTGCTGCGGAGTGCGAGTGCCGTTGCGACCCGCTGACGCTCAGCCGCCACATCCATCTGCGCCAACTGCTGTTCGTAGAACTGGTCGAGTGCCAACTGGATCGGGCGGATGGTGTAGAGCAGATTGCCGTTGCGCTTCATACCGTCTCTGGTAGTGACTGTCGTGCTCTCTGTACTGATGAGCTGCCGCTCCTCCAGCTCACACACATACTTGCGGACGGTGTTGGCGCTCATCCTCGCCGCTCTGCCGATAGTTTTGTAGCTGGGCCAGCATTGGTAGGTGTTTCGGTTCTCACAGCAGATCAGATAAGAGTAGACGGCCAGCGCGCCGGGTGACAGGCCCAGCAGGAATATCTCGTTGGGCAACAGGAAGCAGTTCCTGATCGGATCACGCTTGGGCCACGGTGTGTACTTCACTCTGCACCTCCCTGGGTGTGTTGCGACACCCACTCTACGAATTTCTCTTTGGGTACTACGAGCCTGCTGCCAACTTTCAGCACCGGGAAATCTGGCTCATGCATCAACTCGTACCCGCTGGACGGTGAGACACCCAGTACCCTTGCCACCGTTGCCGCATTCAGGAACAGTGGCAGCTCTTCGTAGCTTTTGTAACTGGATTCTTTCATGCTGTGCTTGATCTCCTTTCTTCATGACATGATTTTCTTCTCTGCTTTTCTGGACTGACTTCCCTCACTCTTCTACCACAACCTCTGGCGGCAGAAACGGAACTTTCTTATAGACGAGTTTACAAAATGTTTACCGATTCAGAGCGCAGGCCCCTCATCCCTATACCACAACCTCCAGAGCCCAAAAGCGACGTTTTTTCCTGAAAAATTTTAGCAGTAGAAAAATCACCCACCAGAGTTGAGTCTGGCAGGTGATTGTATCAGATGATTTGATGGGTATCTGATGATAGGCGGTACTTCTTTGTTTAGGCGTAGTAAAAATTGAGTATGTCTGGGAAGAGCGAAATACTAAAAATCACAGTTCCTGAAATCGCTGAGCCAGCTGCATGAAGGAGGAGCTTGGCAGAACCTGCTTGGATGGGATAAACAGATAGCGCCATTCCTTATAGCCGTTGGCTTTGCCCCAGCGGGAAGCCGCCTCGCAGTACTGTATACCGCGTTTTTTCTTGGCGATCACATCAGGATCGTTCAGTTTATCCTCGCCCTTAACCTCGACCAGGTAGATGATCTGCTCTGTTTCCACAACAAAATCCGGCTCATAGATGTGGCCGCAGTTGTAGGTGATGTTGAACTCTCTGGGATGAGGGCGGAGCCAATTCAGAACGTCATCGTCTGATTCCAGCACACGGGCAAGCGTCAGTTCGCCCTCTTTGCTGTCGAACTTCGCGGTGGTGAAAACGCCATTCCTGATTCCGGTGAAAAGAACCGACCGGATGTCCTCAGTGAACTCCTCATACAGACCGACCCTTTCTTTGAACTGGTAGCTCTGCTGCATGTTGTAGTTCCTGGTACCCACGACCTCCTCTTGGAGGAATCCATTCTCACAGTAGAAATGACGCATCATCTGCTGATAAATCTTGTTCCCGATATCTCGCTTGTACATCATAACGATGTTCTGCATTCCGTTTGTGCCGTACTCTGCTTCATAGTGGTCACAGAGCTGCGTGATCAGCTTGAACAGCAGAGCAGAGCACTTCATATAATCAATTTCCGGTTTGGCGCGAAGCTGCTCCAAGATCACCTTCTTGGGATTGTACCCCTCAAAATCAATGGCGGCACCCTTGATCCTCTGTCTGTCCTGCATATCCTCCAGATTCTGAATGAGCAGTTCGTTCTTGATCGGCACATGGGTAAAATCAGTCAGCTCCAAATCGAAATCGGTGAAGACATATTCCTCAACGCCGGCATCCGTGATCTTGATACGGGGAATGGGAATAAATCCGGACTGTGCGGCGCGGTGGGTTTCCTCGGTCTGGTACAGCATCCAAGCGGTGAGGGGCATTTCGTTCTCCCGGAAAACATCTCCCAGATCCTTGTCCCCAGAGACTTTCTCCTTCACCTCTGCCACAATTTTCTGTGCCTGGGTGGGCGTTACCGTGTGTTCCGGGGAGGTTTGGATTTGTGCGGAGACAGCTTGCTGGATGAGCTCCACTGTGGTTTCCAGCAGGGCGTCAGCGGCATCGGACTTTTGCATTCCGGTTTGCTGATAGGCAGTTTCCAGGGCCTTGTTCGGCTCCAGGTCAAGGGCAAACTGGGTGTGCGTGACCTGCTCCGGGACGAATTCCTCGGCCTTGATGATGTTGCCTGCCTTGAAAATGGAGTCGCCTTTTTGAGCCTCGGCCAGAATGTCGGCGAACTTGTCGTGGGCGGTGAGCATGACTGCGTCCACGTCCCGGTCGCCGGTGCGCTCCCCGTAGGGCAGGCGCAGGCCCCGGCCCACCATCTGCTCCCGCAGGATTTTGGAGGCTGCGGTGCGCAGAGGGACGATGGTGTAGAGGTTGTTGACGTCCCAGCCCTCTTTCAGCATATTGACGTGGATGACGATTTCCACCGGGTTCTCCGGGCTTTCCACATCCAGCAGCAGGCGGGTGTTGGCCTCACTCTCCGCGCCCTTCTGCTTGGAGTGGACAACGATGGTCTTATTGCGGTAGGCTCCATCCCGGAACTCGTCGGAGCGGATGTAGTCCTCCACCCAGGCGGCGTGGGCAGTGTCCTTGCAGACCACCAGCATAAAAGGTTTTACTGTTCGAACGGGCTTGTCTGGAGTGCTGCTGTTGGCGGCGTACAGCTCCAGTTTCCGCTTCGCATTTTCGTGGCAGGTGATACCGTCGGTCAGCATCAGCTTGTCCAGCGCCTCGTCGCCAAAATTATAGAAGTCAATGTCGGAGCGGGTCACGGCGAAGGGGGTGCGGGTGTAGCCGTCCTCAATGGCCTTAGACAGGGGATACTCATACACCACATTTTTGAAGGGGACCTGTTTGGCCCCCTTGGTCACAAGAGGGGTGGCGGTCAGCTCCAGGCCCAACAGCGGGTGGAGTTCGTTCAAGGCCTGGGCACCCTTTTCCGCCCGATAGTGGTGGGACTCGTCCATAATGAGCACCAGGTCCGACAGGCTGGAAAGATACTGATAGAACGAGCTGCCAATGAACTCGTTTACCCGCCTCATGTTGGCCCCTTCCTTGTTAAATTTGTCGATGTTATAGACAAAAATATGGATATCTGATTCAAACAGGGAGATGGGTTTTTCTCTGTAATCGTCGTCTGTGATGATTTGGGGCAGGGCGGAGAAACAGCCCAGCCCTTTGAACACATATTTGGGGCTGTTGTTGTCGCTGAGATCTTTTTTCAGCTTCTCATAGATGGTGGTGTTGGGGGCGACAACAAAAAAATTCCTGATGTTGTGCTGGGTATACAGATAGGCGATAAAGGCCCCCATCAGCCGGGTTTTGCCTACCCCAGTAGCCAGGGCGAAGGTCAGGGAGAGAAACTCCCGCTCGAAATCGGAGCAGATGGGATACATAGCGTGGACGGCGCCCAGGGCCGCATTCAGATTCATATCCTTGCGCAGCTGCACACTGTTTACGATTTCCTCCAGGATTTTGAGAGATTCCTTCTGAGGCTTGCGCAGGGACATGACGCCGCTGATGTAGTCCGTGGTATACAGGGGAAAATCATTCCGCATCGTATTCCTCCTCGTCCTCATACACCGGGGGATGTACGATATT
The DNA here is from genome assembly GCA_910575265.1 of Oscillospiraceae bacterium. Lineage (GTDB taxonomy): Bacteria > Bacillota > Clostridia > Oscillospirales > Oscillospiraceae > Lawsonibacter. The sequence continues at coordinate 7,191 of CAJTEA010000016.1, forward strand.
CAGATTGTAATCCGTTTTGCCAAACTCACAGCGTTCCAAGAGCATCTGGGGAATTTTTTTGACGGTGATATGGTCATAGACCCTGTCCAATCCCTTGTCGTAGGAGCAGCAGGCGATGGTGAGGTGCTCGTCCTCCTCCATGGTGCTTTGGATGGAGTCCAGATAATCGCTGTTCAAGTGGCGGGTGGTGACGAACAGATAGGACTTTTCACTGCCCGAGGACTGCTTCCAGAACAGCTTGCCGTCCGGGTGGTAGGTGAAGCCCTCGTGGAGGGCCACGCCGGCGGCCAGCATGTCTGCGTCGTAATCCGGGTTGATGACCGCTTCTCCGAAGGCGTCCTCGTTGATGAGGGTGGGAGCCAGCTCGTAGAAACGGTATCCGCCGCCCTTTTCCCATTTGGCGGACTTGGTGATCCCGCCCGGGTCTTCCCCGGCGATCACCTTGTCAAGACGCACTTTGCAGTGGGTGTAGGCATGACTGCCCATTTCAATGCCGATGTACCGGCGGCCCATCTTGTGGGCAACGGCGGCGGTCGTGCCGGAGCCGAGGAAGGAGTCGAGAACCAGGTCGCCAGGGTTGGTGGCGAGTATAAGTACACGTTCAATTAGACGCTCAGGCTTTGGGGTAGCAAATATACTCCCCAGGTTTAAAGTCATTGCTTCTTTTTTCGCCTCTTGATTATCCCCGACTTCTGTTCTAAACCAAATGGTTTTGGCTGATACTCCTTGTTTTACTTCAGAAAGAAACTTCTTTACAGCAGGAACGTTATTTCCATTTGCCCCAAACCAGATACGATTATCCGCAATTGCCTCTTGCATTTTCTCTTTTGTAAAATACCAATATCTTCCCTTTGCAGGTAATAATTTCCTTCCAGACGGTGTTATAAGTTCATAAATATTGGCTGATACTCCTGTCTTTGCATATTGTGCGCCACGTTGTCCGCCGGATAGGCTGATTGTGCCATCAACCGGTTTCCATGGGCCTCTTGGGTCGTTATCTGGATTTTTGTATCTTCCATCCATTTCGGCTGTGCGAGGAAGCAATCGAGGCAACCATTTTTCCTTATTTTTGGCATAGACCAATATAAAATCATGACTATCTGAAAGCCATTGAGCATTACCTTGTGGGGCATATTTCTTTTCCCAAATAACTGTATTTATAAAATTATTCCTACCAAAAATTTCGTCACAAAGAACCTTCAAATAATGTCCTTCGTCATCGTCAATACTTATCCAGATACTTCCATCTCCTGCCAACAAAGCACTCAAAATTTCCAGCCGAGACCGTATCAGTTGTAACCATTGGCTGTGCTCCAGATTATCGTCGTAATGCTCAAACGCAGAGCCAGTGTTGTAGGGTGGGTCGATGTAGATGCACTTCACCTGCCCGGCATACTTGCTCTCCAGTGCCTTCAGCGCCAGGAGGTTGTCCCCGTGGATGAGCATATTTTCCGTGTCCGGGTCGGCGGTGGTGTTGGACCGTGCGGCGTTCTCAATCAGCAGGCGGGGCTCCACCAAAATCGGCTCGTCCTTGCCGTACCAGGTCAGTTCCAGCTTATTGGCCATTGCGGTGTGCCTCCAATTCCCGTTTTCCCAGTGCTTCAAGTTGACTTATCAGGTTGGAATATACATCTTCGTCCGAAGCGGCTGCCCAAGGTTTTAATACTGTTGTAGGTTTTGCAGATATTTCCACAAAAATATCAGGATGATTCACATTGTTTTTTTGACTTTGCCGGATAGCTGAATTGCGGTCAAGGGGCTTTTTGCTTAACTCGTTGTATGTATCAAGGATGTCCTGCTCCAGAGGGGTGAGGAGTCGATTTTGTTTTAGCAGCTCAGTAATAAGGCCTTTGATATCCATGGTGCAAATTCCTCCTGAAGTAATGCGATTTTAATTTATTATAGCATTGACATGGCAGAATGTCCAACAGAAAAGGCGAAAACGCCCACATACCTTAAAGTATGTGGGCGCATTGACGGTTATTGGAGGTATCGTACAAAATCAGTGCTTCTCGGCTTTGTGATCAGCAAGTGTTTTGCCAGCCTTGCTTTTGGCACTCTTCGACGAACCCTTTGTTGCAAGTGTTTTAGCGGCTTTTCCAACTTTGCCGCCGTGATGAACAGCCATGGTTATTCCTCCTTTTACGGTTTATGCAATTGCTGAAATCGAGCGCCCATAGACAGCCCGGTCAAGATCATTGTCGTCCATACAACCAGCAGAACGATTGTAGTAATTCGGCATACGGACATGATAATCATTTAAGGCATCTGGATGCTCCTGCGTGTATTCGATAACTTTGGCGTATTCCCAATGCTTGGAATCACGCTCCATGTTTTTCCAAACGTCTATTTTAGCAAGGTTCTCATATCCTGGTTCTCTCTTCATGCGTTCAATAATAACACCATATAGGTACTGATGGGCTTTGAAGAGGAAATTTTTGCGTACCCACCACTTTGGGACGAGCAAAATTTTTTGCCCAGAGACAGTCCAATAGGGCTGTTCAATTTCAACCCAATTGTGAGTTTGTAAATCCCAGGATTTAATCATGTGTATACCAGCTGGTTCTTTCCCGTAAGTGTGCATGAGGTCGGCAGTGAATAGACTAAGGTTCAACCTTAAGATATTCGTCAACAGGTCGCTCATGCAATCTTCCGCAAAGTCCTCTACGAAAACGGAGATGTCTTGTATCCGGGAAATAGTCGGAATACTGTTTGCTAATTTGCATAGGCCTCTCAAGCTATCCCGCATACCGTGCGGCGTTTTGCCTTTCCCGTTATAGCCTGTGCCATAGCCGAGTTTGGTATCATTGATTTCATGTGCTTCATCAAAGACCGTAGTGCTGTCCCAACGTCCGTGCCGCATATCCCAATACAGTTTATCTTCAAAATCGGAAATAAGTGCGGTAGAATACCGGCTAAAATCATCTTGGCCTCGTTCGATCAAGCAGGGATCAAGGAACAATCTGGTGTCGCTGCGGGTTGTCACGTCCACAAAAGGAAAATGTGAATGTCCAGGAGGAAGGCCCAAATGGGCGGAAATATGCATTAAATCGTACTCCTTTGCAAATAAAATATCTATCGTCAACATACAGTAAAGGAAACGCTCCTTGTTTCACCTCTTTTCGGACGACAGATTTTACTTGCAATCGGCTGCGAATCATGGTAAACTCAATCTGCCACAATCGATGAAGTACCATTCGCCGTGCTTTGTCGCCTAAGAGCGCCGGGGGAACCCGGCGTTTTTTCGTTGCCTTGGTTTGTGTGGTAAAATGTTTTCGGTAAATTAGGGCCTGCTTCGTAACCTCAAACCGCTTGAAAGACAAGCAATATGGGTTGAAATATGGTAGAATAGGTGCAAGGGAATTGGGGAAAGGCAAGGAAAAAGCTTGCAGTTATGGGGGCGGAGCGGATGTATAAAGACAACAGCCAGATGCGGATTGAGGACTTCGTGTTCCCGTATGGGAAACTGGACCCGGAAAACGATTGGGTAAAACTGGCGGCGCTGGTTCCGTGGGAAGTGGCGGAGGAACGGTATGCAGCCCGCTTCGTGAACAATGGACACCCGGCGCATCCGGCACGGATGGCATTGGGGGCGCTGCTGATCCAGCGGCGGCTGAAATGCAGCGACCAGTGGCTGGTGAAACATGTCGGAGAAAACCCGTATCTGCAATATTTCATCGGCATGAAGGAGTACGGGCCGTGTCCATTCGGGGCGTCCACGCTGGTGGCGTTTCGGAAACGGTTCAGCGGGGAGGACCTGGCAGCAATTCTGGAGGCATCTGTACCAAAAGCGGAGATTGGGAAACAGGATAACTCGGATGACGGGAACGATCCGCCTAACAGCGGGACACTGATTCTGGACGCCACATGCTGCCCCGCAGACATCGCCTATCCTCAGGACATTGATTTACTCAACCAAGCGCGGGAGAAAGCGGAGAAAACGGTGGACGAGCTGTGTAAAGCGGCAGGACAGAAGAAGCCCCGGATGTACCGCCAGTGCGCCCGGAAGGACTACCTGCGTCTGTCCAAAAGCAAGAAGCGCAGTGGGAAAGCGATCCGTTCAGGGATACGCAAACAGCTGCAATACATCCGCCGGGATATGGGTTATATCGCTCAATTGGTTCAAACTGGCGCAAAATTGTCTTCAAAGCAGGCAGACCGTTTGAATATCGTCACTACTGTCTACGAGCAGCAGCGCCTCATGTTTGAATCCAGGACCCACAGTATTCCCCAGCGCATCGTCAGTCTGGCCCAGCCCTGGGTCCGGCCCATCGTGCGGGGAAAAGCCCACGCCAACACCGAGTTTGGCTCAAAACTGCATATCAGCCTGGTGAATGGCTATGCCAGGATCGAACGGCTGGACTTCGAGCCCTTCAACGAATCGGAAGGTCTCTGGCGGGCGGTAGCCCGGTATCGGGAACGCTATGGCTGTTATCCGGAACGCATTCTGGCGGATAAAATCTACCGCAGCCGCCAGACATTGGCCTTTTGCAAAGAGCATGGCATCCGGTTGTCCGGCCCGGCCCTGGGAAAGCCGCCAAAAACTCCCGGCCTGTCCCGCCTAGCGAAGAAATTGGAATATCAGGACAACTGCGACCGCAATACTGTGGAGGGTGTTTTCGGGACGGTCAAGACCGCTTACGGCCTGGACCGCGTCATGGCACACCTACATGAAACCGCTGTCTGTGTGATTGGCGTTGCCCTGCTGCTCTCGAACCTTTCCAGGTCGCTGAGGGTCTCTCTCGCTCTGCTTTGTCTCTTATTTCTGCTTTATTGTTTGCCGAAGTTGCGGAGCAGGCCCTAAATTATTTATAAAAGCGTATTGAGATCGTTGGTCTGTTACTCAAAAGTGAGTTCTTCTTGATTTATATTGTAAATCTCCAACTGATTTTGAATATTCAACTCACTAACGATGTAGCCTCTCATATTACAAGCCCTAATAAAATCCTGAATGCGGTTTACACCATTAATCTCTCGTAAGGTAATTACAATTCCAAAATTCAATTCTCCCATAGTTCGCATTGCTAACCGTTCCTTTGATGTTACCGCAAGTCCCCAAAATCGGTCACCATATGATTTTAGAGGACGATTCATCTTTAATATTTTGGATATGAGTTTTGTATTTTCCCATTTGCGAAAGTCTTTTCGAGACTGTCGTTCATCGATGTGGGAACCAATTTCGTCTTGGATATTCTCGTTGATATCATCAATTTGCCCATTTGGCTTTACCCGTCCAAACCTTAATGACAACTCCCGATTTGTATAATCAACGCCTTGAGAGCGCGTACATTGTGGGAAATAGCATAATGTTGCTCGAGCTATATAGGGGTATTTGCCGTCTTCATCTCTGGGAACGGGAATAGCATAATTAGTGGTTCTATATGATTTTGATGTCCCATATACGATAAACTTGATTTCGTTACTGTCTGTCGAAAGTACTTTGTTGATATCGATTGGAACAATACCATATCCCGTAAGTTCCTTGAGATTTTGCGGGGCCGTTTTATAACTCCACTCTGCAGATGCATCAATAATCAGCGCTTTTGCTACTTCTTTGGGCAACCCCATAACATCAATTAAATAGCAAAGCTTTCTGCTGATCCAGGGGGCTGCAAACGATGTTCCATACACTTCTTCTTTGCCAAACGGGGAATACGCAAATATCCGTTCATCATAATCGCCGCCGTAATATGCAACATCTGGCTTGTTAAAGAAAGACAAAATATTTCCTTTGCGAGAATAAGAAACAGGTGTACCATCTCGCCTGACGGCGTTTACTACAAGGGAATTTAAAGAATCTGCAGGAGAACCAACCCGTATTATATCGGAGTGGTCATTTCTGTTATCGTTAGTCCCGGACACAACAAAAATGACATTTTTTTGAGATTGCAGCTCATCGAGTACAGCTGCATCATATGAAATAAAATTTTTTGATACCTCGTCTTCTGCGCCCAAGGAAAGATTCCAGACATGTATGTTGGGATTTTGATTGACGATTTCTTTGATTTTTCGTACAAGCCGAGTTATTGAGATTTGATTGGAGCAGACACCAAAATGTTTCACACGAAATCTTCCGCAGCCATCATTAAGCCAAGGGTTTAGTCTGGGCCCATCGACAAGGATAGACGTTACTTCAGTTCCGTGCTTTCTTTGATCGCTGGATACACCTACTTTCTCATATTCATCTAAATAATCAATATTCTCAACCCAGTTATGAAAATATACTTGTTCGGCGAATAAAGTGTCAATTACCCCGATTACTGGTTCATTGACCGGATCAGGAATTTGAATTTGTTCTTTAACAGACGTGTCCTTAATGTCATCAAGGACCAATTTAGATAAGTCGGAGGAAATCATTGAAATCAGATAGGGCACCTTATCATTAAGAAATTCGTACAGTTCCTTTGTTGCCGAAATTGTATCTTTTCCATAAAATGAATAGCGATATTTCATGTCATCTATCTTAAGCTTTTCCAAAAGATTTTCTGTTGAGAGTTCTGTCTTATAAAATGTGATCAAAAAAGAATCCTGTACCGGAACTTCTGTTATATGAGGAACAGAAAAAGAGTCAACGACGGAACAGTCAATTATAATATTTCTGATTTTATCTTTTTTGATGCCATAGCCATCATATTGAATGGCACACTCAGGTTCCTTGAAATTTTTTGCTGTTGCTTTTCCACCCAACCTTTCGGATAAAAAACGACGGGCCTCTTCAAGATCATGAAGAGTGTTTTGAATCGTTTTAGCATCAGCGTAATAAGTGATAATATGATTTTCTTGGCCCTCTGGAGCATCAGAAAATCTTGCACCGACAACTATATCATTGGGCTCCGTTCGGCTATTAGGTTTAAGTAATGCTTGAACCCTATTAGACTTGGCAATGATGTCATTATAATTTATATCAACCAAAATATTGTTTAAGACTTTAGGTACACTTCGATAATACCGTAAAACCGCTCTTAGTGTTTCGATGAGCTTATCGATTTTATCAGTCGTGGTTTCGGCATGGGCTCTGAGATTCCTTGATTGAGGTTTTTGCTTATTACGTTCATCTGCCAACAACAATTTAACTTGCAGAATGGAGTTCATTTATTGATCCCTCAACTTTCTTGAAACGCTGCTCTTGGGGATGCGGGATAAAATTTCAATTTCTCTGGTTGTAAAACCACGCTCACTTAACTGTTGAATATCAATTGAATCTGAATTGCCATAGAAGGAATAGTAAAATTTCCTTAAATAGTCATATTCGCTTGATTCGTCGCTAAAGGCGATGGAAGTTTTAATTATTTGTTTTATTTCACCTGGGTAGGGAATGCTATCAAGATTTTTTAGTATTTTATTAAAAAGCCGCATATCCTGCTTGGCATTCTGCGCTTTTTTTAGAAGAGCAACCAGCAAAGAATCCGAAATTTTGATTAAATCTTCTTTTGAATATCGATCAAAGGAGACAGTGGCATCAAATCTACGAAGTAATGCTTTATCAAAATTATCATAAAGATTAGTAGTTGCTATAATGGGAATATGTTCATTTACTCTATCAAGTTCTTTGAGAAAGACGGAAGTAACTCTCCCCATTTCACGTAAATCATTTTGATTTATTCTATCGAGTACAAGGGAGTCAATCTCATCAAATATTACGATAACTTTATTGTATGGCAAATGATTAACCTCATCAAAAAGCAACGCTACATTTTTTGCAGTTTCACCCAGTCGGCTGTCAACTAATTGTTCAAAGTCAACTATCAGAATATCTCTGGCAAGTATTCTGGCTATTTGATATGCAGATTCAGTTTTTCCACTACCAGGGGCTCCATAGAATAAAAATTTCGACAAATCAGATTTGTTACTAATGGCACGTGCAATGCCTATAACATCCTCCTCAATAATATCTGGCAACATAAGGGGCCTGGTCGAATATTCTACTTTCCTTAAATATTTTAAGTTTTTGTAATTAGATTGGGGGACATAGAAATTGGCAGTTGAAATTAGTTCCATTAAATATTGTGCTATTTTAGAATCACCATTGGCATCAAATTCCCTTGCTATCTCAGCAACTTCGGAGGCAAATGCATCATTATTTTTTTCGACATGATATCGAACTAAGTTGATCAGATTCTGTTTCTTCATTGAAATCACCCCATAAGTAAGCATAGCACAGCGTGGGACAAATGTCAATAATTTGGGACAATAAGTTTAAATTAATTTTTCGCAAGATCTATCCCCATTAGACCGGGGATATTTCCTTGTTTATTGGTACGCAATATTTGACAGGGCATTTTCCGCCGATTTGCAGGAAAACGGTGCGTTCCACACTGCCTGGAACGCGCCGCTTTGTTTCATAGGGTTACGTATAGAAGTTGACGCTGTTGGGCATCCCAACGAACATGTAGCAGTAAGTTATTCCGTCGTGCTGGGTCACGCCCACGCCGATGCAGTCGCATCTCGGGTCGATCATGGTCTGGAAGTGTCCAGGTGAGTTGATCCAGTTATCGACGGCACGCTGGGCGGCGTTGGCTGTACCAGTGAACACGGTGAGGTTGTCCCCGAAACCATAGGGGTAGCCGGCGTCGACAGCGGCCTGGCTTTCCTCCGGGGCATGATGCCAGGTGTAGCGCCGGTTGGAGCAGGCTTGGGCGGCGTTCATCAGGGCATCATTGACCGACAGCTCCGACACCCCGTTGTCCTTTCGGGTCTGGTTGATGAGCCGGATCATCTCCTGCCGTATTTCCATATTTTCCGTCAGGTCAGAACTGTCCCCGCTGTCGGGAGGTTCCGGTGTGATGGGGGCTGCGGAGCCGACTGTCAGTGTTACGCTCCCGCGCTCCCCGGCGCTGTTGGATGCGGTAATCTCCGCAGTGCCTTCCGCCTTGGCGACAGCCACCCAGAAGGTCAGCACTTGCTCCACCGCCACCGTGTCCGGGTCGCTGGAGGTGACGGTGTACTCTGTACCACTGGGGCCGATGATGATGCCGCTGCGCTCTTCCACCTCCAGGGTACTGCCCTTGTAGCTACTTACCCGGATGGATTCACGAGACGTTTCGGTTGCCATGGTGGGGATGGTGAGACCGATAGTGAGAGTGGCCGCAGTCAGTGCGGCGGAAATGCGTTTTTTCATGCTGGTCATACGTTTTCCTCCTGTATTCCATATTTTTGGGTGCGTTTACAAGCAATACAATACTGGAATGGAGTCTGTAAGTCGAGCGATTTTCGGGAATAAAATGTAGAAATACAGAGGTGAAAAGCAAGCAAATTACACAGTATCTGCGTGTGACAGGATTTTAAGAAATCTGCTTATCATTGTAGACAGAGGTGCAATTCATCGCTTGATATTCCCACTGAGTTGACAGTTTGCTTAGGCGGTCTGCCTTAAATTTGACCACTTTCTTGGTCTGGAACAATGTTGCTTCAGGCCTGAAAATCCAAGTGTCACAAGGCTTTTTGACCACATAACCAGCCACAGACAGGCGTGGAACACATGGAGATTCTGTTTTCAAAGAATGTCGGAAAGTAAATGAAATGGAGCGAAAACTGCTATAAACAAGCGGAAAATATGCAAAAAATATTGCAATGGCAGTTGGTAAGGATGAGGTCCCCAGTTCAAATCTGGGTAGCAGCTCCATTTAAACCCGTTGTCCCGCAAGGGATAGCGGGTTTTTGCTTTTGCTCTCAGAAGAAACTACCCAGCAGGAAACCCATACAGAAACCCATACCGATAAATTTTTAGGTACTGATCCATACTACGCCTGACCAGCTTTTTTCAAAGCATCTCTGAAAATTTGGCTGGCCCGTTTCATACTTTCCTGGTCTGCGTGGGTGTACATACGGAGGGTGACTGCCTTGTCGCTGTGTCCCAGCTTCTCCGATACGCTGGCGACGTCGGCGCCATTGGTAATGGCGATACTGGCGAACGTGTGACGCAATTTGTGAGGATGGAGACCGGGCACATCATACTTCTTGGAGAACTTCTGCATATATCTGGCCGGGGACTGAGGGTGCATCGGCTCCGGGCTGTTCTGCTGAGTAAAGACATAGGCGCTGATGGCGTGGCCCATTTGTTCCAGTCTGAGTTGCTGAAGTAGGTCAATGATCTCCGGGTCAACGTCGATTGTCCTCACTTTACCGTTCTTGGGGGTGTCCAGATAGATGCCTTTCTGTGGCGTATAGCAGAGGTTCCCGCGAATCATGATCGTTCCGGCCTTGGCGTCGATGTCTTTCCACTGCAACCCACAGCACTCGCCCCGGCGGATGCCTGTGTCGATCAGCAGACGCAGCAGGACACGCCATTTCAGCGGCTCATGCTCCAAAGCGGCAAAAATACGCTGGACCTCCTCAGTCGTGTAGGCCTCCACGTCCTTGTCTTTGATTTCACCCTTGCGCGGCTTGGGCCGCTCTACCTTGTCCATGGGATTGACAGAGACGACATCGGCCATATAGGCCATCTTAAACAGGCTGTGCAGGATGGTGTAGACCTTGACACAGGTGGCGTGGGCCTTGCCTGCAGACTGCATGGACAGCAGCAGGGTGGAAATGTTGGCTGAGGTGATGTCGGGCATCTTCAAATAGCCCAGGGCGGGATATATCCAGTGGTTGAGACTGCCCTGGTAGGCGCACCGACCATTTTCGCTCATAGTGACGCCTTTGGCAGGCATGAAGACTATCTCACCGTACTGGCGCAGCGTCTGAACTTTTGCGGCCTCCCGTTTCTGCTGGAGGTCGCTTTCTTTTTGCTCTGCTCGGCTAACGACCTCACCTTCTCGGCAGCGGCGCTCAAACTCCGCAGCCTCTTTTGCCAGGGCTCGCTCAACAGCTTTCTGGCTCCAGCCCTCCGGAGGATACCAGCGAGTGGTCAGGTAGGACTTGCCACGTCCACGGCTGACCCGAATCTCATAGAAGGTTTGCCCATCTTTGGTTGCTCGTTTTCTGGTTGATGCCATAATAGTCCTTTCTTTTATTCGCGTTGGTAAGGGTGCTCAATAGAGGTTCCGCGTTTTTTCTGGTCCTGTGCATCCAGAAATTCCCCGTAGGACACCAATTTTTCCTGGGTCTTGGTATCAAGGGAGGCTACCAATTCACTTAAAATCCGCATAGTGCGCATCTTGGAGCCCAGATCGGCCAGGTTGATATGGTAGAGCGTCAGGAGCAGGGAGCGGAAATTGGACTCCAGTTGGCCGCCGTGTGTGGGAGCCTTGAATAAGATATATTTCTGATTCTTGCCCTCAACAGAAATTCCGTCTGTAATCAGCGGCAAAACTTCGCTCATTTTGTCCTGACGCTCCGCCTCACTGACCAGCAGGCCGCTCCAGCCCATCAGCTCATCGGGGATGGTATCCAGCGCGTCAGCTAAAGGTTTCAGCAGACTGGCCGGCATTTCAATAGTGTCGCTTTCGTAGCGGTAGATGGTGGCGCGGTTCTTGCCCAGCTTGGCAGCCAGATCATCCACCGACATACCAAGCTGCTTGCGGCGGGTGCGGATTCTTTCTCCAGTGGTCATGGTGTTCCCTCCTGTTTTGTAATAGGGCCTCATTATACCACGAGCGTTGCAAAAAAGCAATATGTAATTTCGTCAAAATAAAATAATTTCAAATATAGCAAAATAAGTATTGACAGCAACACAATGCAGGTGTATGATTTGAGCATCGCATATAAGCAATATGAACACACGGAGCGGATATGCAATATCAAAAGAGGAGGTGATGCCTATGATTCCATTCCAGAAAATCGCGGGGGCCTGCAAGACCACAGGGCTGTCTCGGTATTTTCTGCGGCAGGGATGTAAGAACGGTACGATACCGCACATCAAGAGCGGCGGCGTGTACTACATCAACGTCCAGGCACTGCTGGAGCAGTTAGGCCAGAAGGAACAGGCCGATTGAACATCGACAAAAATACCGCGCTACGCGGAGAAAGGAGGTAAATGCCTGTGGATAATAAAGCGACAAACAAGCTGCGGCGGGAGTATCCCAACTTTACGCCCCTAAAAGTGGCCTCGGAGCTGTTGGGGGTCTCACCCCGCCAGCTGTCCAAGCTGGTGGCAGAGGGCCGGGAGCCGTTCTGTCTGCTGGGTGCCAACATTGGAACCCGGCAGCGATATATCCGCATCTATACGGAACGGCTGATTGCGTATCTCAACGGCAACTCTCTGGAGGACTAAGCGAATGCTTTGGTGATTGGGGGGGTGATTGTTTTCCGTGAAAGCAGTCACAAAATCGGGCGGCAGGTCAACAGCTTTGAGAGAAGCCGCTGGCCTGACCGCCCAAGATTTTTATTTGGAGGAATCAAATGCGATTACACAACAACCAATTAAAGCTGATCCGCCACCTGGCCCGGTTTAATCTCCTGGATTATTCCAGCTGTCTGCACATGTTGGATGAAACAGGAACCGGGGATCAGGTGGCGCTATCCTATGTGTTCCGGCCTCTGACAAAGAACAAGTGCCTCACCAAACGCAAAGACGGAAGTGTGGCAATTTTGGCAAAGGGTAGAGCGCTATTCCCTGATATCAAACCGCTGATTTCAGCGGGAGGCGGAGCGCAATCCGTCCAGCGCATGATAGAGGTTTCCCACATGGCGGCGCTCATGGAGGAACACGGTATCCCCACTGTTGCGGAAGTGCCGAAGTCTTCAACGCCGGTGTTTATCCCCTCGGCGTGCTGGAGAAACATCGCGCCGGGTATCCTCTCGACTACCCGCTTTACCGGGATGGTGCTGGCAGGAGAAGAGAAGTTGGCCGTCTATGATATAGGAGATGGAAGTATGGAGTGGCAAGTACGGGCGGAGGGGTCGCTGTTCTACACGAAATACGGCAGCTATGAGACGAAAGCCACTGGAATGATCTTGATATGTCAGGACGGAAAATGGAATAAGGTTGCAAGGAATATCATCCGTCAGACCATGTGGAGTCGGCGGCAACTCCTCTCTGATATTTGTTTGGAACGCAATAAGCCTACCTGTTGGTCCCGTTCACCTATCAAGTTGCGGGCGCAGTATGAGCATGTCTATCTGACTACACCGAAATGGTTTTGTACAGATATACAGACCATATTGGCTGCGGAGAACGAGGTATGTACGCAAAGCAAGAATGGAACCAGATTACATGACCCGGCCCAAGGCGACTATGAAAAGTGGCCCTACCGTTTTTTTGTCAACCCGGCGACAGACCTGCTGAAGTATGTCTATTTCTTCTCAGCAGTAAAAGGACTGATAAAGCTGCTTGAAAGCGATATGCCCGCACCGCCGCAGGTTCGATATGCGATTTGCTATCGGAAACTGGATAGACCGATTCTGCGAATGTATCCGGATATTTTTGAGTTGGAGGGATTGCAATTTTATGAATATCAGTCTGAAGAGAACGATAGCCCAACTTGACCGCTGTTTACAGGGCGGCGGCGAAACCGATATTGCACGACTGCACAGGATGTACGATTTAACACTTTGTCTGCAAAGTCAGTTGCTGTCGGTGATCTACGATATGGGAACTTTCGGTGGCACGGGGCCAAAAGAGTGCCTTGCCCAGAGGCAGAGCTGCGGCAGAAACAGCGGGACATCCATTACGCTGACCATAAACGAGCCGCTGCCCTCTATGAAAAGAATGACCGAGGCAATTGAGGAGCACTGGAAAGCCATGCTCCATGCAGCCATTGAGGAGGCAGCCCGGCAGAAGCCTCTCCCCTATTTTGATAAGGCGATGGTTGAAATCGAGATCGTTACTCCAAGGGGGAGCGACAATGCTAGGTTGTGGGATACCTCCAACCGGGCTATCAATGTGATCATCAACAACCTGAAGGGTATCTTTTTTGAGGACGACAACATGGAACATATGGCCTTTTCGGTGGTTGGAAAGTGGGGAGAAAAAGGTGTCACAATAATCCGTATTTTGGACTTTGACAAATCACGGCAAATCAGAAGCATCACATGAACGCTAATTTTTGGGTAAAGCTATGAGGTTTGAAAAATGCCATGGTGAATGGGACGACGTACAAAATATATAGTTACTTTGGACTTCAATCGGCTATTATATGCCGTAAATAGTGAGTAAAACTTGTCATAAAAAGATGGGCGCAGAGAGGGGTTCTGCGAGGAGTGTCTGCCTGGGCAGACGTGACGAGCAGAACAGGTGAAAGGGCGGAAAGAGGGCTTGTGTCGACTTCGACGCAAGCCCTCTTTCCGCTCCAACAATTTTATCTTATTTTTATTATGGTACTCCCATATCGGTGTTTCATCAGTCAGTTCAGTTTGTTTTTTCTCCAATTCAAATTCGCAAATTTTACACGCCCTATGATGAGGACCGGTTCTGCCAAAAGTCCTCGCTAATGACTTGACAGCCGATATCGGCCGGTCTTAGCATCAAATTTGAAAAGGAGAAATCAAACATGAACGGCTTGAAAGCCAAAGGAAAAACCATCGGGGAGGTGGAAAAGCTTACAGGTATTCCCAAGAGAGAACTCAAATATTTCATTGAACAGAGACTGCTCCAGCCCTCGCAGAAGTCAGAGAGCGGCTATTGGCTGTACAGCGGCGAGGACATTAAGAGAGCACGGCTGGCCGCTCTGTGCCGGGAGCTGGACATCCCTGTCAGGGCTATCCGTGTTATCCTCGCTGACCCATCCCGCCATTGGCAGCAGGAATTAGAACGGCAAATTATCCGACTGACAGACAGGGCAGTCCGCACCGAAGCTCAGCTTGCCCATGCGGAGGCCCTGCGCCTCAACTGGAAGACGGAAGAATGGGCAAGCCTGATAAGTCTGTGATCCACACAACACTTTATCAAAAGAAAATTGGAGGTAGCATTATGAAAAAGAGACTCGCAATGTCGCTGGCAGCGGTTATGCTGCTCCTCTCCGCCTGCGGCGGAACCCCGTCCAGCGGACAGTCCTCGTCTGTATCCTCCTCAGAACAGACAGACACATCTGTCTCCAGTCCGGCCCCCGCTCAGTCTGCCGGCGGCAGCGTTGTCCAGTTCGACCCCACCGCCCACCATAGAGGAGACAGTGCTGGTGGATGAGAGCGATATCAAGATCACCGCCACAGGCCTCAAATATACGGCCTACGACGTGAAGCTGAGCTTGGCCATTGAAAACAACAGCAGTCAGGACCTGTCTTTCTGCAGCGGTACTCTGGGCTACAACTGCAACTCGGTCAACGGCTACATGGTGGATGACGGATATCTGAACGCTGACATAGCGGCAGGTAAGAAATCCAACGAGACTGTCAGCTTCAGTGTGGACGAGCTCACTCTCCTGGGATTCAGCGATATTGCGGATATCGAATTGGGCTTCAGCATCACCGACGCCAAATATAAGGACTATCTGCTGACTGGCCCCCGGCAGTTGAAGACCTCTATCGCTGACGGCTACAGCTATGAGACCGACACCTACCGTCAGGCCATTACAAACAATGTCCTGGACGGCACATTTGGATTTACCTTGAATCATGATTCCGAGGAAGTGGTGTTTGACCAAAAAGGCATCCGTGTGGTCTCGCAAACTCTGGTCACCAACTCCAGCGAAGAGCAGGTCCTGCTTGTGGAAGTGGAAAACACTGCCTCTGACATGGTCTACATGTCTGTGGGGAATGTGTCTATGAATGGCTTGGGCGTTCAGAGCGGCACTTGGTCCACCGACTGGATCAGCGCGGAAAAGCGCCGGATCATCACCATGAATCTGTCCAATATGCTGGATGGCTCCTACCGGACCGCTTTTGGACTGGAGAACATCGGCCAGATTACATATACCCTTGAACCGAAAGGGTCCCCCCCGCACAAGGACAACAACAAAATAATCGTTCAGAGCACTGCAAGAGGGCGGCAACCGATATATCTTCGGTTGCCGCCCTCTTGTACTTAAAATATGATATTTAACTCTATATTTGCACTTTAAACTCGCTCCAGTTTTTCACCGCCTGCATCTCCACGCCATTTTCCAGCGCCTCGAAGTGTTTTTTCCCGCAGCGGATTTTGAGCTGCTCTGGAGTGCGAAGGTCAAACAGATTGGTCGTTCCCTTGGTCTCCAAAATAAAATACAGCTTCTCCTCTCCGTTGCGAGTGAGATATACCGCCCAATCCGGGTTATAGGTACCGATGGGTGTTTCAATCTTAAACCGCTCCGGAATTTTGAAAAACATCTTCACATCCGGATCCCGATCCAGCGCCAGGGCGAAAGGCTTCTCTATGGTGGTACTATCGTAGACGATGTAATCATAGACGCTGTGTTCTACCTTGACGGCGTTGCGGTCCAGGTTAGCCAGCAGCTCCGCCGAGTCGAAGATCTCCTGGACATAATATTCCTCGCCATCCAGTTTGAGATAGCGGATACCGTCAATGGCCAAAGCGTGGCGGTTGTCCCGGATGATCTCCGACGCCTTTTCCAAAAACAGCTCCGGGTCATTAAGAAAGTCGCCGCACCGTCCGCTTTCCAACAGGATGCGGTTCACCGTGGCGGGGGTGAGCAGGGCGGCGTCGCTGAGGATGGTGATCAGGTCGGGCAACACCCGGTAGGCGTTGTCCACATCCGTGAACCGGGTCTCTCGTTCGGTGTGGGAGACACCTGCCTGCTCCAGGTGGATATCCGCTGTTTGGGAGACCAACCTCGTCTTTTGCAGCTTTGGCATCTCCCGCAGGGCTTTGACACACCGTTTCACCAGTTCCTCGGTGTCGATGCTGACCCGGTAGGTGGTCTTCTGTTTGATCTTCCCCCACAGCTCCAGAAACTCCGGTGAGAGCATCACCTGCTTGTTCAGGCACACCGTCACATCCCGGGAAGCGTCCCGCACCGGCGGCTTCCGGTCCGCATTGGCGATGATGGCCTCAAAGCGGCCCCGGGCGGCCTCGTACTTTTTCGGTAGCTCCAGCGTCCCCGCCTTCAGGGCGTTTTTCATGGTATCCTTGATCTTCCCAGTCGGGGTGATATAGTCCTTCTTTTGGAAGTGCTCCAACAGTTCCTGGGCATCGTCGTAGGAGATCGTCTTTTCCTCCACCACCGTAGCGGTGTAGACTGTACCAACGAGGGCCTGGGCTGTAACGGGCTCTTTCTGTTCTACTGCCGCCCGGACGGTTTCCCGCACTTCCTCCAATTCCGGGGGAAGCACAATCTCCTCCACCTTGGTGGCAGGATGGACCTTGCCGCCCTCATCGATGGCCCCGGTGGTCTTGAGGGTCTCCACCACCCGCTGGGCCTGCTCCGCCGTGACCGTCCGCTCCTCCTGGCGCTTTTCCTCGTAGACCATGCCGGAAAAAAGGCTCAGGTTCAGGACCCCGAACTTTACGCCAGTTTCGTCCTCGATCTCCTGTTGCAGCGTGGCAGCAAACTCAGCAAAGCTCTCGTTGGCCATGACATGTAGGACGTTGATGTCCCGGTCCTCCACCCGTTCCCCCGCCTGGTTGACACACAGCCGCAGGCCGCGCCCCACCTTCTGGCGGCAGGTGAACGTGGATTTCTGCTCGATCAGCGTGCAGACCTGGAACACGTTTGGGTTGTCCCAGCCCTCTTTCAGCGCGGAGTGGGAGAAAATGAACCGGAGGGGGCAGTCAAAACTCAGCAGCCACTCCTTGTCCCGCATGATGGTGTTATAGGTGTCGTCGTCCGCCTGGGTATCGCCTTTGGTATCCTTCAGGCGGCCTTTTTTGTCCTGGGAGAAGTAGCCGTTGTGCAGCTTGGACACGTCGGCGGAAAACCGCTCCCGGATGGGGGCATACTTCTCTTTGGCGATCAGCTCCCGGTAACAGTCCTCGAACATTTCGGCGTAGATTCCCGGCGTGCCGTCCTCGTGGCGGTATTTGTCCACCTTGTCGATGAAGAACAGGGACAGCACCTTGATGCCCCGCCCCATATAGCGCAGTTCCTTGTCCAGATGGGCCTCAACCGTTCGGCGGATCTGGGCCTTTTTCACCACGTTCTCGTCAATGTCCCCGATGGCCTTGCCCAGCGCCACCTCCTGGGTGTTGCCGAACTCAATGTGCTCATAACCGGGGGTGCAGTCGATGCCTGCCACAGTGTAGCCCTCGTACAGCTCCCGCCCGCCGGACAGCAGGAACAGATCGTCCCCCGGTTTCAGCGTCACCGCTTTCCGGGTCACGGCGCCGGTTTTGCCTTTCACGTCCATCTCCACCTTGGCCCGGAAGCCCTTCTCGTTGAACACCGACAGCAGGCGCACATAGGGCTGGTTGAAGCCCCCGGACACCTGGTTGGAGGACACGGCGATCTGCTTCACTAGCCCCATTTGATAGGCGTCCACCGGGGTCAGGCGGTAGAGCAGGTTGATCTTCTCCCGGTGCGTGGCCGAGTAGCGCAGCACACACAGAGGATTCAGCGACGCGATGGCCTCTTTGGCCTTGGGGGTGTTGTCCACGCTTTGGGGCTCATCGATGATGACAATGGGGTTGGTGTCCCGGATAAAGCCCATGGCCGTCTCGCCGTTCAGCTTGTCCTGGGCCTGGTTGATGATGTTCTCCGCCTTTTTGAAGGCGTCGATGTTGATGATCATCACCTCGATGTTGGCGCTGGCGGCAAACTGGCGCACGTCGGACAGCTTGGCGGAGTTGTAGATGAAATACCGGCAGGGCACGCTGTCGTATTGCAGGGCAAAGTGCTCCTGCGTGACCTGGAAGGACTTGTACACGCCCTCCCGGATGGCCACCGACGGCACTACCACGATGAACTTGGTGAAGCCGTACCGCCGGTTCAGCTCGAAGATGGTCTTGGTGTAGACGTAGGTTTTCCCGGTGCCCGTCTCCATCTCCACGCAGAACTGCCGGGAGGCGGCGCTGTCCGTCATGGGCAGGAGGTTCCGCTTCTGGACGGCCCGCATATTGGCGGCGAGGGCCTCATCAGTCAGCCGCAGGACATTACCCACCCCCAGCTCCGCCGGGCCGAAGCTGGTCTGATCCGGGAGCTGGCCCTCATCCATGACGGAGAAGGTGGCCCGGGAGCGCTCCTGCCCGGCGAACAGGCCGGCCACGGCCTCCACGGCGGCGGTCTGGAAATCCTGATCCTTGAATTTCAGTTTCATGGCGGGCTACGCCTTTCCATACAGAATATAGATCGCCAGCAACGGCCCTTGGCAATAGCTTTCCTCCGGGTATTGTCTCTTTAACCGCTCATACTCCCGCAGCAGAAGCGGAAGTGTGTCCTCCCGCTCTTGAACGCCCAGCGCCACGCAGGCCATACTTTGGGCGTAAGGGTTCCGGATCTCCGGATACATCTCAATCAGCTGGTCAACATACTCCCGCTCCGCATGGCCAAGGATGTATACGGTGGTTTCCGTCACGCTGTCCTGAAAGCTGGTTTGGAAACGGCGCAGCAGAGGTGGCAGCACCTCCGCCTGCATGGTCAGAATCTTTTTACAAAGCGTTTCACGGTTGGCGATGTCATAGTCATTTCGAATAAATTTGACGATTGCGTCACCCGTTTCAAGCCGGGCGATCTCTGCTTTTTCCTCCTCGATCCGTGCCTTGCGCTCGGGCTCGATCTCTCCCTCCAGAATATCCCATATCGTATTCTGAAGTTTTTCATCAAAGCCCGCCGTCATAGAAAAATGGGCGATGAGCGGGGCGGACATCTTGTCCAGTGGATTATCCCGGAAAAAGTTCCTAGGTAACAGTTTTTTATCCATTTCAAACACCTCACACCAATTTCAAATCCACGCCCCGGTCCCGCAGGATGTACCAGGCGTTGGCCATCGCCGTATCGTCGGCGAAGCTGTCCCGGGAGATGACCGCCTTGGCGGGGGCGTACTCCGCCATCTGCTCCACGTCCCCGGGCTGAATGTCCGGGGCCAGGCACACCAGCAGAAGGCAGTCCTCCCCCACGCTGTAGGCGGTTTTGCCGTTGACGGATACCTCGGTCATGGGGAAGTCCAGGGGCACGCCCAGCTTGAGCATGACCTCAAACACCATGTCCAGGTCGGAGCGGTCCGGCTTGACCCGGTGGATCATGGCGTTCATGCGGTTTGCCAGCTCGCCGATCACGTCCTCCGCCTGGGGATCGATGGGTGCGGCGTCCCAGGTTTTCAGGTTGGAGCTGTCCAGCTTGAATACACGGAAGCCGGTGTCGCCGGTTTCGATTTGCGCCCCCGCGCGGCGGATGCGCTCCTTGCCGATCTCGCAGATGTTGGCATAGCCCGCTTTCGCCGCCTCGCTTTTCTCGTCACAGACCTCGGGAAGCTGCACCAGAATGAACCGGCGGTTCCCGCCATCCTCGGCGTTGAGCTGCATGACGGCGTGGGCGGTGGTGGCAGAGCCGGAGAAAAAGTCGAGGATGATATCATTGGCAGAAGTTACCTGTTCAATAAGAGTTTTTATTAAGCTAATCGGCTTTGCGTAATTGAAAAGGCTTTTGTTGTCAAACAGTGTGTAAACCGCTCGCGTCCCCTCTGTGTTCAACCCGATCTCACTCATCCATGTTGAAAATGGATTGGTAGCACTTTTCAATTCATTTGCAAAACGTTTTTTCATTGGCCGCAGAGCTGTATCTTCCGGGAAAACAATCCGATCTTCCTCTATCAGTTTTTTCATGCTGTCTGGTGCATAAGACCAAACCCTATTATAACTGGGTTTATACACTTTCCCGGTTTTAGGATCTATAAGATCATAAAATTGGTTCGGTCGCATATCAGCATTCATTCCAACAGTAAGATCTCCTGCAACCCAGGGTCCTCTGGGGTCATTATCGGGATTTGAATAACCTTTATAGTCCTTCTTTCCCCCTTTAAATGGCTCAAACTGTCCGCGATGATAAATTAAAACATATTCGTGATCGGTTGATACTTTGGACTGATCCATTGCGGATGAAGTCCGACGCTTCCAAATACCACAGCCAATAAAATGTTCCTCCCCAAACACTTCATTACATATTTTTTTGAGATTATCCACCTCGTTATCGTCAATGGAGATAAAAATCACCCCATCGTCCCGCAGAAGGTTCGCCGCCAGCCGCAGCCGGGGGTACATCATATTCAGCCAGTTGGTGTGGAACCGGCCCATGGTCTCCGGGTTGGACTTGGTGGTCTGGGCGGTGACCTCCCTGTACCGGGCCAGGGGGTCGGCGAAGTCGTCGGCGTAGACGAAATCGTTCCCCGTGTTGTAGGGCGGGTCAATGTAGATCATCTTCACCTTTCGGTAGTAGGCGGTCTGGAGCAGCTTCAAAACCTCCAGATTGTCCCCCTCTATGTAGAGGTTCCGGGTGTGCTCCCAGTCCACGCTCTCCCCGGGGCAGGGCCGCAGCGTCCCGGCGGACCGCTTCTGTGCCAGCCGCAGGCACTCCGCCTTGCCCTTCCACTCGAAGCGGTACTTCTCAAAATCGTTGTCGATGTACTCCCCGCACAGGCCCAGCAGCTTGTCAATGTCCAGCTTACCCTCGGCAAAGCACTCCGGGAACACCCTGCGGAGCTTGTCCAGGTTGGCGCGCTCCAGGTCCATGCTCAGACCGTCCATGGTATCCATTTTAAGTTCCTCCTCTGACCTCAACCACAAATTCCCTTGTGACCTTGGCGGTCAATTTTTCCTGCTCCACAAACTTTTTGATTTGCTCCTCCAGCTCCAGATCCAGCCGCATAGCGTCAAAAAACTGGTTTTCCCGGCCCTTCATCAATTCCCGCCGCAGACGGGTGGCCTCCTTCTCCAGCGACAGCCTCCGCAGCCGGTCGCCGGTGACGGACTCCCGCTCCGCCTCCAGGGCGCGGACTTGTACCTCCAAGCCGTCCAGCTTCCGGGCCAGCGCCGCCTTTTGGCCGTTACAGCGCAGCTTCATCCGCTCCATTTCCTCCGCCTGGGCCGGGGAGAGTTTTTCTGCCTCCCGCTCCAGCAGCGCGCCCACGGGAACCAGCTTGTCCAGCTCATGGGGTGCGCCGCGGCCTTTCAGCCAATGGGGAGAGCGGGAACCGTCCTCGGTGCAGTCACGCATGGGCAGGGCCAGGATTGCTTTACACTCGTCTTCGCTGAGTACCCTGCCGCTGTCGATTACGCCGCACAGCACAGGTATTTCCCGCCGTGTGCCGCCGCCGGTCAGAGTGATGGAGTACAGACCGATTTGGCAGGACTCGATGTCCCCCTCCACCGTCAGCGTCCCGGCGTTGGCGCACTCCGTTTCGTGGAGAATACCCTGTCCGATGATGCTGGAAAAGGTGATCTGCCCCGCCCGTGGCTTGAACCCGCCGCCCATGCCGTATTGCTTCTGACTGCGGTAGGGGCGGTTCCGGCTACCCGTCCAATAGTAAAACAGCACTGGCAGAGTTTCGTATTCTGTGGCGGTGACAGTTTTCGTTTCCTCGTCGATCATGAAAACGCAGTCGGTATTTGTCTCATTGTACCGCAAAAAGAAGATTTTTACAAGCCGCCAAAGAGCCTCATTCAGCTTGTTTGCCCGCCTGTCGATGTACCTGGGAGAAAGGTTGACCCGCTGTGCCAGCTCCCGGCTGAAGGTGGTGAACAGCACGTCCTCGGCGGCGGAAACGGCGCGGCGGTTTTCCTCCTCGTTGCGCACGAGCGTCTCCTGATAGTCCGCCTCCACCTGAGTCCTGGGCCGCAGGCGGCTCTCCGCGTCCCGGAACCCCGCGTTCAGGTCGTTGGTGAACCCGCCCAGCACGCTGTCGGTGAGGCCGAACACCCCGCCGGACACCAGCGTCCGCTTGCTGGCCAGCTCCAGCTTTCGCACGTCGGAAAGGTTGTCCCGGTTGATAAAGGCCAGGGATAGGACGTCGTTTTCCTGCCCCAGCCGGTGGCAGCGGTCGATGCGCTGTTCCAGCTTCAGGGTGTTGTAGGGCAGGTCGTAGTGGATCACAAAGGCGGCTTCCTCCAGGTTGAAGCCCCGGGCGCCGTTGTCGGTGGTGAGCAGGACCTCGCCGTCCTCCTTGAATGCCCGGATGGCGGAGTAGTCCGCGCCGCCTCGGTACAGCGCGGTCCTGTATGCGCCCTCCAGCAGCGGGAGGAGCATCTTCTGCGTCTCCACGCTCTCGGTGAAAATGACCGCTTTCCGTGCTCCGCCCCGTTTTTTCATAGCGGCAAAGCCCAGCTTGAGGGCGTACAGCAGCTCTGTTGCCTTGGCCTCCTGTTTCACTTCCAGCGCCGCCCGTTCCATCTCCCGCCACTGGGCCAGTTCCCCAGCGGAGTTGGGCATTTGCTCCAGCCGCCGGATGACGCCCCGGATGGTCTGCAAAATGGCGGCGGTGGAGGAGCCGTGAAGTCCCAGCAGCCGCAGGGCCAGATCATACTGATCCATCTCCGGGAAGGCCAGCTTTATAGGCTGATTGATGTAGGCGTACAGCAGGTCGTAGAGCATCTGCTCCTGGGGCGAAGGGGTGTACTCATAGGTCAGCAGTACCCGCCGGGGCACCTTGGCGTAATCTGCCGCCTGGATACGGAGGGTGCGGAAACAGTAGGGACGAACCAGTTCGGCAAGCTCAGGGTAGCGTTCCGGGCGGCGGAGATACCGGGCCAGGAATTCCCGGTCGTCGGGCAAAACCGTCTCGTCGATGAACCAAATCAGCCCGTAGAGATCCATGATATTCTTTTCAATGGGCGTCCCAGTGAGCAGCAGCTTGAAGGCACCCCCGGCGATGCGCTTGAGGGCTTTCGCCTGTTGATTGCCCTCCTGGTAGACGGTTGAGAGGGCGTTGGCCTCCTCGAATACCGCCAGATCCCAGGGCACGGCCCCGGCTTCATTCTCATTGGCGGCAGCAAATTCATAGGTCGTGATGACAACAGCGTCCCGGAGAAACGGGTTGGGCTCGTCCTCAGTTGCCAGGGCGTCCCACTGAGTGTGGGTAGAGAGTACGATGTAGGGGGTGGAATATAATTCCTCCATCATCGCTGTCCACTGGCAGAGCAGGTCGGCGTTGGGAACGGCAAGCAGAATACGCCGCCGCCCCTCCAGCCATTTCTGGGTGATGATCAGCATTGCTTCGTGGCTCTTGCCTAACCCGGCCTCATCGCACAGCACCACGCCTTTTTGATATGGGGAGCGGAGGGCGAAGTCCGCCGCCGCAATCTGGAAGGGGTAGATTTTGTTACTGGCGGAAGCATAGACAGGGATAAAGCTGTCTTCACAGGAAAGTGCCTCCAGTGTTCTCGCCGTGTAATAATCATGAAACGGAGTCTGTCTCATTGTGCGCATTCCTTTATTTGCATATTGGAATCTATTATCGCAGATTTTTAGCGATAATTCAATCATGCTGCGTAATCTTTTGCTGCAATGATAGCGTCATACTGAAGATGGCGGGCTTGTTCGCCAAATTCCCCCTTGACAAGCCCACCTGCCAGAGTTACACTAGTAGCACAGCGGTTTAATTTGAACGATCATATACTACTTGTTTCACCATTTACAGGCTTATCGCTGTATCCCAGGCACGTTTTTGTGTCTGGGGTAAAAGTAAATGACCGTCCAATCGGATACTTTTTCGGGGAAGCCTGTCATGATCTCAGTTTGAGGGAGCGGGCCAAGAGAAGTGTCACCATCCAGTTCCACGGGCAGGACGATGTTCTCATACACATTCAGGATCGGCACCAGATTGTAGTTCTGGAACACAAAGCCGATGTTGCGACGGCGGAAGATGGTAAGTTGCTCATCGTTCATCTTCGCCAGTTCTTTATCCCGAACCACCACACTGCCGGAAGTGGGGGTGTCCAGGCCGCCCATCATGTGCAGCAAGGTGGATTTGCCGGAGCCGGATGTACCGACCACAGCCACAAACTCTCCTTCCTCTACGGAAAAGGTCACGCCATCCAGTGCGCGGGTAATGTTCGGCTCAGTGCCATAATATTTTTTCAGATCAGTTGTTTTTAAGATACTCATAAGAATACCGCCTTTCTATTTTTGATAAGAGTAGTCTAAGACTGAATTGTTGCAGAAATGTCCTAAACGTCCTTTAATCTAGAGGCGAATTGCTTCAATTTTAGGACATTTCATGTTTGGCCGTATTTTTTGTAAAGCCAAACTGAAAGCAAGCCGGTAATTGCCAGTTGAATCACCAAAAAGAACAGCACAAGCCAGACGCTCTCATAATAGAATAGCTGTGTCTGAAAGGCAGCAACATCAATCAATGCCACTACTCCAGCTGCCCATCGGATATGCTGGACAGAAAAGGACTTGAAAACACCCAGGACAATCATAGGCGGCAGGCAGAGTAGAATCGCATTGAGAATCAGTGTCTTTGTGATAGTCATGTAACTTCCTCCTCTCATCGTTTGAAAATAGCCTACCTCCCAAATGTTGCAGAAATGTCCTAAAATCCATGCTACGATGTTTTTTTGAAAAAAGCGGCAGCCTGCACAGGCCGCCGCTTGATTACTCTTGTGGCAGGAACACCGAAAAGGTGGAACCTTTCCCAACCTCGGAAGTCACCAGAATGTACCCGCCCTGCATGGTGATGATCTCACGGGCCAGATATAATCCAATGCCGATACCATCCACCTCATGCACCGCTTCTTCCCGGTAGAACCGCTTGAAGATAGTGGCCTGCTCCTGCTCCGGGATGCCCCGGCCCGTGTCGGTCACATCAATTTTCCAGTACATTTCCCAATTCTGAACGGACACATGGACGCTGCCGCCAGCAGGCGTGTACTTCACCGCATTGTCCAGCAGATTGAACAGGGCCTCGGAAGTCCAGCGGCTGTCATGGGAAATGGTCAGCCCCTCCGGGCAATCTACGGTCAGCTCAATACCTTTTTTCTCCATCGGTGCCAGAATCCCGTTGATGGCATTCACCAGAGTTTCCCCGATTAAAGCGTCCTTTTTCTCCAGCGTAATCACACCGGCCTCCAGCCGGGAAGTTTTCACCATTGCCTGAATCAGAAAGTCCAGCTTGTCAAGCTGGCTGCCGGTTGCCTGCAAAAACTCCCGCCGCTGTTCCTCCGAGATCGGGCGGGTCAGCATGGTTTCATTGAGCATTTTCAGGTTGGCAATGGGGGTCTTGGTCTGGTGGGAAATGTCCGATAACAGAGATTGCAGATCGGCCTTTTCTTTTGCGACTGTGTTCCGGTCTTTCTGCATGATGTTGTAGAGCCGTTCCAAGCGGTGGCTGATCCTCGCCAGCAGTGTTTCCGCTTCATAGTCCATTTCTGGCCGTGCGGCACTGTCCATCATGTCATCCAGCGTCCGGCACAGGCTGTCGGTGAACAGGGTCAGCTTCTTTTGAAAGTAGTGCAGGAAGATCCCGTCCCATACCAGAAACACAGCGGTCAGCAGCCCACCGTACAAAACCAGCCGCAGGTTTTTCGTAACCAGAAACAAGCCCAGCAGCACCAGAAAAGAGGTGGTCAGCAGGCCAACCGTAATGAGCCGCAGAAACTTTTTGACAGATAAATTTTCCAGTTTCATGCCTGCTCACCGCCGATCCACTGATAGCCCATGCCATAAGCTGTCTTGATATACTTATGCTCGTCTGTTTCGATCTTCTTGCGGATACGGCTGATGATGGTGGTCAGGGTATGCTCGTCCACAAAGTCCCCGTCAATGTCCCACAGCTTCTCTAAAATCTGCCGCTTGGTCAGGATAATACGGGGGTTCTTCACGAACAGGAACAGGGTGCGGTATTCCTTCGGAGTGAAGTCCAACGGCTCTCCGGCAAGGGATGCACGCTGCTCGGAAAAGTCGATTTTCAGAAAGCCATCGTCAAACAGATCGTGCCGAGGCGTGCGCCGTTCCAGATTGGCAAAAACCGCCGCCACCTTCCTGCACAGCACCGTTACCGAAAAGGGCTTCGTCACATAGTCCGCGCCGCCTGCCTCATAACCTTTGAGCATATCGCTTTCCTTGTCGTTGGCAGTGATGAAAATGATGTAGGTGTGCTGGCCTCGCTCCCGGATTTCTTCGCAAAGGTCAAGACCGCTGCCATCCGGCAGATTGATGTCCAGGAGCGCAACATCAAACTCGGTTTCCTTCAAATGGGAAACAGCGTCCTTGTGGTTATAGGCCGCTGTGATTTCATATCCATCAGACGCCAGATTGTATCCCAGCGTCCGGTTCAGGAGAATGTCGTCCTCCACAATCAGTATCTTTCTCATGCACTCACTTCCTCTCTTTTTCGTCTGTATCACTCATCTTAAAACTGAAATGTTGCAGAAATGTCCTAAGAATCAAAAAAGTTTTTCGTTTTCTCCTCACATAAGATACTTACCACTTTATCATACCTTATCCTTTTGCCTGCAACAAGTATATAAAGCTGACTTACTATCAAAAATCGGCATAATCATACCTGTTTGTCGGCAATATAAGGTTATTCCTTAAATGAATCCGGAACGATACAATATTATTGAGGTGAACGATAATGCCGATTGATGAATTAACCATATTGGGGGATATGCTTCGAGCTGCGCGAAAAGAAAAAAATTTCACACAGCAGCAACTGGCAGATGAATCGCATATTTCCATCAAAGAGATTGCCGATATTGAGAAAGGCAGAAGAAATCCATCCTACCTGATTATGAAAACATTAGCGAAAGTTCTGCACTTTTCTCTCGACTCTCTTATCAGGCCGGAGCTGACACCAGATGAAGCTGGGCAAAATGAGATGAAGCTGCTATATCTAAACTGTCCGCCAGAGATGCGGGAAACCTTGTTGAGCCATACTCGTGGATTTGCGGAGGAACTAAAGGAAATTTCTAAGAAACTTGAAAAAGAATAGGCCAGTGAGTGAAACTTGAAAGTTTCTCTCGCTGGCTGTTTTTGTATCACCAAGAAAGTGGCAAGCAATGCCCCAGGATAGCCATCCGGCTCCTGGCGCTGCTTGTTGGGGATTCCCCAAGCCCCTTTTGAACACAGAATTTCATTCTGTGGCTGCGCGTTCCTGCGGAACGCTTTTCACCTGCCTGCGGCGGTGAGAAAATACGAAAAAACGGGCGCGTCAGCGATCCTGCTCCGGTTCTTTTTCCCGGTCATTCTGGCGTTCCTCCCCATATCCCATTAGCCGGTCTACGTTGGCTTTTGCGGCCAGCAGTTCCCGCATTTCCTCGCGGGAGCGCCGGTACTCGGCATAGTCTTTTTTCTTTCCTTCCAACAGCTGGGCATACTCGGCCTGCAAGCTCTTGACGGTGGGCAGCTTCTTGATACCCAAATCGTCAAAAGCCTGCTTTGCCGCCTTGTGGAGCAAAATATCCGCTTCATGTTCCGCTAAAAATTTCTTGGAATACCCCGCCTTGCGGTAGGCCGCATAGACCTCGCGAGTTTTCACATAATTGATGATGTGGGTCCGCAGTACGGCTATCTCCGCCATGCGGGTTTCCGCCGCCTTGATCTGTGCCGACAGCTCATTGTGGCGGGTGGTAGCAGCAGCCGCTTTTTCTTCCAAGACTGCGTATTCCAGCAGGCCATGCTCGGTGAGATAGTTCATTGTCTGCGCCATCTGTTTCAGATTGAATACCTTTGCCCAGCGCGCATAGCCAGCGCCTTTTCCGGCCTGCAATTTCTCCTGAATATCCACCAGAAGATTGACCTTGGGCGGTTCTGGTTGAACAGCCGTTTTTTTCCTTGGAGTATGCTCTTTTTCCCCAGCCAGTACCGCCCGGATTTCTGCCTCGTTGTACCCTTGTCCCAGCTTCTCATCCATGCGGGCAACATTCTTCCAGCCGGGGGCTTTGAGCCGGATTGCCTGTCCCCGGCGCGACACCTCACAGCCCATTTCCGCAAGCAGCTTTAACAGAGCGTCAAAGTCAGCCGGTTTCTGTTCCAGCGCCTGGTCGATCATCATGCGGAGCTGTTCCCGGTGGGAGGGCTTTGCCCGATCCCCCAGCCATTTGTTGTAGCTTTTTCCATGCGGTTTTGGGTCCTCTACAATGGAATAGCCGTTCTCAACGCAGATGGTATCGTTGAGCCGCCGGACCGCACGGGTACTGCCCCAAAAGTTTCGGAATTTCCGGTCACAGTTCAGATTGACCGCGTTCCAGATGATGTGGTTATGGATATGGGACTTGTCGATATGGGTACAGACCACAAAGGCGTGACTGCCCTTGGTGAACCGCTTTGCAAACTCCACGCCCAGCCGGTTGGCTTCTTCCGGGGTAATCTCGCCGGGGACAAAGGACTGCCGGACATGGTAGGCCAGCACATCGTCCGCGCCCCGTACCCGCCCGGTGGTGGAAATGTACTCCCGTTTTGCCAGCAGAAACTCGGCGTCGGCTACCCGGCTGTCACACGCAAAGCCGGTGACGAGCCTGCCGTTATCTGTCTTTTGCGGGTTGGATACATAGTCGATAATGTCACTGACCGCCTGACTTTCGGTGCGGCCTTTGCCAATGTGCAGCGGCATGATGCGTGTGGTTGCCATATCAAACACCTCCTACTGTTCTTAGCATCATTGAATTGATATTATTTGAAAAATCCCGTATAATAGGGAATAGAAATTTGAAACCGAAAGGGGGTCTTGCTCCTATGACAGAATATGAACTGTTGACGCTGATACATGGCGGTGAAAATATCCGTGTGGAGTTTAAGAAATCCACAAACGAGATTACCAGGGATGTGTATGATACTGTCTGCTCATTCTCTAACCGGGATGGTGGAATCATTATCCTGGGCGTAAAGGACAACGGAGAGATTTTAGGAATTATCCCGGATGCAGTTGACCGCATGAAAAAAGATTTTGTTACCTCTATCAACAACGGGCAGAAAATCAATCCTCCCCTTTATTTACAGCCGGAAACTTACCAGATAGAGGGGCGCACACTTCTGGTAATTCAAGTGCCGGTCAGCAGCCAGGTATGCCGTCATCGCGGGCGTATTTTTGACCGGAACCATGAATCGGATATTGACATTACGGATAATTCAGATATGGTGTATCAGCTGTATGCCCGTAAAAGCGGCAGTTATTTTGTCAACAAAGTGACCCGGTTTCAGCTTAGTGATCTTCGCTCTGACCTGATTGAAAGGGCAAGAACGATGACTTCCAGCCGTACCGCAAACCATCCGTGGAAATCCATGTCAGACGAGGAAATGCTGCACAGCGCCGGTCTGATTCTAAAAGATGAAGAAAAGCAGATGGAAGGTATCACTCTTGCGGCAATCCTGCTCTTTGGAAAAGACTCTACCATCATGTCTGTTCTTCCGCAGCATAAGACAGATGCTATTTTTCGGGTAGAGAATTTGGACCGTTATGATGACAGGGACGTTATCATAACAAATCTTTTAGAAACCTATGACCGTCTGATTGCGTTTGGGCAAAAACACCTTAGTGATCCTTTTGTGCAGGAAGGGATTCAAAGCATCAGCGCCAGAGATTGGATTTTGCGGGAAATTTTTTCAAACAGTCTGGCACACAGGGATTATTCCAGCGGATATGTGGCAAAGTTTGTAATCGAGCGAAACCGGCTTTACACCGAAAATGCCAACCGCTCTCACGGACATGGGGAACTGCTGTTATCCTCTTTCGAGCCGTATGCAAAGAACCCACCTATATCGAAAGTGTTCCGGGAAATTGGATTGGCTGATGAACTGGGTTCCGGTATGCGGAACACCTATAAATACACCCGGCTTTATTCCGGCGGGACACCAGAATTTATCGAGGATGATGTATTCCGCACAATCGTTCCGTTGGCTCCGGTTGCCATTGAAAAGGTGGGGCCGCAGGAAAAGACCCAAGTGACAACCCAAGTCAAGACCCAAGTGACAACCCAAGTGACAATCACTGATAAGATTCTGGTCTTTTGCCTTGAACCACACTCTAAAGCGGAAATCGCAGAACACTGCGGATATAAAAACACAAAGAACTTTACACAAAAATACCTGCGGCCTCTGCTTGATACTGGAAAGCTCCAGATGACAATACCGGACAAACCGAGAAGCCAAAATCAAAAATATATCACATCTGAACGCTGAACTTTAAGGCAAAAAGAAAAAGCGGAGGAAGGCGCGGCGAAGAACGCCGTTCCTCCCTCCGCAGATGGAGCAAACTATCCGGTCAGGAGAGCTTGGAAAGCTGGGCCAGTATCTTCTGCACACCCTCCCAAAGCTGTTCCTGCCGCTGGGATATATCTTCCAAATCAGCGTCATAAACCCGCCCGGTTTCATGCACTTTACGGGTCAGCTGGTTTAAGTTGTTGCTGGAATAGCGCATCAGGGACACCAGCTCCTTCAGTTCCGGCAAATCCAGCTTTACCACATACCCGTCCAGCGCCATTTTCCGCAGGTAGGCTTCCCGGTTGACGGTTCCAAGCTGGGACATTTTCTGCTCAATCAGGGCCAGCTCCTCCGGGGAAACCCGGAAATTCACCTGCACCTCCCGTTTCCGCTTTGCCGCGCTCATCGTTCCGGTTCCCGTTTCTTAGGGGCGGCGGGTCTGCGTTCCGGCGGCTCCTGTTTGAGTTTTTCCAGGACGGAGCCTTTCTCCGGGGCTTGAAGGACTTTCCGCGCCTGCTTCAAGAACAGGTCGGTCAGGCCGGGGTTGACCTTATCCACCACCAGGGCATAGCTGTGGCGGGGATCGCCGCCATCCTCCGGCATGGGGATTGTTTTCGCCCAGGCTTTGTTATCGCGGGAGATGCGCCCGTCATGCTCCTTTTTCAGCACCGTATTGGCAAGGATGTACTGCATACGCTCCGGCCCGAACTGTTCCAGCACCTCTTTGACAGCGGCCTCGGTATTCAGACGGTTATCCCCATAGTGGGCGTTAATGGCCTGCTCAATGGCTTCTTTGCAGGCAAGACTTTCACATCCGCTAACGGAACCTCAAACACACGACACACCCCGGCCAAATAAGTGTGGATGGTGCTGGCACTTTTACCCTGTTGTGCCAACCAATCAACGTAATCTGGGATGTGCTCCTGGCAATCGCCGAAATGACGACACCCATAAGTTGTTTTGCACCATTGACCAAAATGTATAGCAGAATCCATATAAGTCCGCCAGCTCTTTAGTGATGTATGTTTTCCATCGACTGGATTTGCCTGTAGTTGTTTACATCGTTGCGAAATCTCATACTTTAGGCTTCCCATTATTTTCAGAACTCCATTATTATATATAAGGTAATCCGGAGTTAGGTGTCCGGGCACCCCTTGGCAACTGCCATGTTAAAGTTGGCACACGTCTTTGTTACGGGGGACGTAATGACCCCATATTATACGATTGCCAGTCGTATAATACTTTCGCGGCTCCTTAACTGGTTATTTTCCGCCGGTCGGCGTCAAATAACCAGTAAGGGCCCACAGCGGACCGGGCTTCATAATATAAAACAGATATACCACACGAAGCCCATATGTGGAACATCTCCGGCAGTGTTGCAAGAATTACCAATATGCCTACCGTCATCATATTAGCGGTAGCCAATCTCCGATGGCTACGGGCGGGTCTCGGTAAGAGGCATGTTGCAGAGATTGACGCTCCCAAGGACGATGTCCAGTGCGTCAGCTGGGCATCTGCCGTTGGTCTACCTGACAACGGCAAAACTGGCCGCAAGCGGCAATCGTGGTGATTTTGAGTGCGTCAGGTTACCACCTGAACCTGGCAGACAGTTACCGATGTCTGTAGCCGGACCGCATTAAGCGGCTGATTTCTCATTTATATAGAAAAAGGCCAAGAAGATTAAAAATATCCTTGGCCTTGAATTGTTTCCACAAAAGCCGGCTTATTAAAAACAAGCCGACTCAGAAAACAATTATCCTCTTTTTCTTCTTTACATTTATATATAGAACACGATCACTCCTTCCGTGACAACAAAAACGAACTGCTTCTAGCGGTGATTAGTGACGTTTACATTTATTATGGTATCTTAAGTTTTAGAGAAAGTCAATACTTTTACAAAACTTTTGTAGTAACCTCATAGTATGGATTTTGCCGTTCGGTTACTGGGCGATTTGTCCCCCACAGTATATAATCTTCAATAGTGTTCATACACCACAAATGACAGGGAGGAAATTTTCATGGGAGATATCAGCATCATCGCCAGACGGTTGTCAGACAAGTATGTGCAATACGGTTGGAGCGGCAATGGAGGCTATCCGGGAACAGTTGGGGCTTGTCTTTGGATTCATTACAATACGCCTGATATGGTGGAGTACCTGTTTGGTTTGGGGCAGCTCCGGTCACTGTCATCACCCGGAAGTGACCATTCTTCTCAATTTTTTCGTACCAAACCCACTGGCCAATCTCACTGGGTTGGCAACGGCGAGTTAGATATTTACAGTAAAATAGCATTTGTCGACCATGTTTATCTGTACGACTCTGATGAGCGATGGTACTATATCGCCCCGATAATAGCCCGTATAAAAATTCCATTGAATATTGTTTTGAACCATACAAATAAGAGCGGTATTTTAAATCAGAATTTTAGGCTCTACTTGGAACGTGCTGCTTTCAAAACTATTCAGCAGTGGTATGACGAGAACCAGCAGTTCAGAGAATACGCCAGCGAAGTAGGATGCGATCACAGGAAAATTACAGAGCTTCGCCAAAGGCTTGAGCAGTCAGAAACCGACTGTAGTATATACGGTGATATTGCATTGGTGGCGTCTTTGAGCAAACTGTACCGATACTTTTATCCGTGGGCAGTGGCAAAAATTGATGGGAGCAGAGAGCGCATTGAAAAAATTATTTTCAGGCCCCAAAATGCTATCGTCCATTTGGAAACAATAGAATGGAACTTCTAACTGACAAAGGCAATAAGAAAACGCCCCCTGATGCAGACGTATCCGAATCAGGGGGCTGCGCTATCTCCAGATGGGTTCCACTCGACCGTCAGAGTAAATCTCCACCCGGTCGATCAACTCATCCACCAATTCAACTGTTAAATGGTTTTCGGCCTGAAGTCGCTGCAACAGACTGGCCTGATCTTCGGCGTCCCGTCGCCCGGCAATGCGAGTACTGACATTAGCTAACGTTTGCCTGTGCCGGTCCAATTCACCATCCAGCTTAGCCTTTTGTACCTTGTAATCCTCCCAGTTAATTTCCTGCACTACAAATTGTTCATACAGCTTTCGTTTTCTCTCTTGACAAGCAGCAATTTTCTGGTCCAGCTCCTCTGGAGCAGATGTCGAAGCACAGTTTTCCGAGGCGGCTAAAGTTTGAAGTCGTAACAAAACCATATCATAAACTATGTGCTCCAGCTCCGACTCGAAAATACGCAGCCCGTTGCAAGGAGCCGCTTCATCCACCGAGCTGTGCCGGCAGATATAGGCGTGATTTTTGCTTGATGTTCGAGCCATAGTGTGACCGCAACAACCACAGAACACCTTGCCGCGCAGAGGATATGTATTGACATTTTTCTTCATACCGCTGACCTTCGGCCGCAGGGCCTGCACCCGGTCGTACAATTCCTTACTGATGATAGCCGGATGATGGTCAGGTATCTTGACCCACTGGCTCTCATCTTTCAACTTGACTTTATGTCCGCCGACCTCGGTCACTTCACGTTTACCAATGATATAGGTGCCGGTATAGCGTTCATCCATCAAAATGCGGGCTACCGTGGATTCCTGCCAAATTCCGTGGCACCGGGAGATATCATGGCCATTAAATCCGTGGGCCGCTTTGTACTCGGCCGGGGTAGCGATCCCGCGTTCGTGCATGGCTCTGACAATTTGCTTCGCCCCCAGTCCACTTTGGGCCAATTCAAAAATCAGTTTAACGCCAGCAGCGGTTTCCTCGTCTGGCTCCATTCTGCCATCGATGCTTTTGCGGTAACCGTAAGGACATATTTTGCTTTGGTACTCGCCCCGCTTAAATTTCATGTATTTGGCGCTTTTGTATTTTTGAGACAAGTCTCGGCTGTAGAGTTCAGCGATAAGATACTTGAAAGCAACACTGAGGCCGCCAGTATCGCCCCGGAGCTGAGCGCTGTCATAGCCATCGTTGATGGAAATGAAGCGTACATTGTATAGAGGAAACACACGCTCCAAGTAATATTCCACCTCAACGCTGTTGCGTCCAAAGCGGCTGAAGTCCTTGACAATAATACAATTTACCGCTCCCTTTTGTACCAGGTCGAGTAACCGCTGGACGGCGGGCCGTTCGAAGTTAGTCCCAGAAAATCCGTTGTCGGTAAACTCTTGAACCTCTGCACCCTCAAAGCTTTCTACAGTATCGACATACTGATGGAGAGCAATCTTCTGATTCTCTACGCTGAAGCTATCTACCTTGCAGTCTTCAACAGAAAGCCTGACATAGAGCGCAATAATATAAGGTGTTTTAATCATTTTCCAAAATCTCACCAAACTCGTCTTTGAACTTGAAATATACCGCTATTTCCAGTGCGCTGTAGACGACAATCCGGTCTACCAAGCGGTCTATCAAGTCACTGGTCAAGGTCATATTGCCATTGGCAGACGCCAGCCAATCGGCCAGTTCAATGTAGTCATTCAGGTTTTTCTCCAGATTCCTTTTCCGTTCTGAAAGCTGCTGAGAACGAACCGTGGCGGCCCTGATTTTTTGCTCATAGCCAGTTTTTAATTCAGTATATTCTGCTTTGTAGAGGATGCCGGAGACATAGTTTTCATACAGACTGATGAGATATTTCCGATCGCGTTCAATTTCCTGACATAGCAAGGAGATTTGTTTTTTCAAATCCGCTTTTAAAGTGAATGTTTCGCCGTTTTGTTTCAGCCGGTATCCAGCCCCCATGATAACGGCAGCCTCTTTCCGGACAATAGTCAGGACAGTCGCGATGAGGTCGTCTTCCGGCAGAACACGGATATCGCCGGGACAGGTTCCCGGCCCAATCCTATCGTTAGAAATACACCGAAAAAAGTACTGGTCACGGCTCTTTTGGCGGTGAAGCGCTTTGCCACAGTGACCACAGAAAGTGCGTCCCCGAAAAATGTTGGGGGTAAACGATGCTTTTTCATTCTGCACATATTTTGCCGCAGTCTTAGAGCGGGCAGCCTGTGCCTGTTCAAACAGCTCCCGGCTGATAAGCGGCTCATGCGTGTCCTGTACTACAATCCAATCCTCTTGCGGGGTAGGGGACTGCTTACGCCTGACCGACCTGGTCTTACCCTGCACCATATCTCCGGTGTAGACCTGGTCTGCCAAAATCTTTCCCACTGTCCTGCTTTGCCATTTGCCGCTGCCAATCAGCTTCTCGTGAGAAATAAGCCCAATGCTGGCCAGATAGTGGCTGGGTGTCGGCACTCCTGTTTCATTCAGCCGTTTGACAATAGCGTTTAAGGCGGTACCATCTGCGGCCCACTGAAAAATCTGCCGCACTACTGGGGCGGTATCCTCATTGACCAGCAACCTGTGGCAGTTGTCCGGGTCCTTGCGATACCCATAGGGTGGACGGGAACCTACAAACTCCCCAGCCCGCATGGCCTGATTCTGCTGCGTCCGGACTTTTCTGCTGATGTCGGCGGCGTAGGCCTCATTCATCAGGTTTTTCAGCGGCAGTGCGATCTGACTGCCGCTGTTGTCCGCACATTCGCTGTCATATTGGTCGTTCACAGATATAAACCGAACATGATGCAGCGGAAAATATTTTTCCAGATAATATCCTGAGTCAATGGCGTTGCGTCCCAGACGGGACAGGTCTTTGACGACAACACAGTCAATCTTTCCAGTCTCCACATCAGCCAGCATCATCTGGAAGGCGGGCCGTTCAAAGGTCCGCCCGGAGATACCGTTGTCAATGTAGACCTCTACAATTTCGATGTCGGGGCACAGGGCCAGGTGGGCCTCCATAATCTGCTGCTGGGTTTCCAGCGAGTCGCCACGGCTGCCATTATCCTCTACTGACAGCCTGACGTAGAGCCCGGCCCGCCAAATCTTCATACCGGAGGTTTGGACAGGCAGAGGAGACGCTATATTTTTCCTGCTTTTCTGCGCCACTTAGATCGCCTCCTTGCAGGCCACCAGCATTTTTAATGTGCGGTCATATTCGTCCTGAAAACGATAATTGATTTTCAGCTCGTTTTTACTGACGACCCGGATTGACTGGATAAGTGCCACCACCGCCCTGCGGTCCAGTCCGGTCATGGTCTGGTATTCTCTGAACTGTTGTGCCCATTTCAGACGGTCGCCAGTGTTGTCCAGGGCCTGCTCTATCTTTTGACGCAGCAGCGAGACAGCCTCACGGAGCTGCTCCGCCTGAACCAGATAGTGGCGGTTCAACGTCTTGTACTCCTCTTTATCAAGGATACCATTAACAAAATTTTCGTACAGACTGCTCTTAAAAGTGATGATTTGAGACAACTGAGCTTCGTTCTCTGCGATTTGAGCCTTATAGCCCTCAATCAGGTTGTGGTTGATATGCTCCTCGTTGATATCATCCAGCAATTCTTCAAGGGATACTACACTTTTAATATGTGTCTGCAGGCAGGAAAGAACACATTGAGTCAAAACATCCTCTCGGATCATAGCGGGGTGGTCACAGCCGTGCCTTTTTCCCACAGGACAGCGATAGTAAATATATTTTTGACCTTTGTAGGTATTGGTCTTACGGCTCATGCGGGCGCCGCAGGAACCGCAGACCAACAGGCCCGAAAAGAGGTAGACGGAATTCCCGCCCGGCGCGGCCCGGGTATCCAACTGAGACAACTTCTGTGCCAGTTCAAAATCCCGTTTTGTCACAATGGCTTCATGGGCATTTTCAATTTGTACCCATTCTTCTGGCGGTTTCTGAAGAAGGTTCTTGAGCTTATAATTATGGGTTGTCTGTCTGCCTTGAATCAGCGTCCCAGTGTAGGTTTCATCCCGCAGGATACGGGCGACCGTCACCGCGGACCATTTGGCATCCGGATGGTCTGCGTACCCACCTGAAGAGTGCGGGAGCCCCCGGCTGATTTTGTAGGCCAGCGGGGACAGTACCCCCAGTTGGTTCAGCTCATCCGCAATCCGGGCCGCGCTGGCCCCGTCAATGCGGCGGCGGAAAATGTCCTGCACGACCCGGGCGGCGTATTCGTCAGGCACAAGGTGGTTCTTATTTTTCTCGTCACGCCGGTACCCGTAGATGGGACAGGCGCCCACATAGTCTCCCTTCCGCCGCTTGGCCTCCAGGGCAGTCCGGGTCTTGATCGAGATATCCCTACAGTAAGCGTCGTTAATAATGCTTTTGACGGAGAGTACCAGGTCAT
This sequence comes from Oscillospiraceae bacterium, assembly GCA_910575265.1. Lineage (GTDB taxonomy): Bacteria > Bacillota > Clostridia > Oscillospirales > Oscillospiraceae > Lawsonibacter. The sequence goes on from CAJTEA010000016.1 coordinate 45,169, forward strand.
CGCCGGTGTGTTCATCCTCCGTGTCGATGTGGTCCGTCACCGCGATGAAGCGAACCCCAAAAGCGGGAAAAATCTGACGCAGATAGCGGCTGGTCTCGATGTGTTCCCGCCCAAGTCTGGACAGGTCTTTGACAATAACGCAGTTCACTGCTCCGTTTTTGATATCGGCCATCATTTCTTGAAAGGCCGGCCTGTCGAACAGAATACCGCTGTAGCCGTCGTCCACTCGTTCTGTCACTAACTGTATCTCCGGGCGCTGGGCCACGAAATCCGCAATCAGGCGCCTCTGGTTAGCAACGCTGTCGCTCTCCGCACTGTGATCGCCAGTATATGAAAGCCGCAGATAGGCGGTTGCTTTATACGTTTTGGACATAATAATACACTCCTTGTGCGGGAAATCCCCATCAAAGAGCGAGTCGGCTGTCCGTATTCAATTCTTTTTCCGGGGCTATCGTAACACCGCCATTGAGGGCAAGTCTATAAACTATTGGGCTGATTTCGGTCTATCAGCTGCTTCAGGCATTCCATCAGTGTGGGACCGTCTTGTGAATAACAGGCATGGATTTCGATACCACCACATTTAAAATGATACGGGTCTTTAATCTGGTTCAAAAATTCAGCAAGCCTTTCTTCTCTGGACAGAGAAACATCTATTGAAACGGAACGGATGTCAACCAGCTCAGCTTTGTCTGAAACTATATTTTTCATTTTATGCAGCATCCTCCAGGCACAGAAAAAGCCAGGTCCGCTATCAAAGCGGGCCTGGCTTTTTCGCGCCTATATAGTTTAAGATGCTACTATTATATCATGTTCTGGTTCTATTACAAGAACATCTTTGTACCGGAAGGTTCCATCTTTGTATCTATTCGGGAGCATGTTCCGGGCAGAGTACTACCTCCCGGCAGATGGGGCAGCCCCCCATACACGCCAGCCTGTGTTCACAGCCGGGACAGCTTTGGCGAAAGTGATTCCGGAAATCCTCGAAAATTGGGCTGTCCCACGCCTCCTGGATGCTGTGGGATCGCAGGTCCACCGCCCACCGCCTGCCCTGGTTGTCAAAGCTGCACGGGAGCATCACCATATCCGGGGTGATATAAGCCGACCAGCGGGCACCCTCGCAGGTATCGACGCTGTCCCGATTGACATCAATCGACTGAGAAATCAGTCCCGGGACGGAGCAGGCGTTATACCCGTGGTCACCGCCGCAGGCAAGGTCAAGAAACTCCCGCACTCGGGGATCATTGCTTTTCAGCACCTGCGCCTGGCTCCCCAATCCAACGGGCTTGTGAAGCAGAAATACGATGGCGTTGATACCCACCGGAAAACTGTGTTCTTTCAGACGGGCCATCGCTTCTTCAATGGTGCTGTTGCTGACGACATAGTGGATATTGGTTTTCACGCCGGCTTGGAGCAGCAGGTCAATCGCCCGCAGCGTGTAGGAGCTCCGGTACCAGCTTACCGCCACGGCCCCGCAGTACTTCCTACAAAGTTTGGCAAGCTCGGAATTCAGCCCCAGGCCCGAGGTGGTGAAGTTCGGCACGATGCCGGCGACCCGACAGGCCACCAGGATTTCCCCAAAATGTTCGTGTTGCTCTGGGTCACCGCAGCCTCCCAGGGCAATTTGATACGTATTGCCTTGGCACTGCCGGACAATTTCTTCAAAATCCTCCAGGGCCATATTGGGCGCGTCGGCGTGGAGCCCGTCCTGATAGCATTCCACGCCGGCAGCCACGCACAGGCCACTTCGGCCGTGGGCGCAATGTCCCATAATTCCTACGTCTAAGAGCTCCGGAAAGGAAGACATAAAGGGGTCCTCCTTCGTTTCAGCGCCGTCTTTGATGGCGCCGGACCGAAAATAGTGTCCGTTCCGCTCGTCAAACATAGAAATGAAATCCTTATCAATTCTCAACCGCATGATGAGAGTCCCCCTTTGGTTCAGATGTCCAAGTCACCATCCAGGATTAAGAACGTATCCGGGTCTGCGTCTTCCAGAGCTTCCCACAGCCGTTCGAACAGTTCAGCCTGTGTTTCCTCGCAGCATTCGAAATTGACACAGCCACGGTAAACGGTTTTGCCGTCAGCCAGTGCCTGCCGGATCGCGGCCTGGTTTTCCTCACTGATGTAGAAATCATCAAATGTTTTTTGAATCTCCTCCTCGGAACTGCTTGGGGTCAGAATAGCGTTCCCCAGCATTTTTCTTGCGACGTAGCCAAGAACCGCCTCCTTCTGCGCCTCGCTGAGTTCCTCTTTCCTTGCCAGAATAAAGCTGCTGCTGGAAGAATTGGTGACATAATCGGTTCTGATTTTCATTGCCTACGGGCAAGGCCGTATGCCTTGCCCACACCTCCTTTAATTATGATTGGGGACACAATCCGTATCCTGGCAAAAGTATATATACAGCAGTACGGCCTGTCCAGAAACCAGCGGGCTGGGACTTGCCCGCTAGTATGAAACAAATCTTATTTCCACCCCCCCTATGGTGGGCGGCTCACGCCGTGTACACGGATACTTCTTTTGGCGGCGTAGGCGATTTCTGTCAGGACAGCACGTTCCGAAACAGAGCAGTCGCCCAAGAGTTCTTGAATCTCCGGGAAAAACGCAGTCGTATCCTTTGCCTGATTGCCACTGAGTAAACGATCCACTGTAACGCCCAAACACTCCGCCAGCCGAATCAGTACCGCCAGGCTGGGCTTTTTGGTCCCTCGCTCCAGGTGGCTAATGTAAGGGACAGACAGGTCCACCAACTCCGCAAGTTTCTCCTGGGTGAGTCCCCGTTTCCGACGCAGGTCTCGAATTCTTTGCCCCAGCGCTATATAATCCATATCTGTCAACCTCCTATCATGCGGCGCATTCCTGGTATGCGTGGGTTTTAGTGACCAATATGGAGCGGCGGGGCGGAGTTTCGCGCTGGAGTGCCATGTTTAAAGCATCCGAATCGCCCACAATGACAACCCGCCGTTTGGCGCGTGAGATTGCGGTGTAGAGCAGATTGCGATAGAGCATATGTGAGAAGCCTTTGGAGATGGGTAGCACGACAGTGTCCCATTCGCTGCCTTGAGACTTGTGGATGGTAATCACATAGGCCAGCCGCAGCCGGGACAGCGGGTTCAACTTCACTCCGCCCCAGGCCGCTGTGCGGCCCCTATTACACGCGACGCCATAGAGCAGCATCCCGTCTGCCAGCTTATGGTAGTACGTCCCAATATCGCCGTTACAAATCTTCTGTTCCCAGTCGTTCTGTAACACGATAACTCTGTCCCCGGCGCGGAAGAATACATCTTTTATGGTATTTTCTTCGGAGACCGGGTTGAGAAACTCCCGAAAGGCCACATTCAAGGCGCCACTGGACAGTGGACCGCTGCGGTTGTAGGGCGACAGAACCTGGACGTCAGCGCCGGTCCTGTAGAGGTTGATACCGCCTTTGCAGACACAGCTTCGGATGGAATTGTCGTCTGCCAGGGGGATGAATCTAAAACTGTCATCCAGGCGCAGATCTTCCATGGAGCGGATGGCCCCAAACTCCCGCACATTATGAGCCAGGGCGCTCTCCACGTCAGTCTGGCGGTGGAAACTGCTGAGCCAAATATGCGGCACGCCCAGCGCCAGCAGGTCGGGCAGCACATTGCCCGGCCCGACAGAGAGCAGCTGATGGGGGTCGCCCACCAGGACTACACGGCAGGCGGGATGGACGACAGCCAAAATGCCGGCCAGCATTTCCAAGGTCAGCATACTGGCTTCGTCCACGACTACCAGGTCGGAGGAACTCCAGTTGATGCTTTCACTGAGAAAGTCATCGTCCGGGACCTTGCCCAGAGCGCTGTGGACGGTACGGGCCCGCAGGCCGGTGCGGTCTGTCAGGTTGCAGGCCGCCTTGCCCGTTGGGGCGCAGAACACCGCGCCAAGACTTTTTGCCGGCCGGTGTTCCGCCAGAGCCTGGATTAGCGTGGTCTTCCCGCTGCCCGCCCCGCCCAGGATGACGGACAGCCGGTGGCTCAGCGCCAGCTTCACCGCCTCCCGCTGCTCTTCGGTGAGGGTAATGTCCTGGACGGTCAGCTTCTCCGGCAGACAAGGCTCTCCCAACTCATTGTGTGTCAAAATTTCCGCCAGGGTTTTGGCTGCGGCGGCCTCGTACTCCCAGACGTTCTTCTGGTAGAGTCGGGTCCCCTCCAAATGCAGACGGCCCTCCTTTAACAGGAACGCCCGGTCCGCCCGAAACTGGTCATAGGTCAGAGCTTTGTGGCTGCGCTTACTAAAGCGGTAGAGTGGGTCGCTGGAAACATAGGCGTCCCCGTTCATGGTCAGTGCCTCCAGGTCATCCAGCAGGTACTGCCCCCGCAGGTCTTTTTCATAGGTTCTCTTCACTGTGTCGCTCCTTTCGCTCGTGGGAAAACAAAACACCGTGCAGGTATAGGGACCTACACGGTGTCTGAAGGAGACACAGGATGGAGCCGTCCAACCGCAGGATTTTTCTTGCGTATTTCCCTGAAAAAGGGTATACTGGTCCTGCGGTGTGGACGCTGTCCATTGTGTAGGTGGTCGGTTCACCTGCGCAGGTGCAGAGGAACGGCAATTCCTTTGCACTGCCGTATTTTGTTTTCGGTGTTTGCAGGTACGCACTCTGGATTTGGTAAATTTTGCTTTGTCTTTAATACAACATCCCCTTTCTGTCCACGGCCTCTGAGGCCTTATTTTGCCCGGGATATGATTGGAAAAAGAACAAGGACAAGTCCGTTTCTCCTTGATTTTCAAGGGGTTTCCGGATTTGTCCTTATTATAACATATGGGCACCTGTTCGCCACCATGTCCCTGGAGCATGGAATGGATATCAAAACTCTCTCCACGGTGATTGGTCACGTTTCCAGCAGCACTACGCTGAACATCTACGCCCATGTCACGGACGAGATGCGGCAGACGGCGGCACGCAAGATCGACCAAGGGATTGGCAGGGTTGAGCCTCAAATGGGGAAACAGTCAGCACCACGAAAACCCACTCCCAGCACCTTCCAGCCTTACAAGGGTAAACGTCGCAAGCCAGGCACCGGATGCGTCACACAGATCAATGACCACCTGTGGGAGGGCCGCTACTCCCCCGTCTGGCCTGACGGCAAAAAGCATCCCCGCAACGTCTACGCCAAGACCAGAGAGGACTGTGAGCGGTTGCTGGCGGAGATGATCCTCCAGATGAAAGTGGAGATCGCCGCTGAAAAGGAGCGGTTGAACGCAAACTAACAAAACGAACGGCTCACCGAACAGAATATCTCTCGGTGAGCCGTTTGTCTCTGTCTGCGGCTGGTTATGCCAGTCAAATCGTGCGTTCGGTTACGGTAACTTGAGTAATCACATCCCGTAGGCGATCATCGCCAACCATATACTCCAGAACCTCATCGGCAGTATCGCACCACATTCCTGTTTGAGCAAGAACTTCTGCGGAGCCTGCCTGTGCAATTACCATACGCGATTTCTGGCCTGGGGCAGGACATACAGTTCCATAGCAACAATAAGAAATACCCTTCCAGTCAAATTGAATCTCGCTGCCGCATTTCATACTCCACTTGAAGTCGCTGATTGTTTTAAACCGATATGCTTCCGGGTCATATTGTAAATTCATAAAGCGTAGTCCCTCCTGTTCATATCGTTTGATTTCTGGGATATTCCCATCAAAATAGTTAATTGGCGGACTGGGGTCAGGTCTAAAAGTGGGGGGTATCCATCGAATAATATGATCGTGAGGATTAGAATGAATTCCGTTTGGAACATGGACGGTCTCGTGCCTGATTAGAACCGCTCGCCCTATGGAATCATATTTCACGGTTGCCCAGTATCCACCTTTTCGCGTTGAAATGAATACTCTTTGAATTGTATTAGCCGGCCCCTAGTAAATTGCGTCATTGGGTTTGTTCGGGTTTGGCCTCCACTGTCCTCCATAGGCACTGCCACCGCCTTTCAGCGGCACATCTATGAACGGACTGATTGTATCATAGAACGCCTGCGGTTGTCCACCAACTTTAAAAGCGTCTAAATTCTCTGCTTTGTATGACCTCTCGTAATTCATATACCGCCAGGAGCTGCGGTTATAGTCCACAAACACAACATCGCCCTGCATCTCCGGGAAGGGTGTATTGTAGCAAATTATTTTTTCCGGTTTGATCCGCCGCAGCATCTCGTTGTAACCAGCCATGAACCACTCCTTCTGATCCTGCCGGTTATCATGGGGCTGACGCCATATAGGTGGACACAGCAACGGTACTGCCAATCTCGATTCCCTCGAAGCAGAAAGCAAATGTGGATTCATCGCCCCAATTTACAGTAGGGATCACACGGATCCCTTTGGATGCCCAATAAGCGCCGCACCAGCGGTTCCTGAACACGTTGTAAAGCTGCATGACAGGCGCCATTTCAAGATACATACTGAAATCGGGAGAGAGCACCGCCCGGTATCGGGACAGCTTTTCAATGTCGCTGTCCGGATTCTTCCAGACTCGCTCAAAACGGTAATCGTACAGAAAGAAGTGAACCATACGGTCAATGTGATTTTGGTCCTCCAGGTTGGTCTTATCAAAGCCAATCAGTAGTAAGTCGTCAAAATCTCCCAGCCTTGGTTGAAATTTTGGGATAACGGGAATTTTCAGTTTTCCTTTTCCAGGGAATTGGTTTCGCAGCAGAATTTGGCTGGTGCGGTAGTTGTAGTTTTCTTCTGTCATGTCAGAGTGTAAATGGTAAGATAGAGTATACCAATTTTCGCCACTGAAAGGATACCAAACGTTGTCATCGCCAGTGATAAAATGTAAACAGGCCGCGCTGGAAGTCTCCATGACGGAGTGGCAGAAGTTGATTGACAACTGGAACGCCGACCGGGTGAAAATGGCGGAGTTTATCGACCTTGCCAAACGGTACACTGATTTCTCAGAACTGACCACGCCTATGCTCAATGAGTTTATCGAGAAAATCGTTGTTCACGAGGGCGAGGGCCGGGGCAAACAGCGCCGCCAGCGATTGGATTTTTACTTCAATTTTATCGGCGCGTTTGAGGTTCCCGCTGACGTTGTAACCCCTATGGAGCAGGAGGCGGAACGCCGCCAGCAGGAGGAACAGGCCGAGAAAGAGGAACACTCCAAGGCACTCGCCCAGGCCCGCTATGAGAAGCGCAAGCAGGAGCGCCGGGAGTTTACCGCCAGGAAGCGGGCGGGCCTGTTGACCCCGGAGGAACAGGTGGAGGAAGAACGGCGGTTAGAGCGTAACCGGGCCTATCAAAAGAAACAGCGCGACAAGAAAAAGGCCACTCAACCGGAGAAGCCCCGCAAGTGGACATTGGAGGAACTTGCCAAGCTGAACAAGGCCGGAGCCGACCTCACCCCGGAGGAAGGGTCACGGCTTGCCGCCTACAAGCAGAGGAAAACGGAGGCGGTGAAGCGGTACAGGGAGAAGCAGAAAGCCGCACAGCCCCCGAAGCCCCAGCAGCGGACACTGAAAGAACTTGCTGAGTGTGCCGAGGCGGGTTTGCCCCTCACCCCGGAAGAAGCGGAACGACTGGAAGCCCACCGCAATCGGAAAAAAGAGGCTTTGCAGGATTTGAAAGCCCGCGCTGAAACTGACCCGGCAGCGGCGGCAGAGTTGGCGCAACAGAGAGCACAGCAGTCAGAAGCGGTGAAGAAGTCCCGCCAGAAGATGTATGCGGATGCCGCCGCCGGAGATCCCGAAGCCCAAGCCCAGTATGAGCGCCATCTTGCCGCAAGGCGGGAGAACTACCACAGGAAGAAACAGGCAGAGGCCAAAGCCGCCCAAGCCAGCTAAAGCGGATACAGAAAACGCCAGGGACAATGATAGTCCGTGGCGTTTTCATCGTTACTGGAGACCCCATAAAAATCCGTGTAAACGACAAACTCTGACAGAATAAAAAGGATCGACTCAGTCAAGAATGGAAATAACAACCAATTCAAGAAGGAGTCGAAGAAAATGAACGCAGCA
>CAJTEA010000017.1 GCA_910575265.1 Oscillospiraceae bacterium
CTGGCCGTGAAACTTGGCTACACACCTGTTGTTCCGCCCAAAAGCAATCGCAAAGATCCTTGGGACTACGATAAGGAATTGTACAAACAGCGTAATCAGGTTGAGAGACTTTTTCGCCGCATCAAGCGTTTTCGCCGTATTTTTACCCGCTATGACAAGCTTGATGTTATCTTTTTGACTTTTGTCTATTTTGCACTTATTGTTGATGTCCTTATGTGAACACTACCTAGGACGTGCCATTCAAAATGTGGTAAATAATGCGTTGGACTATTCCCCGCAAGATGGAACACTTCATATAGATGTCTGCGGAAAAGACAATTTTGTTGAAATTTCAGTCACGGACGAGGGGGAAGGATTTTCTAACGAAGCGTTGCAGCACGCGCAAGAACAATTCTTTATGGACGACCAAAGCCGTAATTCAAAGATGCACTTTGGTATGGGCCTATATATTGCAAAATCCATTATGGAACAACATAGTGGTGAGCTTGTCTTAGAAAACTCCAAAAGTACAGGCGGTGCAAAAGTAATTTTGAAAATTCCATTTTGATAGGATGGGCGACTTTATAGCCGTCCATTTTTTGTAAATCTTTATGAAATCTTCAAAAACTTCTCTTATTATATCTATAAAGCAAATGATCTGCCCAGCGGCAGAAAAGAAAAAAACCGCTGCTGGGCAGACCGATTTTCCATGCCTACATTTGCCTTATGCGGCGGTTTTAAGAGATTAAAGCCGCCGTTCTTTTATCCCCCAAAAGAATGACGCGGTAACACTGACAGATACGGCGGCTGACAGGAGGCAGCCGCTATGAAGCGCATAACCATTCGACAAAATCTGATGAGGCTTGACACGTCAAAAAAAGCCCGTCCTCCGCCTGGGGACATTCCGGCCACGCGCATGAACTATACACAGCTATAAAGTGCGATCTTATTCCCAAATCCCGCCCGGTAGGTCTGCGACCTGCCGGGCAGTTTTTGTCGTTTCCTACGGTCTGCGCCGATCTGGAAAAATTATTTTCGCAAAGGGGGCTTTTAGCGGGTAGCAGACGGCGTTGCCGGTGTCATGTTAGCGGAAAGGGAGAGAACCACCACCATCCCCAAGGAAAGGGGGTGAGAAGATGGAAGCTATCCCCCGCAACTATGACGAGTGCCGGTTTGACGCCTTTTGCAAGTCGGTACTGCGGAACGAGGCCCATAACTACCGGCGCGGCTTAAAGCGCCAGCGTGACCGGCAGGTGTCAATCAGCGCCTTGTCGCAGGCAGATATGGACAAGCTCTCTACGGTAGATCACTACCCCAGCGACAGTTACACTTTTTCGTCGCACGGGTATGACCTGCATATCGACAACGAGCTTGTGGCCGATGCCTTTGCCAGCCTGTCCGCACAGACGCAAAGCATTTTGATTTTGCGTTTCGTGCTGGATTTGGGCGACGCCGAGATCGGCAGCCTTGTGGGTATGTCCCGCAGCGCCGTCCAGCGGCGCAGGAAGAAAACGCTGGATGAACTGCGGAACAAATTGACGGCGTTGATGCCAAAGGGAGGTTGAGCGCGGATGATGAACCCCAGCTACAAGGGCCGGGCGCTTCTCCCCATGCCGGTGATCGAAGCCGCCCGCGCCGGGGACGCCGGAGCCGTGGAACAGGTCTTGCGGTACTACGAGGGCTACATAAACAAGCTGTGTACCCGGACACTATACGACGAGTACGGCAACCCCTATGTCTGCCTGGACGAGTGGATGAAGCACCACTTGGAAAACAAGCTCATTCAGGCCATCGTCGGTTTAGGCTGACGGCAACCGGCCCGGCAGGGCAGGCGGAACACCTTACCCTTTCCATGTTCCCCCGCCTCCGGCCCGGCGCTGTACCTTGACAAAGAAAGCCCGCAAGATAACGGCGGCGCAGCATAGGGCAACGGACACATTCTGTATGCGCCGCGTCGGTGGGTGCGCCATGACCCCGCATCCTGCGGGAGAGCGAGAACCGCCTACACCGAAAGCCGGCAGCTTTTAATCAGCGGCGCATACGCTAACGATACTCCCTTACAGCCACAGTCCGAGCGTTCAAAGCGTCGCAGGCAATGGGTAGGGCCGCGTGAGAACCACGCGGGGGTGAAAGTCCCGTGGTGCTGGTCGCCGCCAGCCGTCCGATTTATGCCTTTTCTCATAACGTACAAGCCGGAGCGCATATGGATTGTATGACGCTATGCCGGAAAGGGGAATAAAGATGATTAGCCAATCACAGCTTCAAGAAATGAGAAGCGTGGATATAACGCAGGTTGACCGCAGCACTTTAGTTGATATTCGCAACATTCACATTGACACTGCGCTGCCAGCCGTACAGAAAGTGCAAAGCTACCTGGAACAAATCGGCAATCCGTACTGCTTTCTCTGCGGTGATACGCCGGTCAAAATCCGCTTTGTATCAGAACACAAGACCTTAAAACAATCCCTATGCGATTACTTTTTAAGCCTGAAATAAACTACCGACTTTCCCGTTGCCATTTTTGACAAAGACCTTGTGATTATGGGGCGAAAATGGTATAATAGGCCTGTAATTATAAGGGGAAAGGAGGTATCATGCCCCGCACACGCAAAACCAGAACGGCACGCGCCAGCGTGGAGCCGTTTTGGAAAATCGGGCTTTATATCCGATTGTCCAGAGAGGACGACAACGAGGACGACAGCGAAAGCATCATCAATCAGGAAAAAATTCTGCGTGACTTTGTAGATGGTTACTTTGAACCGGGGAACTATGTGATCGTAGACGTATTTGCCGACGACGGGCTGACAGGTACAGACACAGCACGGCCAAACTTCAAGCGGCTTGAGGGCTGTATCGTTCGCAAGGAAGTAAATTGCATGATTATCAAGTCACTTGCACGCGGTTTCCGCAATCTTGCAGATCAGCAAAAGTTTCTTGAAGAATTTATCCCAATCAACGGCGCAAGGTTTATCTGCACAGGTACACCATTCATCGACACCTATGCAAATCCACATTCTGCAAGCGGTCTTGAAGTGCCGATCAGGGGAATGTTCAACGAACAGTTTGCCGCTACCACTTCCGAAGAAATCCGAAAGACTTTCAAAATGAAGCGGGAGCGCGGCGAGTTCATCGGGGCATTTGCCACATACGGCTACAAGAAAGACCCCAACGACAAAAACAGCCTCTTGATAGATGAAGAAGCGGCGGAAGTCGTGAGAAGCATTTATCATTGGTTTGTCCATGAGGGGTACAGCAAAATGGGGATTGCCAAAAGGTTGAACAACATGGGAGAGCCGAACCCCGAAGCCTATAAAAAGAAAAAGGGGTTCAAGTACAATAATCCCAATTCCAGCAAAAACGATGGCTTATGGTCTGCCAGTACGGTTGCAAGGATATTGCAGAATGAAATTTACACCGGCGTGATGGTGCAGGGACGGCATCGCATCATCAGCTACAAAGTACACAAGCAAATCGCTGTCCCCGAAGATGAATGGTTTGTTGTCCCCAACACCCACGAAGCAATCATTGACCGGGAAACCTTTGAAAAGGCACAAGCCCTGCATCAGCGCGACACAAGGACAGCACCGGGCCAGCAGGAAGTCTATCTATTGTCCGGCTTTGTCCGCTGTGCTGACTGCAAAAAGGCTATGCGGCGAAAGACCGCCCGCAATCTCGCCTACTATGCCTGTCGTACCTTTACCGACAAAAAGACTTGCAGTAAACATTCTATCCGGCAGGATAAGTTAGAGGAAGCGGTTTTAGCCGCCCTGCAAGTGCAGATCGCGCTTGTAGACAAACTATCAGAAGAAATTGAACGGATAAACAACGCGCCTGTTATCAATCGGGAAAACAAGCGATTGACCCTTGCTTTGAAACAGGCAGAAAAACAGCTCAAGCAATACAATGACGCTTCCGACAGCTTGTACCTTGACTGGAAAAGCGGTGACATTACCAAAGAGGAATACCGCCGCTTAAAAGGCAAAATTGCCGAGCAGATTGCCCAGCTTGAACAAAACATTTCTTATCTGAAAGAGGAAATGCAAGTGATGGCTGACGGTATCGACACCGATGACCCCTATCTTACTGCCTTCCTAAAGCACAGGAATATTCAAACCCTCAATCGCGGCATCGTGGTTGAATTGGTTGATACGGTTTGGGTGCATGAGAACTGGGAGATAACGGTGGACTTCAATTTTGCCGACGAGTATCAGCGTATACTTGATTACATCGAGAACAATCACAACATACTTATGGTAATAGAGCGAAAGCCCGCAATGTAGCAGGCTTAACCACCTATCACCAAGCAAAAGTTATTGTTGTGCATAAATAAGCGGCGCAGTAGCGCCGGTGGGACCGGTAGGACCAATGGGACCGGCGGGACCCTGAGCGCCGGTGGCGCCTGTGGCGCCAGTAGCGCCGGCAGGACCGGTGGGGCCCTGAGCGCCGGCGGCGCCGGTGGCGCCAGTAGCGCCGGTGGGACCGGCGGGACCCTGAGCGCCAGTAGCGCCGGGGATGCCCTGGGGACCGGTGGGACCAGTGGGGCCATCAGGACCGGGGTACCCCTGAGGGCCGGTAGGGCCAGTAGGACCAGTTCCGGGGAAAGGAGGCCGGGGACCCGGCCCATAGCAGGGCGGGACCGGAGGCAGGACAGGCGTGGAACAGCCGCAATCACAGCCGCACCCGGTATTGCAGCCGCAGCCGGAATCGCAGCCGCACCCGGTATTGCAGCCGCACCCAGTATTGCAGCCGCAGCACGAGCTGCCGCTGGTGCTCAGGTGGGCCACAACGCCGTCCTGACTGCCCTGTGCCCAATCAGAAGTATGGTATCGTCTCATAATGAGCTCCTTTGATTCAAGTGATTGATGTGGCGGTGCCACATACCATACTATGAACAAGGCCGGTATCGGTGCGGGGGACTTTACAGCGGTTTGATTTTCTGGCATAATGGGGCTATCTGAAAACAGGGAGGCGCTTCTGCGTTGAATCACATTGAAATCCCCACGCTGCTGTTTTGGGAAAACGGAAACAGCTGGTACGGCAGTTTGGGCAATACCCGGTTTTTTATCAAGCCGGAGTCCCCTGAGGGAGAGGGCAGACGGCTGTCCATTCAGGTTTGGCGGGGGCCGCTGTCTATGGAGCTGAGCGAGGTAATTGCCGCGGCCGATTTTCCCGTTACAGAGGAGGGGCTGGCCCGGACAGCCGCATGGCTGGAGGAGCGGGCGGCGGAGATAAACTGAAACACTCCCATCCGGACCGGATGGGAGTGTTTTGAATCAGGCCAGCTCGGGCCCTTTGGAGATGGCCATTTTCAACAGCACAGGGGTAAGCAGGGCGGAACAGATCACAGCCAGAACGATGGCGGGCAGGATGGCCGGGTCGATCATCCCGGCGTTGATGCCCCGCTGGGCTACCATCAGGGCTACCTCGCTCCGGGCCACCATGCCGATGCCAACCACCAGGGACTGGTGGCGGCTCAGGCGGCAGGTCAGTCCGCCCAGGCCGCAGCCAACAATTTTGGACAGCACGGCGGCGAGGACCAGCAGCAGGGCGAAGATCAGGATGCTGGAGTTCATATCCCGCAGGTTGGTTTTCATCCCCACGCTGGCGAAGAATACCGGGGTGAACACCATGTAGGAGGTAACGGTAAACTTTTTGGCCACGAATTTCCGGGCCTTGGTCACGTTGCACAGGATCAGTCCGGCGAAGTAGGCGCCGGTAATGTCGGCCACGCCGAACCACTCCTCGGCGCAGTAGGCCATGAGCAGGCAGAAGGCCAGCGACCACACCGCCACCCGGCGGCTGTGCCAGTGCTCCTCCGCCACAAGGGTGAATATTTTGCGGACCACCAGTCCCACCGCCAGCACAAAGACAAAGAAGAGCGCGATGTGAACCATCACCATCACCGGGTCGGAGTCGCCGGAGCTGAACGCGCTGAGGATGGACAGCACCACAATGCCGATGATGTCGTCAATGAGGGCGGCGCTGAGGAGGGTGGTGCCTGTTTTGGTTTTCAGCTTGCCCATCTCGTTCAACGTCTCCACCGTGATGGACACGGATGTGGCGGAAAATACCGAGCCCATAAAGGCGGATTTCAGCAGATTGTAGGCGGTAAACTCCCCTCCGCAAAAAAAGAAGAAGTACAGCCCGCCGCACAGAAGCAGAGGGACAAACACGCCCAGTACGGCGATAACGCTGGCCTGAAGCCCGGTCTCCCTCAGCTCCTTCATGTCGGTGTCGATGCCGGCGGTGAACATCAGCATGATCACGCCGATCTCCGCCGCCTTGACCAGAAAGTCGGTGCTCTCCAGCACGCCGAAGCCGCTGGGGCCCATGACGATGCCCGCCAGCAGCGCGCCCACCACCTGGGGCAGATGGACATGCTCGGTAATCAGGCCAAAGACCTTGGTGGACAGCAGAATGACTGCCAGCAGAAGCAGGTATGTATAGGATTCCATGATTTCTTCCCTCCAGAATGACAGCCCGGTTCTCTCCGGGCGTCCCTGTATTATACGCAGGGGAATTTGGGAAGTCAATGGTAAAAACGGCGGGAAACTACCGGAGTTTTCCGCCGTTTTTGGAGAAAATGGTTATTCGAAATGAGCCAGCGCCGCCTGATAGGTATCCCAGTCCGCCTCCCATACGGGGTCGGAGGGATCGGTTTTCAGCTGGGGCCGGGCGGAGGCCAGCACATCGGCGAAATACTGGCTGAACCGGGAGGCCCCCAGGGCATCCAGATGGTGCGCGTCGTAGAACATGCTATCCTTGAGGCCGATGGAGGCATAGTCCTCGTTGAAATCGTGGAAGTGGACGCCGTATTTGGCGGCGGTTTCCTTCACGGTGTTCAGCATGGCCTTTTCCTCCAGTTCCAGGTTGGAGGGGGTTTTCACTAGCCACAGCTCGATCCCCTCGTCCTGGCACAGCTTGATGATCTCCTCCAGCCAGTGCTGGTTTTTTTCCAGCAGAGGGACCGAACCGCTCACCGTCTCAATGGCGGGCCGGGGCTGGAGCGCCTCCTGGGGGTCCAGCATGACAAAACCTTTGTAGGGGTCCCGGGCCTGGGAGCGGCGGAAGGTGAGGTCAGAGCGGCTGAGCGTGCTCCAACGGCTGTGATACATCATGAAATTAAACAGGGCGGATACCTTGCCCTCCAGGTCGGAGGCGGACACCCAGGCCAGCTCCGCCTTGTTCCAGGACAGGGGGATGTCGTCCATATAGGAGTAGGTCACCCCCCAGTCGTCCCCCTGGGCATAGTACTCCTTGTCCCCGAAGGCCATCCGGCACTCCACCACGATGAGGGAGGGGGACTGGGTTTTCAGCGCCTCCTTGATATAGGTATAGGTGGCCCACAAAGGCTGCTGCTGGGTGGCAAAGACATAGCTTTTCACCCCAATCTCCTCCCAGATTACCAGGGGGCTGAAAGCGGCGTAGGCGTGGCTGGGACCGAAGAACATCACCTCAAACTGGTCCTCCTCCTCGTTATAGAAGCCGGCAATCTTGTTGGTCATGTCCCACATCCCGGACAGGGATTTCCGGGCCAGAATATGCTGGATGGGAGTCAGGACCAGGATCAGCAGGACCAGAAAGGCCAGGGCGGAGCAGAAAAATTTTGTTTTTTTCATGTGACCGCCCCCTTAAAACTGGAAATAGGCAAAGGCCCTGGCGCTGTACTCGGGGCCGTAGATACCGAAAATCAGCACGGCCAGCACCGCGCACAGGTAGATGGCCCAGCGCGCCGGCAGGACCTGTCGGGTAATGTAGGGCCGCAGAGACCCATAGCACTCCTGGAGCAGGTCGGCCAGCGCCAGCGCGCCCACAGCGGCCAGCGCGACCAGGAAGTTGGGGGCGTCCAGCTTCAGGGCGAACAGCTGTCCCGGCAGGGCGGAGAGCTGAAAATTACGTACCGTGTGGACCAGCATCCCCCGGGCCGCGGAGAAGGACTGGGCCCGGAAAAACAGCCATGCGAAGTCCACCAGACAGAAGGTGAACACCGTCTGAGCCAACCGGCAGGGAAACCAGTCCCGGTTGATGTGGAGTACCCGGCAGACGCCCTCCCGGAGGGGGGCCAGCGCCTCGCCCACCACCTGATAGGCTCCGTTGAGGCCGCCCCAGACCACGAAGCTCCAGTTGGCCCCGTGCCACAGGCCGCTGACCAGGAAGGTGGCCATAAGGTTCATCTGCTTGCGCGGCCACCCCTTCCGGTTGCCCCCCAGGGGGATGTAGAGGTAGTCCCGGAACCAGGTGGACAGGGAGATGTGCCACCGCCGCCAGAATTCCCCCACTGACCGGGCCAGATAGGGCTGACGGAAATTTTCCATCAGGGTGAATCCCATCACCTGGGCCGCGCCAATGGCGATGTGGGAGTACCCGGCGAAATCGCCGTAGATCTGGAAGGCGAAGAACACGGTGGCCAGCACCACCGCCGCCCCAGGCAGCTGGGCGTAGTTGCCATAGACATGGTCCACCAGCATAGCCAGCCGGTCTGCGAGGACAATTTTCTCAAACATCCCCCACAGCATCAGCAGCAGGCCCGCCCGCGCCCGGTCCGGGTCAAAGGTATGCCGCTCATAGAGCTGGCCCAGCAGATTTTTGGACCGCTCGATTGGTCCGGCCACTAATTGGGGGAAGAAGGAGACAAACAGGGCATACCGGAAGATGTTTTTCTCCGGCGCCACCTCCCCCCGGTAGACGTCCACCGTGTAGGACAGGGCCTGAAAGGTATAAAAGGAAATGCCCACCGGCAGCACCACATCGAAGGCGGGCCGCTTGAGGGCCACCCCCGCCAGGGCCAGCGCGGCGGAGAGGTTGTCGAGAAAGAAACCGAAATATTTGAAGAAAAACAGAATGGCCAGGTTGGAGGCAAAGCTGAGAAACACCCACAGCCTTTTCCGCTTCCAGTGAATCAGCAGCCCGCTGGCATAGGTGATGAGGGTGGACAGGGCGATGAGCAGAGCGTATTTGGCGTTCCAGCACATATAAAAAAAGTAGCTGGCCGCCAGCAGCCACACCCACCGAACCCGGTGGGGCAGCAAAAAATATACCGCCGTCACCAGAGGAAAGAACAGCAGAAAGTCGATGGAATTGAACAGCATAGGCGCCTCCGTAGGGGGAAAAATATTTTCGCCGACAGTATACCACAAACGCGGAGAGAAATAAAGGCAAATGTTAAGAAGAATTTGGACAAGGCCATCACTTCTGGACAAATACACTCCACTTGTGTTAATATAGGGAAAACAACAAGGCGGTAACAGCCATATGCAAAAAATTATGATAATCGAGGATGACCCCGTCATTCGGGAAGAGTTGGCGCTGCTCCTGGAAAACGAGGGATACACAGCTCTGGTAATTAAGAGGTTTACGGATATACCCGCGCAAGCGGCGCGGGTACACCCAAACCTTATCCTTTTGGATATTGGACTTCCGGGTAAAGATGGTTTCTCCCTGTGCGCCGCGTTGCGGAAGGCTGTTCCCGCGCCAATAATTTTTGTTACCAGCCGGGATGCTGGCGCGGACGAGGTACGGGCGCTGAGCCTGGGCGGGGACGACTACATCACCAAGCCATACAGCGTTCCCGTTCTGCTGGCCCGGATCAAGGCGGTCCTGCGCCGGAGCGGCGGCGGACCGGAACAGGCTGATTTGCTGGAGGCCGGTGAACTGCGATTAAGCATGGCAAAAGGGGTTGTGTCGTCCGGCGGAAAAGCCATAGAACTCAGCCGGAACGAACTGCGAATTTTGGCTTGCCTGATGGTTCATACCGGGCAGATTGTTTCTCGGGCCGATCTGATTGACGCCCTGTGGGACAACCGAATTTACATTGATGACAACACCCTCAGCGTGAATATGACCCGGCTGCGGGGAAAGCTGGCGGAGATCGGTCTGCCGGACGCCATCAAGACCCGGCGGGGAATGGGGTATCAACTATGACCCTGCGGGAATTTTTGTCGGACCGGCTGAAGCATATCGCGCTCCAAGTGATTTGCGCCGGACTGGCGACGCTGTTTCTTTTCGCCACAGGAACGCAGCCAGGGGTTCTGGTGATTTTGCTGATTGTGTTTCTGCTGGTTTTCCTGACGGTGAATATGTTTGATTTCTTTCAGCGGCGCGCCCGCCTCCTGGAATTGAAATCTATTCTGGATGGTCTGGACCGTAAATACCTGTTTACGGAGTGCGTTCCGCCGCCAAAAGGACTTTTTGAACGGAAGCTCTTTGACCTGGCCCGTCTGGCTGGCCGCGATATGATTGGCGCCGTATCTGACGCCCAGGCATCCCAAAGGGAGTACCGGGAGTATGTGGAACGCTGGGTGCATGAGATCAAAGCCCCTCTCACCGCCGCCCGCCTCATTTGTCGGGAGTTGGACGGAGACACCCGCCGGAAGCTCACAGCGGAACTCAGTCAAATCGAGGCCCATATAGAGCGGGCATTGTTTTACGCCCGTGCGGAGAACCCGGAACAAGACTGTCTGTTCCGGCAGATAGAGCTTGAAAAAATCGCAGCTCAGGCGATTGAGAACCACCGTTCCCTATTGATCCAAAACGGTATTCGGGTAGAGTTGGAAAATATGAACCGCGCCGTCTATACCGATGAAAAGTGGGCAGTATTCATCCTGGGTCAGTTGCTGCAAAACGCCGCCCGCTATCGGGGACCGGAACCGGTCATCACTCTTTCAGCCAAGCCTCTCGGAAAACAGGTACAGCTTACCGTTTCAGACAATGGCATTGGTATCCCCGCCCATGAACTTCCCCGTGTGTTTGACAGAGGTTTTACCGGCAGCAACGGACGCAGCCGGGGCGGTTCCACTGGTATGGGCCTGTATCTGTGCGGAAAACTGTCTGGTTTCCTGGAGCTTGGACTGGAGATTGTCTCTGAGGAAGGAAAGCGAACCACTGTTACCCTCACCTTTCCCACGAAGCAAAACCTTACAAAACTGTAAGACAAATCAATATGACTTCGATACAACAGCCTTCGCTTTTGGTGTACCATAGAGCCACAAGCAAAGGAGGCAAACTGCCATGTTACAAGTACAAAATATCGAAAAATATTATGGGAGCAAAAACAACGTCACTCAGGCGTTGGACCGG
Source organism: Oscillospiraceae bacterium (assembly GCA_910575265.1). Classification (GTDB taxonomy): domain Bacteria; phylum Bacillota; class Clostridia; order Oscillospirales; family Oscillospiraceae; genus Lawsonibacter. The sequence continues at coordinate 11,056 of CAJTEA010000017.1, forward strand.
GTAAGCTTTGACGTGGAGGCTGGGGAGTTCCTGGCCATCATGGGCGCGTCAGGGAGTGGAAAAACCACTCTGCTCAACTGTATCTCCACCATCGACACCATCAGCGCCGGAAAAATCCTGCTGGACGGTGTGAACATCGCCGATCTCAGCGAGGAAGAATTGGCGAAATTTCGCCGGGAGCGGCTGGGTTTTGTCTTCCAGGACTTCAATCTTCTGGACACCCTGACCGTTGAGGAAAACATCGAGCTGGCTCTCTCGCTGAACCATACCGACCCCAAAGCGGTACAAAGCAAAGTGCATGATGTGGCTCAAAAGCTGGGGATTACCGACATACTGACCAAGTTCCCCTACCAGATTTCCGGCGGACAGAAGCAGCGAACCGCCTGCGCCAGAGCGATGGTGGCTGGGCAATCCCTGCTCCTGGCTGATGAACCCACTGGGGCGCTGGACTCCAAGGCATCTAAGAATCTGCTGGAAATCATGACCACCATGAACCAGGACATGGGCGCTACCATTCTCATGGTTACTCACGACGCTTACAGCGCCAGCTATGCCAAACGGGTGCTGTTCCTGAAGGACGGACGGGTGTTCAATAAGCTGCTCCGGGGAGAACGGGGACGGCCTGTGTTTTACCACGAGATTCTGGATGTTCTTGCCGCGCTGGGGGGTGATGTCAGTGACGTTATCTGAGCTCTCCCTGCGCAACGCCAAGCGCCAGGCCCAGGATTATATGGTCTATTTTGTCACAGTGGTCATGGCCGCGGCCCTGCTGTATTCGTTTAACGGGCTGGTATTCTCTCAGGAGATCATCACCTTGTCCAAGGGTATCTCCGTACTTCCTCTGATGATCGTGCTGGCCAGCGTGGTGGTGGTGTGCATCTTTGGCTGGCTGGTGGCCTACGCCACCAGATTCATGCTTCTGCGCCGGGGCCGGGAGCTGGGGCTCTATCTGCTCATTGGCTTGGAGAACCGGCAATTAGCCCGGCTGTTCTTTCTGGAAAATCTGGCTGTGGGCGGCTGTGCCCTGGTGCTGGGGACCGCCCTGGGCGGGCTGTTCTATCAGGCGTTCCGTGCCATTGTACTGGCGCTGTTCGGCCTGCCCTACGCCTTTTCATTCGGCTTTTCCCTCCCCGCCTTGGGACTGACGGTCCTCTATTTTGCCTTGATCTATCTCTTTGCCCTTCGCCGCAGCCGCAAATATATCCGCAGGGCGAATATCCACGACCTGATCTATGTTGACCGTGCCAACGAGGGCATGGTCATTCAAACGGGAAATGTGCGCCGCTGGATGTTCTCTTTCTCCATTGTGCTGGGTGTGGCCGGAACCTGTCTGCTGATGGCGGGAGGAGCCATTTTTGGCATCACCGGGGCGGGATGCGTCATTGCGTTCCTGTTCGGCTTTTTCCTCAGCTTCGCCTCCGGTGTACCCGCCTTCTTCGACAGGCGGCCCGCCCGGAAGTACCGGGGACAAAGCCTGTTGGTATTTCGTACCCTGACAGCCAAGCTGGCCACCATGGGTGTGCTGATGGCCACCATCTCCATGATTTTTACGGCCACCCTGATCTCTGAGGGGGCCGGGTTGGTTTTCCGGGGGCTTTTCGCGGGCCGTGCGGCGGAAAACGCCTGCTTCGACCTGTATATCGGCGCTGCCGGCGACGGACCGGTCAGCCAGGATTATTTCGATTTCATCCAGGACAATATTTCCGTAGAACGGGAGCTGTACTACTGCGTCTACCAAGCGGAGGACAGCCGGGTCATGGACTATGTGGAGCGCATGGGAGAGGACTATCACCGCTACTTTGACCGGGACCCGGTGCTGCGGTACAGCGACTACGCCGCGCTCCGCGCCATTGCCGGATACCCGCCGGTGGAATTGAAGCCGGGGGAGTATCTCATCCACTGCAGGGCCTACCTGGAAAAGCACTTGACCGGCTACACCCAGCCCATCTCCCTGGGAGGCGCCAGCCTGATTCCCGGCGGGGTCCACGCGGAACACCTGCTGCAAAATTACGACACGGGCAACGGGGCGCGGTATATCCTAGTGGTGCCGGACGAAGTGGCGGAGGACCTTCCGGTGTTTCACCACGCCTATGCGGCCAAGACTGCCCAGCCAGTGACGGAGGCCCAATTTGACGTCCTGTGTGACATCAATTATAGACTGGGAGAACAGAATCTTCTGGAGCCAAGCTATGATGAGATTCACACCAAAGCCTCAGAAAAGGCGGAAGAGGCGGCCCAGACGGTCCTGGTCGTCTTTCCCCTCTTCTATCTGGCCCTGGCCCTCACCATGACCGCCGCCACCATCCTTACTATCCAACAGCTCAGCGAAACAGAGCGGTACAAGCGACAGTTTCAGCTCCTGCAAAAGCTGGGCATGGACCGGCGGGAGATGGCAAGGACTCTGCGAAACCAGTTCGCCATTTACTACGTCCTGCCCGCCGTGCCGTCGGTGCTCATCGGGGTGCCCTTTATCCTTCATCTGGCCAGTGCGCCCGAGCCAGGAGTGATGGTTGGAATGAGCAGTCCTTTGGCCATTGTGACGATCTCGCTGGGGATTTTCTTCCTGATTTATGCGATTTATATTTTGCTGGCCTATACCAGCTTGAAGCGAAACGTACTACCCAAATAAGGTGGCAGCCACCAACCCCCTGTAAAACCGGGCGCAAGCGCGCCCGGTTTTTTAAACCGCGTCCGGCGTCTGCTGTTACTGGCGGAGCGAGGACATTCGGGCCATTGAACAGGCCGCGGCCATACTGCTGTCCACTCTGGCGGGGAAGGACACCGCGCCGGAGGACACCCGCAAATGGTCTGTGGACCACGGGTACAAGGCCCTGGGCAGCGGGACCGATTACGCCTGCTTTGCCCCGCGGTTTGCCCAAGGCCTTCTCCACAAAATTTATACTTGCAAAGTATCCGGAGCTATGGTATAATGTGAAAAAATAAAAGTACATGCAGGTGTAGTTCAATGGCAGAATGTCAGCTTCCCAAGCTGAACACGAGGGTTCGATTCCCTTCACCTGCTCCATGCGAAAACCCGCCGAAAGCCTTGAAAATCAAGGACTTTCGGCGGGTTTTGTCCGTCGCTTAAATACCCCCGGCTTTGCCGGGGGTATTTATTACAGGAACAGCGCCAGAAGGGAGGTGAGGATACCGCACACGCAGATGGCGATGGAGCTCATGGCGCCCTGAATTTTGCCGATCTCCAGGGCTCGGGTGGTGCCCAGGGCGTGGCTGCATGCGCCGATGGCGAGGCCCTCCGCCACGGGCTCTGTAATGTGAAACAGCTTCGCGAAGATGGGAGCGAACACCGCCCCGGTGATTCCGGCTACCATCACCGCCGCCGCCGAGATTCCGGCCACGCCGCCGTGGCTCTCCGCGATGCCCATGGCGATAGCGGTGGTGACGCTCTTGGGCATGAGAGAGGCGGTAAGGGCCTCGTCCACATGGAACAGCTTGCACAGCGCCAATATGCTGCCCACGCTGGTGAGGGAGCCCACCAGACAGCCCGCCAATACAGGGAGGAAATGTTCCTTTAAAATATCCCGCTGGTTATAGATATTCAGGGCCAGCACGGCGGTGACAGGCCCCAGCATGAGCTTGATAAAATCGCCGCCGATGGAGTAGGTCTCATAGGGAATGCGGAACACAGAAAGCACCGCGATGACCAAAGCCACGGCGATCAGGAGGGGGTTGCACAGCAGGAATCTGGTCTTGTTCTGTACCCAGCAGCCGAAGCACCAGGCGGCGGCGGTGAGGGTCAGGCCGAAAAAGGGAGAATTCAGCACAGGGTCAAGCATCTTTCCCTGCCCCCTTTCCTTTGGAGCGGCGAATCAGCCACTGAACGGTCCAGCCGGTGACGAGATAGACCAGCGGCGTAGTGAGGAAGCTGATGAGCAGGAAGGGCGCCAGCTGCCGCAGAACCGCCGGGGCGTGCTCCATCACCCCCACGCAGGAGGGGAGGAAGAAGAAGGCCATGTTGGCCACCAGAAAGCCGCTGACCCGCTGGATGTGTTCCGGCTTGATGATCCGGGTGAACAGCAGCAGCCCCAGCAGGAGTAAAGCGATAACGCTTGCCGGGAAGGCCACGGGAAGCAGCGCCGCGATGCCCTCAGAGACAAGGCAGACGCCGAAGATAACGACGAATTCCGCCATAATGTTCAAAAGCGATCACCTCTCACGTTTGTCCGACCGTCCCACCAGATAGTCCAGGGACACGTCGTAGAAGTCGGCCATTTGGACCAGAACGGAGGCGGTGGGTTCACGCTCATTTTTCTCATAGCGGCGGTATGTGCTGAAAGGAATGTCCATCCCCTCAGCAGCAAGCAGCTGTGTCAGCCCGTGCTCATTTCTGAGCGCACACAGCCTTTCAGATAATTTTGTCATTTTAATCATTTCCTCTTGACAGGCCCGTTTGGATTAATTATAATAAAGACGAAAATAATCCAAATAGAGTAATCCGAACGGAGGAATCACAATGGATGACCTGACCCTCTGCCTGTACGAATTTTTGATGGAACGGCGTATGGGGCGCCTGTGGAAAGATGAAGAATACAGAACGTGTAATTTGAAAGTGAAATTACAAAAAGAAAAGGTGGAATCCCGCCTGAACGAGGAACAGCGGAAGGAGCTGGACCTGCTTCTGGATCACGTTGCGGAGCGGAGCAGCCTGGAAAAGTCGTACCTGTTTCAGGCAGTGCTGGAGCTCATCCGGGAGCTGAACGCCCTGGCGCAGGCGTAAAGCCGCGTCCCTGGTCACTCCCAGACCGCTGTGGAGAAGTAGTCCTCGGGGGTCTCGGCCCGGCGGATCAGGCGGGTGGAGCCGTCCTCGCGCAGCAGGACCTCGGCGGAGCGCAGGCGGCCGTTGTACTGGTAGCCCATGGCGTGGCCGTGGGCGCCGGTGTCGTGGATGACCAGCAGGTCACCGATTTGGATTTCCGGCAGCATCCGGTCCACGGCGAACTTGTCGCAGTTCTCACACAGGGAGCCGGTGACGTCGTACTTGTGGTCCCGGGGGGCGTCCTCCTTCCCCATAACGGTGATATGGTGGTAGGCCCCATAGATGGCGGGCCGCATCAGGTTGGCGGCGCAGGCGTCCACGCCGATATACTCCTTGTAGATGTGCTTCTGGTGGAGGACCCGGGTGACCAGGTGGCCGTAGGGGGCCAGCATAAACCGGCCCAGCTCGGTGTGGATGGCCACATCCCCCATCCCGGCGGGGACCAGAATCTCCTCAAACGCCTCGCGAACCCCTTCGCCAATGACCGCGATGTCGTTGGCGGGCTGATCCGGGCGGTAGGGCACCCCGATGCCGCCGGACAGGTTGATGAAGGTGATGTGACAGCCGGTCTCCTCCCTCAGCTCTACCGCGGTCCGGAACAGGATAGCGGCCAGGGCGGGGTAATACTCGTTGGAGAGGGTGTTGGAGGCCAGAAAGGCGTGGATGCCGAATTCCTCCGCCCCCAGCTCCCTGAGACGGGTGAACGCCTGGGCCATCTGCGCCCGGGTCATGCCGTACTTGGCGTCCCCGGGGTTGTCCATCACCTGAAAGCCCTCCTCGCTCTCCCCCAAAGTGAAGGTGCCGCCGGGGTTATACCGGCAGGAGATTTTTTTCGGGATATAGCCGGTTGTATTCTTTAAAAAGTTGATATGGGTGATGTCGTCCAGGTTAATGGTGGCCCCAAGCTCGGCGGCCAGGGCGAATTCCTCCGCCGGGGTGTCGTTGGAGGAGAACATGATCTCGTCCCCAGCGAAACCACACCGCTGGCTCATCATCAGCTCGGTGAGGGAGGAGCAGTCCACGCCGCAGCCCTCCTCTCGGAGGAGCTTCAAGATCTGAGGGTTGGGGGTGGCCTTTACAGCGAAGTGTTCCTGAAAGCCGGGATTCCAGCCAAACGCCCGCTTCAGCGCCCGGGCGTTTTCCCGAATCCCCCTCTCGTCGTAGAGGTGGAAGGGGGTAGGGTATTTTTTTACAATCTCCTGGAGCTGTTCCAGAGTGACAAAGGGTTTTTTCATAGGGCGGGTCGCTCCTTTTATCGGTATATAACAAGGGTTAGTCTACCGAATTCCACGGGATTTGTCAATAAAATCCTTGACAATCCACCGGTGGAAATGCCATACTAGAGGCCAATAAAAGGAAAGAGGGGATTTTCCGCTTATGGCCTATACAAAAGAGGACATTATCCGCGTTGTCCGGGAGGAAAACATTGAGTTCATCCGGATGCAGTTCACCGATATTTTCGGCCAGATGAAAAACGTGGCGATCACCGCCTCTCAGATTGAGAAGGCGGTAAACAACCAGGTGATGTTCGACGGCTCCTCCATCGAGGGCTTCACCCGCATCCACGAGTCGGACCAGTGCCTGTACCCCGACCTGAGCAGCTTTGCCATCCTGCCCGAGAACGTAAGCAACGGCCGGACGGCCCGGATGTTCTGCGATGTGTACAACACCGACGGCACTCCCTTTGTGGGCGACCCCCGGGGCGTGCTGCGCCGGGTGCTGCGCCGGGCCCAGTCCATGGGCTTTGACGTGTTCAACATCGGGCCGGAGCTGGAGTTTTTCCTCTTTGATACCGACGAAAACGGCCACGCCACCACCCGCACCCGGGACGAGGCGGGCTACTTTGACCTGGGCCCCCTGGACCACGGCGAGGCCACCCGCCGGGAGATCAGCCATACCCTGGAGCAGATGGGCTTTGAGATCGAGGCCAGTCACCACGAATGCGCCGTGGCCCAGCATGAGATCGACTTCAAGTACAACGACGCTCTGGTGGGAGCGGACAAGATCATGACCTTCAAGCTGATGGCTAAGAGCATCGCCCAGAAGAACGGCCTTCACGCGACCTTCATGCCCAAACCCATCTATGACATCGCCGGAAACGGCATGCATCTGAACATGTCCCTGTTCAAGGGGGGAAAAAACGTCTTTTACGACCCCAGCGGCCAGCGGGGCCTGTCCAAAACGGCTTACTCCTTTATCGCCGGCCTGCTGGACCACGTTCAGGGCTTTACCGCTGTCACTAACCCTCTGGTCAATTCCTACAAGCGGCTGGGCGCTGGCCATGAGGCCCCCCGCTACCGGGCCTGGTCGGCCTCCAACCGCTCCGCGCTGATCCGCATCCCCGCCGCCCGGGGTCAGGCTACCCGGGTGGAGCTGCGCTCCCCCGACCCCTCCTGCAACCCCTATCTGGCGGTGGCGGTCTGTCTGGCCGCCGGCCTGGACGGCATCGCCCGGGGCCTGACCCCGCCCCCCGAAATCACCGGGGACATCTACGCCATGGATGACGCCGCCCGGAAAGCCCAGGGCATTTACACCCTGCCCGATACCTTGAAGGAAGCTCTGGAGGAGTTGGCGAAGGACGCCCTCATTCTGGACGTGCTGGGCGAGCATGTGGCGAAGCACTATCTCAAGGGCAAGATGCGGGAGTGGGACGAGTATCAGACCCGCGTATCCAGCTGGGAGCTGGAAAAATATCTGGTTGTCTATTAAGTCCCGCACCGGGGGCGGCCGCGGCCGTCCTCGGTCTTTCTATGGCTGGAAACGCATAGGCTGGGGACAGAAAGGGGCGAGGAATATGCGCTTTACCAAAATGGAGGGCCTGGGCAACGACTATATCTATCTCAACTGTCTGGAGGAAACCCCGGCGGACCTGCCCGAACTGTCCCGCCGGCTGTCCCACCGCCACTTCGGCGTGGGAGCGGACGGCCTGATCTGTATCAGACCGGGCCGAACCGGGGATTTTACCATGGAGATGTACAACGCCGACGGTTCCCGGGGGGCCATGTGCGGCAACGGAATCCGCTGTGTGGGCAAATACGTCTACGACAGGGGGCTGACCCGCGAGACCTGCCTGACCATCGACACCGACGCCGGCCCCCGGCATCTGGAGCTTCACGTTCTGGGGGAGGTAGTGGACCGGGTGACGGTGGATATGGGAACGGTGGAGGTGTCCGCCCCTGTCCCGGTGGAGGCGGCGGGGGAGCGCTTCACTGTTGTTCCAGCGAACGCGGGGAATCCCCACGGAGTGATCTTCTGTGAGGATCCGGAGGCGGTGGAGCTGGAGCGGCTGGGGCCGCTTCTGGAGCGGCATCCCGGTCTGGGAGAGCGGCGGAACATTGAGTTTGTGTCCTGCCCGGACCGGGGGCATTTGACCGTCCGGGTGTGGGAACGGGGCAGCGGCATCACGCTGGCCTGCGGCACCGGGGCCTGCGCGGCCTTCGCCGCCGCGCTGGCGGAAAACCGGTGCGGAGATTGGGTGGAAGCGGCGCTGCCGGGGGGCACCCTCACCCTGGAGCGGCGGGGGGACCGGGTGTTCATGACCGGCCCCGCCCGCGCTGTGTTTGAGGGGGAAATCCCCGGTTCGACAAAAATCACAGCTTGACAACCAGAGGGGATACCTTTATTATATAAGAATCGTCCGGAGGGAGGAGGAAATGGCGTGGAATACATTACCAGTCGAAAAAATCCCATCATTTCCCACATCCGGAAGCTGAACGGCGACCGGGCTTACCGCCGGGAATCGGGGGAATTTTTGGGGGACGGGATCAAACTGCTGGAGGAGGCGGCGCGTTGGAACGCGCCTCTCACCGCCGTGGTGACCACCCCTGATGTCCCGCTGCCTTCCATCCAGGGGCCGAGGGTGATTCAGGTGCCGGAGGACGTGATGATGTCGGTTTCCCCGGCAAAATCGCCCCAGGGGGCGCTGTTTCTGGCCAGACTGCCGGATACCGCTCCCCCGGAGAAGCTGTCCGGGGACCGCTGGCTGGTCCTGGACGGCCTTCAGGACCCGGGCAACGTGGGGACCATCTGGCGGACCGCCGACGCGTTTGGGGCGGACGGCCTGCTTCTGGTCAACCGCTGCGCCGATCCGTTCTCCCCCAAAACGGTGCGGGCCACCATGGGAGCCTGTTTCCGCCTGCCGGTGTACGAGCTGGAGGCGGACGCCCTCCCGGGGCTGCTGGAGCGCTCCGGCCTGCCCCTGTACGCCGCTGCCCTGCGGGAGGATACCGTTGGGATTAAAACGGCGCGGCTCAGCCGCTGCGCCGTGGTGATCGGAAGCGAGGGACGGGGAGTTTCGGAAAAAATTTTGAGCGTGTCGGAGCGAACGGTAAAAATCCCCATGCGGAGCCGCTGTGAGTCGCTGAACGCGGCGGTGGCGGCGGCGGTGCTTCTCTGGGAGATGGCCCGTTAGGCACGCTTCCGGTACAGCCCCCGCACAATCAGGAACGCCGCCAGCAAAAGCGCGAAGAACACCGCGTAAGAGGGGACGTAGCTGCCCAGCCAGTCGGCGAGGATGCCGGGCAGGGGGCCAAAGACGAAGATGCCCGCCGTAAAGAACACCGTTATGGTGCGTACGCCGCTCTCATAGTCCTGCTCTCCGTAGAGGTCGGCGGCCCAGCGGGCTGGGGAGACGGCGGTGATGGACATTCCCAGCCCGAAGGCCGTGATGGCCAGGAAGGGCAGGAGCGCCCCGCCCACCGGGGCCAGACAGCATAGAACCAGGGAGAGGAGCAGACTGCCGAAGGCGAACCAGTCGCCGCCCCGGCTGCCCAGCCGGTCATAGACCTGGCCGCAGAGGATTTTGCCCAGACTGATCATGGCGCCCAGATAGGACAGCAGGGCGGCGATGTAGAGGCTGTCATACCCCGCGGAGGTATAGAGCATGGTCAGGTGGGAGAAGCCGGGGCCGCCGGCGGCGCCGAGGAACAGCGCGGCCAGCAGGAGCAGCGCCCGCCGGCCCCGGGACAGTCCCATTTCCCGGCTGTTCGGGGATCGGGCCGGCCCGGAGGTGGATTCCTCCTGCCCATAGGGCTCCAGGCCCAGCCGGACGGGGTCGTCCCGCACCAGCAGCCAGACCAGGGCCCCGCACAGGAACATAACCGTCCCCTCGCAGAGAAAGGCGGCGGTCATTCCATAGCGCTCCATCACACCGGTGAGGAGCACCGGGGCAAAGACGGTGGACACTCCGCTGCCCGCCGAGGCCAGCCCCAGGGCCAGCCCCCGCCGGTCCCGGAACCACCGGCCGATGGCCAGAGAGACGGGGACCATCCCCGCCCAGCAGTAGCCCACCCCCGTGAGGGCGGCGGCGGCGCAGTAGATGGAAAAGCGGTCCGCGCAGGCGAAGCAGAGGCGGCCCACCCCCACCAGAAGCGCCCCCAGGGTCATCACCAGACGCAGGCCCACCCTGGCGCACAGCTGATTGACACACAGCAGCGCGGCCAGGATGAACAGACTGCGCGTGGTGGTGATCCAGGAGCCCTGGGCATCGGTAAAGTGGTTCAGCCGGACAATCGCCGGCTGATAGATGGAAAAGACGTTGACCCCCAGTCCCATCACGGCGAAGAGGGCCACCGCCCCGCCCAGGCAGACCAGCCAGGGGCGGGAAGATTGACGTGAACGCATAAAATCACTCCCAACGGTATAACCATACTCTGTGTGGAGGGATTTGTAAAGGATAAATTGGCGGATGGAGGCGGAGCGTATGGCGGATCAAACATACTGGCTGTGGCTGACCACCCGGAAGGGGCTGGGCGCCGTGGGGGCTTTGATGGTGCTGGACCACTTTACCACTCCGGAGCGGGCCTATTTTGGGGAGAAGGAGGACTATGAGCCACTTCCCCTGCCGGCTTTTGTCAAGCAGTCCCTGCTGGACAAGAGTCTGGACGAGCCCAACCGGATCCTGGGGGAGTGCGACCGGCTGTCTCTGCGGGTTATGACCTTTCAGGACGCCGACTACCCCCAGCGGCTGAAGCAGATCGCCGACCCGCCGGTGGTGCTGTATATCAGGGGCAGGACCTTCCGCTTTGACGAGGAGGCGGCTATCGGCGTGGTGGGAATGCGGAAATGCACCGCCAAAAGCCGGGAGCGGGCGGAGCGTATCGGCATGGAGCTGGCCTCCGGCGGAGCGCTGGTGGTGTCCGGCATCGCCGAGGGGATCGACTCCTGCGCTGTCACCGGCGCGCTGAAGGCGGGAAAGCCGGTGGTTTCCATGCTGGCCGGCGGAGTGGATAGGATTTTTCCCAAGGAGAGCCGCTGGCTCTATGAGGACGTAGCCGCCGCCGGGGCCCTGATCTCCGAATACCCGCCAGGTACGCCCCACAAGGGAGAGCACTTCAATCCCCGGAACCGGATTTTAAGCGGCCTGTGCCTGGGGGTGCTGGCTGTGGAGTGCGAACCCACCGGCGGCACCATGCTCACCGTCAACCACGCTCTGGACCAGGGCCGGGACGTGTTCGCTCTGCCCATCGGCCTGGACGAACAGGCGGCCCGGGGAACCAATCTTTTGATCCGGGACTGCAAAGCCAGACTGGCGGAAAACGCCCGGGACATTTTGATGGGCTACGCGGATCTGTTTCCCACCAGGCTGGCGGCGGTCGCGCCGCTGTCTCCCGAGGTGGTACAGGCCCGGCTGTCCCGGCGGGAGGACAAGCCCCGGCCGGAGCCCGCCAAACCGAGGGGAACCGCCCCGCCCGCCCCGGGTCCCGGGCGTGAGGTGATTCCCCGGTCCCAGCAGAAATCCCGTTTCACCGACGACGAGCTGGCCATTCTGGCCGCGGCGGCGAGAAGTCCCCTCACCGCCGATGAGATTGTGGAAAAGACCCAGATATCCGCCCGCTACGTCCTGTCCGCGCTCACCATGCTCCAGGTCCAGGGCGCCATAGAGGAGCGGCCCGGCCGGCGGTTTTACGCCCTGGCGGAGCTAGAGCCCTGACAGACCCCCGCCGCCCCAGCAGATCAGCGCCATCCCCAGGCGCATGCCGTGGTAAAAAGCGGAACGGGAGGAAAAATGGACCAGATCAAAGCAGGAGCTGTAAAGAGCCTCGCAAAGCTTGTGGTCCCCGGTATCCCAAATCGCCTCGTACCGCTGGTTGAGTTTGGCCAGTGCGTCCCGATAGCCGGGATCGGATTCAAAAGCAAGCCGCTTGGATTCCAGCTCGTGCTGGTAGAGCTCGTGGATGTAGTTGAGCATAAATATCACCGCCGAAACAAGATATGACCATTTGGGATAGCTATATTATAGCTTACCCAAACGGTCATGTCAAGTGTGTTTTTTGAGGGGGGGAAGGAAAATGGCAGCTTTAGCGGAAAATATATTTCGCTTGCGAAAAGAGAAAAATGTGACCCAGGAAGAAGCGGCGAAAGAAACCGGGATTGTTCTGCGGTCTTATATTCGTTATGAAAAAGGGGAACGGGAGCCAGTTGCGTCGGTCCTGATTAGGATGGCGAATTATTTTGGTGTCACCATCGACTATCTGGTCGGCCGTACCGACAAGCGAAACTAACCCCCCGTCTCGCCCGCAGGCGAAAAAGCCTCCTTTGGCGCTCCCCTGCAAGGGGGCTTCATGGAAGTAATCAATCTCTGGAGGTAATCCAAAAGTGGCAAATAAAACAGACTTAGTGATCGTTGAGTCCCCGTCCAAGGCCAAGACCATTGGAAAGTACCTTGGGCCGGGGTATGAGGTCAAGGCGTCCATGGGCCATGTCCGGGACCTGCCCAAGAGCAAGCTGAGCGTGGACATCGAGGGCGGGTTCGTCCCCGACTACCAGCCCATCAAGGGCAAGGAGGACGTCATCAGCGACCTGAAAAAGGCGGCCAAGCGCTCTGGCAGGGTCTATCTGGCCACCGACCCGGACCGGGAGGGGGAGGCCATCTCCTGGCACCTGAAGGAGCTGCTGAACATCCCGGACGACAAGACCTACCGGGTGACCTTTAACGAAATCACCAAAAATGTGGTCAACCAGTCCATCGCCGCCCCCCGGGCCATCGACCAGAACCTGGTGGACGCCCAGCAGGCCCGGCGCGTCCTGGACCGGATCGTGGGCTACCAGCTCTCCCCCCTGCTGTGGAAAAAGATCCGCCGGGGGCTGTCCGCCGGACGGGTGCAGTCGGTGGCCACCCGGCTGGTGGTGGAGCGGGAGCTGGAGATCCGGGCCTTTGTCCCCCAGGAGTACTGGTCCATCGAGGCGGACCTGGAGCGGGTGGCCCCCAATCTGGGGGCGTTTAAGGCCCAGTTCCATGGAAAGGACAAGAAGCTGGAGCTTCACAGCCAGGCGGAGGCCCAGGAAGTGATCGACGCCGTGGCGGCGGGGGCCTGGTCGGTGGCAAAGGTGAAGCGGCAGGAGAAAAACCGCCAGCCAGCCCCCCCCTTCACCACCTCCACCCTCCAGCAGGAGGCCTCCCGCAAGCTGAACATGTCCCCCGCCCGGACCATGGCGGTGGCCCAGCAGCTCTACGAGGGCATCGACATCGCCGGCCAGGGGGCGGTGGGTCTTATCACCTATATGCGTACCGACTCCCTGCGCCTGTCCGACGAGGCGGTGGCCGCCGCCCGGGGCTTCATCGTCCAGCGGTACGGCGCCCCCTACTGTCCCGCCCAGCCCCGGAAATTCAAGACCAAGGGCAACGCCCAGGACGCCCATGAGGCCATCCGGCCCTCCGACGTCACCCTGGCGCCCGAGGAGATCAAAAAGGACCTGACCGCCGAGCAGTTCAAGCTCTACAGGCTGATCTGGTCCCGGTTCCTGGCCTGCCAGATGGCCAGCGCCGTCTACGACAGCCTGTCCATCGATGCGGCCAACTCCGGCTATATTTTCCGGGCCAGCCACTCCTCCCTGAAATTCTCCGGCTTCACCGCTGTGTACGAGGAGGGGAAGGACGAGGAGGAGGAAAAGACCTCCCCCCTCCCCGACCTGAAGGAGGGGGAGCCCCTCACCCATAAAAAGCTGACTCCCGGCCAGCACTTCACCCAGCCCCCCGCCCGGTACTCCGAGGCCACCCTCATCCGGGCCCTGGAGGAGCGGGGCATCGGCCGGCCCTCCACCTACGCCCCCACCATCTCCACCATCATGAATCGGGAGTACGTGGTGAAGGAGGGGGGCAAGGCCCTCCGTCCCACTCCCCTGGGGGAGGTGGTCACCGGGCTGATGGAGGACAAATTTCACGACATTGTGGACTACGACTTCACCGCCCAGATGGAACGGCGGCTGGACAAGGTAGAGGAGGGAGATACCGACTGGAAGGCCCTCCTGGCCGACTTCTACGAGGGGTTCGACGCCGAGCTGAAGAAGGCGGAGCAGGACCTGGACGGGGAGCGGATCAAGGTCCCCGATGAGGTGTCGGAGGAGCTTTGTCCCCAGTGCGGAAAGAACCTGGTCATCAAATCCGGGCGGTTTGGCCGGTTCCTGGCCTGCCCCGGCTGGCCGGAGTGCGACTTTACCATGCCTCTGGTGGTGGAGATGCCCGGAAAGTGCCCCAAATGCGGCGGACGGCTGTTTAAACGCGCCGGAAAGAGCAAAAAGAGCGGCAAGCAGTACACCTACTACTGCTGCGAGCACGCCACCGGCAAGGACGAGAAGCGGACCTGCGATTTTATGACCTTTGACGTGCCGGTGAAGGACAACTGCCCCGTCTGCGGCCAGACCATGTTCAAAAAATCCGGTCGGGGGGCCAAAAAGCCCTACTGCGTCAACGAGGGGTGCTCCAACTTCACCCCCGAGGAGAAGCGGGGCGGCTGGCAGAAAAAGCCCGCCGCCAGCGAGGGCGAAGCGGCTCCCGCCGGGACGGCGGAGAAGCCCAAAAAGGCCGCCGCCAAGAAAACAACGGCAAAAAAGACAACCACCAAAAAAGCGGCGGCGAAGAAAACCGCCGCGAAAAAGACAGCGACGAAAAAAACCGCGGCGAAGAAGGAAGCGTAAACGGCTCCCTTGCCAAAGGAGCCTTGCCCCCGCGGGGGGAGGAGGAAACATGGAACAAGTCATCGTCATCGGCGCCGGACTGGCGGGGAGCGAGGCGGCGTGGCAGCTGGCCCGGCGGGGCATTCCCGTGGAGCTGCGGGAGATGAAGCCGAAAAAGATGTCCCCCGCCCACCACACTGAGTATTTCGGGGAGCTGGTCTGCTCCAACTCCCTGCGCTCCGACCAGCTGGAAAACGCGGTGGGGCTGCTGAAGGAGGAGCTGCGCCGGTGCGATTCCCTCATCATGGCCTGCGCCGACGGGCACCGGGTGGAGGCCGGGGGAGCTTTGGCGGTGGACCGCCACGCCTTCGCCGCCGCCATTACGGAGAAGCTCAAAAACCACCCCAACATTACTGTGGTGGAGGGGGAGGTCACCGAGATACCCCCGGAGGGGAACGTCATCATCGCCACCGGGCCTCTGACCTCGGAGGCGCTGTCGGAGAAGATAGCCAAGCTGTTCCCGGACAGCGAATACCTGAACTTCTTCGACGCGGCCGCCCCGCTGGTCACCTTCGACAGCATCGACATGGACCGCGCCTGGTTCGCGTCCCGGTACGACCGGGGGACGCCGGACTACATCAACTGTCCCCTCACCCGGGAGGAGTACGACGCCTTCTGGACCGAGCTGACCCAGGCTCAGGAGGCGGAGGTTCACGGCTTTGAGGACGCCGGAGTGTTTGAGGGCTGCATGCCGGTGGAGGTGATGGCCCGCCGGGGCCATGATACCCTGTGCTACGGCCCCCTGAAGCCGGTGGGGCTGAAGGACCCGAAAACAGGGAAGGAGCCCTTCGCCGTGGTACAGCTGCGCAAGGACAACGCCCAGGGGTCCATCTACAACCTGGTGGGCTTCCAGACCCACCTGCGCTTCCCGGAGCAGAAACGGGTGTTTTCTATGATCCCCGCTCTGAAAAACGCGGAATATGTCCGGTACGGCGTGATGCACCGGAATACCTTTCTGGACTCTCCCCGGCTGCTGGACCGGTACTACCGGGTGCGGGGGAACGAGCGGCTGATGTTCGCCGGCCAGATCACCGGGGTGGAGGGTTATGTGGAGTCCACCGCCTCCGGGTGCCTGACCGCCCTGGAGCTGGCCCGGCGGCTGGAGGGCGGAACGCCTGTTAATTTTCCCCAGGAGACGGCCATGGGCGCGTTGGCTCTTTACATCAGTGACCAAAGTGTGGTAAACTTTCAACCGATGAACATCAATTTTGGCCTGATTCCCCCGCTGGGCTACCGGGTCAAGGGCAAGCGGAACAAGAACGCCTCCATCTCCCAGCGGGCGCTGGAGGCGCTGGGCAAACTGGATTTATCGTAGGAGCGCAAAAGCCTCCCCTGTAAAAGGGAGGGGGACCGCCGCCAGAGGCGGTGGTGGAGGGATTCTTCCCCCAAACTGCGCTTGAACCCTGGGAGAGAATCCCCCCGCCACTTCGTGGCCCTCCCCCCTTTAACAAGGGGGCTATTGGGCCCAACGCTTTAGGTTCAGCCCCAATTTCAGCCCGTGGGCGAAGGAAATGTAATTGGAGATCTCAAGCAGATCGAAAATGGGGTCGGGCAGGTCGCCGGAGGGAAACAGCGCGACGCTCTGATGAAGCCGGTCGGCGTATTCGGGGAAGGTTTCAAAATTCAGGCGGCCTCGCTCCTGTTCTTCAAAGAAGAATTCTTTCAGTTGTTTATCCATACACAGCACCACCTATATGATATGAATTTATTATATAATAGATTCATATATAAGTCAAGGGGGCATTATGCTTCATAGAGATATTTTTTGTATCCGCCTCAAAAAGCTGAGGAAGGCACGAGGCGAGCAGCAAGTTGATTTGGCGGCTGCGATTGGGATAGCACAGACTCAAATCAGTGCAATTGAAAATGGAAAGCAGGGCACCTCCTTCGACAAGCTGGCCGCTATCTGCCAGCACTACAACGTATCCGCCGACTATTTGTTGGGGCTCACCGACGAGCCGCGACCCTTACAGAAAGAAGGTACACAATGAAAATCATCGTAGACGCTATGGGCGGGGACAACGCGCCCATGGCTCCGGTTATGGGGGCTGTCCAGGCCAACAGAGAGTATGGAGTGGAGATCATTCTGGTGGGACGTGGGGAGGAGATTCTCAAGACCCTGGCGGACAACGGCATCAGTGACCTGCCCTCCGGAGTGGCGGTGACCCACGCCAGCGAGGTGGTGGAGATGTGCGACGACCCCGCCACCGCCTTTCGGAAAAAGAAGGATTCCTCTCTCACCGTGGGGCTGACCCTGTTGAAGGAGGGGGCGGGGGACGCCTTTGTCTCCGCCGGCTCCACCGGGGCGCTGCTGTCCGGGGCCACCCTGGTGACTAAGCGGATCAAGGGCATCCGCCGGGCGGCTCTGGCTCCCGTGGTGCCCACAGGAAACGGCGGAGCGGTACTCATCGACTGCGGGGCCAACGCCGAGTGTCCCCCGGAGTACCTTCTGCAATTCGCCTACATGGGATCCTACTACGCCGAGAAGGTGCTGGGCCGCCCCAACCCCAAGGTGGGCCTGCTCAACATCGGCGCCGAGCCCTCCAAGGGAACCGCCCTCCAGACCACCGTCCACCCCATGCTGGAGGCGGCGGCGGAACAGGGCCGGATCAATTTTATCGGCAACGTGGAGGCCCGGGAGGCCGTGGAGGGCGCGGTGGACGTGATTGTGGCCGACGGCTACTCGGGGAACATTTTCCTGAAAACCATGGAGGGCACCGGCCTGTTCCTGGCCCGGGAGATCAAAAAGATGTTCAAAAAAAGCCTGATTACCAAGCTGGCCGCCCTGCTGGTGTCCGGCGGGCTGAAGGACTTTAAAAAGCTGATGGACTCCAGCGAGGTGGGGGGCACCGCCCTGATGGGCATCGCCAAACCGGTTATCAAGGCCCACGGCTCCTCCGACGCCTACGCCATCCAGAACGCCATCCGCCAGGCCAAAGACTTCGCCGCCTCCGGCCTGATTGAGGATATCACCAAAAATATCGACCTGATGCGCCTGGAGGCCCCGGCGCCCTCCGCAGAGTGAAAGAACCTCTTGACAGTGTCGGAGTTTGGAGTAAAATAGGGAATACACCAAATGGCATAAGGAGGAAACAATCATGGCAAAACCAACCTTTGATCCCCGGCCGGGGGAGGAGCTGTTCGCCCAGAAGGTGGGCTGTGACTGCTGGAAAATGCCCCAGGTTATCGGCAAACGGCAGGTTTCCGGCAAGCTGTACATGACCGACCAGCGGGTGGCCTTTCTGGCCTCCGGCCTGATGGGCACCGCGTCCGTCAGCTGGGAGGTTGAAATGAAGGATATCGCCTCGGTGCGCACCTGCACCACCCCGCCCTTTTTCCCCTTCGGCGTGGAGCTGACCATGAAGGACGGCAAGGTCTATCTGCTGGCGATTATGAAGCGGGATAAATATGTCACCTGGCTGAACGAGCACATCTCCTGAAAAAACAGACCGCCTCCCTCACGGGGAGGCGGTTATTTTCACGTCTTGGGTTTGGGTTTGCAGATGAGAGCGATCATAAACCCGAAGAAAATCGCTGCCGTGATCCCCCCCGCCGCAGCGGTGGAGCCGCCAGTGAGGGCGCCGATCAGGCCGTCCTCTGAAACCGCCTTCCTGACCCCCTTGGCCAGCAGGTGCCCGAAGCCGGTGAGGGGCACCGTGGCCCCCGCGCCGCCCCAGTCCACCAAATACTGATACACCCCCACACCGCTGAGCACCACCCCGGCGGTGACGTAGGTGACCAGGATCTTGGCGGGGGTGAGCGTGGTTTTGTCAATTAAAATCTGACCGATGACGCACAGAACGCCGCCGCAAAGAAACGCTTTTAAATATTCCATAACATCACCTTATTTCATGGTTGAGATCGCGATGGCGTGGCAGATGCCGGGGATGCTCTCCCCCTGGAAGGCGGAGGTGGGGGAGTGGAGCGCCCCGGTGGGGCAGAAGAGGATATTCTTCCACTTGCCCGCCTTCATGCTGTTCAGCAGATGCCCGGTGAGCACTGAGGCGCAGCACCCGCAGCCCGAGCCGCCGCAGTGGACGTCCTGGTTCGTGATGTCGAAGAGCATGGAGCCGCAGTCGGCGTGGTTTTTCACCTGGATGCCATCCTGGCGCAGCAGCTCGATGAGCAGCTCGCTGCCCAGGGTGCCCAGGTCGCCGGTGACGATCAGGTCGTAGCTGCTGGGGGAGCGGCCCGTGTCGTTGAAGTGGGCGGTGATGGTGGCGTGGGCCGCTGGAGCCATAGCCGCCCCCATGTTGTTGGTGTCGGTGACCCCCTTGTCCACGATTTTGCCCACCGTGACATGGGTGATATAGGGTCCCGGACCCTCCCGGGCCAGAATGGCCGCTCCGGCGGCGGTGGCGGTCCACTGGGTGGTGGGGGCGCGCTGTCCGCCGTACTCCAAAGGGTTGCGGTACTGCCGCTCCGCCGAGCAGAAGTGGGAGGAGGCGGTCACCGCCGCCCACTCCCCAAAGCCGCCGTCCAGGGTCATGGAGGCCAGGGCCAGCCCCTCCCCCATGGTGGAGCAGGCCCCATACAGCCCGAAGAAGGGGACCTCCTGCCCCCGGGCGGCGAAGGAGGAGCTGATACACTGGTTTAACAGGTCCCCGGCAAAAAGCCAGTCCAGATTGGACGCCGCCTGCCCCGCCTTGTTCAGGGCCAGACCCAAAGCCTGCTTCTGCATGGCGCTCTCCGACTTCTCCCAGGTGGATTCGCCAAAGGTGTCGTCCCCGTCGATATAGTCAAAGGTGTCGGCCAGGGGGCCTTCGCCCTCCTTCTTGCCCACTACGTTGGCCCAGCCGGCGAAGGAGGGCGGATTGGCCAGCGCCGCCGTCTGAGTCCCGATTTTTTTGGTTGTCATAGTCTCACCCCGTGAATTTTGAAGATCGCGGCTAGTTTTCCACAGGGCGGAGAAAATATGTTTGACCTCCTGTATTATTTTTCGTATAATAGACGAATAGAGAGGAGGAATCACCGATGAACCACGAGGTCTATATTGAGGCGGGCTATATGGATGAGGCGGTGGAAGTCCCTCCGGCGGTGGTGGAACAGATTCGGCGCTCTGTTCTGGCCGCTCTGGAGGAGGAGGGGGTGGACGTGCCCTGTATGGTCGCTGTGATTGTCACCGACGACGAGGTGATTCAGGAGACCAACCTGGCCAACCGGGGGGTGGACAGCTCCACCGATGTGCTGTCTTTTCCCATGTTTCCCATGAAGCCCGGCGAGAAGCCCCGGGCGGATTGGGCGGACCCTGGGGCGGATCAGGTGTATCTGGGGGATATGATGATCTCTCTGGAGCGGGCCAACGCCCAGGCGGAGGAGTACGGCCATTCCCCGGAGCGGGAAGTCTGCTACCTTGCCGTCCACTCAGTTCTCCACCTGCTGGGCTACGACCATCTGGACGAGGGCCCCATGAAGGCCCAGATGCGAGCCAGGGAGGAGGCCATTTTAGGTAAGCTGGGGATTACAAGAGGGGAGCCGGATGAGAACTAAGCTGCTGCTTTTGGCCCTGTCCGTCCTTCTGCTGGTCGGATGTCAGACAAGCCCGGAGAAGCCGTTGGGCTCGGGGAGCAAGGGAGAGGTATCTTCTCCGGTGGAACCCCCTCCGCGGCCCAAAACGCCCCAGGAGCTGCTGGAGGAGCAGCCCATTGATGACACCCACAAGGCTTTTCTGGTGGACACCGGCGGGCGGATGGGCACCCTGCTGGTGACCACCGAACTGGTTCCCTATGAGGAGCCTAAGGAGCTGCTTTATTACCTGCACCTCTCGGTATGGGACCCGTCGGCCCCGGAAGAGCCTATCCAAATACAGGAGATTGACTGGGAAACGGTCCACTATGGGGAGCACCAGATCGTGGACGTGAATTTCGACGGCTACTCAGATTTCACCTATCTCTATGCCCGGGGCGTCCAGGTGGAAATGTACCACTGCATGGTCTGGGACGAGGAACAGGGGTGCTTTGAAGAGCTGCCGGTGTATGCGGAAATCCCGTCTCCCTATGTGGACCCGGAGACGGAAACCATCACCGGCTGGAGCCGCAGCAGCGCCGCCGGGGACGGCTGGACCCCCATCTACCAGTGGGTGGACGGGGAGCTGGTCTGTGTGCGGAACATTGAGGTATTTGTAAAGGAGTGGGGAGACCCGGACAGCCCCATGGTTGTTACAGTGGAGGACCGGATGGACGGGGAGCTGACCGAGGTGTTCCGCAAAGAGTTCCCAAGCGATTCTATGGGATATTTTGACGAACGCTCCAAGTGGGAAGACTTAGACTACCATGGCGAGACAGAGTAAATTGAAATAAAAAGGAGAAATCACCATGAAAAAAATCAAGCTGACCCCGATTGATGAGGAATTTGACCGCTATGAGGACATTGACACCGAGGAGGGCCCGCACTTTGAATTTGACCTGACCCCCTATATCGTCACCTGCGCCATGGCCTGCGGCATGCTGTTTGTGATCCGCTTTGTGCGGAAGCATATTTTTCACAAGAACCTGTATTCGTAACTAAAAAGTCCGGGGAACCGCTCACGCCCGGAATGAAAGTGAGGATGACCTATGATAAAAAAAGCAGGCATTATTACCATCTGCGGACGGCCCAACGTGGGCAAGTCCACCCTGACCAACGCCTTTGTGGGGGAGAAGGTGGCCATTGTCACCAGCAAGCCCCAGACCACCCGCAACCGCGTCCGCGGCATCAAAAACCGTGGGGAGAGCCAGTTCGTCTTTTTAGATACCCCCGGCCTCCACAAGGCCCGCACCCGCCTGGGGGACTACATGGTCAACGTGGTGAAGGAGAGCGTGGCCGATGTGGACGCCGTCCTGCTGCTGGTGGAGCCCATCCCCAATGTGGGGGAGCCGGAACAGCAGCTCATCGGACGGCTCAAAACCCTGGGCTGTCCCGCCGTGCTGGCCATCAACAAGGCGGACACCTTGGAGCAGAAGGAAAAGCTGCTGGAGGTCATCCAGACCTACAGCGCCGCCCACGACTTTGACGCCGTGGTGCCCATCTCCGCCAAAACCGGCCAAGGGGTGGAGGAGCTGCTGGACGTGCTGGAGGGTTACCTCCCCGAGGGGCCCCAGCTCTTCCCCGATGACATGACCTCCGACCAGCCGGAGCGGCAGATGATGGCGGAAATTTTACGGGAAAAGCTGCTCCTCCTGCTGGACAAGGAGATCCCCCACGGCACCGCCGTGGAGATCACCCGCTTTTCCGAGCGGGACAACGAAATTGTGGATGTGGAGGCCACCATCTACTGCGAGAAGAACAGCCACAAGGGCATCATCATCGGTAAGGGCGGGGCTATGCTGAAGAAGGCCTCCACCCTGGCCCGGCAGGACATGGAGAAGTTTATGGGAACCAAGGTATTTTTAAAAACCTGGGTCAAGGTCAAGGAGAACTGGCGGGACAACCCGGCGGCGATTCAAAATTTCGGGTACGTGAAGGAGTAATATGGAGTATTCAAGGGATGATTTGCTGGAAGCCAAACGGCAAATCGACTCGACCCTGCACAAGCTGCGGGAGACGGTTAAGACGCTTCAAGCGAAAGAAAAACCGGAACGTTACAAGTCCCAGATCACCCTGGCGGAGCGCCGGGTGAGGGCGTTTGAGATTGCGAATTTTCTCCTGGAGAAGGAGTTTGAAAGAGGAACAGACTAAAATTTCCCGCTTATAGTTTTGCGCCAAACAGCCAGCCTAATCATAGAAAGAAAGGGAGGGCTGTGCCATGGATGAGCGGGGACTTTGGGAGCTGTTTTGCAGAACCGGCCTGCCGGAGGTCTATCTGGCCATCGCCGGGGAACGTCAGGAGTATTTTCAGTGGGAAGAGCCGGTCAAAACGGCCTTCCAGCCAAAAATTGAGCAAGCTTGACGGGCGTCCTTGCCCGTTACATAGGAGGGCGGGCCATGCACATGACCACTAAGGCCCTGGTTTTGCGTACGGTGGACTATAAAGAGACGGACAAAATCCTCACCCTGTTTACCCAGGAACAGGGCAAGCTCACCGCCTCCGCCCGGGGGTGCCGGAAAAAAGGAAGCGCCATCGCCGCCGGCTGCCAGCTTCTGGCCTGGTCGGAGATGGTGCTCTACGATTATCAAGGCCGCTGGGCCGTCAAGGAGGCGTCCACCGAGCGGCTGTTTCAGGGAGCGCGGGACGACATTGAGCGTCTGGCCTTGGGCTGCTATTTCGCCGAGGCGGCGGAGCTGCTGGCGGTGGAGGGTCTGCCCAGCCGGTCGCTGCTGTCCCTCACCCTGAACAGTCTCCACGCCCTAGATAAGCTGCCGGAAAAGCCGCTTCCCTTGGTGAAGGCCGCCTTTGAGTGGAAGGCTATGGCCCTGGCGGGGTATGAGCCGCTGATCGACGGCTGCGCTGTCTGCGGAGTGAATCCCCCGGAGGCCCCCCGGTTTCATCTGCGGGAGGGGGTGCTCCACTGCGCGAAATGCCGGGGCGAGGTGGGGGAGGGTATCTCCATGCCCCTGTCCCTCCCGGCGCTGGCGGCGCTGGAGCACATCGTCCACGGCGACCCCAAGCGGCTGTTCTCCTTCCGTCTGGATGGGGAGCCGCTGAAGGAGCTGGCCGACGCCGCCGAAGCCTACCTCCACACCCAGCTGGAGCGGGGCTTTTCCACGCTGGATTATTACAAGAGCCTGCAGCTTTCTTGAGCGTTAGGAGGTGTTCGGATGATTTGGTTTTGGCTCTTTACGCTGGCAGCGGACCTGCTGATCCCGCTGTGCATGATTGGCTTCGGGAGGCTGTTTTTGAACAAGGCGCCAAAGTCGATCAACAGTACATTTGGCTACCGGACCACGATGTCCGTGAAGAATCAGGATACCTGGCAGTTTGCCCACCGTTACTGCGGAAGGCTGTGGTATTGGCTGGGCCTGATCATGCTGCCCCTGACCGTGGTTCCAATGGCGCTTGTGCTTGGCGGAGAGATTGGCGACATCGGACGGGTTGGTACGGTGATCTGCTTTGCCCAGCTTGTCCCCATGGTGGGGGCCATTGTCCCCACGGAGCTGGCGCTGCGGCGGACCTTTGACAGGGACGGAAGACGGAAAACAGCGTAAAACAAGCCCTCCGGCTCTGCCGGAGGGCTTTTCAAAGATTACTGCTGGGCCTCAACCTGGCCGAAGGAACGGCCGTTATAGGTCAGGCAATTCTTGCACATACGGTGAGGCAGCCGGTAAGCCCCGCACTTGGGGCAGGTCACGATACCGGGGGTTTCCAGCTTCCAGTGGGAGCTGCGCCGCTTATCGCGCCGGGCCTTGGATACTTTTCCCTTGGGGACCGCCATGGGTGACACCTCCTTCGGCTGTGCCGGTCAGGGCACGTTTGCGTACTCACTCAGCTTCCTTATCCAACAGCTGCGCAAGGGCCGCCAGTCTTGGATCGACATCAGGTCCGCACCCGCAGGGACCGAGGTTCAAATCGGCTCCGCACTTGGCGCACAGCCCTTTGCAGTCGTCTGAGCAAAGGTTTTTGGTGTCCATCGCGAGCACGAAGGCTGTGGTCACCGCCTCATCCAGGTCCAGCTCAGTGCCGCTGAGCAGAAGGATGTCGTCACGCTCCTCGTCCTCCAGCTCCTGGGCTACCAGATTGTCCAGCACGACCACCTTTTCCCGGGAAAACTCCTTCCCACAGCGGTCGCAGGCCAGCTCCAGAAGAGAGCGGGCGGTTCCCTCCAGCACCAAGGCTCCGGCGTGGTTGGTCACGCCGCCCTCGATCTGAACGGGGTGGACGATGGGCCTGCTTCCAAAAAAATCCTCCTGAGACAGGTCCAGCTGGAATTGAAACGTCTTTTTCGCGTCCGGGACGTGAATGATATCGCGCAGATCCAGGCGCATGGCGTTCCTCCCCGGGGGAGCGGTCCCCCATACTCGCAGAATGGTACGCAGAATATTATAAAGAATCCTGTTCCAAATGTCAAATACTTTTCACAAATTTCTCCACGAATTTTATTGACACCGGGGGTGGAATATGGTGAAATATTCCTTGAGAAGGCAGGAGGGACACACTATGAGGGAATTTACCGTTGGCAAAAACGACGCCGGACAGCGGCTGGACCGCTGGCTGGCCAAGACCCTTCCCCTGCTCCCCGCCCCGCTGGCCCAGAAGTATATCCGTCTCAAGCGGGTGAAGGTGAACGGCAGAGGCAGCAGGCGGGATGCGCGTTTGGCGGCGGGGGATGTGCTTCAGCTGTACATCAACGACGAGTTTTTCGACAAGCCCACCCCGGAAAACGCCTTTCTCTCCCTCTACCAGCCCAAGCTGAACATCCTCTATGAGGACGAGCATATTATGCTGCTGGACAAGCGCCCCGGGCTGGTGGTCCACCCGGACGAGAACGAGCGGGTGAACACCCTGCTCACCCACATCCAGGCCTATCTCTATCAGAAAAAGGAGTGGTCCCCCTACTGGGAGAACTCCTTCGCCCCCGCCCTGTGCAACCGCATTGACCGGAATACCGGGGGCATCGTCATCGCCGCCAAGACCGCCGAGGCCCTGCGGGTGATGAACCAGAAGATCAAGGACCGGGAGCTGACCAAGCTCTATTTGTGCGTGGTTCAGGGGAGAATGTCCCCCCCGGAGGGAAAGCTGGAGGGCTGGATTTTCAAGGACGAGGTGAAAAAACAGGTCTATGTCCGCAAAAAGCCGGAGCCGGGGGCCAAGTCGGCGGTGACAGTCTACAGGACGCTGAAGGTGAAAAACGGCCTGTCCCTGGTGGAGTGCGACCTGATTACCGGGCGGACCCACCAGATTCGGGCCCAGTTCGCCGCCGCCGGACATCCCCTCATTGGCGACGGCAAATACGGCAGCGAGCGGGAGAACCGCAAATACAACCGCCGCGGACAGGCGCTGTACTCCTATAAGCTGACCTTTCACTTCACCACCGATGCCGGGCCGCTGGAGCACCTTAACGGACGGACCTTCCAGGTGGAGGACGTAGAATTTGTAAAAGAATATTTTTCAGCTTGACATCAGCCTCCTACAGGTGTAGTATGGTATGTGAGACTACAACTGTAGGAGGCGGTTTTATGACCAGATTGTCCGACCGGGAGTGGACGGTTCTCGGGGTCCTGTGGGATACCGGGGGCGCGACGCTGGGGGAGGTGACCCGGGCGCTTCAGGCGGAGACCGGCTGGAGCCGGAACACGGTGCTCACCTACCTCACCCGGATGGAGGCCAAGGGGCTGGTATCCATCGACAAGGAGGGATATCCCCGGCTGTACCGGGCGGCGCTGAGCCGGGAGGACTGCCAGGCCCAGGCTCGGGACAGTTTCCTGCGAAATGTGTACCGAGGGGCCGCCGGGGATTTGGTGGCGGCGTTTTTGAAGGAGCGGCCCGTCTCCCCGGAGGAGCGGGCGGCGCTGCGCCGTCTGCTGGACGAGATGGAGGTGTAGCCGGTGAAGGATATCTGGTCCTTTCTGCTCCAAACCTTGACCGCTTCCGGGGTGGCGGCGCTGCTGCTGGCGCTGAAGGCTGTGTTCCGGGACAAGCTGTCCCCCCGGTGGCAGTTCGCCGCCTGGGGTGTGCTGGCTATGGTCCTGCTGCTCCCGGCGGGCTGGCGGGGGCGGTATGTTCTGTTTAACTGGCCCTTCTATGTGGAGCTGCTCCGCTCCGCCCTCACCGGGGAGTACGGGGCGCTGGCCCATGTGACCGTTCCCCTTCCCATTCCTGCGCCGGTCATGCCCCGGACAGCGGCGGACTGGCTGTTTGCCGTCTACGCGCTGGGGACGGCGGTTTTCCTGCTTTGGTATGTGTACTCCTATGTCCGCCTGCGGCTGGCGCTGCGGAGGGGCCGTCCGGTGGAGGACGGGCGGGTCCGGGCGGTGGCGGAGGTCTGGAATCTGCCCGTCTGTCCCGCGGTGGAGGTGGACGGTCTGCCGTCGGCCTTTATCTGCGGGGTGTTTCAGCCTGTGCTGGCCCTGCCGGCGGGGGCGGAGACGGACGAGAAGGTCCTGCTCCACGAGCTGCTCCACCTGAAATACCACGACGCCGCCTGGGGGCTGGTGATCTGCCTCTTCCGGTGCCTCCACTGGTGCAACCCCCTGCTGTGGTACTGCGCCGATCAGGCGGGAAACGACCTGGAGTCCCTGTGCGACCAGCGGGTGCTGGAGCGGCTGGAGGGGGAGGACCGGCGGGACTATGGCCGCATCCTCCTCAGCATGGCGGACGAGAGGTACGCCCGGGCGCCGGGGACCTCCTCCATGGCCAATGGCGGAAAAAACATCCGCCGCCGGATTGAGGCCATCGCCCGGTTCAAGAAGTACCCGGCGGGGATGGGACTGGTTTCGGTGTGCGTTCTCCTGCTGCTGGCCGTGCCGCTGGCGGTGGGGGCAAAGGCTCCGGTGAGCAACCTGGGGCTGGGCGGCTTTGCCGCCGCCGACTTTGTCGCCGCCGACTTTGTCTACGCCCGGACGGTCTACTGCACCACCTGCGCCGGAGCCTTCGATACCTATGCCAAGGCCGTGATCACCGGGCGCATCAAATACCGGGTCATGTGCGCTCCTCTGGCAGAGCAGAATAATCTGGCGGAGACATATGGCCGTCCCGGCTCCGGCGGCTGGATGGAGGAGAAGCTGGATGAGCTGCCAAACGGGATTGACCGCTCCTGCGGCTACCAGATTTGTAACCTGGTCCAGGTGGGGGAAAACACCTACGAAGGGCTGCTGGCAATGGCGTTGCATGATATGCCGGAAGGAGTAGAATGGAATGGAACTGCGGCGACGCGCTGGATAGCGGTCCAGCCCCTCTGGGCGGAGAAGGAGGGAAATCGCTGGGTGGTGATTCCTCAGGGGGACCTGGAAGCGGTTCAGGGGGACATGCAGCAGCTCGGCTATAACCGGACTCTGCCCTGCCTGACCTACGAGGCCCAGTGGGAGGACCTCCTCGTCCGGGAGCGGTGGCGGACCACCTCCAGAGTGGACAGCTATGAGCAGGTCAGCAGCGGTTTCCGGTCCACGACCACCTTCAGCACCACCCCTCAGCCCGACGGTGAGTTTACCAGCTGGTTTGACCAGGAGTTGTCTGTTACCCGCGCCGGCGGCCCGGAGGAGCGGATGTATGGTACTGTCGGCCTGTCCTGCATGCCGCTGTGGGGAGACGAGGAGCATCGGCCCGCGCTGCGGGACCCAGGGCCGGTGAACAGCAGCGGCGGCAGCTCCACTGGCGAGGATTGGGGAACTGTCTATCTGCCGGAAAGCGGCGAGACCATTGTCACCGGCGGCGGCGGCATGCGGGAGGGCGTCATCGACCCGCCCGCCGCCTACGCGGCGGACCTCTACCTCAACGAGGAAAAAGCCGGGTCGCTGACCCTATACCCTGTGAAAGGAGGGCTGGACCTTGACTGACCGGGAGAAGCTGTACAGCGGGCTGTCCAATGCGGCCTGGGGATACTTTTTCCTGACCTTCGACTTCAACCTGAACAACGTCAGCGTCCTGCCCCGGTTTGTGGGCTTTTATCTGCTGTTTTCCGCCATCGGAAAGCTGTCCGGGGAGCGGCGGGATCTGAACCTGCTCCGCCCCCTGTGCGTCCTGCTGACCGGCTGGAGCGGACTGGACTGGCTGCTGTCCTGGGTGGGTGGGGATGTGGAGGGCCACATTCTCTTTCTGGACCTGCTGGTGACGGTGGTGACGCTGTACTTTCACTTTCAGTTCCTCACCGATATAGCGGCTCTCTCCCAGCGGTATCAGCCGGAGGGCGACAATCTGGCCAGCCGCGTCCGCGGACACCGGACGGCGTTCACCCTGCTGATTACCGTGTTCGGGCTGATGGCTGATCTGACGCCGGTCCTTCCCTGGGAATGGTGGGCGGGGATGATCGTATTCGGGGCTCTGATCACCTGCATCGTAGCCCTGATTATCATGGCGGACCTCTTCCACCTGCGGAAGCTGATTGGACCGGAAGAGGAAGGCCCACGGCTGTGATAATCCTTGCGCTGAGGTTCCTCCTGTGGTAAAATAGGGCGAAACTTGTATGTACAGGAGGAAGCGCCAATGAAACAGGATATGATTGTTGTACTGGACCTGGGCAGTGAGGAAAACCCAAAAATCGCCCGTGAGATTCGCACTCTGGGGGTGTATTCCGAGATTCATCCCCACGATATTACGCTGGCTGAGCTGAACGCTCTGCCCAACGTGAAGGGCATCATCCTCAACGGCGGCCCCAACCGGGTGGTGGACGGAGTCACAATCGACGTGGCTCAGGAGATTTATGACTGCGACATCCCCGCCCTGCTGGTGGACCACCGGGGAGACGATCCCTGGCCCGCCGATGATAAGGAGCGGGAGACCGCCCTGAAAAACTTTATCTTTACCATCTGCGGCGCGGAGGCCAACTGGAATATGGACAACTTCATCGCTGACCAGGTGGAGCTGATTCGCCGGCAGGTAGGGGAGAAAAAGGTGCTGCTGGCCCTGTCCGGGGGCGTGGATTCCTCGGTGGTGGCGGCCCTGCTCATCAAGGCCATCGGCAAGCAGCTCACCTGCGTCCACGTGAACCACGGCCTGTTGCGCAAGGGCGAGCCGGAACAGGTGGTCAAGGTGTTCCGGGACGAGCTGGACGCCAACCTGATCTATGTGGACGCGGTGGACCGTTTTCTGGACAAGCTGGCCGGCGTGGCCGACCCGGAGCGGAAGCGGAAGATCATCGGTGCGGAGTTCATCCGCGTCTTTGAGGAGGAGGCCCGCAAGCTGGACGGGATTGAATTCCTGGGCCAGGGCACCATCTACCCGGACATCATTGAGAGCGGCACCAAGACGGTCAAGGCGGTGAAGAGCCACCACAACGTGGGCGGCCTGCCCGAGGACCTGGACTTCGCGCTGGTAGAGCCGCTGAAAATGCTTTTCAAGGACGAGGTACGGGCCTGCGGCAAGGCCCTGGGCCTGCCTGACTCCATGGTCTACCGCCAGCCCTTCCCGGGCCCCGGCCTGGGAGTGCGGTGCCTGGGAGCCATCACCCGGGACCGGCTGGAGGCCGTGCGGGAGTCGGACGCAATCCTCCGGGAGGAGTTCGCCAAAAACGGCCTGGAGGGTAAGGTGTGGCAGTATTTTACCGCCATTCCCGACCTGAGATCCGTGGGCGTCCGGGACAACCGCCGCACCGACGAGTGGTGCGTGATTATCCGCGCCGTCAACACCGTGGACGCCATGACCGCCACAGTTCCACACCTTCCCTGGCTGATGATGGATCAGATCACCGCCCGAATCACCAGCGAGGTGAAGGGGGTCAACCGGGTGCTCTTCGATTTGACGACCAAGCCCACCGGCACCATAGAGTGGGAATGAGTTTTTGAAACTCCAAACCCCTTGCGGCACAACGGATAGACGGTTTTGCGTCCCTCTTTTGATAACGATTTGATAACGCTCCCCATAGGCCGTATCATTCTGTATCCCCGGTGGATTGCAGGTGAAAAGTGTTCCTTTGCGGCTTGTGGGTGACAAAATCCATATTAGAAAGCCCTTACCGATGGCAACGTCGGTAAGGGCTTTTTGCTGTCTATTCCTCTGTCTCCGCCGCCTTGCGCTTTGCCCGGAGTGCGTCAAGCTCATCCCTTGTGCGCTGGGCCTCAACTGCGGGATATGTGTAACGCCAATGGTCGTACTCCTCCCTGGTGATTTCCCCAGCTTCCAGCTTCTTGGCTTCATTGGCCCACCTGGAGAACATTTCAAGCATGGAGAGATAAGTCCTACCCTTGGATTTGTCCAGCCGCAGACAGATTTCGCCGTCAATCTCCCCGATGGTCAGCCCCCGTATATCCTCCAGGGCAAAGAGGGTGTGCATGAGGCCAATATCGCTATCTATGTCAGGGACGGTCAGGGCATCGGTGGAGACTTCAAAGAAGCCCGCCAGCGTCCGGGTCAGGTCGGCCTTGGGGGTGCGGCTCCCGGTTTCATACTGCGCCATACGCACATCGGCGGAGCGTTCCGGGAACCCCACCACCTGACCGAGATACTTCTGCGTGACACCTTTCTTATTGCGGAAGAAGCGAATACGTTCACCAATCGCCATAACTGCCAACTCCAATCTATGTAATGGGGACACTTGGAGTATAACAGATATGTTTAGAACTGTCAAGCGAAATATAAATAAATTTGTTTATATTTTCTTCTTGGAAAGCCTTGACATAACGGAATAGAGTTAGTATAATAAGGTCAGAGTTAAACAAATAGCGTTATTATTCGAGAAAGGAGGAACCAGCATGGAGAACAAGTTTATACGGGTGGACGAGGTTGCGGACGAGCTGGGCGTGTCGAGGCCCCACGCCTACAAGCTCATTCGGCAGCTCAACGAGGAACTGAAAGGAAAGGGCTTCATCACCATTGCGGGGCGGGTCAACCGTCAGTATTTCAACGAGCGGCTCTACGGGGCCAGAAAGGAAGTGAACGAAAATGCCGGTATTTAAGGACGAAAAGCGGGGCACATGGTACGTCATGGCGTGGTATCGGGACTGGACGGGGGAGCGCAAGCAGAAGTGTAAGCGGGGCTTTCCCACCAAGCGGGAGGCCCAGGAGTGGGAGTCGTTTTTTTCCGCTATTTTTCTTTGCGATATATTTTCGCTTGGCTGGCTGTGGCTGATAGCTGTGGTCTTTCAATGATGCGATGATTCGGTTGACCCTTGCCATACTCATGCCGTCCAGCGTATTCCCGTCCGTTCCCGCTGTCATGCTTCCCTCCGAGGAGGCGATTTTCTGATAAGCCAGCAGGTACATCTCGGGATTGTAGAGATTACGGTATAGCCGTTTGAATTGGTAGCTGCTGTCCTTTGCTTTGTCACCTAAGTTTTTCAATATAACTTCTGGACTTCTCATAGTGTCTCTCACACCTTTCCGCAGATTATATTGAGCAGTAGACTGTCTCACTTCGCCATGTGGACGGCTTTCCCGCCCTCGGACTACTATTGAGACTGTGTTACCTTGGCGGATATTCAGGGCCGCTTTTCTCATAGCGCCCATAGCCATAGCTGGCTTTCCGCTTTAGGCAATCCCCATTTAGCTTCAGTGGAACATGAGTTGCCGTATTGTCGGATGGGATTTTTCGCCACTTTACGCCGTTTCTCCCACGGCTGCCTGCTCCGAGTATCTCACAACGCCCCTACACTCAAGTTTGTTGCCGGAGCACCGGCGGCTGAAACTCCTTTACGCCGGAGACGATGGTATATCTTGCTCGTGACTATCCTTTAGGCAGTTTAGCTTTCATCCTCATATACAGCTTTTCATCCTATTGTGCCTTGCTCACCGCATGGAGTTTGCGGCAGAGCACTCTCCGACATGCTACACTCCCTGTCAGGTTTCCCATTCCAGATAAGTCGGGGGATGATAGGTTGCTTTCAGCCTGTTTATGGGCCTCCTTATCCCATTGTATTTACTGATTGCGTTGATACTTTTACCTACTGTTTTCTCAAAACAGTATTCCAAAGAAACCGCGCCCGGATTTATTGTTTAATGCGCCCGGGCTTATGGGCGCACGTATAGACCATGGCTGATATGAAATTGAACGTCATGTCTGTGTCAGATACGATACAGAACAGGGCCGTTTTCCTGTCCCCAATCAGCTCCAATTCCAGGTCATCCCCCTCCATCATCTGCCGGACTTCCGCAATATCAAAGGGGGCCATCCTTGCGCCGCAGGAAATCAGAATCGACTTAGCTGTTTTGCCAGTGACGTTTTGTAAAGGACTTTTTAATCAAATTCACAGAAAATTTACATTTCAGGGCAAAAAAATAAGGCCGGGAACCTGTTTTTAGATTCCCGGCCTACGGCTTTGTTTTATGCTGTCCGCTCTGCTTTCAATTTTTTTACTTCGTCAAGAGGAAGTCCTGCATATTCCGCAATTTTTTCAAGTGTCAATATTCCATCTGTCAACATTCTTTTAGCAGTATTTATTGCCCCTTCTTTTATGCCCTCTTGTAAAGATTCTTTTCTCATATCCTCCATGACTTTGCACATGATTAAAATACCCTCCTTACTTTCCTTGAAAAAACGAACTCTGTCTGCCAGTGTCGTATAATACATATCTGCCGCATTAGTACACGAAAAATCATGCATGAGTTTTCCGATTGGAGTATCTCCACGGTAAGCGCCATTTACATACAGTATGTGCGAACCGTCCTCAAATCTTTCCCCAGTTCCTAAAAAGCACCGCTCAACCGGATAGAGCGGCAGCCCTTTTCCCATTACGTCATTCTCTGTGATAAAGATTACCCACGTTTCCGGCAGCCTGTCGAAGTCCTCGCCTTTCTTCAAAAGGTTTGCATCCATCATGCTGCTGTTGTACCTTGCCCTTTTTCTCCCGGCTCCTTTGTCGGAACGCTGTACTTCCACATTCAGTTTTGCCCCTGTACTGTCCGTAGCCAGGATATCCAGCCTCACTGAACGGTTCAGCAGGTTCTCCACAAATACCTGGGTGCGAACGTCCAGCACCTTTAAATCCGGCTTTTCCAGCACAATCTGCAATACCAGTTCTATGCTTGCCGTATCTCCCTCAAAACACTTGGTGAGGAAATCATCATCAAGCAGGCGAAAGCCTCTTAGCCTCTGTAAATCTTCCTGATGTTTCTGGTCTATCTGTTCCGTCACTGTCAATCTTCCCACCTGCTTTCCCTTCTGTTTTCGTATCTCCATACTACCATAAACCTCCTGATTTTACAAGCCGGGAGACAGCGCATTTCTGATTCCCGGCCTGTTTCCTTTATCGCTTTTTTACATCTGCTGTATCTCATTTTTCAGCATACGCTTGATTTTGTCGCTCATGGTTTCCTTGCTGGTCTTGCTGAAATGAACCCTCACAATGTAGGTAGTCCGGCCAATCTTCTTCACCAGTGCGGGAGCGTCTTTAACTGGTGCTGTGGTGGTAGTGTCCTCTTTGATTTTCTCGCTTCCCATAAATTCTCCTTTTCATGCAATCAGTTTATGCTATCCTTTACTCACAATCTCCTTCGCCGCCGCTTTGGTCGCCCTGGCTCCTTCCTCCCGGAAGTTCTTACCGGAAAAGAGAACCGGTGCGCACCGTTCCAGTATGCGGTCATAAATCCTTGCGTGGGCAAGGTCTGGCGGATTCTTGATTTCTTCCAGTTTCAGGTTTGTCGTGACAATCAACGGTTTCTTGCTCCGATACCGGCTGTCAACGATGGTAAACATCTGCTCCATGGCATACTCGGTATTCCTTTCCACGCCTAAATCGTCAATGACAAGCAGGCTGTAATCGTCCAGGCTGGCGATAAAGGCCGCCCTGTCCTCGGCAAACACGCCGGTCAGCCGGTTCAGGATAGACGGGAAATTCGTCATCAGTACCGGCACGTCACGGTCAAGCAGGGCATTGGCAATACAGCCGGCAAAGAAGGATTTCCCAGTTCCCACGTCACCAAAGAGCAGAAGGCCGGTATTGTTTCGGTATGCCTCCTTCCAATGCTCCACATAGGCGTGCGCTTTCTCCATGACGGGGTTCTGGCCGTTATCATTGGCGAAAGTGTAATCATAAAGGTATCTGTCCTGAAGCCCCTGCGCCTTCCGGCGTTGGATACGCTCCATGCGTTCCCTCTGTTCCTCCATGGCTTTCCGTTCCTCCTGCGCCTTCTGCTGGCAGGGGCAGAGGCAGCGGGGCATGAAATAACCGGAGCCTCCGAACCTAGGCACAACGGTCTGACGGCTGCCATGGCATTTCTTACAGTGGATAAGCCCGTCAGCCGGTTCTATGTATTCTTCCCCGGCAAGCTCCATATCCCCGGCGGCTTTGTCAATGGCCGCCCGGACTTCTGCGGTAATCTCTATCATATGGTTTCTCCTTCCTCTACGCTGTAATCCCGGTTCCGGGCAGGCGGTTCCTCTTTCTTTTTGTCGGCATTCGCCCAGCGCCGGATTGTGGCGACATGGTTTTTATAGCCTTTTCCGCTGGATTCCATGTACTCGGACAGCCGCTCAATGTAATGTTCCCAGATCCTCCTGGGTGAAGTAGATGTAGACGCGCCGGTCGCTGTCCATCCAGCCGTTCTTGACGGACAGCCCCATGCGGTCCAGTAGCAGGCCATAGAGAACCTTGGCCTCGATGGAAACGCCCTTATAGCGGGGGTCGGTCAGCAGGGCCTTGGGGATGCGGTAAAAACTGTACTGTTCCGCTTCGTTGCCGTAGTAGTAGTCCAGATTCAGATTTGACGGCATGGTGATTGCCTCCTTTTGAAATGTGCGGGGAAACAAAAAAAGCGCCCCGGTGACTGCGATAGTCACCGGGGCGCTCATGCTCCTGCCGCTTGTTGATTTCGTTCGTAAACATAAAAAAGCCTCCGCATAGCTGGCAGTCAGCTATGCGGAGGCGGATGTATTGAGTTCGGCTAAAAACCTGGGCAGCGGGCCGCTGGACGCCATAATGGAGGCGATCTCCATATAGCGCCGAAACGCGGCATAAAATGTTTCTTTTGAGCCTTCATAGGCATCTACCACATCTTGCAGGGCCTTACAAAAAACACGCTCCCGCGCCGCCTCATATTCGTCATAGGCGGCAAGCAGTCCGCTCAGCGTCCTCTTGAGATGCTTTTTCCTGATCCTCTTGTTCATTATGGCTGGTCGCCCTCCCTTACCCGGACCGCCAACCCTTTCAAGGGGAGATCGGCGTAATTGGCAAGGTAATAGTCCCTGCCGTCATACCGCAGGAATGTCCGCTCCCAATGAGAACTGTCCAGACGGTATTTGTCCGGCACAAGGACTTCAATAGGGCTTCCCTCACGG
Source organism: Oscillospiraceae bacterium (assembly GCA_910575265.1). Taxonomy (GTDB): domain Bacteria; phylum Bacillota; class Clostridia; order Oscillospirales; family Oscillospiraceae; genus Lawsonibacter. Next base: position 46,504 of record CAJTEA010000017.1, read on the forward strand.
AAGCAGAACCCCGCCGTTGTCTCATACTGCCCGCTGCCATTTTTCCACAGGCGGCTGGTTTCCTTGATGGGCCGGGACAGGTACGACGCCATCTCCTGCACAGTCCGCAGGTTATCAATCACAATTTCTAAATGTGCGGACAGGAGGTTTGCGTCATAGTCGTCAAGGGTATGCGTGTCCATCTTAGCGGCAAGGGCCTGGATTCTCGCCGTCCGGCTGCTGGCTTCATTTACCAGCCGGAGAAGTTCTTCCAATTTCGGCATCTGCGCCTCCTTTCCCCCGTATGCCCGATAGGTCAGGCCGATTCTGCCGTAAACGCAAAAAAGCCGCCCCCACAACCGATTTTAGTCAGTTGTGAGGGCGGCTGATGTTGGCCTATTGCCACGGCCAGGGCTGGGTCCGCACACGGACGCGCAGTCCCTTCATAGGAATGTCTTTATGTCCAACCAGGTAATAATCTTTGCCGTTATGCTCCACGCTGGTGATTATCCAATAAGGAACATCATGGTACTCATCCGACACAAGAGCCTCAATCACGCTGGTGCAATCATAGTAGTGGCCTTTTGCCGTCCGGTACTTCCCGGCAGTTCCTTTACGCAGGCGGCTTTCCTCTGCGACAGGCCGGGTCAGATAGGAAATGTATTCCTGCACATCCGCCAGCCGTTCCGTGATGCGCCGCAGTTCATCCCAAATGAGGATTTGTTCTCCATCGTGGAAATCAATATCCAGACCGCTTAGATCGTTGTATTCGGGATAGGTGGAGAATTTGAGAAATTGCGTAATGTGCTGCTTCAGCTTGACCGCCTCCGCAAGCGCCGCTTGTAAATCTGCCATGATAACAGCCTCCCTTCTATTTATGCTGAACGCTCCACGTTTCCAGCAGGGACACTATGACTTCCTCCATCTGCTGGGCGGTGTAAGTCTGCGGAAAGTATTGACGCAGCCTTGTCTGTTTGAGGACTACCTGCACGGTGGCAGGGCATCCCTCTGACAGAATGGCTTCAATAACAGTGATGGTCAGCACTTCGGTCCTGCGCTGTTCTTTGATTTTCACAAGTTGGCTCCTTGTAGGAATTACACCCAGCTTGTCCATCACCGATGCGAGGATAGTCTGCTCCTGTTCTGTCAGAATGGCGATATAGTCAGCGGCGGTACTGAACGATAGTTTGTCCTCGTCCACTAAAGTCAGCAGAGGCGAGATTAACTTGGTCAAAGCTATGTACCGGGTGACTGTCAGACCACAGTTCTCTCCAGCGTCCTGTGCGATTTTCTCCCGTGCGGTCAACTTCGGAACTGCCGGTTCCGAAGTTAGGTCCCGCCGCTTGCCCTGATGCTTCAAGGCTTCCATTTTCATCTTGTAGGCAAAGGCTTTCTCGCTGGGCAGGATTTTCTCACGCTGGAGGTTGGAATCGACCATGATTATGGTAGCTTCATCATCATCCAATTCCCGAATGAGAACTGGCATTGTCTCCCTGCCCGCCAACTCGCTCCCTCGCTTGCGCCGGTGGCCCGCTATGATCTCATAGCCGCCCTCTGGCTTGGGCCGGACAATGCCGGGAGACAAGACACCGCTCCGTGCGATACTCTCCACCGTTTTCTGCATCGCTTCATCATCCCGCACTTGGAAAGGGTGATCTTTGAAAGGAAACAGTTCTGCCAGTGGAACCTCCTGCACCTGTTCGCCGTTGGCCTCCGCTTTGCCGCCAGTTTGAAACAAGTCGTCAAAGCCAGCCAACTGTATCTTACTGGCGCTGCCTTTCATGATGCCAAGACCTCCCTTGTCAGAGACGCATAGGCGGCGGAGACTTTACCAGCAGGGTCATGGAGGTAAATGCTTCGGCCCTCTGCGCTGGTTTCTGCTGCCCGGATTGACTGAGGGATAATACTGTTGAAAATCCGCAGCTTGTCCCCATAGGAATCGCGGAGCAGCTCGATGATCTCCCGTGAATAGGTCGTTCGCAAATCCGCCATAGTGATAAGAATGCCCGCAATTTCCAGACCGGGATTGATTTTCCGCTTCACATTTGATATAGTACGGATAAGCTGTTCCAATCCCTTGATAGAGAGGTAGTGCGCCTGCATGGGAATCAGCACTTGATCCGCAGCGGCCAGGGCATTGATGGTCAGCATACCCAAGGAGGGGCAGCAGTCCAACAGGATCACATCGTACTGGTCCCGGACGCTGTTCAGATAGTCCCGCAAGATCGTCTCGCGGCTCATGGTGTTTACCAGCGTGACCTCCAAGCCGGACAGCTCGATGTTGGCCGGAAGAAGGTCAACGGCTTCCGCTTGATGGAGGATGCCCTCGCCGGGAGACACTGGCTCGTCCAAAATTATGCGGCCCAAAATGGTCGCCAGCGTATTTTCCATCTGATCGGGCCGCTGGTATCCCAGACTGGCAGTCAAGGACCCCTGAGCATCCATGTCCACCAGAAGAACTTTTTTGCCCTCCCGCGCCAGACCGATACCCAGGTTGACCGCCGTTACGGTTTTGCCAACTCCGCCTTTTTGGTTGCAGATTGCCGTTATTTTCGCCATTTCGCTCATTTTTGGCCTCCTTCTATGTTCATAGAATAAAAACAGGACTAAACCAGCGCGCCCCTTGCTGTGGGGTGTTTCTGATTTAGTCCTATTTTAACAGGCCCGTCAATGTACACGTCAACTTCGTTCCAGCCGCGCTGACGCACGTAATTTTGGAGAAGAAGTTTCTGGTTTTCAATGCTGACGGATTCCCCGTCCCGCTCATCGTCATTGGAAAGGCGGCAGTAAATGCCGACATCGTATGTTTTGTCAATCATCTTTATTTTACCTCCCGACAATCTCAGTTTCATACCTCATGCGGCGTGATGGCTCCGCAGGTTTTACCCTGCATGAATATGATACCCAAAACACCACCGCCACGCAAGGATGCGGATGGCCAAGAGGTTGTTTTCACAGTTAAGTAGTGTGACCGGCACAGGCGGCAGGGGGAGGGGAGAACTCTGCCATAGCCCGCCTGACAGCGAGCTGCTCTAAAGTTTTTCCCAGATCCTTTTCGCCGGAGAAGAAGCTGGTCACCCGGTATATGGTATTCCCGATCCTGACCTCTTTGTAAGAGGTGGACGGGGTATTTAATGCGGCCTGGTTTTCCATAGTCGCACCTCCTAATCAATACAGCCTATATGTCAATGTATGAAAATACAGGTTGTCTCTATTCGATAAAAACAAGGACAGCCGCACCGGTAAGATTGGGGCCGCTATAACATAGTGGCATGGTTCCGGTGTGGCTGCCTTTTTGCTCTTTGTTGCTTTTACCCGCTGTATTTGCCACGCATCCCCAGCAGAAGGGGATATTACAGGCCGCCCCTGGCAGGGCTGTCATAACTCCGCAGCACCGTTTTACTCGTATGCCGCAGGGTTCCCCCTCAAGTCTGTGGGAGGTCGTGAGAAAGTATCTTTAACCCCCGCGCTGTCATCGCGCCCGGATTGCCAGTCCGGGTCTAAAGCTCCGTTTATCGCTCCAGCAGCCTGGTTTCATCACCTCCTGCAAGCTGCCATCATCGCGCCGGGCCTTATGCCGCTACTCACGCGGGTTTCGTGCCTGTAATACCGTATATTCAGTTTTCAAAGGCCATGAGGTCACGGGAAAAGCGTGTCCTTCTAATAACCGTGAGAAAAAAGGGCCTTTTTTGAAGTCTGTTACAGGACTTTTTTCAAATATTTCTCCATGTTCCGAAGGCCGTGCTGGATGGAATCGCTGACAGCCTTAATGCTGACACCTTCGCTTTTGGCGATAGCGGCCATGTTAAGCCCCATAAAATAATAGGCGTTGATCCGCTTGGCCTGTTTGTCCGGCAGGGTGGCGATCGCCGCGTGGAGCTGCTCCATTGTCACCTTGCGCTCATAAATCTCACAGGGGGTCATAGCCACAAACAGTGCGTCATACTCAATACCATCACCGCGATCCAGCGAATAGTGGGCATTATGGTAATATGTACGGCGGCGGTATGCTGCCTCCAGACGGTCATACTCCAGCATGATAGCGGCTATTTCATCAGGGACTTCCATAATGCAGTCCTCTTTATAAAAATTGGGGTAATGCTCCCGCAGGTTAATCTTAACCATGTTAAACCTCCATTTTGGTTGAAAGTGAATAAGGAACCAAAATAGAGGCGGGCGGGCCGCGACACCGCAGATATGTCGCGCAATCCGGCAAAATTCGACAAAGAAAAACGCCAGACAGTCGTAATGACCATCTGGCACAATAATATCTTTCGGATTGATTATTCTGTTTTAGATACGTTAATCGTGCAGGTTCAAGGGTGTAAAAATGCGGGGAGATACCAAGGATTTTTTTCTTGGTTCACCTACTTGGCGGATTATGTGTAAAATAGGAATATCGGGCAAAAAAAACATAGCTGCCTCCAAAACGGCAACTATGAATAAATAAGCACACAAATACATCCCGTAAAGCTGTCGTTTTTTTTAACAGCTTTCCGGAACAGTAATATCCGAATAGTTCACCTCCAATCAGAATGATACTGCATATTATGTGGAAGAATAGAGGTATTTAAAATACCTATTCGGAACGATACAATAGGATTGAGGTGAATGATTATGCCGGAAGATATTTTGTCAGTACTCGGCAGCCGTTTGAGAAAAGCCCGAAATGACCGTGACTTTACTCAAGAACGGTTGTCGGAAGTGTCCGGTGTTTCTGCCCGTCATATAGCAAATATCGAAAAAGGTGATGTAAATCCATCCTTCGAGATATTGCATACGTTGATAAAGGCACTTGGCGTATCATTCGATTCCATATTTGATCCGGCTGATGAACAGTTGGAAACTGACATCCAAGAAATTACCGGATTATACAGAGCCTGCCCGGAACAGGGGAGGCGGCTGATCTTGGTTTCGACACGTGCTATGGCTCGTGAGCTGATGGACACAAACACAGGGCAACAACCTAAAAAGTGAAGCCAGCAGGTAAGGAAAGGCTCTTGCCTGTTGGCTTGGCCTTCCGTAAAATCTTGTGTAAGCGATATTCGACAAAGTCAAGTATAGAGCTGTGAAAACAGAATAGAATGATGGCTGAAGCCCTTCCTGACACATCATCCCGGCGGGCCAGGCGGTATG
>CAJTEA010000018.1 GCA_910575265.1 Oscillospiraceae bacterium
ATTGTACAAACAGCGTAATCAGGTTGAGAGACTTTTTCGCCGCATCAAGCGTTTTCGCCGTATTTTTACCCGCTATGACAAGATTGATGTTATCTTTTTGACTTTTGTCTATTTTGCACTTATTGTTGATTCCTTTATGTGAACACTACCTAGTTTAGAAGAGATGGTCCAAAATGCACTTAAAAATCAAGCATGTGATTTGAATGTATTGAATGAAGTTACTGGAAAGTTTCTGAATAATTCAACTTCCCCGGAATCGGTCGCTGACACCATCATAAGAATTTGCACACTGAACAATGTGGAAAACACTATTATGCAATCCTTTGGCAAGATAAAAAACATAAATTTATCGGATATTCTACAACACATTATAACTAAAATAGAGGACACTTCAACTGCAATTACTATCTCAAATTTTGTAACTCTTGCATGTAATAATTTGAATTTAGAAAATGCATATCAATTATTAATCCGTTGCCTAGAAATATCTTTCAACCAAATTAATCAAACAAATAACAGTATTGAATGTCTCGAAAAAATTAAAAACCACACGGCTCAGTTGTCCAAATCGAAAAAGGAATTTATACCTGTCCTAAAATCTGGATTCACATCTACGACAAGTGATGATTTGAAAAAAACCATCCTTGACCTTGTTCGTTTTCTAAAAATTAAACCCCAATTCAAAAAGGATTTAACTGGAGATGATTTAGAGTTTTATAACAAAGAGATTGGATAAAATCTGAGACTATCATAAAATGAGTTACAGCGCCCTTTTCAAGTCGAAAAGGGCGCTGTAAACATCAGCTTTGGCTCTCCATTATGCTGCGATATTTTGAACGATCTTCTTCTGAAACCTTCAGAATGTTCATAGCCTGCTCAATTGTTAACCCCATGCCATCCATCAGATTCTGAATAGACATAAGGATTCCTTCCGCCCGGCCTCTATCTTCAGCAGTGGCCAGATCCGACTGCAGATCGGTCTGGAACTTCTTCCGACTGCGAAAAATAGCCCGCTCTTGCTCGTTCTGGCTGATACTCATTAAAAGTTCACCGGCCACTTGAAGCACCTCCTCCGATTCTATGACCTTGTTTACTGCTTCACGATAATTGGGATCTGGCGCATACTGAAAGAATACCGACCACTTATCCAGCGCTGTCATCTCTCCTACTGGTTTTTTAACTATCTCGCTCAGCTTTGACAACTCAACAAATGTCAAGCTGATAGCGTCTGACAACTGCTCCCCCGTTGTATCATGCCGCAGGGAAAACGAATTCATATAGTCCGGTGTACCAGGGAAAATCGTATAGGAACAGAATGTAATTTGATAGGACCGGGCCAGCCGGTCATATCTTCGCAACCCTTTTGCAGACTGAGACGAATGCAGATCCGTCAGATAGTAGATGCTTTTCCCTTTCAGGTTCCGATGCTGCCCATCCAAATCCTCGACCATATGGCTGGCCTGCATTTCCAGATTTATTTGCGAACCATCATCAATTTTACAGTTGACATCAAATCGTTCTGCTTTTTCCTCTGTGTCCCCCGGCGCCAATTCATTGGGATGGAGTACCACATCTACAACATTTCGACCTATGGTACTTGAAATCAGACTGATTAATCCTGGTTTAGCCTCCGGTGAAGTCAAAATCAATTTGAACACCCGGTCATCGGACGGCGGCAGGATATCCAAATCTATTGGCAGTAACCCCATAAATATGCGCCTCACTTCTCTGTTGATGCTATTATTTTATCACATTTCAGCGCAAAAATCCAGTATATTTTTAGCGCCTTTTTTCAACCATACACGATTGTATCCTGAATCAGTCTATCTTCTAAGTCACTCAGACACACCCCGCATTCACGGAACATCTCCAGCAAATCAGGGCGGAGGTCTGTTAAATCATAGTGGTGTTCTGCCTCGATGACTCGCACCTCACCACTCCACTGCTCTGCCGAACATACCAGCTTACAGTCTGGGTCAAGTCCTGCTTCTTCCAGCATACAGGACGGAAGGCTGACCTTTGGAAGAATCGGTCCGTTCATCAGCTTACAGGGCTCATCCATCTGACAGTTATCGCAGTGGTCACAAGCTCTCGCCAAAGCAGACAGCAGATCCGAGGTCAACCCCTGCAATGCCTCCGTAACACGGATTAATTCCATTACCGTCATACCGCTAGGAATCACCACAGCTGCCTGGTCCAGCAAATGCAGTTCCAGCCGCTCCCACTCGCTCAAATTTGCTGTCTCCAGGTTTTCCGCCGTAATACGGACCTCAGTTTGGTTTGCTATTGTACACTGTTTCATTTTGTGTGCCTCCTATAGATGATCTTTAAAATATAAATTGGGGACCTGACCCATTAACTGACCCATTACCGGATAGACGGGGCTGGACGTATTGGACGCAACTGGACGCAAACAGGCTCAAAAAGACAGAATAACCCCTATATTGGACAGATTTTAGTGGATCGGAAAATCCGAGCTTAGTTCGGGTCCAAGAGGCCGTGGGTTCAAATCCCGCCACTCGGACCATGTAGGGGTGGAGATTTTGATACAAGGAGCATCAAGATTTCCACCCCTTCTTTTTGCCTATAATGGCTGAAAACCGCCGATTTTCGTATATTTTTGAAAAAAGCACTGTCGCTGGCTGGGGAAATCCCGGCTGGCGGCGGTGCTTTTTTGCTTTTCGGGTGTTAATCCGGCTCTGTAACCGTTGAAACTTTAAGACAATCGTTAGAATAATGAGGTAATCGTTAAGAGTATGGGGTAATCGTTGGGATTTCCCCCTATAAATTGAGTTTCAGAATGTCCAGCTTAGTGTTTTCTAAATAGTGTCGGTACATTAAATCTGCGGGCAATAGGCGCACTTGGATGGGTTGTAAACCCAGATTTTCCAGCATAGACATTGAAACTGACCCTTTGCTGATAATCGCTGAAGCAGCGGTCGGCATTAAAAAGCAGTTTCTCACTGTACCAATCTGGTGGGCATCCACAAAAGGCTGATAGGCAAGCTGATATAGATACTGCTTTGTGATAGATTCTATCCCAGGATGACCTCGAAGCACTTTATTATATTGAAGCTGGAGGTTATAATACTTTGCGTCAAAGATGATAAACTGGTAATCCCCATGGACATCTACGATAGAGATGAGGTCAGGAATGAGTGTATCCTCCGCTCTCTTCGAAAACGGCTCGCCGCTTGGTGCAAACCCGCACCACTCCGGTTTTTCAATCAAATCAATGAGTTTCCTGTGCCGCATCTCGCGGTATTGTCCCGCCAACTGGACAGGCAGACGCAGACCGCCAATTGGCCTCTGCAACTGGTTGTCCAACACTTCGGCGCAGACTTTTTCCCATACCAGGTTGAAACTGTTCGTGCCGAACATACTGAAGCAATCCAAATCATCCAAGGCGCTGCTGTTGGCTATGTAGGCATACAGGGTTTTTAGCAGAAGCTGTTTGCGGGTGTTAAACTGGATGTTGAGTTCCTTGGTGATTCGCTCAAGAATGTACTCCTTGTCACCAAAGTCCTCAATCTGTTCATCGGAAATATCAACGCCCATAATGTCAAACAGGTCTAACAAATCGGCGTCTCTTAGTTCCATACTGCATTTTGTGAGGATACACTCATGCAGTCGCTTAAAATAATCAAAATCATCGTTTACGCGCTTCATCGTCAACAATTCCGGGTAATATGGCCGGTTATTGCTAAGAAGGGTAAATGTCTCGTTGATGGTTTTATCCCAAAGAATATCCCCAGCACCATTCGATTCGATGATATCCTGTGTGTTTGTATAGGCACCGTATTCGAAATAGTCCTGAAGGAGGAACAGCATGACCGCAAGCATATTAAACGCGCTGCTGTCGCTCGTATCATTATACATCCGAATGATCTGCTCTTTGGAATTGTACTTTTCCAGCACCTTAAGCACCTGTTTTAGCTCTGGCGTGGGCGCAGTAGCATCGAGCAGGTATTTTGGAAAGCATTTTAGTACCCGGCCCTCTATCGTGATAACCCCTACGAAGGTAAATACATACAGGTACTCGTTTTCGCCAACCTCAACATCTGCTATTTCAATGTCCTCGTCTATCAGCTCGGTAAGGTCTTTTTGTGTGTCATTTGCTTTTACAGCCTTGAGAACGCCATACTCTTTGAGCCGCTTCAGAATATGGACAGTCCTTTCCTCGGAGCATTGGAACTGATCCACCAGTTCATTTTGCGTATATCGCTTTTGTTCTCGCAGAAAAACTGAAATCATACCCCTTCATCCTCTGGCACACCGTCAATAAACTGGCTACTGATCCCATCGCAGAAAATGTACACACCTTTGGTGTCAAATTCTCTGCAGATTTTCGAATACTGATTTCTCGATTTCTCGTCGCAGCCGCCAAATAGACTGAGACGCTTCTGTTTTGCGGCGTCATCAAACAGGTACATAATGACCTTGTTTTTAAATATGCGGGCAAAGGTTTCGGCGTCAATTGTATCGCCATCTGGCAGGCTTTTCTTGGAAATGAAATACGGACCCATCAGTTTATCTTCGTTAACCTTATAGGTCAGAAGCTCACTGTTGATGGCTTTACGGAGCGCATTCCATTCAACGATGCGGCGATATTCGCCTTGACCAAGAATTACCTTCCTACCGGCAATCCCGGCTTCGCTGTCATCGATCCCCAAATAGGTGAAATCCCATCTGCGTTTAAATGCCGTGTCCATCGGAAAAACGCCTTGGTCTGCGCTGTTCATCGTTGCCCATATAAACATATTGTCCGGGATGCGAATTTCCGAATAATCGTCCGGCGCACCGCCGAGCTTCTCTGCCAAATGCTTTTTGATGTCCTCGGATGCCTGAATCGGATATTCGCTAACCTCATCCTCACCACGGTCAAGAAGCTGGAACACATCGCCAAACACAGCGGCCACATTGGCACGGTTAATCTCTTCAATGATGAGGAGGAAAGGCTTAGGCTCGGCCGTTCTGCTGTTCTGAAGCGCTTTCACATAGGTACGCATGAACGGTCCTGGGACATACGCATAAGTGATGGCGTCCTTGCCGTCGCTGTCTTTGCACGGCACAGGCTTATATGTACCAACGAAATTTGCATACGAATAGTCTGGATGGAAGGTTACACGCTCATATTCGCCGCCTGCAGCAAGGAGGGCATCTTTATCACAATTAAGGGTAAAGCTCTTACCAGTACCAGGTGCGCCAAAGAGAATGCGGTTATGCGGCTGGTCACTAACAAGCCCTGTCTTAAAATTGACTGGACAGGACTCCACTGTAATAGGATGTTCTCGTAAAAAACGATTGTATAACTCGAGTCCGGCTGAAAGCGCTCCATTGCCTCGCGCCTGGTTGAAGGCTTCATATCCTTCAGAAGCCTTTATACTGTCATAGACCCTGCTGAACGAATCGGTATCTCTAATTTCAAATATGGATGTGCATGGTGCAATAGCGCCAGCAAATGAAGCCCCTACAGCCTTTAGCGCACTGATATACTGATTTCTTGTGTTTTCTGAGTATAGCTCGCCGTTTGCTTTTGTAACGCAAGATAGCCACTCCTTAAACGCACTCTCAAGGTCTCTTTCTCCATCCGCCATCCTGTTCTCATGCATTATCATCACTTCTTGCAGAATCGGGAGTGGGTCCATAATACCAGAATAGCTTTCTGGGTATTCTTGAGGCAATAGCATCATTAGGGATTTGGTTGCCTCGCTGCACTCCTCGTATTGGAATGCTCTCCTACCGAGATATGTATCTGCAAATTGTCCGATTATAGCGGCTATCCGCTCATCAAATGCATCTAAATGGTTGGATAACTCAATAATGTCAGCTATTCTCTTATCAAAATTTAGCTTAAAGTAGCGGCCCGTTCTATCGGTTGAGTCTTTGCTTTCACCACCACAAAACACGCAGTCTTTAACAGTAAACAAAACTTCATTTGGGTTGTCGGCGTTGGGACAACATTCAAGCCACATAGACTGGAGCCAAAAGTTATTTGCGCTCAAAATGGACCACTGTAAATTATTGGGCATTTTTACCCCACAAGTAGGTGGTAGCATCATAAACGAGGACATCACTTTACTTGGTGATACACGGCCTGTACCAACGCCCAGTTTCATCGATGTAGAGCCGTTCCCGCGCGGCTTAACTTCATATTTCGCTTTATCATCGTTCAATATGATGCAAAGATCTTCTCCAGATTGGGAGCGAAAAACATACCTAAAAAGAGCAGTTTTCCCATCCAAAGATTCTGGAGAAACCAGTTGTCCACTTTCGTCGTAAAACCTGCCTGCTAAAAAGGCCTGCCCACCACCACTGTTCGAATTATATATGAAATGAAAATCAGCATCGTGACCAGAATATGTTGAATACTCTGCTATTTCCTCAAAATATGGCATAGTCACACCTCACTTTGATTAAAATTAGAAGAATACTGGATAATGCATTTTGCCACATATTTTGCAAGTGCAGGTGGAACAGCATTTCCTATCGCAAGCTCCACATCTGTTTTTGCGCCAGGCAATGAAAAGCTATCCGGGAAAGTTTGAATATATCCTCGTTCTCGTGTTGTCAGTGGCCGCACACCCTCATGTATATCGGCCTTATCCGCATGATGTCGCTTGTAGTTTTCAGGAATCGGCCTGTTAATGCCTCGAATCGTTGCCGCTGGTTCGTCTACTGAGAAAACTGCACGCCTGTTATAACTTCTTGGATGCATATAGTAAAACTCTGTATCTAAAGCATCGCCAAGGTAATCCCGCACAGACATTTGCCTTGTTGACAAATTAGAAACTAACGCATCATCGAGAAACCCATCTGTCTCACCAAGCTTACCAATCAAAAAGAACCTATGTCGTTTTTGCGGCACACCACAACGACTTGCGTCTAAAACTCGTGATGTTAATCCATATCCCGCTGTTGATAGTATGTGCTTTAATTGCGCCACGGTAGAAAAACGCTCAATATTATAAACATTTTCGAACACTACCCACATGGGCTTAGCTTCCGCAACGATCTCACCAAATCGTATGGTAAGATTTGCTCGCTTTCCTAATTCCCGTTTGCCAGCTATAGAGTAGTCTTGGCATGGGGGGCCTCCCATTATGAGGTCTGGACACATTTTTACAATCTGCTGGGCTACACTGTCATCCGCCAAATCCCTTTTATAAATGGGATGAGAAAAATTGCTCTCATATATTTTTATCGCAGCATCCCAGTTATCATAAGCTGCAATAACATCAAAACCAGCCTGTTCAAATCCCAATGACATACCACCGCAGCCAGCAAACAAGTCAATCGCTTTCATATCATTTGCTACCTTCTATTCCCATAATATATCTCATCAAAGCTGCCCCCACAAATTTAGCCAAATTCACAGGAACGGCATTTCCAATCATTGAATTGATGTCGGACTTGCCACCTATGAACTGAAAGCTCTCTGGGAAAGTTTGAATGTAGCTTCTTTCTTTCGGCGTAAGGCAACGCACCTGTGTTACCGGGACTGGATCATTCGGATGCCCTTTATAGCCGTTTGGTATGGGTCGGTCTACTGCACGTATTGTCATAGATGGTTCATGAACGCTAAAAACGCCTCTACGGTTATAGTTCGTTGGAACCCTGAAGTAATAATCAATTCCAAGTGAATCCCCAAGATAATCGTGAATACTCATGGGCTTTTGTGCCAGATTAAGGCGAAGCTCTCCGTCCAAAAAGCCATCGGCAGCGCCGAGCATACCTACCACAAACATTCTTTTACGGGTTTGCGGCACACCACAATAAGCTGCGTCCAGAACCATTTGTGTCAGCCCATATCCAGCTTTACGGAAATGCGAAAGGGCCTTGTTAAAAGAGTTCGTATTGCGGATTGCCGCAACATTTTCCATAACAAAGTATTTTGGTCTAATTTCACTTACAATTTGAGAGTAGCAAATCGATAGAATGGCTCTCCCACGGCTTTCATCTTGAAAGCCTGCCGTTGAAAAGTCTTGGCAAGGAGGCCCCCCGATAATTAAATCGGGGACGAACTTTGACACAACCTTTACGGCTCCATCTACATCTGATAGGTCCTGTTCAATAGCAGAATGTTCGAAGTTCATTTCATATACACGAAGTGCCGCTTTCCAGTTGTCAATTCCCGAAACGACATTAAATCCGGCTTTTTCAAAGCCCAGTGACATTCCGCCGCATCCGCAAAACAAATCAACACATCTTATGTTAACTGTCATTAAGCATATATCCTTTCATGGGGGCTGGGCAAGGAGGCTATTCTAACTGATTGCGCTTTCTCCACTTTTTACCCACTCTTCCAGCTCAGACCTTTTAAATTTCCACTGCTTTCCAATTTTGTGGGCTGGAACACTCTTATCCTTTACCCACTTTCGCAAAGTAACTGGCTTGATATTAAGGAATAGCGCAGCATCTTCAATGCCAATATAATTTTCGTTTGGTGAATTAGACATACTTATGCACCTCGTCCTCGTTTGGCCACATTATGTATTTTATCATATCATATATTTGCACACATTTCAATCTATTTCTTTACTTTTGCGCTATTTGATTGTATTTGAGATATTTCTCTTTAAACTCATCCTCTTGGAACGCTATTAATTAACAAATTGAGAACCTCTGGGCCAAAAGACAGTCATATGAGAGCTATGCAAATCTGTTTCTTTCGAGCATACTCGACCGTGTTCCTCGTACCCCCAGGTCCTCCATTGTAGACCGCAATGATCCGCGCTGAATGATCCACCATCCACTCATTTCTCATCTGAAAACATTCCCGGCTGTATTCGGGGCAGATGAAGCGCACCAGGTCGGCACGCTCCAAGACCCGCCGATACCGCTCCTGCCAGTTCTGGCTCCAGCGGGCTTCAAATCCTTGATAGGGGCTGGCACAGATTAGCCGGATTGCCGCACCTTCATCACGGAGAGCCAACACGATCTCCGCTGCCCAAAGGTCCACACCTCTCGCCATTCCAGAAATAAATGTTTGAAATCCGTCAGCAATTGCTGTGCGGATTTCTTTTTTTAGTGCCTCTACGACCACCGCCTCCGGCTGTTCCAGCTTTTCCGGCCTGTGTCCAGTGAAGCAGCACCGATGTTGCCGCAGTTCTCGCTCCGTCATTTTACCGCTCTCCCGTGATGGTTGATACAGTTTAATATAACGGTATTAGCCATACAAGTCAACTGTATAAAACCATTTAAGTGAACGGTAAAATATTGACCAGAGGGAGGTGGCATTATGGACACACATTCCAAGCTGCGGCAGTTAATGGCGGAGCGGGGTTGGACTGCTTATCGGCTGGCGAAAGAGAGCGGCCTCTCCGAGTCCACGCTGGCGAACATTTTTAAGCGGAACACCGTTCCCTCCATCTCAACTCTGGAGTCCGTATGTTCCGCCTTTGGCATCTCCTTGGCCCAGTTCTTCGCCGAGAGCGAGATGGTGGAATTGACCCCCGAACTGAAGGAACTGTTTGACAATTGGGTGTCGCTTACCCCGGAGCAGAAACAGGCGGCGTTGCAGATGATCCGAGCTATGAATGCAAAGTAAAAAACTGAAAATTCGCCAGAGCTTTTGCCTTTTTCTGTAAAACTGAGCTGCACCGTTGTTGATATCCTTGTTATTTTACTGTTTATGGAGTAAAATGGTTTCATAAGCAGGATGGGTGGAGGTGTTCTCTGTGGCGGAAGTCAGGTCAATTTTTTCATATGTGGATAAGAAGTGCTATAACGGCTTGTACGACGCTGCAGCTGAGTATATCGCCAAACATTGGGAGACTATGGGCTTGGAGTCCCGACGTGTGCCGGATATCCAGACTGCGGAGCTGGCGGATGCCTGGGTGCGTAGAGTGTATGTTTCCGACCTTCCCGGCGACCGCATTGCTTTCGATGTAGGACTGGAGGTTCAAATCGCGGTATCTTCCGCAGACCATCACAATGACTTCAGCGATGAGCTTACCGAGTGGCTCCGCATTTCCTGTGAGGGTGATCTGGCGCAAGGACTGAATGACTGGACAATCACCAATACCTGCATTTACCGCAAACAGAATTTCCCCGAGAACTCCATGTCCGATGCCTTGGTTCCAGACATTCGAAATGATAAGATGGATGATGCTGCCACAGCCTTTCTAAGAGAGTATTACCCAGAAGCTCTCCGAATCACAAAGCCAAAAGAACCACCGGTCTTTGTTGATCCGATGGTCTTGGCAAAAAGGTTGGGTCTACAGGTCGTGACCCGCCCCATCCGAGAGGATGGCGCAGTTTTCGGTCAGCTTTTCTTTGATGATGCCGATACCGAGATGTACGACAGCAATCAGAATGAAATAGTTCCGGTTCACATCCCCGGCAAAACGATCATTGTTGACCCAACGATGTTTCTGCTCACCAATTATGGCTCTCCTGGCAATACCATAATCCATGAATGCGTCCATTGGGCAAAGCACCGCAAGGTATATATGTTGGAAAAGCTATACAATGACAAGGCTCGCGGAATCACCTGCGAGGTAACCGGCGGTGTCCAGGCGGACCTTTCCCGGCGTGCAACAGAGCGGATGGAGAGCCAAGCCAACCGGCTGGCTCCCCGTATTCAGATGCCGGTGGCTCCATTCAAAGCAAAGGCAAATGATTACATCTCTCGTTTTATGCGCGAGATGGGTGCCCGCCACGAGATTGAAGTTATGGAGGCCGTGATCCAGCAGTTGGCCACCGACTTTGTTGTGTCCAGGCAGTCAGTTAAAATCCGCTTGGTGGAGTTGGGCTTTGAAGCGGCGATTGGCACCTTTACATATATCGATGACCACTATGTGAAACCCTATTCTTTCCGCAAGGGAGCAATCCGGGTAGACCAGACCTTTTCCATCAGTGCCCAAGATGCCGCTATCCAACGGTTCATAAATCCCGAGTTGCGAAAACTAACCGAGACCGGAGACTATCTGTTCATAGACAACCACTTTGTCTACAACACTCCGCTTTATGTTGAAACCGATGTGGACGGGCAACTTGATCTGACTGCCTACGCCCGATCCCACATGGACGAATGCTGCTTGGTCTTCGATATGAAGATTACCAGCAAAGTTGCCGATGCCTATCACACTGTCTGTTTTTTAAATCGGGAGCCAAGCAACATTACCTTCGACATCACGTTCCACAACGGTTTTCAGAATGCTCCTCCAGAGCGTCAGATTGCTATGCGGAAAAAGCAACAGGAGGAATGGCTCGGTATTCGAAGGCAAATGACGGATGATCCGGGGCAGTGTATGAAACTCCTGCTTGAATGGCGCGGAATGAACTACACCAGCCTCGGAGCAGTCATCGGTCGAAACCCCAAAACCATAAGCAGAACGGTCAAAGGCGAAACTGAGCCGGATTTGAAAACAGCGGCTGGTATCTGTTTCGGACTCAATCTTCCTCCAGTCATAAGCGAAAAACTGCTGGAAGTGCTGGGCTGCCGACTGATGCCGATGAATCCAAGCCACCAATGGATCAACGAGGCTCTGCACGTTAAATACCCGGAGCCGTTTAAATCTACACAGAGCTATCTCGAAGCATTCGGAGTGGAAATCTAAATATTTTTGGCAAAAAAACGGACATGGTGTGTCCGGTATTAAATCCTCTAATGGAGGTGCCGCTATGGGCATGAGCATGATTGAGTTTATTGACCGGCGAATTTCCGGCTACTGCTCAGACCCTACACTGTACGATGTATCTCCGTTCAGTCTGGCGGATTTCCGCGATTGCTTCATCATGGAACTGATTAAGGATGCCTACCATGAGACAGCGCCCCGACAGTCCCTACGGGCGCTTCGCAGGAGGGATGACGATGATGCCAGAATGCGGGATAGCCGGATTGCTAAGTACGCTCAGCACTATCGGACTCTTCAGTTTGAACATATTAAAAGCAACATTGGGTGGGAAGTCCCAGAACTGCTGCCCGATGATGTGCGATCCATAAATGGACGGCTGGAAGGTTACCATTTTACCGAGATGCAGTATTTTGAATTGAACACCATGGTAGATCACCCTCTTTTCAAAGCAATCGTGAACAAGCGGATTTGCGATGTCAAAAAGATATCCAATAATACGTTCCGTGATTTCATGGCGGACTATGAGAGCCTAACGCAAGATTTGTTAAAAAGGCTGGATGGTTCAGACGAAGACGTAATCTTTGCTACTATTGCCCTTTTTACGTTGGAATGGAAATACTGTGTCGAGCTTTCGTACTCCTGTGCTGTTAACTCCGAACGTACCGGAACTAAGGATGTCCCTCTCGACAGATTTGCGGCCCTATGCGCCCAGTTGGCGTTTCCGATTCCCCCGGAGTTTACAACGATACTGCACACAGAGAGCCGGTTTGTCCTCCACCGGATGTCATTGGTCCCTGTTATGTTCTCGGATTCGGATTGGGAAGAAGTCGAGGCCAAGCTGTGTGTCTACCTTACAATTCGGTACTATCTCAAACAAGAGATTATACATAAATGGTCATTGCCCGAATACTTCTGCGGCATGACTACCAGGGCGCAATGGGCCAGCTTTATCCGGGAGCACTACGATTTAAGGAAAATCTACACCCGCAAGGATTGGACTAACAGCAGGATTCGGTATGTACGGAATCTCTATCAGGCCACAAGAATGGATCAGGAAACGCCGAAACTGTAAGGACTGCCATTTTTCCGAATTTCCGTTCTTAGTAGACTGAACCCAATAGCGATACTATAGAGCCAGAGTTCACTGGGTTACACCCAGTTGACTCTGGCTCTTTTTTTGCGTTCTGGACCGGACACGGCGTGTCCGATACAGCAAATTTTTCTGTGTTACCATAGTCGCAGAGGCACAAGGAAACGAGCAACAGTCGATTCAAAGGCAACCGCTGAAGGCGCGGGTAAAGCCCAATAATACGGCAGCATATCAGGTGCCCATCGACACCCGCTTTTGTTTCCCTTGGAAAATCGTTATACATAACAAGGTCAAAACGGCACCGCCGTGGAGATAAAAATATCGAAGCCTGGATGCATACAGGCAAAGGATGCTATAGTCGCTAACTCTTCAATGAAGAGAAGGCGCATATGGCACCCTTGGTTCTGTGCATCCATTTTCGACTGCATGGGCCTGGGGCGCTGTATCGCTCCAGGCTTTTCTGCATCCTTTGCCCGCCCAGGCGGAAAGGGCATAGCTATGAAGAATCATCAGAAACAAACAGCCAAGGACATCGCCATGGTCAAGGCCACCTATCAAGATACCGCATTCAATAAGGCGGTCAGTGACGTCCCCGCCCACACGCCGGAGTTCAAGACCTATGTGGAGCAGGCCTCTGCCATCATGGACGAGCTACCTGGTAAGTTCGGAGCGACCCTGGCCTACCACATGGACAAGCTCCGCCTGACTAACGAGGCTCTGGCTGGCCTGTGCCTTATCAACGAGGACACTATCCGCAAGTATCGAAATGGCTCCAACAAATCGAAGCCCAATATCCAGACCGTTGTCGCACTGTGCGTGGGCCTCCGGCTCCCTCTGCCGTTCAGCCTCGATTTGGTACATAAGGCCGGACACACCTTTGCTGGTGAACCAAGCGACATCGCCTATCTGACGATCCTCTCCACCATGACAGGGAGCAGCATTTACGACTGCAACGCACTACTCCGCAACACTGGAGTTCCCCTGCTGGCGAAGGAGAAATAAAAAAGTTTTCGAGTGACCGGGTTTTCAAAGTCCGGCTGCTTGTCCCTTGGAATAGGCTGGTTTTCAAAATTATACTCCGCTCCAAGCCTTGAAAATCAGCTTGATTCCGGGTTTTCAACATCCGGGGCAAACGGGGTCTGGACGGCTATTATTAGGGCCATGAGGTGGCCACTCATACAGCCACCGCCCGCCCGACCGGGTGGCGGCGGCATCAACCATCAACCTAACGGGATGCACCCGAATGTATGAAAGGATATGTAAAATGCAGCAAGTTTTCATCTGTTCCCCGTACCGCGGGGACATCGAGCACAACGTCAAGGTCGCCAGGGATGCCGGGCGCATCGCTGCTAAGATCGGCTACGTCCCCGTCATTCCCCACCTGGTCTATCCGCAGTTCCTCAACGATGACCTGCCGGACGAGCGCATCCTCGGCATCAAGCTGGGGGCCGAGCTGCTGAAGGCCAGCGACATGATGTGGCTCATCGGCACCAAGATCACCAAGGGCATGAAGTACGAGTTGGAGATCGCCAAGAAGATGCGCATCCCCATCCGCTGCTACGATGAGAGGCTGGACCGCATCACCCCGGACACGCTGTCCATCGATGACCGGGTGAATGCCGAGTTCCTCGCCGAGCTGAAGGGCGCGACTCTCGTCTGAAGAAAGGATATCACACATGGATAAGAAAGTCTACAGCCAATTGGCTGAAGGCTTCGAGCTGCTGGCGGCTGGCTACCGCTCCCTGGCTGAACAGGGAGCGGAGGCCACCCCCGAAGCGGCCCCGGAGCCGACCAAGAAGATCACCATCGAACAGGTCCGTGCCGTCATGTCCGCCAAGAGCGATGAGGGCAAGACCGCCCAGGTCAAGGCCCTGTTGATGAAGTATGACGCTGGCAAGCTGTCTGGCGTCAAGCCGGAGGACTACGCCGACCTCCTCCAAGAAGTGGAGGCGCTCTGATGCCTTCCACTCATGCGAGATTTTCCCCTTCGGCAGCGAACCGCCGCTTGCACTGCCCTCCCTCCCTGATGCTGGAGGAACAGTTCCAGGATGAGGAGAGCGCCTATGCCGCCGAGGGCACCGCTGGCCACGCGATGGCCGAACATCTCATCAAGAAGTACCTCAAGCAGCGCACCCGCCGCCCCGTGTCCGACTACTACTCGGACGAGCTGCTGGAGGCCGTGGACGAGTACGTTTCCTTCGTCCAGGGCGAGATCGAGGAGGCGCGGCGGGTCTGCAAGGACCCCGTCTTCACCGTAGAGCAGAGGGTCGATGCATCCGAGTATGTGGAGGGCTGTTTCGGCACCGCCGACATGGTCATCGTGACCGACTCCTACATCCACATCATCGACCTTAAGCTGGGCCGGGGTGTGCAGGTGGATGCCGAGCGCAACCCCCAGCTTATGATCTACGGCCTAGGTGTTCTCAGCAAGGCCGAGCTGCTCTACGACCCCAAGGTGGTGCGGCTGACCATCTTCCAGCCCCGACTCTGCCACTGCTCCACTTGGGAGATCACCCCGGAGGAGCTGAAGAAGTGGGGTGAGGAGGTCCTCCGCCCCACCGGGGCCATGGCCCTCATGGGGGCCGGGGAGTTCGCCGCTGGCTCCTGGTGCCGGTTCTGCAAGGCCCGAAACCAGTGCCGCGCCAGGGCTGAGGAGTTCCTCAAGCTGGCCCAGATGGAGTTCCGCCAGCCTGCCCTGCTGGACGATGAGGAGATCGCCGAAGTCCTCCGCCGCTCGGACGAGCTTGCGAAGTGGGCGGCAGACGTGTATGCCTTCGCCCAGGACGAGGCAATCATCCACGGAAAGAAGTGGCCCGGATACAAAGTGGTGGAAGGCCGCTCCGTTCGGAAGTACAGTTCCGAGGAGGAGGTCATCGCTGCGGCCCAGGCAAGCGGCTATACCGACATCTTCAAGAAAACGCTCATCGGCATCGGCGATATGGAGCGGCTCATGGGCAAGGAGGAGTTCCAGCGTGTCCTTGGCTCCCTGGTCTACAAGCCCCAGGGCAAGCTGACCCTCGTCCCCGATTCCGACAAGCGCAACGCCATCAACACTACGACCGCATCTGCGGAATTTCAGGAGGTTTAATCATGGCTGCCATCAATCCGACTAAGGTCATCATTCCCTGCCGCATCAGCTACGCCCACCTGTTCGAGCCGACCAGCGTAAACGGCTCCGACCCCAAGTACGGCGCTTCGCTGATCGTGTCCAAGAAGGATGCCAAGACCATCACCGCCATCAAGAACGCCATCGAGCAGGCCAAGAAGGACTCCGTGGGCAAGTGGGGCGGCAAGATTCCCCCCAACCTCAAGACCCCGCTCCGGGACGGCGACACCGACCGGCCCGATGACGAGGCGTATGCCGGGTGCTACTTCCTCAACGCCAACAGCCGTCAGGCCCCACAGGTGGTGGATCGCAAGGTCCAGCCCATCATCGACCAGAGCGAGGTGTACTCCGGCTGCTACTGCAACGTGAGCGTCACCTTCTACGGCTACAACTCCAACGGGAACCGCGGCATCGCCGCTGGCCTGGGCAATGTCCAGTTCGTGAAGGACGGCGAGGCCCTCGGCGGTCGCTCCAAGGCCAGCGATGACTTCGAGGCCATGGCGGACGAGGACGAGGATTTCCTCTCCTGACAAACACACGACTTTTGGCGAGAGGGGTGGAGAGCCTCCACCCCTCTTTGCCATATCAGGAGGCAAGTATGAGCCTGTTAGCAATCGACATCGAGACCTTTTCTGACGTTGACCTTCCGAAGTGCGGAGTGTACGCCTATTCAGATTCCCCCAGATTTGAAATCCTCCTCTTTGCCTATGCCTTTGACGATGAACCGACCCAGGTGGTCGATCTGGCCCGTGGGGAGCAGCTCCCGAACCGGGTGCTGTCGGCTCTGGAGGATGAGACTGTCATCAAGACAGCCTTCAACGCCGCCTTCGAGCGGACGTGTATTTCCCGCTACTTAGGGCGGCAGCTCTCTCCGGCCTCTTGGCAGTGTACCGCCGTCCAATCGGCGATGCTGGCCCTCCCCCTCACCCTGGACGGAGTAGGCGAGGTGCTGAGCATCAAACGGAAAAAGCTGAAGGAGGGTGTGTCCCTTCTGCGCTACTTCTCCATGCTCTGCAAGCCCACCAAGGCCAATGGGGGCCGCACCCGGAACCGCCCGGAGGATGCCCCGGAGCTGTGGGAGCGGTTCAAAGCCTACTGCATCCGGGATGTGGATGCCGAGCGGGAAATCCGCCAGAAGATGCACAACTATCCCATCCCTGACAGCGAGATGGAACTGTACCGTTTAGACCAGGAGATCAACGACAGGGGCATCATGGTCGACCAGCGGCTTGCTGCTCAGGCTGTACGCTGTGATGCCGAGTTCAAGGCGAGGGCCACCACCCAGGCCCAGCAGCTCACCGGGCTTTCCAACCCCAACTCGCTGGCCCAGGTGAAGGGCTGGCTGGCGGAGCGGGGGATCGAGGTGGACAGCCTCGACAAAAAGGCCATCAAGGGCCTTCTCCCCCAGGCCACTGGCGAGGTGCGGCAGATGCTGGAACTGCGGCTCCTGCTGGGAAAAACCTCTGTGAAGAAGTACGAGGCCATCCAGCGGTCAGTCTGCTCTGATGGCAGAGTTCACGGGCTGCTCCAGTTTTATGGTGCCAACCGCACAGGCCGCTGGGCCGGGCGGCTGGTGCAGGTGCAAAACCTCCCGCAGAACCACATTCCCGACCTGGCCCTGGCCCAGAGCCTGGTCAAGCGGGGCGAGTTCGACCAGGTGGAGATGCTCTACGACTCCACCCCCGGAGTCCTCTCGGAGCTGATCCGCACCGCCTTCGTCCCCAAGCCTGGGTGCCACTTCATCGTGGCGGACTTCGCAGCAATCGAGGCAAGGGTGCTGGCCTGGTTCTCTGGGGAGCAGTGGCGGCTGGACACCTTCCAGCAGGGCGGCGATATTTACTGCGCCTCGGCCAGCAAGATGTTCCACGTCCCAGTGGAGAAACATGGCCAGAACGCACATCTCCGTCAGAAGGGCAAGATCGCGGAACTGGCCCTCGGCTACGGCGGCAGCGTGGGTGCGCTCACCTCCATGGGCGCACTGGACATGGGGCTGGCTGAGGAGGAGCTTCAGCCGCTGGTGGATCAGTGGCGGGGAGCCAACCCCCACATCGTGAAATTCTGGTGGGACGTGGATGCCGCGGCGATGAAGGCTTTCCGGGCCAAGACCGAGGTGCGGCTCGGTTCGCTGTGTTTCGCCTGCCGTTCTGGGATGATGTTTATTACCCTCCCCTCCGGGCGGCGGCTCTCCTATGTCAAGCCCCGGCTGATGCCAAACCGTTTCAATCGGGAGAGCCTCACCTATGAGGGTGTGGGCGAAAACAAGAAGTGGTCACGCATCGAGACCTACGGCCCCAAGCTGACCGAGAACATCGTACAGGCTACCTCACGCGACCTGTTGGCCCTCGCCATGCTCCGCCTGCGGAACGCCGGCTTTGAGATCGTCATGCACATCCATGACGAGGCCGTGGTGGAGGTGCCGGAGGGTGTGTCCTCCGTGGATGAGATTTGCCGCATCATGTCCGAGGCCCCGGCCTGGGCCGTTGGCCTCCCGCTCCGGGCGGACGGTTACGAATGTGAATTTTATCGAAAGGATTAGGTGTTTTTTAGATGAATGAACTTGTGAAAATCAACTATAGCGGCGGCGACCGCCCCACCGTCAGCGGTCGGGAATTGCACCGGGCTTTGCAGATCAGGACCGCATACAAAGACTGGTTTCCCCGGATGTGCGAGTACGGTTTTGCCGAAGGAGTGGACTTTAGCGCAATTTTGAGCGAAAGTACCGGCGGCAGGCCCAGCACCGACCACCAGCTCACCATCAACATGGCGAAGGAGCTGTGCATGATCCAGCGCACCGACATCGGTAAGCAGGTGCGGCAGTATTTCCTCCAGGTGGAGGCGGCATGGAACAGCCCGGACGCAATCATGGCGCGGGCCTTGCAGTTCGCCAATGACCGTTTGGCGATGCTGACCCAGCAGAACGCCGAGCTGACCGGCACCATTGCTGTTCAGAACCAGCAGATTGCGGAGCTGCAGCCCAAGGCCAGCTACTACGACCTGGTGCTGAACTGCAAGGACCTCATTTCCACCTCCGCCATCGCCAAGGACTACGGCAAGTCGGCGGTCTGGATGAACCGCTGGCTCCACGAAAAGGGTGTGCAGTTCAAGCAGGGCGACATCTGGCTTCTTTACCAGAAGTACGCCGAAAAGGGCTACACCAGCACTAAGACCCACAGCTACTCCGGCACCGATGGGGAGCCGCACACCAAGGTGCATACTTACTGGACACAGAAGGGCCGCCTGTTCATCTACGGCCTGATGAAAGAGGACGGCATCCTGCCGCTGATCGAAAGGGGGGCCTGACTATGGGTATCAGCAGATATAACTCGGAGGGGTATGCGGACCCCACCGCTTACGAGGCCATCCGCAACATTGAGTCCTTCCGGGTGGACCATCCCAATGGCTACATCGAGGTCAATATGGAGACCTTCTTCCCCTGCACGACCACCAAAGCGAAGAAACTGTTCCGGCTCGTCCGGGCCTACTGCTCCGAGGCGCAGCAGAAGGAGCTGCTGGCGGCACTGGTCCACAAGGCCAAGTCCTGCTTGGAGGAGGCCATGAGCATGGAAGGGTCCCTGGACGATCTGCCGTGTGACCCGAAGGAGTACCAGGAGCGGCTTCGGCGGTTCAAGGCCCTGACCCGGCAGCACACACAGCTCACTCGGAACATCCGTGACCTGACAGCGGGGAGGCAGCTATGAAAATCAAGGTATCTATCGGCAACAGCCGGATGGACAAAAAGTGGAGGCTGTCGGAAATGGAGCTGGACGAGTTCCGCGACCGCATCTTCCAGACCAAGGTGACCGCCGAGACATTGGCGGAGTTCAAGAAAATGCCCAAGGCCCAGCAGGATGCCATCAAGGACATCGGCGGCTTTGTCCTCGGCACTCTGAAGGGGGGCCGCAGGAAGAAGGACTGTGTGTTGACCCGCTCGGCCCTGTCTCTGGACATGGACTACGCCTCCCCGGAGGTCATAGAGCAGGTGGAGATGTTCTTCTCCTTCCGCTGCTACTTCTACTCCACCCACAAGCACACCCCGGAGGCCCCCCGGCTCCGGCTCATCATCCCCTTGTCCCGCGAGGTCGGGCCGGACGAGTACATGGCGGTGGCCCGGAAGGTGGCGGAGGAGATCGGCATCGAGCAGTTCGATGACACCACCTACGAGCCGAGCCGCCTGATGTACTGGCCCTCCACCTCCTCGGACGGCGAGTTCGTGTGTAAGGAGATCGATGGCGACCTGCTCGACCCGGATACCATCCTGGCAAAGTACACCGACTGGCACAATACGGCGGAGTGGCCTGTGTCCCGCCGCCAACAGATTATCGTGCAGCGGGAAATCAAGAAACAGGCCGACCCGCTGACCAAGGCGGGGATGGTCGGAGCATTCTGCCGCGCCTACTCCATCACCGCCGCCATTGACACCTTTCTCCCGGATGTCTATAAGCACAGTTCCATGCCGGGGCGCTACGACTACATCCCCGCCGATTCCCATGCCGGTGTGGTCATTTACGATGACTGCTTTGCCTACAGCCACCATGCCACCGACCCGGCCTGTGGTCGGCTGCTGAACGCCTTTGACGTGGTGCGGCTGCACAAGTTCGGCGCTCTGGACGGCAAGGCCGACCCGGACGATCCCCCCTCCAAGCTGCCCTCCTTCCAGGCCATGCAGGACTTCGCCGTCCAGGACACCCAGGTGAAGCTCCAGCTTGCCAAGGAGCGTCAGGCTGTGGCGGAGTCCGAGTTCTCCGCCCAGACCGGGGACGATTGGCAGACCGAGCTGGAGTTGGACAAGCGAGGCCGTGTGAAGGACACCCTCACCAACATCGCCGCCATCGTCCGCAACGATCCCAACCTCCAGAATATCGTCTACAACGAGTTCAAGGGCATGGTGGATGTGATCGGGCCGCTGCCCTGGAAGCAGGTGCGTCCCGGATGGAATGACGCCGACCTCGCCAACGCCAAGCTGTACTTCGAGCGGGTCTATGGCGTGTGGTCGCCCTCTAAGTTCAAGGACGCTCTGCTGGCGGTGGTGTCCGCCGAGCGGCTCTACCACCCGGTAAAGGAATATCTGAACGGCCTGACCTGGGACGGGACCGAGCGGCTGGACACCCTGCTGGTAGAGTACATGGGTGCCGAGGACACGGCCTACGTCCGGGCGGTGACCAGGAAAACTCTGTGTGCGGCGGTAGCGAGGATTTATGAGCCGGGGATCAAGTTCGACTCCATGCTCGTCCTCAACGGCCCCCAGGGAATGGGCAAGTCCACCTTCTACGCCCTGCTGGGCCGGGAGTGGTTCTCCGACTCCCTCTCCATTGCCGATATGCGGGACAAGACCGCAGCCGAGAAGCTCCAGGGCTACTGGATTCTGGAGATTGCTGAGATGAACGGCATCAAGAAGGTGGACGTGGAAACGGTCAAGTCCTTTCTCAGCCGGTCGGATGATAAGTTCCGGCAGGCATACGGCACCGTGGTGGAGAGCCATCCGCGCACCAATATCATCGTTGGCTCCAGCAACGCCGACCGGGGCTTTCTCCGGGATGTGACCGGCAACCGCCGCTTCTGGCCCGTCAATGTCACTGGCCTTGGGGCCAAGCATCCGTGGGAGCTGGCGGAGGTAGACCAGGTGTGGGCCGAGGCTCTGGAGCGGTACCGTGCCGGGGAGGAGCTGTACCTCAAGGGCGATGTGGCGGAGGAGGCTTACCAGGCCCAGCAGGATGCCATGGAGACCGATGACCGCGAGGGGTTGGTGGAGCAGTATCTGGAATGCCTTCTCCCGGAGAATTGGGCCAGCATGGACCTCTACCAGCGCAGGAGCTACCTGGGCGGAGGTGAGTTCTCCGGCTCTGCCGCCACCGGCACTGTGCGCCGGGAGCGGGTGTGCTGCATGGAGATTTGGTGTGAGTGCTTCGGCAAGGAACGCGAGAACATCAAGCGGACGGACTCCTACGAGATCGAGGGCATCCTCCAGAAGATCGGCGGCTGGGCCATCACCACTGAGAACAAGTTCGGCAAGACCCGGTTCCCTCTGTACGGGACGCAGAAGACCTTCGTGCGGGGATAGATTGCGTTTCTACTGTTTCCAGTATCACGGTAGAAACAAACACAGAAACAGGGAGAAAGTCAGTATCCACAGGGGTTTTCGGCTCCTTGTTTCTGTGTTTCTATCTTTCCTTATGGAGTATTGAAATAGATAAAAAGAAGTAGCGGAAACACGCCTATATGCGCGTATAGGGGTTTTGGAGCTAAGAAACACAGATAGAAACAGGAGGCCGGAAACAGTGAAGGAAAGTGCCATCGAGCGAAGGCTCGTCACCGAGGCAGTTAAGCGTGGGGGGCTGGCACCCAAATTCGTGTCACCCGGTTTGGATGGGGTGCCCGACCGCCTCCTGCTGTTCCCTGGTGGTAAATTGGCCTTCGTGGAGGTCAAGGCTCCTGGGGAAAAGCCCCGGCCCCTCCAGCGCAGACGCATCGAGCAGCTTACCGCTCTGGGCTTCCAGGTGTACGTCCTGGACAGCAAAGAGCAGATTGGAGAGATTATGGATGAAGTACAAGCCTTATGATTATCAGACCTTCGCCACGAACTTCGTGCTGGAGCATCCGGCCTGCGGCCTGATCCTCGATATGGGCCTGGGCAAGAGCGTCATCACGCTGACCGCCCTCTGGTCTCTGCTCCTGGACAGCTTCGATGTGGGCAAGGTGCTGGTGGTGGCCCCCAAGCGAGTGGCGGAGAACACCTGGCCCACCGAGCTGAAAAAGTGGGAGCATCTGGACGGCCTCACCTGGTCGCTGGTGCTGGGCAGCGAGAAGGACCGCCGCGCCGCCCTACAGCGCAGGGCGAAGATTTACATCATCAACCGGGAGAATGTCACCTGGCTGGTTGACAACTACCGCTGGGATTTCGACACACTGGTCATTGACGAGCTGTCCTCCTTCAAGAGCAGCAAGGCGCAGCGGTTCCGGGCTTTGAAAAGGGTGCGGCCCCGTATCAACCGGGTCATCGGCCTGACCGGGACCCCGCAGCCCAACGGCCTCCTCGACCTGTGGCCCCAGATGTACCTTTTGGACATGGGCCAGCGGCTGGGCCGGTTCGTAGGTGGATACCGGGAGCGGTTCTTCCTGCCGGACAAGCGCAATCGGGAGGTCATCTACAGCTACAAGCCCAAGGAGGGCGCAGAGGAGAAGATCTACGAGTTGATCTCCGACATCTGCATCTCTATGAAAGCCGCCGACTACTTGGATATGCCGGAGCTGGTCGCCAGCAGGGTCGAGGTTCAGATGAATGCCAAGGAACAGAAGCTGTATGAGGGGTTCGAGCGGGATATGGTCCTCCATCTGAAGGACGGCGACCTGGATGCCGTGAACGCCGCCGCCCTCTCCGGCAAGCTGGTGCAGATGGCGAACGGCGCGGTCTATGGCGAGAACCGAAAAGTCCACCATATCCACGACCGAAAGCTGGATGCCTTGGAGGACATCATCGAGGCGGCAAACGGCAAGCCGCTCCTGGTGGCATATTGGTACAAGCACGACTTGGAGCGCATCCGCCAGCGGTTCGAGGTCCGCACCATCGACACCCCGAAGGACATCGCCGATTGGAATGAGGGTAAAATCCCTGTCGCCCTCATCCATCCCGCCTCTGCCGGGCACGGCCTCAACCTCCAGGACGGCGGGTCCACCATCGTATGGTTTGGCCTCACCTGGTCGTTGGAGCTCTACCAGCAGTTAAACGCACGGCTCTGGCGGCAGGGCCAGAAACACACGGTGGTCATCCAGCACATCGTGGCGGCGGGGACCCATGACGAGGACATCATGAATGCGCTGGAGAAAAAGGACATGAGCCAGACCGCTCTGATTGCTGCGGTCAAGGCCCGGATTGGAGGTGTCACATGAGTGAACGAGTGGAAAGGATGATCAAAGAGTACCCCAGCATGGTCATGGAGCGGGACTGCCTTCGGCACCAACTCGCCAACTTTCAAGGGATCACCGAGGAGGAGGTCATTGACTCCATGACCTTCTCCTCCCCGGAGGGGGAGCGCGTTCAGACCAGCAACATCACGGATAAAACGGCCTCCATCGCCATTTCCTTCCGTGACCGGGTCCACCGCATCAACCGGGATTGGATCGACCACCTGACCGTCAAGCTGCTGGCCTTGGAGGATGAGATAGACTTTTTCCATTCGGCGATTCGGGCCATATCCCCGGAGCTGGCTCCGTTGATGTGGGATTTGACCGTGGAGCGGCTCACCTGGGATGCTGTGGAGGCAAAGCACCATGTGTGCCGGGCCACCATCGGAAAATATCGAAAAAAGGCCATCTGCGAGTTGGATGCACTCTACGCCGCCCATGACAAGGAGATGGCGGACTACATACTGCGATAGGAGGCAGCAGAAATGTGTAAAAGAGGGGACATTTACTTTGTGAACTGCGGATGCGACACCAGCAGCTCCTTGCAGTGCGGTGTGCGCCCGGTTTTGGTAGTGAGCAACGATGTGGCGAACGCCCACTCCCCCGTGGTGACTGTGGTGCCGCTGACTGGCCAGCTTCGGAAGAAGCGGTCGCTGCCGACCCATGTGCTGATCCCCTGCTCCAAGCGGCACGGCCTCACCCAGCCCAGCGTGGCCCTGGCGGAGCAGGTGACCTCTATGGACAAAAGCAAGCTGGTGGAGCGCCGGGGCCACATCAAGGATCACGGCATCATGGCGAGGGTCACCAAGGCTCTCCAAATCCAGATCGGGGCTGTGGACAAAGTTTATTAACTTGCTGACAGGGCCAAGCCTATGGTATACTGGTTCCGGCAAAAGCCTCGCTGCTACGGGCTTTTGCAAATAAAGCAGGAGGTATCATCATGGAAGCAGCAGTATTTGAACAGACGCATCCACCTACAGAAAAAATTCAGTACAAAGACAGTACATATGAGATCGTGTCAAAAGTCGCATACCTAATAGGTGTTCCATTTCGGATATTTGAGAATGAACACGAGTCGCCGCAAATGGCTGTCTATCAAAAGCTGGCGCAGGATAAAAACGCCAGAATTATCAGAAATTTATGTATCGTCCGAACTGACATCGAGCGATACTTTAAAAAAATAAATGACAAAATGCGGATGGATTTGAAATCGATCATTTCTCTGCCGGAATATGTGTCAGCCTCTGCCATAAACGAATTGACGGCAGACGGCATCAACTTCATTAAAAAATCAAGCACGATGCTCTCCGGCCACATTGTGGAGATCAACCGCATTATTTCAGACCGCATCAACAATTGCAAACATCTTTTCCCGCTTTGGCTGGATTGGCAGTATGTGCGTGATCTTTTCATCATGCCGAACGGTCTGAGCGAGAAGGATACCAAGGATGCCGCAGTGGTGTATTATGAGAGCCTCTCATTTTACCCATATCAGATGTATATAAACTGGATTCCCCAAGATGAAGGGAACATTCTGTATAATGACAAAAAGTTCGTGACCCTCCTCTATCAGTGGCATAATGATGAGTTTACCGAGTACAGCAAGGTGTCCGATGCCGGTAGCTACGTCAAGGGAAACATCTACGACTACATTGCCGATAGCGAACAGGTGGTCGTAGTGGTCGATTGCGAGAATTCCGACCCCTACAAACTGAGTGCCACCCTTCGGCGGCTGAACCGTGAATATCTGGATAAAATCAAGACCATAATCCTCTTTGATGATGTCCACACCGCATCAGCTTGGAGCATCCTGGAGAAGTTCACCAGTATTCCTGTGGAACACATCACTATCGAGCGGATCAAGCAGAATAAGTCGCTGGTGGATATCAGGCTGACGGCGAGGGCCTGTCAGGAGCACTACGAGAATAAAATCGACTCCTTCATTATCGTTTCCAGCGATTCCGACTATTGGGGCCTTATATCCTCGCTGCCGAGGGCGCGGTTCCTGGTTATGATCGAACGGGAAAAGTGTGGTCCCGACATGAAAGCGGCATTGACGGATTCCGGGATTTTCTACTGCTACTTGGATGACTTCTATTCCGGCGATTCGGAAGAACTGAAGATGAACGCCCTGTTCCGGGAGATGCGCATCTACATGGAACAAGCTGTGAAGTTGAATGTCAACGCCATGCTGGACGATGCGCTCCGGGTCACCCGGATCACGATGCCCTCCTCGGAAAGAAAGCAATTCTATGACAAATACATCAAAACGCTCCAGCTTGTAATCAATGAAGCCGGGGATGTGTCCTTGGCAATCAAGGTCAAATGACAGAAAGAGAGGGTGCGCAACATGAGGATGCTATTCTGTAAAATTTCCTGCATGAAGTATTACAAGGGCCACTGCGATGCCGATGTGCCTCTGAATGGAGGCAAATACGTCCAAGAGCATGGATATGGGCACGAAGAGTTCAATTTCCTTCCCTGGCTCATGGAAGGTGAGTCAGAAGAAGAATGCCTGGGCTTTGTGGAGCCGAAATCTAACAAGGGCCGGAGGAACACGTTCCATATCGAAAACATCGAGGGCTGCGCCGCTTTGAAGGACGAGCCTTTTGTGGAGGATGTCCTTGTGGTCTGGTGCGCCACCCGGCAGCAGAAAGATATCACCGTTGTTGGCTGGTACAAACACGCTACGGTCTGGCGTGACCTGCAAGGCTTTATTGTTGAGTATGAAGATGGTACGGAAGAGGAGCGGTGTTTTAATATTCGGGCAAAAGCCTCGGACTGCGTGCTTCTCCCGGAAGGTGAGCGCAACCGGGCCAAGTGGTCGATCCCTTCGGCGCGTTATACACGAGCGTATGGTTTTGGGCAATCGATGGTCTGGTACCCCGTTGATGAGGAGGCGAAGCCCTATCTGGCCAAACTGCTCGATAGCATTGATAGCTACAATGAGGAGAACTGGCTCCGCCGCTTCCTTCCAGAGGTGTGACCGCATACTAAGTGCATACTGACTTTTCATTTTCCATGTGCTATGATTAAAATCGCAAAGACTGTAGGGACCCGGAGGCGACCGCCTCCTGGGTCCTTTTCCTTTGCCGGACGCGGCTTACATCCTTTCCCCGTGTCCGTACATAGGAAAGGAGCGTGTGTTTATGAAACGTCAGAACACGGGCGGCGGTGGCTGACCATGCCGCGCCGACCCAACACCCCATGCAAGCACCCCGGCTGTGGTCGGCTGGTCCCCTACGGTGAGGCGTACTGCGAGGAGCATCGACCGCTCCACGCGCACGACACCAAGACCACCACCGAGAAGGGATACGGTCGCCGCTGGCAGAAGGCCCGCACAGCTTTCCTCCATGCGCACCCCTTGTGTGCCAGGTGCCAAGCGAAGGGCCAACTGGTCAAGGCCACTGTGGTCGACCACATCATTCCCCACCGCGGTGACCCCGAACTGTTCTGGGACACTGACAACTGGCAGCCGCTGTGCAAGCGATGCCACGACCAAAAGACTATGACGGAAGATCGCTACCAGGAGTTTCGGTACTGAGCCGCGGCCCCCAGGGGTGGTCCAAATCTCTACGGCCCTCCCCCTGCTGACCGGGGCGCCCTCTTTTGTGTTTTTTCGCAAAATTCGCCAGGGGGGACACCCCCGGAGCTGGGGCCGGAGTGGGCCAAGCCCCTCCGCACCATAGGTTTTCGCAAAATGGGCAGACCCCCGTTTTGCGAAAAAGTTCACCAATACTGCCGCTTGGGATGAAGTTTTACCTCTCCCCGGCGGCATTTTTCTTGCGCCAAGAAAGGATACCACAGCCATGACGGAATATCAGGAGAGTCAGATTCGCGGGCTGCGGATGCGGGGCGCGGGCTATAAGGCCATCGCCTCTGCTACCGGGCTTTCCCGCGACATCGTGCGCAACTACTGCAAGAGCCACGGCCTTGACGGGCTGGCTGCTGTGTTCACTATGAACATGAAGGAGCAGATCGAGAAGGGCCTCGCCTGCGCTGGTTGCGGCAGGCCGCTGGAGCAGCCGCGCACCGGCAGGCGGCGGCGGTTCTGCTCAGATCAATGCAGACGGCACTGGTGGGCAGCTCACCCGGAGCAGAGCGCACACAGTGCCGAGGCCACCTACCACGGCACCTGCGCCTACTGCGGACAGCCCTTTCAGTCCTACGGAAACCAGACCAGAAAATATTGCAGCCATGAGTGCTACATCCACGACCGCTTCTGGAGAGCGGAGGAAGGTCGGGAGCCGTATGCTTCTCCCCGGCTGCGTCAGGAGGATTCGGCATGAGTGAAATGCAATGGCAAACGCTCCCGCTCGGTCAACTGCGCCCCGCGGCCTACAACCCTCGGAAGGCACTCAAACCCAGCGATAAGGAGTATCAGAAAATCAAAAACTCCATCCAGGAGTTCGGCTATGTGGAGCCGATCATCGTCAACTACGACATGACGGTCATCGGGGGCCACCAGCGGCTGACCGTTTTGAAGGACCTCGGTTATACCGAGGCGCAGTGCGTTGTCCTCCACATCGAGGACGAGGCCAAGGTCAAGGCACTGAACATCGCCCTCAACAAAATCTCCGGCGAGTGGAACGAGCAGCTCCTCGCCGACCTGCTGGTGGATTTGCAGGACGCACAGTTTGACCTCGACCTCACCGGCTTCGAGGCCCCGGAGATCGACCAGATTTTCTCCAAGCTCCACAACAAGGACATCGAGGAGGACAACTTCGATGTGGTGGAGGAGCTGAAGAATCCGCCCTTCTCCAAGACCGGGGACATCTGGACGCTGGGCCGTCACCGCGTTCTCTGCGGCGACTCCACCCTCCCGGAGACTTTCAAGCTGCTCATGGAGGGCAAACGGGCTAACCTCGTTCTGACGGACCCGCCCTACAATGTGAATGTGGAGGAAACGGCTGGCAAGATCAAAAACGACAATATGCCGGATGCCGACTTCTACAACTTCCTGTTCTGTGCCTTCGTGAACATGGAGCAGAACATGGAGAAGGATGCCTCCATCTATGTGTTCCACGCCGACACCCAAGGGCTGACCTTCCGGCGAGCCTTCGCCGATGCCGGGTTCTACCTTTCCGGCTGCTGTATCTGGAAGAAGAACGCCCTGGTTCTGGGCCGCTCCCCTTACCAATGGCAGCACGAGCCGTGTCTGTTCGGCTGGAAAAAGGGCGGGTCTCACCAATGGCATTCAGATCGCAAACAGACAACCATCTGGGAATACGACAGGCCCAAGTCCAGCAAGGACCATCCCACCATGAAACCCATTGCTCTGATGGCCTACCCCATCAAAAACTCCACCATGACCAACTGCATCGTCCTCGACCCCTTCCTTGGCTCCGGCTCCACGCTGATCGCCTGCCAGGAAACCGGGCGCATCTGCTATGGGGTGGAATTGGACGAGAAGTTCATGGATGTTATCGTCAAACGGTACATCGAGCAGGTCGGCTCCTCCGATGGGGTATCGGTGTTGCGGAACGGTGCCACCTACACCTACGATGAGCTGGTGGGTGAGGAAATCCCGCTGTTCTGAGGGGGTACGCAGATGGAAAAACCGATTTTCCGGGTCTGTAGTTTTTCTGGCGGGAAGGACTCGACCGCTATGCTCCTCCGGCTGCTGGAGGAAGGTGTGCCGGTTGATGTTATCCTTTTCTGCGATACGGGGCTTGAATTTCCTGCCCTCTACGACCACATTCGGAAGGTAGAGCGGAACATCGGCAGGGAGATTACCACAGTCAGATGCCCGGACGATTTCGAGTATCTGTTTGCGCATAAGCCCATCAATCGAAAACCCAGGTCGCGCAATGCTATGAAATACGGGACGGATCGTGACGGTTATAGCTGGGCCGGTCCAAAGCTGCGCTGGTGTACCGAAGTCCTCAAAAACCGCCCCAGGGAGCAGTACCTCCAGCGGCTCCGAGAGGAATACGAGGTGCTGGAGTACATCGGCATCGCCGCCGATGAGACCCACCGCATCAACCGAAAGTGCAACCAGAAGGATGGGGCGCGGCTCCCACTGGTGGAATGGGGCATGACGGAGGCCGACTGCCTCGCCTACTGTAAGGAGCGCGGCTACGATTGGGGCGGGCTTTACGAGAAGTTCCATCGCGTGTCCTGCTGGTGCTGCCCGCTCCAATCTCTGGCGGATTGCCGTGTGCTGTACCGGGATTTTCCCGACCTGTGGGAGCAGCTCAAGCGGTGGGACGCCATGACCTGGCGCTCCTTCAAATCGGACTACACTGTTTTACAACTGGAACAACGCTTTGATTTCGAGGACGAATGGCTGAAGGCCGGGAACCGCCTCGGGACCAAGGCGTTTTATTCTGCCCTGCGGGAAAGGCTGGTGGAGTTGGATGGAACAGAAAAACACACTCACCCTCGGCAGCCTGTTTGACGGCTCCGGGGGATTTCCCTTGGGCGGGCTGCTGGCTGGCGTCACTCCAGTCTGGGCTTCGGAGATCGAGCCGTTCCCCATCCGGGTGACCACCAGGCGGTTCCCCACTATGAAACACTACGGCGACATTTCCCGGATGGATGGCGGGAAGATCGAGCCAGTGGACATCATCACCTTCGGCTCCCCCTGCACCGACATGAGCATCGCCGGGAAAAGGGCTGGGCTGGATGGCGCTCAGTCCTCGCTGTTCTATCAGGCCATCCGAATCATCCAGGAAATGAGGTGTGCCACCAATGGGAGATACCCGCGATGGATATGCTGGGAGAATGTTGTCGGTGCATTCAGTTCAAACCGGGGCTTCGATTTCAAAGCGGTCCTCGAAGCGGTCATCGGCATCAGCGAGCCGGGGGCCGAGGTGCCTATGCCTGAGAAAGACCGCTGGCCCTACGCCGACATTTACATGGGAGAGCGATGGAGCGTTGCGTACCGCACTTTTGATGCGCAACATTGGGGAGTCCCCCAGCGAAGACGCAGGGTCTACCTTGTCGCAGATTTTGCAGCCCGTGGTGCCGGAAGGGTACTATTTGAGTCCGAAGGCTTGTCGGGGTATTCTGCGGAGGGCTTCCGCTCGTGGCAAAGAGCTGCCAGAGGTTCTCCGGCTGGCTCTGGAGCGGCAGGCGGCATCTGCTTGAACGACCAAGGCGGCAGTCGGATGGACATTTCCCAGGGGGTGACCGCTACCCTCCGCGCCCAGGAGCATGGACATCCACCCTGCATCGTGGAACAGAATGGTGTGGTCTTTGAAAACCACAGCCAGGACACCCGGTATGTGGGGCCTCTGAACACGGCACCGACTGTGTCCGCCACCTACGGCACCGGGGGCAACAACCAGCCCTTCGTGGTCGGCGAGGCCCCCACCCCCAAGACGCTGAAGATTCGCTCCGGCTGCGAGGGCGGCGGCAAGGGCGCACTCATCCAAGAGGACAAATCCGCCACCCTCTCTTGCAACAATGACCAGACTGTGTTTGTTCCCTGCCAGGACGCAGACGCGGCGGTTCGGGCCTTCAGCATCGGTGCCGCTTTCAGTGCCGGGATGCTTTCGGAAAACCCCCGTGCCGGTATCTATGAGGCAGACACCTCCCGGACACTCGACCAGGGCGGCGGCAATCCGGCCTGCAACCAGGGCGGCATCGCCGTGGTGGGAGGGCCAACCTACGCCATGACTCCTTGCACCTTCACTCAGATAGACAAGGAGAAGGCCCCCACTCTGAACGCACGGGACTACAAAGACCCTACCTTTGTCAACAGCGGCTACTATGTGAGAAGGCTTACCCCGACCGAATGCGCCAGGTTGCAAGGGTTCCCGGATTGGTGGTGTGCTGGCTTGGAAACGCCGGAGCCGACCGAGGCCGACATCGAGTCCTGGTCTGCCATCTGGGAAACACACCGAAAGCTGGTCAGCGGCTCCCCGCGGCCCAAAAGCCGGAACCAGATCGTCAAGTGGCTGAAGGCCCCCCACTCCGATTCCGCTGAATATAAAATGTGGGGGAACGGGGTCGCCTTGCCGAATGTGTTCTTTGTCCTGGCGGGCATTGTGTGGAGTACACAATTTGGCACAGAGTAATTTGTCACAGTTATGGTGGGAAACAACTTGCTATTCCGGGCCAGTAGAGCGAATATGGGACTACAATAAAACAAGGGGGTTTCCACCATGACAATCAACTACAACGTGACCGGCACCGAGCGCAAGCGCCTCGCCGACTACATTTCCGGCTTCATGGGTACGGACAAGAAGTACCTGGGCGCACCCACCTTCGCCTACCAGATCGGCTACCTCACCGTCAGCAAGGACGGCGCGGTCAGCTTTGAGGACCGGGGCTACAACAGCGACATCGATGCGCTGATGGCGGAGCTGGAGGGCCAGGGGTTCCACACCGAGGACACCATCACCAAGGCCGACACCACCCAGCAGAGCGAGGCCCCCGCTGACGAGCCGGAGGCCGCTCCCGCCGAAAGCAGCGAGGCCGAGACCTACGGCTACGACCTGACGGTTTCCCTCCCCTCTGCCAGCCTCCCCTCCGAGGCACTGGCCAACCTCACCAACCTGCTCACCGCCAAGGGGCGGCTCATCCGAAAGGCCCTGGGGGTTGAGGCCCTCCCGGTCGAGGTCACGCCTGACATGATCTCCTTCCCCTGGTTCGGGGGCCGGGACCTCGATGCCGATGAGGTCAAGACCTACACCCACCTGATTGCCAGCCTCTGCGAGATGGCCCGGACCCAGAAGCGCATCGCCGCCAAGGACCGGGACACCGAGAACGACAAGTATGCCTTCCGATGCTTCCTGCTCCGGCTGGGCTTCATCGGGGCCGAGTTCAAAACCGAACGGAAAATCCTTCTGCGCAACCTCTCCGGCAACAGTGCATTTAAGAGCGGTGACCAGCGAAAAACCGCTTGACTTTCTGGGGCTTTAGAGTGATGAATACCATACCCCAAAACAAAGGAGGATTTTCCATGAACATTCAGACCAATGCCCCTGACCGCAAGGCCCTGGCTCAGAGCCTGGGTACACACCTCGGTGTGGAGATCGCCTACAATGGGCCTCCCACCTTCGCCTACCAGGTCGGCGACCTGCTGGTGGAGCGCAACGGCTCCATCAGCGGCCCCGATGACCAGGTGGAGGCCCTCCACAGCCACTTGGAGGCCAACGGCTGGCTCGACCGCGAGGTGGAGCAGGTCGCTGTCCCGGTTCCCGCCGAGGGGCTGACCGGCACTCAGCTCCGCAACCTCATCTACTCGCTCCACAGCAAGCAGTACCTTCTCAATCGGGTGTTGCGGCGGGATGCATTCAGCATCAGCGATGAGCTGGTGGAGGCCATCGGCACCGCTGAGTGCGACCAGGCCGACCAGCTCCTCGCTGCCATTGCCAACACCGAGAACGCCATCTCCGGCCTTGCGTTGGATGGGCAGACTGTCACCTTCGCTTTCCCCAGCACCGAGGACCCCGCCAAGGACGCAGCCCTCTCGGAGCTGCTCCACAGGGTGGTCGAGAATGCCAAGACCGCCGCCCGCGTCAACCCCGCCGAGCTTAAGCCGGAGAACGAGAAATACTACCTTCGCGGCTGGCTCATCCGGCTTGGCTTCGCTGGAACCGATGGCAAGGAGGTCAGACGGGCCTTGCTGGAGGGGCTGAAGGGTCACACCGCTTTCCGCACCAAGGAGGATGCTGAACGGTTCTCTGCCAACCAAAAGGCGAAACGTTCCGCCAAGAAAGCCGCTGCCGACCCGGATGCCGAGGTCGCAGAGGTCCCGGTTCCCGCTCCAGCGGAGGTCGATGCTGGTCAGGAGACGGCGGAGGAGCCGCTGACCCAGCAGGGCAACGCCACCAGCGAGGAGGGTGAATGATGCGCCTCCCTGACCGTGAGACCATTGCCCAAATGAGGGAGGTCTACCGACCAGGTACCAGGGTGGAGCTGCTCCGCATGGACGATCCCCAGGCCCCGCCCATCGGCACCAGGGGAACGGTGAGGGGCGTGGATGATTCCGGCTCCGTCATGGTGGCCTGGGACGGCGGTGGCTCCCTCCATGTGCTGTATGGTGTGGACGAGTGCAGAAAGGTGGTGGAGTGAAATGCGGAGCATCATCAGAGAGTTCTACCTCGGAAACATTACCCCGGATGCCA
Source organism: Oscillospiraceae bacterium (assembly GCA_910575265.1). Taxonomy (GTDB): domain Bacteria; phylum Bacillota; class Clostridia; order Oscillospirales; family Oscillospiraceae; genus Lawsonibacter. The sequence continues at coordinate 33,757 of CAJTEA010000018.1, forward strand.
CCGCCATTAAGCACACCTCCGAGCTGAAAAAGGCGGTGCAGGAGATGTCCGATGCCGAGTCCTTCCTCCGGGAACACCTGGAGGCCGAGTGCCTCGCCGCGCTGGAGCGGCTGGTGTCTGCCCAGCTTACCACCAGCACCACCACGGCGGAGGAACGCTACATGGACGGGTTCCGTACCGGGGCCAAGTTCATGCTGGACATCCTGACCGGCGAGAGTGAAAATCTGGCTCCGATGGTGCAAACCGAGTCATAAACTACACAATTTCACTCCAGAATCCTTGTGTACTTTACGAATCGAATCAACTTGCTATATCTCCGTTTTAGAGCGAATATGGGTACACCGAAAGGGGGAAACACCCCGCCGGATACACAAAAACGGAGGTCAGCACCATGAACGAGAAAATGAAAAACCAGGTCGCCGAGATGAAAAAGCAGACCATCGGGGTCGAGGTGGAGATGAACAGCATCACACGCCACGCCGCAGCCAAACTCGCCGCCGAGTTCTTCGGCACCGGGCGGTTCGAGGATACCGCCTACCGCAACGGCTACTACACCTGGTCGGCCTGGGATGTCCAGGGCCGGGAGTGGAAGTTCCAGCGGGACGTGAGCATCGAGGGGCCGGACAGCGAAAAGTGCGAGATGGTCACGCCGATCCTCACCTACGCCGACATGGACACCCTCCAGGGGCTGGTGCGGCGGCTGCGCAAGGCTGGAGCCAAAAGCGACTACACCAGAGGCTGCGGGGTCCACATCCACATCGGGGCCAAGGGCCACACCGCCCAGACCCTCCGCAACCTGGCGAACATCATGGCCAGCCACGAGAGCCTTCTGGCAGATGCCCTGTCCCTCGACCACTACCGCATAAGCCGCTACTGCCGGACGGTCAGCCCCCGGTTCATCGAAACGGTCAACAGCCGCAAGCCCACCACCATGAGCGACCTGGCAGACATTTGGTACAGCGCCAACAACGCCACCTACGGCAGGAACCAGCACTACAACGACAGCCGCTACCATATACTCAACCTCCACGCTACCTTCACCAAGGGCACGGTCGAGTTCCGGCTTTTCCAGTTCGACGCCCCCACCGCCGAGCGCAAGAACGGCCTCCACGCCGGACAGCTCAAGAGCTACATCCAACTTTGCCTCGCACTCAGCCAGATGGCGAAGTCGGTCAAGACCGCCAGCCCCAAGCCCCAGCAGAACGACAACCCCAAGTACGCCATGCGCACCTGGCTCCTCCGCCTTGGCTTCATCGGCGAGGAGTTCGCCACCGCCCGCGACCTGCTGACCCGCCGCCTCGCCGGAGACGCTGCCTTCCGCAACGGGCGCGCCGCTTGAAGGCATTAGCCGCAGGCCCCCTAAACCCGCCACCGAGTGGGCTTTAGGTGGTAGGAGGGCAAGCGCCCAGGAAAGGAAGGTACAGAACATGGCAAACGTGAAACGGTATTACATCGCCTACGGCAGCAACCTCAACATCCCGCAGATGCGGATGCGCTGCCCAGGGGCGCGGGTCATCGGCACCTCGGTCATCCCCGACTACGAGCTGCTGTTCAAGGGGAGCAAGACCGGTTCTTACCTCACCATCGAGCCGAAGGCCGGGGCCAGCGTCCCGGTGGCGGCATGGGAGGTCAGCGAGGATGATGAGCTAGCCTTAGATCACTACGAGGGCTACCCCACCTTCTACTACAAAGCCGAGATGGTGTTGCCCATCAAGGGCATCCGCTCCGGGAAGGTCTGCCGCCGCAGGGTGTTCGTCTACATCATGCACGAGGAACGGAACCTCGGCCTGCCCTCTGCCGCCTATGTGCGGGTCTGCCGGGAAGGGTACGATGCCTTCGGCTTCGGCCAGCGGTACTTGACCGACGCCATCCAGCGGAGCATGGAGGGGATGAAATGAAAGACAACATTTTTCGGATTTCGGTCTGCCCCAGGTGCGGCCAGACTTACACCTCGCCCCCGGCCACGGCCAGGGATGGCAGCGGCCCCATCTGCCCCGACTGCGGCACCAGAGAGGCTTTGGAGAGCATCGGTGTGGACGCCGCCGAGCAAGAGAAGATCATCGACACCATCCACCGCTGTCAGAGGGAATCGGGGCTTGGACGCTGAAAAGGACTACACAATTTTTGCCCCGGATATTTGTGTAGATTATGCTTTGAATTGACTTGCTATTATCTCCGTTTAGAGCGAATATGGGTACACCGAAAGGGAAAACCACACTTTGAAAACGGAGGACAACACCATGAAAATGAACAGCAAGACCGCAGCCAAGGCCGACACCTACCGGCTCCAGAGGGCCACCACCCCGGAGGACCTCGAACTGAAGATGATGCACGGCGGCGGGGCCATCCTCACTTTCGGCGACCGCATCCTGGTCGCGGGGTACTACTACAACCCCAACGGGCGGTGCTACTACGGGGCCACCTACCGCTTCACCACCGCCGACCACACCTGCGAGGGCCGGGTGGAGTTGGTCAGCATCTCCGAGGACACCTTCGAGGACAACGGCCACGCCATTGCCTGGGCGATGGCCCACTGAGGAGGTGCGAACGATGACGAGGCAGAAAAAGGAGATCGTCAAGAAGATCGACGATCTGGAGAAGTGGATCGAGGTTGACGTGGAGCTTGGCTGCGGATTCGCCCCAGCCGGTGCCTACGATGAGATGTACCGGGAAATCGACCGGCTCCGGGAGGAACTGGCCCGGCTCCAGCACTACGCCAGCGTGGAGGATATGCTCTACGACACACGGGGCTGCGCGAACAGCGGATGCCCCTGGTGAGCTGAACCAAAACCGAATACACCACAGCACCAGCCCTCCGGGGCTGCTGCTCGTTATGAACCGTCTTATTCGTCCCACGACCGGCCCTCTGTAAGAATCTCGTCCAAACAGCCGTCATCGTAGGAAGGACTGTCGCCCTTGTATGGCACAGCGCGGGGCCTGCCCATTTTGTAGAACTTGCAGGATTTGGGTCCATAGCAGAAACTTTCAAAGCGGTATTTCTGCCTGACGCCCCAATCATACTCAATGGCCACCGCCGCCATGGTGGCCCAGACACACTGAAAGCATTTCCCCTTGTAGCAGGAGGTGCTAAGCATCCTGGCACCCCGCCGTTCACAGGTAGCCATATCCGGCAGCGGTGCGAGATAAGGCGGCGGAGAACCTGCATCCTGCGGCTCTGCGGCGCGTTCCACCACCTTCAGCGCCCCAGCGCGGTAGTAATCGGCGTACTCCGTGACCGCATACATCTTCGTCCAGGCAGTTCCCTTTATCTTATCGCCGATACGAAATTGTGCTTTTTGCTGCTGCTTTTCCGAAATTGCCACAGAAAAAGGCCCTGCCAAACCGTTGACTTCTCCGTCCAGAAACAGGTTGTAGCCCAGATGTGAATGGGTGCGGTTGTCCAGCCGGTACCGCCAGACGGTGGTGCGGGGCTGAATGGAAACGATAGTGCCGGACCATGCCCGTTTTTCTGATTCATTTTTCATGAAAGGACCTTCTTCCTGCTATGTGATTCACCTCATTATATCGTAGGACTGTTTTTTTGTCGACCACTTGCCGCTGGGCAGGTCATTTTTTATACCCATTTTGTAGAAAGGAGGCGGTTCCGATGGCGACACGAGGCCGCAAACCCAAGCCCACCGCAATCAAAGAACTGGAAGGTAACCCCGGCAAGCGTCCACTGAACGCCAACGAGCCGAGACCGGAGCGCAAAGCTCCCCGCTGCCCAGCTTGGCTGGACACTGAGGCCAAGCGAGAGTGGCGGCGCATGGGCAAGGTGCTGGAGCAGATGGGCATCCTCACCGAACTGGACATGGCGGCGTTCGCTGGCTATTGCCAAGCCTACGCCCGATGGAAGGAGGCAGATGAGTTCATTACCCAGCACGGCTCCATGATCCGCACCCCCAACGGATACCTCCAGCAAGTGCCGCAGGTGTCCATCGCCCAGACCAATATGAAAATTATGCTCCGTTTCTGTGAGCAGTTCGGCTTGACTCCCTCGGCTCGGAGCCGCATCATCGCCGGGGACGGCTCGGTGGAGCCTGCGGACGAGATGGAGAAACTGCTGGGAGGTGGCTCCTGATGGCATACGAATACACCCCCTCCAAGTTCATGCTCCCCACCTCCCGCTACGACAAGGCCAAGGCGGACCGGGCCGTCACCTTCATCCAGAATCTCTGCCACACCAAAGGCAAGTGGGCCGGGACCCCGTTCATGCTCCTCCCTTGGCAGGAGCAGATCGTGCGGGACATCTTCGGCATTGTGAAGGAGAACGGCAAGCGGCAATTCCTGACCGCCTATGTGGAGATTCCCAAGAAACAGGGCAAGTCGGAGCTGGCGGCTGCGGTGGCACTGTATCTGCTCTACGCTGACAACGAGCAGTCGGCGGAGGTCTACGGTGCGGCCTGCGACCGCAACCAGGCATCCATCGTGTTCGATGTAGCAAAGCAGATGGTGCAGATGTCCCCGGCGCTCATGCGCCGCTCCAAGATCACCGCCGCCCAGAAGCGCATCGTGAATTACAGCAACAACGGCTACTACCAGGTGCTTTCGGCGGAGACCGGCACTAAGCATGGGCTGAACGTGTCCGGGCTGGTCTTTGACGAGATACACGCCCAGCCCAACCGCCAGCTCTACGATGTTCTCACCAAAGGCTCCGGCGATGCCCGTGAGCAGCCGCTGTTCTTCATCATCACCACCGCTGGCACCAACAAAAACAGCATCTGCTACGAACTGCACACCAAGGCCCTCGACCTGCTGGATGGCCGGAAGAATGACCCATCGTTTTATCCCGTGGTGTACGGCCTGAGTATAGAGGACGATTGGACGGATGAGGCCAACTGGTACAAGGCCAACCCCTCCCTGGGACATACCATTTCCATTGACCGGGTGCGGGAAGCCTACCAGAACGCCTTGGACAACCCCGCCGAGGAAAATGTGTTCAAGCAGCTCCGCTTGAACATCTGGACTTCCGCCACCGTGTGCTGGATACCGGAACACATCTACGACCGGGGCAACCGCCCTATCGACCTGGATGACCTCTATGGCCGGGATTGCTTTGGGGGCCTCGACCTCTCCAGTACCTCGGACATCACCGCCCTCTCGCTGGTGTTCCCGCCCCGGTCGGAGGAGGAGGCCTATATCGTGCTGCCATTCTTCTGGCTCCCGGAGGAAACGTTGGAGCTACGCTGCCGTCGCGACCATGTTCTCTACGATGTGTGGAAACGGCAGGGCTTCATCAACACCACCGAGGGCAACGTGGTTCACTATGGCTTTATCGAAAAGTTTATCGAGGATTTGGGGGAGCGGTACAACATTAAGGAGATCGCCTTTGACCGCTGGAATGCTACGCAGATGGTACAGAACTTGGAGGACATGGGCTTTACCGTGGTCCCCTTCGGTCAGGGCTATAAGGATATGTCCCCGCCCTCCAAGGAGTTATACAAGCTGCTGATGGAGGGCCGCATCAACCACGGCGGCAACCCGGTCTTGAAGTGGATGGCCCAAAATGTGGTCATGCACCAGGACCCGGCTGGGAACATCAAGCCGGACAAGGACAAGTCCACAGAGAAAATAGATGGCATCGTGGCAACGATCATGGCCCTCGACCGGGCTATCCGCTGTCAGGATGCCACCTCTGTTTATGATACCAGGGGCCTGCTGTTTATCTGACGCCCGGTTCTCGTATCGAATTTTGCGGTACATCTCTGTTGACAGATGAAGATATTTGTGATAAGATGGTCGTGTAGAAAGTTGCGGTACATTTTTGGAGGTGCAATTATGGGAAGACCTGGCTATCTGTCACTATATGCTGATGAGCGTACACAGCAAATTTTCGATGAATTTGTCAGAATCAAGGGCATTACAAAATCTACGGCACTAACAGAAATGCTTGAGATTTATATGCTCTGTCAGGACGAATCCTTGTATTTAGACTTAAAAAAAAGTGCGTTGGGAGTAGAAACTGCCAAGCAAGCATTATTGCAGCGAACTGATACCAGAGCTTTGAACGACTATATTTTTATGAAATTAGGGACCTCATACAGCGTAACAGGTGCCGCAATGGACGGAAGAAGCACAATCGAAGCATATATACGAAACTGTAGAGAGAATGATTGCGGCTTTACATGGTTTTCCACTGAGTCTTTGCATTTTGGTATGGCAAAAAAGAAAGTCGACTATTACAACAAACTGGTAAAATCAGGTGAGGACGTTCGTATTCTCTTTGCGCTTGGGGATGGTATTAACGATATTTGCTATACGGCAAATGTTCTGGAAATTGTTTCTGATCGAGATGCCATAAAATGTCCGGGAGAACAGTCCTGTGTCCCATATGAATTTCGTGGAGATGAAACGGCGAGAATTTGGATCAAAATTTCAGCCATCCGTGAAGAGTCTACTATCAAGGCTGCCATGTTGCGTGTGAGAAGCACCGATGCAAACCTAAAACAGGTAATCTCCAACTCACAGTTTCATTTCGGATATGTTTATCTTCCAAAGAGTGAGGTGTTATAGTATGCTATATTCGATTGATACAGGAAAATACGTCAGTTCCCTCCCCCATAAGCGAGATTTCGATAGATGGAAAAGCCACATTTCTGATGCAGATTATCAAAAAGTGGTTGACGTCATCAATGAGAAGATTGATGAAAAAGACATCAATACTGCAGGATGGTTACCCGGCAGCGACTGGACTGGCACAGTCTATGAACCCCTGTACTATGCTTGTGGGCAGAACCAAACCCAGTCTGGAATGTTCTTCGGCCTAATTGTTTTTGAGACACTTATGCTTCGAGAAGACAAGGTCTGGGGCTTTGGAAGGTTTGAAAAGGATGGGGTCCCAATTCGCAGCATGACGTACTTTGTATTAGATAATCCTCCGGCAATGGAATAATGCCGCAGGCACAAACATCTATCTGAAAGCATCTATCGGAAACGGTAGGTGCTTTTCTTTTGCCCATTTTCAGTGAAGGAGCGTGATTTCTATGGGCCTTTTCAGCAGCCTTTTCCGTTCGCGGGACGCTCCCCAGAACCGCACCGCCGGGAGCGGCTACACCTTTTTCTTCGGCGGCACCACCTCCGGCAAGGCTGTCACCGAGCGGAGCGCCATGCAGATGACGGCGGTGTATTCCTGCGTCCGCATCTTGGCGGAGGCAGTGGCTGGCCTGCCGCTGAACCTCTACCGCTACACTGAGGACGGCGGTAAGGAGAAGGCCATCGACCACCCACTGTACCTCCTGCTCCATGACGAGCCGAACCCGGAGATGAGTTCCTTTGTGTTCCGGGAAACGCTCATGACCCACCTGCTTCTCTGGGGCAACGCTTACGCACAAGTCATCCGAAACGGCAAGGGCGAGGTGGTGGCGCTGTACCCCCTCATGCCCAACAAAATGACGGTAGACCGGGACGAGCGGGGCCAGCTCTACTATAGCTACCAGCGGAGCAATGATGAGGCCATCCGCTCCAAAGGCCAGACCGTTATCCTCCGGCCCTCGGATGTGCTGCACATCCCCGGCCTGGGCTTTGACGGGCTGGTGGGCTACTCGCCCATCGCTATGGCAAAGAACGCCATCGGCATGGCTATCGCCTGCGAGGAGTACGGCGCTAAGTTCTTCGCCAACGGCGCGGCTCCGGGCGGCGTCCTGGAACACCCTGGCACCATCAAGGACCCCCAGCGGGTTCGGGAGAGCTGGCAGTCCACCTTCGGCGGCAGCGGCAACGCCAACAAGATCGCCGTTCTGGAGGAGGGCATGAAGTACACGCCCATCGGCATCTCGCCGGAGCAGGCTCAATTCCTCGAAACAAGAAAATTCCAAATCAATGAGATCGCTCGAATTTTCCGAGTGCCGCCCCACATGGTGGGCGACCTGGAAAAGTCGAGCTTTTCCAATATTGAGCAGCAATCGCTGGAGTTCGTGAAATACACGCTGGACCCTTGGGTGATCCGGTGGGAGCAGTCCATTCAGCGGACACTGCTCTCCCAGGGGGAGAAGGCTCACTACTTCGTGAAATTCAATCTGGAGGGTCTGCTCCGGGGCGACTACCAGAGCCGGATGAACGGCTACGCCACCGCCCGTCAGAACGGCTGGATGTCCGCCAACGACATCCGTGAGCTGGAGAACCTGGACCGCATCCCCGCCGAGGAGGGCGGCGACCTTTACCTTATCAATGGCAATATGCTCCCGCTGAAGGACGCTGGGGCTTTTGCAGATACCACAACGACAGGAGAGGAGGATTCCGATGAAAAAATTCTGGAACTGGAAGTCCCGGATGGTGACCAACCAGGAGACGATGGAGCAGACGGAGGAACGGACGCTGTTCCTCAACGGCACCATCGCTGAGGATAGCTGGTATGACGATGATGTGACTCCGCAGCTTTTCAAGGACGAGCTGATGGGCGGCTCCGGCAACATCACCGTCTGGATCAACAGCCCTGGCGGGGACTGTGTGGCGGCGGCGCAAATCTACAATATGCTCATGGATTATCCCCACGATGTGACCGTGAAAATTGACGGCATCGCCGCCAGCGCCGCCTCGGTCATCGCTATGGCTGGCACCAAGGTCCTCATGTCCCCGGTGTCCACCATGATGATCCACAACCCGGCCACCATCGCCTGGGGCGATGCCGGGGAGATGGAGAAGACCATCGCAATGCTGGAAGCAGTCAAGGACTCCATCATCAACGCCTACGAGATCAAGAGCGGCCTGTCCCGCGCCAAGCTGTCCCATCTCATGGACAGCGAGACCTGGATGGACTCGAACAAGGCGGTGGAGTTGGGCTTTGCGGACGGCATCCTGTCCCGCGCCCAGACCGGGGACGAGGCCCCGCCCGCTGGCTCCATGCTGTATTCCCCGGCAACGGTGGTCAATTCCCTCATGGATAAGATTTCTGCCAAGTGTCGCATTGAAAAACCGAATACCACACCCACAGGCCGTTCCATCGACACGCTGATGGAGCGGCTTGAACTTTTGAAATTTTAAGGAGGAACACATCATGACCATTCTGGAACTGAGAGAGAAGCGGGCCAAGGCTTGGGAGGCTGCGAAGGCTTTCCTGGACAGCCACCGCAACGAGAAGGGCGTTCTGTCCGCCGAGGACGATGCCGCCTACACCAAGATGGAGCAGGACATCACCGATCTGGGCAGGGAGATTGCCCGCCTGGAGCGGCAGGAGGCGCTGGACGCGGAGCTGTCCAAGCCCACCGCCAGCCCCTTGACCGGCAAGCCCCTGGGCGGCGGCGACCCGGACGAGCCCAAGACCGGGCGGGCTTCCAAAGCCTACAAGGAGGCCATGCTCACCGCCCTGCGCACCAACTTCCGCCAGGTGAGCAACGTTCTCCAGGAGGGCATCGACGCCAACGGCGGCTACCTGGTGCCGGAAGAGTACGACTCCCGGCTCATCGACGGGCTGACCGAGGAGAACATCATGCGCAGGCTGGGCCACCGCATCACCACCAGCGGCGAACACAAGATCAACATCGCCGCCACCAAGCCTGCCGCCGCGTGGATCGATGAGGGCGGGGCGCTCACCTTTGGGGACGCCACCTTCGCCCAGATTTCCCTGGATGCCCACAAGCTCCATGTGGCGGTGAAGGTCACCGAGGAGCTGCTCTACGACAACGCCTTCGGCCTGGAGAGCTACATCATCGCCCAGTTCGCCAAGGCCCTGGGCAACGCGGAGGAGGATGCCTTCCTCAACGGGGACGGCACCGGCAAGCCCCTGGGCCTGCTGGCGGCGACTGGCGGGGCGCAGACCGCCGTCACCACCGCCGGGGCTTCCATCGCGGCGGACGAGGTCATCGACCTGGTCTACGCCCTCAAGCGGCCCTACCGCAAGAACGCCGCTTTCCTCACCAACGACCAGACGCTGGCGGTGCTCCGCAAGCTGAAGGACAACAACGGCCAGTACCTCTGGCAGCCCTCCTACCAGGCCGGGGAGCCGGACCGTCTGTTCGGCTACGCCATCCACACCTCTCCCTATTTCCCGACCGTCACCGCCGGGAAGCCCGCCATCGCTTTCGGCGATTTCAGCTACTACAACATCGGCGACCGGGGGACCCGCTCCTTCGCCGAGCTGAAGGAGCTGTTCGCCGGGAACGGTATGGTGGGCTTTGTCGCCAAGGAGCGGGTGGACGGCAAGCTGGTGCTGCCGGAGGCGGTGCAGCTCCTGGCTATCAAGGCCAGCACCGCAGCGAAGTGATCTGCGAGGGTCCCGGTGGTGTATCCGCCGGGACCCTCTGATTTTAGAGGGGGTAACGCTTTGCTCGTTTCTCTGAAGGAGGCCAAGAAGTACATTCGGGTAGACCATGACGATGATGACACCATCATTCGGAAGCTCATCCGGGCTGCTGAAACGCTCTGCGAGGGTACGCTGCGGAAGGCTGTGGAACCGCTCCCCATCAACAAAGTGGCGGTGCTGTTCGCCGTGGCCTACCTCTACGAGCATCGGGAGAACGCCGACATGGACGAGCTGACCCGGATGCTCCGCTACATCCTTGCCGCGGAACGGGAGGTGGCTTTCTGATGGACATTTCCAAGCTGCGCTCCCGCATCACCATCCAGCGGAGCGAAGTGGCCACCGATGCCATCGGCAACCACTTAAGCGTCTGGGTGGACTACTGGTCCTGCGCCGCCTACGCCAACCTCGCCTCCGGGAAAGAGTACGGGGCCGCTGGACAGACGCTGGGCAGCGACACCCTGGTGTTCGAGGTGCGCTGGTGTGAGCGGCTCCGTGATCTGGACGCTACCCGGTTCCGCATTCTGTTCGGCGGCAATATCTACAACATCACCTGCGTGGACGATGTGCAGTTCCGGCATGAAAAGCTGAAGCTCACCGCCCAGCGGGAAAGGCGGTGACGGCATGGCTCGTGACAGGGTATCCATCGACCAGTTTCCCGGCGCGGTCATGGCCCAGCTTGAGGAATATGTGTCCATGGCCTCGGACGAGGTCAAAGAGGCCGTCCGTACCGTCAGCGAGGACGTGAAGGCCGAGATACAGTCCCGCGCCCCGGTCAAGACCGGGAAGTACAAAAAGAGCTGGACCGTCACCAAGGTGGAGGAGACCGCCCAATCCCTGGTGAACACTGTCCACTCGGCAAAGCACTACCGGCTGACCCATCTGCTGGAGAACGGCCACGCCAAGCGGGGCGGCGGCAGGACGCGCGCCTTCCCCCACATCGCCCCCGGCGAGGCCCTGGCGGAGAAGAAGCTGCTGGAGATCGCGGAAAGGAAACTGCGATGAAAAAATCAGATGTTTCCGCTCTGTTGGAGCGGCTGGGGTTCCCCTTCGCCTATGACCACTTTGCCGAGGGCGAGGGGCCAGACCCGCCCTTTTTGGTGTATCGCTTCCCCAACGCCGACAACTTCGCCGCCGATGGGGTGGCGTACTTCAAGCAGGATGTCCTCCACATCGAGGTCTACACGGATAAGAAGGACCCGGCGCTGGAGGAGCAGATCGAGGCCGCTCTGGACGAGGGCGGCATTTTTTATGGCAAAGGCGAGACATGGATCGACAGCGAAAAGCTGTACGAGGTCCTTTATGAAATGGAGGTATCTGCATGAGCAGCACCAATAAGCGCAACAAGGTCAAGTTCAATATCTGCAACGTCCACTACGCTCCGCTCTCCCAGGACAACGATGGGAAGTACACCTGGGCGACCCCCGTGGCCCTCCCCGGCGCGGTGTCCCTCTCCCTGGACCCCCAGGGTGAGCCGGAGAGCTTTTATGCGGATGGCATCGAGTATTACGTCATCAACAACAACCAGGGCTATGACGGCGACCTGGAGGTGGCCCTCATCCCGGAGTCCTTCCGGCGGGACATCCTCATGGAGACCACGGATGCCAACAGCGTCCTGCTGGAGAACGCCGCCAGCGAGACGGGCAAGTTCGCCCTGCTGTTCGAGTTCGATGGCGATGTGCGGAAGATCCGCCACGTCCTCTACAACTGCTCTGCGTCCCGGCCCTCTATCTCCGCCAAGACCAACGAAGAGAACCGGGAGGTGCAGACCGAGACGCTGACGGTCAAGGCCCGGCCCCTGTCCACCGGCTATGTGAAGGCCAAGACCGGCGATTCCACCACGGCCAGCGTCTACAACAACTGGTACAAGAGCGTGTACCAGCCCGCCGACACCCCGGCTGTGGACGAGGATGCCTCCGCTGGCGGTCAGGGCTAAAGGAGGGCTGAACTATGGGTATCAAACGCACCATCGAGATCGACGGCCAGGAGGTGGCGTTCAAGGCCAGCGCCGCCATCCCCCGCATCTACCGGCTGAAGTTCCACCGGGACATCTACAAAGACCTCGCCGCGCTGGAAAAGAGCGTGGGCGAGAACACCGAGAGCGGCTCCGGGCTGGATATGTTCTCTCTGGAGATGTTCGAGAACATCGCCTACATCATGGCGAAGCACGCCGACCCCGCCGCCGTCCCGGATTCCCCGGAGGATTGGCTGGACAGCTTCAACACCTTCTCCATCTACCAGGTGCTGCCCCAGCTTATCGAGCTGTGGGGGCTGAATGTACAGACGGATGTTCAGTCTAAAAAAAACTTCGCCCGACTGACCGGGAAATGACTACGCCGCTGTTCCTGCTCCGCTGTTTGCAGGTCGGGCTGTCCCTCCGGGACCTCGACCTGCTGACAGTGGGCATGGTCAACGACATTTTCGCGGAGCATCTGAACGATGACTGCAAGTATGCGACCCTGGCGACCCAGGATGACTTCGACCGCTTCTGATGGGAGGTGACGGCCTATGGGCGCAAGACGGATCGCTGGCATCACGGTGGAGATCGGCGGCGATACCACAAAGCTGACCACCGCCCTCAAGGATGTGGACAAGGCCCTCTCCACCACCCAGAGCAGCCTTCGGGATGTCAATAAGCTGCTCAAGCTGGACCCCGGCAATACGGAGCTGCTGGCACAGAAACACAGGCTGCTGGGCGAGGCCGTCTCCGAAACGAAAGAGAAACTGGCCACGCTGAAAACGGCGGCGGAGCAGGCCAATCAAGCCCTCGCCAGCGGGGAAATTACCCAATCGCAGTATGATGCCCTCCAGCGGGAGATCATCGAAACTGAACAGAAACTCAAGGATTTGGAGCGGCAGGCGGAAAATTCGTCTGTCGCTCTTCAAAAAATCGGGCAGGTGGGCGACAAGCTCCAAGCCGTGGGTGATAAGGTGTCCGGGGTGGGCGAGACGCTCACCAAGTCGGTCACCGCCCCGGTGGTGGGCCTTGGCACCGCCGCTGTCGCCACCGCCGCCAACTTCGAGTCCTCCATGTCCCAGGTGCAGGCCACGATGGGCATCACCAAGGACGCCATGTCCACGGTCAACGGGGAGAGCGTCAACACCATGGACACCCTCTCCGCCCTGGCAAAGCAGATGGGCAGCGAGACGGTTTTCTCCGCCAGCGAGTGTGCCGAGGCCCTCAACTATCTGGCCCTGGCTGGCTACGACACCCAGGAGATGTGTGACACGCTCCCCACGGTGCTGAACCTCGCCGCCGCTGGCGGTATTGACCTGGCTTCGGCCTCGGATATGGTCACCGATGCCATGTCCGCCCTGGGCATGGGTACGGACGAGGCAACCACCATGGTGGACCAGATGGCAAAGACCTCCTCCACCACCAACACCTCGGTGGCCCAGCTCGGTGACGCCATCCTGACCATCGGCGCTACGGCGAAGTCCGTCAAGGGTGGAACCGCCGAACTGAACACCGCCCTCGGCATCCTCGCCAACAATGGCATCAAGGGGGCCGAGGGCGGTACACATTTGCGCAACGTCATCTTGTCCCTGCAAAACCCCACGGATAAGGCGGCTGCTTCTATGGAGCAACTTGGCGTGGATGTGTATGACTCCGAGGGGAATATGCGGTCCCTCAACGATGTGCTGGGCGACCTCAACACCTCGATGGACGGCATGACCTCCGCCGAGAAGTCCAACATCATCGCCACCATCTTCAACAAGACCGACCTCGCCGCCGTCAACGCCCTTCTCGCCAACACCGGAGAGAGCTGGGACACCCTCCAGCATTCCATCACCGAGAGCGGCGGAGCGGCCCAGCAGATGGCGGATACACAACTGGACAACCTCCAAGGCCAGCTCACCATTTTGAAGTCGGCTCTGGAGGGCCTCGCCATCTCCATCGGGGAGTTGCTCATGCCGGTCATCAAGAACATTGTGGCTTGCATCCAGTCCTTCGTGGATTGGCTGAACAGCCTGGACGAAGGCGCCAAGCAGACCATCGTCACCATTGGGCTTATCGTTGCAGCGGTGGGGCCAGTCCTTATCATCATCGGCAAGGTTATCTCTGCGGTCGGCACCATTCTTTCGGTGGTGTCCAAGATCGGCCCGGTCATTGGCGCGGTCAAAACCGCCGCCACCGGGCTTTTCACAGTTCTGGTGGCAAACCCCATCGGGCTGGTGGTCGCGGCCATTGCCGCCCTCATTGCTATCTTCGTGGCCCTCTGGAACAACTGCGAGGGTTTCCGGGAGTTCTGGATTGGGCTGTGGGAGGCCATCAAGAGCGCGGCCATCGCCGTGTGGGAGGCGCTGTCCTCCTTCTTCCAGGGGGCTTGGGAAGCAATCGTCAACTTGGCGCAGACCATCTGGGGCGGCATCGGCGGCTTCTTCTCCGGGCTTTGGGAGGCCATTTCCACCACGGCCCAGGCGGTCTGGGGTGCGATCAGCGAGTTTCTCTCCGGCCTCTGGATCGGCATCGTCAGCACCGCCCAGACCATATGGGGCGGTATCACCGAGTTCTTCTCCGGGCTGTGGGAAGGCATCCGCTCTGTAGCTGAAACCGTCTGGAACGCCATCAGCAGTTTCCTCTCCGGCCTTTGGACGGGCATCGTGACCACCGCCCAGACCATTTGGAACGGTATCACCACATTCTTCTCCGGACTGTGGGAGGGCATCCGGGCCACCGCCGAGGTGGTCTGGAATGGTATCAGCACTTTCCTCTCCACCCTCTGGACAGCCATCTCCACGGCGGCGCAGACCATCTGGAACGGCATCGCCACCTTCCTGTCCACTCTTTGGACGGCTATCTCCTCCACGGCCCAGGCCGCATGGAACGGTATCAAGGAGTTCCTCTCCGGCATCTGGGAGGCCATCAAGGGTGTGTTCACCGCCGCGCTGGAAGCCATCAAGTCGGTGGTAAGCGGGGCTTGGGAGGCAATCAAGACCGCCATTTCCACGGCGCTGGAGGCTATCAAAACCGCTGTTACCACAGCGTGGGAGGCCATCAAGACAGCGGTCACCACGGTCATGGAGGCCATCAAGACCGCCATCACCACTGCATGGGAAGCAATAAAGACCGCTGTGCTGACGGTCATGGAGGCGGTGAAAACCGCGATCACCGCAGCGTGGGAGGCAATCAAAACCGCTGTCACTACGGTGGTCAATGCCATCAAGGAAACAGTGGTCGCAGTCTGGGAGGGCAGCAAGGAGGCCGTTTCCGGCATCATGGATCGGCTGAAGGAAACGGTGGTCAACGCCTGGAACGCGCTGAAGGAGGCCGTCACCAATGTGGTCAACGCCATTCGGGAGGCCGTCACCGGGGTGTTCTCTAAGCTGGCGGAGGGTGTGTCCAACGCCATGAAGAACGTCCTGGATGCGGTAAAAAACGGCTTCAATTTCGTCAAAGACCACATCCTCGGCCTGGGCAAACAGGCCGTGGGCTGGGGCCGCGACCTCATCATGGGCATCGTCAACGGAATCAAAGGGGCCATCGGAGCGGTCAAGGACGCTGTGTGCAGCGTGGGCGACACCATCCGCTCCTTCCTCCACTTCTCCGTCCCGGACGAGGGGCCGCTCACCGATTATGAGTCCTGGATGCCCGACTTTATGGCTGGGCTTGCCAAGGGCATCGAGCAGAGCCGGGGAGCCGTCCGCGCCGCCATTGGCAGCGTGGCGGACGATCTGGCCCTCACCCCCACTGTATCTGTGGCGGCGGGCAGCTTAGACGCTCTAAAGACTGGCAGCGGGAGATACACCGAGACTGCCACCGCTGACAGAGGTTCCGATCTGTCCACTCGGCTGGATGCCATGTACGAGGTGGTCACCAAGTACCTGCCCCGGCTGGCCAGCCGCCAGATCGTGCTGGACTCCGGCACCCTGGTGGGTGAACTGTCCGATGGCATGAACCGAACGCTGGGGAGGAACCTGCTATGATCCGAAAATTCAGACTGACCAATGGTGCGGGGGACGGCTGGGACCTGAACAGCCGAGACCCCATAAAAATCCGTGTAAACGACAAACTCTGACAGAATAAAAAGGATCGACTCAGTCAAGAATGGAAATAACAACCAATTCAAGAAGGAGTCGAAGAAAATGAACGCAGCACCGCAG
>CAJTEA010000019.1 GCA_910575265.1 Oscillospiraceae bacterium
CCTCCTTCCGGGAAGGATGTAAGAAGTCACATTGTCCCGTAGAAGCGGGCGGTATCTCCCATCCCTCCGTGCGTGTTTGGAACGGACGTGTTCAAGACCGGGCGGGGTCAGGTACACAACATTTGCGCCCGCAAAAAGATACCGCCATGCTTTGTTCGCTCCCGCTCTCAAAGCATAGCGGTATCTGGCGGCGGCTGTGCCGCTCGCCCCGGCTCGCGCCACAACCGCCGCAGGCGCAAGTGTTGTGTAACCCACTACACCTTGCAAGCAAGGTGGTGGGCCAGAGGGCTTCCCTCTGGACTCCCTGACCAACGTATTACAGACCGTCCCCATCCGGCATCGACCACAGCCACACAGCCCCGGCCTTGACGGAGCGGACGCCCAAAAGCTGCTTCGCCTTTTTCGCCGTACTCTCCCCAACGCCCGCCGCCCTCAGCTTCTCCATGACCTCCCGCTGGGGCTTCGGCCCGTCCGAGAGAAGCTGACTTATTACCTCCTTGGCCTGCCGCATTTGGGTGTCAGGCCGGCCCAGGCTGGCGAACACGTTGCCCAGCACTTCATCCGCTGTCCTGGCGGTTTCCTCAAGCCACTGGACAGCGCCGCCACCTACTGAAAAGACGATGGCGCTGCCGGTAGGCCCCACGTTACACTTCACCTGGGCCATGATACGCTCGTCCGGGTGTTCCCGGTCTGTCCGGGCCACCAGCAGGACGCTCCGGGCAGCGCCCACAATGTCCACGGAGCCGACGGCCCGGTTGATGGCCTTCTGCCCGATAGCCTTGTTCATGTGATGGACGATGAGGACGGCGCACCGCTGTTCCCTGGCAATCTCAATAAGGGGGCGGAACTGCCGCCGCACCTCGTTGGCGGCGTTGATACCTGTTTCCTCCCCGATGTAAGCGGAGAGGGGGTCGAGGACGACAAGCCTTGCGCCCGTCTGCCTGACGGCTTGTATCAGCCGTTCATCGGAAAAGGAGAGATACCGCTCCTTCTCGCTGATGAACAGCAGGCGCTCCGGGTCGCCCCCGGCGCTGATGAACCGGGGGACGATGGTATCATCGGCGTCGTCCTCGCTGGATTGGTAGATGATGTTGATGGGGGGCTGGCCTGTGCCGTCCGTGAAGGGCATGGGCTGGCCCTGGCTCAGCATGGCGGCGAGGTTGAGGACAAAGGTGCTTTTGCCGTCCCCGGCGTCCCCCTGCACCACCGTGATCTTGCCAAAGGGGATGTAGGGATACCACAGCCATTCGATCTCCCGTACCTTGACCTCGCTGGCCTTTGTGATTTCGATTTCTGTCATGTGACCGCTCCTTCCATTGGTTTGATTATGGCATAAAAATAGGGCTGGGAGTTACCCGGCCCTATGTACGCAACGATATAATGTGACTTCTTACATCCTTCCTTTGTCGCCATAAGTATGTTGAGTTTTTTGGTGGACACTGGTATAATGACGATGGTAAAACTAACCGATAAATCGCAGTTTATTTTATGGAGGTATCTATCTAAATGAACCTACTTTATGAAAAATATAAAAACTTGAAGATAGATGGTAGCTGGATTGGTTTAGAGGCTGGAGCGCAAACGCCGTATTTTTGTACTCCCATTGGAGCGGAAATCATTGGCTGGGATAATGGCATACACTACTGCTTTATTAAGGACTTTGGAGATATGGTGTTCTGCGTCAACCCAGAAACTTGCTGCGATTACAATGTCTATCCGATTGCCCGTAATTTTTGCGATTTCTTGGGACTGATACTCGCCACTGGTAACACAAACATTTTGCAACAGATTATTTGGTGGGATAAAAAAAGGTTTGAGGATTTTGTTAATAGTCCAGAAGAACAGGAATGGAGAGTTCGGCCCGAAGTGCAAGGTGCCTTGAGTACAATTCGCAAAAAGATAGATGTGGCACCGATAGATACTCCGTTTGAATATGTCAAGGCAATTCAAAAAGATTTTGATTACAGTAAAATACAGTACAGCGATGAATATTATGAAGTGACTGGCATAGAGAACCCTAACGGAACAAACACGTCGGATAAACCTTTACTTGAATTCGAGCCTGTCATTATTAAAGTTATTAAAGCTTACAGAAAAAATGATAAAGATTAACAACTTCTGATTTGAAATGGAGTTTTTACCATGTTACAGATAGTTTTTTCCGACAGTGAATGTGGGACATTGAAGATGGCCACGCATTGGGGGCCGTCCAGTTGGGATGATGGAGTGATTGGAGTTATTTTCGGCGAGGGAGAGAAGGAACCCACGCAGGAAGAAAAAAACCAAGCTATAGCCCAATTCAAGGCCCAGAGGGAGAAAGAGAACCGTCGGGCGCGGCCTTTGGGCGGCAATCCTGGAGATGTGCTATGCCTGTCTGTTGGATTGGACATCGGCCCCATAAGTGGCCCTGATGTGGAGAAGGCCCGGTTTGATTTGCTTACCGCTTGGCTGGGGGGCGATTTCCCACTCCCAGATTGCGCCCCGGACGATTATGCCCAGCGGGATATGCTTTGGGAACAACGCCAGCGGGACAGAGAGCGGCTTTTAGAGGGCGGAAAACATGGCGAGGCTGTGCGTATTTGGTATAGCAATGCGCCTTACTCCCTGTGCGGATTTTATGATGTGCTTTGGCAACTGCGGGACTGCGATTGTCCCGTGACCGCTTTGGAGATGCCCCGGTGGATGCCGCTGGAAGATAATACGGTGCAGTCCTGTTTGAACTGGGGGGAACTGTCTCCGGGGGACTGGGCGGCGTATCTGCCGCTGGAGCGGGAAATCCCTGAAAATGTCCGCAGAGCTATCGCTATGGAGTGGTCACAGCTTCGAGAGGAAAATTCACCCCTGCGTGCTGTTGTCAATGGCCGTTTGCACAGTGTAGGGGAGGATTTCTACGATCCATTCATTCGTGCCCAAATCCCTGATGGAATTTTCCGGGTGGCTCATCTCATCGGTGATGTATTGGGGCGGTATCAATTGGGTATCGGCGACTGGTGGATTGCCAAGCGTATTCAAGCTATGGAAACCCAAGGGGAACTGATTACAGTGTCCAAGGGTGACGGCTTCTACCGAAATGAAGTGCGCAGGGCTTGATGAAGGAAATCCGCATTTGTTGGAGAAATGGGGATGTTTTATGCGGCCACAAGCCTATTTGTCCCCGACACCCCGGCCCGCAAAGGGAAGTCGTCAAGCGGCGGTGTGCCGCACCACCTCACGGGAGTTTCACCCCAACTGCCGTTCTGACAGAGCCGCCCCCATTGTGTGAAGCTGTGGCTGGGCGGGAGTACCATTGTCATTCCGACTGTCATCGCCATGCCGGTGGCAAACCGGCACTTGCAGGGGGTATTCTCGCTCGGCCCGGTAGGTCGGGGGTCATGGTGCACCCCGCTGCTGTGGCTCATGCTTTCGCACATCGGAACTGATGTACTTGACGAATGTGTGTCCAGTTGTCAAGGAGCGTTGAGGACATATCCCTCAACCCCCTACTACAACTTTCAAAGCCCAAAACCGACCCTTGAATTTTTGAAAATTGCATAAAGTTTTGGCGGGAGTTTTTGTAGACGGTAATCAGTCCTCTCAACCCCCTACCACAACTTTTGAAGCCCGAAACGGAACTTTTATTTTTTGAGAAATTGCACAAAGTTTTTAGATGGCATTTATACAAAACGGTTGCACCTCTCAACAGGCATTGAATCAAGATACCCCAACGACACAAAGTAACTTCTTACATCCTTCCTTGAAAAAGCGGAGACACCCAGGCAGGTGCCTCCGCTTTGGTATGTGTCCGCAAAGTCCGTCCATCATCACTGGGCCTCCACGGGCAATCCAAATGGTGAAGTGCAATCAATTTGTGCTGGACGTTGGTGCCCGCCCCCATCTTCTGCGTGGAGCCGATCAGCACCCGTATCTGGCCGGAGCGCACCTTGCCGAACAGCTCTTTTTTCTTGGCCTCTGTGTTAGCGGAATGGACGTAGGCTATTTCTTCAGCCGGTATGCCCTTGGCGATCAGTTTGTCGCACAGATCATCGTACAAGTTTTGAAACGACGCCATCTCAAAAGCGCCCGGTTCAGTTTCCGCCATTTCAATGGGCCGCTCCTTTCCGGGGGTAGACAGGTCGCAGAATATCATCTGTGCGGAACGCTGATCGGCTGTGCGCTGCCATATCTCAAACACGTTGTCGGCGCAGGCGTTGACTTTGCCGGTTTCGCTGTCGGGGAGCAGGGGGTTGGTGAGCCGCTGGTCAAGGGCCAGCTTGCGCCCATCGTTGGTGATAAGCAGCATATTGTCCTGGTCGCTCCTTACCTCCCTGTTGCGTACCTTTTCAGCCCGTTCCGCCAGCGCCGCTACCATTTGCCTCTGTAATTCAGAAGGTTTCAGGGAGATCGTGTGATAGACGGCCTTGGGGACGGGAAGATTGAGCATATCCGCCGTCTGGATGTCCGCCACTTCCTTGAACATAGCCATCAGCTCCGGGAGGTTGTGAAACCTGGCAAACCTGGTCTTGGCCCGGTAGCCGGTGCCCTCCGGGGCCAGCTCTATGGCGGTGACGGTTTCCCCGAACGTGGACGCCCATGCGTCAAAGTGTAAAAGACCGTTGCGGCGCAGCGTTTCATACTGCAAATACTTCTGCATGGTGTAAAGTTCCACCATTGTGTTGCTGATGGGCGTACCTGTGGCGAAAATAACGCCCCGGCCCTCGGTCAGCTCGTCCAGATAGCGGCACTTCATATAGAGGTCGCTGGACTTCTGCGCCTCCGTCTGGCTGATGCCGCCCACATTCCGCATTTTGGAAAATGAGGCGAGGTTTTTATAATAATGGGCCTCGTCAATGAAAATGCGGTCAACGCCCAATTCCTCAAACGTGACCACATCATCTTTCCGGCTTTGGTCGTTCAGTCTTGCCAGCTTTTCCCGAATGTCTTTCCGGGTTTTCGCCAACTGCTTAACGGAGAAATTCTCCCCCTTCTGCTCTTTCAATTCTGCGATGCCCAGGGCGATCTCGTCCAACTGCTGTTCCAGCGTAAACCGCTGGCGCTCTATGCTCATGGGTATCTTCTCGAACTGGCTGTGCCCGATGATGATGGCGTCGTAGTCCCCGGTGGCGATACGGCCACAAAACCGCTTTCGATTTTTCGTTTCAAAGTCCTTTTTAGTCGCCACAAGGATGTTTGCGGAGGGATAGAGTTGCAAATACTCCGCCGCCCACTGCTCCGTCAGATGGTTGGGCACCACGAACAGGCTCTTTTGACACAGGCCCAGCCGCTTGCTCTCCTGCGCCGCCGCTGCCATTTCCCACGTTTTCCCGGCCCCCACCACATGGCCTAACAGGGTGTTGCCGCCGTAGAGGATGCGGGCGATGGCGTCCCGCTGGTGCTTGCGTAGCGTGATCTCCGGGTTCATGCCCACAAAACTGATGTGGCTGCCGTCGTACTCACGGGGCCGCAAGCTGTTGAATTGCACATTATAGAGCGTTGTCAGCCGTTCTCTCCGGACCGGGTCTTTCCATATCCAGTCCTGGAACGCCTGCTTGATAAGCTCCTGCTTGCCCTGGGCGATGGCGGTTTCTTTCTTGTTCAGCACAGCGATTTTCTTTCCGTCCCTGTCCTGAATATAGTCAAAAATCCGCACATCCCGCAGGTTCAGGGTGTCCTCGATGATCTTGTAGGCATTGACGCGGGTGGTGCCGTAGGTGCTGTTGGCCTTGACGTTCACCCGGTCAACACTTTTCCCCTCCACGTTCCAGGCCCCCGTGTATCGGGAGAAATGGACGTGAATTTTTTCCTGGCAGCTTGCGGACGTGTCCAGCAGTTCAAAAACAAACTGCTCCACCACATCCGGGGGGAGCCAGGTGGAGCCGAGGCGTACAGAAATCTCACTGGCGTTCAGATCTGTCGGCTGTACCTGTTCCAGCGCCTCCACGTTGACTTGAAACGCCGGGTCGGTTTCCGCCGCCCGTTTTGCGTCGGCCAGCTTCTCCCTCACGTTGCCGGAGAGGTATTCGTCGGCGGTCTGCCAGCCCTTGTACCAATCCACCGCGTCACCGTCAATATCAAAGGAGCCGGTGTTGGGGTCTTTGAAAATGACGCCTTTCAAGTCCTCCACGACCTGGGGTATCTTGTCCCCGCCGCCCATCAGGGAGGCCATAAAGCCTAAATCCACACACGCCCTTTCAGCCAGTGACACGGCCAGGGCCTCGGATGCGGTGTCCACGCTGGTGACAACAGTTTTCTGCTTGATGGTGCGCTTGGTGAACATATCCGCCTTGCGGACAAAGTTGCGCTCGTCGTCCAGCACTTCCAGGGAGGCCAGCAGGAAATAGGCGCTGTCCATTCTGAACGCGATACTGTTGCCACGGGAGTTGATGCGTCCGTGCTTCTCCACATAGGCGTCATAGAGGGCGTTCAGCTTCTTTTGTTCGGCCTGAATATCTTCGGCGGGCCAGTCCTCGGTCTGATAGTCAATGAGCGTCCGCACACAGTCCCGGATTTCAATAAGGCCCTTGATGCGGTTCGCCGCCGTCACCGACACCTCCACCGGGTTCATCCGGCTGTTCTCCCGGTAGTAGATTTCGCCGTCCACTATGGTATAGCTGAAATTCCGTACATTCGGGTCGGCGGGGATGGATTTGTCCTCGCCCTCCGCCTCCGGGTCGTCCATCACATACTCGGTAATGGTGCCCTGGATATTCTGGATGGCGGCGGTGAGCTGTTCGCCCAGGTCTTGCCCCTCGCGGGGCAGGCAGGCGGTTTCCGGCCCGTGGGGGCCGCTGACCTCCCGCATTTCGCCCATCACCATTTCCGGGTGGTCGATGAAATACTGATTCATTTTCAGCCCGTTTTCATTGGTGTTCAGGTGTACCCAATCCGGCTCCCCGCTGGCAAGGGCCTCCCGCTTCTGCAAAAACAGGATGTCGCTGGTCACTTCCGTACCAGCAGCGGCCTTAAAAGTATTGTTTGGCAAACGGATGGCCCCCAGCAGGTCGGCCCGCTGTGCGATATACTTTCGGACGTTGGGGTTCTCCTTGTCCATGGTGCCCTTGCTGGTGACAAAGGCGATAATGCCGCCCGGTCTGACCTTATCCAGCGTCCGGGCAAAGAAATAGTCATGAATAAGAAAATTGTGCTTGTCGTACCTCTTGTCAGATACCTTGAACGCCCCAAAGGGCACGTTGCCAATGGCGGCGTCAAAAAAGCTGTCCGGGAGTTCTGTTGTCTCAAATCCCTGGACAGCGATGGAGGATTTCTGATAGAGCTGCTGGGCGATGCGTCCGCTGATACCGTCCAGCTCTATGCCGTAGATTTTGGAGTCGGCCAGATCATCCGGGCGCATACCGATGAAGTTGCCGATGCCGCAGGACGGCTCCAACAGATTGCCGGTCTTGAAGCCCATGTTCTCCAATGCCTGATAAATGGAGCGGATGACCACGGGCGGGGTGTAAAAGGTGGTGAGGGTGGATTCCCTGGCGGCGGCGTACTCGTCCTCGTCCAGCAGGGCTTTCAGCTCGGCGTACTTGCTGTGCCGCTCGTCAAAGCAGTCGGCCAGCCCGCCCCAGCCCACATACTGCGCCAACACCGCCTGTTCCTCCGGGGTGGCAAACCGTTCCTCCCGTTCCAGCTTTTTCAGCAGACGGATGGCCCGGATATTGTTGTTAAAACGTGTCCCCGGCGTTCCCACGCCGATGGCGTCATCGGTGATATGGTATTCATGCCGGCCTGCGTTGGGGATTTCGGGATGGAGGACAAAGGGGGACACCTTGGCTCTGCGCCGGGGCGCGGGCGGGGGCAGGGGCAGCGGTTTTTCCTCCTGTTCAGCCGGTTCCTGGGCCGGGGGTGTATCGGCGGCGATCTGCTCCACATCGGCCATGACCTGCTGAATAAAGGGGTCTGCGGCCAGCTTGTCCGCGTCAACCACATGGCCGTCTACGATACCGTTCTCCGCAAGGGCAGCACGGACAGCAGCGGGGTCTACGTCCGAAAAATCATCAGTTTCCTGCTTGGTCTTTTCCCTGGGTTGTGCGGGGAACGAGGAAATAACACGCTGGTTATCTTTCAGCGCCGCCACAACAACGGAAAAGCCCTTGCCGGTCAGCCGTTTTACATAGTCCTCCAACTTGTGGACAGGAAAACCGCACATGGACACACGGCCATATTCGGGAATATTGCGCTTGGTCAGGGTCAGATCAAGGGCTGTCGCCGCGTTCCATGCGTCGTCACCCTCAACCCCTCCGTACAGCTCAAAGAAGTCACCCACCTGATACAGCAGCATACTGTCGGGGCTACGCTCCTTGATAGAGTTGTAGGCATCCCAAAACCTCCCGCTGTCAGGCCCCGGCTGCGGGGTGGGGCCACTCTGCGCCGCTTCCACCTCCTTGCGGACGGCCTCTTGCAGAATGGGGACAATCTCACGGTATGCGTCATACTGGCTGAGAAAATCCAGCACACCGCCGTCGCCGTCCCCAATGTCCTGACGCTCGGTGAATGTCCGTCCATCGGGCATGACAAGGGTAAACTTCACCTTATCATAGCTCAAAAATGCGTTATATTCCGGGTCGTCAGCGTCGTACCATTTCTGCCACGTCCCGTATTTCGCCATAGCAGCCGCTTTTTTGGCAACATATTCATCGTCCGTCTGCTTCATCAGCCGGTCAAATTCGGAGAGGGAGTAGGCCGTCTTATCTTGGAATACGGTGTTCTCGCTCCACTCGCAGAAAATATAGGGCAGCTCACGGGGCGGATAGGTCGGCTCACCGGCTTCGGCGGGGGCCACGGCAGGTTCCCGCACCAGCGGCGGGGTAGAGAACACGGGGGCGTCCTGGGTGGCGGAGATGGTCATGGTGGAAGTAGCGGCAAATTGTTCAATCCGTGCCCTCACATCCCCCGGCAGATTGTCCACATAGAATTTAACGGTTCGGTCAGGAGAGATATGGGCGATGATTTTATAGTCACCATCTTCCAGCTCCAAGCTATTCCAGACCGTCACACCGTTGCCCAGGTGCCCAAAGCCCAGGTCATAGCCAGGGGTGTCAGGCTCCGCAGGTTCGGCGGCGGATGCCGCTTCCTCTACCACCTGAAGCAGACTGTTGTTCAGGGGGTTCTCCGCCAGAAGGCGGTCAAATTCCTCGCGGGGCAGCTCCTTGTTGATGATGGGAAACGCCGGGTCAAAGAGCCGGACTGTCTGACCGTCAAAGGCCAGCAGTTCATACCCCTGCGTCCCCAGGTAGACTGTGGCCCCCAGGGTCAGCCGGTACTCCTTCGGCGGTGCCGGGGGCTGATTCAGCTCGTCATGCTCCGGCTCCGGCGCTGCGGCCAGGGGGCCGGGAACACTCTCTTGACGTTGATACTCCTGGTATTTCTCCTTTTCAGCCGGTGACAGATAGCGGCCCGCCTCCACAAGCTGCCCAATGCGTTTCGCCGCCTTTTTCCACGTCAGCCTAATCTCGGCCTCTGGCTTGGACAGATCACCGATGGAGATTTTCACACCACTACGGTCAAACCATGCGCGTATTTTCTTGTCTGTGGCAACCGTAAAATAAGTGGTCGATTTGTATTCTTCTTTGAGAAAAGATGTGTTTTCGGTGGAGCTATGAGCCGTTTGAAATTGCTCAAAAATACGAAATTTCCCATCGGCTATGCCGCTGCCATGCAGGAGAATAGCGTCAATGTCCTCCTGGGAGATAGCAAAAGCGGAGGACTGTTCATCCTCCGCCGCTTGGATAGCCGCTTTTTGTTCTTCCTCCGTGGGGAGAGGGTCGGTCAGTTGGCGTACACGATCTCCGCCAGCGCCGCTTCCTCCGCCGCTGCCTTGATGTTGTTCATCAGGCCCACCCATTTCATCTGATCGGATGCTTTCAGGCTCTCGGTCACGCCCTGTTCCCGCGCCATTTGCTCCGTCAGCCGCTCCACCATCTCGGTGGCCTGCCGGTCGATTTCCGCCAGATGGCTGTTCAGTTCCCCGGTCAACAGCATCCCGGTGTAAATCCCGTGCCGGTGATTGGCGAGGAAACTGCGCCGCAGCATCCCATATTTTCCGACCTGCGGGGCCTCCGGCACGTCCAGGTTGGGCAGTTGATAGTCGCCCTCGGTTCTGTATGTCAGCTCCATGTTCAACGCTCCTTTCACGTTTCGTTCTGCCGTCATTATACTGCCTGTCAGGATTCCCGGCAAATGTGCGATTTTGTTTTTCTTCCTCCCAATATAAGGGCAGCACGGTGCTGGCGATCTCCCGCAGGGGCATCTCGGCTATATCGCTGGCCGCGGCCCCCAGGATGGCGAGGGTTTTCAGGGTATTAAAATCGTAGATGCGGGCAAAGTCCTCGCCGCTGAAATACTCCTGGGGGTCAATACCGCACCGGGTCAGCATGATATAGGCCACGCTGTTTTCCAATAGGCCCTTAAACCACACCTCGGTATTGAGATCGTCCAGTTCTTCCAGCAGGCTTCCCTCTTTGATGCGGCAAAGGTCGGCGTAGTAGTCGCCAAAGTTGTCCTCTACGATGACCTTTGCCGTTTCCAGTAAACAGGCGGCAAGGTCGGACTTGTCGGAAAATTCGCCATAGCTGTTTTCCAACGCCTCCACCACCGGCCCCTCATACTGCGACCTCATCTGCCAGACGGGGACGGTGCGCCTCACACGGCTGTTGGTGTCGGACATATCAAAGACGTGCCGCAGCTTATAGCCCTTGTCGGTGTCCACCAGCAGGGCGATCCCCGTGGTGCCCTTGTTCACCCACCGGCCATGCTTGTTCCAGAAGTCGGTTTGGGCACAGGCGGTGGCGTCCGGCTTTTGGGCGTAAATCAAAAGCTGGTCGCGGAAACTGTATTTGTAATTGTGGGCGGCGGTGGTCAGGAACGCCATATAGTTCCCGCTGTTGGCAAAAATCTGGCGGGCCGTCTGCGCCGCAAGCCGGACAATGGGTTCAGGTTTCTTTGCCACGATCTATCCCTCCTTTTCCTCATAAGATTTCAGCAGCCCCTTGGTGGCGGCGGCAATTTTGGAAATGCGCCCGGTGAGCTGGGCAACGGTGGCCTGTATCTCCGACTGCCGCGCCGCATAGAAGTAGCCGGTGGCGTCGCTGCAAATGGGGTGGCCGTCACAGCGCAGGCGGTTGACGGCCCGCCGCAGCTCCGTCCCCTTGACGTGGAACGCGGCCTCCAGCTCCTTGCTGGAGGCCGCGCTTTCCTGTCCACGGCGGTATTGTTTCAGGTACTCACACAGGGCTTTGTCGATGGGTGCGCCTTTCACCGGGTATCACCCTCGCCGCCCTCTTTCAGCTCCGCGCTGTACTCCTTTTCCACCTCGCAAGCCCCGATGCAGGCGTAGAGAAGCTGCCAGATCAGCTCGGAGGCTTCGCTCTCATACATCCGCATACTGACATAGGGCTTACCGCCCACACCGCAGAAGCGCCGGGAAAACCGCATACGTTTATCCATCAAGTCCTGGGCGCTGTTGCGGGTTGGCACATCCTCGGCGGCGGTGTTACGCTCCAGAACGGCCATCATCAGGTCAAACATGGAGGGGTGTACGTTCAATTTGACATTCGGTAATTGTGCCATGATGCTCCTACCTTTCCACGGACACGGCCTGCCGCCCGCGCTGGGGGAAGTCCCAGCCGTAGACCTTGCCGATCTCGTCCCCCAGCCTGCGGGTGATCCGGGTAATATCGGCGCGGGTGGCCGTTCCGTAATAGAGTTTTTCTTTCAGCAGGTCGATTTGAGATTCCGACACTCCGGGTTTGTAGGTGCGGTAGAGCAGACGGTTTGTACCGTCGTGGTGGATGGCGTCACAGCGCAGGTCGCCCAGCTTGTCAACAAACCAGGTGGAGTAGTCAATGCCACGGTCGCTGTAAAGGCAGTCCCGGATGTTGCCGCTGGCGATCTCCTTATAGCCCATGTGCCGTCCAGTCCAGAGGCCCAGATCGGCAATAATGAGGATGGGCTGGTCAAGCTGGATGTTCAGATTCGCACGTTCATCATCCAGGTAGCCGCTGTTGATGTCGTACATCAGCATCATGCGCTCGTCCTCGGTTAATTCCGGGTACTGTTCCTCCAAATCTGTCCGCCAGTCCTCGTAGTCCAGATCAAAGTTGCTCCAAATAAGATGCTTCTGCTCGGTCATCGGGCATCACCCCTGTCTCGGTTTCTGGATTTGATAGGCTGGCCCTGCTCATCGTAGTTCTTCGGGTCGGCGGCAGGGTCAGCCCAGCCCCGCATGGCCCCGGCCAGCATCGCCGCCGCCTGTGCCTTGCTCACACCCATCTCGCCGTTCAGCTCGTCCACCAGCTTCTGGCTGGTGCGACCTTTTGTCGCAAAAGACGCGGAGCGGTAGCCGTCAAAGCCCCGCTCAAACATCACGATGGCCCGCTTCTCCGGCACCTTGCCGTAGCATACCAGCGGGAGCGAATTTCTGAGGGGGATCACAGAGTTGCCGTTGCGCTCCATCATCTCGGCAAACTGGCAGATGTGAAAGAGATTGTCCCAGCCCTTGCCCACCTCCACATGGCACTCGTCGATATACCGGCATTCCCGGTCAAGCTGCCTTCCGTCCGGGCACCTGATCCGCACCATGTCGCCGTCCGCAATCCTGAACTTTTCCTCGTAGTGCGGAGTGATGAAGCGGATACCTTTTTCAGCCTGTTTCATGTGGCGTTCAAGCGAGTCCCGGCGATAGCAGTAGAGGGATAGGTTTTCTTCCTCCTTGTAGGGGTTCAGGCGGATCAGGTAGGAATACTGCGCCGTGTCCGCCCGGAAACCGAACGCGAAACCGTCATCAAAGCCGCTCTCCGGGTGTTCCTGGCAGAAGTCCCGCATAGCGTCACGGCTTTTCAAAAAACCGCCGTACTGCCCGTCGCCCACCAGGGCGTTCAGGACGCTCTCAAACTCCGCCTGAAATTCCTCGGTGTCCAGGTCTTGCCGGTGGCTCTGCCACGTTTTGAGAAACCCTTGGGCGTCCATGCCTGTTCCGGCCCGCAGGTGGCCGACGCACCCTGTCTGGCCTTTGAGCTGCATACTCTGGCTGGCGGAGTAAAGCCGCTCGGCGGGGGTGGCTGTGCGAAACGTCAATTCCATCAATGTCACACTCCTTTTTCATGCTCAAAAAAAGACCACCATTCATCCTCCCGCACCTGAAAAGCGTCGCCTAATTGGATGGTGTCGGGGAAGTTTGTTTGGGTGGTCTTGATAGCGTATTTGTCGATCTCGGTGGCGTAGTAGCGGAGGATGGTGGCCCCCAGCTTATCCAGGGCCAGGTGTCCGCAGCTCATGCCGTCATACATGGACAGCACTTCCAGCGGTTCCACGGTGATACCGGGGCAGTAGGAGAGGATATGGGCGATCACGTCCACCGTCCAGCCGTTGCCCAGCATTTTATACGCCTGGGTGTCGCTGACCGGGAACAGAAAGCCCTCTGGCACCGTTTGGAGCCGCATACACTCCCGCACCGTCAACTTGCGGATGATATAGTAGCCGTCCATCAGCTTGATGGGGTACTGCTGGCCCTTTATTGTGATCTGGCCGTCGCGGACTTCGTAGATGGGTCTGTCCAGCGTTCCGCAATACTGATAATACTGGCAGGAGGTTGTCAGGCAATTCGCCTTTTCCCGCATGGCGCGGCCCCTGCGGGTCTTGCTGTTGGGCATGGTCAGGTCAACACACTCGCCGGGGAGGATGTCGGTGTAGCCTTTGACGGTGGCCTCCGCCACCCGTAGGGCGGGGCAGTCGGTGGGGGTGGTATAAAGCCCGGTTTTCGCCCCGGCCCCGCCGCCGTTCCCGCACAGGGTCTTGCTCTTGCCGTCCGCTGAATATACCCGGTGCCCCTGGCCCTCGGAGCCGGTGCTGCTCTCTATGGTGCCCACACGGATGGGGAACATGGGGATATGCCCGCCGCCCATGCCCGCCGATGCTGTCAGGCAGGGGACTTTCCCGCTCACATCGAACACACCCCAGCGGGTATGCTGGCCGTAAAGGCCGCCCAGCCGGTTGACGCTGACCGCTTCGGCCACACAGGTCTTGCGGTCTATGGTGTTGCCCACCATATTGCGGATGCCGTCTTTGTAGTAGGTGGCCCGCAGGCATTGGGCTTTCCCGTCGGCGGTAACATTCACCGGCTCTATCGCCATAGGTGCGGGGAAGTGCCCGCCATCCAGGGCGTTCACGGCGCTGGCCCTGCTGTAATTTGCTTTCAGCGTGTAGCCCTTTTCATGGAGCGGCAGACCGCTTTCCAGAACGTCCAACAGGATAAGGCCCCGATCCTCCGGCAGTTCTACGCCGGGAATGTTAGTCCAATACAACCTTTGACGGCTTTGGGCGGACACAAGGGCGGAGTTTATCAAAATGGGTTCCACGCCCAGCTCCGCCGTGATCTGCGCCCGTATCGCCGGGGCCATGCTCTTGTTGTTCTCGTATAAATAGAAGTCCGGCCCATACCGCTCTCTGGCGATCAGGTAGTTGCGAAACAGCTCCCAGCCCAGGCCCTCCGGCTTTGTTTCCCGGTTCCGGGTCTGTGCTATGCTCCAATGGGTGCAGGGGGAGCCGCCCAGCAGAAGTTTCATTTACTATCACGCTCCCTCAAATGAAAAACGGCCTCCAGTTCATTCACTGGAAGCCGTTTTTGCTGGTTGATTTCAAATGTCCTTTTACCGGGCGTCGCCCCGGTCATGGTGCTTGGGCTTGATGGGCTGGCCCTGCTCATCATAGTTTTTGGGGTCGGCGGCGGGAACTTCCCAACCAAACATGGAACCGGCCAACATCGCCGCCGCTTGTGCCTTTGTCACATTGATTTGTTCATTGTACTCGTCCACGATGGCCTGGGCATGGGCACGGTCATGGCCGTATTTGCCGGTATGGAAATAGCCGTCCTCGCCGTGCTTGATGGTAATGATCTCGTCACCGCTGGGCAGCACAGCATAACACCTTTCCGGCAGGCCCGGACGCAGGGGGATCACCTTGCTGCTTCTCTCTCTCATCCATTCCGCAAACTCCCGGACATAGTAAAAGCTGCCGTCAATTTCAACGTGGCAATCGTCGATATACCGGGTCATGCAGTCAAGGTTTGCGCCCTCGCTGGTGATGATCCGCACCATATCGCCATCGGCCACCCTGAATTTCTCCTTGCCGTCCGGGGTGATGAAACGGATACCCTTTTCAGCCTGTTTCATGTGCTGGTCAAGCAAATCCCGGCGATAAGGGTAAATATAAACGTGATTATCATCCCCGGTCGGGATACAGCGGATCAGGTAGGAATAGCCCTGGGTGTCGGCCCGGAACGCATATTCAAAGCCGTTGCGGAAACTCCCCTCTGCGTGGTCAAGGCAGTAGACGGTCATCGTGGCACGGTTTTTCAGCACATGGCCGTACCGCTCGTCAAAGCGGAGCATATCAAGCACCGTGTTGAACTCAGCCTTAAACTCCGGCGTGTTTTGGGAGCGCACAAAGGTTTGCCAGCTCTTGAGGAAGATAGAGCCGCTGTTGTCCAACTCCCCCCATAAATAACCCGGATTTCCGCACCGTTCGCTGATCTGAGCGCGCTGTTCATAGGCAAAAAGCCGCTCGGCGGGGGTCGCGGGCCGCAAAGACATATCCATTACCGTTCACACTCCTTATCCGGCTCCTTGGGCTGCCTTTCAGAAGCCCTCGCTCTCCGCTCCATCTGATACCTTACTTCATCATTGGCGCGGCCCAGCAGGTCTTTTTTCGCTTCCAGCAGGTCGGAGAAGTAGTGGCCCCAAAAATAGTTGTCCCCACCCTTGCAGGCCCAGGTCACATACATAGAGGGATTGCTGTCCATCTCGCCAAATACAAACTCCATTTCCCCGACCTGGATGGAATCGGTAATGACGTAGCCCTGGTTTATCCTGTCAGCCATATCAGCGTCCCTCCCTGTCCCTGACTTTCTTTTCAGCCTGTTGTTCCTGCCGGAGAATTTCCAGATAATGCTTTGCCCAATTGGGCAGCTTCTCAGGCTCAATAACGCCGAGAATATCACTCCGCTGAAAATAGGAAGTCTTGCCGGAGTACAGCTCTGTGCAGTGGCAGGCGGTGCCCCGGCTGTTGGGGGACGCGCCAAAGCCCCCGGTGCAAAGCTGAAGCTGGCTGGTGGCTCGGCGGTATTCCGGGCGCAGCACCTCCTGTTTGATGACAACGATTTTCCCATGGAGGTCGTGCTGATAGCCGATGACCTCACAGCCCTCGGCGGTGATGGGGGCGTTGGGGATGCCCTGGATTTTCGGGCCGTTCAGGTCGATGCGGGTTTTCTCCGCCTGCTCCGCCACGCGCTCCCCAAACAGCTTTACAAGTTCCGGGTAATCATCGCTGACCATGATCTCCGTGTAGCCAGCCATCAGGCCGTTACTCTGGCAGAAAGCGCACATATACCGTTCACCGCCGACATCATCCGGGTTTTCGCCCAGCACTATCTCCCGGTCGCCAATGTGAAACGCATGGATGATAACATAATCACCAGCCATGCGCTTCTCTCTGTTGCTGTCCATATTCGGTTCCTCCTTATCTATAAATTTACGCCGCCCTGTGTCCATCAGACAAAGAGCGGCGTATGTAAGTGGTCGCCTTATCCGCAGGCCATCAGTTTTATCAGTAGCTCGTTTACCGGGGCGGCGTCCCGGCCCTGGGCGGTCAGCTTGTTCCGCCAGCCCAGCAGGTACTCCCTCAAACGCCGGTATTCCTTATCAGTCAGTTCAAGATAAATTTTCTTTTCCCGTTTGAACATTTGAAACAGCTCCTTTCCTTATCCTCATAGTACAAGAAAAAAGAAACGGTTTCAAATGTGCAAACAGCCGGGGGTATAGATTGATAGCACTATGTAAGGACGGCTTTTCAGCCGTCCCTTCCCGATTCGGGAGCTTTACTCAATATTCTCCTTCTTCTTATTCTTGAAATAGGCCACACCGCAGGCCGCAGTCCCCAAGACAGAAACGCCCATCAGCGTCGCCCACAGCGTGGGGTTGCTGTCGTCCCCGGTCTTAGGGGTGTCCCGCAGCTCATTGTGCATCTCCACTGTGGTGACGGAATTATTCAGCACACCGGCTGTCTTATCGGCGGGCAGCACATAGGCGGCGGATTTCTCATTCAGCACCTCGGACACCCGGTACTCCCCGATGCGTAGGCCCTCAATAACGATCTCTCCTGCCTCATTGGTGGTAAACACCTGCTCATAGCCGTTCGGCCCGGTGACACGGAAAGAAAAGCCCTCCACATTCTTGTCGGAGGAAGTCTTGACGATCTTCAAGCTGCCCACCTGGGCCGTGTTCGCAAAGCCTACTCCGGCCTTGTTCTCTACCGTGACCAGACTGCCATGCTCGGTAATCTCAAAATAATAGGCGTTCTCGTCCAGGCAGAAGCCCTCCGGCGCGGTGCGCTCCTTCACGAAATGCCCGCCGTACTCCACGCCGTTCATCTCGTACACGCCAACGCTGGTTTCGGTGAGCGTACCCACCAGCTTGTCCTCGGCGTCCAGCTCCTTGTTGCCGTTGATGTCCTGGTACACGTCAAATTCCGCGCCGGACAGTTTGTTATCCGGGTAGTCCTCATCCACTTTGGTGAGCTGGACGGTGCCCCGGATGCGGGTGTTCTCCACCTCAACTTCGATTACCGCGCCATCCTCACTGATTTCCACGGGGTAGGACACTTCGGACAGCAGGAAGCCCATGGGACTGGCAATCTCGCGCACCAGCCAATTTCCGTAGGGCACACGGTCAAACTGGAAACTGCCATCTTCCCCGGAAACAGCGGTCATGAGGGCGTTGTCGGCGGTAAACTCGCTTTCATCCGCACGGAACAGCCCCAGCAGCGCCCAATCCAGCGGCGTACCGTCATCGTCCTTTTTCAGCCCATGGACGCTTCCGTAAATCAGGTCATTGGTGATAGCCTTGCCGCCGTTGGCCTTGATCTCCACCAGCGCCGTATCCTGACCGGCGTACTCAAACACCACGGGATATTTTTCATCGGACAGGATATAGTGGCTGTCGGTGGCTCGCTCTTTCAGATAGAAACTACCCACGGGGAGGTCGGTGGCGGCGGTGCCGTGGCCGTTCTCATCCACGGAGATGATCTCAATAAGCCCATCGGCGGGAATCACGGAGCCGTCTGCGGCGGTCAGATTCGCGGCGGCGTACAGGCCAAAGGTGACGGCGGTGATCTCGCCGTTCATGCCGATGCCGAACAACTCATTTTGCTCCATGGCCTTTTCCAGCGACACGGCCACCTTCTGCCGCTGGTTGGTGATGCTGGCGGCGGTTTCAGTGACCTCCACCTCCTGTCCGGCGTAGGTCAGCTCCACCGCATGGGCCTCTTTGCTTACCACCATGCCAGTAGGTGCGGTCACTTCCCGGAGTTCAAACTTGCCCAGGTAAAGGGGCTTGCTCTCGGCGGTGCCCGCCGCCCCGGTGGTCAGGGTGTCCACCACCTCGCCAGCGGAATAGCGCAGGGTGCCGTCCGGGGTGTAGATGTCCTCGGCGGCGGTAATCTGGAACACAGCATCGGGAAGACCCTGGGCCGTGTAGACAGGCTGGTAGACACCCCCATTCTCGGTCACGGTGGAGAACACCTCGCCGGTTTTGCTGACCTTGATAACGCCCTTCTGAGCCATGTTCGCCTTGATAACTTCCACCAGGAATATGGGGCCTTCCTTGATGGCGTTTTCCTCGGTCACATCAAAAGAAACGGGGGTGCTGTCCAGCACATAGCCCAGGGGCGCGGCCACCTCCACCAGCGAATAGCCGGTGCCAAATTCCAGGGCTTCGGGGGTAATCAGACAGCCCTCGGCGTTGGTATAAAAGGTGTCGATGGAAGTCACTTCGGGATAGGTGAAGGTCTGCGTCACCTTGGAACCGTCCGGGCGATAGAGCTGGAAGCCTGCCCCGGCATAGGGGATGGTTTTGCCGGTTTCGGCATCCTTTTTGACGATCTTGATATAGCTCTCAAACATGGCGTTGTTTGCCAGATAACGGTACACCTGTCCGTCCCTGGCAATATACACGTCAAAGTCGGGCAGAAGCTCCCGTCCCTCCCAGCCGCGCACCTGATGGACGGTGTAAACGCCATAGGGCAGGGCCTTGGTCTGGGCAAAACCGTTGCCGTCACAGGTGAGATAGTCTCGCTCTGACGCCTTTGCCCCGTCATAGCTGCCGGAGGATTTCAGATAGACGGCAAACTCCGCCCCGGCCTCCGGGGTTTCCAACTGTGTCTCACCGCTGTCGGTGTGCTTGATGATGGCGATGCTGCCCTTGATGACCTGCTCGGTCACATCCATGGAAATGCTGTTGTATTCGGCGGTGTACCGCCGGGGTTCCGCACCGACATGATGGCTGGCGCTGTCCAGCAGGCAGCCCTCGGAGGGGGTGATCTCACGGATACTCCAATCATCACCGTAGGGATAGTAATCGGTGGTAAACTGGCCTGTGGCGTCGGTGGTGTAGGTGTCGATCAGTGTATCGCCTTGATACACGCCGTAGGTGGCACCGGCCAGGGAAGCGTCCCCTTGGGCGCTGCCAGTCTCGCCGTCCCGCTTGGTCACGGTGGCGTTCCATTTCTTGAGCTGGTTTTCAAAGGCCTTTCGTGTGACGGTTTTCCACTCGATGGCTACGCTCTGGCTGCTGGGGATCACATAGCGCCCTGGCACATCCACTTCCTCCAGGGTATAGCCGGTTCCGATCAGCACATTGCGGAAATAGGCCCGGCCCGAATCGTCCACCACGGCATATTCGTCTACGATAGCGCCGGACAGGGACGTGCCGTAGAGATGGAATTTTGTGCCCTCGGCCAAACCGTCCTCGGCGGTCTTGTGAACAACAACGTCGCCTCTGCGGAGGGTATTATTGAATGTGACCATTGTTGTCTGTCCAGAAATAACCGTGATCTGGCGGCTTTCCTGGGGCTTATATTGGTCAAAAACCTGTTCGGAAACAGTGTAGACGCCGGGAGCAATGCTGTTAAGCTGGATTTCCCCGGCGCTGTTGGTGTAGACCGTCCTGTTAAGGCCGTTGCCGGTGACATTGAACGCAATGCCCGCCACATTACCGTCCTCGGCAGTTTTTACGATCTTCATGCTGCCCAGGCTGATTTTCACATTGAGATAGCCTTTGATGGGGTCGGTGACAGACTGCGCATAGGTCACAAGGTCTTGCTTTGTCCCGTCCGGCCCAATATGGCCGTCCGTCCAGGTAACGATACCCCGGCGCTGGGCATTGTTTTTGGCGGCGGTAATGGTAACAGGGTCGTCCGTCGTTGTTTCGGCGGTGATGGTCAGCTTGTTGCCGCTGACGGAGCAGTAAATGCGGGGAGCGGAAGCGGAAAAGGTATAATTGCCCAGGACGTTGTTGGTGTCGGTCAGCGTGGCGCTATACCTTGCACCGTCCCAAATCAGCTCAACGTCCTGTGCCTTGCCGGTGCTGCGGGCAAAGAAGCTGGGCAGTTTGGAGTGGGTCTGAACATTGGCGGCAATGCTGTTGTAGTAGTTCATGATCTTGTCACGCAGAGGATGGTCGGCGCTGATCTGGTCGATCACCGCAGCGTAACCGCCGGTGCTGACCTTGTTGAATGCGGCGTCGCGCTCACCGACGACCGTTTCCCAAATCAGGAGCTGGGTCGCCGTTGCGTGGGCCAGCTTATTGCCGCCCTCATTCTGAGAGAGCCAGCTGGTGGAAACGGTGTCCGTGTAGCCGTACTGCATAATGCGGCCAATGAGCAGCTTGATGTCATCGGGTGTGATGGTCTTGTTGTAGCTGGCCGGGTAGTTGTCCCAAAAATCCTCGCCCCGGTCTACCAGCTTATCGCCCGTATCAAGACGGATACCGGGTTCGATGCAGTAGCAGACAGGCCCCGTGTAGGTTCCCACTGTGCGTACGATGGTCTGGCGGGACGAACTGGACGACCACCCGTTCATATAGGTCAGGTTCTCATGGCCCCAGGTGCCTTTGCGGTAGTTTACATCGCCGTCACGGGGGAAGCCGATCAGATAGACCTCCGATTCCGTCCCAGCGGCAGAGGCCGGGGTGACAATGGAGCTGGCAATGGTGGTGAAGTACAGCAGGAACGCCAGAAACAGCGCCGTACTCCGTTTGAAAATGCTGGTTTTCATGTGGTAATTCCTCCTTTTTTGCACAAAAAAGACGCACCATTTGATAGGTGCGCCCTTTGGGTGGGATGTTGATTTTTTAAGCGTAACCGATATAAAGGTCGTAGCTGCCGTCAGCGCGAGGCTCGGCCCAAATCCACACGTCTGTGATACTCTCATCCCTGACGTAGCGGTTCAGGCGGCTTTGGATGTCCCGTTCCAGGCAGGTGCAGTGAGCGCCCGCTGTGATGGGGTTGTCCCAGCAGTCCACGGCGGTGGCGTCCAGGTTCAAGCCCGTGTCCCTGGCATAGTTCTGAGCATAGCCGATCCAGTGGTCGATGCTGAATGTGGATTCAGCAGATGCGGGCGGCGGGGTTTCTGCTGGCGGGGCGGGCGTTGGCGCAGGTTCCGGCTCCGGGACTGCGCTGGGCGTAGGGCTGGGGCTTTCCCCGGTGCCCTTCTGCGTGGTCACGTTGAATGTGATGGTGGTCTGCTTGGGTGGCGGGGTTTCCTCCACCGCAGGGGCCTGGGTTTCCCTGGGTGCCGGTGCCAG
Source organism: Oscillospiraceae bacterium (assembly GCA_910575265.1). Taxonomy (GTDB): domain Bacteria; phylum Bacillota; class Clostridia; order Oscillospirales; family Oscillospiraceae; genus Lawsonibacter. Next base: position 21,615 of record CAJTEA010000019.1, read on the forward strand.
GGCTGTGTCCGGCACGGGGCTGGCGGACGGCTTGGCCGGAGGTTCCGGGCTGGGCGTGGGTTCCTCGCTGGCTGCGCTATCCTCCGGGCTATCGCCCACGGGCAATTTATTACTGGCTGAAAAAGAAACAGGTTCGCTTTCAATAGCCTTGGTGGAAAGTGCGGAAAGTTCTGGCGTGGTTACTGCCGCTGGTTGGGGCGGGCAGTTCTCTGACTGGACGGGGCCAGCGGTTCCGGCACAGCCGGTCAAGGTGAGAATGAGCGTAGCCGCTGTGATGCTCCACAATACTTTTTTCATGGCTCTTGCCTCCTTTGGCCCCATTTTAGGGTATGGGGCCAACTTTCGCAAAGGTACAAGCCGCAAGTATCGCAGAGTGCTTTTTTCAGCAGGTACAGCAGGTTTGGAGGGGGAGAGTGCGAGAGGGGGAGGGCGTGGAAAGTGCCAGGGCCGCAAAAGGGCAGACTGCCCCCCAGGTGTAAAATTCATCGTTCCATCTCCCTTTGCCGCCTGCGGTACATCTCCAAAGCCTTCACAATGGTGTCCTCGATCTTCTGCGCGGGCGTCCCCGGTGAGAAAAACTTGCTGATGCGGTCTTTGGGCATTTTGAATTGCTCAACCTGGTTGGGCTTTTCCTCCTGCATGATAGAGAGGATCACGTCTGCGTTCAGTTTGCCTTTTTCAGAAAAATCACGCATTTTGATGGCCTGGGCGTGGGACGGAGTGCAATCATCAATGGTCATGGTTTCCAGCAAAGCCTTTTGCTCATCCTCGGTCAGATAGGACAGTTCCACAGCAGGACGTAATGCCATCTGCAACTTGTCTTTCTCTTTCAGCACAGAATTGTCTACCATGTCCAGCAGTTCCGGGATAAGGTTGGTCAAGCGGATATATTTGCGGATTTGCTCATGGCTTTCACCTGATTGTTCCGCTAAAATATCTCTTGATTTCTTCCCATCCAACTTGTGCAACGGTGTTGCACAAGTTAAATCCGTTCGCTGTCCCTGCCGCTTCATGGCGTCCAGCTTCATTTTGTAAGCAAATGCCTTTTCCGAGGGCAGAACGCGCTCCCGTTGGAGGTTGCTGTCCACCATGATAATGATGGCTTCATCATCGGTCAGCTCCCGGACGATGCAGGGCACCGTGGGCAGCTCCGCCAGCTCTGACGCCAATTTGCGGCGGTGGCCGGACACCATCTGATAACTGCCGTCCGGCATGGGACGCACCAGCACGGGGGAGAGGACGCCCCGCTCCCTGACGCTCTCCACCAGTTGTTCCATTTCCTCGTCCATCCGCACCTTAAACGGGTGGTCGGGAAAGTCGCTGATCTCGGTGGTGGGCAGGTCGATCACATAGCTGCGCTGGGCATTGTCCCGTTCTGCCTGGGTAGAGAACAGGTCGTTATAAGCCTCGTTCAGCCCCAGGTCGATTGCGGTTCCTTTGCTCAAGGGCGCTCACCTCCTCCACCAGCGCGGTATATGCCGCCGCTACTTTCCCCTTGCCGTCGTGGGCAAAGATGCTCTTGCCCTCTACGCTGCACTCCGCCGCCCGGACGGAAAAGGGTATTTCCGTGTCCAACACCCGGAGATTGCTCCCGGTCTGCCGCAGGGCGGCAATGATGCTTTTTGCGTTGTTGGTACGGCTGTCCACCATCGTCAGCAGGATGCCGTCGATCTTCAGCTCCGGGTTGATCTGCCGTCTGACCTTGGCAACCGACCCCATCAGCAGTTTCAAGCCCTTGGTGGACAGATAGTTAGCCTGACAGGGAATGAGAACGCAGTCCGCCGCTGCCAGGGCGTTGATGGTCAGCATACCCAGCGAGGGCATACAGTCAATGAGAACGTAGTCGTAATTCCGCTTGACCGCGCCCAGGTAGCTGCGCAGCACAAATTCCCGGCTCATGGTGTTCACAAGGCTCACCTCAAAGCTGGACAGGCCAATGTTGGAGGGCACAAGATCAACACCCTCAATATCCTTCAAGATGCCCTTATCCAGCGGCGAGAGGTTGCCATTGTCCACAACGACTTGCATCAGATCGGAGATGGTCGTATCCAGCTCGTCCGGGTTCTTTACGCCCAGGCTCACCGTAAGGCTCCCCTGGGGGTCTGTGTCCACCAGCAGTACCCTTTTCCCTTGCTGTGCCAGTCCCACGCCCAGGTTGACCGTCGTTGTTGTCTTGCCGACACCGCCCTTCTGGTTGGTGACAGCAATGACTTTGCACTTATTCATGGGGGCCTTCCTCCTTTCTTGCATAAAATTATAGCCGCCCATATCTTACGATACAGACGGCTATGTAAAGGGCCGGACAGCGTGGCTCTATATGAGGTTGGCGAAGCATAAACGCTCCCCGTTTCGGTAAAACCATCACGCTGTCCGGCCTATATCAAAGCAAGCCTATTTGTCCTCGACACCCCGGCCTGCTATCGGGAAATTATCAGACGGCTGGCGGCATACCAGCTCCACGGGACTTTCACCCCCGGCAGGTTCTCTGTCGGCTGCTCTCATTGCCTGCGACGGCTTCACGCTGGAAAACGCTATCACGCTCGGACTGTGACTGAACAGGAGTATCGCCCCATTGCCGGTCATGGCCTACCGGGAGCCGCCCGGAATTGATAGCCGCTGGTTTTCGCTCCGTGCCGGATAAGCGATCCTTGGGCCAAAATTGATAAAAGGTGGCCTTCAGTTCTCCGCCTTGTCCGGCACATCCTGGCGCAGCGGGTAAAGCAGCTTGCGGCAATGGGAATGTGTCTGATAAATGGGTATGAAATTTTCAAAGATCAGACCCATTCGCCGCACAAGCGGAGAACAGGTGAAGGGCTTTCCGTCGCCTTTCACCTAATGCACTGAAAACAGGGGGGTGTAGGGGTTAAAATCAAAATTTTTCAAAAAATTTTTTCAAGGCGCAAAAAGGGAGCTGCCATCGCTGTCAGCTCCCTTGTGATTATTTTGATCTCTTTGAAGTAAGCGCAGAACTTGTCTGCCGCACTACGGATGCACTTGCCCACTAATGTTGAACTGAAATCGTCCGCATTTGATATTAGCAAAATTAAGGGGGTGCTTTTTTCTCGAATTAGCAGGAGGATGGTTTTTGGCCATGAAAAAGCAAAATCCCTGCTAATTTTATTAGCAGGGAGCCGGAAAGCGTTATTGTTGGCGAAACAGAGGGGACTTGCTCTTTTTTGATACGCTTATGGGTTGGGTGAGGTCTGCTAACAGGCTTGCTAATAAGCCTTATCGTCAAAGTGCAGGTTTCATCCAAAATGCCAATCAATTTTCAGAAACAGAAAAGCGCCAATTTCCTGATTTTCAAACCGAAAATCGAACGAAATTGACGCTCTATCTGGCACCCCGAACTGGATTCGAACCAGCGGCCTACCGCTTAGGAGGCGGTCGCTCTATCCATCTGAGCTATCGGGGCGTATTGACTTGTGCGAAATGACTTGAACCGGAGCAATCCACATCAGAGGGAAAAAGCGGGTGAACCTATGTGTGCTTAGGAGGCGGTCGCTCTATCCAGCTGAGCTACGCGGGCTTATGAAACTGAAAGGGATACTTTTGTTATTTTAGCCCAATTCGTTCCATCTGTCAACGGTAAAACGACCAACTATCCCGGAAAAATGACCGACTGTCTCAAATTGCTGGACAGGCCGGCAGGAAACCAGCTATACTGAGAGTGAGGGGGGGTTCCATGGAGGTAGAAATCAGGATTGAACCGGAACGGAGAGAGCCCAGGGTGGTCATTCTGGCCGGGGAAGAGAGCGAGGAGCTGCGCCGTCTGGCGGAGAATCTGTCCAGGCTGGCTCTGGGGCCCATTCCTGTAAGCCGGGGAGAGGAGAAGCTGCTCCTGCCCCAGGGGGAGTTCCTCCGGTTTTACACTGATGGGAAGGGGGTGTCCGCCCAGACGGAGGCGGAGCTCTATACCGTCCATCTGCGGCTCTACGAGCTGGAGGAGCGGCTGGACGCCACCCGGTTTGTCCGCATCTCCAATGGAGAGATTATCAATCTGGACCGGGTCACGGCGGTGGACCTGTCTCTGTCAGGCACCATCCGCATGACCTTGGACGGGGCGGTGAATGCCTATGTGTCCAGGCGGTACGTGAAAAAAATCAAGGAGACGCTGAATCTGGGGAGGAGGAAGGAAAATGCGAAAAATTAAATGGGCCTGGGCGGCCAAGATTTTGGCGGGGGCCGTGGCGGGACTGCTGTGCGGCGTGGTGCTGGTGTCCTATTTTGTAGGTACGCGGGGACCGTCGCCAATAACGTGTCTGCTGTGCGCCGCCCTGGGAGCGGCGGCGGGGACGGCTACCTTGCCCTTTGCCGATGACGGCAGAATGCTGGTGCTTTGCTCCGCGGCCCATTTTGGAGTTACAGCCAGCCTGTTTGCCCTGCTGGCGGCTCAGCTTGGAGCGAGAGGGGGGAATTTACTGGTCTGGGAAGGCGTTCTGGCACTTCTCTATGCGGTGATTTGGCTGGGTCGATGGATTGGCTGGTATGTGGAGGTCATGCGGCTGCGCGCCCTGTTGGGGCTGGCTCCTGGGCCTACCCCTCTGAAATGGCGTGAGACTCTGCCCTATCTGCCCTTTGCTCTGTTGCTGTGCGACATTCTGCCCCTGATCCTGCGGTGGCTGGACGCGCCGGATGTGCCTGTCCTGTCCGGGCTGATTCTGCCCTATCTGCTGCTGCCGGCGGCGGGGTTTTCCTCCGGATTGTCCCTGGGTAAGCGGCAGGGGGTGTGCCCGCTGTACCCGGTGGCCTGCTTTGTGTGCTATCTGCCCATGGTCTATCTGCTGTTTAACGACACCGCCCTGTTCCACTGCTTCATGGTGGCGCTCCCCGCTCTGGCCGGCAATGTGCTGGGCTGGCTGTACCGCCGGGCGGTGCTAAAAACTCGATAACGTACAAGCGCCCCGCCGGTCAAGCGGGGCGCTTGTACGTTCAGGATAATTGAAACTGTCCAGTGTACAGCCGGTAGTACCGGCCCTGTTCCTCCAGGAGGCGCTCATGACTGCCCTTCTCCTCAATCTCGCCGTGCTCAATGACCACGATACAGTTGGAATTGCGCACGGTGGACAGGCGGTGGGCGATGACAAAGACCGTCCGGCCCTCCATCAGGGTGTCCATGCCCTTTTGAATCAGGGCCTCGGTCCGGGTGTCGATGGAGGAGGTAGCCTCGTCCAGGATCATCACCGGCGGGTCGGCCACGGCGGCCCGGGCGATGGCCAGAAGCTGCCGCTGGCCCTGAGACAGGTTGGCTCCGTCGCCGGTGACCATAGTCTGATAGCCATCGGGCAGGCGGCGGATGAAGGAGTGGGCGTTGGCGCTCTTGGCGGCGGCGACGCACTCCTCATCGGTGGCGTCCAGCCGGCCGTACCGGATGTTGTCCATGATGGTTCCGGTGAACAGGTGGGTGTCCTGAAGGACCGCCCCCAGGGAGCGGCGCAGGTCCTCTTTGCGGATAGCCTTTACCCGAATGCCGTCGTAGGTAATCATGCCGCCCTCAATCTCATAGAAGCGGTTAATCAGGTTGGTGATGGTAGTCTTGCCCGCTCCGGTGGAGCCCACAAAGGCGATTTTCTGGCCCGGGTCGGCGTAGACCGACACATCCTTCAAGATTCGCTTGCCAGGGACATAGGAGAAGTCCACATGGCTGAACCGGACCGCTCCCCGCAGTTCGGTGAGGTAAAAGTCCTCCCCGGGGACGCCGCGTACGGTGCCCCGGATCAGGTGGAGACCCACCGTTCCGTCAGGGCCGGGATACTTCCACGCCCAGCCGTGGCTGGCCAGCATGGCCGGGTCGGGCACAGATTCCGGGTCAGTGATTTCGGTGAGGGCTTCATCCTCGCCCACGAACACCGGAACCAGCTCCATGCCGTTGTCCCGGGGGACCTTCCAGGCCCAGGTCCGGGGCCGGCCCTCGCCGGTAAAGAGGGAAAGGGTACCGTTGGCGTCCTTCTCCGCCGCCACCAGGGTGACCGAACCCTCGTTGATTTCAGAGGCGGTGTCCATCACCTCGAAAATGCGCTCCGCCCCCGCCACGGCGGACAGCAGGGTGGTCATTTGCTGAGAAATCTGGTTCAGAGGCTGGCCCACCTGACGGGCGAAGTTGAGATAGACCACCAGTCCCCCCAGGTCGAAGCCCCGGAGGATGGACAGCAGCCCGCCAAAGGCGGCGGTGAGGGCGTAGCTGATGTTCATCAGGTTGCCCGCCATGGGCATAATCATGGTGGAGTAGAAGTTGGCCCGCTGGGCGGTGTCCCGGTAGGCGTCGTTCAGCTCCTTGAACTTGGCCTTGGCCTCCGCCTCGTGGGTGAAGGCCTTTACCACCTTCAGCCCCTCGATGATCTCCTGAATTTCACCGTTCACCTTGCCCAGGGCGGCCTGCTGCTTCTGATAAAATTTCCGGCTGCGGCCCCCCAGGATTTTGAACAGGTTCATGGTGATGGCCAGAATCACGGCGGTGACCAGAAACAGCTGCCAGTTGATGAACAGCATCAGGGCCACCAGGCCCACAAACATCAGGCAGCTGGACAGCAGGGAGACCACGCTCTGCTGGAGGGCCATCTGCACGTTGTCCGCGTCGTTGGTAAAGCGGCTCATCAGTTCGCCGTGGGGGTGCTGGTCAAAATAGGAGAGGGGGAGCTTTTGCAGCTGGTCAAACAGGTCCTTGCGCAGCTTGTTGACCCCCCGCTCCGCCAGCTGGACCATGATGGCCGACTGTCCATAGGTAGCCAGGGCGCCCAGCAGATAAATCCAGATCAGGGCCAGGATGGACAGGGCCAGCCCGGAGAAGTCGGTACATCCTGACCAAATGAAATTGTTGATGATGGAACGTATCATATAGGACCCGCCCAAATTGGTCCCCACTGACACCAGCAGGCACAGCAGGACGAACAGCAGGGGCAGCTTGCTTCTGGTAAGGTAGCCCACCAGACGGATCATGGTTTTTTTCAGGTTTTTGGGCTTTACCGGCCCGGCCTTAAAGGCTTGATTCGGCCCTGGCATTATTCGCCCACCCCCTCTTGCTGAGATTGATAGATCTCCTGATAGATTTTGTTTTCCGCCAGCAGCTGGTCGTGGGAACCGCGGCCGGCGATGTGGTCATCGTCCAGAATGAGGATCTCATCGGCATACCGCACCGAGGAGATTCGCTGAGCGATGATGATAACGGTGGTGTCCTTGAGGTTCTTGTGGAAAGACTCACGGATCGCCGCCTCGGTGGCGGAATCCACAGCGGAGGTGGAGTCGTCCAAAATGAGGATGGCCGGCTTGCGCAGCATGGCCCGGGCGATACACAGCCGCTGCTTTTGTCCGCCGGAGACGTTGGTCCCCCCCTGGGTGAGCTGGGTGTCGAAGCCCTCGGGCAGGCCCATGATAAAGTCATAGGCCTGGGCGTCCCTGGCGGCCTGAATCATCTCCTCCTCCGTGGCGTCCAGCTTGCCCCACAGCAGATTTTCCCGGATGGTGCCGGTGAAGAGCACATTGGTCTGGAGCACCATACCGACGCGGGCGCGCAGCTCCTCCAGAGGATAGTCCCGCACGTCCACGCCGTCCACCAGGACGGAGCCGCCGGTGACGTCGTAGAACCGGGGAATCAGGTTGACCAGCGAGGACTTGCCCGTGCCGGTGCCGCCCACAATGGCCACAAACTGGCCGGGTTCCACCGTAAAGCTGACGTGGGACAGCACGTCGTCCCCGGCGCCCCCGGCGGCGTATTTAAAGGACACGTTCTGAAACTCCACCCGGCCCCTGGGAGCGGGCAGGGAAGCGGTCTCCTCTTTGCTCTGAACTGAGGGCACGGCGTCCAGCACCTCGTTAATACGCCGGGCGCAGGCCTGGGCCCGGGAGAGCTGGAGCAGTGACATGGCCACCATCATCACGCTCATCAGCACCTGGGAGATGTAGGAAAGGAACGCGTTCAGGTCACCCAGCAGGAAGTCGGCCCCCATAACCATCCGTCCGCCGAAGTAGAGGACGGCCAGGGTGGCCCCGCTCATGCAGAGCATCATGATGGGCATAATGGCGATAATCCGCATACCCACGGTGAGTCCGGCGGTCATCAGCTCGTCGCTGGAGCGGTTGAACTTCTTCCGCTCGTGGTCCTCCCGGACGAAGGCCTTTACCACCCGGATGGCCACCAGATTCTCCTGAAGCACGTTGTTCAGTCCGTCAATCTTCTTCTGCATGGCGTCGAAGAGCTTGGTGCACACCTTCATGAGCACGGCGATAGCCAGCACCATCAGGGGGATAATGACCAGAAGAATCACGGCCAGCCGGGCGTTGAGATACAGGCTGACGCCCAGAGCGGCGATGAGCATGACCGGGGCCCGGACCAGCATCCGCAGGCCCATGGCCAGCATCATGGTCATAGCGTTCACGTCGTTGGTCATGCGGGTGATAAGGGAGGCGGAGGAGAAGCGGTCGATGTCGGCGAAGGAGAAGTCCTGTATCTTGTCGAACAGGCACTGCCGCAGGTTTCCGCCAAAGCCCTGGCTGGCGAAGGCGGCATATTTGGCGGCCAGCACACCGCAGGTCATGGAGAAGCCCGCCAGCACCAGCATGAGGGCTCCCAGCCGGAAGATGTAGCCCGTGTCTCCCGAGGGGATAGCTACGTCCACGATCTCCGCCATAACCAGGGGGAGCAGCAGCTCACAGATGACCTCTAAAATAATGAGGATGGGGGACTTTATGGCGTCTTTTTTATAGCCCTCCAGATGGGTCAGGAACAGGGAAAGCAAGTTGAAATCACTCCTTTATTTGAGAATCCGCGGATGAGAGAAGGTTTTGCAGCATCTTTTCCATGAATTTCATCAGCTGTTGGCACTCCTCTGGAGAAAAATCCGCCATCATTCGGTCGGATACCCGTTGAAAGCTGGCCCGGCAGCCCGCCACCGCCCGGGTCCCCTTTTCTGTGAGGAGCACCCGGTTGCGTCGGGCGTCCCGCTGACCCGGTTCCCGGCGAATGTAGCCGCTCTTTTCCAGGGATTTCAGCGAGTTCGCCACCGCGGCGGGGGAGATGTGAAGCAGCTCCGCCAGGTCCCGCTGGGCGTGGCAGGGGGCGTCCTCCTCCCCGGACTCCAGAATGGTGAGCAGCATGGGGTGGCCTACCTCCCGCAGGCCGGCGGCGTTCAGTTCCCACTGCACCGCCGAGCGGTGGGCCTGATTCAACTGACGGGACAGCAGGTCCAGCTCGTGAAACATGTCTTTCACGAGGAAACCTCCTTTCAGCACAATCGTTAACCCGTTAATGATTAACGTGTTGACTATTTTACTCCCGTGGAAGGAATTGTCAAGGGCTTTTGATAAGGGTTCAAAAATTGTTCACAGAATGAAAGCCCGCGGCTGCTTATAAGCCGCCTCTTACTTGAATGGAGGCTTTCACGCAGGCCCCGCTGGGCGATTGGTTTGACAGCTCCAGGGTTCCCCCATGCTTCTGGCACAGCACCCGGCTTACAGCCAGTCCCAGGCCAAGGTGCTTGCCGGAGGGATCCTCAGAGTAAAACAGGGCGGTTTTCTTCCGCAGCATCGTTTCCGAAAAACCCGGCCCATCATCGGTCACGGTGACTGACAGCGTTCCATGCTCCAGGCAAAAGGAAAGCTGAATTTGCCGCCGCGCAAAACGCAGAGCGTTGGAGATCAGATTTTCCAGAACGCGGTACAACAGCTCCCCGTCAAAGACAGCTTTTCCCTCCGGCACCTGGAAGTCGCAGGAAAACCGCGTCTCGGTGTTCTGGAACAGGACGGATAAGGAATCCGCCATGTGCTGTAAAAAAACAGGAAGCTCTGCCTCCGCGCGGTGGATTTCTGTCTCCTCAATCGCCCCCAGGTCACGCATGGTATCGGTATAACGTCCCATACGCTCCGCGGTAGTGCCGAGGTTGGACAGTGACTGTTCCAATTTTTCATCCGTTAAAGTCCCGCCCTGGAGGTTCTCCCGCAAATACTCCACATAGCCCTTTATGATAGCGATGGGATTGCGCAGGTCATGGGCCACGGATGCCTGTAACGCGCGGCGTTCCTCCAGCATACTCCATAGCTGGCGGTTATTTTCATACAGGGTCCGCCGCGTTTTCTCAAACGCGGTACACAGCTGGCCTAGCTCGTCCTGCCGGTCAAAGCCAATCCGGAAGCCCAAATCCTGATTCTGGATGCGCGTTGTGGCGTCCATAAGGACTGAGATCGGCGGTTCCAGTATCTTGTGATAAAACCACCATGCGCACAGGGTAATTCCAATCACAGCAAACAGGAGCGGCAGCAGCACTATCGAGATCTGTGAAACGCGGTAGACCGCTTTCGCTCGTGACGAGAGCATGGAATAGCTGGATTCAATGCGCTCTATGACGTAACTTGTTTCTTCCTCCTCATGCTCCTGACCGTCCGCCTCCAGCCGGATGAAGGGGGAAGGCTGGTCCAGATGATATCGCTGCTTCGCTTCGGTTACTGTGCCATCTGGCGCGGTTGTCCGCTGTGTCAGCCAAACCTCATTGGAATCGGGAAGAATGTGCTTTTGGAGCTGGTAGCCAAGGAAAATCGTAAGAGCGCCGCACAGGAACACAATCAGCATCGTAATCGCCACAGCCCCCATAAAGGAGCGTTTCAAGGATTGCCCTTTTACTTTTCCCATCGGTAGCCCATCCCCCAGACTGTTTCAATATACCCGCTCCCGCTGGCCCGCATGAGCTTGGCGCGAATTTTGCGGATATGCTCCTTTATCACATTGCTGTCGCCCTGGGCGTCATAGCCCCATACCGCCTCATAGATACGCTCTTTGTCAAAGACCTGATTCGGATTAGAGGACAGAAATTCGATGATATCAAATTCTCTCTTTGAAAAAGAGAGCTCCCGCTCATTCCAAAATACTTTTCGGTCAGAGAGGTTGATAATCAGCCCTTGGGAGGTCACAACCTCCGGAGGGCGGTTGTTCCGTTCGTCCCGGCGCAGATGCGCCTCAATACGGGCAATCAATTCCCGCAAGCTGAAGGGCTTGGTAATGTAGTCGTCTCCTCCGGCCCGTAAGCCGTTGACCTTATCCTGTTCGGTGATCCGCGCTGTCAGGAACAGGATGGGACAAACAATATGGTTCCGAATGATCTTGCACAGCTCCAGTCCATCCATCCCCGGCATATTGATGTCCAGAAGAATGAGATTCGGCTTGGTATTCAGTTTGGCCAGGGCCTCGTCGCTGCTGTTGGCGGTAAACGTCATATATCCGTGATCCTGTAAATGATTGGAAAGCAGCTCTGTCAGCATCGCCTCATCATCAACAATCAGTATTTTATACCCCATTGTGATACCCCCTTTTTCATTAGCATAAGGGTCAAAAGTCAAGAAATGGTCAAAACCATCCAATTTATGCGCGATGGTTAACCAGGATTCCCGATTCCCTTTCGCATTATAACCGAGCGGCTCGCGCAACGCAATCGTCTCGGCGCGGATGGCGGCGCTCTGACGCGCGGTCCATATTTCACTCGCGCGATTCCCCGCGGGAAAACGGGGGTGGAAAACGGACAAGCGGAGCGCGATGATCCCATCATGCGGAAAATGAACATCCCGCCTCCCGGCGGGATGTTTTTAAAGGTGGCTTGGCCGCTATGGAATTCCAGGAGTAATACGCGCGCCGTGGTGTCTGACCATCCATTTGTTGCGAATAAAATCCTTCACCTGCTGAATGAAAGCGAGGGCGGCCGGTGACATGTGCTTAAAGGATTTCGCGCAGATGCCCAGTGTGCGGAAATATGGCTTTGTCAGTGGGCGTGTCACGATATTGGGATAAATCGGGATAATGGCCAGCTCAGGAATCAGGGACACCCCCAGATTCCGCGCGACCATGGAGACGGTAGCGATGTCGCCCTTGATGGTAAAGCGGACATTGGGTTCCAGATGTTCCGACTGCAGGACATGCTGGATTGTTTCGTTCGCGCCCTGATTTGGCACGATAAAAGGAAACTGAATCAACTCCTGAAGGTCAATAAACTCATGATGGGCCAGAGGATTTTCGCTGGAGAGTACCGCGAGGGTCGGGTCCTCCCAAAGAGGAAGGAAGTGAAAGCCGTTGGGTTGTGGATAAGAGATGATGGCAATGTCAATTTTTCCATCCGTCAGCCAGCTCTGAACCTCTCCATAGGTCCCCTCAAAGATGCGCAGGTCAATCCCGGGGTGCCGCGCCAGGTAGGTGGATACAATATCAGGAAACCATTGGGTGCAGACACTCATAAAGCCCCCTACCTTCAGTTCGCCCATCTCAATTCCCTTCAGCTGGCAGGACATCTCCTGCAGCGTATTTTCCGCCGATACGATCTGCTGCATGTAGGGCTGAAGGCGCAGCGCCTCTGCCGTGGGGGAGACCCCGTTTTTCCCGCGGAACAGGAGCTGGAGCCCCAGCTCCTGTTCCAGGGAGGAGATCATGAGACTGATTCCGGGTTGCGTATAACCAAGAATGTTAGCGGCCTTTGTCAAACTTTTTTGTTCCGAAGCGGTAAGAAAAGCGCGGTATTTTTGAATACTCATAATTTTTTTGGCCTCATAATGAAATGAAATGAATGATGTAAAACATATTTAATTGTAAAATACAATGCTCGGGGGTATAATGTCAATGGAATTATTCCTGATTTTTCGACAAAATTCTTCCGGAATTTTGGCAATTTGCCGAGCGGTTTCGGGAACAGAAAAACGGGATATATTTGGCCCGTGAGCAGCGGGGCAATTATATAAAAATTTTTTAGAAAAGGGGTACAAGAAATGAAAAGACGTATGGCATGGTTCCTGGCTGTTGTAATGGCGGTATCCTGTCTGGCTGGCTGCGCCCAACAGGGCGCGCCCAGCTCCAGCGGTTCCGGACAGCCGCAGGGAAATGTGTCCGGCGGTGGGGATGAGGGCTTTACCGGAACAATCAAGTTCGGTATTGGCTGTCCGCTGACCGGCACCAGCGCCTCCTATGGTGAGCTGATGCTCCTGGGCGCCAATATGGCGGCGGAGGAGCTGAACGAGGCCGGGGGAATTCAGGGGATGAAGGTAGAAATCGTGGCCTACGACGACAAGCAGGACCCCAACGAGGCCGCTCTGGTCGCCCAGCGTTTTTGTGACAACGAGGAGATCTATGCCGTCATCTCTCACGGCGGAAGCGGCTTGACGATGGCGGCCGCCCCCATCTATGAGGAGGCCAAGCTGACCAATATGGCCCCCAGTTCCAGCGCCTCCCTGGTGACAGAGCAGGGCCATCAGTATCTGGTCCGCCACGTGATCCGTGAGGACCGGCAGGCCCCCCAGGTCATTGCCTTCCTGGCCAACAACATGGGCTGCGAGAAGATCGCCGTGATTTATGCCAATAACGACCATGGCCAGGGCAACCTGGAAACCTCCCTGGAAGTGGCGAAAGAGCTGGATCTTGAGGTTGTAGCGACAGAAACATATACCCCCGGCACTGAGCGCGATTTCTCTGCGCTGCTGACCAAGGTGAAGCGGGCCAACCCGGACGGCATCGCGATTTACGCCGACTACGCCGAGGGCGGCATGATTTTGGGACAGGCCTATCAGCAGGGCATGACGGATATCCCCTGGGTGGGGCAGAGCTCACTGACCTATAACACGCTGATTGAGCTGGCCGGTGTAGAGGCCCTCCAGAACCTCTATATGACCATCACCTTCAACCCCTACTCCGAGCGTCCCGTGGTCAAAAGCTTTATGGAGCGTTTCCAGGCCCAGCGCGGCGAGGGGGAGATTCCTTCCGAGCCCTGCGCGTTCTCCTATGACATTATCAAGGTCTATGCCCAGGCGATCGAGGCCGGTGCGGCCAAGGACAACCTGGCCCTGTGGATCAAAAATCTTGTGCCCGGACAGGAGCCTTTCGTAGCTTATGATATTTTGCTGGGCGATGAGGTCCAGTGGGACAGTAAGGGCGACGTGCTGCCTCGAGGCGTTGATATTCTGAAGGTCAGCCCGGAGGGCAGGTTTGTGGACACGGACCTGGCGGTGGATGTCAGCGGCTTGGATATGTAACGGACGTTCTGGTCCCCGTCCCTCCCGGGGCGGGGACCGGCGCGGGGGAATTCGAAAAACGAATTGAGCTGAAGAAAATGGGCGTTGTTGCCCGCGCGCCGGAACAATGCCCCGGAAAGGAATGAGACTATGAGTAAACCCGCTTTTTATATGCGGTGGCCGGAGTTCAATATCCAGGTCCGCTGCGTACCGATTCACCATAACAGGGAGCTGTTTGACTGGTTTATGCGGAATCTCCCGACAAAATGTGTGCAGACGGTGACCGTATGCGCCGGCCTCCAGCTGTATATGCAGAACGTGAAGATGGAAAAGGTGGAGTGCGACTGGATCCAGGAGGACCAGCCCCAGGAACTGATGGCGGAATACCCGGTGGGACGCTTTATGTTTTTTATGACGGCCGGCCATGTAGCCAATTTTACGATCAAAGCCGGCTATGCCACAGAACCCATGCCCTATCCCACCTGGGCGGATGTGGCGGAGGAGGATATGGATACCTTTGTCTCAGTGGCGAATGAGATATGGGAGAGTATCCTTCAGGACAAAAAGACCTTTCATGTCGAATTTTTTGCGGCGGAGGAATGAGTATGGATTGGAAAGCGCTGAAGAAGGAAATCGAGGATATCGCCGCCGCCAGTGTGGAGAACTGCCCGGAGGATATCCTGCGCGTGTTTGAGTATGAGATCGCCCCGGAGGGGTGTGGCACAGGCGGCCTGATGCTGGGGCCGTGGTATGAGGGGGCTACGGCCAGCCGGTATCTGATCCCCTACTACATGTATAACATTGTCAAACTGACCAAGGATCTGAATCTGTCTGTGGAGCGGATTCGCCAGCACATGCGCCTGACCATGACCAAGGCCCTGGGGACCGCGGAACTCTCCGGGATGCTGGTTCTGGCCGACCTGACCCGCCGTACCATGGCCTGTGTGGATGAAATGGAAAACCGGGAGGAAGTTCTGGAGCTGCTGAACGCGCTGTATCTATACGGCTCCAGCATCAACGCGTGGCAGAACTACCGGGTGAAGTGGGGTCTGAACCAGGCCTTTGTTATCCCGACCGGACATGAACTGGTTGAGATGGGAAAACGGGCCGAAGAAAGCTATATTTAAACCGGAAGGATGAGAACTGATGTTGCACTTTACAATGCGCTGGCCCGGCCTGGGACTCAGCGTGGCCTGTGAGTCCTGCGGCGAGAACGAGGAGGCGCTGCGGATCTTCATGGACAATATGCCCATAAAGACGGTCCAGGGACACGAGATGGTAGGCGGCTGGATGCTCCGGGATCGTTCCGTGGTCATGAACCAGCGTTTTTTTGATATCCCTGCCTCCAAACTCAGCCTGGAGACCATGAAAGACGCGCCGGTAGGGCGGATCAGCATGCTGTTTCCACAGGGGCGGATGACAGAACTGCTGGTAAAATACGACAACTGCGATGATTTCCGAAGCTATGTGCCGGTGGCGAAGGTTGCCGAACAGGATCTGGAAACGCTGAAGGAAGCTGGCAGGTTACAGTGGCGGAGCGCCACACGCTCCAAAGAGGTCATCGCCGTTGAGTTTGTTGTGGAGGATCACTGATATGAAAACATTTGCGCAACTGAAAGCGGAAATTGACGAGCAGGTCGCCGCCACAACACTGGACCCGGACCGTGATGTCAGGGACCTGGTGCGGTTTTCCATCAGCAAGGCGGGCTGCGGTTATCCCCAGGACAACCAGATCTTCACCACCTGGTTTTACGGTACACCGGACTGCGGGTATATCACTGACTGGTGTTATTTTCTGATTGAGCTGTCCTATGACCCGTCCTACTCAATGGAGGCGCTGTGCCGTATTGCCCGGTTCTGGTTTTTGCAGCCCTCCCATTTCGCGCAGTACGCGGGCCTGTTCAAGCAGTATTATTTCACCAAACAGATTGACCGAATCATGGATACCCTTACCCGGCAGGAGTTTGTGGAGCTGCTTTCCGCGTTCCGCGCGTATATCGCGAACATTAATGTTTGGGTATACCACTACTTCCCCTGGGGCGTCGGGTACGCGTTTCCGCGTAAGGATACCAGATATTATGAAGAGGCGCTGGCTCTATGTGAGTAGGCGGGGCGGCCTGAGGAGGCTTCCCCAATCAGTCAGGAAAGGGATGAAACTATGAGCGCGGAGTTGGAATATTTTTTGAGCCAGCTGATCAATGGGCTCGCCTTGGGCAGTATGTACGCCATGATTGCTGTGGGCTACAGCATGGTGTACAGCCTGCTTTACCAGGTCAATTTCGCCCACGGCGATCTGTATGTCTTTGGCACCTTTATTGTCCTGTCCTTCATCACCGCCGGCCTGCCGATGATTCTGGCGATCATACTTGGCGCCGTCGCCGCGGGGATCATTGGCATGTTGATTGAGCGCGCCGTCTACAGACCGGTCCGGGGGGCGAACCGTATTGTTCCCATGATAAGCGCCCTGGGCGCGGCCTTTGTGCTGCGGACCATCGCGCAGGTCACCTGGGGACCGGAAATGCTGTCGTTCCCGGCCCTGATTTCCCGGAACGCCGCCTTTAACATTGGCGGCTTCCGGGTACAGTACCAGCAGCTGCTGGTGCTGGGCGTGGCTGCCGTATCAATGCTTCTGCTGACCTTTGTGATGGAGCGGACAAAGCTGGGCCGTGCGACCCAGTGCATTATGCAGGACATCAATACCGCCTCCCTGATGGGCATACCGGTCAATAAAATCATTCCCTTAGTCTATGCCATGGGTGGATTCCTAGGCGTTATTGGCGGGGTGCTGTACTGTTCCTACTACAATAACATCTCCATCAGCATGGGCATGTGGGGAACGATCAAGGCCTGGGCCGCCGCGATGCTGGGCGGCGTGGGGACCTTCTATGGGTCCTTCTTCGGCGGTATCCTCTTCGGTCTGGCGGAAACCCTGGCGGGCGGCTATATCAGCACCGGGTTTAAAGAAGCCATCGGTTATATCATCATTGTGATCATCCTGCTCATCAAGCCGACCGGCCTGTTTGGCAGGAAGAAGGCAAAGAAGGTGTGATGATCGTGACAATAAAAATGTTGAAAGAAAACGCCGCTGTACACAAAAGGAGCCTTCTGGCGGTTTTCCTGGGCCTCCTGCTGGTTTTTCCCCAGGTATCTGGCGGGATCATTGTCCGTGTGGGCACAAATATAATGATTTATGCCATTCTCACAATGGGCGAGCAGCTTATCTGTGGCTACACCGGTATGCTGAATCAGGGCATGGCCGCCTTCTATGGTGTGGGGGCCTACGCCTCCGCGCTGCTGTCGCTGAATCTGAACCTGCCATGGTTCGCGTGTTTTCTGGGCGGCGGGCTGATCGCCGCGCTGGTAGGGGTGTTGATCGCGATCCCGTGCCTGCGGGTGGAGACAGACTTCCTCAGCCTGATTACGATCGCCTTCGCCAATATTTTCACCGCGATTTTGAACAACTGGACCGGACTGACCCGGGGGGCGGCCGGTATCCCCAGCATTCCCGCCGCCAGCCTGTTCGGCTTTCAATTCCAATCCGCCGCCAGCAGCTTTTATTTGATCCTGGGCGTCACCATCCTGGTCTATGTCTTTTTGAATAACCTGATTCATTCCAAGGTCGGCCGCGCCTTTATGGCGGTTCGGGACAATGAAATCGGAGCCAGCTCGGTGGGGATCAAAATCAACCGCTGCAAAGTGCTGTCCTTTGGCATCGGCACCTTCTGCGCAGGTCTGGCGGGCAGTTTGATGGCGCACTACATTGGATTTGTCGGGCCAACCAATTTCACCTTTGATGTGTCCCTGCTTATCCTCCAAATGTGCATTATCGGCGGACTGGGAAGTATGCCGGGCGCGATCGTTGGCGCGGCGTTCTTCACCATCATGCCGGAGGTCATCCGGCCCCTGGCGGTGTACCGCGTAGGCGTTGGCGGCGTCATCATGATCCTGTTCATGCTGTTCCGGCCCCAGGGGCTGCTTGGCTCCAAGGCTTACGCGGGCAAGGGCGGCTTTGAGGCGCAGATGAAGGAGTTTATGCGCCGCCGGAAAGAAAAGAAAGCAAAAGCCGCTCCGCGGTAAGCGAAACAGAGGAGGTAAATTTATGCTTGAGAGGCAATTTATTATGAGATGGAAGGCCCTGGGAAAACAAGTCCGGGTCAGGCCGGTGGACCATAATCAGGAAGTATTTTCCTGGTTTATGAAAAATCTGCCTACCGCCTGCCTCCAGACTGAGACGGTGGTGGCCGGCAAGTCCCTATTTATGCTGAATGTGCCTATGAGGAAAGCGGCCTGCGACTGGATCCAGGAGGAACGCCAGGTGGAGGATGTGGTACAAATGCCCATCGGCCGGATGACATTTTTCATGACCACCGGCAATGTAGCGGATATCAGCTGTAAGTTTGGCCAGATGACTGAGCCGATGTCTTATGTCACCTGGGCTGAGGTGGTGGAAGAGGATAAAGCCACACTGGTCGAGGTAGGCGAGCGGCTGTGGGAGAACACCATGTGCGAAAAAGAGCCGGTTATCGTGGAATTTTTGAGTGAGGAGGAATAGACGCATGGGCTGGGAAGAATTGCGGGCTGCCATTGAGGCGGAGAACGCCCGCGTTTTGGATACGCCGCCAGAGGACGTCCTGCGCGTATTCAAATTTGATATCCTGAATACTGGGGCGGGCACCGAAGGATTGATGCTGGGCCCGGATTTTGAGGGGGCCACCGCCATCCGCTATATCGGCGGCTACTACATTTATAACATCATCAAGCTGGGCGGGCTTCCATCCTATACGGCGGAGCAGATCAAAGAGCTGGCGTTTACTCTGCTTCCCAAAGCGGTGGGTACGGTGAGGTTGTGCGGTATGAAGACCTACGCTGATTTCACCCAGGGGGTGTTGGAACGGCTGAGGACGATGGACGATAAACGGGATATTCTAAGCCTTTTAAACGCCCTCTATCTCTATGGCTCCAGTATGAACGGCTGGTATCACCACTACATGAAGTGGGGGCTGGGCCAGGCGTTCCGTATTCCCACCGGTGAGGAGCTTTTGGAGATGGGCAGCCGGAATACAGAAAGCTTTGTCCGTTAGTGGAAGGGGGATGACAGCGATGAAGAGCTTTAAAATGCGTTGGCCTGTCCTGAACTGTGAGGTGCTGTGTGACAGCATCCCGGAGAATCAGGCTGTTTTGGACGCGCTGCTGGAAAACATGCCGGGAAAGGCGTTACAGGGCCACGAGATGGTAGGCGGTCGGATCCTCCGCTGCCGCGCGCTCCAGTTGAAAAAGCGTCCTCTGGACTTTGAGGACGGGGAGCTGACGATGGAGAGCCTGGAACAGGCCCCAGTGGGACGCGTCAGCCTGCTCGGGTCCCTTGGTTCGGCGGTCGAACTGCTGGTGAAGTATGACGACTGTGTGGATGACCGTGATTACATCCCAGTGGCCCAGGTTCGCCCCGAATGCCTGTCTGAGCTGCGTAAAGCGGCAAAGCTGCAGTGGCGGAGCGCCACCCGGGAGCAAAAGACCATTGTCGCGGAGTTTATGGAGGTGGACTGAACATGAAGCCCTGGCAGGAATTAAAAAAGAAAATTGATCTGGAGACCGAGCTGACTACCCTGGAGCCGGCCCAGGACGTGCTGGATGTGTTCCGCTACTCCATCTCCAAAGCGGGGGCTGGTGTGGCCAACGATGGGCAGATTTTCACAACCTGGTTTTTCGGCGGCGCCGATGTCAGCTACATCGCGGACTGGTGCGGTTTTATTCTGCGCGTGGGAAAAGGCGGGAACTTTACCAGGGAGCAGCTGTGCCAAATGGTGCGGTTTTGGATCCAGCAGCCCTCTGAATTTGGACATTTCTGCGGTTTGTACCGGCAGTATGAGTTCAGTCAGGCGATCATCGCCATGATGGACGAACTGGAACAGGATGAGCTGACAGCGCTGCTGGACAGCTACCGCGGCTATCTGATGAATCTGAACGCCTGGATCTATCAGTATATGCCCTGGGGGGTAGGCCGAGCCATCCACAGAAAAGATAAGGCCTATTTTCAGGCCGGCCTTGCCCTGGCTCGGGGACTTTGAGCGGTCCGGCGGACAGGCCGGAACAATACCGACACGAGGAGGAGGTTTTTGTGGAACATATTTTAGAGGCCCAGGATATCAAAATGTACTTTGGCGGCGTACATGCGGTGGACGGTGTCTCGCTGTATGTGGATGACAACCAGACCCTGGGCATTATTGGTCCAAATGGGTCGGGGAAAACCACATTTTTTAATGTGCTTACCGGTATTTATAAGCCAACAGGGGGCACGTTCCACTACTGTGGGCAGAATATAACCAACCGGGAGCTGGATGAAATGGCCGGACTGGGAATCGCCAGGACCTTTCAGAACCTTCGGGTGTTTCACGCCCTGACGGTGAAGGAAAACGCGATGATCGGACAGGACCACAACATCAAAACATCGTTTCTTGACAATCTATTTCATACCAGGCGGTTTCAGGAGGAGGAGCGAAAGGCGGAGGAACAGGTGGCGGAGGCGCTGAAAATTGTCGGTCTGGAGGGCTATGAAAACGAGATCGTCGGCAGCATGCCCTACGGCCAGCAAAAACGGGTGGAGCTGGCCCGGGCGCTGATGTGCCAGCCCAAGCTTCTGCTGTTGGACGAACCGCTGGCCGGTATGAACAGCGTGGAAGCGCAGGAGCTGATGGAGCTGGTGCAACAGATCAAGACCGAGAAACGTCTGTCCATTATCCTGATCGAGCACAACATGAAGGTGATGATGCGGGTGTCCGACCGGATCGTGGTGATGGACCATGGCCGCAAAATTGCCGAGGGCCTTCCGGAAGAGGTCCAGACGGACAAGCAGGTCATTGAGGCGTATTTGGGGGGATGAGAGAATGTTAATTTCGATCCGGAATCTTGACGTCTACTATGGCCCGATCCAAGCGCTTCACGATGTTGAAATTAATGTAGACCAGGGGGAAATCGTTGCGATCATCGGGAACAATGGGGCGGGAAAATCCACTTTGCTGAAGACGATTTCCGGGCTGGTGACGCCGCAAAGGGGACAGATCCTCTTTGAGGGGAAGTCCATTGGGGGCGCCCCGGCGGACGCTATTGTCAAAACGGGAATTGCCCATACGCCGGAGGGACGCATGGTTTTCCCGGACCTGTCTGTGGAGATGAACCTGATGGCCGGGGCCTATACCCGGACGGACCGGGCGGCGATTCGGGCTGACCTTCAGAAATACTATAAGAAGTTTCCCATTCTGGAGGAGCGGAAGGGCCAGAAAGCCGGCCTGATGAGCGGCGGCGAACAGCAAATGCTGGCCATTGCCCGCTCGCTGATGTCCCGGCCCAAGCTGCTGATGCTGGATGAGCCGTCGCTTGGCCTGGCTCCCGTGGTGGTGGACGACGTCTATAAGATTATTACTGAGATCGCCGCCGAAGGGACCACCATCCTGCTTGTGGAGCAAAATGCCACCCGCGCCCTTCATGTGGCGGATCACGCCTATATCCTGGCTAACGGCGGGGTGGAGCTGTCGGATACCGGCGAGGCACTGGCCGCGAACGACGAGGTCCGCAAGGCTTATTTGGGTGTTTGAGCTGGAAATAGGAACACATTTTAGGAAAGGAGTTTGCGATTCGGTTCTGGCGGGCGGGAGGGGAAAACCGGTCCGCCGGAACCCGCGCGTCAAAAATGGCTATGAAAAAAATTATCAATCAACCGGAAAATGTAGTAACAGAAATGCTTCAGGGCATTGCCAAAGCGCACCCCGCTCTGGTCTATACGCCTGGCGCGGAAGTCATCAGCCGCCGGGATCCCGGCAGTCAGGTAGGCTTGGTATCCGGCGGAGGAAGCGGTCATGAGCCGGCCCACGCGGGCTATGTTGGCATGGGTATGCTCAGCGCCGCCGTCTCTGGAAATGTCTTTGCCTCTCCCAGCCCGGACCGGGTATTAGAGGGGATCCGCCTGGCTAACACCGGAAAGGGCGTCCTGCTCATCATCAAAAACTACTCTGGAGACATCATGAATTTTACCATGGCGCAGGAACTGGCGGAGATGGAGGGCATTCCCGTGCGCGCTGTGGTGGTACGGGATGATGTGGCGGTGCCGGACAGCACCTTTTCCACTGGGCGCAGGGGCATTGCTGGTACTGTGTTCGTACATAAGTGCGCGGGAGCGAAGGCGGCGGCTGGCGGCAGCCTGGACGAAGTAGCCCGGGTTGCCCAAAAAACAGCGGACAATGTCCGCGGCATGGGGTTTGCCATGACGCCCTGCGTTCTTCCCGGAGTAGGAAAGCCCGGCTTTGCGCTGGCCGAGGACGAGATTGAGATCGGGATGGGGATTCACGGAGAACCCGGCGTAGAACGCGCGACTGTGCGGTCTTCCCGGGAAATTGCCAGGACATTGCTGGATAAAATTTTGGAGGACTATGACTTCACGGGCAGCGAAGTGGCTTTGATGGTCAACGGCCTGGGCGGAACACCTTTAATGGAGCTGTACATTTTGGAAAATGATGTCCAAAATTACCTTGCGGAAAAGGGCGTCA
Organism: Oscillospiraceae bacterium; assembly: GCA_910575265.1. GTDB lineage: Bacteria > Bacillota > Clostridia > Oscillospirales > Oscillospiraceae > Lawsonibacter. The sequence continues at coordinate 44,120 of CAJTEA010000019.1, forward strand.
AGGTGTCCTCTGTTTTTGTGGGCAATTTTATGACCTCACTGGAGATGGCCGGTGGATCGGTCAGTTTACTGAAGCTGGACGACGAGCTGAAAACGCTGCTGGACGCGCCCTGCGATACCCCAGCGCTGAAGCGCTGATAAAAAGAGGGGGACAGCCATGACATTTTCGGTTAATGACTATGTGGATTATTGTGTATGTGCCGCGGCACTGATTTCAGAAAACAAGGACTATATTACCGAGTTGGATGCCGCCACAGGGGATGGCGATCACTGGGCCAACATGAATTTGGGGTTCCAAAAGCTGGTGGACAGCAATCAGGCGCTGAGAGGGGAATCTTATTCCGGCCTGTTTAAAAAAATCGGTATGACATTGATGGGTACCATTGGAGGTTCCTCTGGCGTCCTGTATGGAAGCGCCTATCTCAGCGCGGCCAAGGTGGTGGGGGACACGGATGAGATGGATGTGCGGATCCTCAACCAGGTGCTTTCCGCGATGATTGAAGGTATTTGCGAACGGGGGAACTCCGGGCCAGGTATGAAAACCATGATTGACACATTGGACGCGGCGGCAGGTGAGCTGAAGGCCGCCCTGGCCGAGGGCTTAGATGAGGAGGGGGCGCTGCGGCGTATGGAGCGGGGCGCCAAACGGGGGATGGAAAGTACTGCGCGGATGGCGGCGGTACGCGGCCGGGCTTATTACCAAGCCGATAAAGGTGTAGGACATCTCGACCCCGGAGCGGTCACGATGTACTATCAGTTAAAAACTCTGGCGGAGTGTATGCTGAAAAAGCGCTGATAAAAAGGAGGACAAAACATATGAACAAAGTAATCTTAAACGGCGTAGATCTGAGCATAGAGGACGTGGTAAAGGTAGCGCGTGAGGGGTATCAGGTGGAGATTGACGCGGCGTGCATGGCCCGGAT
>CAJTEA010000020.1 GCA_910575265.1 Oscillospiraceae bacterium
ATCCGGGCCATGCACGCCGCGTCAATCTCCACCTGATACCCCTCACGCGCTACCTTTACCACGTCCTCTATGCTCAGATCTACGCCGTTTAAGATTACTTTGTTCATATGTTTTGTCCTCCTAGAGCTTTTCGCCGGCTTTTCGTTTTTGGATTCTATTACGGCCTCTCATACCGGAACAGCGATCCGATTTCGTGGGGGAAATAATGATAAGACCAGGCGTTCATCTTATTGACAAATTTTAAATAGGTTTTGTAGAAATCAATAAAGTCTTCCTTGCTCTCAAAGGTATCCAGTAAACGGATGAATTCCTGATCGAAATGTCCCCAGTGCAGATAATTGGAATAGCGCAGATAGTCGATATATGCGGGATGTACGTTTGATACCAAGACCTTACAGGCGTCCAACGTAAATACTGGATCCATAAACGAAATCAGAATTTTATACATGTGGTTTTGGAAATCACGAACCATACCAGTTGCGTGGTCGATTGTGGCAAAATACTGACCATAAGAACCCGCTTTGTTTTCCAACTGTCCCCTGTACAGTTTTCGGAGCTCCTCGGGACACTCCAGCCAAATTTCCTGGATGTAATCCTCAATTTCCCGCTGCAGCTCTCTCCATGTGTTGGCCATTTTATTCCTCTCCTTTCTCAAACTTCACCGTATAGACCTTTTTATCCATGTAGTAATTGTCCCAAATGGTCTTGCCCACCCTTTGAATATCCTTGTGGTACTTCTCTGGAACTAATCCCAGGGCTGGAGCGTAACAATCCTCACTCACCGGGCCATATTTTACAATGATTTTATTCCCGGTTCCCTGAGAATAGGATACACGGCCGATCGGGGACTCGGAGTGCAGCTGAGAAAAAGGAACCTTCGCAAAGCTCAGCATGTTGACCCAGCAGTAGAACAACTCGCCGCTGACGGTTCCATGCTCTTGAACCGCGACAAGGGGAAGCTCATTCCAAAATTCATCGCACAGTTCCCGATTTCGTTCATCCTCCAGCTCAAATTCGACCGCGATATCCATTTCCGGCCAGGTCATTTTTACCTTTCGCATGATAATTCCTCCTTATATTGGTGCTTGATTTGTAATGTTTATTCTGTTCTGTTTTTCCAAAAGGGGAGTGATAGTCTGAAAATCACCCATTGGACACCTTGCGTCCGCGTTCTGTTCCTTCCTTCGTCACTAAAGTTAAGCCGCACAGCGGAAGCAGACAGCCCATAACAACCGTAAGAATATTCAGGAAGGAATAGGGGAAATATGCCATAACCGGCACCCCAAACACGCCTACATAGTACACTGCCGAGGATGCCCATGGGCACAGTACGGCTGTGATGGTCGCGCCCTCTTCAATGTTGCGGGAGAGCATGGAGCGGTCCAACCCCACATCGTCATATGCCTTACCAAACATTTTGCCGGAGAGGGTCAGGGGAACGTAATTAGAGCTGGTCGCGATGACAAGAAGTCCAGAGGTAAGAATTACAATGGCGGGATATGCTCTGGGGTTCTTGATCTTTTCGGTTAACGCGTCTAAAACGACCGGGAAAATACCGGATCCGCTCATCAACCCGCCAAAGGCCAGCGCGATCATGACGATGGAAAGTGTGCCCATCATGGATGAAATACCGCCGCGGTTTACGATTTTGGCGACGATCTCATTTTCAATATCAAGGGACACACCGCTCGCCATACAGTTGATAGCGGCAGTAAAGGTCTGATGCTGGAAAATCAGCGCGATTGGAACCGCGACAACAATCCCGGCTAATAAAGTTGGAATAGCGGGTTTGCGCATCACGCTAAGCGCAACCACCAGGAGCAGCGGAAGCAGAACGAAGGGATTTACATCGAAATGATCTAAAATAGCCTGCTCCAGATCAATCGCCGCCTGTATATTTCCTCCGGATACCTGGAACCGGAACCCCACGGCCAGGTACATGATAAACGCGATCACATAGGCGGGCACTGTAACATGAAGCATTGCTCGTATGTGAGAGAACACGTCGGTACCGGACGAGATGGGCGCCAGGTTTGTAGAGTCGGATACGGGAGACATTTTATCCCCGAAGTAGGCCCCTGACACAACTGCCCCCACTGTCATGGCATCGGGAATCCCCAGCGTCATGCCAATGCCAAAGCACACAATTCCGATGGTGCCGGCTGTGGTCCACGCGCTGCCGGTACACAGGGAAAAGATACTGCTCAGTACAAATGTGATAGGAAGAAAAATAACCGGGTTCATCAGCTTCATACCATAATACACGACAGCGGGCAGACAGCCGCTGATCATCCATATGGCGATGGCCATACCAATGAGAAAGAAGAAAAACAGTCCGCTGACGGTGTTTCCCACACTGGATGCCATGTTCTCAATAATATCATCAACACTGTTATGCAGCCCAAAGTAGCAGACCAAAGAAACGGCGATAATCGCAATAAAAATCACCATCTGCACATTGAGCTTCAGAGCTACAATTCCGACAATCATCCAGATCAGCACGATAATCAGAATGCTGACTGCCATTGCCAGGGTCGGGGAACGGTTTTCGTTATGGTTCATAGCGTCCTCCTTATTGATACAATGTCCTCTGCTTAAATATGGTTTGTTTGCCCCGCCGAACTATTTTTGTTGACGAGTACTTCTTTACCACTCTCCCTTCTGATTGCCTCAAGATGATATATACCCATCCACTGCAGCTGCAAACAATGGTACAAATGGGAACCAGATAACCAAAAAAATAATATGGCGCATAGGCGGATAGCGGAAATATATTCCAGACCCAAACAAATCAAATGCGGTATTGTGCCAGAGGCACATAAAACCACAATCAGCATCCCAATACGAAGCTTCAATAAAAGTGCCATTAAGCCGGCGTTCAATCCATTTCGGATCATTCGCTCCACTTGTGTCCAGCTGTATCCGAGATAAAACGCGAAAGCACAGCTTATCATTACAACGATAAAAAGCGACACCTGGGCTGGCGGTTTTAAAAATAAGCGGCCAGAAATTAAAGCGGCAAAGATAGCCACAGTTGTCAGTGAGGCTTCCTGGACGGCCGGCGGGCGCTCAGATTCAGCTATCTTCAATTGAGCTCCTTCTTTCCTGCTGTGACCGCCGCATATGTTGGTGTGAATTGTTTATATTTGCGGGGCATTGATAGACTTTTTTGTGAAAATAGTCTATATCAATTTGATAAATAAGTAAAATATAATTCTTGTTATAAAAGCAATAGAAAAAAATTTATGGAGAACTTACTATGACGGACAAACAGCTGGAATATATTCTGACCATCGCTAACGAAGGAAATATTACCCGCGCCGCCGCGAAGCTATATGTCAGCCAAGCCTCCCTGTCGCAGGTGCTGCAATATGTAGAGAAGGAAATCGGGGTAACGATTTTCTCCCGGACACCCTTGCCCTTGAAGCCTACCTATGAGGGAGAATTGTTTTTGCGGTCGGCCAAACAGATCCTGGAAATCAAACAAAACCTGATGGTTCAATATGACGAGGTAAAGAATTGTAAGGCTGGCAGGATTCATGTGGGAATGTCTCAGGACCGCAGCTGGCTGTTTACCCCTCTGATTCTTCCGAATTACGTAAAAGAATATCCCAAGGTAGAAATCATGTTTACCGAGGGAAATCAGGCGGAATTGACGAAGATGCTGTTACAGGGGCAAATTGATATTATTTTTACCATTGATCCTTTCATCGACAGCAGGTTATCGTACCACATGCTTTTTAAAGAGCAGATGCTTTTGATTCTCCCTAAAACACATCGCTTCACCGAATGGGAGCTTACTCAAACGGATCTCTCCCGTTTAGAAGGGACACCGTTTATCCTGACGCGCAAAGAAAATCATCTGCGCAGCGTATCGGATCAGATTTTATCCGATGCCAAGCTTACTCCCCGCATCTTTCTGGAAACGCACAGCATGGATGTCTGTATGCGGATGGTCTCGCAAGGGCTGGGCGCTTCCATTGTTCCGGACACTTTGTACTATCTCCATGGATTGCGGGAACAGGTCTGGGCATTGCCAATGGACGCGAAATATAGCCGGGATATCAATCTTGCTCAGCGAAAAGATATGTATTTACCCTTTATCATGACCGAATTTATTCGAATCGCGACTGAGCGGCTCCGTCAGGCGCGACAAAATTGCCAGTGAAACCGCTGTTGACAACAGAAGGAAACGGAATATGCTCCCCATAGGCAGGCAGAGAGCGGGAACTCTGTATGCCTACCCTATGGAGAGCATTTGTATATGGCGATAAGCAATCAAATAAAAGCAAACACGAAGCTGAACGCGGGGCGGGATAAAAAGTTATGAAAAAACCGTAAAAAGCACAAATTCCTCGAAAAACAAAGGATTCTGTGCTTTTTACGGTACAGTGATGCGGGACACGCTTACAAGGCCCAGAGCGGAGGTCAGATGGGCGTAATTTATTGCGCGCTTTATGTCAAATGAGGGGATTTCAAATCATCCAAACTATTTAGGCATATTAGACGTTTTTGCGATTTATGCTTCGGACCGTCATTCCTCCCGGGTGGGCGGGGCTGTTGGTATTATCGGGTTCTCTTAGCCCGGTTGATCGCGGCCAGGATGGCGCGGAGGGGGGAGAGGTTGATGTTGTGGGACAGGCCCACGCCCCAGTACTGCTTGCCAGTACGCTTATCCTGGAGGAGGATATAGGCCACGCTCTGGGAGTCGGAGCCGTCGGTGATGGCGTGGGAGGCGTAGTCCAGGAAGGAGAAGCGGTCGATCTTTTCTCCCTTTATGGCGTTGAAAAAGGCGTCGATGGGGCCGTTGCCCTCACCGGATACCTCAAACACGGTATCGGTGTGCCGCAGGGTGCCGGTGAAAGCCACATGGGAGTGGCCCTGGTCGTCCACCGTCTCCTTAAAGGCGTGCTTCAGAAGCTGGTAGGGTTCCTTCACGTCGATATACTCCTGGTGGAACAGCTCGCTGATCCGCTCGGGGGCCACCTCCTTGCCCACCTTGTCGGTCTCCACCTGGACGATGTGGCCGAACTCCGGATGCATGGACTTGGGCAGGTCGAAGCCGAAGTCGTGCTCCATGATATAGGCCGCGCCGCCCTTGCCCGACTGGGAGTTGATGCGGATAATAGGCTCATACTCCCGGCCCACGTCGGCGGGGTCGATGGGCAGGTAGGGGATTTCCCAGTACTCGGTGCCCGAGGTTTTCATATACTGCACGCCCTTGTTGATGGCGTCCTGGTGGCTGCCGGAGAAGGCGGTAAAGACCAGCTTGCCGGCGTAGGGCTGGCGGTCGCCCACCGGCATCTTGGTGCACCGCTCAAACATCTCTTTGATTTTGTTGATGTTGGAGAAGTCCAGCTCCGGGTCCACTCCCTGGGTGTACATGTTCATGGCTAAGGTGACCATATCCACGTTTCCGGTGCGCTCGCCGTTGCCGAAGAGGGTGGCCTCCACCCGGTCGGCCCCGGCCAGCAGGCCCATCTCAGTGGTGGCCACACCGCAGCCCCGGTCGTTGTGGGGGTGGAGGGAGATGATAGCGCTGTCCCGGCCGGGCAGCGCGCGGATGAAGTATTCCAGCATGTCGGCGAACTGGTTGGGCATGCAGTTCTCCACGGTGGTGGGCAGGTTTAGGATTACCTTGTTCTCCGGCGTGGCGTGGAGGTGGTCCAGGACGGCCTGGCAGATCTCCACGGCGTAGTCCATCTCGGTGCCCATAAACGATTCCGGAGAGTATTCAAACCGCAGATTCATACCCGCCTCAATCATGGGCTGGGACATCTCATAGATCAGGTCGGCGGCGTCGGTGGCGATTTTGGTGATGCCGTCGGTATCCATGTGAAAGACCACTTTGCGCTGGAGGGTGGAGGTGGAGTTGTAGAAGTGCAGAATCACATTTTTAGCGCCCTGAATGGCCTCAAAGGTCTTTTTGATCAGGTGCTCCCGGGCCTGGACCAGTACCTGGATGGTCACGTCGTCGGGAATGTGTCCCCCCTCGATGAGCTCCCGGCAGATCTCATACTCCGTCTCGCTGGCGGAGGGGAAGCCGATCTCAATCTCCTTCACCCCGATGTCCACCAGGGTGTGGAAGTACTCCAGCTTCTCGGCCAGATTCATGGGGTCCACCAGGGCCTGGTTGCCGTCCCGCAGGTCCACGGAGCACCAGACGGGGGCCTTGGTAATCACCCGGTCGGGCCAGGCGCGGCCCTTGATGGGCTGGGGCTGGAAAGGAATGTACTTTTCAAACTTGGGTTTCATGCGGACGTCCTCCTTAACAAAATGTGTGTTGGATGTGTCAGGGGACAGCAAAAAGCCCCCGACTTTCTCAAGTCAGGGGCGCAGAATTCTACGCGGTACCACCCTGGTTCAGCGGACAGTCACCTGTCCGCCCTCACAGCCTCCAACAAGGCTCTGGCCGGTAACGGGGCCGTACGTCCCGCCCTACTTAGGTTCAGGCGGACTGCTCGGGGGCCAGTTATACACAGGGCTCCTCACACCGGCTCGCACCGACCGCCGGCTCTCTGAGTGGGAGGGAGCTGTCTTTTTCCCCTTCATCGCATTTGCTTGTTGAGCATTTTAACGGATATTCCGCCGCTTGTCAAGAGGAAATTTTCGTGATAAAATCAAAGCAAGAACAGATTGGAGGCGGAACGATGACTTTATTGGTGATTGACACCCAGAAAGGGATTACAGACGACCGGCTGTACCGCTTTGAGCAGCTGCGGGCCAACATCAAGGCCCTGATTGCCCAGGCGCGGGAGAGCGGCGTGGAGGTGATCTACGTCCGGCACGACGACGGCCCGGGGACGGGTTTCTCCATTGGGGACGACGAGTTTCAGATTTTTGAGGAGTTCGCCCCCCAGGAGGGAGAGAAAATCTTTGACAAGGTGGTCAACAGCGCCCTGCACCCCTCGGTGGGGCTGTCCGGGTATCTATCAGAGAAGGGGGAGAAGCAGCTGATGGTGGTGGGTATGCAGACGGATTTCTGCGTTGACGCCACCATTAAAAGCGGCTTTGACCTGGGATATGAGATGATTGTGCCCGAGTATACCAATTCCACCTTTGACAACCCCTATCTGAAACAGGAAACGGCGTATCATTACTATAACGACTATGTATGGCCGGGGCGGTACGCCAGGTGCGTCCCTATGGCCGACGCGGTGGAGCTGCTGAGGCGGAACGCGGGCTTATGAACGGTTCAAGCCCAAAATGGAACTCCCGGCGCCTGCGCGCCGGGAGCTTTGTCATCTCTTTTTGCTGAAAATGCGCTCCAGCATATCCCAGTCGTCGTCGTTGACGGTGGGCTTGGGAGCCTCCGGTTCGGGAGCGGGGGCGGGAGTAGCGGGAGCCTGCGCCTCGGCGGGCTTGGGCTCCTCCGGGGGGAAGTAGGACGCGGGCTGCTCCTCCTGCTGCTGGTGGGGGAAGGGAATGGACTGGTTCTCGTCAAAGCCGGTGGCGATGACCGTGACCCGAATCTCGTCCTCCAGCGCCTCGTCGAAGGTGGCGCCGAAGATGATGTTGGCCTCCGGATGGGCGGCCTCCTGCACCAGGTTTGCGGCGGTCTCCACCTCCTCCAGGCCGATGTCCATGGAGCCGGTGACATTGATCAGCACGCCCCGGGCGCCGTTGATGGAGGTCTCCAGCAGGGGGCTGGAAATGGCCATCCGGGCGGCGTCCTCCGCCTTGTTCTTGCCGGCGGCCCGGCCCACGCCCATGTGAGCCCGGCCCGCGTCCTTCATAACGGCGGACACATCGGCGAAATCCAGATTGATAAAGCCGGTGTTCTTAATCAGGTCAGAGATGGACTGCACGGCCTGCTGAAGCACATCATCGGCGATCTCGAAGGCGTTGACCATGGTAATCTTCTGATCGCTGGCCAGCTTCAGCCGCTCGTTGGGGATAATCACCAGGGAGTCCACCTTTTCCCGCAGCTCGGTGATGCCGGCCTCGGCCTGACGCATCCGGCGGGGCCCCTCAAAGCGGAAGGGCTTGGTGACCACGCCCACGGTAAGGATGCCCAGCTCCTTGGCGATGTCGGCCACGATAGGGGCCGCGCCGGTGCCAGTGCCGCCGCCCATTCCGGCGGTGATAAACACCATGTCGGCGTTCTCCAGCGCCTTGGTGATCTGGTTGCGGTTTTCCTCAGCGGATTTGCGGCCCACCTCGGGGTTGGATCCGGCGCCCTGGCCGTTGGTCAGCTTCTCGCCGATCTGAATTTTATTGGTGGCGCTGGAGATGGCAAGCGCCTGTTTATCTGTATTGACGGCGATGAATTCCACGCCCTTGGTCCCGGTCCGGACCATGCGGTTGACTACGTTGTTTCCGCCGCCGCCTACGCCGACCACCTTAATATTGACAACACTGTCAGGGCCCATGTCTAATCCAAAAGCCATTCTTTTTCCTCCTAAGTACAAGCGGGGTCCCGCATTTGTATCTATTGTGGGGTGGTCCCAGTATCAAAACAAAATCTCATTATATTGTAACGCAGTTTTTTTCATCGGTCAAGAGGAAATATCCCCTGCGGCAAAATTTCCAAAATTTTCATCACATTTTTTGGAGAATCAGGCCGTGTCCTTCGCCAGGGAAAAAGCCGCGTCATATTGCTCCAGGGTCAGGTCAATGGTCCCGGCGACCTGGGGGCCGTGGCGCTCCTCCAGCTCCTCCCGAACGGAACGCATCAGACGCAGGTTATAGCGGAAATCCGAGTTGAGTCTCATTTCCACATTGAAGCGTCCGGCGTAGCGGACGGTCAGCCGGGTGGGTTCCAGAAGAATAGAGGACAACTCGCCGGTCAGTTCCTCCTCCTGCGCCGCCTGGAGCAGGGCGGTCAGGGCGTCCAGCCGGGTTTTCTCTGATTCAGGCACCTTTAAAAAGCCGCCCGCCTCAGGGGCGATGGAGGTCAGTCCGGTGACAGGGAGGACGGCGCTGTCCGCCGGGGCGGGCTCCAGCAGCTTGCCCTTCTCGCTGATAAGCCAGGACTCTTGGGCCAGCGGGGCGGGCTCCGCGTCCAGGTTCCCGTCGGCCAGCTCCTCTTGGGCGGCCGCTGCCTGCGCTGTGTCCGGAACGGCGACCTGTGCCGCCGCCTCGCACTCGATGACAGTAATGACAATGGTGCTGGGCAGCGCCCGGTTGATGGTCAGCTCCTCCACATAGGGCAGCTGGGTGCGGATGCTTCGGCCGATGCTCACCTTGTTCAGGCTGTACAGGTTGCCGCCGATCTGGATGCCGGAGGCGGCAATAATCTCTTCCTCCGTATACCGCCTGCACCCGCTTACAGACACCCGCTCCACCCGGAAAAACACTGTGGCTCCCGCGGTCAGGGCCACAACCACCGCCAAAACGCAAAGCAGCTTGAACAGCGGTCCGAATCGTCCCCTGTTCCTCCTGCGTGTTCTGCTGCGGTGGCTGTATCTTGGCATGGTGGTTCTCCTTATGGTAATTCCCGAATTTCCGCTCCCAGCAGACGCAGGTTTTTGTCCAGAGCCTGATAGCCTCTCCGAATGTGGCGCAGCTCGGATACCCTGGTGGTCCCCTCCGCCCCCAGGGCGGCTATCACCAGGGCGGCTCCGCCCCGCAGGTCGGTGGAACGGACGGCGGCTCCGTGGAGCCGTCTCACCCCGGAAACCATAGCGGCCCGTCCGGCCAGCTGGATGTCCGCGCCCATACGGCGCAGCTCATCCACGTGGCGGTAGCGGCTGTCGAAGATGTTCTCCACAAAAAGGGTGGATCCCTCACCCCCCGCCAGGGCGGCCATCAAAATCGCCTGGGCGTCAGTGGGGAAGCCGGGATAGGGGGCGGTACGAACCGGACGGATACTGTGGAGCGGACCGCCGCTGGTAAGCGCGATCCGGTCCGGTCCGGTGTGGATCTCACAGCCCGCTTCCTCCAGACAGGAGAGGACGGCGGCCAGAGTGTCCGGTGCAATGCCGGACACCTCCACCTCACCGGTGGCGGCGGCGGCTCCGCACAGATAAGTGGCGGCGGCGATGCGGTCACCCATCACCCGGTACTCCGCCGGATGGAGGGGAAGTCCTCCCTCAATGGATATGGAAGCGGTGCCCGCCCCGGATACCCGGACCCCTATGGCCTGGAGAAAGCCCTGCAAGTCAAGAATCTCCGGCTCCTGGGCCGCGCCCACGATGGTGGTCACTCCGGGACAGCCGCAGGCGGCCAGCATGATGTTTTCCGTGGCCCCCACACTGGGGATGGACAGACAGATCTCCCGTCCGCGGAGCCCTTGCCGGCAGCTGCGGCAGCACAGCGCCCCCTGGTCCTCCAGGATCTCGGCCCCCAGGGACCGCAGGGCGGACAGGTGCAGGTCGATGGGCCGGGAGCCCAGCTCGCACCCTCCGGGGTAGGACAGCTCCGCCGTTCCCAGACGGGCCAGCAGAGCCCCCAGGAAGATGACCGAGGAACGCATTTCCCGCATCAGACGCTCCGGGACGTTCCAGCGGTCCAGGGTTGAGGTGTCGATCGTGACGGTATCACCCTCCCGCTCCGCCTGACACCCCAGCAGGCGCAGAATATCCAGGGTGGCGGACACATCGGACAGGTCGGGGCAGTTGTGAAGCACGCTCTGCCCCGGCGCCAGCAGGCAGGCGGCCAGGATGGGCAGAACGCTGTTTTTGGCCCCGTGGATGGCCAGCGCGCCGAACAGGGGACGTCCGCCCTTGATTTCGTAACAGCTCATGGGATAGCCTCCAAATTCTTTGGATTTGGGCTATCCTATGCTGGAAAAGGCGATTTGGTTTATTTCATAATATCCCGCAGGGTCCCATATATTTTTTCCCCCGCGTTGGGAACGGCCATGGCCCGGAGGGCGGCGGCCATCTTCTCCCGGCGGTCCCGCTCCCGAAGGAGCAGCGCGGCCTCGTCATAGAGGGTATTTTCCACGCAGTCGGCCTCCCGGAGGAGGACCGCTGCCCCCTGGTCGGCCAGCACCCGGGCGTTTTTCTCCTGGTGGTTGGCGGTGACGTTGGGGGAGGGGACCAGCACGGCGGGTTTGGCGATGGCGGTGAGCTCTGAGATGGTGGAGGCTCCCGCCCGGCACAGCACCAGATCGGAGGCGGCCATGACCAGGGGCATGTCGTAGATATATTCCCGGACCTCAATGCCGTTGTCCCCCAGCTTCAGTCCCCGGCGGAGCAGCTCCTCCTGCATCCAGGGATAATCCCGGCCCGCGCCGTGGATATGCCGCCAGGGCGCGCCCTCATAGCACTCCTTGGCGATGAAGTCCACCATCTTCTGGTTCATCACCTCGGCCCCCAGCGAGCCCCAATAGGACAGCAGCAGAGGGCGGTTGTCGTCAATGCCCAGCTTGGCCCGGGCCTCCTCCCGGGTGAATTTGAAGAAGTCGCCCCGGACAGGCGTGCCAGTGACCACCACCTTTTCCGGGTGCTCGTAGTGTTCCCGGCTCTCCTCAAAGCCCACCATCACCCGATCCACCACCTTGGACAGGGCCTTGGTGGTCAGGCCGGGAACGGCGTTGGATTCGTGAACGGCGGTGGGGACCTTCCGGCGGGCGGCCTCGTTGACCACGGGGTAGGAGGCATAGCCCCCGGTGCCCACCACCAGATCGGGCTTGAAGTCGTCCAGAATCGCCTTGGCCTGCTTGCGGGATTTCCGCATGTTCATCAGTGTGCCCAGGTTATGGGCGATGTCCGCCGGGGCCATGGAGCGGTGGAAGTTGGTGATGGTCACCGTCTGGATGTGATAGCCCTCCTTGGGCACCAGCTTGTTTTCCATACCGCCGTCCGCCCCCACAAAAAGGACGCGGCAGCCGGGGTGCCTCTCCTGGAAGATGTGGGCCAGGGCCACCGCCGGGTTCACATGTCCGGCGGTGCCGCCGCAGGTAAACAGAATGTTCATTGCTGCACCTCTTTCATGAGACTGAAACTTCTTTTGTTAATCCTTGCGCGGGGCGGGTATCTGCCGGGATATGCTTAAAATCATTCCCATCTCCGCCAGCTGTATCATCAGAGCGGTGCCGCCGTAGCTGAAGAAGGGGAGGGAAATTCCGGTATTGGGAACCAGGCCGGTGACCACGCCGATGTTCAAAAAGACCTGGGCGGCCAGCAGGGTGATGATGCCCACGGTGACCAGCATGCCGAACTTATCCCTTGCGTGGAGGGCGATCCAGTAGCCCCGGAGGATGAGCAGAGAGAACAGCAGCAGGATGGCGAAGGCCCCCACCAGTCCCAGCTCCTCCACCACGATGGTGAAAATCATGTCGTTCTCCGGCTCGGGGACAAAGCCATACTTCTGGTTGCTGTTGCCCAGTCCCCGGCCCAGCAGGCCGCCGGAGGCGATGGAATAGATGCCCTGCCGGAACTGAAAGCCGTCGCTCTGGGCGTCCGCCCCCCAGGGGTCCAGCCAGAGGTTGATTTTTCGGGTGAGGTAGGGCGTCTGGGTGGCGATGAACCACAGCCCCGCCGACCCCACGGCGGCCGCTCCGGCAAACCATTTCAGGCTGATGCCGGACACCAGCAGCACCGAGGCCGCGCCCAGCATAATCAAAATCGTACCCGACATGTGGGGCTCGAATACCACCAGCACCAGCACCAGCAGCAGCACCGCCCCGTAGGGGACCAGCTCCAGAAAGCCGATCCGCTCCAGAAAGTTCAGCATCCGGCCGGTGCCAGTGCGCTTGGTAAAGCGCAGCTGGTGCTCGGTGTCCCGCTTGCACAACCGGGCGGCGAAAAAGAGCACCACCGCCACCTTGGCGATCTCCGAGGGCTGGTAGGTGGGGCCGGCCACCAGGAAAACCCGCAGCCAGCGCCGCACGCCGTTGATGGGGGCGTTCAGGCCGGGGATGTAGCAGAGGACTAGCAGGACGATGGAACCGGCCAGGGCAAGCGGAGCCATCCAGCGGAAGTGCTGGTAGTTGATGCGGGAGATGACATACATGCCCACAACTCCCGCCGCGGCGTAGGCCGCCTGGTGGAGAATGTAATAGTAGGGGTTGTTGTTAATGGGGGGAGTGGGGTCCCGGTAGGCGGTGTAGTAGGAGGCGGAGAAGAGCATCACCAGTCCGATGCCCAGCAGCATCAGCACCAGCATGAGAAAGGGCAGGTCCAGCGGTCCCCGGGCCAGCTGTTCTTCCATAGTCAAATCGCGTTTCGCTTTGCGGGCCAACGGGGCACCTCCTTAATTACATTGGATACCGGTACATGACCCCCAGAAAGCCCAGGCAGCACAGCAGAAGGGTGGCGCCGGAGAAAACGCAGAACAGCTTGGTTTCGCTCCAGCCACCCATCTCCAGGTGGTGGTGGAGGGGGGCCATGCGGAAAAACCGCTTGCCGTGGGTCTTTTTGAAATAGGCTACCTGAATGATGTCGGACAGCACCTCAGCGACATAAATCAGGCCGATGATGGGGATCACCAGGGGGATATCCAAGGCGAAGGCCATACCGCACACCATGCCTCCCAGAAACAGGGAGCCGGTGTCGCCCATAAAGACCTTGGCCGGGTGGAAATTATAGATCAGGAAAGCGGCCAGCCCGCCCGCCAGGGCGGCGCCCAGAATAGCCAGATCGTTTTTGCCGAACCAGCCGGCCACCGCCATGTAGAACAGCGCCACAGGGATGGTTACGCCGGTAGCCAGACCGTCGATGCCGTCAGTGATGTTGACGGCGTTCACCGTTCCCACCATCACGAACGCGGCAAAGACCATGTAGACCACCCAGGGCAGGGGGATGGTCACGTTGAAGAAGGGGACGAACAGGTTGGGGGTGAGATAGCCCTGTTCCCGCATAAGGACGGTAAACGCGATGGCCGCCGCCAGCTGGAGCAGAAACTTCTGGGCGGCGGTGAGCCCCTCGTTGGCGTGGTGGCGCAGCTTCTGGAAGTCGTCGATCATACCGATGACGCCGAAGACCAGGGCGAAGAGGAATACATACAGATGGTTGTAGTTTCCGGCCATCAGCTCCTCCCGGCCGGCCACCACCGCGGCCGCGCCGGTCGCGAGGATAAACATGACGCCTCCCATAGTGGGGGTGCCCTGTTTGGACATATGCCAGGTGGGGCCGTCAGTCCGGATGGACTGCCCCGCCTTCAGCCGCCGCAGCAGCGGGATGAGCACCTGCCCGACAATGGCCGCCACGCCAAAGGCGATGATAAAGCTGAGGATATATGTCATGTCTGAAACCCTCCCGGTTATTTCTCTTTTGAAGTATATAGAACATAAAATTATACCATATCCGCCGGGACTTTTCCAGTCTTTTGTTGTCGTTGGCCGTTGTGGACGCGAAAATATTCCGCCACGATCTCCCGCTCGTCCATGGGATACTGGACCCCGTTGATTTCCTGATAAGTCTCATGACCCTTGCCGGCCAGGACGATCACGTCCCCGGGCTCCCCCTGGGACAGGGCCCAGAAAATGGCCTCCCGGCGGTCTGGCTCCCTGTGGAGGCTGGCCTGACTGTGTTCCATGCCGGCCAGAATTTCGTCGATAATGACCTGGGGATCCTCAGTGCGGGGGTTGTCGGAGGTAACCACCGCCAAATCGGCCAGTTCTCCGGCGATGGCTCCCATAATGGGGCGCTTGGACCGGTCCCGGTCGCCGCCGCAGCCGAACACGCAGATCAGCCGGCCAGCGGTAAAGTCCCGGGCGGTGGTGAGGATGTTTTCCAGTGCGTTGGGGCTGTGGGCGTAGTCGATGATTACGGTGTAGGCCCGGGGGACTGGAACCACCTCCACCCGGCCCTTGACCCCCTTTACTGAGGGCATGACCTGAGCCATGGCCTCCAGGCTCAGCCCCAGGCAAAGCCCGGCGGCCAGAGCGGCCAGAGCGTTGTAGATGGAAAAGCCTCCGGGGATGGGCAGGTGGATCCGGGAAATTTCGCCGGGGATTACCGCCTCAAATTCCACATGGCTGGGGAACAGGCGGATATTTTTGGCGGTGAGGCCGGCCTGGACCCGGTTCTCCGAGTAGGTGAATACGGGACAGCTCACCCGCTCCCGGTACCACCGCCCCGCCTCGTCGTCCAGGTTGAGAACCGCCCTTTCGCACTGTTGGAAGAGCAATCCCTTGGCGTCCCGGTAGGCCTCCATGGTGTGGTGGTAATCCAGATGGTCCTGGGTCAGGTTGGTAAACACCCCCGCCTGGAAGGTCAGCCCCGCCGTCCGGTGTTGGACCAGGGCGTGGGAGGAGACCTCCATCACCACATGGGTACAGCCCTCGTCCGCCATCCGGCGCAGGAGGGACTGGAGCTCAAAGCTCTCCGGAGTGGTGCGGTGGGCGGGCAGCTCCCGGCTGCCGATCATGTTCCGGTTGGTGCCGATCAGACCCACCTTGGCCCCCGCCGTCCGCTCCAGCAGCTCCTTGAGCAGGCTGGTAGTGGTGGTTTTGCCGTTGGTTCCGGTAACAGCGGTCAGGGTCATGGAATCCCCCGGATGGCCAAACCAGTTGGCGGAGATCAGGGCCAGGGTCAGACGGGTGTCCGTCGCGGTCAGCCAGGGGCCGGGGAAGTCTGGGGCCCGCTGGCACAGGACGGCGGCGGCGCCCTTATCCAGAGCTGTCTGGATAAAGCGGTGGCCGTCCGTCTTATCGCCGGACAGAGCCACAAAGAGCGCTCCGGGCGCTAACGTCCGGGTGTCGTAGGATATGGAAATAATTTCCATATCCGGGCTGGAGATACCCCCCTTGAGGGGCACGCCGGCGAAAAGCTCGCGCAGTTTCATGGTGTCACCCCTCATGGGTGTGGTTTCATTCTCTATAAGATGCCGCGAATTTGCTAGTTGTCCTCCGCCAGATTGAAGAACTTCACGTCCACAACCGTACCGACGGCAACAGTCTCGCCGGCGGCTACGCTCTGGTATTCAGCGGTGGTGGTGTTGCCGTAGTAGACCGACGCGCCGGAGGCCCGCATGAACAGGCCGGCCCCTTCCAGGGCGCTTTTGGCGTTTTCGTAAGTCATGCCGTTGACGTCCGGGACGGGGACGCTGGCTTCCGGCTGGGCCCCGCCCAGGTAGAGGATCACGGTGGAACCGCCTGGGATGCTGGTGCCGGCGGCTGGGATCTGCCGGGTGACCGTGTCACCCTCGCCCACGGCGCGGAAGCGGAAGTTTTGCCGGGACAGGTCGTCCTCCGCCTTGGGAACGCCCAGACCGGTCACATTGGGAACGGACACGTCCCGGGCGGCGGATTCCGACTCGGAGTAGACCTTCTCAATGCCCATATAGTCCAGAATCTGGGCGATGAGGGGGCCGGCCTTTTTGGCGGCCATGTTGCTGCCGCTGATGTAGACGCCGGTGGTGGAATAGATGCTGCCTTGTTCCTTGGGCTGGGGGCGGTCATAGGCCAGCAGGACAATCACCTGGGGGTCGTCGGCGGGGGCGTAGCCCATGAAGGAGACGATGTAGTGGCCCTTCTCCGTCTTGAACTCGGTGGTGCCGGTCTTGCCGCCGATGCGGTAGCCCGCCACGTAGCCGTTGTTGCCGCTGCCCGTGGCCACCACCTGCTCCAGAATGTCAGCGCAGCGCTGGCTGGTCTGCTGGCTGATTACCTGACGGACGGTCTCCGGCTCGGTGTTCTGGATCACGGTGCCTTCCCTGGCGCTGATGGTCTGGACCACGTAGGGCTTTACCAGGTTGCCCCCGTTGATGACGGCGGCGAAGCCGCAGACCATCTGGAGGGGGGTGATCTCAAAGCGCTGGCCGAAGGAGGCCACCGCCAGGTCCACGTTGGTCATATCCTCCCGGCTCCAGACCGCGCCCTTCAGGCTGGCCTCGCCGGGCAGGTCGATGCCGGTGTTTTCTAGCATACCGAAGGCCTCGAAGTAGTCGTAGAAGGTATCCACGCCCAGCCGGCTTCCGATCTCAATAAAGGCGGGGTTGCAGGAGTGGGCCACCGCCTCGGCCAGGGTCTGGCTGCCGTGTCCTCTTCGGTTGGCGCAATGGATGGGCTCCGGATAGCCGGGCACGTTGACGTAGCCGGGACAATAGAAGGTGTCGCTCTCGCTGACCACGCCCTCCTCCAGGGCGGCGGCCAGTATGATAGCCTTAAACACGGAGCCTGGCTCATACCGGGAGTCGATGGCCTTGTTCCGCCACTGGGTGTTCCGGGCGTCGGATCGGGCCTGGCTCTCCGCCTGGGCCATCAGCTCGCTGTCGGTAAGGTGCTCGGTGTTGTTGGCTTTCAGGCTCTCGTAAATTTCGGCGCTGTTTTCCTCAAGCTCACTCAATAGCATCTCGTTTACAATAGCGGAATAGTCGTTGGGGTCGAAGTCCGGCGTGCTGGCGATGCCCAGAATGGCTCCGGTCTTGGGATCCATAGCGATGCCGAAGGCCCCGTCCCGGATGTCGAAGTCCTTGACGCCCTCCTCCAGGGCCTTTTCCAGGTAGGACTGGATGGTGGTGTCAATGGTCAGGGTGATATCATAGCCGTCCACCGCGTCGATGTAGTTGGCGTAGCTGTTGTACCGCTGGGTGCCGCCGGCGGTGCGGGTGGTAACCACCCGGCCGGCGGTGCCCTCCAGTATGTCGTTGTACACCGCCTCGATGCCGTAAGCGCCGCCGTTGGCGTTGACAAAGCCCAGAACCTGGGCCGCCAGACCGGAATAAGGGTAGTAGCGCTTGGCGTCCGGAATGAGATAGAGGTAAGAGGAGGTCTTGTGTTCGGCGAGATATTCCCGCAGGGGGCCCGCGTCCTCCTCCTCAATGTTGGTTTTAACCTCCCAGTAGGCGTTTTTGGTGTTGTGGACCTGCTGTTCCACCTTGTCCCGGTCCAGATCGGGGAACAGGGTCATCAGCTCGGTTACCATCTGGTCCTGCCGCAGGGACACGCTGGACTGATAGGCCTCGTCAGACAGCTCCTGGCCATCGCCGTCCTTCTTGGATACGCTGTTGACCAGGTCCCGTGGAGACAGAATCAGCTTGTAAACGGTGGCTGACATGGCCATAAGACTGCCGTTGCGGTCGTAGATGTTGCCCCGCTGGGCGGAGATCGCGTAGTCCAGGGTCCACTGGTCGCTGGCTTTCCGCTGGTACTCCTCATGGTGGACAATGGCGATGTCCCACAGCTTCCAGATCAGGGGGATGAATATCAGCACGCCGCACACCGCCATCAGGCCCAGAGTGCGGTGGAGAATGGAGCGCTTGGAGTGGTTGCCGCGGGTGGCGGTGGTGGGAATGCCGGTGGCCTTCATGACCGGCTGGTATCTGCGTCTGTTTGCCATGAAAACGCCCTCCTTTGGCGGCGCCGCGCCTCGATACCCTCGCTGCCGGGTGCTCAGGGATTCGGCGCTTCTCGCGGAAAAGGGCGCAAGAAGCCTGCTCTTGCGCCCATCATGTCTCTATATACCGGATGAGTTCGCGCGCTTTGACCCAGCCGGCCCGTGCCTTAATACTCTATGGCCGGGTCAGCGGAAATATTCTATGATTCCTCCAAAGAGATCATTGATCCCCTGGATCAGGATCTTCACCGGGTTGGCGGCTCCGTCCTGATAGACGGTCACGGTGTCCGGCTCGGACAGGTCGATATACACCACCTGCTCGTTGGTGGGGCGGACCATCGTGTCCGCCACCGCGGCCTGTATGGTGGCCAGGTCGAAAACCTTTTCGTACTGGGCGGACAGCCGGGTGTTTTCACTTTTCAGGTCGGCCAGCTCCTGCTGGAGGGAAACCATCTCATCGTTGGCCACCGCCAGCTGGGCGTAGCTTGTCACCAGCAGGATGGCGAAGATGGCCACCGCCAGAAAGCCCACCACCGCGAAGGGGGCGACCTGTCCCGCCTGCCGGACCTGTACCCGGGCCCGCTCATGGCGGCGGACCGGGCGCTTGGGCTCGGGTCCGCGCTGAAGCTCCTTCTCCCGGCGTGGGACGCGTACGGTGTTGCCGTCCTCATAGGCGGGGGCGTAGGCCACACTGCCGTAGGTGCTGTATGTGGTTGTACGACGGTGGCGGTTGGTGGCCATAGGCTCGCTCCTTTATAGCTTCTCCGCCGCCCTCAGCTTGGCGCTGCGGGCGCGGGGATTCTCCCTGATCTCGGTGTCGCTGGGAAGAATGGGCTTTTTGTTCACAAGTTTGATGTCCGGGGTTTTGCCGCAGACACATACGGGAAAGTCGGGGGGACAGGTGCAGCCCCGGGCAAAGCCGGCCAGACCGGTCTTGACCACGCGGTCCTCCAGGGAGTGGAAGGTGATCACCGCCAGCCGCCCGCCCCGGTTCAGACGGGGAACCGCCCGCCGGAGCATCCGCTCCACGCAGGACAGCTCGTCGTTGACGGCGACGCGGATGGCCTGGAAGGAGCGCTTGGCGGGGTGCTGTTTCTCCCGCAGGGCCTTGGGGGGCATAGCGCTCCGGATTACATCCACAAGCTCCAGGGTGGTGGCGATGGGCTTGTCCGCCCGACGGCGGACGATAGCCCCGGCAATCTGGGGGGCGTAGCGCTCCTCGCCATACTGGAACAGGACGCGCTTCAGCTCCTCCTGGGACCAGCCGTTGACCACATCGGCGGCGGTGAGCCCCTCGTCCCGGTCCATGCGCATATCCAGAGGGGCGTCGCGCATGTAGGAGAAGCCCCGGCTGGCGTCGTCCAGCTGGGGGGAGGAGACACCCAGGTCAAAGAGCATCCCATCCACACCGGGCAGAGACAGCTTGTCCAAAATCTCGTCCACCCGGTCAAAATTGCTGTGGACCAGGATTATCCTGTCCATCCAGGGGGCCAGCCGCTCCCGGGCCGCGTCCAGGGCCGCCTGGTCCCGGTCTACGCAGATGAGGCGACCGGTGGTCAGTCGGCGGGCGATCTGCCCGCTGTGGCCCGCCCGACCCAGGGTTCCATCGAAATAAATCCCTTCGGGGCGGATATTCAGGGCTTCCATGCACTCGTCCAGCAGGACGGGCCGGTGGGTAAATTCACTCATATCAGAACCCCAGCTCCGCCATACAGGCGGCCATCTTTTCGGGGGTCATCTCCTCTTCCTCCTGGGCGTTCCAGGCGGCGGCGGACCAGATTTCCGCTCGGTCATGGACGCCGATGATGACAGTTTCTTTTTCCAGCCCCGCATATTTGCGCAGCTTTTGGGGGATGACAATGCGGCCCTGGCTGTCCGGCTCGCACTTGGCGGCGTTGGCGAACAGGGGGCGCATGGCCTTGGACTGGCTCATGGGCAGGGAGGCGAACTTTTCGGTGAAGCGGTCCCAGGTGGACTGGGGGTACACAGCCAGACAGGCGTCCACACCCATGGCCAGATAGAAGGTGTCGCCAAGCTCCTCCCGGAGTTTGGCGGGGATGAACAGCCGGCCCTTGGCGTCGATGCTGTGCTCGTATGTGCCGGTCATATCCCTCACCTCTCCTCCACCGAAGTGGGATTTAAGGGGATTTCCCTCCACTTTGCCCCACCATGTTTTCTTAGTATATCGTCTGTTGATACAAAAATCAAGAGTTTTTTTGTCGCGATTTTAATCGCAAATATTGACAAATCCAATAAAAAAAGAGGTTTTTTGTCAAAAAACGAATGTTCCAGTTTTGAGGGGAGCTGGAATTCCTCCCTTTGAGGCACAAAATATTTGGCTTTTTACAATTTTATCATCCATATTTTGTATCTTTCTGGCCAGCTTCCAAAAAGGCCGGACTGAGAAAGTGGACGAAAAAATAGGGAAAAAAACTCCGAAATTTTTCGGAGATGAAAAAATCCTTTTCCGGGAGCGCGGTGTTGTGGTATACTGAGAAAAACCAGGTCGAATTTTAACGCTTTGGAGGGAGAGCTATGCTGCTTAAGGAATGGAACGAGCTGGAGCGGGCCTGTCTGGCCTGCCGCAAGTGCGCTCTGGCGGATACTCGAACCAATGTGGTCTTTGGCGTCGGTCCCCGGGACGCTGAGGTGCTGTGCGTCGGCGAGGGCCCCGGGGAGAACGAGGACCTTCAGGGAGAGCCCTTTGTGGGCCGGGGCGGCAAGCTGCTGGACGACATGCTGGAGATGGTGGACCTGAGCCGGGAAAAAAATGTCTACATCGCCAACATTGTCAAGTGCCGCCCGCCTAAAAACCGGGACCCGCTGAACACCGAGCAGGAGGCCTGCATCGACTATCTGCGCGGCCAGGTGGCCCTGATCCGTCCCAAGATCATCATCTGCCTGGGCCGCGTCGCCGCCTGTAAGCTGATCAAGGAGGACTTTAAGATCACAAAGGAGCACGGCCAGTGGTTTGAGAAGAACGGCGTATGGATGACCGCCCTGTTCCACCCCGCCGCCATTCTCCGGGATCCCCGCCGCCGTCCGGAGACCTTTGAGGATTTAAAGGTTATTCAGGCAAAGATCAAAGAGGTCTGCGAGCATACTTACCAATAAAAAGGGGCATACTGGCGTCGAGGTGATTAGATGGATGTCAATATGAACGCGGCGGTGACCTTTGGGGAGCTGCTGCAAAAGAACCCGCGGGCCTCGGCCTTCTATGACCGCTGCACCCCTGAGCAGCGCCAGGCCATTCTGCTCCAGCTGGGGCAGATGAACAGCCAGTCTCAGCTGCGGGCCTTTGTGGACAACCTGCCCAGCGCGTCCCTGTAAAACGCGGACCGCCCGCCCCATCCCGGGGCGGGCGGATTTTTTCTATCCCCAGCCGCCGGTGAAGTCGGGGATACAGTCGGTGTCCTGAACCACGAATATTTCGTACAGGTGAGACAGGGCGTCCCAGGTGGCGGTATCCATACAGCCGGTCTGGGGCAGAGCCGCCGCCTTTTGCAGCCAGCGGATGTTGTCCGCCGAAACAGGACCGTTGCAGCCGTCCGCCTCGCAGGAGGTGATTCCTTCAAACTGTTTGGCCAGAATATTGAACATGGTCTGGGGGACAATCAGATACTCTTTGGTCTCCCCCTCATGGACCTGGATGCCCTCGGAGGGAAAGATCCGGGTAGCCCGGGAATAGCTGGTTTTGGAGCGTTGGGACAGCCAGGCGTCCCGGATGGCGTCCCAGGTGGTCTGATCCACCGTGCCGGTAACGGGCAGGCCGGCTTCTTTCTGGAAGCGCATGACCGCCTCCAGGGTGCGCTCGCCAAACACGCCGTCCACCACCAGCTGGGGCAGAAATTTATAGGTCTGGGACAGCTGCCGTAGCATATATTGCAGACTGCTCACCGGATTGGCCAGCATCTCCCGCTCCAGCAGTTCCTGGCCCAAATCGACATTCATACACTTGCTCCTCTCTGTCCGTTCTGCCGGCCGTCCGCCTGACCCAGGTCCAGGGGACTGCCCTGGTATTGGCCCAGCCGCGGGGTGTCGGCCCAGCGGTCCGGCCGCGGCTCCGGGGAAGCGGGCGCGATCACGGGGATCGCGTCCTCCCCGAGAGACTGGGCCCGGACCGTATCCCGGCTGAGGGAGTAGTTGGCGGTCACAAAGCTGTCGTAGATGGAATTCCAGGTCCGCTCATCTACCAGACCGTTGGGGGTGATGCCGGCCCAGTTCTGATAGGTGCGCACCGCCCGTCCGGTGACCGGCCCGAACACGCCGTCCATCGCCGGGGCGTACAGCGTGTCGGAGAACTGGGCCAGCAGGGAGAGCATATACTGCAAAACCTCCACCTCCGCGCCGGAGTCCCCTTCCGCCAGATTGCCGGGGAACTGGAACTGGACCGCGTAATAGGCCTGGCCCTTGCTCACCAGCTCCGCCAGCTGGAGCACCCCCACATAGAGGTATACCATCTTGTACCAGGTGGCCTTGCCCACCACTCCGTCCACCACCAGGTTGAAAATGCGCTGGAAAGCGCGCACGGAGGTTTCGGTGGCCTCGCCGAAGGCTCCAGTGGAGGGGACCTTGGGGATGGCGGGGTAGTTTTGGGAGATACGGTTTAGCATGGCCTGAATCACCGCTACGTCGGGCCCCGCCGATCCCCGCCGAAGGGGAGCGCCGGGGTAGGAGGAGGTGAGGTCCTGAATGGGGGCGTTCACCACCAGCTCGATGTTATTCCCATAGTAGTGATACAGAATATCCATGGAGTTGTATCCCTGCTGGGCCAGCTCCTGACTGCCCCACTGGGACAGGCCGTCGCAGGTGGAGGTGGTGCCGTTGCAGAACTTGGCGGCCAGCGGCTCCACAAAGCCCTGGCGGCGGATATAGTCGTTGAAGATTTCGTCCACCACCTGGCTGATGTTCTCAAAAATATTCCGGCCGCGCACAAAGGCCTGGTCGTACTGGGTGGTGGAGGTGATTTGAAAATCGTAGCCCTGGCTGGGGTAAAACTCGGTGTATACCCGGTTCAGGGCGAAGGAGATGATGGCCAGAATATTGGCCCGGATGGCGGCGGGCTCCCAGGTGGGGTATATCTCGCTGGAGGCTACGTTTTTCACATAGTCCGGGAAGGCTACCGTCACGTTTTCCGCCCACTGGTTGGGCAGCCCCAGATGCACTGTAATGGCGCGGGGGACATATGGAATGATAACAGGCATGGATCACCTCACAGTGACTGGGCGGGGATGTCCCGCTCACCTCGCTGCTGGAGGCTGCACAGCCCCTGGGGCAGGGGGATAAGCTCCATATCCTGCATGGTTTCCACACCGGGGAAGATCTGCACACCGGCCACCTGGAGCATAGCGTAGCCCGGCTGCTCGGCCCACACGTCGCACAGGGCGAAGGGGGCGCGGTTTCCGGGCAGTCCGCCGGGGGAGGTGCTTTCCCCCAGAGCGGGGGCGTCGATGGTCACCGGACGGACCAGCCCGCTGCTGTCGGTATTCTGTATGGAGAGCAGCTTGTATTTGCCCTCCGCCCCTGGGGCGGCCACCACCACGGTGGCTCCCTCCAGGGGAATCCGCGCCTGGGAGGTGTACACCCGGACGCTTAACGTTCCTGTTGCTTGCATTGCGATACCTCCTAAACGGCGAACAGGCGCCGCCGTTTATCCATCCTATGCGGGACGGGCGCGACCCGTCCCCCTCTTGCAATCCTTGCCTGTTTATAGTACAATAAACCGATCCTGGCAAAAGAAGGTGAGCGCGTCCATGAGCATGACTGCCGTGAAGTCGGTAGAACCCCGCGGCCCGGCCCACCGGGCGGGGGTCCGGGCGGGAGAGACCCTGACCCATATCAACGGACACCCTATCGTGGATGTACTGGACTATAAATTTTACGGATACGACCCCCAGCTGGAGCTGACGTTGAGGGCGGCGGACGGTTCTGTCCGTACTCTGCGGGTGCGCAAGGGGGAGGGGGAGGACCTGGGGCTGGAGTTTGAGACTTACCTGATGGATCGGGCCCGGTCCTGCGCCAACCACTGCGTATTCTGCTTTGTGGACCAGATGCCCCCGGGGATGCGGCCCTCCCTCTACTTCAAGGACGACGACGCCCGGCTGTCCTTCCTGCTGGGCAACTACCTCACCCTCACCAACCTCTCCCCCCGGGAGGTCCAGCGGATTATCGACCTGCGCATCTCCCCCATCAACGTCTCGGTCCACACCACTGACCGAGCCCTGCGGGCGGAGATGCTGAAAAATCCCAGGGCCGGGGAGGGGGTCGATATCATGGAGCGGCTGGCCCAAAACAACATCACCATGAACTGCCAGATTGTCTCCTGCCCCGGCGTCAACGACGGCCCCGCCCTGGACAGCACCCTGTCCGACCTGGCCGCCATGTTCCCGGCGGTGAACAGCGTGTCGGTGGTTCCGGTGGGGGTGACCAAATACCGTGAGGGGCTGTACCCTCTGCGAACCTATACAAAAGACACCGCCGCCGCCCTGGTGGACCAGGTGGAGGCCTTCGCCGCGAAACACCTGAAGGAGAACGGCACAAGGCTGGTGTGGTGCTCCGACGAGTTTTACCTGCTGGCTGGGCGGGAGCTGCCCATGGAGGACTACTTCGAGGACTTCACCCAGTTGGACAACGGGGTTGGAATGCTTACCCTTCTGTCCAAGGAGTTTTCCCGGGCCTTGGGCCTGATGGAGTATGAGGAGCTGGAGGGGACGTCTCCCTTTTCCATCGCCACCGGCGTGTCCGCCGCCCCTTTTTTAGCGAAATTGGTGGACATGGCAAAGGAAAAATGTGGTACAATAGATGGAAAAGTCTACCCCATCGTCAACCACTTTTTCGGCGAGACCATCACTGTGGCCGGGCTGGTCACCGGAGGCGACCTGATCGGCCAGCTCCGGGACAAGGACCTGGGACAGCGTTTGCTGATCCCCGCCAGCATGCTCCGCTCCGGGGAGAACATCTTTCTGGATGATGTGACCACAGAGGACGTGGAGCGGGAGCTGGGCGTACCCGTCACCGCCGTCCCCCAGGACGGCTATGAGCTGCTGGACGCTATACTGGGCATTGAGCCCACCCCCGCCCAGCAAAAGCTGGCCTGGGAGAACGAGGAATTTTACCGGTATAATCCGTAAAGGAAGTGAAGCCTATGAAACCCTTAGTCGCCATCGTGGGCCGGCCCAACGTGGGCAAGTCCATGCTGTTCAACAAGCTGTGCGGACAGCGGCTGTCCATTGTGGAGGACACCCCCGGCGTCACCCGGGACCGGCTGTACGCCCAGTGCGAGTGGCGCAATCGCGTCTTTGATATCGTGGACACCGGCGGCATCGAGCCGGGTACCGACGACCAGATTCTGTCCTTTATGCGGGAGCAGGCGGAGATCGCCATTGGAACCGCCACCGTGATCGTCTTTGTCTGTGACATCAAAACCGGCATGACCGCCTCCGACCAGGAGGTGGCCAACATGCTGCTGCGCTCGGGCAAGCCGGTGGTGCTGGCGGTAAATAAGGCCGACCAGACCGGCCGGGAGAACCCGGACATCTATGAGTTCTACAACCTGGGGCTGGGCGACCCCATCGCCGTATCCGCCGTCCACGGCCACGGCACCGGCGACCTGCTGGACGCCTGCTTCGAGCACTTTCCCCCCGAGGACGAGGAGCCCGAGGAGGACGACGTGGTCAAGGTGGCCGTCATCGGCAAGCCCAACGTGGGCAAGTCCTCTCTGGTAAACAAAATCCTGGGGGAGGAGCGGGTGATCGTCTCCAATGTCGCCGGCACCACCCGGGACGCGGTGGATAGCCTCTTCGAGAATGAACAGGGCAAATTCCTGTTCATCGACACCGCCGGAATGCGGAAAAAATCCAAGGTGGACGACCGGATCGAGAAATTCTCCGTCCTCCGGGCCACCATGGCCATTGAGCGCAGCGACGTGTGCCTGATTATGATTGACGCCCAGGAGGGGGTCACCGAGCAGGACACCAAGGTGGCAGGCCTGGCCCACGAGGCGGGCAAGGCCTGCATTATCGTGGTCAACAAGTGGGACGCCATTGAGAAGGACGGCAAGACCATGGACAAGATGCGCCAGGACGTGATGCGGGATTTGTCCTACATGACCTACGCCCCCATTGTGTTCATCTCCGCCCTCACCGGCCAGCGGGTGGACCGGCTGTTTGAGCTGATTCAATATGTGAACAACCAGGCGGCCATGCGCATCACCACCGGCATGCTCAACTCCCTCCTGGCCGACGCCACCGCCCGGGTCCAGCCCCCTACCGACAAGGGGAGGCGGCTGAAAGTCTACTATATGACCCAGGTGGGGATCAAGCCCCCCCACTTCGTCTGCTTCTGCAACGACGCGAGGCTGTTCCACTTCTCCTACCAGCGGTATCTCGAAAACCAGATCCGCTCCACCTTCGGCCTGGAGGGCACCCCGGTGCGTCTCACTATCCGGGAGCGGAGCGAGAAGGAGGGGTAGAGTTGGGCGTGATAATGCTTTATCTTATGATGTACAGCGATTTTATCTGGGTTGCCATTGCCGCCTACTTCTGCGGCTGCTTCAATGGAGCGGTGATTGTATCCAAGTATATCCTGCGGGATGATATCCGCACCCACGGCAGCGGCAACGCCGGACTGACCAACTTCTACCGCACCTTCGGCGGCTTTCTAACCCTGGTGGTTATTCTGTGCGATGTACTCAAGGCGGTCATTGCCATCCGGATCGGCATGTGGTTTGGTGCAAACTTCGACCCCCGCATTATGCCTGACTTTCCCCTTGCTGTGGAACAGGCGGTCCACTATCTGAACCTGTTCAAATACTGGGCGGGGCTGTGGTGCCTGCTGGGGCATATGTTCCCCTGCATGTTCCACTTCAAGGGGGGCAAGGGCATCCTCTCCGGGGGGACCATCGCCATTATGCTGGACTGGCGGCTGGCTCTGCTGGTGTGGGGCGGTTTCCTCATTTTGGCGGTCCTCACCCGGTACGTCTCTCTGGGATCGGTGTTTGCCGCCGCGGCTTTTCCCGTTGGCACCTGGCTCTTTGTGAGCCGCGACCCCATTATCATGGCTATGGCCCTGTTCCTGGGCGGACTGGTGTTGTACATGCACCGGGGCAACATCAAAAGATTGCTCAACGGCACCGAAAGTAAATTTTCCCTTCATAAAAAGGGGTAGGGGCGGCCTGTGGCCGCCCGCCCCTACAAAACAAATTTGGGAGGTATTGCGATGAAAATCACGGTCCTTGGCAGCGGCGCCTGGGGGACGGCCCTGGCTCTGCTGCTGCTGGAAAACGGCAGCGACGTGACCCTGTGGTCCTACACGGAGGAGGAGTCCGCCGTCCTCCGGGAGAAGCGGGAGAACCCCATGCTCAAGGGAGTCCCCCTGCCCGAGGGGCTGAAGCTTACCACCGACATGGCGGCCGTGAAGGGCTGCGGGCTGGTGGTGGTTGCCACCCCCTCCTTCGCCGTGCGGTCCACAGCAAAACAGCTCAAGGAGCTGGCCGATCCGGGCACCATTCTGGTGTCGGTGTCCAAGGGGATTGAGAAGGACACCTCCCTCCGCCTGAGCCAGGTCATCGAGGAGGAGGTCGCCGGCAAGTGCCCGGTGGTGGTGCTGTCCGGGCCCTCCCACGCCGAGGAGGTGGGCCGGAAGATTCCCACCGGCGTGGTGGTGGCCTCTGAGGACTTGGCTGTGGCCGAACAGGTTCAGGACCTGTTCATGAACCAGCGGTTCCGGGTGTACACCAGCGACGACAAGATCGGCACCGAAATTTGCGCCGCACTGAAAAACATCATCGCCCTGTGCGCCGGCTGCTGCGACGGCATGGGCTACGGCGACAACACCAAGGCCCTGCTCATGACCCGGGGCCTGGCCGAGATGGCCCGGCTGGGCGTGGCTCTGGGGGGACGGAAGGACAGTTTTACCGGCCTGGCCGGGGTGGGCGACCTGATCGTCACCTGCTGCTCCATGCACTCCCGGAACCGCCGGTGCGGCATCCTCATCGGCCAGGGCAAGCCGGTGGACGAGGCGGTGAGGGAGATCGGCGCGGTGGTGGAGGGCTACTACGCCGCCGCCAACGCCCGCGCTCTGGCTCAGAAGGCAGGGGTGGAGATGCCCATCGCCCAGGCGGCCTATGAGGTCCTCTACGAGGGCCGGGACGTCCACGCCGTGATTACCGACCTGATGCGGCGGGCCAAGCGGTCCGAGATGGACGAGAGCTATCTATGACAGAAAAACTTTACGAACAGGACGCCTTTCTGGTCAAATTCGAGGCAAATGTCCTCTCCTGTGAAAAGGGGAAGAAGGGCTTCGACATCGTGCTGGACCGCACCGCCTTCTACCCCGAGGGGGGCGGCCAGCCCTGGGATACCGGGGTGCTGGGGACGGCCGGTACCCAGGACAAGGTCAAGGTGCTGGAGGTCCACAGCCGTGAGGGCGAGATTGTCCACACCTGTAACCACCCCCTGGAGCCGGGGACGGCGGTTACCGGGGTAATCGACTGGGACCGGCGGTTCGACCTGATGCAGCAGCACTCCGGGGAGCATGTTGTCTCCGGGCTGGCTCACGCCCTCTGGGGCTGTGAAAACGTAGGCTTTCACATGGGGGCGGAGGTGGTCACCATCGACTTTGACCGCCCCCTCACCGAGGAGCAGTTCGCCACCCTGGAACAGACCGCCAACTGGCACCTCTGGCAGGTGAATCTGCCGGTGAACATCACCTATCCCTCCCCCCAGGAGCTGGAGCGCATCCGCTACCGGAGCAAGAAGGAACTCACTGGACAGGTGCGGATTGTGGAGTTCCCCGGGGCGGACTGCTGCGCCTGCTGCGGCACCCACGTAAATTATCCCGCCCAGGTGGGGCTGGTCAAGCTGCTGTCCATGCGGAAATTCCGGGAGGGCGCGCGCGTCGAGCTGGTCTGCGGCGGCCGGGCCCTCCAATACCTCAGCCGTGCCATGGAGCAGAACGCCCAGGTGTCCCATCTGCTGTCCGCCAAGGTTTTTGAGACGGGGGCGGCGGTGGGACGCCTGCTGGAGGAGAACACCGCTCTGAAATCCCGCCTTCTCTCCCTGGAGGAGAGCCGTTTCACCGCCTTGGCCCAGCGATATGCCGGAGCGGGGGATGTAGTTCTCTTTGAGGAGGGGCTGTCCTCCGACTCCTCGCGGCGGCTGTGCGACGCGGTGCTCCACACCTGCGGCGGGCGGTGCGCCTGCTTTTCCGGCACGGACGGGGCGGGTTACAAATACGCCATTGGCCAGCGGGACGGTGATCTGCGTACCTTTGTCAAGGAGCTGAATCAGGCGCTCAACGGACGGGGCGGCGGCAAGCCCGATTTTGTCCAAGGCTCGGTTCAGGCCTCGCGGCGGGATATTCAGGCTTTTTTTCAAACGTAAGAACACCCGCTTCCGCGCGAGCATAGGATATCACGGATCTCAGGGGCGGTGTCCCGGCGGACGCCGCCCAAATCCTACAGGAGGTGATTTCCATGGTGACTATGATCGCCACCGTCGTCCAGGCCTGGGGCTCTCAGGTGCTGGTGACCGACAACAGCAACGGGCAGGAGGTGCTGGTAAATACCAACCACTCCACCACCAATTTGACAGCCGGAGATCAGGTGCGTATTGTTTATGACGGCATTATGACCGCCAGCCTTCCACCCCAGATTGCCGCGCAGAGTATCTGCGTCCTGCGGAACTGTTGATGTGGAAAAACCGCCGCGAGCTAAAAACTCGCGGCGGTTTTTTGACGGGCTGAGCCGCCTCAATAGAGGCGGAAGCCGCGTTTTTTACCGGGCCAGGCTCTGGAAGTGTTCCAGAACGGGATTGACCCCCACCTTCTTGCCGTTCTCATAGGTGTAGAAGCCGGCGCCGCTCTTCCGGCCCAGGAAACCGGAGACCACCAGCTTGCGCAACAGCAGAGAGGGGGCGTATTTGGAGCCGATTTCCTTGTCCATAACGGTCATTACGTTCAGAAGGATGTCCAGACCGATCATGTCGGCCAGCTCCAGAGGACCCATGGGGTGGTTGCAGCCCAGCTTCATGCCGTTGTCCACGTCCTCCACCGAGCCGATGTAGGAGCCCACGATCACACAGGCCTCGTTGAGCATGGGGAGCAGGGCGCGGTTGACGATGAAGCCCGGCTTGTCATCAGCTTGAATCAGGGTCTTGCCCATCTTCTCCCCGACCTCCTTGACGGCGTCCAGTACCTCCTGAGTGGTGAGCAGGCCGAAAATGACCTCGCACAGCCGCATCCGGGGCACGGGAGAGAAGAAGTGCATGCCCACCACCTGGGCCGGCCGCTTGGTGGCGGCAGCCAGGGCGGTCAGAGAGATGGAGGAAGTGTTGGAGGCGAAGATGGTGTGTGCCGGGCAGATATCCTCCAGGGAGGAGAATACCGCCTGCTTGGCCTCCAGATTCTCAAAGATGGCTTCGATGACCAGGTCGGCGTTTCTCGCCCCCTCCAGGGTGGCGTCGATGGACAGCCGGGCCAGGGCGGCGTCCCTGGCTTCAGCGGTCATGCGGCCCTTCTCCACGTCACGGGCCAGGGCCTTCTCAATGCCGGCTCTGGCCCGCTCCAGGGCCTCCTGCCGCTGGTCGTTGAGGGTGACGGTGTACCCGCTGGTGATGGCGTTCTGGGCAATACCGCTGCCCATCAGGCCGGCGCCTACTACAAAAATGTTCTGGATAGCCATAGCGTTTTTCCCCTTTTCATTCTTTTTTCCTTTTTCGGTCCGGCCCGCCCTTCCAAGCGCGCTGCCTGAACCAGATTGATTTTATCTTAACACATCAATCGCCGCAAGTCTCAGCGTAAATGGCCTTTCATTTTGCGGATCTTGACCTCGTTGATAAGCCTTTGCCTCACAGCAACGAAAAAATCCGCGAAAAAGTTGGACAGGCCCAATAAAAGCGTTGATCGGATGGCTTGACGCCCATTGCGCGCTTGAACGCAAAAGAGAGAGAAATCAAAAATAAATCGCGAAAAAAGGATGAAAACCAAAATGTTTTCTCTGAGTATTAGATAAAAATAAGTGCGGATTAGCATAATTAAATATGTAAGAAAGGGAGAAAATGCCTCAAAATAATTGTGAATTTGGCGAATTGCGTTTTATTTCAATTCTTTTATAATTGGAATATAGTTTAACTGAATTGGAGGCTTGAACATGCGTAAAATCATTTTCCACTATCCCAATGGCGCCAGTGTGATTGGTACACTGAAGGATGCCGAGGAGCCTGAGCTCAGCGACAGTCTGTGGAACTACTTGGAGACTCCGCGACGGTTTATCTGTCACAACAACCTGTCTACCGGCTACTCCTATGGTGCGCACTCCCGCCCGAGCCGCAGCCCCGGAAAGATCGGCTTTATGGGCAGTCCGATCGGCAACCACCCGGTATCCTATACGGAGGTTCACGCCGGCGAGATGGTCTGGACCGGCACACGGTTTTTCATTGCCTATGGCAAGTGCACTGAGCCGGGCATTATGGGCGCGATTACGGTTCAGATCGACCCGGAGTATTTAGACACCTTTGTAGAAGCCAGCAATGATGTCTGGCGCCACACATATGAGTATCATAAGCTGGCAGTTATTTCTGCCGAGAGAGGAGAGGTGAAATAACGTGGGAAAGCATTGGACTGAGGTTAAGGAAGAGATCGAGCGGGAGATTGACAAAATCTGGTATGATGAGCCCATTGAGGTTACCCTCAGCAAGAAAGGTATTTATCCCAGCGGCGCCGGTTCTCAGGAGCGGTATATGGGCAACCTGTTTTTCCAGGTGGGAGACTCCATGTGCCTGGGCTGGTCCCTGGTTGAGCCCGCGATCTACAAGGCGATCGCGGACGAGAACTTTACCTTACAGGCGCTGAAGAACATCTGGCAGTATATGGTGTTTGGAAAGGTGCGCGTTCTGGGTGGTACCCGCGGCGAAGGCTGTCCCGCCGCCTGGTTGAATCTGCCTAAGTTTATGAGCTTTTACAACGATATTGTGGAGTCTTTTGATACCATCGACAACAAGAAGGACTTCCACGATCTTATCTGGAGCTGGCAGAATTATGTAAGCCGCATGTCCCGGTGGTTCCATACTGTTTATCCCTGGGAGGCCACTGGCGGCGTTATGCTTCGGGACCAGTCTGTGGCCGACGCGGAGGAGTACCTGGAGCTGACCAAGATGGCTGTGGACTATATGACGCCCAAGGAGAACCAATAATCAGGTCATACAAGGAGGAAATAACTGTGGCAAAAAAGGTGTATATTTCGTTTGAATTTCCCGATTATCCCCAGGACCCTTCTCGGTTCGCGATGGATGATCCCTGCGTAGTGGGCACGGTTCAGGATCAGGAGGAGTCTGCCCTGTGTGAATTGTTCTGGAGCAGGATTGAAAACGGCGGCTTTGAGGGTCCCTGTGTCAACACCCTGTCCACCGGAGATACGTTCAATTGCCGCTGCCGCCCCCCTCAGTTTGTCAGCGTTAAGGAGTCCGTTCCCGGCACCCAGGATAATCCCCTTGCCGGCAAAAAAGGCCGCCTGTGCGACCGCAAGCCCGGTGAGTTAACCTTCACGGGCGTTGATTTCCAGTGCTGCTACGGCCCGGATATTACAGAGCCTCTGGATGCCCGGGGCGGTGTTGTTGTACGGGTTGACCCTGAATATCTGGAGAAGTGGTACCAGCTGGGCAAGATGGTGTGGAAAAATCACCTTGGCCCCCATGGCCTTGTGAGAATGCACATTACCAAGGAGAAGAAGGGAGTCTAATCATGGCTAAAAAGTGGCAAGAAGTAAAGGCGGAGATTGAGAAGGAACTGGACCTTATTTGGGAGGACAAGCCTGTTGAGTTTCGGATGGCTGAGGCCGGTTGGTTTCCCAGCGGCGCCGGCGTTGATGGTTCCGCGATCGGCAATATGTTTTTCCTGATTGCTGACACCTCCAACATTGGCCGCCATGTGTGCGAGCCCGCGATGTGGGCGGCTATTACGGATGACAGTGTGACCCTGGAGCAGCTCCAGTGGTGGTGGAAACGCCTGACCGGAGGCACGGCCCGGATTCTGGGTATGTGGGTGGACGAGCCCAATTCAAATTGCCCTCACCCTTGGCTCAACTTTGGGAAAGCGTATGATTTTTATAACGCGATTCTGGACGCCTACGACTCTATGGAGAGCAAAGAGGATTTCGCGAATCTGTATTACAGCTGGGCGAACTACCTCAACTGCTTGAACAGATGGGCTATGATCTGCTTCCCTTGGGAGCTGTGCTGGGATCAACGCCCGAAGACCAGTACAAACCCCGGTATCAAGGTTTGACGCCAAAATTACAGTCCAATTCGCGGCGATATTATTTTTGTCCTTTCCGTTAAGTTAAATATTATCTGTATCTTAATAATAATAATATTTGACTTAATGACTGCTGTGAATTATAGTAAAGGTGATCAAAGAGTAATGATGCATCACTTGGTCGCCAATACGGAATCAATTCCCCTTTTAGCAAGGAGTTTCCCGATGAGGAACATCGGCCAAAGCGCGCAGCCCCCATATCCGGGGGCTGCGCACGATAAAGGTTTTCCTTGCTAAAGGCGGGAAATTTTTCAAAAAGATTGATTTAGTTCGTTACTTCGATATCGATTTCTTACTTTAACATCGAGATGATTGGAGGCATTATGAAAAAGTTTGCTAAATTGACCGCGTTATCCTTGTCGATAGCCTTGCTCCTCACCGCCTGCGGCAAGTCCGGCGGCAACGTTGGAGGATCCGCGAGCAATCCACAGAGCGGAAACGGGAGTGTTGGTCAGAACACTGCCGGCACGCCGAAGGAGATGGTTGTATTCTCCCCCCGTCTTGACTTCCAGACGATGGATGTTCAGAATACCCCGTCTATTGTGACCAAGAGTATCTATTATTTGGTCTATAATACACTGGTAGAGAAGGATGTAGAGACAAACACTGTGGTTCCCGCTCTGGCGGAGTCCTGGACGCAGGATTCCGGAACGGAAATTACCTTTACTCTTCGGCAAGGCGTTAAATTCCACGACGGCTCTGATTTTACCGCGGCGGATGTAAAATTCACCTATGAAAAAGCCATGGAATCCGCGGGCAGCGCCACCAAACTTGCCTCCCTGGAGCGTATTGATACAGAGGGGGATTACACAGTTAAGGTTACTTTGAAGAGTGTCAATATGGATTTCCTGGATCTGCTTACCGACCCCAGCCTGTCCATTATGTCGAAAACCGCTTTTGAGAATCTGGGGGAAGAGAAGGGAATTCAGCAGGGCACTGGTCCCTATAAGTATACAGAGTGGAAACAGGGCTCTTATCTGGAGCTGGAGGCAAACGAGGATTATTGGGACGGCGCGCCTGTCACTCCAAAGCTCCGTGTACAGTATATTTCAGAGAATTCTTCCCGTCTGATTGCCGTTCAGACCGGCGAATTGGATTTCTGCCAGGATCCGCCCGGGTCGGAATTGCCCAATATCGCCGCGAACAAAGATCTGCGGTTGATTACTTATCCCAGCGCGACCGTTGACTTTGTCGCTTTTAATGTAAATGAAGCGCCCATGAATAATCCGGATGTCCGTAAGGCTATTGCCTATGCCATTAACCGGCAGGACATTATTGACGGTGTGTTCCTGGGGAACGCGATTGAGCTTAACAACATTATGCACTCCAGCAATGCCTATTACTCTGAGATTGAGGGAACCGAATATAATGTTGAAAAAGCAAAAGAGCTTCTGGCAAAAGCCGGCTATGCTGACGGTCTTACCTTAACGTTAGCTACCAATACCACCAGCGATTCACAGGCCGCGTGTACTGTCATTCAGGCACTGCTGGATGAAATCGGCATTACTGTGAAGATCGATGTTATGGAGAACGCCACCCTTACCGCGACAATGTCGGCCGGTGTAGGTTACCATATGTGCTACAGCCGCTGGAGCGGTTACGCCTTTGGCCCCGATACCGGTATTCGAGAGATGCTTTATACTGGCGGCAGCAACAACTATGCCCATTATTCTGATCCCAAGATGGATCAGATGATTGATGAGGCGCTGACCATTGAGGACAACGCCGAGCGTATGGCGGCCTATAAAGCCATTGAGGAGTATTCCGATGAGGTCATGGCCGTTTATCCTATCCTGGTTGAAAACTATACCTTTGTGGCCAGAAAATCGGTTCAGAATATTCTGGAGCCGAACGGACCCATTATGAACCTGAGAGAGGTCGCGGCATACGACTGATAATACCGCAAAGCACTGCTCTTTGTGTTGATCCGCGGCAGTAGAATTCCATTAGCCTATAGCGATTGGCTCTGTGCTGGTAGCTGGACTCGTGTAAAAGCTATTTTATCAGGAGGAGTATCGCTGTGGGCTCTTTTTATACCTATTGGCGCGGTAAACGCGGTACACGCTAGAACAGGAGGAAATCCATGCATCGTTATGTGTTTAAACGAATCCTATTGCTGATTCCGATTATGCTGGCAGTATCTTTTGTTGTATATTTTATTGTTGATCTTGCCCCTGGCGACGATATTGACGCCATTTATGGCAACGAGCTGACCGCGGAACAGAAGGATGAGCTTCGGGAAGAGCTGGGGTATAATGATCCCCTTGTGATTCGTTATGCCCGCTATATGGGAAAGCTTTTAACCGGGGACATGGGTACTTCATCCTTTTATCATGAGCCGGTCATGAAGCTGTATTTCAGCAAATTTCCCGCGACGCTCAATTTAGCGTTCTGGGGAATTATAGTTGCTCTTTTAATTGCCATTCCTCTGGGAATTATAGCGGCGGTACATCAAAATACCCTGATTGATTCCGCAAGTATGATTCTCGGACTGTTGGGAATGTCCATGCCGAATTTCTGGTTTGGACTGATGCTTATCATTCTGTTTTCCCTTACGTTGGGATGGCTCCCGTCTTTTGGAAACGAAAGCTGGACCAGTGTTATCCTTCCCGCTGTCACAGTGGGCGTTGGACAGGCCGCCCTGCTGATTCGGACAACCCGCTCCTCAATGCTGGAAGTAATCCGGCAGGACTACCTGCGGACGGTGCGGGCGAAGGGAGTAAACGAGAGGACGGTTATCTATCACCACGCGCTGAGAAACGCGTTGATTCCGATTATTACGGCAGCCGGAACTCAGCTGGGAATTGCCTTGGGCGGGTCCGTTGTGGTGGAAAGTGTGTTCGCCTGGCCGGGTGTCGGAAAGCTGACCATTGACGCGTTTAATACACGGGATACTACGCTAGTGGTGGGGTGCCTGATTCTGACTACCGCATTTTCCAGTATACTGATGATGCTGATTGATATTATTTATGCGTTTGTTGACCCGCGGATCAAAGCGAGATATATGAATTGAGGTGAGGAAATGAAAAAGCGGAGTAAAAAACAGAGTGGTGGAAAAGGCTTCTGGGGCGAGGTAGCCAAAGAATTTAAAAAGAATAAGGGGGCGATCATAGGCCTTATCATCTTTGGAATCATTATTTTTGCCGCGATTGCCGCCATGTTTATTCTGGACTACAAAACGCAGATCACAAAGCTGAATCTGAGTGAGGCGCTGCGGCCGGTTTCTTCAAAGCATATCTTTGGAACCGATCAGTTCGGCCGGGACATCTTTCTGAGAATCCTGTACGGCGCGCATTATTCTCTGCTGATTGGTGTCTGCGCTGTAGTTATTTCCACATTGATCGGGTCTATTCTTGGTATTTTAGCCGGTTATTTCGGCGGAATTACGGAGACTCTCATTATGCGGCTGATGGATATTATAAGTCCGATCCCCAGCGTTTTGCTTGCCATCTGTATCGCCTCAGCCTTTGGTCAGAGTTTGTATTCCCTTATGCTGGCGGTGGGTGTAATCAGTGTTCCGTCCTTTGCCCGCGTGGCCCGGGCCGGCGTTATGACGGTGCGGGACCAGGAATATATCGAAGCGGCCAAATCTCAGGGCGCTTCTGAGTTCCAGATCATTGTGGAGCATGTTATCCCCAACTCTCTTCCTCCGATTCTGGTGCAGGCTACCATGCGTGTCGCCTCGGCCATTATTTCAGCTTCTTCCCTCAGCTTTTTGGGCCTGGGCGTGCCCGCGCCCCAGCCGGAATGGGGCGGCATGCTGTCCGAGGGCAGAAATTTTCTTGGAACAAACACAAACATGACGCTGTTCCCCGGTATTGCTATCATGATTACGGTATTATGCATCAATCTGATTGGCGACGGCGTCAGAGACGCGATGGATCCCAGGCTGAAGAGATGAATGGAGGTAACTATGGCAGAAGAACTGGTATTGGATATTAAGGACCTTGTAGTGCGTTATGATACCGACGCCGGCTCTGTAAAAGCGGTGAATGGCATTAATTTAAAGCTGCGGCGGAAGCGTTCCATCGGTCTGGTGGGGGAAACCGGAGCGGGCAAAACAACTACCGCGCTGGCGATTCTCAATCTGGTCCCGGAACCGGCAGGCGTGATTAAAAACGGTTCTATTTTGGTGGATGGGAAAAATATCCTTGCGATGTCGGAGAGTGAGCTTCAGAAGACGCGGGGCAAGGGAGTTTCCATGATATTCCAAGACCCCATGACAGCGTTAAATCCCGTGTTTACAGTCGGAGAGCAGATCGCGGAAAGCATCCGGATTCATGAGGGCGTCAGCGAGAAAGAGGCTATGCGAAGGGCGGTTGAGATGCTGGAAATTGTCGGTATCGCGGCAAATAGAGTGAATGATTATCCCCACCAGCTCTCCGGCGGTATGAAGCAGCGGGTTGTGATCGCGATTGCCCTGGCCTGCCGCGCGAAGCTTCTGATTGCGGATGAGCCGACAACCGCGCTGGACGTTACCATTCAGGCCCAGGTGCTGGAGCTCATCCGCTCTTATCGGGAGAAGTATGACACCGCGATGCTACTGATTACCCATGACCTGGGAATTGTGGCGGAATCTTGTGACGAGGTCGCGGTTATGTATGCGGGAAACATTGTGGAGTATGGCACGCTTGAGGATGTGTTTAACCAGACAAAGCATCCTTATACAGAGGGACTGTTCAATTCGCTTCCCAATATTATTGAGCGCCGCTCTAAGCTGACGCCGATTCCGGGAATGGTTCCTGATCCCACTGAGCTGCCTGAGGGCTGCGTGTTTGCGGAGCGCTGCGCTTATGCCACCGATGAATGCGGAAAAACCGTACAGGCCGATCAGTGGCTTTCTGATACGCATATGGTCCGCTGTTCCCGGTATTGTGAGCCCGACTTTAACATAATCAGGAGGATAAAAACGTGAGCGAGACAATTCTTCAGGTAAAGAACCTGAATAAGTTTTTTCAAACCAAAAAAGGCTTATTACATGCTGTGGATGGTGTCTCGTTTGATTTGGAGATCGGAAACACCTTGGGGGTTGTAGGCGAGTCTGGCTGCGGTAAGTCCACCCTGGGCCGGACCATTATCCGGCTTATTGAGCCCACTGGGGGAGAAGTCTATTTTGAGGGAAAGGACATTACGAAGCTGAAGGGAAAGGCGCTGATCAGTTTCCGTAAAAATATCCAGATGGTATTTCAGGACCCCTTTTCCTCTTTGGATTCCCGTAAGACGGTGGCACAGATCATAGCGGAGCCGATTCGTATCCATAAGCTGGCCAAGGACAAAGCGGACCTGGAACGACAGAGCCTGGAGCTGATGGACACAGTTGGACTCGCGAAGCGCTGGTACAACACATATCCCCATCAGCTGGACGGAGGACGGAGACAGCGGATTGGAATTGCCCGCGCGCTGGCTCTTCGCCCCAAAATTCTGATATGCGATGAGCCGGTATCCGCCCTCGACGTATCCATTCAGGCCCAAATTTTGAACCTGCTGAAGGATCTGCAGGCGGAACGGAATCTTACCTGCATTTTTATTACCCATGATCTGTCTGTAGTCTACAATTTTTCCGATGATATCGCCGTTATGTATCTGGGTAAGCTGGTAGAGAAGGCGCCCGCGGAGGAGCTATTCCGAAATCCTCTACATCCTTATACCCGGGCCTTGCTCTCCGCGATTCCTGTTCCGGATTTGTCCAGAAAGAAGAACCGGATTATTCTCCAGGGGGAGGTCACCTCCCCCATCAATCTGCCGGACGAATGTCGGTTTAAGAAGCGCTGCTATGAGTGTGAGGAAACGTGCGGCGTGGCGGAACCTGTACTGAGGGAGGTTTCGCCGGGGCATTTTGTGGCATGTTTCCATTGCGGAAGCGGCGCGTGAATCAGGCGCGTTCATAAAAAGGGTGCTCCAGTCAAAGCGTAGAATATAAAACAAATACGGAGACTTGCCTGACAGCAAATCTCCGTATTTGTTTTATTTCAGTGCTGTTTCCAGCTGAAACCGATCTCCCAGGGGAAATAGTGGTAGGACCACGCGGCCAGCTTGTTGGTATAGAGGAGGAAGCTACGATAAACGCGGATAAAATCCTCCTTGTTCTCAAATTCATCGAAACACTCCCGGAAACGGCGGCAGAAGCCCTGCATTTCCCGCATTCCGGAATAACCCAGGTATTCGGTATAGGGGGGATGGAATACCATATACGCTTTTTTCAACTGCTCCAGGTCATAGGAATCGTCATAAGCCAACTTTAAAATGGGGTACATAGTGTACATTGAGAAGTCCCGAATCATGCCGTTGGAAAAGTCCAGAGAGGTCCAGAACTGACCGTAAGAGCCGGCCTCGTTTCCCACGTCGCCCAGACGGATGTCCCGCAGTTCTTTGGGCTCCTCGGTCTCCATCGCGGCGGTGGCGGCCTTAATGTCAGCCTCAAGCTGCTGCCATTTCTTCATCACTTTTCACGCCCCTTTGTAAATTTTACCACGATAGGCTTCTTGTCTCCGCTGTAATTGTCCCATACAGTTTTTCCCACATAGTCCAGCTTGGGCACCTCTTCGGGAGCGATAAATCCTACGATAGGAGTCATCAGATCCTCGGTCACTTTGCCATAACGGACAATCAGCTTGTTGCCAGTTTTTTGAGAGTAAGACACCACTCCTGGAGGAGTGTCCTTGATTTCCATCTGGAACGGAATGTCGGCCAGACTGATCATAGGCGCCCAGCAGTACATCGACTTTCCGGTGACCATGGCGTGTTCCTGAATGGATGTCATAGGAAGGTTTTCCCAAATTTCGTTGATCAGATCTGCGTTTCGCGCATCCTCCAGAACGGCCTCGACCTTGACCCCAAGATCGGGCCATTCAATGAACATGGTTTTCATCTAACGGCCTCCTTATTTTTTAAATGAGACGGCGCCGCGCGGAATAAAAAGGTGATGCATCAATATCCTTTCTTAACTTATACTATAATTTATATTGACTTTTAAGTCAAATATTATTATAATTAAAATATTAATAATGTAAAGATTAAAATAAGGGAACAGGAGGAACTATCAGATGACAGACCGTCAACTGGAATGTATTACCGCAATCGCGGACCATAAAAGCCTGACTGGCGCCGCGCGGCAACTGTATATCAGCCAGTCTTCCCTGTCTCAGATGTTGGCTAGAACGGAAAAAGAATTGGGGATTCCCCTTTTCCAGCGTACCAATACCGCGATGATTCCAACTTATGCCGGAGATCAATATTTGAAAGCCGCGGGCGAAATTGCTGAAATCAAGGAGAATCTGGTCCGCAGCTTGAAAGATATGGATCATTCAGAGCGGGGGCGTATTACAATTGGAATTGCGCCTAAGCGTAGTTCCCTGTTTATGCCGGTAGTGCTGGCCACCTATATGAAGCGGTTTCCTGAGGTGGAGATCATTTTTGTGGAGGAGGACCAGCGGCTGCTGGAGGATCTTTTGCTGCGGGGGAAGGTGGATGTGATTTTTATTACCCACCCTGATCTGAGAAAAGAGCTGGAATACCGGTTTTTATATCAGGAATATGTCCTCTTGGTGCTGCCCCGGTCCCACCCGATGAACACGGTATTGAGGGGCATGGAAAAAATTGATCTGCGCTGTATGAAGGATGTCCCGTTTATCTTAGTACGGCGCGGCCATGATATCCGTCGAATCTGCGACCGAATTTTTACAGACTCCTATTTTGTCCCTAATATGTGTTTGGAGTCCCACAGCATGGATGTATGTTTTCATATGGCGGCTTATGGAGTGGGGGCTACCATGCTTCCAGATACGTTTATAAAAGGGCACCCGTTTCGGGACCGGGTGGCATGTTATTATACCGGAGCGCCCTACAGCCGGCAGGTCGCGATTGCCTATAGAAAGAAGATGTATTTGTCTTTTGTCATGAAGGAGTTTCTTTCCATTGCCGCCGAACAGATTACCTCAACTTATTGTGGCGGTGAGAATGCTTTTGAGGAACAAGGAGGGATTTGCTAACGCAAATCCCTCCTTGTTCCTCAAAAGCATGATTTATAAAACGATGGAGAGAAATTCATTGATAATCCGGCTGGTATATCTTTCGCAGGCTTTCTTTGGAGATTCGGATAAACTCTTTGGCGATAAAGGGCAGATACATATTTTTCCGGTGAACAATTGCCATTTTTCTGCTGTATTGTTTTCCAACTCGGAAAATATTTACCCGTTCACGATCCCTGTGGCAGTAATACAGGGTATCTGGTATTACTGTAGCGCCTAAACCGGTCGCGGACATTTGAAAACAGACATCCATGCTGTGGCTCTCCAAAAGGATTCTGGGATAAATTTGCGCATCGGAAAAAATCATGTCGGACAAACGGCGTAAATCGTTTCCTTTTTGCATTAAAAAGAACGGGACATTTTCCACCAGAGACAGATCAAGCGGTTCTGAAAGCGTACCCGAGAGGGGGTGCTGTTTTGCCAAAGAAAGAACCATTGATTCGTCGAACAGGGTGTGGTAGCAAAAACGGTTGTCAGTATGAGGATTGATTGTAAAAACAAGATCAATTTTTCCATTTACCAATAGTCTGTTTAATTCCGCCTCGTTGCCCTCGGTAAACACAATGTTGACCTCTGGGTACTGCTGAATAAATTCCGGAAGAATAATCGGTGTAAACAGCCAGCTGCGGGATTGAGACATTCCGATATGAACGCTTCCAAATTGGGGTTGCTTCTGTTCCTGATACTGGGCCAAAAGATTGTGCTTAATTTGCAGGATATCCCGCGCCGATTGCAGAAACAATTCTCCGGAGGGAGTTGGAACCAGCGCGCCGGTGGAGCGAAGAAAGATCTTAACACCTAATTCAGATTCCACATGGGCAAGTATTTGGGACAAAGCAGATTGCCCGATATAGAGCTTTTGCGCCGCGCGGGTAATATTTGACTCTGTCGCAATTGTAACAATGTACTCCAGTTGTTTATCCGTCATGTGTATAGCCCTTCCTTTCCACTGCGCCGCGAGGCGTAAAATTGAAAGCTATCTTTGAAATGGCTCAATTTCCGCTCCATTTGTTTTTCCTAATAAGCAAAATTATTATAATTATATTTTACAAATTTGTAAAGCCATATTATACTGAAATCAAAGTTATACCAGAGCAAAATTTTGTATCAGGAAGGGAGACTATACGGTGAAAACAATGATAATTGAGTGGCCCGAGTTGGAGGTAAAGGTAGAGGCGGTTCTGGAGGATGTTAGAAACGCTGAATTGATCAACGAAATTTGGGCTCAGCTGCCTATGGTCGCAGTACAGGAACATGCGGCCGTAACAGGAAAATC
Organism: Oscillospiraceae bacterium; assembly: GCA_910575265.1. Lineage (GTDB taxonomy): Bacteria > Bacillota > Clostridia > Oscillospirales > Oscillospiraceae > Lawsonibacter. Next base: position 42,783 of record CAJTEA010000020.1, read on the forward strand.
GATGTATGCCTGGGTTCCGATGGTAAGCACGGCGGAAATTCCGTTTCAGATGCGGATCAAGGATACACCTCCGGGAGTCGTATCCTATTCACAAAAGACAGGAAATAAAATGGTAGTCCGCTATGGCAAGGTAACAGAAGATCTGATGACCCCAATTGTAGGATTTATTGATCAAAAATATGTCCCGGAACTTGAGAGAGTGGGGAAGGCAGTCTGGGATAACTATAAGATTGATAGTGATGACCGGAAAACATACACTGTAAAATTTTCAAAAGGACGTGAGAGATAATGAAAAAGTGGGAACAGCTCAAACAGGATATTGAGGTTTCGTTTAAAGCTATGCAGTTGAAGGAATCCAAAGAGCTTCACGATTTTCGGACCAATACCGCTGGAACAGAGGCAGGCTCCTTCGGGGAGTATTGGGCGGCGCTGGATTTTGCTGTCGGTATGGTTCGGGATTTAGCGGGGTATACCATGTACCCCATGCTGAAAATGGCTTATAGCCCTACGTTTTCACTGGAACAGTTGAAAGAGGCATATATGCTGCTCCATCCGCCCTATACCGAATATCTTGGATATTCCGGTATGTTTGAACTCCGGACATTCTGCCGGCGTTTTCGGGAGTGCTTTGATGAGCTTGAGAGCAAAGAGGAATTTATCGAACTGTATAAGATGTTCTTGATGTATGTCAATAAAACAGTGGCCTGGACCTATCATTATTTCACTTGGGAAGTGGGCTACGAATGGCAGAAAAAGCAGAATCAGAAGCAGTATGCCTAAAGTATGAAAGGAGTATAGTAAATGAACAAAGTAATCTTAAACGGCGTAGATCTGAGCATAGAGGACGTGGTAAAGGTAGCGCGTGAGGGGTATCAGGTGGAGATTGACGCGGCGTGCATGGCCCGGATTGCGGAGGTACGGGAGTACATGGAGCGGGAGTGGATGCGTGAGGACGCGCCCGCGGTGTACGGGTTCAACACGGGGCTGGGCAAGCACAAGGACTGCAAGGTGTCCATTGAGGAGA
>CAJTEA010000021.1 GCA_910575265.1 Oscillospiraceae bacterium
ATGAAACGCGGCCTTTACTCCCATATAGATATCCTGCTGCGCTCCCTTACACAGTCTGACAGGGGCTGAGATCGTATGATCTCAGCCCCTGTTTTTCCTTGAATTGTTCTGGTTTGAGCCGGAATCAGGAGTCGATAAAGCCGCGCACCCGCAGGGTGACGCCTAGCTCTGCCGCGATTTTTTCGCAGGTTTCGATCTCCTCCGGAGTTTTGTCCTTGTCCACAATGGTCATTATCACACTGGGGACATAGGCGGCGGCCTCTCTGGCAAAGTCCAGCATGGCCCGCCAAGCCGCCTCTCCCTGGATGGGGTGGCACAGGGCCACATATCTGGCGGCGTCGGCGGCGTTGAGAGAAATGGACAGCGTATCAATTCTGCCGTGCAGCTCCGGGCACACGTCCCGGCCTTGAATCAGGTTCGCGTGCCCGTTGGTGTTGATTCGCACCGGGGGCAGCCTGTCCCCGAACTTCTCCTTCAGCCGGTCTACCAGCCACAGCAGATCGTCCAGACGGTAAGTCGGCTCGCCGTAGCCGCAGAAGACGATCTCCCGGTAGGAACACACGTCCCGGCCGAGAAAGCTGTCCAGGGCCTCTTCCCGGGTAGGTTCCCGCTCCAGCCAAAGGGAGTCCTCCGTGTAGATAGACCCCTGGGCCTTGCCCTGACGCAGGCAGAACTCACAGGCGCAGTTGCATTTGTTGGTCAGGTTGACGTACAGAGCGCCCTCATATTCATAGGTAATGGTCATATCCTGTTCTCCTCAATCCTGAAAAATCTCCTGCCGTTTTCCATGGTAATCCGGGCAATCTCCTCCGAGTCCATTCCCTTCACCTGAGCGATGGTCTCCGCCACCCGGTATACCTTGCCGGAATCGTTGCGCTGGCCTCGGAAGGGCTCGGGGGTCAGGTAGGGGGAGTCGGTCTCGATCATGACCCGGTCCATGGGCAGCCAGTCGATAACCTCCAGGGACTTTCTGGCGTTTTTATAGGTGACCACCCCGGTAAAGGACAGCATCCAGCCCAGCTTTACCAGAATTTTGGCGTCCTCCAGACTGCCGGAGTAGCAGTGGTATACGCCGGTGACGCTAGGGTGGGCCTTCACCACCTCCAGGCAGTCATGGTGGGCCTCCCGGTCGTGGACGATGACAGGCAGACCCAGCTCCTCCGCCAGCTCCATCTGGGCGTGGAACACCTTCCGCTGGAACTCACGGGCGGGATTGTCTTTCCAGTAATAGTCCAGTCCAATCTCCCCGATGGCCCGGACCTTTGGATGGGCGGCCAGGGAGCGGAGCTCGCCGGTCCAGCTCTCCTCCCAGGGACCGCAGTCAGAGGGGTGAACCCCCACGGCGGCGTAGACAAAGGGAAACCGCTCAGACAGCTCCACCGCCGTTTTGGAGCTCTCCAGGTCACAGCCCGGGTTCAGAATCAGCTTCACACCCTTCTCGGGCATGGAGGAGAGAACCTCCAGCCGGTCGGCGTTGAAGGCTCCCGAATCGTAGTGGGCGTGGGTATCGAATAAGCGCATAACGGTCCCTCCCTTTTCGCATGCCTATCATAACCCATCAAACGAAAAAAATCAAGAGGGACGGCTTCAGCCGTCCCTCACTTGCGCTTTTCTCGCGTTGCCGAACTCGCTGAGGGGAGAGGCAAATAGACATGATCTCCGAAGTGCCGGTAAGCTCCTGGCTTTTGATATGCTCTTTCCGTAATTCCTGTGGCGCTGTATTCATTCTCTTCGACTCCGCTCTTGTTTTGGCTGTCGCTTCCATGTTTGACTGAGTCGAAGTATTTGCTTCTGTCACAGTCTGTCGTTTACGCGGAATTTCAGGGGACTCTTGGATTAAATGGATTTCCCAAGATTATAGGCTTGTTGAAGCTCCGGTTTGCCCTCTATGTCGCCCACATCCCCATTTCCGCCGGCCAGAACATGCCCTAGGTTTTCCCACCTCAAATGTTCCATCAGATGGTTGTAATAGAGGAGGACATCCTCAAAGCCGCGGCCCTCCGCGGCCATCAGCAGGGCGGAGGCCCTGTTGTGACCTCTGAGCAGATTGCCGTCCCCTTCCTCCAGGGCAAACAGACGATCAACTGCCGTCCTGAGCTGGCCGCTCATATTCCAGTAGTAGAGCGGGGTAGCCAGCACCACAACATCGCTGTCCTTTACCGCAGGGTAGATCTGTGCCATGTCGTCCCGCTGGACGCAGGGGCACTCCCGGCTGCTGTGTCCGCCGAAACAGCCCTTACAGCCGTGGATATCCATTTTATCCAGGAAAAATTCCGTCACGGTATGTCCGGCGCTCTGAGCGCCTTTGGTAAAAGCCTGAACCAGGGCGGAGGTATTGCCGTTTTTCCGGGGACTGCCGTTTAAAATAACAATATTCTTTCCCATACGCCACATCTCCTTAAAACTTTTCAGCCAGCGCCGCCGCCTGCTTGCAGCCATCCGTTTTGGCGATGTCCCCCGCGTTGAGAACGCCGGGTACCAGTACCTCGCCCACCATCTTCCACTTGATCAGAGCGGCGGAGCGCTCCAGCGGGATGCGGACGCCGTCCATCACAGACACATCCTCTTCTTCGCAGCAGGTAATGATGGCACACTCTTTCCCCGCGATATCCTTGCCTCCCACTACGAGGGAGTACAGCCGGTCGATAACCCCCTTGATCTGGGCCGGGATGGAGTACCAGTAAACGGGCATGGTGAACACGACAGCGTCCGCTTCCAGGATCGCGGGGGCGATGGTGTTGAAGTCGTCGTCGAAGGAGCAGGCCTTGCCTGTTTTGAAGCAGGTTTCGCAGGCGTGGCAGCCGCCGATTTTCATCATGGCGGCGTCGAACCGGGTGACGGTGTGGCCTTTTGCCTCCGCCGCCTGAATAAAAGCGTCAGTCATGGCAAAGCTGTTGCCATTCTTCCGGGGGCTGCCAGTAATAACAACGATTTTCTTACTCATATGGATTGCCTCCTTTAAATTTGCCGCGGACGCGGCATTCCGTATGCTGTTATTATATGAGATAGCGTTTCTGGAAGCAAAGACGAAAAACTTTATAACGTTATATCTATTTTCGTATAAGTGTTGTTGATTTTTACTGTGGGTAAAGTTATACGCGGTTCTGATATCCCCAATCGCACATAGCGTCTAAAATAGGGATAAGCGATTTTCCGCGCGCTGTAAGGCTATATTCTACTTTTGGAGGAATCTGGGGGTATTCTTCGCGATGTACCAGCTGGTCAGCCTCCAACTCTTTTAAAGAGGCGCTGAGTGTTTTGTAAGAAATTTCGCCAATATACCGTTTCATTTCATTAAACCGTACCACCTCAAAGTTCATGAGGGTGTAAAGAATTGTCATTTTATACTTCCCATTGATAAGAGACAACGTATAGCTGAAGCCTGTGTTGCTTAAGCACTCATTTCCAATACACCGTTTATCCATGATACACTATCCTTTTGGTAAGTATATTACACTAATGTGCGTACTTGCTTTCTGATATGCTCCTGATATAATCATAATATAAAGCTTGAATTGAATCAAGTAGAACATCAGATTATCTGGAAGGTGGAGAGATGGTGCGTAACAATAAAAAGGTGGTCCTCACTATTCCAGGTTCTGAACTTGCCGAGGCAGTTATGAATTGCGGCAGCTCAACTGGGCGGAATACCGATAAAGTAAAGAAATTTGATATTGAGATGGCTTCTTTGCCGGGCGGTTCCATCCAAATTCCCGCCCACAGCAATGAGGCCGAAAAAGCTCTGTTTGCTTGGAACGGATACGCGAAGATCGCTCCCGCTCGCCAAGAGTAAATCTTGCCCTGAATCATAACGGCCTGTGTCCGACCGGAGGTTAATTCTGGTCGGACACAGGCTTTATCATAATCCGGATCAGTTCAAATAATCGCTCAAGCTGCCGTTAAGCAGTTCATCATAGGGAACCCAGACATACCCATTCTCCGCCGCCTTCAGGTAATAGGGGGCCTTTCCGGTCAGCACCAGCTCCTCGTTTCAGGAACGCAAGGGTGAAGGGTACGCCCAGTACGCTTGCCGCGCCGAAGGAAGAAACCGCGCCAAAGAGGGGGATGGAAATGGCGGCGGCCAGATACAGAAGCTGTTCCAAAAGATTCAGAGCTTCGATCAGGCAGCTTCCCCCATAGCTTTTTCATCGCCGGTCAATACCAGAATGGGCGTTTTGGACAGTCTCTTCCGGATTCTGGAAACCGCTGTATGCTCCGACGCACGAGAAATACGTTCCAGATATTCCAGGATCAGCGGATTATCCTCCATCATTTGGGACAAAAAGGTCCTGTAAATTCCAAGTGTCCGCTCCGTTAAAAACGCCGGACACAGCGGCGCGTACGCAAGCAGTATCAGCCCCAATGCCAGCCGCTTTTTACAATAGGTTATTTTGATCATAGCAGTGAAATAAAATAGTCAAATAATTTCTTGGGGTCCACGGTACCTGGGCTTGGAGCGTCTATCATGTGTTCCGGATGCCATTGCAATCCTATCATTGGTTTGGTTCGATGAACGATTGCCTCCACCATACACCAGTCCGATCCATCTGCCTGTTCATCGTTTTGAACGCGGGACAGAAAGCGCCGCCTTTCCTGTGCTGAGATACTGGGCGCAAACCAGAGCTGCGCAATCTTGAAAGACCTCGCGACCTTTCGCACCGCTTGATGGTGTTTGGTATTGATGATACCACTGGCGCCGTAGAGCTGGTACAGCGGCGTACCGGGGACACAGACGGAATTATGCAGCGTTTCCACATCCGGAACGAAGCGGTGAATTTCCAATTCTGCCACGTCCTGAATCAACGTACCGCCATAGTAGACGTTAAGAAGCTGATGTCCCCGGCATATTCCAAGAATGGGTTTGTTCGAAGCTGCCGCGGTATCCAGCATCTTCAGCTGCGCCATGTCAAGCCCGGGATCTATCACATCGCAGGCGGTATTTCGTTCTCCGTAATTAGATGGATCAACATCGGGCAGCCCGCCAGGAAGAATAACCCCATCACACGCCGCGATATCAGATGGGTCCATGCTAAAAAACGCTTGTCCTCCGCTGTTTTCAACAGCGGCCCGGGTAATCTGGGGGATACGAAATGGATCATCAGAGGGTCCGGCAATCAAAATGTGTTTCATATGGTATTCCTTTTTACACTTGATAGATATAATTTATTACATATTAAGGCGTTCAGCTGTAAAATTCAAAGACGAATTACTTAATAGTGTTATATCTGTTTTCGTATAACCTTTATGCAAACTTGACAAAACCGCGGCGCTCAATCAGACCGTTCTGATGAGGCGCCGCGGTTTTTGTTACAAAATATTCTCCTTCATGAAGTCAATCAAATGCTGCTGCACCGGACTTGTATTTCGCTGGGTGTAAGAGAGATAAACGCTCCGTACAGCCAAGGGGTCGTCTAGCTGATAAAAAACAACTTGATCGGTTGGAATAACATGCGCGGGAATAGAGGAGCGAAGGAACGCGATGCCCTGTCCCTCCAGAACCAGGTAGTAGGCCGTCATCATTTGGGCCAGATACAGGGTTACCTTGGGGGTGAATCCGGCGTTTTTGCACAGCTGGAGACTGCGCTGATGGATATCGTTCCCCTCCTTGAGCAGGAGGAAGTTTTCTTTCGCGAACGCCTCCAGAGGCACGGGAGGACGACGGTCGCCGGTTTGGGTACGGGCCAGAAATTCCTCAAAGGAATAGCGGTACTGATCCAGTTTTTTGTTGACGGGACCGCCGGCAGGGACCGCCAATACAATTTCCTCAGAGGCCCAGGGGATGGAGTGGACCCGGCTGTTGGTGGGGCGCTCCGCCTCCAGGAGAAAATCCAGATGCCCACTGAGAAGCTTTTCCAAAAGCGTTTTGTTGCCGCCCTCGGTAAAGGTCAGCGTCACCTGAGGGTATCGCAGACGAAAATCCGCCATCAAATCGGGCAGAACATAGGTACAGAAGAACATGGAGCTGCCAATGTGGAGTTCAGTCCGCCCCACGTCCCGGAGCAGCCTGAAATGTTCATTCATCTCCGCCTCGATCGCCGAGATCTGTTCAAATTTTTCAATGTAGTACCGTCCCGCCTCAGTCAGAGAAATAGGATTTGTGCTTCGGTCGAACAGAGGCAGGCCCAACTCCTCCTCCGCCTTTTTTATGGTGGCGCTCAGCCATGGCTGGGAGACATACAGCTTTCTTGCCGCCTTGGAGAAGCTCTTTTCCTGATAGACCGCATAGATATATTCCTTATAATTCGTCATTTCGCTGTCCCCCTATACGAAAATAGATATAACGTGTTCAAGTTTTTCATATTTTACTTTTCTCAAATTTTGTGGCTAAATGATAGCAGAAAAAGCAGCAAAGCGCAAGACATTTCCACTTATCATTATTTGGGAGGAATTATTATGGACTTGGGTTTGAAGAATAAGGTTGTTTTGTGCATGGCCTCCGCCGCCGGTTTGGGCAAGGGCATTGCCACCGAGATGGCTCGGGAGGGCGCCAGAGTGATGATCTGCGGACACAACGCGGACAGGCTGGCCGCCGCGCGGGCAGACATTGAAAAAGAAACCGGGAACCGACCGGAGGCATATCTTTGCGATGTCAACGAGGCGGAGGATATACAAGCCCTGGTGGACCATACAGTCAACACACTGGGTGATATCTACGCTCTGGTCAATATGGGCCCCGGCCCCAAGCCCGGCCCCTTTGACGCCTTTTCCGACAATGACTGGGAACATGCGTTCAACAGCTGCCTGCTGTCTTACGTCCGATCCATTCGGGCTGTGCTGCCCTCCATGCGCCGGCTGGGCGGAGGCCGCGTTCTCAACTCCACCAGCTCCTCCGTCAAGGACTGTCTAGACAACCTGATCCTGTCCAACACCATGCGCATGGGTGTGGTGGGTATGAGCAAGACCCTGTCCTCCGAGCTGGGCAAAGACAATATCCTGATCAATGTCATCGGCCCTGGCCGCGTCGGAACGGACCGTATTACCAGCCTGAACGCCATTCGAGCGGAAAAGGCGGGTATCTCTGTGGCCGAGTATGAGAAGGAGGACTTAAAGTCCTTTCCCTTGGGACGCTACGGCACAGTAGACGAATACGGCCGTCTGGCCGCGTTCCTCTGCTCTGAGGCCAACACCTACATCTCCGGGCAGACCATCCTGGTGGACGGCGGATTGACGCGGGCCTACTGATTTTGATGTTATTCTTTCTTCCTTGCAGAGCTCTGTCAGAATCATCCTGGCAGAGCTCTACGTCTTATAGACATAATTGCCAAATGATATACGAAAATAGATATAACGTGTTCAAGTTTTTCGTATTTTACTTTTCACTGTTTTTGTGGCTAAATATTCTTACAGAGAGCAAAAACGCAATCAATTTTACACAAGTTCACTAAAATGAAGGAGGCATCATTATGGCGGCGAAAATTGCGGAACGGATGAACCGGATGGCGCCCTCCGGCATCCGCAAGGTCAACGAAAAGGCGCTGGCAATGGAGCGGGCGGGGGAAAAGGTCCTCCACTTTGAGATCGGGCGGCCCGACTTCGACACTCCGGAGTACATCAAGCAGGCGGCCAACCGGGCCCTGGCTGAGGGCAAGGTCCACTACACCTCCAACTTCGGCCTGATGGACCTGCGCCAGGCCATCGCGGACAAGCTGAAGCGGGAGAACGGCATCGACTATAAGGCATCCGAGGTGCTGGTCACTGTGGGTCTGTCCGAAGCGGTGTTCGCCGTGTTAGCCACCATCCTGGAGGAGGGGGACGAGATTCTGGTCCCCGATCCGGGCTGGCTCAATTACGTCAATGTCCCCAATCTGCTGGGGGCGGTCCCGATCCCCTATCCGCTGCGGGAGGAGTCTGGCTATCAAATTGGCCTGGACGAGATCCGCTCCAAGATCACCCACCGGACCAGGGCCATTGTTATCATCACCCCCAGCAATCCCACCGGCGGCGTGCTGGCGGAGGACGTGCTCAAGGAGCTGGCCGAGATCGCCGTCGCCAACGACCTGATGGTTATCTCCGATGAGGTCTATGAGCGGCTGGTCTATGGCGGGGCGAAACACATCAGCATTGCCTCCCTGCCCGGCATGAAGGAGCGCGTCTTCACCATGAACGGCATGTCCAAGGCCTACGCCATGGACGGCTGGCGGCTGGGCTATGTGGCCGCCCCGGAGGAGTACATCCTGGCCATGAACAAGTTCCACCAGCACAACACCACCTGCGCCCCCAACTTTGTCCAGGTGGCCGCCATCGCCGCCCTCAACGAGGAGGGAGACGAGGTAAACGAGATGGTGAAGGAGTACCAGCGCCGCCGGGACTATGCCGTCAAGGCGATTAACGAGATTCCCGGCCTGCGCTGTGAGTGCCCCAAGGGCGCGTTCTACATCTTCATCAACTGCGAGTCCCTGAATATGAAGTCCGCTGATCTGGCCGCTTATCTTCTGGAAAACGCCAAAATCGCTCTGGTGCCCGGCGACGTGTTCGGCCCCGGCGGCGAGGGCTATCTGCGGATGTCCTTCGCCAACAGCTACGAAAACGTGGTGGAGGGCTGCGCGCGGCTGAAGAAAGCCGTTGCATTACTTCAGCAAAAATCCTGACAAGTGAATCAAGAAAGGGAGGACAAACAGTTGAAAAAGATGAGCTTGGCCCTGAAAACCTTTATCGGCTTTGGACTGGGCATTTTGATCGGCTTGATTTTCCAGGAGAAGGCCACCGTCCTGAAGCCTCTGGGAACGATTTTTCTGAATATGATCAAAATGATCGTGGTTCCTCTGGTGTTCTGCTCTATCACCGCCGGAGTGGCCAGCTTGGGCGATCTGCGTAAGCTGCGCAGCATCGGCGTCAAGGTAGTCGGGCTGTACGCCCTCACCTCCGCGATCTCCGTGGTGCTGGGCTTTCTGGTGGCCAATATCACCAATCCTGGCGAAGGTTTTGATATGAGCGCGCTGGCGGAGGGCAGTCAGTATGAGGCCCAGGCCATGCCCAGCGTCCTGGACACCATTGTGGACGCGTTCCCGTCCAACGTATTCCAGTCCTTTGTCAACACCAATATGCTCCAGATCATCGTTTTCTCCATCTTCCTGGGGGTGGCCCTCATCATGATGGAGGAGCAGGGAAAGCGCCTTTCCTCCGCTATCCAGAGTTTTTCTGATGTGATGTCCAAGATTACCGCCATCGTGATGGAGTTCTCTCCCATCGGTGTGTGCGCCCTGCTGGCCGACTCGGTGGGCGCCTATGGTCTGAAAATCTTTGGCCCCCTGGGCAAGCTGATCCTCACGGTTTACGCCTCCGACGTGATCCTGGTCTTCCTGATGTATGTCCCAATGGTGGCCATCCTGGCCCGGTTCCCCATTGGCCAGTTCTTCAAGGGCATCTGGAAGGTCTGGGTGGTCACTCTGAGCACCACCAGCTCCGCTGGTTCTCTTCCAATTTCCACCTCGGTCACCAACGACGACTTTGGGGTATCTCCGGAGCTGTCCTCCTTCTCTCTGCCCCTGGGAGCCACCATCAACATGAACGGCGGCTGTATCTACTACGCCGCGGCCATCGTGATGACCGCCCAAATTTATGGGATGGAGCTCACCCCCGCCGCCCTGGTCAACATTGTGATTTCCACTGTGCTGGTGGCTATGGGCTGCCCCGGCGTCCCCGGCGGCGCGATCATCATGACCACCATTCTGCTGACCAATATGGGCCTGCCCCTGGAGATCGTAGGCATGATTGCCGGAATCTTCCGCCTTATCGACATGGCAAACACCACCTTCAACGTCACAGGCGACGTAGTCACCACTATGGTGGTGGCCCACAGTGAAAATATGATAACTCCCCCCGCTGCCGTCGCGGCAAAGAAATAAATACATACTTGGAGGAATATAACCATGCGTCTTGCTACTATCAAAAAGAACGGCGGGGAAATCGCCGGTATCGCCACCCCCAAAGGCGTGTTCCCCATCGCCGCCCTCAACGCCGCCAAAGGCACCGGCTGGAGCACCGACATGATGTCCCTCATCCAGGCCGGTGAGATCCCCGGTCTGACCGCCTGGTACAATGCCGGCGGCAAGGCTGAGCTGGACAATCTGCCTGGCCTGGTTCCCCAGGAGGAAGTGGTCTACGCTCCGCTGTACCGCGATCCCAAGCGGATCTTCGGCATCGGGCTGAACTATGTGGACCATGCCGGGGACATCGGTTCTGCCGCTCCCACCGGTTTCCCCGGCAGCTTTTTCAAGATGGCCGACACCCTGGTAGGCCCCGGCGACGAGATCAAGCTGCCCAAGCTGAAGGAGGCCCAGAAAACCACCGCCGAGGCGGAGCTGGGCGTCATTATGGGGAAGGACTGCCGGGACGTGTCCGAGGAAAACTGGCAGGACACCATTGTGGGCTACACCACCATCCTGGATATGACCGAGGAGTCCATCCTCAAGGGCAATGACTATGTCAGCGGCAACCCCCGGTATCTGTGCGTCGTGAAAAACTTCCCCACATTCTTCTCCTTCGGACCTGAGCTGGTCACCCCCGACGAGGTGCCCGACGTGCTAAAGCTGGAGGTCCAGTCCGTCCATAACGGTGAAATTTACGCCAAAAACGTGGTGGCCAACATGACCCACCGCCCCGCCCGGCTGGTCTCCCTCCACAGCGGCATCCAGGGCTGGTACGCCGGAGATATCCTGTCCACCGGCACCCCCCGGGCCTTCCACATCCAGGACGGCGACATGGCCGAGTGCCGCATCGTCGGTCCCGATGGTTTCGAGATGCGGCCCCTGCTCAACCCTGTGGTGGACCTGAAGAAGCATCCTGAGAAAGAATAAAGCGTGTTTCCGGTTCCCACCCTATCCGGGGTGGGAACGTAAAATAAGCATTGATCTGGAAGGAATGAAATGTTATGGGTATCTATGTCGTTACCGGCGGCACCACCGGAATCGGCGCGGAGGTTTGCCGTATGTTGATGGGAGAAGGACACGAAGTCTTCAACATTGACTACAAAGATGGTGACTTCCAGGCCGACTTGTCTACGGACGAGGGTGTCAACAACGCAATCCAGGCTGTGAAGAAGAAGTACCCGGACGGGATCGACGGTCTGATCAGCAATGCCGGTGTAGGTCCCACTGCGCCGGCAGAGAAAATTTTTGCATTGAATTTTTATGCGGGTACCTATATTGCGGAGGGCCTTCGGCCCCTGCTCACTAAGAAAAAGGGCTGCTGTGTGATGACCTGCTCCAACACCATTACCAATTCCATTGTCCGTATGGACTGGGTGGAGCTGCTGACCAATCTGCGTAACCGGGAACGAGGGATGGATCTGGCCCGCATGATTCCCAAGGAAAAAGGCCCTGCCGCTTACAGTTCCTCTAAGTGCGCCTTGGCCCGCTGGATTCGTCGGGCCTCCCCCAACTGGGCGGTGGATGGCCTGCGGATCAACGGAGTTGCTCCGGGCAATACCACAACTCCTATGACGAAGGGTATGACGGAGCAGCAGCGGAACGCCGCGCTGCTCATCCCCATTCCCACACGATATGGGACAAAGGAATTCCTGGACGCAGAGGAAATTGCCACCTCGATTGTGTTTCTGGCCTCCCGCAAAGCCAGTGGTATCAACGGCGAAATCCTGTTTGTAGACGGTGGCATCGATGCGCTGATGCACTCCGAACGGTTTTAAGGGGGTGCCAATATGACGTTATTGGAACGGTACATTGATTATATGCGTAAGGGTGACGAATGCGCTCTTGCTGATCTGTTTGCCAAGGATGGCATTCTTCACGATGCTTCCTGGACCCAGATAGGAGAAGACACCCTTCATCTGTCCGGAAAGATGGCGGTAGAGATGATGTTCCACCATAAGTTCGGATATAACGGTGGTCCCTTCCCCATCAGCGGTGTGAAATTTATGGAGGAGAATGTAGCCTGGTACTTTATCGTGTATCATGACAGAGTGGTACCGGTAGTCGCCTACCTCTCCTCGGTAACCGAGGACGGGAAGATTGACCGTCTAAACATTCTTCCTATGTAGATGGATATCCTCATCCGCGAAACATGTAAGAAAACTGATAAGATTGGAGTAATCATCATGAAAGCTACCTTTGTTTTGACTCCCGCCGAGGCCCGCCGCCTGATTGCCAAGGCGGTCATCCAGATGCCCGAGTTCCAAAAGGCCTGGAAGGACGCCTATGTCCTGCTGGCTGGCGGAACCACCAACGCCTTTATCGCCCAGGAGCTGGGCTATGAGGTGGAACCCGGCCTGTGCACCGTGGGCAACAGCACTGACGCCATGCTGTGCGTCACCGAGCCCTCCAGCCGCAAGAGCTTCCCCAACGTGTTTTACAAGGGCCAGCCTGTGGACAAGAAGATGGACGAGGCTCTCCAGGACTACCACGCTGACACCGTCATCATCAAGGGGGCCAACGCCTTCGACCAGGACGGCCATGTGGGCGTCATCACCTCCGGCTTCAACGGCGGCACCGTCCCCAATTTCATTGGCTACATGACCAGCAAGGGCCTGAAATGGCTCTGCCCTGTGGGCTATGAGAAAATGGTTCCCAGCGTCCCCGCCGCCAGCCGGGCGCTGGGCGGCGCCAGCCACATCGACATCTCCATGGGGGCCGATCCTGGTCTGTACTGCCTGTCCAGCGCCGACATCCTCACTGAGGTGGAGGCCATCAAGCAGATGTTCCACTGTGACGCCAAGGTGGTGTGCGCCGGCGGCATCGGTGGCAACGAGGGCGCCCATTACTGGGCCGTGGACGGCGAGGAGGCCGACATCAAGGCTCTGGTGGAGTTCCTGGAGAAGAGCGTCAAGGGAGAACCCCCCGTCAAGGGAAACAAGGGCAACTGCGCCAACTGCCGCTACCCCGGCTGCAAGTACAACGGTCTGACCCCGGATAAACTTCCTGACTGGATGAAAAAGCGGGGCATTGAGAAGTAAATATGCCCAACACAAAGCCGGCTGCGGGTCAAACAGCCGGCTTTCTCTATAATAGTGAAAACAGGAAAGGAAGTTACTTCTCCCCTGCTATTTATCGAAAAGCCCTTTACAATGCTTTGCGATTCAGCGGGAAACCGAATAACCACAATATAGTTTTAACGAAGATATCGGTCTGTGCTATGAACTGATTGGCGGCTCCAGTGTTCCCGCCCTCTCCTGTATCTGTGGCCCAGTACCCGCGGTCATAAACCAACGGCTCTTTGCTATGGTCCCTAAAAAATCAATCCATATTTTCGGATGCGGTATTGCAGGCTCTGTCGGAGAATGCCCAGGGTCTTGGCGGTCTGGGAGATGTTATAGCCGCAGTGCTCCAGAGCCTGAGCGATGATCTCCCGCTCATATTCATCCATCAGGCCCTGGAGATCCCTCTGGGAGAAGTCGATGGCCCGGGTGTCGGGAGTGGAGGTCTGGCGTTTCAGCAGATAGGGGGGCAGATGCCGTACCTCCATCACCCCGGAGTCGGTAACGTTCTGGGCGTAGTCCAGCACATGGAACAGTTCCCGCACGTTACCCGGCCAATGGTAGGTTCGCAGAAGGGCGTAGACTTCCGGAGCGATTTGGGTAATTGCGTGGACAAACTGGTAGGCGGTAGCACCCAGGTGGTAGCGGATCAGCTCCTCCAGGTCCTCCAGGTGCTCCCGGAGCGGCGGAAGCTCAATCATCACTGTTGACAGGCGGTAGAACAGATCCCGGCGGAACGTGTTCTCGGAGATGGCCTTGAACGGATCCTCGTTGCAGGAGGAGATCATCCTCGCGTCCAGCTTCAGGTCCTTGTGCCCGCCCACCCGGCGGAACGTTTTTTCCTGGAGGACCCGCAGGATTTTGGACTGCATGGCCAGGCTCATGGAGTTCAGCTCGTCCAGGAAGATGGTGCCGCCAGCGGCCTCCTCAAAGTAGCCCGCTTTGTCCTCGCTGCCGGTGAAGCTGCCTTTCTGGGTACCGAAGAGGAGGCTCTCAATCAGAGTTTCCGGGACAGCGGCGCAGTTGATGGCCAGGAACCGTCCGCCCCGGCGGCGGCTGGCCCGGTGGATGCTTTGGGCAAAAATCTCCTTGCCTGTTCCCGTCTCTCCCACCAGGAGTACAGGGTTGTTCTGATGGGCCACCCGTTGGGCCAGCTCCACCGCCTCTCGCAGCCGGGAACAACTGCCAATCACATTGTCAAAGGTGTAGCCGGAGAAACTGACTTTAGGCGGTGTGTTCTGAAAGGCGCTGAGAGCCCGCCGGGTAGCTTCCAGCTTTTTGATATTCTTCTCGGCAATCTCCGCGGTCTCCTCAAAGACCACCGCTCCCATCAGCTCCCCGTTCCGGAAGATGGGATAGGAGGTGTTGGCGGAAGCGATGGGCGTCGTTCTGAAATCATTGACCCGGAAGCTGTCCACCCGATCAATGACCGGGGCCTGAGTCTGGAGGGCGGTCATAGTGGTACTGACACTCTCCTCCAGACTGTATAGGTCCAGCAGATGACGCCCCTCCACGCTGACGCCGCTGGGGATGTGGGAGATATTCCGGCTGGCCCGGTTGAAATAGACCACACAGGCGTTTTTGTCATAGATCTGCACTCCGTCAGTCAGCTGATCCAGAGCCCGGGCCAGGAGATAGGGGCGATTGTCCTCCCGCTTGAGCAGCAGATAGATGTTTCCGTCCGGAGCGGGGAGCCGCTGAAAGAAAAAAAGGGTTTCCTCCCAGGTAAACTGTCCGCCCTCAACGCCGGCGGGCAGATCAAAGGCGTCGTAGACAGACCGGTGGGTCTCCACCCAGTTCGCGAAGAGGTCCTGGTAAAGCGTTTCCGCCTCTTTCCCGCCCCAGGCCACCGACTGAAAGCGCTCCGATTGATCCAGCGTGAACAAAATGTCATACAGCATAGGTGTCTCTCCTTTCCCGATACCTCAAGTATAGGGGAAAATCTGTTCTGTTGTCAATCAAGGAAGCAAAATAATTTTGCGACATGCAATAATATTTTGCGCCACAGAAAAGAACGGACAGAGAATGATAAAGAAAACCAAATCTATTTATAGAAATCTTGCATAATTAAAGCGGTTGAGAATTGTGCGGTTGACACAAAGTTTTGAAAAATTCCTTTCTTCTCTTTACTTGGCCCAAGACTTGCTTCTTATTTAGGCAGACTAACAGAAAGGAGAGTATGCGGCCCTAAGCGCCGCATACGGAGAGACACATGAAACATGGAAACAAGCCCATCCGGTGGGACGTATTCATCCCCTGCTTCGTCATCATCGGAGGCGCCGCCCTGCTGGGCATCGTCAACAACGCTTGGCTGACCAACGTCACCTACGCGGTATTCAACTGGTCGTTGAGCAATTTTGGCTGGCTGTATCAGATTGTAGCGATGGTAACTCTGCTTTTGGCGGCCCTGCTGCTGTTCACTAAAGTGGGCAAGATCCGTTTCGGCGGCCCGGAGGCCAAGGCCAAGCACTCCTTCGGCTCCTGGTTCGCCATGACCCTCACCGGCGGCATCGCCACCGGCCTGATTACATACGGCGTTAACGAGGTGCTGATCTACTACGGCAACATCTACGGTGAGCTGGACGGCTACGGAATCACTCCTCTGACCCAGGACGCGGAGCTGTTCGCCATGGGACGCTGCTTCTACAACTGGACGCTCATTCCCTACGCCATGTACGCCCTGTCCGGGGTGCTCATCGCTTATATGTATTTCAACCGCGAGAAAGACCTGTCTGTGGCCGCCTCCCTTACCCCCATCTTCGGGGACAGGGTGACCAAGGGGATCTGGGTGGTGCTGGTGGACGTTCTGTCTGTGCTGGCTATTGCCCTGGGCCTGGCCGCTTCTCTGGGCGCCGGTCTGGCCCTCATCGGCTCCGGCCTGTACTCCGCCTATGGCGTGGACCAGGGCCCCATCGTGTGGGTCGCCCTCACCGCTGTTATCACCATTACCTTTACCATCGCCTCGGTCACTGGCATCGACAAGGGCATCAAGTGGCTGGCCGGACTGACCTCCAAGATCTTCTATGTGCTGCTCATCCTGCTGTTCATCATCGGCCCCACCGTGTACATCCTGAATATGGCCAACGTGGGCCTGGGCTACTGGCTGGACCGGTTCTGGACGTGGGGCTTTGACCCCTACACCGTGGGCGGCTCCGCCCTGGTCACCTGGTGGACCATGTATGACTGGGCCATCTGGATCGCCTACGCCCCCCTGATGGGTATTTTCTTCGCTATCATCGCATACGGCCGTACCGTGCGGCAGTTCCTCATCGTCAACTGGATTCTGCCCGCCTCCTTCGGCTTTGTGTGGTTCTCTGTGTGGGGTTCCACCGCCCTGGAGTGGCAGAAGAGCGGCAGCGCTGACATTATCGCCGCCATTCAAGACGGCGGCGCTACCGCCGGTCTGTGGGAGTTCCTCAAGCATGTGCCTCTGGGCATGATCATCATCCCGGTTATCATCCTGGCTCTGATCGCCGCCTTCTCCACCACGGCGGACTCCATGTCCACCACCATCGCCGCCCTGTGCACCAAAGGGGCTCGCCACGACGAGGAACCCGCCATCTGGCAGAAGATCGTCTGGGGTGTGTCCATCGGCGTGATCGCCTGCGTCATGGTGGCCTTCGGCGGCGGCGCCCAGGGTGTGGACGGCGTGAAGTACCTGGCGGCCTGCGGAGGATTTGTGGTGCTGGTCGTCTTTATCTTCCAGGTGGCCGCGACTTTCAAGGTGTTCTTCTTCGACCCCGAGACCAAAAAGGATATCGTGGACAGCGTAGACCAGATCGAGGGTTGACTCCCGTATGGCCCGCCTCTGGCGGGCCGCGTATGAAATAAAATAGCGAGGTGTTTCGAGATGGAAGAAATGAAAACACTGGTTTTGGGCGAACCCATTTCCCTGGATGACTTCGTCTCCGTGGCCAGGTTTGGGCGAAAAGTAGAGTTTTCCCCGGAGTACATCGCGCGTGTGGAACGATCCCGGGCTCTGGTTGAGCGGTGGGTGGAGGAAGAGCGGGTGATGTACGGCGTCACGACCGGCTTCGGCGCGCTGTGTACCAAGGCGATTGACAAGGAGGAGACCGCCCAGCTCCAAGAAAACATTATCCTGTCCCACTCTGTTTCCGTGGGCGAGCCCCTGAGTATTGAGCGTGTGCGGGGCATTATGCTCATGGTGCTTCAAAATATCGGCCAAGGCTACAGCGGTGTTCGGATGTGTGTGCTGGAGCGTTATCGGGATTTCCTTAACGCCGGACTGACCCCATACGCCCCCGGCGATGGGAGTGTGGGCTATCTCTCCCCTGAGGCCCACATGGCCTTGGTCCTGCTGGGACGGGGGAAAGCTTACTGGCGGGGCGAGCTGCTGGAGGGGGCGGAGGCCCTGAAGCGGACGGGCATGAATGCCATGGAACTTAGCTCCAAGGAGGGTCTGGCCCTGGTGTCCGGCACCACCTCCGCCACAGCCATGGCGGCGCTGGCCCTGTGGGATATGCTCCAGGCGGCCAAATCCGCCGACATTGTGGGAGCCATGTCCCTGGAGGCTATGAAAGGGGTTATCAACGCCTTTGACCCCCGGGTGATGGCGGTCCGGCCTCATCCGGACCAGCTCAACGCCTCGGAGAATGTCCGGCGGATACTCAAAGGCTCCGGTATTATGGAAAAGTACAGGGGCAGCCGGGTACAGGACGCCCTGTCCCTGCGGTGCATCCCCCAGCTCCACGGCGCGGCCCGGAAGACCCTGGAGGACGCCAAAAAAACCATTGAGATCGAGATGAACTCCTGCTGCGACAACCCCATCATCTGGCCGGAGACGGGCAACGAGGACGTGATCTCCGCCTGCAACGCCGACTCGGCCTATGTGGGAATGGAGATGGACAGCGCCTGCGTCGCCGCCGTGGGGCTGGCCAAAATGTCTGAGCGGAGGAACAACCGGATTGTGGACGGCTCCCTGTCGGGCTACCCCTACTTCTGCATCAAGAACCCAGGTCTGAACTCCGGGCTGATGATTCCTCAGTACGTTCAGGCTGGTCTGCTCAACGAGATGCGGATGCTGGCCACCCCCTCTACCATCGACAACACCCCTACCTGCGGGAATCAGGAGGACTATGTCGCCATGGGCTACAACGCCTGCAAGAAAGCGGGTCCCATGGCGGAGAAGCTGGAGTACATGTTGGCCATCGAGCTACTGGGTGTTTTTGAGGTGCAGCAGTTCGTGGACCCAGACGTGAACCGGGCTCCGGCTACGGCGGCGGTACTGGCTGAAATCGGCAAAACCGTGCCGGTAATGGAGAAAGACATGCTGCTCCACCCCTGCATTGAGTACCTGAAGGACTTTATCCACTCGGGGGAGCTGATCCGGGTGGTCGAACAAGTGACGGGAGCGCTGAGCTGATATGAAAAAAGAAGTCACCAGGGTGGAAATTGATCTGAAAAAAATTTTCCTCACACCTCCCAATAACCGGCGGGAAAAGATCACTCTGCTGGTGATGATGGTAGTCCTGTTCGTCATGTTCTTTGGACCCATCTGCTTTAGCGACATGCATCCAGTCAAAGCGATCGCGCTGTCCTGCGTGCCCGCGCTGTCCGTCTCCTGGGGCTGGATTGTGCTGTTGCGGTCTTTGTTCCGCAAATCGGAGTTCTGCCGGTAAAGCAAGAAATTTTGTGAGGAAAAGCGGGACGCGCGCGCTCTGCCCGCCCTGTCTGTTCACAGCTTCTTCATAAAATTTTAAGGAGTTTTTTGTCGTTATCCGCCCCCGAGTGTGTTAAAATACCTCCCATAGACTGGAGGCATTTTTATGAGGAACGCGCGGAACATCATGATTCTTGCCGCCGTCCTTCTGCTGCTGGCGGGGGGTGGATGGTTTTTGTACAGCACCGGCTTTTTTCAGGCGGTCCGCTCCCCGGACGCGCTGCGGGCCTATATCGCCCGTTTTGCTCCCTACTCCCATCTCTGCTTTTTTCTGCTCCAGTTTCTCTCTGTCGTACTGGCCCCCATCCCCAGCAATATCACCGCCGCCGCGGGAGGCGTGCTCTTCGGCACCTGGCCCGCCTTTCTGCTCACCTTTGGAGCGGTGGTGGCCGGATCGCTGCTCACCTTCTCCCTGGCCCGGGCGCTGGGACGGGAGTTCGCCGACCGGTTTGTCAGCCGGAAGCTGTCGGAGCGGTATCAGAATGTCCTGCGCGCCAAGGCCCCGATTTTTCTGACCCTGGCCTTCCTCTTCCCCTTCTTCCCTGACGACATGCTGTGTATCCTGGCCGGACTGACCCGGCTCTCCTTCCGCCGCTTCGCCGTGATTGTTCTGCTGGCCCGGCCCTGGGGCCTGCTGTTTGCCAGCGCTCTGGGCGGCGCCGCTCCGGGACTGTCGCCCTGGCTCATGGTTCCAATCGCGATATTGGGATTGATCCTGTTCCTGCTGGGAATGAAGTATGGCGACCGGCTGGAAAAAACGATTTTAGCTCGTTTAAAAGAGCGAAAACATGGGGATACCTGAATTTGGGTACTCGCTCCAAATTTTTTTATTTTCCTCTTTACAAACTCCGGCGGCTGTGATACTATACCAGAGTAATAAGAATCAATACTAACAAGGGGGAGGGTCTATGGAGCGCGCCGTACGCTACAGCAAAAAACGGGAGGCGATCCTGACCACTATCCAGGGGACAAAGTGTCATCCCTCCGCTGAGTGGATCTACCAGCGGCTCAAGCCCTGTCACCCGGACCTGAGCCTGGGAACGGTATACCGCAATCTGACCTTCTTTCTGGAACACGGCCTTGTTCAAAGAGTCGGCACGGTCCAGGGGCAGGAGCGGTTTGACGCCATTGTCACCCCCCACAGTCACTTTGTTTGCGATTGCTGTGGCTCGATTCTGGATCTGCCCGAGATCAACTCGGACGCCGGTCTGGATCAGGCTGTCAGCCAGCAATATGGGCTTGCGGTTCAGCGCCACAAGCTCACCTTCTATGGTCTATGTCCCAGCTGTACCAATCAACAAAACAACAACAAGGAGGAACCACTATCATGAAAAAGTTTGTTTGCAGCGTCTGCGGTTACGTCTACGAGGGCGAGGCCGCCCCTGAGAAGTGCCCCCAGTGCGGCGTCGGCGCCGACAAGTTTGTGGAGCAGAAGGGCGAGATGTCCTGGGCCGCCGAGCATGTCGTGGGCGTAGCCCAGGGCGTTGATCCTGAGATCATCGAGGGCCTGCGCGCCAACTTCCAGGGCGAGTGCACCGAGGTTGGCATGTATCTGGCCATGGCCCGTGTGGCCTACCGCGAGGGTTACCCCGAGATCGGCGAGTACTGGCGCCGGGCCGCTCTGGAGGAGGCCGAGCACGCCGCCAAGTTCGCTGAGCTGCTGGGCGAGGTTCTCACTGACTCCACCAAGAAGAACCTGGAGATGCGGGTGGAGGCCGAGAACGGCGCTACCGCCGGTAAGGTGGCCATCGCCAAGAAGGCCAAGGAGCTGGGTCTGGACGCCATCCACGACACCGTCCACGAGATGGCCCGGGACGAGGCCCGCCACGGCCGCGCCTTCAAGGGTCTGCTGGATCGGTACTTCGGCTGAGCTTGGGAGGAATACGGCATGGAGAAGTATGTCTGCCCCTGCGGCTACGTCTATGACCCCGCCGTTGGTGACCCGGATAACGGCGTCGCCCCCGGCACCCCTTGGGATCAGGTCCCGGATAGCTGGGTCTGCCCCATCTGTGGAATGGGCAAGGACGTGTTTGAGAAGGAATAAGCGCCTTTTTGAGGGAAACGAGGAAACTCGTTTCCCTCTCTTTTGCGACAAAGCGGGGCGGCACGTTGATGTGCCGCCCTCCTCTACGTTCTACAAGGCGGCCTTCCTCAGTAGTAAGGTCTACTTTAATAGAACCGTTTGAATCTTCAAAGCCTAAAATCCGATGAAGTGTCATATTCACTGGTACAATCTGTATTTAGCTTATCAGCAAATTCTACATTAGTGAGCGTAATTTCAAATTTATTACCAGTGTATGTATCTCCAACCTTTAAGCTTTGCGGTTTGCTTGTTTCTTCTGATGCGCTATCCCCGCCGCCGCCACAGGCCACCAACGAGAGGACCAGAGCCGCCGCGAGTATGAGTGCCAAAGGTTTTTTTATTACCCCCATGATCTGAAATTAGGCATCGTAATCCCAAAAACCGCTGGAGATGATTTTGTCCATGGTAGCACAATTAAAATTGAAAAACAATAAGCTGGCCACATAGTGTTTCAGCTGGTTTTGTCCCGTCCGCGGCATAGGCGGGACAGTTTTAAGATTAAGCAACCGGCCGGGGGACCCCGCTCTTTTGCGACAAAAGGGGCGGCACATTGAAGTGCCGCCCCTGCTTGGCCGTCATTATTTTTGTTCATAAGTCACTTCAAGGCCATTATCCGGATGATAGGTCCAAGACACTTTGTATTTATCCGTTTCCTCACTTTGACGTCCCATTAAAGCGGTGGTTTTCATCATTTTAGAATATACGGAATCATTGAATCCCAATTCTTCATTTGCATATTTGATTGCCTTCAACGCGTTTTCCTGTATGTCGGGAAGCAGGAGGGCTTTCAAAGTTTCGTCCATATTTTCGTATGAATCAGGATATGTATCAATGGTAAAATAGTCGCCGCTTCCGACAATTGTGCCCGCAATTTGGACGCACTCACTGCGCACCTTTTCAAATTTGGACTTATGCAGGAAAGCAAAAGCGACGGCGATGACCGCAACGACAATGATACCCAGAATGACAAGCTTTTTCCTGGTCAATTTAGACCTTATGGCTGTTAGAGCTTCCGCGTTGCCCCTGGCCGCTGGGACATCCTCCACAGCGGTAATTTGCTCTTGTTCGGAATTAAGGTTTTCCTGATGATTCATAAAAACGGTTCCTTTCTGTTTTTGATAGTCTGTTAGCCGGTATATTCTGAGGTTATAGTAAGCGTTTTCTCCGTTAAAGCCACTGTATAAGTCCAGCCATCTTTTGCTTGCGGAGAGTCTTTTGCGGAAAGAATGAGATTGAGACAATCCTCGGGCGGGGCTTGCATATCCTCCTCGGAATCGTCAAGCGTACTGATGGCAACGGCGGCGATAACAAAGTCTGTTGCAAGCCGATTCATAGGGACATGCATATAGTCTTGAATGTCCTCCTGAATGGACAAGGCGGTAGTGTCCTGAAAATAATTCTCTGGAACACCCTCAAAAGTGATGACTGACTGTGTTACCATTTGGTTTTTGTCGGCAGTCCCTTCTACAGTCAAGGGAAAGGTACTATAAAACTCATCTGAGAAGTGAAACGTATAGCCGTCATTGCTTTCTGTGGTAGTGAAATTCCAATCAGAGTTGAGTAGATGGAGAAGCTTATCCTCACAGCCGTCAATTGACAGGTTGGAACTCTTTCCTCCGCAGGCCGTCAAGGAGAGGGCCAGAGCCGCCGCGAGTATGAGCGCCAAAGGTTTTTTCATTTTTTATTACCCCCATGATCTGAAATTAGGCATCGTAACCCCAAAAACCGCCGGAGGCGATTTTGTCCATGGTAGCACAATTAAAATTAAAAAACAATAAGCTGGCCGCATAGTGTTTCAGCTGGTTTTGTCCCGTCCGCGGCATAGGCGGGACAGTTTTAAGATTGAGCAACCGGCCGGGGGACCCCGCTCTTTTTCCCGGAACATAAAAAAGCACCGCCTGACCGGATCAGGCGGTACGTATGGCGGCTTATTTCGGCTCCTCGCACAGCAAAACGTCGTGATAGAATTGGTCCAGCTTCTTCCGGGTGGGGAAGGTGGCCATATACATCTGGTTGCCCATGGCGTCGGCCAGGACATCGGGGATGCGTTCCACCATTTTCATCTGCTCGCCGTACTTCTCCATGATGGTCTTGTGGTCATAGACAAAGGGCTTTCCGTCCCGCCGTCCGGCGAAGGCGCAGAAGGAGTGGCTGCCGGTCTCCAGGGTGGAGTGGTCAAAGGCGATCATGTCCGCCCAGATCTTATACACATTGGTGGAGTTGGCGAAGTTCATCATGTCCGGGCTGAATCCGCCGCAGGGGCGCATGTTCACCTCCAGCGCCACCACGTCGCCCTTTTTGCCCATGCCCTCCTGGTCCTGGGTCAGGCGGAAGAACTCGAAGTGAACAAACCGGCTCTTCACACCAAAGCTCTTTACCGTGGCCCGTCCGGCCTTCCGGGTGTCGGCGGGCAGGTCCTTGACGATGTAGTAGATAGAGTTGTCCTCTTCATTGACAATATCCATGATGGATACAGGGGTGACATTGCCCGTCTCAAAGATGGGGTCGCCCTTGGAGTCGATAATAGCGTCGTAGGAGTTGACCTCGGCGTGGATAAACTCCTCCATGATATAGGTGACGTCAGGATTTTTGGCGCTCAGGAACTGATCCAGCTCCTGGGCGCTGGACAGCTTGTGGGTGTCCGACGCCCCCACGCCGTTGTCAGGCTTGACCACCACGGGCCAGCCCACTTCCCTGATAAAGGCCAGACAGTTCTTTTTGTTGTCCACCATGTGGTAGCGGGCGGTGGGGATGCCCACAGCCTGGTAATACTCCTTCATGTTGGACTTGTACTTGATCCGGGGGATGTCGCTGATCTGGAAGCCGCTGGTAATGTGGAAGTCGGTACGCAGGGCGGCGTCCCGCTCCAGCCAGTACTCGTTGTTGCTCTCCAGCCAGTCGACGCGCCCGTACTTGTGGATGAAGAAGGCCACCGCCCGGTACACCGCGTCGTAGTCCTCCAGGGAGCCAACCTTGTAATACTCGTTCAGGCTGTCCTTCAGCTCGCCTGACAGCTCGTCATAAGGCTGGTCGCCGATGCCCAGCACGTTCATCCCGTTGTTTTTCAGCTCCCGGCAGAACTGCCAGTAGTTGGTGGGGAAGTTGGGGGAAAGAAAAATCACATTTTTCATGGTATCTCACACTCTCTCTTTTGAATCGTATGGGCCGGTTTTACTGTCCCGGCTCCCCGCCCAGCAGCCAGGGGAAGAAATAGACCGCCTGCTTGTACCACCAGGGCCAGTCGTGGGCGCAGTCGTGGCCCCAGAAGTCCACCCAAGTGCGGATGCCCTTGCGGTAGAAGATATCCGCCATCTGACGGGTGGTGTCGGGCAGCTCCCAGTCGCCCAGACCCACGCAGATCGCCGCCCGCTGGCGGTTGTACAGGTCGATATAGGGGTGGTCCTCCGGCAGGTTGGCCATATAGTGGACAGGGGAATTCTGATAGACCACCTCGTCCATATATCCATCAAAGCCGTAATCAGCGGTGTAGATGCCGCTGAGGGCCAGCATGCCGTTGAACAGGTCGGGCCGGCGCAGATAGAGGTTGGCGGCGTGGGTAGCCCCCAGACTGCACCCGAAGGCGATGATGCCCTCCCGCTTGGTCCAGTTCAGGATAAAGGGAGCCATCTCCCGGGTGAGGTAGTTCATCCACTCCTCATGGCGGCGGGCCCGCCAGTAGGGGTCGCCGCCCTTGTTGGACCAGGTTTCCTTGTCCAGGGTGTCCACAGAGAAGACGATGATCTGTCCGGACTCGATCCAGGGGGCCAGAGTCTCGGCCATGTGGAAGTCGCCGAAGTCGAAGAAGCGGCCGTCCTGACAGGGGATATACAGCACCGGCCGGCCGGCGTGGCCGTAGACCTGACACTCCATGTCCCGCCCCAGGACGGGGCTGTAGCTCTTGAGATACTGAGTTTCCATGCGGAACGCCTCCTAACCTAACCGTCCAGCTCATACATGAGCGTCTCAATAAAGAAGGGAATCTGCTTCTCCCAGCTGGCCTCGCAGTGGTCGCCGCCGGGTACGATGCGGCAGGTGAGCTTTATGCCCCGGTTGAGCAGCTGGCCGGTTACCCGGGCGAACTGCCCCTGCATCAGCTCATGGTTGCCCAGCTCCCGGGAGCCGTAGTCCATATACAGCACCGTGTCGGAGCGAACCTCCGCCCCCCGCACCAGCCGGGCCAGCCGCTCGGGGGTCACCCACAGGGAGGGGGACAGGGCCGCCGCCCGGGAAAAGACGTGGTTGTACTCCAGCAGGGCGTACAGGCTCATCAGTCCGCCCATGGAGCTGCCGGCGATAAAGGTGTGCTGCCGGTCGGGCAGGGTGCGGAACCGCCGGTCGATGGAGGGCTTAAAGGTGTTGACAAACCAGTCCATGGTAATTTTTCCCCGGCCGGTCACATGGCCCAGATCCGGCTCGTAGAAGGTGTAGGGGGAATACTCCGACAGCCGCCCGTTATCCGGGTGGTGGTTGCACTCCACCGCCGCCACAATCAGCGGCACCTCAAAGGCGTCCAGAAACTCTCCCAGCCCCCAGCTCTTGCCATAGGTGGCGTCGGAGTCGAAAAAGACGTTGTGCCCGTCGAACATGTACAGCACCGGGTAGTGCCGGTCCGGCTCCCAGTCGTAGGATTTGGGCAGATAGAGATAGACGCCCCGGGCCTCGTCCTCAGTCAGCTCCGGGATGGTTACGCTCCATTTTTGAACCATTGAGATGCTCCCCTCTCCATTTGTTCTTTGACAGTTTATCACAGTAAAGCCGCGAATTCAATTCCTCTTCGCCCATTTTGGCCTATTTCCAGATGGGATCAAAAAGTAAGGCTGAAATTTGTCCAATATCACAAGAGTTCCAACGGAAAAACGCCGCATAACCATGCGGCGCTTCCTGGTTTTGGCCTAATGTACCCTGGCTCCCCGCTCACAGCGGTTGCCCCAGGCGTCGATCAGCTCCTCGCCCCGGTAGACGCAGATAATCTCACACTGGTTGGAGCAGCCGCCGCAGCCGGCCTCCCGGGTGTGGAACTCCATGTTCTCGATGGCGAAGTCAAACTCCTGCCGGGCATGGCCTTTTTTGGCCAGAATGGCCACGCCCAGCGCCCCCATCAGGTGGCCGTTGGGGTCCACGATGACCTTGCGGCCCAGGGTCCGCTCGAAGGCGGCCACCACCCCCTGGTTTTTGCTCACGCCCCCCTGGAACACCACTGGGGAGAGAATCTTTTTTCCCTTGCCCACGTTGTTCAGGTAATTGGACGCCACCGCGTTGCACACCCCGGCGATGATGTCCTCCCGGGGGTGGCCCATCTGGATTTTATGGACCAGGTCGGACTCGGCGAATACGGTACACCGGGCGGCGATCTGGGTGGGGTGGGTGGAGCGCAGGGCGTAGTCGCCGATCTCCTCCACCTCGATGCCCAGCCGCTTGGCCTGACTGGACAGGAAGGCCCCGGTGCCCGCCGCGCACAGGGTATTCATAGCGTAGTCCACCGCCACACCGTTTTCCACCAGGATAATCTTGGAGTCCTGGCCCCCGATTTCCAGAATGGTGCGCACGTCGGGGTAAAAGGTGGTGGTGCCCACCGCGTGGGCGGTGATTTCGTTTTTCACCATGGTGGCTCCCAGGATGGTGCCCACCAGCTTCCGGGCGCTGCCGGTGGCCCCGGTGGCTACGATTTTGTAGTTTTCCTTATCAAACCGCTCCTCCAGCAGGCGGACCAGCTCCTTCACCGCGTGGATGGGGTCGCCCTGGGTCCAGATATACTGGCTGGAGAGGATGTTGTTGTCCTTGTCGATGATAACGCCCTTGGTGGAGATGGAGCCCACATCGATGCCGAGATACGCGTGTTCCAACTTCAAGTACCTTCTTTCTCATGGATTGCCCCCATATTGTACTCCACCCCGGGAGATTATGCAAGAGCGATTCCCCGGTCAAGGCCGGAGAATCGCCCTCTTTTTATTCGCAGTACATCCGGAATACCAGAAAAGCCGTGCCCTCGACCAGGGAGGTGCCCCATGGATGCCAATAGTTGTCCAGCCCCTGCACGCTCCAGACCAGCAAAATCGCACCCTCCTCCGGGTCTACAACCGCTTTTTCCCTCATCTCATGGTTGAGCACCGCCCCGCCGGTCAAGTGGGGGATGTCCTCAACCGTGCTTGAGGTGGTGCAGGAATCAAAACATAGCGTATATTCCAGACTGCCGTTTGAATCGTCCAAGTTGTAATCCTTTGGCTTGACCCCAAGGGCCAGCAGCTGGCGGCGGGGATAGGTCCAGTCCGAATCCTCCAGGCCCTCCCCACCCAGCACCCAGCTCTGCTCCACCTCGCCGCTGACCACCAGCTCCATCTGCACATACCACCTGGACAGGCCGTCCTGTACCACAACGTCGTACAAATATAAACTGCTGTTTCCGCCGGACAGCACTTTTACCATGATCTGCTCCCGGTCTGTGATGTCCACAGGGGTAATCACTGTTTCCCGCTGGGGCAGCAGCCTGGTGTTGTCCTGGAGCCACCCGCAGCCCAGCCACAGGACCAGCATCAGCAGGAGGGCGGCGGTCAAAAGAAACAGTCCCCGCCACCACTTGATTTTGGGCCGCAGCTGGTTCTCCCCAACTCGCAGGGAATCCCGCACCAGTTCCTCGTGGGGCTCCTCCCCCCGCTGGCCGGACAGCAGCTCGGTAACGGTAAGCTCCAGCACCTCCGCCAGCGGCTCCAGCAGGGCGATGTCGGGGCAGTTCAAGCCCCGCTCCCATTTACTGACCGCTTGCGCGGACACATGCAGCCGCTCCGCCAGGTCCTTCTGGGTCAGCTCCTTCTCCTTCCGGGCCTGAACAATCAGCCCGCCTGTTTTCAACGCGTCCATATCCCCATCTCCTCTCCCTCTCAGGATACCCCAAAGCTCCGGTTTTTGCAATCAACCGCTGGTTTACCCCTCCGAAAATGTGGACAAAAACGCCCGGAACGGAAAAAATCGAACCGTTCCAGGCGAATATACTTTCATGCTCAGAGGACCTTCTTCCGCATGTCAATCATGTCGTAAAAGGCCTCCAGCCGGGTTTGCAGGCCCACGTCGCTGGTCTGGGCGTCGTAGGTCAGATAGAGTACTGGAATCTTATAGTCGGCGCTGATGGTTTGCAGCACCGGCATCACGTCAATCTCCGGCGTGCAGCTGGCCGACTTGATGTGAACCAGTCCGTCAAACCTTCGCTCGGCGCACTCCCGGGCGAACCAGATGTTGGCGGTGGCGGTGGGGCCCATCTCATAGGCGCACAGGTCCTGGATTTTTACGTGCATGTTCTTCTGTCCGCCGTGGTGGATAAACTGGTGGGTTACATTCATCCAGCGGTGAATTTCCACCCGCATGTCCGCCAGCTTCCGCTCCAGCTCCAGGTTGGAGAAGGGGTCCATCACGGTGTAGAACTCTCCCACAATGCCCACCCGGAGGGGGCGTCCAGGCTTGTTCAGCGGGACCGCCCGGAGGGCCCGCCTGGCGGCCCGGTAGCCCTTCTCCACATCGCTCCGGCCCCGAGCGGTGTACATGGCGGTGAGGAAGTCCTGATAGGCCCGCTTATACTCCCCGCCGGTGGCGTCAAAGCCACAGTTTTGGTAGTACTCGGCGGTGATTTCATCCAGATACTCCACCATCCGCACCCCCTCCATAAACTGAGCCAGGAAGCGGGCGGGGTTTACCTTGGGGTTGATGCGCCGGACCAACTTGATGTACTCCTTTTTCTTGCTCATGTCGTAGTCAGACAGGTTAATGAAGTCAAACTCATAGCCCAAATCCCGCAGAATCTGCTCCAGCAGCTCCCCATAGTACCCCAGCCGGCACAGGCCGTGGGTCATGAGCAGGGTGTCCGCCCCGGCTTCCAGAGACTCTATCATGCTGCCCAGCAGGGTTTTAAAGGGAGTACATACAAAATCCGGGCTGTACTTGGTGCCCAGCGCCATGGTCCGCTTGGTGAGGGCGGGGGGCATGATGTATTTGGCCCCCAGGGCTTGCTCCACAATGTATCGAAAGGCGCAGTTATACTCCGCGTAGCGGGGAAAGGATATCTTTCTTCTCGGCGTATCGGCCATTACAGCTTTCCCTCCTTCAGCCGGATGATGTCAATAAAGCTCTCCAGCCGGGTCTCCACCCCCGCTGTACCGGTCTGGCTGTCCAGCACAAGGTTCAGCATGGGGATGCCCTTCACCCGGCGGGTGATCAGCTCGTTGACCATGGCGTCCGGGCCGCAGGGGAAGGCGCTGAGGAGGATGATGCCGTCCACATCGCCGCGGTGCTGGACGATGCCCCCCAGAATCTCCCGGCTGATTTCCCACTTGCAGGTGGGGGACAGCTCCCGGCTGCGCTTGATCGCCCCGTCCCGGTCCACCAGGTCCGCCCGGAGGGGGACCACCCCCGCCTCCTTCAGGTAATCAGTAACGGCGCGGCCGATGTACTGGTCCTCAATCACATAGCTGTGGGCGGCGATCAGGATCTTGAGCCCCTCCTTTTTATAGAGCTGCTCCTGCTTCTGCACCCGGGCCTTATACTGGAGGGCCTCCGCCTTCCGGGCCGCTTTATAGGCCCGTCTGACCTCCTTCGCCGGACAGCCCAGTGTCTGCCCCAGATCCAGAAAGGCGGTCTTTTCCTTCCGCTTCATCAGCTCGTCCACATCGTAGGACAGAAACTTCTGCCCCGACTCCCGGAACACGTTCCACGTCAGGTCGGGCATAGCCTCAAACCGGGTGCACATGCTCCGGTGCCAGCCGAAGTTGCTTACCCGGGGGACCAGAATGTAGTCGCACTTGCCCACCAGCGCGGCCACATGGCCCAGGTAGATTTTCAGGGACAGGCAGGCCTCGTCGATGGCCAGGGCGGTCCCCCGCTCCAGAATTTCCCGGTCGGTGGGGGCGCTGGTCACCGTATCCATCCCCAGCTCCTGAAAAAAGGCGCGCCAGAGGGTGCGGTAACGGAAGTACAGCATAGCCCTGGGCAGACCGACTGTTATGGGTTGTTTTTCCATGATCATATCACCAGTATCATTTAAAATAGGCGGCCGGAATACCGGACCGCCTGAGAATTATAGCACAGTGTGGGGAGAAAAGCTATCTCCATTTTGACAAAACCTGGCGGTTCACGCGGCCGCGCGCCGTCCAAAGGGCGTTATCCCACCTCAATGGCGCTCACCGGGCAGGCGTCGGCGGCGGCCTGGACCTGTTCCTCCAGCTCCGGGGCCACCTCCCGGCTGTAGACCCCGGCGGCGCCGCCGTCGGTGATCAGAAAGACGTTGGGGCAGGTGCTGACACACAGTCCGCAGCTGATGCAGTCGGAATTGACATGGACATTCATGGGAATACCTCCTTTGATACTGGTCCCCACAGTATGCCCGGATTGGCGCGGTTTATTCGTAGGTTCCCAAAAACAGGGGCACGCCGGTGTCCAGGTCCACGATGCCGTAGAGGAAGGGCCGGTCCAGGATAAGGGTGATCCCCTCCTGAGGCGGCATGCCGCCGCTGTTGGCGGCCACCACCGTGGCGGCCGCCGCCTCGGTGCCCTTCTCGTTGACCTCAAGCCTGGCGGCGTGAATCACCTGGGCGATGTAGTAGCCCTCCGGGCTGTCCCCCAGGCTGGAGAAATCAGCCCTCGCCGCATCAAAGGCGTCCTCCAGGCCCAGTTCCGGCAGAATATCGGTCAGGTCGCCATTCCACTCTGCCTGGAATTTCGGCATGGCGAAACTCAAAAACAGGGCGTCCTCCCGGCTGTTAATGAGTTCCGCCAGGTCATTTCCCTCCAAATTATTCAGCCATTCCCCTAAATACGGGGAATCCGGATACAAATCCGGCAGAAGAGCGAAGAAGGCCAGCCGCCCGTCGTCGTAGGGCAGGACCACCCCCTGGGCCCCCTCGCCCTGGAGGTAGGACAGGGTAGCGTCGTGCTTGGACAGGAAGTCCGTCCGGCTGTCAGAGCCGCCGGCGTGGTGGAAGTCCCGGCTGTGGGTGGCGTTGGGGCTGAACTCGCTGAGCCAGCTGTTTTTCAGATAGAGGGCGTTCACCAGCAGGCAGGCGGTTTCCTCTGGGAAGGGCTGGTCGATCATCTTGGGAATCAGCTTGTTGGTTTTGTCCGACACCCAGCCGTTCAGGTCCTTAACGATCTGGGGCGCGGACAGATCCGCCTCGTACACCTGGGCGTCGTAGATGCCCCGGCACTTGCCGGTAAATTCGTCCTTGATCTGGCCGTCCGGGTCCACCCACAGGCTGTTGGCGATGGCGCATTTGGTGGAGCCGCCCAGTCCCTGATAGTCCGCCATCAGCTGGGCGCAGGCGGTGTTCAGCTCCACCAGGTCCACGCCTCCCCCCAGCACGTCCTGGAATTGGGCCAGGGTATTGCCAGCTGCCCCGTTGGCGGTCATGGACAGGGCCAGGGCCACGGAGAGTGGGGAGACCAGGGTGGAGAAGGACACGTGGTCCATGTCGCTGTTCATGGCAGTTTCGGCGTTGGCGTCCCGGGTCTTTTGCAGCAGCTCCAAACCGAAGGCGGCCAGAGCCTCGTTGACCTCCTCGCTGTTGGAGGGGGTTACGGACAGTTTGGGGGCGGTGAGCTCCTTGGCGGCGGAGACCGGGGCGCAGCCGGACAGCAGGCTCAGCCCCAGGGCGGCGGCCAGGAGAAAGGATAGGGTTCGTTTCATAAAAGGTCCTCCTTTGTAGGTTGTTACCATTATAGACGAAAACAAGAGGCCCCGGTCGCGCTTTTTTGAAGATTTTTTTGGAATTTTTCAAGCGGTTTGTCCTTGACGGAGAGACAGTGAGGTGGTATAATATCGTTCCGTGACGGTGGGGCATTGTGCCTTTTTACCCGATGAAGGCTCCGGACACGGAGGGGGAGGGTTACCGATTATGGTAGAACAACTCAGCGGCTCCGGCAAGGTCGTGGGGGTCAAGCAGTCCAAGCGGGCCCTGCGGGACGGTCAGGCGGCCCGGCTGTATATCGCTATGGACGCCGACCCCCGCCTGCTCCAGCCCCTGGTTCAGGAGGCGGTAAACCGGCAGGTGCCGGTGAGCCAGGTGCCCTCCAGAAAGGAGTTGGGCACGTCATGCGGCATCTCTGTGGGTGCCGCGGTGGCGGTTTTGCTGAAATAATTTCCATTTTTTCGGTTTTAGCGGAATAAGGATTCCTTATTTTGTTAAAATATATATCACGCCTCACCAGAGGCAGAAATCAGGAAAGGAGGAAACCCGTTCATGCCTACTTTTAACCAGCTGGTGCGCAAGGGCCGCGCTCAGGCGGCGTACAAGTCCACCTCTCCCGCTCTTCAGCACGGTCTGAACACCCTGAAGAACAAGAGCACCGATCTGCCCTCTCCTCAGAAGAGAGGTGTCTGCACCGCCGTGCGTACTTCCACCCCCAAGAAGCCCAACTCGGCGCTTCGTAAGATCGCCCGTGTGAAGTTGACCAATGGGATGGAGGTCACCGCCTATATTCCCGGCGTGGGCCACAATCTTCAGGAACACAGCGTCGTGATGATCCGCGGCGGCCGTGTCAAGGACCTGCCCGGTGTGCGTTACCACATCATCCGCGGCACTCTGGATACCCAGGGCGTCAACGGCCGTATG
Organism: Oscillospiraceae bacterium; assembly: GCA_910575265.1. Lineage (GTDB taxonomy): Bacteria > Bacillota > Clostridia > Oscillospirales > Oscillospiraceae > Lawsonibacter. The sequence continues at coordinate 32,280 of CAJTEA010000021.1, forward strand.
CAGGCCCGCTCCAAGTATGGCGCCAAGCGGCCCAAGGGAACCAAGAAGAAGTAATTGATTACTTCCACCCAAACTTGCGTTGTGCGTTTGCGCGAGGCAGCTGCCTTGCCGGGCGTTTACCATATATATGGGTAAACCTCGGACAGGCATTACACGCCATGGCATTCATGACGAGTACCTATGATTTCTATTATTTAAGAAGGAGGGAAGCAAAGTGCCCAGAAGAGGAAATGTACCCAAGCGGGAGATTTTACCTGACCCGCTTTACAACTCCGTCCTGGTTACCAAGCTTGTCAACAGCATCATGCTGGACGGCAAAAAGGGCGTGGCGCAGAAGGTCGTTTACGGCGCCTTCGACATCATCAAGGACAAGACTGGCAAGGAACCCATGGAGGTTTATACCCAGGCCCTTGAGAACATCATGCCTTCCCTGGAGGTCAAGGCCCGCCGCGTGGGCGGCGCCACCTATCAGGTGCCCATCGAGGTCCGGCCCGAGCGCCGGCAGACCCTGGGTCTGCGCTGGCTGACCAATTACGCCCGTAACCGGGGCGAGAAAACTATGAAGGAGCGGCTGGCCGGCGAGATCATGGACGCCGCCAACAACACCGGCTCCGCCGTGAAGAAGCGCGAGGACACCCACAAGATGGCTGAGTCCAACAAGGCCTTCGCGCACTACCGCTGGTAACAAAGGAGATTCATCAGTATGCCTAGAAAAGTATCTCTGGAGAATACGCGCAACATCGGCATTATGGCCCACATTGACGCGGGCAAGACGACCACCACCGAGCGTATCCTCTATTACACCGGCGTCAACTACAAGATCGGCGAGACCCACGAGGGTACCGCCACCATGGACTGGATGGCTCAGGAGCAGGAGCGGGGCATCACCATCACCTCCGCCGCCACCACCTGCTACTGGACGGGCACCAAGACCCAGTTCCCCCAGACCCGGATCAACATCATCGACACCCCGGGCCATGTGGACTTCACCGTGGAGGTGGAGCGCTCCCTGCGCGTGCTGGACGGCTCTGTCACCGTCATGTGCGCCAAGGGCGGCGTGGAGCCCCAGTCCGAGACTGTCTGGCGTCAGGCGGACCACTATAAGGTCCCCCGCATGATCTATGTTAACAAGATGGACATCATGGGCGCCGACTTCTACCACGTGCTGGATATGATCCACGACCGTCTGAAGTGCAACGCCGTGCCCATCCAGCTGCCCATCGGCTCGGAGGAGACCTTCAAGGGGATCATCGACCTGGTGGAGATGAAAGCGGACATCTACTACGACGACCTGGGCAAGGACATGCGGGTGGAGGATATCCCCGCCGACATGGAGGAGAAGGCCCAGGAATACCGCTCCAAGCTGCTGGACGCCTGCGCCGACATCGACGAGGAAATCATGATGCTGGTGCTGGACGAGCAGCCCGTCCCCGAGGAGATGATCCGCAAGGCGCTGCGCAAGGGCACCATCGACAACGCTCTGGTCCCGGTGGTCTGCGGCACCTCCTACAAGAACAAGGGGGTCCAGAAGCTGCTGGACGCCATCGTGGACTATATGCCCTCCCCCCTGGATATCCCCGCCATCCAGGGCGTCAACCCCGACACCGATGAGGAGGACTCCCGTCCCGCCGACGACAACGCCCCCTTCTCCGCCCTGGCCTTCAAGATCGCCACTGACCCCTATGTGGGCCGTCTGTCCTTCGTCCGGGTGTACTCCGGTATGCTGAACACCGGCACCTCCGTGCTGAACAGCACCAAAAAGCAGAAGGAGCGCATTGGCCGCATCCTCCAGATGCACGCCAACCACCGGGAGGACATCGAGACGGTCTACTCCGGCGACATCGCCGCCGTCATCGGCCTGAAGAACTCCACCACCGGCGACACCCTCTGCGACGAGAAGCACCCCATCATCCTGGAGTCCATGGAGTTCCCCGAGCCGGTTATCCGGGTGGCCATTGAGCCCAAGACCAAGGCCGGTCAGGAGAAGATGGGCATCGCCCTGATGAAGCTGGCCGAGGAGGACCCCACCTTCAAGACCTACACCGACGAGGAGACGGGCCAGACCATCATCGCCGGCATGGGCGAGCTCCATCTGGAGATCATCGTGGACCGTCTGCTCCGTGAGTACAAGGTGGAGGCCAACGTGGGCGCGCCCCAGGTGGCCTACAAGGAGACCATCACCAAGAGCACCGAGCAGGACACCAAGTACGCCCGCCAGTCCGGCGGCAAGGGCCAATATGGCCACGTCAAAATCCGTGTGGAGCCCAACGAGCCCGGCGCGGGCTACGTCTTTGAGAACGCCATTGTGGGCGGCGCCATCCCCAAGGAGTATATCCCCGCCGTGGACGCGGGCATCCAGGGGGCCATGCAGGCCGGCGTGTTGGCCGGCTACCCCGTGGTGGACGTGAAGGTCACCCTGTACGACGGCTCCTTCCACGAGGTGGACTCCTCGGAAATGGCCTTCAAGATCGCCGGTTCCATGGCCTTCAAGGAGGCCTGCCGCAAGGCCGGCCCCGTGCTGCTGGAGCCCCTGATGAAGGTGGACGTGATCGTCCCCGACGACTATCTGGGCAATGTCATCGGCGACCTGAACAGTCGCCGGGGCCAGATCCAGGGCCAGGAGAACCGCACCGGTGCCACTCAGGTGGACAGCCTGGTCCCTCTGGCCAACATGTTCGGCTACGCCACCGACCTGCGGTCCTCCACCCAGGGCCGGGGCCAGTACTCCATGGAGCCCCACAGCTACGTGCAGATCCCCAAGAACATCGCCGAGAAGATCGTGGCCGAGCGCGGTCGCAATCAGGACTGATGAAAAAATAGGGTTGCAATTATGGGCGAAATAGGATAAAATATCCACATTACGTCCGCGGCCCGCCCAACCATAAACGCATAACTGAAATATAAGGAGGAAACATCCAATGGCCAAGCAGAAATTTGAGCGCACCAAACCCCATGTTAACATCGGCACCATCGGTCACGTTGACCACGGCAAGACCACTCTGACCGCCGCCATCACCAAGTATCTGGCCCTGCAGGGCAAGGCCCAGTACGAGGACTACTCCAGCATCGACAAGGCTCCCGAGGAGCGCGAGCGCGGCATCACTATCAACACCGCCCACGTGGAGTATGAGACCGACGCCCGGCACTATGCCCACGTGGACTGCCCGGGCCACGCCGACTATATCAAGAACATGATCACCGGCGCCGCTCAGATGGATGGCGCCATCCTGGTCATCGCCGCCACTGACGGCGTTATGGCTCAGACCAAGGAGCACGTGCTGCTGGCCCGCCAGGTGGGCGTGCCCGCCATCGTGGTCTTCCTGAACAAGTGCGACCAGATGGACGATCCCGACCTGCTGGAGCTGGTGGAGATGGAGGTCCGCGAGACCCTGTCCAGCTACGAGTTCCCCGGCGACGACATCCCCATCATCAAGGGCTCCGCCCTGAACGCCCTGACCTGCGAGAGCGGCAACGTGGACGACGCCGACTTCGCCTGCATCAAGGAGCTGATGGACGCCGTTGACAGCTATATCCCCACTCCTCCCCGCGACGACTCTCTGCCCTTCCTCATGCCTGTTGAGGACGTGTTCACCATTTCCGGTCGCGGCACCGTGGCTACCGGCCGTGTGGAGCGCGGCCAGCTGAAGGCCGGCGAGACCGTTGACATCGTGGGTCTGTCCGAGGAGAAGAAGTCCACCGTCGTCACCTCCATGGAGATGTTCCGTAAGACCCTGGACTTCATCGAGGCCGGTGATAACGCTGGCTGCCTGCTGCGTGGCATTGCCAAGACCGACATCGAGCGCGGCCAGGTTCTGTGCAAGCCCGGCTCCATTCACCCCCACACCAAGTTCAAGGGTCAGGTTTACGTCCTGTCCAAGGACGAGGGCGGCCGTCACACCCCCTTCTTCAACAACTACCGGCCCCAGTTCTACTTCCGTACCACCGACGTGACCGGCATCATCACCCTGCCCGAGGGCACCGAGATGTGCATGCCCGGCGACAACGTGGACATGGACGTGGAGCTGATCACCCCCATCGCCATCGAGAACGGCCTGCGTTTCGCCATCCGTGAGGGCGGCCGCACCGTCGGTTCCGGCGTGGTTATCGGCATCAACGAGTAAGATTCGTTACAAAAAAAGGACGGGCTCGGGGCACGCTCCGTAAGTAAGTGTGCCCCGAGGCGGTGTCTGTAAGTGAAAATCATTTTGTTTAGGACGGCGTGGCGATTGTCACGCTGTCTTTTTCTTACGCTTCTGCATGGAATTATAATAGGCCAGATATTCCTGTTCCAGAGTTTCCGGCTCTGGGGCTATCCACAAACCGATAGTGTTATAGTAGATGTCCACCCTCTGATACCGCTTACCGTTCAGCTTGTCAGGCTTGGACACTACGATTTTGTCAATAAACTCATGGACGATCTCAGGCGTCAGTTCTGTCAACCGGGTCACCTGTCTGGCCCGCTGGATGAACTTCTGCAAATCATCGGCTTTGTCGGCGGTTGCGTTCAGGCTGTCCTCCAACGCTGGAATATCCGCTTTCAACTGCCGCTGCTCATTTTCCAGCGATACCGTCAGCGTGGCAAAGCGTTCCTCAGACAGCAGACCTTTGGTCATGTCCTCATAGCTTTTCTGGATAAGCTGATCAATCTCCGTCACCCGCTGTTTAGCCCTGTCTAACTCCCGGCGCTTGGCGGTCAATTCTTTCTTCTCTTGCAGTCCGAACCGCTCTATCTGCTCCTGGGCGAATCGCTTTTCATAGACCTGGACGTACCACAACAACCTCTGCAAGCCCTCCAACACCAACTGCTCCACAATGCGTTCCCGGATATAGTGAGCGGAACATACGCCGGGGGCCTTACGGTAACTGGAACAAAAGAAGTTGGCCTGCTCCCGCTTATAGTTCCCCATGGCACTGTAATACAGTTTCTCACCGCAATCAGCACAGTACAATAAACCTGAGAACATACTCACAGAGCCCGTCCTTGTGGGCCTGCGGCGGTGCTGGCGGAGGCTTTGAACAAGAGCAAAGGTTTCCCTATCAATGATGGCGGGGTGGGTATTGGGGAACACTTTCCATTCCTCCTGTGGCCTGTCCAACTGCTTTTTTTGCTTGAAAGACTGGCGGTAGGTGCGAAAGTTCACGGTGTCGCCCACATACTCCTGCCTGTCCAGAATGCCCGCCACTGTGCCAGAACTCCAGTTGTAGGGGTAGGCCGGAGGCTTATTGGCACAGTTGATTCCAGTGCTGTGCAGATACTCGCTGGGGGTCATTACACTGTCAGCTTTTAGCCGCTTGGCAATTTGTGTAGGCCCTAAACCGCTGACGCACATCTGGAATATCTGCCTGACGATTGCCGCCGCTGGCTCGTCCACGATCCACCTGTTCTTATCCTCCGAGTCTTTCTTGTAGCCAAAAGGGGTGTTGGTGGTCAACGGTATCCCGGCGTTGCCACGGCTCTGCATGACACGGCGTACCTTGTCACTGGTATTTTTGGCGTGCCACTCGTTGAACAGGTCTTGCATCGGCACAATATCGCTCACGCCGTTGGCGGTGTCGATGTTGTCCATGATGGCGATGTACCGCACGTTCAGCCGGACAAAATCTTCTTCCAGAAGCTGCCCCACCACAAGACGGTTGCGCCCCAACCTGGAGTGGTCTTTCACAAC
>CAJTEA010000022.1 GCA_910575265.1 Oscillospiraceae bacterium
CCCAGCCGTTTTTGCGGGATAACTCCGCCCGCCGCAGGATAAAGGCGTACAGTACCTTTGCTTCGTTTGATAGGGGCTTGAACGTAGGGGCTTCAAAGAGGAAATTGGGAAGCCGGGTGAAGCTGATAGCTTTCTCCGGCTGGTGAATGTAAATCGTGTTTGTCATAGCGTGTTTTGTGGACGGTTAGAAGCCCGTTTTTCGGGGTGGGTGATAAATCATACCACCCGTCCCGGTTTTGAGCTTGCGGCGCCTTGTAAATCAAGGCTTTTCCACGCCCTAACTGTCCACATCAGACCTCCTTTTCCGTTCACTTTCTGTTTTCTGCCGCCTGTGAACTCTGGCGGCGCAGTCCGGGCAGTATTTGCCCCGGTTGGATTTTGGCACATAGGGCTTTCCGCAGACCGAGCAGCGTTTCAAAGCACAGTCACGGTAAATCTCCGCTTCCAGCGTCCTATCCAGCGGCAAGACCGCCCAGCGGAACCACTTGCAGCAGACGGAGAATGTAATCATCTGTGGACAGGTATAGGTATCGCCATCATCTATCGCAAGGCAGTTTCCACCGTCACAGTTGCAGCACTCCCGGCGGATAAGGGTGGTTGCCCGTTTCCGCTGCGCTGGGGTCATGCGGTAGGGGAAGCTGTCCGGCCTGTGTTCCAGCGGTGGCAAATGTTGATAGGGTCTTTCTTTCATGCACTCCCTCCGTTGTTCTTCTTGCTGCCGTTTTCCCCGAAAAGGCTTCCTGCCCCATTCCTGCGGCGTGTTCCGGCGTTGGTACGCTCACCCTCTCTGGTCACGGTGTCCAGAAGCGGGGTCACAGCACACTTCCCCAGCCGGGGTATTCCTTTTCAGACGGTCATTTAGTTTTCAAGAGGCTTGTCCATCGATGAACTATCTCAAGTGTATACTTTTTTGATTGCCTGTGCCGTATATCCAAGAGGTAGGAAATCAGCCCGGAAAACTCGCTATTTCCACGCTCTCGGAATTGTGGTATAATGGGAAAATACAGAACAGTAAATTGAAAGTTGACGCCGATGAAAATAAATGAAAAGAGAGAACATCTATGCTCAATGCAGGAAGCAGGATAGTAAATAATTGGATATATCCTATTGACAACGGCTATGTACTGATTGATACAGGGTATGAAAGAGGATTTGCACATTTCAAAAAGCAACTGGCAAAGATGCAAATAGCCCCTCAACAGATACGATATATTTTTCTGACACACGCTCACGATGACCATGCAGGCTATTTGAATGAAATACTCTCGGAATGCTCTGACATTCAAATCGTTATGAGTGACAAGGCGTTAGAAAGATTATATAAAGGGCAAAACTCTTTTCATGGCGGTTGCACAACCAAGATTGCCTTGCTCTTTTGTTTCTTAATGAAATTTGTTGGCAAGGGCAAGCATTTGTTTCCTCCAATAACGCAAGAATATTCATGTAGATGTATTCAAGTGACCGAACAAAACCGTAAGCAAGTGGAACTTTTATTGCAAGGAAAAATCATTGATACTCCCGGTCACACCGCCGATTCCATATCTCTTTTAACTAATGACGGTTCTCTATTCTGCGGCGACGCTGCTATGAACGGATTACCAAGTTTACACAGAATAACTATTTGGGCGGAGGATAAAACGGATTTCCTAAAATCTTGGGAAACAATCATCGCACTTAGACCAAATCTAATATATCCGGGACATGGCAAGCCGTTTGGATATGACGACCTTAAAATAAATCTAAAGCGGGCAAAAAATATGGAATTATTACCGATTCACTAACTTCCGATTTATCGAACAGACAAGGAGGGCGAGAAAATGTCTTTATCCATTCAAGAACGCTTGAAAGACCTGCGTGTACAGCGTGGCTTGACGCTGGAACAGCTTGCAGAGCAGACGAACCTCTCCAAGTCTGCGTTGGGCAGTTATGAAGCGGACGATTTTAAGGACATCAGCCACTATGCTCTTATCAAGCTGGCGAAGTTTTACGGCATGACCACCGACTATCTGCTGGGGCTGTCTGAAATGAAGCGTCACCCAAACGCTGATCTTGCAGACCTGCGTTTGAGTGACGGAATGATTGACCTGTTGAGAAGCGGGCGGGTGGATAATGCTCTGCTGTGCGAATTGGCAGCGCACCCGGATTTTATCAAGCTGATGGCCGACCTTGAAATCTATGTGAACGGAACGGCGGTGAAGCAGGTACAGAGCGCAAACGCCATTGTGGACGCTATGAGCGCAATGATTATGAAACAGCACAATCCCGGCTTGACCGACCCGCAGTTAAGACAGCTTATCGCTGCCCATATTGATGATGATAGCTTTTGCCGTTACATAATCCAGCAGGACATAGACGAGATAGCCGCCGGCCTGCGGGAAGCCCACAGGGAGGATTTTTTCAGCGTCCCGGAGGATAACCCGCTGAAAGGATTATTGGAAGCCGCTACCGAAATTACCAACCCAGACAGTGACCCGGAGCAAGCGTCTTTGGCGTTTATCTGCAAACGGCTACGGCTGAACTTTAAGAAGCTGTCCGGGGAAGAAAAGAAGTGGCTGAAAAAGATTGCACAGAAGTCGGACTTGCTGAAAAAACCAACCCCACAGCGGGGACGGAAGTAAGAAAATAAAAAATCGCATTTTGTAGGAGGTATATTATGTCATTGGAAAAAGTTTATGATTATTTCCATAATTATGATAAGCAGACTTATCAGGTTGTAGCTTGTATGGGAAATGAGCCATCGGAGCAGGATATAAAGGATTTTGAAAATCAGTATGGGATAAATCTTCCTGCTGATTTTAGAGAGTTCACTATGTCCCCATTAGGTGGGCTTTATATGGAGGTTCGAGAAGAAATATGGCCACAAGCGAAACAATATGACATAGGCCCATTTTGGTCGTTCTGTCGAGGAATTATAGTCTATGGAATTGCCAATGGAATACCCGATTTTTTGGATATTCGTGAAAAAACGAAAGAACTACACGATGAAGGTTTTACTGATTTTATCCCATTCTTGTCCATTATAGGGAATGGTGATGAAATATTTTGTTTTGACAAGAATAATAACATAGTCCTTCTTGACTACTACACAACAGGAGAAGCTACACCGATTGAGGGGACTTTTTCAGATTGCTTGATGAACCAAATTGCGGAGTTAGAAGAACGAAAAAACAAGAAAATCCGGGGAGAGGATAAAATCAACTAATTCTGATTTGCGAGGAGAATTGTGACTATGATAGAGTTGAATACATTCAAAAAAATATTGGAAGAAAATGAAGAACGCTTGCCATTACTAACGCTTGATGAATTTTTCGATGGAAACACAGAGGAGGATTCCATTGCTCCGAACCAATGGGAATTTGGCCGTCCAACGCTTTCTGAAATACGAAATATGCTACAAAAGATTGAGTTAATGCCTGACATAGCATGGGTGCGTGTTGCTCTCCACGATGATACAGAAATCGTAGAAAACAATGGGAAAGAAGAATTAGTTCTTGCAGGAGATACAATCGTGATTTGCACAACCATTTTGCCTGCGGAATTAGAAAAATTAGTAAATTGCGAATGGCTATGCTCTGATGGAGTAATTACAATAGAGGCATTTGAATTAAATACTTTTTCGTGCGTACCACCAATTCCAGATAACTTCGATTGTTTGGAAATCGTGTGGGACTAATCTAAAACTTTCAGTTTATCGGGGGAGATAGCAAAGGCAGCCGAGCCAGTCAACGGTCAAGATGAACGGCGCACAAATGCGCCGCCGTTGACAGCCCCGCCTGCCTTTGCTGATGGGCAATCAAGGCGGGAAAGCCCTAAAATGGCTTCCCGCCCATTTCAATTTTGAGAAAAGAACGACCACTAAAATAAATGAGTGTGGCCACACATATAGTCACGGTGTCTAAAGGTTTGGGACATTTTGTCCCATAGGCTGAGGACGGTGGACGAGGGCTTTCATATACGCCCTGTCTGCTGCTGAAACCAGCCCTTTGTTTCCGGCTTCCCAGCCCCAAACAAAGCCCTGTTTTCCTGCCGCTTCAAATGCCCTTGCCCTCCCCGGCGGCAACGGCATTTTCACGGCAACGCCGACAGAGCGTATAACACACTACACTTTGCTTCGCAAAGTCGTGTGCCAAATGGGGCGTTGCCCCCTTTGGATACCCCCACAACAAACAGGCGCTATGCCCCTTGCCGGGAGCATAGCGCCTGTTTGTTGTCAGCAGCCCGTTTCACGGTCTGCGTGTAGTTCCTTGTAAAATGACCTAAACAGGTAGCAAAACCTCCCGGTCAAAGAGAGTTTTTTCCAAGCTCTTTCTATATTTTTCATAGTGACCTCCGATAGATTTTCCATCACTATCCATTAAAGAATTTCAAAACTGCAACCTCGCTCCTGCCAAAATCGGTGGGAGCATTTTTCATGGAAGCAGATGTTACCCATTACTCATAAATAGAATCTATCATCTGCTTCAGCTCCTCCATGGTGATGTCACCGCTGATACAGCACTCTGCTGGACCGTTGGCCCAGAGTGCCACAGGGCGTCCAGCATTGGTAGTAAGCAGATGTGTGATGCCCCCCGCTTCGTAGGGAATGGGGTCCCCTTCATCCTTTTGGAAATTTCCGAAACTATCATATACACGTTCTTCGTCTTCCAGGTAAATATTTACTTGGATCACCAAAGGATTTTTTTCCCACTGATACAAAGCATAAAAAATGCAAATCCATTCCCGCTACCGACTGGAACGAGCAGACCAAAGCGGAAGAATGGAGGGCGGCATGGGCGAGGCTCTGCAATCAGGCGTTGGAGCAGAACGGACACGCCGAGCGCATCGACCACCGCAGTTATGAACGGCAAGGGATAGACCAGATACCTACCGTCCATTTAGGCGTTGCCGCTTCCGCTATGGAGAAGCGCGGCATCCGCACCGAGCGCGGCGATCTGAACCGGGAAATCGAAGTGACAAATCAGAAACTCCGGCAACTGAAAGCCCGTATCGCCAAACTGCAAAAGTGGCTGAAAGAGGAACAGGAGAACACCGAGCCGCCCACTCTTGCCGACTATATCCAGGGCATCCTGTCCCGCAGGGCGCGGGAGGGAAAATCGCAGACTTCCCAATCCATCTATAACCTCAAGGACGCGGCGAAAATGCTGAACTTCCTGCAAGCCAACAACATCATGGATATGGCGGGGCTTGATGAAAAATTCAAGTCTATGATAGGGGAACAGCTTGACATTCAGCACAAACTGAAACCCATTGACCGGCGGTTAGGCACTCTGAAAAAGCACATCGAGCAGGCCGAGATTTATTTCAAGTATAAGGGAAAAAAGCATTTGACCGAGGCCGAGCAAATCCTGTTCACGGCGGCGCACGATTATCTGAAAGGCGTGATGAACGGCAAGACCGCCCTGCCGGTAAAGGCATGGAAAGCGGAGTATGCCAAGCTGACCGCCGAACGGGAAACGCTCAACCGGCGGTATCTCGCATTGAAAGAGGAAGTGAAAGAAGCCGAGCAAATCCGCAGGAGCGTTTACAACATCTTGCGGCAGGAACAGCGGGAGCAGCAGCCCCGCAGGGCGCAGAATATGGAGCGGTAACAGGCGGGGCGGCGGGGAATGTCTACATCTACCCCGCTGCACTATTTCAACTCACAAATATATAACATTTTTAGGATAATTCTTTTGCCGCTGCTTCCATTTTGCCACATAAGGTCTGCTACTTTCGATGGGATCATAAACCCAGCCACCAGTACACCAGTCTAAAAGGCTCGTGAAATCAGGAAAACAAACGGCTTTCGTAGGCATCTTTTTATCATAATCCTCTTGGCTATCAAAACTGAATAAAAGTTCATCATGTTCCAAGCAATAAATATCTTCAGTCAAGCAGTCAAGAATTAACAAGCGATTATCATTCATACTGCCAATACAGACACATTTCATTTTCCAACTTCCATCGCTCTCTGGAACATCACTATATGTTTCACTGACTTTGAAAAGTTTGATTTCTACCTGTCCAATTATTCCATCATCTGGTTCCCATAGCCACCTTTCATTATCCCCTGCATCTTTTGTCATATCACAAAATGAGAAAAACGCTTCGCCCTTTTGAATGACTTTGGGGTAATAAATTGCGCCGTCCGGATGTTGACGCAAAAAATCCTTATAGTCACTCGGAAGTGAAAAACCAATCTTTCTTTCCAGCATATCTGCGGCATTCACTTTATTGAACGCTCCTTCCATTTCAGAAACTTTTTGACACTATTGTGTTTCCTCAAAAACTTCCTCTTTATTTGCTTCCCCAAGTATAGCAGATTTTTCCGCCGCAAGCAATCGGCGATCATGTCCGTTCCGCCTATCCAGACCGTCAAGGCCGAGTAGTATTTTTTGCTTCGCAAAAAATCTCCGCTCTGCCCCCTTGACTGTCTGGATTTTTGCCGTTGCCATTTCGCCGCCGAAAACGGGGAACAGGATTTGACAATCCTGCCCCCCGCTTTCGTCCGCTTCATTTTAATGGCAAAACCGTCTGCACTGGTGCGGCGGCTGACGGTAGGTTTTGCGGTGGCTCTGCCCCCGCGCCCCCGGCCTCTCCCAAAGAACAGAATAAGGGCAAGTGCGTAACCGGCGGGCGTGGACATTTACTCGCCACGGGTGGGGGAAGTCGTGTTCTGAAATCACCTCGCTGCTGTCAGCATCTTTCAAGGCCACATAGACGGCTGTTCATCTCCAGTCATTTCAAAAAACTTGCATTTACACTCCGGGCAGACAGATGGAATAATCAGCGGACAAAATTTTAGTTTCGCATACTTGATATGTTGCCCCTTTATGGTAAAAAAGCACTCTTTCTCTTTCAAATCATTCCCCCCGCGTTTTAGGACGTAATATGGAAATGGATGTCCGCAGCAAGGACATCTCCAAAAAAGTTTTGGAGTAAATTTAAGCGGAGTAGCCACCAAAAAAATCGGGAGTGATATAACAAACGCCACAATGAAAAACGCCAAGAAAGGTTTGCTCTCTATCAAGGCACTCATTTCAATATTCTCACCCAAAATCCTGTCCAAAACAACCACAGGAATGAACAATACCATCGCACAAACACAAGAAGCGGCAAAGCATCCCCATTGTATCATGAATGCTGTTTTCATAAATGCACAGCATCGCCGGAACCGGGGCGGCATCTGCGGGAAAACATACGGAAACGGCTTTGACATATTCTCTTGTTGCAGTCGCCAATTTGAAAAATCATCCGTTGCTCTTTTCATAATCCTGTCCTCGGAATTTTTCGTTTGCCTGCCCATATCACACATACAGCAAGACATAAGCTCCCGCCAGTACAAGGGCTTTGGACTTTAAGTATAGCACATCTCCCCAGCGAAAACAATCACCGCTTTCTAAAGGCAAATGCGTAACCGGCGGGCATGGACATTTAGGCTTGCGGCACAGCCCCCAACCCCCATGAATACGGGCTTCCTGGGGCGCTCCAAGCCCCGGCGTGGGGCGGGGTATAGTTTTATACTACCTACCCCCGAAAACGGCTTTTAACCGTCCACGGGGCTTTTCCCGCCTGATTTTTCCCATCCCTTGAAAAGTTCCTCTTGACAAAAAGCCTAATGCTTTGTTAGTGACATGACATCACCTTTAGAAAAAGGCTATCATCCTCACCCGCCGCCCAGACTGTGTGACCGAAGTGCGCATGGGCAACACCGGCCTCACCGTTTCCGGCTGATGTCACCCGACTTTGGATTGATTTATGGTGCTTGCTATTGCGGCGGTCATTGCGGCAAGCACCAAATATACCGCAGCTTTTTGAACGGCATCAAAAGGCTGCATTTGAAACAATCCATACTGAACAGATACAAATATGTAGCGAATAGCCAAGCTGTCTACAATCAAATGGGATAGCAAACCAAGGGCAGTTATCTTGTGTTCATCCTGCGGAGCAACATATACTAAATGGCCTCTATTTATGCCATTCCTTGCCTTGATTGCCGGTGAAATGAACAGCCAGCACACAAAATCACTCCGTATTCTAAGAAATGCATTCCATCTTAATGTGTCATAGTAAGCGCAACTTTGCCTACAAAAATAAAATGCACCAAATGAAAAGAACAGAGAACCGCCAATTACTATAAATCGTTCAGCCATTGTCCGCCCCCTACTCATAAGTGGATTTGTTTTAAGTCAAAAAACTGCCATCACTCAGATTATGTGACCGAGGTACGCATGGGCAACACCGGCCTCACCGTTTTTTCTTTCTCCAGCGAACAAAGAAATAAGTCAGCAAATAAATGACGGTGGGAATATTCCCCCTACTCAACCCATACCATGCAGTAGAAATATCAGGTGCCATCGTGCTTATATACAGAATAAGGCCAAATGTAATACCAGGCAGAATCAAGCCCAGCCATGGGTTATCTGCTTTACTAAGAAATATCTGCCAGATAAATGTTCCGAGCCATACCACAAACACAGCAGCAATGCCAGCCAATAAAAAAGCGGGAAGAAAAAACACGATTTATTCCACTCTCCTAATTTTATACAGCGTGTAGTTTACCACAACAGCTGCCATTTTTCCACTACTAACCATCAAACAATTTCAAAACATCAGCCTTGCTCCTGCCAGCGGGAGCATTTTTCATGGAGAGCGTATGACAAACCAGCGCAGACGGGAGCCGGAACGAGGCAGGGGCGCAAGGGTAACGGGCTTGTGCTCCTACCCTTGGCAAAAAGCCTAACAGAAATTTCAGATGTATGATGGCTCCAGCCGCAAAACCCACGCCTCCGGGACGGCTTCCTCAATGATCCCCCGGTTTAGGTTATACCAGCTGCCGCACTTGTCCAGGATGATTGCGTCTGTGGTGACCACGTTCTCCAGTCGGGAGAAAACGCCGTCCACGCTGGGGTGCAGTTCAACCTGGATCTGGACACTCCGCTCCGCCGCCTTGTCCAGCAGCAGCGCCCGGAGGCGTCCGGAGTTGGACACCTGCCGATCCAGGTAGAACAGGGCCTCCTTGACCCCCAGGGCCTCCAGCCGGGCCAGCAGAAGCTCCACGGCCCGCACCGTCTTGTCCACGATGCGGTAGCTCCCCCGCAGACCGGCCAGGTCCCGGATGGTGCTGTCCATTCCCTCCAGAAGCAGAGAGCCGGACAGGGCCACCTCCAGGGTGATGATGGTGTTGAAGCCGTCCAGCACCAGGGCCTCCGGCGCTTCCCGGAGCCGCTTCCGTTCCCGCGCTTCCAGAGCGGCGTGGGGAGAGGTGATCCGGGCCAGGGCCAGCCGCTGGCGCTCCGAGAGCAGGTGGTGGTTGCCCACGAAGGTGGAGGCGGATTTGGTGTCGTATCCCCGGTCCAGCAGGAACGCCAGCTCCTGGGCGGCGCCGTTCAGCTTGGCCGCAGCCTTGGAGCCAAATTCGATGGTATCTTTCGGCACATAGCCGCGTTTGACAGTCTCCATGGTGGGTTCAGTCCCTCATAGTCAGTTTTCCGATGAACGGGAATTGCTTTTCTCCATCTCATTCAATATCGAATGTCAACTCATCCTCATCGTAAAGTTCGCCGCCGAAAAAGCAACGTACCAAATCTTCAAATTTATTAAAGAACGGAAGCGCCCATCTTAGAATATCCGCTCTGGTTTCTTCTCCTAATGTTGGGCGAACTCGCGCCATGTCCACTTGATACACCTGTTCACTTTTTAAGTCAAGTAAAACGTAATATTCTTCGTTATATAAGCCAAGGTATAGGAATCCGGTTCCGTGAAATATCGTATTGCTTCGTTCAAATTCGCTCAAGTCCTTATTGGGAAACATTAACGGTAGCTGGAGAATTGTCGTTGCAATTTCTTCTTCTATCTCAAGTTCACGCCATCTGCCTGTTTCTTCACAATATGTCATTGAAAAGTCCCCCAGCATTTTCCCCGTAACAAATGGGACGGACAATGTATAAGACCGAAAATAATCTTTTACTGCATTTGGTATGATAATATTTAGCCTGCTTTCAAGATCAACTATATCTTGATCTAAAATTATTGTTCTTCTCAATTCCACTTCCGGGTGTTCGATTCCAAATTTTTCTATTGTAGCTTGAATATAGTTTTTTCTATCCATAATATTTGCCTCCGCAACAAATCAGGATTTATCATCTTGATTATACCAGCATCCCACTTCTAATTCAATCCGATTTCTGATAGAACCGTCCAACCTCCCGCCTTGACAACCCCGTTGGCAAGGTCTACTATAAACGCAGAAAAGCGCCGGCGGGCGCTATTGAACGGGAGGCGGTTTTATGAAATATGTCAGGCGCATTGTCTACTGCCTGTTGCTGACGGCGGCGGCAAATGCCCTGTCGCTGGTCTGGCTGCTGTACGCCGAATGGTCAGTTTCCGGCGCGGGGTGGCTGTTTCTGCCCCTGGCGGCGGCGTTTCTCTGGGTGAATCTCCGGCCTATTCCGAAGTCCAGCCCCACCAAGCGCATCCAGCGGCTGGCGGAGGGCTGTGAGCTGTTGTGGCTGTTCTGCGTGACCGCCACGGCCACTGTTCTGCTCCAGCTTCTCTGGCTGAACGTACTGCGTGTCGATATTGCGGCGGACAGCTTCCTTGACTGGTGGGGGTATTTTGGGGGTGCGATGGGCCTGCTGCTGGCGGTGATCCTGGAGGCCATTGTCTTCTGGAACGGCATGATCCGGGTCTACCTCACCTCGGTTCAGTTGGGTATCAAGCACCGCGTTCTCGCGGCTCTGTGCGGGTGGATTCCCCTGGTGAACCTCTGGTATCTGGCAAAGATCCTCCGCATTTGCAGTGACGAAGTGGAGTTTGAGACCCAGAAGTGGGAGCTGGACGAAGTTCGGGCGGAGAGCGAGGTCTGCAAAACGAAGTATCCCCTCCTGATGGTCCACGGCGTGTTCTTCCGGGACTTCCGCTGCCTCAACTACTGGGGCCGCATCCCCAAGGAGCTGAGGCGCAACGGGGCTACGGTCTACTACGGCCAGCAGCAGTCCGCGGCGGCGGTGGAGGACAGCGGGAAGGAGCTGGCGGAGCGCATCCGGCAGATTGTGGAGGAAACCGGCTGCGGGAAGGTGAACATCATCGCCCACTCCAAGGGCGGGCTGGACAGCCGGGCCGCCATCGCCCACTGCGGCATGGCCCCTTATGTGGCGACATTGACCACCATCAACACCCCTCACCGGGGCTGCATCTTTGCCGAGTACCTGCTGGGCAAGGTTCCCCAGGCCGCACGGCTGAAAATTGCCGCGGCCTACAACGCCACGATGAAGAAAGTGGGCGATCCCAATCCGGACTTCCTGTCGGCGGTGACCGACCTGACGGAGAGCGCGTGCCTGGCCCGGAACGAGGTGACGCCCGACGCCCCCGGCGTAGTGTATGAGAGCGTCATGTCCTACTGTAAGAAGGCCCAGCATGGCAAGTTCCCGCTGAATATGACCTACCCTATCGTCAAGCACTTCGACGGCCTGAACGACGGGCTGGTGTCGGTGGAGTCGGCTAAGTGGGGGGAGCGGTTCACCCTCCTGGAGCCCCAGGGGAAGCGGGGCATCTCCCACGGGGACGTGGTGGATCTGAACCGGGAGAACATCCGGGGCTTCGATGTGCGGGAGTTCTATGTAAAGCTGGCGGCTGATTTGAAGCGGCGGGGGTATTGAGGTACAGATATGAAACGGCCAGATACTGGCATTGACATGGTGGTGAGAGGCAAGCTCACAAAGAAATACCATAAGGACAATATGTACGGTAGCGCCCGCTGAGATACAAACAGATGTAAAGTGCTATGCATAGATCAAGTAGGGGCGCACAACCCCGTTACCCTTGCGCCGCGCTCAAAAATGCTGGAAAAATAGCGACTGTTGTGGTAGACTATATGCGAATAAAAACAAAACACTGTAAATGGGTGAAATAAACCGTGTTTTTTTCTTCAGCTTTTCTGCTGGTTGGCCTTGGTGTCGTTTTTTTGTGTTGGCTTGGAACCTTTGTTTTGCAGATATTCCTTAGCAAAGCGGATAATCCATGGCTGGGCTTGATCTTGCCCGGAATTACATTTGGCCTTATTCTGTATATCTGTACATGGGCTCCGGATTTTGATACAATCTGGTATGGGTTGAGCAGAGGGAATATTCCTACCGTCATTTATTTGCTTACCTATTTCTTTGTTCGCAAAAGAAAGAAAAAGCGGTGAGGCCGGTGTTGCCTATGCGTACCTCGGTCACGCAGTTTGGGAATGGAGCTGTAATTGGAAGGAAGCTCTTGAACATCGTAGTCGGACGGGGTAGTATCCAGTCCTCGCTCCACAAGCCCCGTTACCCCTGCGTCGCTCTCCCGTCTGCGCCGTCCTCCTGCGCTTATGGGCGGCTTTGTTCGGTGGCGATGGTCTGCTCCCAAAAGGTCTTAAACTACTCCTCGGTCAGCGAGATGGTGTCGGGCAGCAGCTTTTCAAAAAGTCCCCTGCGCTTGCAGAGGCGGTTTCTCTTGTCCTTGCGCTCCTGCTCTTTCTGCTCCTGGATAAGCCGTATGTATGGCTTATGGTCCTATCAGATTCTTGTCTGCTTTACTTGACTTTCTGTCAGAGCGGTATCTATCATACTGGCTGTTAGAGCGTGTTTGTCATTTTTCTGTCTTAGATTCTCTCTTAGAGTGGGCCCTTCTGGTTGGTTCACGGTGAACCCACCCTCGGTTCTCCGCCAGGGCGCAATAACCCCCTGGCGGAGAACATATATTTTTTCGCGCTACTTCAGCCGGTATAAATTTGAGCTGAGACTCCCGTTCTCCCGCCAGCGATGTTCCTTGGAGATCAGCTCCGCCCTGCATAGATCATCCAAGGCCCGCTTGACGGTGGAGCGGGACAGCCGCAGCTCTGCGGAGATCGTGCGTATCCCCGGCCAGCACTTACCCTCGCTGTCGGCATGATCCTTCAGGTACATATACACAGCCCTGGCCCGGTGGTTCAGATCGGACTGATAGATCTTCTCAAAGTATCCCATAGGCTACTCCTGCCCCCCATCTGTGCGGACAACCACAGGGGGAGGAGGCTCCCGCCTGGTGCGTCTGGCCTGAGCGTAGGACGCGCCGCCTCTGGCAGTTGGAGTTTTCGGAGGAACCGGGGGAGCGGGAGGGGTATCGCTCTCCACCGGCTGTGCATGGTGACAGCGGAAGATCGCCTGCTCCAGCTCCTGTTTGTTGGCATAGGCCACGGTACGCGCGGCCCGCTCCGGCAGCAGGTACGGATCACCGAAGGAGATGCCCCAGTCCAGGAAGAGCCTGAGCCGTGTCTGCATGGGGTGTGTCCCCGTTTTCATCACTACAAACTGGCCCTTGGGGATGGACTTCAGCTCATCCGGCGTCATGAGAGGCCGCTCCATCATCTGGAGGGAGCGGCTGGCGCTGTCTTTTCCGCCGCCCTTGCTCACCGAACCGCTCATGACGGTGCGGCTGCCCAGGGCCTTGGACAGCACCTCGGCGGTCTGAGAGTTGGGGGCGAAGCCGCCGAAGATGGTATCCTGCGTATTGTCGACAATGATCTCCGCGCCCTCCTTGCCGTAGTTCTTCTCCAGTTGGGCCAGCGACTGGATGATCGGCACAAGGGTCAGCTTGCGGGAGCGGCCGGCGCTAAACAGGGGCAGGATGTCGAAGGCGGGCATGGTGCCCAGCTCATCGCAGAACAGCACCACCCGGTTGGGCAGCTTGCCGCCGTTTTCGTCCGCTACAGAGAACAGTTCCCGGCTGAGGGTCTGGATCATCAGGCCGGCCATAAAGTTCTTACTGGGGTCTTCCTCCGGCAGTACGAGGAAGATGGCGGACTTCCGGGAGGCAAAGGCTTCCGCGTCAATGGCGCTGTCGAAGCACAGCACCTGCTCCAGCTCGGAGTCCAGGAAGGCGTTCAGCCTGGACAGCACCGTGGACATGACCGAGGCCATGGCCTGTTCCGCCGAGTTGAGAGCGGCTCCGGCGAACCACCGGGCCTTGTGCGTGTCGGGGAGTGTGTCCATCATGACCTGAAAGCCGTTCTTGCCCTTGGCGGTCTTGCTGGGCGCCAGCAAATCCTGCACCAGCTTGAACACACTGACGATGTGCCGCCGCTCCTGGGGAGCCTCCTCCGTGGGCGGCATATACTCCGCCAGCAGGAGAACGACTGCTGTGAGCAGTCCCTCAGCGGCGTCGTAGAAAAATGCGTTCTGCCCGTAGTTTGAGGCGTCTCCCTCCGGGTTTATGATAGTTTTCGCTAAGATTTTAGCGTACTTCTCCGCTTTGGCTCTCGCCGCCAGATTGGACGGCTGTTCCCGGCAGATATCCATATAGCGGTTGATGAGCGTGAGGAGGTTGTACCCGTCTGACCTGGTAGGATTGCGCAGGTCGATCACCGCCACCTTGTAGCCGTAGTGCTGCAAGGCCACAGCGCCATAGTTCCGGGCCAAATCCCCTTTTGTATCAAGGGCCAGGAAGCTCATCCCGCTGGCGCAGGCGTACTCCATGTTGGGGTAGAGAAAGAACGCCGTCTTGCCCACGCCGGACGCGCCGATCATCAGATAGCGATAGGTAATCCGCCGCTTTTACTGCCCTCATGAGAGAGCAGCAGTCAGAGCGGATTTTCCCCCGCTTCGCACCGTGCATGCGACTTTCACCGCACACGGCGCTCCATCAATGCAGATTGATTGTTGCGTGTATGTGAAATAACCAGTTTTTCCCTATAACCGATGATTTTATTTTGAGCTTTTACATCAAATTGGTTAATATCATAGTTGGGGTCATTTACCGCCATAAAGCATTTCTTATGGAGCGAAACCAGATTGTTGACCCTGTTTACCTTGTTCAATGGGAGATTAGGGTTAATGCGATGGGCATATGGAGTACCAGAAATGAGCCACCCTCCGCAGACACGGCATTTAAGCTTGTCGCGGTTGAGGGCATAAGCCCTGTTCATGATAAACTCAAAATTATTGAGCTTGTTCCATTTCCCGTGGAGAATGATTTGAGCTGTTTTCTCCGAATACATTTCGTCAAGCCGAGCCTGGATTTTCTTTTTCTTCGTTCGTTCAAAGTGTATCTGTCTGCCTTCTTCAGTATAAGGTGTTTCGGCTTGATTTTTACCTGGAGTGCGTTCCCATCTGCAAAAGGTAAGCGCGGTGAAGCCTACATAAATATCGCGGTATTTGATTGAGGGAATCTTTTGCTTATATTTCTGGTGGACACGGGGAAGATTTTGTACTTCATTTGCCGGAATCCATTCCCCTTTATACTGCCTCAGTCGACGCATTGCTGTGAGTTGCAGCCGCCTGCTGTGTTTCTGCATGGATATATTTACCCATGTGCAACACTGGTAGTATTGGATAATCCCTCTAATCTGGCTGTTGATGCGGTTCATTGCGCCAATCATCTGTTCCCGGCTGTAATTGCGCGGGATTTTCTTGATGTCCTCCGCGATTTTATCAGCTTTCCGCTTTAGTCGGTCCCGGTCCGGAATCGTCCGTGGAATGTAACCCCGGCGGGACTTCCCCCGAACCATTTTGAACTCATAACCTAAAAATTTGATGTGTTTCTTTCGGATATCTGTTATCAGCGTTTTTTCTTGGGATAATGTCAGTTTCATTTTGTTTTGGAGAAAAGTTTGTAACCGTATCTTCCAATTCTCGGCGTGGGCGCGGGTATCAGTGATGATAACAAAGTCGTCTGCGTATCTGACAAGACAGCCTGGTATCAGGTGCGTTCTCTTCCGCATAGCGGCGTATCGGCTTTGTACCTGTGCGTATTGATATTGGGTGTGTTTTAATTCCCATTGTTTGGTAATCCATTCATCCATGATATCCAAATAGACATTTGCCAACAATGGGCTAATCAATCCGCCCTGAGGTGTTCCTTCCGCATTTACCTCGCATTCGTCCATGACCCCGGCTTTCAGCATAGCTTTGATGATTTGCAGTACCCGCCTGTCCTTCACGCCCATGTGGTATAGGCGTTTTAGCAGAATAGAGTGATCTATGCGGTCAAAGCATTTGCTGATGTCTCCCTCGACAATCCAGTAATAGCCTGTGTTGAATACAAGTTCTTTTGTTCGTTCTAATGCCATAGGTGCGTCCCGCATGGGCCGAAAACCGTAGGAATGGGCAAAGAACTGTGCTTCAAAAATAGGTTCCAGCACGATTCTCATGCATTCCTGTACGATTCTATCCCGTATAGTGGGAATACCCAGCGGACGCTTTTCGGATTTTCCTGGTTTGTCGATGTACACCCGGCGTATTTTCTGTGGTTCATAGTGTCTGAATGCGCTCTGAATATCGTTAACTACCCAGGAAAAAGGATTATGCAGATAATCATTGCGCATAGTTTTGGAGTCCACACCGGGAGTTTCACTGCCGTGGTTGCTTTTAATGTTGTGGATTGCTGTAATAATGGTTACTTCTGCTGACATGATTTCCAGAAGCCCCTTAAACGCTGGGCGGTCACCTGCGTCACGAGCCTCCTTGCTGTGCTGATACAGCTTATCCTGGATTTCGCGTAGTTGGGTTTCGGTCTTCGGGTAGTCGAATTGTTGTGCCATACGCACCGCCTCCTTTCCGGAATTGGTGTTTCTGGTTTTAGTCAGGTATGCCTACGGCTTCCTCGACTTTCTGTTCACATACAATCTACACTGACTATGCCCCTTCGCTCCGTCCGCCTTATTATTGCGGACATCATCGCTACTACGGGCTGCTGCCCCATGGATTAGCAGGCCATTTCCTGCCTGCGCGGCAAAGGTGCCACTTTACTTACTTCAACAGAATGAAGTGCCGTCCATGGTTCCTTCGTTCCCTATGCTTTAGCTTTTCATATCGGTTTTAGCCCGTCCCTTTAGCCCGACTGCCATCTTTGGCTGGTGTGAGCTTCTGCCAAAGACATTCGACCTTTTCGGTTTTCTGCCGTTTTCCACCATTGCAAATTTCAACGGCGGCAGTACCCCGCATGGGGGCGGATGGCTGTATTACCATCCTGACATTTACGAGCCGTACACTCAGGACATATGTCGGTTGCAACAAAACATACTGGACATGACCGATTTATAGCCTCCTGCGGGCATGGCCGTCTCAGACCACGTATCCGCTCTTCACCGAGCTCCGTACGTCCCATATGACACTATAGGCGCACGTCGGAGTATTAGAGTTTTGATTACCCGTCACACCGGGGTTAGCAGGCACTTCCCCTGCCCAATCAAGCATAGAGTTCAGATTCCTTGCGAAATCTGTCTTGTTTTATTGCGTATTTCTACGCAGATTGTCAAGAAACGAAGCGCACGCAGTGGATATCGTCCGTGTCCACCAGCGCGGTGACGGCGTTCTTCTTTCCGACGCACCCCAGTACCAGCCCCTGCGCTTTGGGCAGGTTCTTTCCGGAGCGCCACTCGCTCACATGGAAAGGGATGTGCCGGTAGGTCTGCTGGATCTCCTTCCTGTTGGCCCAGCGCGCGGTTCCATGCTGGCCGTCGCCAACCGTCTTGGACTTGATGTTGTCCAGATTCCCACTTCCGGAGAAGTGCGCGGCGGCGGCGATGAGCAGAAGCATCCCGCCCGCCAGTAAAATTAACATGATCGTCTGCGGCGTCATAAATTCACCCCATCTCTTGTTGTAATGCCGCTTGTTCCTGTTTCTGCTGCTGTTTCAAAACGTCCGCCTCATACTTGACGGATATCTTTGCGCAGGACAGCGCCAGCTCCAGCCAGCCTTCCGTCAGCTGTCGTTTTTCCGCCTCACTGCGGATGCCAGGCTTGGAGGCCAGCTTCAAAACAGCATGAGCCTGTTCCGCCAACACAGCGGTGCGGCTGTTCAGGCTGCTCCGATTCTGGTGGGGATGGATACAGCTCCGCAGTTGCTCCAACAGTTCCTCACTGCTATGTGGTTCACCCAGCTGTCGCAGCCCCCGGCCATAGGCGTACAGGGCCAGCGCGGAGGCCAGCTCGATGCAGGTCATGGCTCCCTCTGGGTAGTCCCTGCGGAGATTCATCTCATATCCGCAGAGCGCATTTGTCAGCTCACGGCCTACCCGTTCTGGAATGACACACTCCTCCATGTAGACTCCGATCCTGCCGCAGACCTCCGAAGCGGCAATAAGCTGGGGATGCTCCTCCGCCTCCTGAGCAGGGAGACCACGCCGGGCCTTGAGATCCTCGTTCCAGTCCTTGTGTTCGGACTGGAGCATCCCCACATCGTCATAGCCGTGTTCATGGAGGATCTCCGCCAGCCGTCCGCTGGCCTCGATGCCCGCCTCGTCGTGATCCAGGCAGAGACAGACGGTGCGAAGGCAGGGGTTCCGCTCCAGCATCCAGAGCATGGCGTGTTCCGCGGTCCCACACAGGGCCACGAAGCTGTGTTCCTGCCAGCCTCGGGGGTAGCGGGAGAGGAAGGACATCAGGTCAATGGGCGCCTCAAAGACATAGAGGCGGTTGCTGGTCCCGGTGTAGTGGAAGCTGCACCGGGGATCGCTGCCCTCCACGTTGATGCGGAAGGTTTTGCCGAGGCTGTTTAGGCTGCGCTTGTGGGCGTGGCGCGGGACGCCGTTCTCGTCCTTGCCGACAAAGACGGCATTGTGGTACTCTCTGTCCTTGAATTTCTCACAGCTCTCATACAGCAGTCCAGCCCGGACAAAGGCATTGACCACGTTCCGGTCCAGGAATCGGTGCTTGAGCAGGTAGGCGTACATCCGCCGCATCTCCTGACCGGCAGAGGGCAGGGCAAATTCCTTTCTGGGCTTTTCCTCCCGCTTTTGGGCAGAAGTGTAGACGATCCCCTGCTCCCCGCCCAGCAGACGGGTGATGGCCTCTGGGTAGGAGAGGTTATAGAACTGCTGGACGAAGGAGATGGGGCCGCCGCCTTCCTTTATGGCATGATCGTACCACTCATTGCCCTGGACGGTGATGCTGTGATCACTGGCCAGACGGTACTCCGGCCCGGAGCGGATCAGCTTCTCCCCCTGATGGCGGAGGAACTCCACCAGATCCACCTCGCTGGCCCGGAGCTTCTGCTCCTCGGTAAAATGGATATAGGGCATTTTCTTCACCTCCTGATAAACGCAAAAAGCCAGAGCGCCGTGTCTGTGGCGCTCTGGCTCTGGTTGGTTTTGGTATTCTTATGACGGGGACGCCGGATCGTCCTCCTGTTGGGGGAATGAAGGGGAGACAACGCTGGCCGCAGACGCCTGCCGCAATTTCTCCCAGATGGATTCACGGTAGATCCCCGCGCCTTTGATGGCGGTTTCGGACAGGTCGAAGCGGTAGTATTTCGCTGTGTGATCCTCCGTCCAGTATGGATAGGTAAAAAGATAGAACCGTTCCGCCTGCTCATGGCTGGCGAGGTAGAGCAGAAGCTGTGGCAGGTCGAGGTTGCCGCAGTGGGCAAAGACCCGGCCCTCCCGCCAGCACATGAACTCTCCATCATAGGACGGCTTTCCCTCCTGCCGCATCTGGCGGAGGGCGTTGATGCGTATTCTTTCGATCTCTGTGTGTGCGAACTGCTTCCAGCGGGTTTCCCGCGCCAGCTCCGAATAGACCTCCATCATCTCGCTGTCGCTTTGGATGTCCTGGTCGTATGAATAGGTGTGTTCCGTGACAGTGATCTTTCCATGCTCCAGCAGGAAGAGCGTCACCACCATGGAGTGCTCATCCGCCAGGATTGAACCGCGATCCCGTCCGGAATAGGAGTTCATGATCTCGTCCAGACGTTTGGCGGAGTCAAGGTCACTTGAAAAGTTCAGCTCCATGTGGCGGCCTCCTGTAAGGATTTCTTTTGAGCATTATACACGGGAGAGCCCTTTCGCGCAAGAGGCCGCGCCCCCATGCGAGACTTTTGGAGCCCTTTTGGAGCGGCGGCTATCGAAGCTGCTGGACTGGCTCCTCATGATCATCGGGCTTGTGGCCCATGGCGATTTTCTTCTCCCTGATCTTTCTCCTCAGCTTGCTGTCCACAAAGGAGATCCCGCCGCTGGGAGGCGGGGCCTG
Organism: Oscillospiraceae bacterium; assembly: GCA_910575265.1. Classification (GTDB taxonomy): domain Bacteria; phylum Bacillota; class Clostridia; order Oscillospirales; family Oscillospiraceae; genus Lawsonibacter. The sequence continues at coordinate 19,950 of CAJTEA010000022.1, forward strand.
CTCCTGGAAGATGCGGCCCACGTGGTGGAGGAGCCGGGTGGCGCTGGCGAAGAGGGAGGGCGAGTCGTTCATGTGGTCGAGAAAATATCGGGCGTACTCATTACCTTGTTCCGCCGCCAATGTGAACCAGCGAACGGCGGATTCCCTGTCCTGGGGAATATCCTTGCCCAGCAGGTACAGCTTTCCGAGGGCATACTGGGCGTACTGGTTTCCCTGCTCCGCAGACTCCGTCAGCCAGCGGACAGCGCCCGCTGTATCCTTTGCCACGCCATCGCCGCACAACAGCAGCTTGCCCAGCCGGTACTGCGCGAACTGGTTTCCCAGATCAGCGGACTGTTGGAACCAGCGCCGGGCAGCGGCGGGATCGTCTGCCTCCAGACGCAGTTTGCCCAGGGCGTACATGGCGTACTGATTGCCCCGCTCGGCTGCCTGGGAGAACCGGATCACCGCCTGGGTCATATCCTGCGCCACCGACCCGCCGTCACGGTACAGCTTTCCGAGGGCGTACTGAGCGCAGTCCAGTCCGGCCTCCGCCGCATGGGTCAGCCAGTCCACCGCCTGACGAGTCCGCTCCCGCTTGGCAGAGGGATTTGCGAGGATGTGCTTTGCCATCTGATACTCCGCATAGGTGTTTTTAAGTTCAGCGGACTTCTCCAGCCACTCCAGCGCAGCGCTCTCATCCTGCTCTGTCCCCACGCCATGAAGGAGCATCCAGCCGATGCGGTACTCCACATAGCGGTTGGGGCGCTGCCTCTCCACGGTCTGGAAGGCGGAGAGCGCCTTGGCATACCACGCATGGGACTGCTCCACGTCAGCCTCCACGCCAGTGCCGTCCGCAAACATCCTACCCAGGTCATGCATGGCCAGGGCGTTGCCGTCGAGGGCCTCCTCCATGAAGAGGCGGCAGGCTTGCCCGTGATCCTGGGGCGTCTCGTCATCCCCGTACAAAAAAGACCGCGCCCGCTTGTATCTATCACTCCACACCACGGCGGGCGGCGCTTCGCTGGCCTCCTCCGGCACATCCGAGCCTTCCGACTCCGCTTCCGGCTCGGGGCCGGTGTCCTCGCCGGCCTGGGGCGGCTCCTGGGTATCCGCCGGCGTGAATACCTCGGTGTGCTCACCAAGCCGCACCGCTTCCTCCACCACCACATTCTTTATCCGCTTGAACTCCGTTTGCCGGGAGAGGGGGAGCCGGTCTGGAAGGTCATCCCGGTACGTCCGCAGCACTTCTTCCCGCAGCTGGTACCACAGGTCATAGGCGGAGGAGACACGGGAGTCCTTTGCCAGCTCGTCCACAATCTCATCCACCACAGCCTTCAGCGGCGCCTTGAGGTAGCCGTACTGTTTTTTGCCGGAGGTGCTTTTCAGGCGCTGGGCCAGTTCGCCCATGAGCTGCTCGATGCGGGGATTCTCCAGCGTGCCGGAGAGCATCTGCCGGATCAGCTCCTTCATGACCTCGCCAGACTGCCGCACCAGCTCATCCCGGCGCTGGGTCTGCTGCCGGTAGATCTCCGTCAGCTCCTGGCGGAAAATATTCTTTGCCAGTCCGGACTTGATCCTGGCGATGCCCTCCTTGTCCAGAAAGCCAGAGCGCCCGTCCGCACTGTAGCAGACCATGTGGACATGGGGATGCGCTCCCTCGTCGTGGTAGGAGGCGTACCACCGAAACTGCTCCCAGGGGATCTTCATGGCATCCGCAATCTGTGGGGCGTAGGTGGAGAGGAGGGCCTGCCACTGTCTGGCGTTGTCGTAGCCGAGGCGGGCGGCATCCTCCCGGCGCAGGGAGATAATAGGCAGCCACACGTTGCCGGGGTGGTTCGCCACCTCCTCCGCGATCCTGGATAGCTCCAGCGCATCGCCTGTGCCGTTGAACAGACCATGCGCACCGAGCCGCTCCGCACGAGGGCGCTGGGCAATGTAGCTGACGTAGTTCTCCCGCTTGGCGATCTGATCGTAGTTGTCCTCGATGGCTCTGGTGATAAATTCCGAGGCGGTGGCGCGGGTGGGGGAGGACTGGTAGTCCTCGTACTCAAACATCCCGCGGCACATGGGGAAGTCCCGGAGGAGCCGCTCCACCATGGCCCGCTGTTTTTTTGTGGCAGGCTGGCCGGCCTTGTCCGGCTTGAGGAGATCCGTACCGTCACGGGTAGCGACGTAGCGGACGTAGTTGTTCAGGTGTGCGGCGGCTCTCTCTGTCCCCGGTTTGATGTAGGGACACTTGAATATGATCCGGGGCATGGAGCGTCACCGCCTTTCTGTCACACGCCGCCCCGCTGGTACTCCACCGCCTTGTCCAGCGTGACGCTGCCGCTGGTCTTCTTTACGTTCTGGACGCACCGGCCGCGGAGACTGCGGAGCGCATCGTCGCTGATCTCCATCCCCGCCGCCAGCACGTTCATCACCATGTCCAGCTCCACCGCCAGCTTGAAGAGCAGACGGCAGATGCGGTTCTCCGTGTCCTGCACAGTACCGCGCAGGACGGAGGCCAGTGCGGGCGGCAGGTAGGCGGTGGCCTCCTGACCGGAGACGTACCCGGCGTAGAACAGCGCGGCCTTCTCCAGATACTCACTGCGGCTCTTGCACCCGGCAGTCTCCGCCGCTCTGTCCATCACCTCCAGCGTGGAGGGGTACAGCCAGACGGGGATGCGCGTCTTGATCTCAGCAGAGGCACCCGGCTCCACTGAAACTGCCTGTTTTCTTCTCATTATTGAATTCCTCCATTTTTTCGAAAAACCACCCAGCACAGCCACCTTGGGAAAGGCTGAAATCAGGCGGTTTTTCCTCTGTTATTTTTGTTTCCGACCACCTGTCACAGCTAACAGGGGGTTAAACCGACCACCTCGTCCCCACTCCCGACCCGCGTTGCGGGGCGGGGTAAACGGCAGGTGGGCGCGAAAGCGACCACCTGCCTTTATCCTGCACTTTTTTCGACCCCCCGGTTCACCTGCACATTTTGGGGACGCCGATTTTCTCTCTTTCGCCACACGGCCGCGCAGGGCGGCGTGTCAGTCGGGAGGGGCAGGGATGCTGCCCTGTCGGGCCGGGCGGCACACAGGGGCCTCGCTGTGGCGCACAGCGGGGGAACAAGAGCGAGGGCCGCTCCGCATCTGGAACGGCCCTTGACGCGCTCCGCTACACCGTCAGCTGCATCCCGCCCTGAGCGGGTCCCTGCTTCTGACGCAGCTCCAGCCACAGCGGGTTGTACTCCACTGCCGTCTGGCTGCGGTCAGCGTCGAAGGTGAGACGTGCGGCTGCCGCAGGGCAGCGGGAGAAGACGGCGGACAGCGCCTGAGTCATATCTGGATCGCCGCCCACCAGGATCTTCTTTGCACCGCCGTTGGCGTCCAGCACCATGTCCGTGGTGAGCGAGAGCAGAGCGTCTGTGACGGAGATCTGCCGGTCGTGAGCGTACTGCCGCGCAGACCGCAGAGCAGTATCAGGATCGAACGTGCCGAAGTGCAGCGTGTGGAAGCACCGGCTGTGTCCGCCCTCTGTCACAACACACAGCGCCAACGGACTGAGTTCCTCCACGTCCCGCGGACAGTGGAAGCACATGAGCATTCCCAGGTCTGCCATCTCAGCGACGTCCTGGAGTGTGTTGCCGTTCTCCAGATACACAGCTGCCGCCACCATTTCACCAGGCAGGGCCGCCGAGCCGTGTTGGATGATCTCGTAAACGCTCTGCGTGGTCACGGCGGAGAAGTGCCGGGAGACAAAACTCATGCTGTTGATCAGCTCCCGCACTCCGTCGCAGGCTTCTTCCTGACCCAGCTCCTGCCCAAACGCAAACAGCGCGGCAGTGATTTCAGGGTCAGGCTGGGGTACCAGAGCGTTGAGTTTTCCCTCAAAGTCTTCTTTCGTCATTTAGCATCCTCCATTCTATCTGAGAGGGGCGCTCCTGGCAGGAGCGCCCCTCTGCTGTTGGTGTAGTGATCCAGGGATCAAGGTGAGAGCATCTGACCCGGCTGTCCGGCGATATGGTCCGCTGCCTCCTGGAGGTGGAGCGCCACACGCACATCCTCCAGTTCCGTCCGAAGATCCTCCACGCTCACGAATCCTGCAGCGGGGATTTTGGTGGTCAGGAGCATATCCTCCAGCCCACCCATCTCTGTGAGCGTTCTGGCTGTTTCCAGGAGCGTCTGACGATAGTCCTCGGGAGCATTCACCGCAGTCTGAAACAGCATCCAGACCGCATTCAGCTGGGCGGCGGCATCCGGCACCGGGAGCAAGCGGTCTGGACTGATCAGGTGGGGTGTATCCTGCTCTGTGGCAGTATACTGGCGGGCGCTCTCCATCTCCCGGTCGATCCACATCAGGAGCGGTATGACCTCTTTACCCAGTTCGCTGGCTGCTGCGTAAACATCCAGCCCTGTCCGAAGCCGGAGAGCGGAATCCAGTGCCTCCGCGTCGGCGTTCAGAAGAGACACTGTTTCATGGGCGATGAGGGTACACAGGTCAAGGGGCGTGAGCGCGGATCTGGTATTTGCTTTCATGCGTTGTTTCCTTCTTTCTGCATTTTATTTTTGGGGGGAGCAGAAACACAATGGCACACTTTCGCCGTGAAAGCTATTCAGCAAAGCCAACGAAAAATCGGGTTGACAGATTGGCATAGACGCAAAAAGTCTATATCACATCGTGGGCTGTGTGGGCGGTGCCATCTCCTCCGCCATCCATTGGGCGCTGTAGTCCTTCAGTGTCTGCCCGGTCTGCTCCTGGCAGTAGGCGTCCATCTTGCGCTGCAGGGTCGCCTTCTCAACAGCGTTGAGCCGGTATTCCACCGGCTCCTCACGCCCGTCTGCCCGGTGCAGGTCGACCTCCAGCTCATCGCAGACCTGTCCGGAGGCCATGTCGTAGTTGGCGTAGACATTCAGGGTATCGTCGTTCTCCCCGGTGCAGACGTGTGTGCCGAATACCGCGTCCACGTCGAAGTTGGTTTCCATGTAAAAATCCAGCAGGCTGTCTATCTCGGATATCTCCTCCGCGAAGGAGATATCCCGCACGGAGAGGTGACCCGCCGAGGTGAGTTCTTTGCCCTCCAGCTTTTCCAGGAACCGGGACATATACTGTTCCGGCCTGAGATAGCTCTTACGGTACGCGTGATAGACGGCGGTGGAGACATCCTGCATGGGCCAGGTCTTCCAGCCGTCAGCATCCACGGTGGAAACCTCCCGCTTGTCGAAGTCCAGATCGAACACGCCGGTAATCTTATCAGGCGTCTCCATCCGCAGTGCCAGCAGCTGGTCATACTGCTCGGCGGTGACCGGCTCCATTCCAGCGAAGGCGCTCGTCTGGAGCGCGGCGATCCCCGGCCCCTGCTCCTCACGCAGATACTGGCGCAGGAACTTGGCGATCTCCAGGATATCCTCCGTCCTGTCCAGCTGGAAGAACGACCTTTCTCCATTCTCCCGAACACAAAACGCCGTATACTTTCGGGCCGCTTCCTCCGCCGCCCGTGCTTCAGCTTCCTCTTTGTCGAGGCGGGTACGGATTGCCTCCTGTGTCTCATGCGGGACTAACGCCTCATACATGTCCAGGAGCACCCCCTGCATCCGTTTCTCCACGGTGGTGCCCTGCTCCACCAGTACAGAGGAGAGGGCGCTCAGCTTATCCTCCTGGAACCATACGTCCAACTGCACATAGTTGCTCATACGCCGCCCTCCTTCTCATGCTCCGTGGGGGCGGACGCCGGTTTGAGCGCAGCCGCCTTGGGCTGGTTGGGACGGGGCGGACGCTTAGGCCGGGCGGGCGCGGACTTGGCGTCCAGATACTCCCGCAGCGGCTCAGGCACCGTCTGCTCATAGAGCAGACGCAGGGCCTCGTCCATCTTCTTCTGCACTGTGGTGTTGTCTTTTTTCAGATAGAACACCAGCGCTTCCATCTTCTCGCTGTTGAAGGATAGCTTGATTTCGTTGTTTTCCATTCCATCATCCCTCCTACATGATGTGTCCCATTTGGAACAGGGCAGACCCATCCAGACTCTCCGCAGGGGCGGCGGCTATGGTCATCTGGTAGGGAGCACTCAGCCAGCGAATGCCGCGCTCATCCAGGAACCTGTCCCCGGTTCGGTTCATGATCTCCAGGTCGAAGTCAGAAGCGTCAACTGTCCCCAGCGCGGAGGGCAGACCCCGCCCCACATAGACCACGCAGAGGGTGGCCCAGTTTGTGATCTCCGGGTGATCCCGAACCGCGCCCTGGTACACCGCGGACTGTTTGACAGCCTCAGCGTCTGTAACAGAGCCAGAGACAAAACCGCTTGCCCAGTGCGGCCCGGCGTCGCCGCCCAGCGCGATGTGGGTAAAGCGGATAGGCATCTGAGCGGTCATGCGTACCAGCGACCGCTCCGCCTCATCTCGGGCAAGGTCAAGCCGGTTGTCATTGCTGGCCCAGGGCAGGTGGGACGCCATGTCCTCCAGCAGTTCCCGTACCACGTTGACCTGGCGGCGGCGGTCGTCGCCGGTGTCCTCCAGCGCGGTCACGAAGTTCCGCAGATTCTGGATGGTCCCTCTCTGCAATTGGAGAGAGGCGGGCACAGCCGCCGCGCTGCCGCCGGCCTGTTCCAGCTCACGGTCGAACTGCTCCATCAGCTTCGGATCGGGGACCTGTTCCTCCAGCCTTGCCATGCCCTGGAGGATGGCGTCTGTCCAGAGGCGGCGCTGGGCCTGCCAGGGGGGAGCACCCTCCGGCTGGTGGCGTTCCCATCCGTTTTGGCGCTCGATGGCGTAGGCGGTGAGGCCCTCGGCCACGAGGGGGATATTGAACCTGTTCACAGCTCCGCACCCCCTATCCCATCACAGGCCCCATGGACTGCTCCGCCTCCATAAAAGCGTCGTGGGCTTCGTTGAACCGCACCAGTTCCTCCGGGTCTACGCCGGTGAGTACGATCTCTGTCCCTTCAGGCGTGTCGCAGATCTCAGACACACGGGCATTGAGCAGGGCGGCATGATCCTCCTGCCCGGCGTCCGTCAGCTCACACAGATTTTCCACCAGCACCGACTGCTCCGCTTCCTCATGGCACAGGAACATCAGCCCGCCTCCTTTCAGCATGGGAAGCAGATCCTTCAGGAGAAGCTCAGGCGCTTTCTTCTCCTGGAGCCGCTGGCAGTATTCCGGGTGGTACTCCGTCTCGATGCAGCCGTCGTGCATATCCACCGCCGATACTTCGGGGCGCTGCTTCAGGGCAGCTCGGAGCATAGAGTCCAGCCCGCTGCCCTCCTGGATTGTCAGATCCAGATGCTCCTCCAGATCCTCGAAATAGACACACCAGTTTCCGCTGGTGGTATTCTCCGTCCCCCAGCGGATGATAAAGTCCGCCGCCCGATCCATCTGAGCGTTGACGATGTCCCGCATTCCGGGAATGTAGGCCGCGAGGCGGGCGTAGTCATACTTCTCCGCGTCAACGAGCACCCCATCATTGCTGCCCTGGCCCAGCGCCAGCAGGCAGTGGATGATACCGTTCCTGTGGAACATACAGCCCTTGTTCTCCCGAATAAACGGCTGCTCCACCAGTGGGGTGATCTTCAGCCGGCAAAAATCCTCATGGGACAGTTCCACCACTTTTTCGATCTGGCAGTCGTCCATCTGAAAATTGACCGGCTTTTCTGTAAAATTTGCTTTGAATTTCATAGTGCGTTTCCTCCTCTCTGCAATTATGGCAGATAGCTTCTGGGATTGGTCCGCTCTCCGTTGATGCGTACCTCGAAGTGGAGGTGGGGGCCGGTGGAGCGCCCGGTGGAACCGGAGAGGGCGATCACATCCCCGGCCTCCACCGTCTGGCCCACCCGCGCCAGCAGCTGGGAGTTGTGGCCGTACAGGGTAGACAGACCGTTGCCGTGGTCGATCATCACATAGTAGCCGTAACCGCCCTGGTTGTAGGTGGACACGGTCACTGTTCCCGGCAGGGCGGCACGGACAGAGGTTCCGGTGGGTACCGCCAAATCCATTCCGCTGTGGCCCTTCCGTTCGCCGGTGAACGGGTCGCGGCGGTAGCCAAACTCCGAGGTAACCACGTTCCGCCAGTTCTCCCCGATGGGGGAGCAGAAGCCGTCCGCGCCGATGAAGGGTACATCCGACCCGTCAAAGCCGCTGCTGCCGCCCGCCGCGCCATATCGAATCAGGTTATAGATGCTGTCGGCGTTGCTCCGCTGCTCAGCGGCAGGCGCCACACCCATGGCGGCGATGTTCTGCCAGACAGTTCCCAGATCCTCGATGGGAATGGCCACAGAGTAGGTCTCCTCCGTCTCCTCCGGCGGGTCGCTGCCCTCCACGAGAACCGTGCGGATACGCTCCTCCCAGGTGACAAAGCAGTCCGCGAAGGACTGAGCGTCCCTATGGCTTTCGGCGCCGAAGTACAGAGCATAAAAAATCGCCTTGACGCGGATATCGTCAAGGCTGGTTTCTTCCTCTGTATTCTCGTTGATGGCAGCAATGGCAATATCCAGCTGGGCGAAGCTGGTGCGCATGGCCTCGATGCACAGCCGGTACTCCTCCGGGGTTTCCGCTGGAATGCCGATGGTATCGTAAAAACACAGTTCCACAGCGGTGATGTTGTGCTCGGTGGCGCCGGAGCCCAGAGCGCACAAAAAGGCGATGAGCAGGATGAGGGGGGAGAGGATCGCCACCAGCGTCCAGCCCACCGCTTTCCGTGCCTTTTCATCGGTCAGGATGATGGCGGCGGCCTTTGCTATCAGAGCCGGATTAGCCAAGGGTCATCCCTCCGTTCTCCTGGGCGGGCTCCTGCTCCACCTCTGCCTGCATCTCAGACCAGTGGTCCGCCAGTGCCTGGAGCGTTTCCTCATGGCCGGCGCAGGGCCGTGTCTGTGCCCACTGGCGGTACTGGTCGAAGTCCATGCCGCCGTCCAGCAGCAGCCTGCACACCTCCACCGCGTCGTTTTGGACACAGGCATGGAGCGCACTGTAGTCGTTGGCGTCCACCCACATCCGCTTTTCCAGAAGTTCTTCCGCGATCCAGCTGTCACGGCCCTCACAGGTCAGCATATGGAGTGTCCTTGCTGAACTGCCTCCTCCGGAGATCCCTTTTTCCACCAGCGCAGATAACGTGCGAAAGTCTTTGTCCATAGCAAACTGCTCCAGAAGGAAAGACGGCGCGGCGGCAATCTGCTCCTCGCCGCACCGCTTGATGATCTCCTTAGCAATGAAGCGATGGTCTGAGTGGGCGTAGGAGGCCATTTCGCCAAAGAAGGACGGCTCCAGCTGCGGCACGCTGGCCTGTGCCCTCACCATCATGGACAGGACCTTCTCCGGATCGTTGATATCGATGGCTCTCTTGCAGGCGTTACAGTACGCCGCGTAGTCGATATTGCACCTGTCCCGCATCAGCAGCTCCGTCATCTTCCGGCCCACGGCCCCCGGACGGCCAGCCGCCTCCACCAGCAGGGTCTCCTCCTGCTGGTACGGAATCCTGGCTGCGTACTTCTTGAAGGCTTCCAGTTCGCCGTCCTGGATCGCCAGCACAGCTTTGTCAAAGTCGCTCATCCGCAGAGGGCGCATTCCTACCGTGTTGACATACTCCGTGATGCTCCCGGTCATGCGGCGCAGGAGCTGCTCAGTCTGGCCCATGGCCTGCTCCTGCCGCTCCCGCTGCTCCACCAGCGCCTCGATGATAACCTTTTGTTCCTGCTGGCTCAGATGCACCACAGAACCGCCGGTGTCCTCCTCCACACCGCCGATCTTCATGTATCGGGCGTGGGTGGCGTGATCGCCGTGGAACGCCTTGGTGATGGCGGAGGCGGTGAGGAACATCCTGTCCAGATCGTTGCCGTTCTCACCCAGAGTCTTGCCGGTGATGAAGCTCCTGGTGATGGGCTTTCCATCCTCATACCACTTGAGATATACATCCAGATAGACACCCTCGCTGGCGCCGTAATCGGTGGTGCAGAAGATATCCGCATCCTTGGGGATCTCCCGGCCATCCTTCCAGTGGTCGTCCAGCAGAAAATACTCGTCCGGCAGGTATCCCATGCCCTCCAGCCGGTGCTTCAGCTCCTCGAATACCTCCTGCGCCACAGGCTGACCGGCGTACTCCAGCTTGTGCGGGTTAGCTTCAGAGGGTTTCCACCGCTCCAGTTCAATAATATCCATCTCAAAACGCTCCTTTCTCAGCCACCGTCGTGGCAGTTGCAAGGCAGGTCGTCCTCCGGGAACATCCAGCACATGGCGGTCTGGTTCAGATCAGCCTCCACGAAATCCCGCCATGCCCAATCCCGCCCCAGGCCCTTGACCGTGATGAGGTTGGGCCGGGCGCCGTCCTCGATGGCGATGGCCCGGTCATACAGATCCCGGTGCTGGTGGTAAAGGGTGCGAATCTCCCGCTTCTTCATGGAGGGACAGAAAAAGCAGGAGGACTTGCCGGGCAGCGGCAGACCCTCCCGCAATATGGCGGCGACGCAGTCCTCCCGCGTCCAGCCCCAGTCCATGAGCGGATATTCCTTTTTATATTTGGTGTCGGCGTCATCGATGGGTTGGGCATGGTCCCGCCGTTTCTGCTCCCCAATGTCAAAGCCGATGAACTTGACAACACGTTCGCCTCTGGCCCAGACCTTCCGGCAGGGCGGATAATTGTTGCAGAATTTGTCCTGGGGCTGAATTTTGTGCTTAAGGGAACACTTCTTGTAGCCGTAGGCGATGGCGGGCAGCGTCCCGGAGCGAAGGCACTCCTGCTCCAGAGTCAGGCGGTCTCCGTTCCTGTCAGTGTATTCCACCTGGGTGATCGTGGGCAGGCCGTGTTCCTCCAGCCAGCGGTCCATGATGGGGAGAAAGTCATAGGTGTGGGGCTGCTCACCCCCGGTATTGGAGAACAGGATCAAGTCCACCGGGATCTTCCGGTGGTACAATCCGATCAGCATGGCGGTCGAATTTGTTCCCCCGCCATATCCAACGATGTTCATGGAGGTTCCTCCTTTAGATATTATGATATTGACTTGTTTGGTCTGGTGTGGGTATGCTATGATAGGTTCCGGAGCGAAACTGCAAGGAAAGGGGGCTGCGTTGTGAAGGAGAGAACTTATCTTGCCTGTGATCTCAAATCATTTTACGCCAGCGTCGAATGCATCGAGCACGGCCTCGATCCCCTGACCACCAACCTTGTGGTGGCGGACCTGAGCCGCACCGAGAAGACCATCTGCCTGGCGGTCACCCCCAGCCTGAAAGCCTGGGGCATCTCCGGCAGGGCGCGGCTGTTTGAGGTAATACAGAGGGTCAGGGAGGTCAACGCCCAGCGGCTCCGCTCCGCGCCGGGGCGGCAGTTCACCGGTTCCTCCTCGGATGATACCGCCCTGAAAGCCGACCCCGGCCTGGCGCTGGACTACATCGTAGCCCCGCCCAGGATGGCCCACTACATGGAATGGAGTACCAGGGTCTACAATGTGTACCTGAAATACATCGCACCGGAGGATATCCACAACTATTCGATTGACGAAGTCCTGATGGATGTGACCAACTATCTGGACACCTATAAACTCAACGCCAGAGAATTGGCGGGTAAGATTATTTCGGATGTACTGGAGACTACCGGCATCACAGCAACGGCGGGAATCGGCACGAATCTGTACCTCTGCAAAGTCGCTATGGATATTGTTGCGAAGCACATCCATCCCGATGTCAACGGCGTCCGCATCGCCAAGCTGGACGAGCGCACCTACCGCCGCCTGCTGTGGGAGCACAGGCCCCTCACCGATTTCTGGCGGGTTGGCGGCGGGTACGCCAGAAAGCTGGAGGCCCATGGCATCTATACCATGGGCGATGTTGCCCGCTGCTCCCTGGAGAACGAGGATCTGCTCTATAAGCTGTTTGGGGTCAACGCAGAGCTGTTGATCGACCATGCCTGGGGCTGGGAACCAGTCACAATGGCGGACATCAAAGCATACACGCCGGAGTCCAAGAGCATCGGCTCCGGGCAGGTTTTGCAATGTCCTTACGGTTATGACAAGGCCCGGCTGGTGGTGCGGGAGATGGCGGATCAGCTGGCGCTGGATCTGGTGGACAAAAGCCTGGTCACAGACCAGCTGGTACTGACAGTGGGCTATGATATTGAAAATCTGAAAGGCCGCGGGTATAAAGGGGAAGTGATCAGAGACCGCTACGGCAGGGCCGTCCCCAAGCATGCCCACGGCACCGCCAATCTGGAGGAGTACACCGCTTCCACCAGGCGCATCATCACTGCCGCTCTGGAACTGTTCGACCGGATCATTGACCGGAGCTTGCTGGTGCGCCGGCTTTATCTCACGGCCACCCGCGTTTCGGACGAGAAATCTGCGCCGGATAAGAAAGCCTTTGAACAGATGGATTTCTTCACTGACTATCACGCTGTTGAGGAGAAGCGGGCCAAGGAGACAGCGGAGCTTGAGCGGGAGAAGAAGGTGCAGCGGACGGTGCTGGACATTAAGAAGCGGTTTGGGAAAAACGCCATTCTCAAAGGCATGAATCTGGAAGAGGGCGCGACAGCAAAGGAACGCAATCGCACGATTGGAGGGCATCGCAGTGGGGAGGTATGACGATATCATCAACCTGCCGCGTCACGTCTCCTCCACCCGCCCTCAGATGCCCATGATCGACCGGGCGGCGCAGTTTATGCCCTTTCGGGCTCTAACTGGCTATGAGGACGCCGTTCAGGAAACGGCACGGCTGACCGAGGACCGTGTAGAACTGACGGAGGATGAGAAGTCTATTTTGGATAGGAAGCTGCAAAGCCTTGCAGACAGGATTTCCTCCAAGCCGCAGATCACTGTGACCTGGTTTCGTCCGGACCAAAAGAAAACTGGGGGTGCATACGTCACCACCACCGGCCAGTTGAAGAAACTTGATGATTATGCGGGCGCTCTGATCATGATGGGAGGAGAGCGGATCGTGATCGAGAACATTCTGGATATCCAGTGACTTACCGTCCGCCTGCCTTCCCAAACAGCTCCGCCTTATGGGGCGGGGCGTGTACCTCCAGCAGATACCGCTCATTGCCGCACTTGTAGAGGCAGACGCCCCGCTGGGGGTAGCGGATCAACTCAAACTCGGACTCCTCCAGCTGGAGGTTGTCCATGTAGAACCGTTTATCCACGCTGCCGGCGTTGAAGAGAAACTGGTGGGTGGGGATGGCGAAGAGGGGCCGGGTCAGTTCCCGGATGCCGTCCACGTCGAAGTCCTCCAGGTTCTGACTGGCGAGGATGAGGGAAGATTCCTTTTTCCGCACCCGCTTGAGGGTGTTGCGGATATACTCAATGGTGGTCACGTTGGAGAGCCAGATGTACAGCTCGTCCAGCGTGGCCACTGTATTGCCCTCCGTCAGCAGCTTATCGCTGAGGTAGGAGAGAACATTGAAGAGCATGGCGTCTTTGACATTCCGGCTGGCCTGGAGGAGTCCCTTTACGCCGAAGACCAAAAAACGGGAGCTGGTGATGTTGGTGTGGCCGTTGAAGAACTTGCTTTCGGCACCCCGGCACATGGAGTGGAGGCCCAACAGGACTTCCTGCAGCAGCTCCCGCGGGTACAGCGGATTTTCCTCTCTGTCATAGTGCTGATAGGCGTCCTCGATCACATCGTAGAGGTCGGAGAGGATGGGGAAATCACCGGGCCCCATGGATTGGAAATCCGTGTGGTTGTTGAGTCCCCACTTCTTGTACATCCGCTCCAGCATCAGCTCGATGGTGTCGATGTGCCGGTCAGAGAAATCCTTATAGGCCCGGAAAAAGTCCTTGAGGAAGGAGATGTGCTGGCTCAGGCGGGTGCGCTGCCGGAAGGCGGCTGGTGCTTCCGGATCGTCCTCACCATCGGTATCCCACAGCTTGGGTTCCAGGGGGTTGATGATGTACTGCCCGCTCATGAGATCAGCGAAGCAGCCGCCCAGGTTGGCGCACAGGTCGATGAGCTCATGCTCAGGATCGAGGCAGAGAGCGGACTTGCCGCTCTCCAGGATATTGCAGAGAAGGAGCTTCAGCAGGTAGCTCTTGCCCTGGCCGGAGTTGCCCAAGATGAGGACGCTGGCGGTGGTCTTATCCTCAGCGCGGCGGTCCAGATCCACGATGATGTTGGAGCCGTAGCGGTCCCGGCCCACATAGAAGCCGTTGGGATCGTTCTTGCCGGAGTAGTTGAAGGGGAAGAGGTTCGCCACGCTGGAGGCGGGCAATACCCGTTCATAGAGGGAGCCGAAGACGTTGCTGCCGGCGGGGTTGGAGGCGAGGAAGCCCTCCCGCTGGCGGAGTAGGACACGGTCGGCGGTCAGCTTGGAGCGGGTCAGCTCGGCGGTCACATCGTCCCGAAGGGTGCGGAGACTATCCGAGTCCCTGGCGGAGAGTTCGATAAACACGGCGCAGTGTACCAGCGGCTCCCGGTTGCGGTGCATGGTGGTGATGAGAGCGGCCACGTCCTGGAGGTTGGCCTCCGCCGTAATACTCTGTTTCATGTCGTTGGTGTTGCCGCGCTCCATCCTGCTCTTATTGGTGGCGTTGTGGAGGATGGCGTTCTCCTCGGTCGGCGTGACCTGGCGGGTGTAGATCCGCAGAGTGACGCCGCTTTTCTCGCCCAGATGCCGCAGCAGGGCCAGTCCCTCGGTGCTGGTGGGGTATCCGCGCAGGGCCAGGGTGCAGTGATACGCGCCGCCCAGGATATAGCTGTCCGTGTTGAACTTCACGGCGGCGGGGGCGATCATGTCCAGGAAGTCCTTGGGCGGTACAGCTTCCGGTTTTAATGTTGCTTTTTTCTTCCTTTTTATCTGCTTTTTAGCCATTGGCGCTCCTTTCCCCGTCAAAGCGGTCAAACTGCTCCGTGGTCACGTCCTGCTGGTAGTACACCGCCAGCAGACGCATCATGTCCTGCTCCTCCGCCATGCGGACGTGAAAGCCGCAGTCCCGGACGCGCTTCTCGATCTGCTTCAGGTGTCCGGCGTCCTCGGTGGACTTTTCCTCCCTGCGGTAGACGAGGGCGAACTCCCGCGCCGAGGCGGTGGTGGACTGGATCTCGTCCAAGTGGCCCATGTCCTGCCGGAGCAGCTCCCGCAGGGCGGGGAGATCCTCCTGCTCCAGCCGGGCCTGATAGTGGTGCTTGTTGCTCTGGAAGGATTCGCGGGAATCCAGGGCCAGCAGCTCCACTGCTTCCATACCCCGCAGCAGCTCCGTCAGGGCGCGGACGCGGCCCCGGACCCCCTCGGCGGACAGGACGGAGAGGTTGTCCGGGCTGACCAGATAAAAAACCAGCTCACCTCTGGCCGTCTTCAGGCCGTGATCGGTGAGCTGGTCAATCCCCATGAGCTGCCGGGTGGACAGATGCCGCCGCAGCTCTTTTTTCTGTTTTCGGTTCAAGTGGATACCTCCTACATCATCTGCATTCCCATACCGGGAGGTGCAGGAATTTCAATAAACTCCTGGGAAGGCTTGCTGGAAAACATATCCTGCAAAAACTGCCGGCCTCCCAGTTGTGCCGCTTTCTGAAACGCCCGGTTGAAGTCACCGCAGTCCATGACCGCTTTCCGGGTAAAGAGTGCTTCTCCGATATGAGGAAACGCCCCCTTATAGGTTCCAACAGAGAGTTCCCCTCCCGGCTGGATTCGGATATAGATTCCGTCCTCTCCGCCGAAATAGTAAAGCGCGCCGCGGCCATTCAGACTTGTGATTTTATCCTCAGTCCATTGAAAGCGGCTGTTTTCTGTGACAGCCAGCCACTGTCTCATTTCTGCGTCTGTCATTTTTGTGGGGCCCTCCACTCGTAATATTGCTGGTGCAGGAACAGGAAGCAGACGGCACAGCGCAGGAAGTCCAGGATGCTGGCTCCCTCCATGCGGATGGAAAGGAATGCGTAAAGCACCGTCAGGATCATCAGGAGCATTCCAGCCCCGTTCGCCAGCGCCAGGACAGAGAATAAAAAGCCGATGCCAATGACCGCCACGTCCCGCAGCTCCCACAGCCACAGCTTGGGTTTTGCTCTCAGGTTATCAGGGTAGATATAAATCACAATCACCTCCAATAAGTAAAGGCGGCATTGCCGCCCTTACTGGGTCACATAGCCTGTTCCGTTTCCTGTTCCGCCTCCGGCTCCGATTCCCCATTGGCTGTCTGTTCAGCCTCCTCCAGTGCCTGCCGGATGCAGTCCAGGAAGAAGGCGTTCTGCTTGACGCCCTTCCGCTTGAGGTAGTCCTTGAACTGATCGAACAGCTCGGTGGACACCTGGAAGGCTACAGTTCTCTGGTTCTCTTTCATGGTGGGTTTACCCTCCTGTTCATAAAATTTTGCAATGAGTTCGGTCATGTACTGACCCAGCGTCTGCCCGGACGCTTCCTGCCGCTCCCGCACCTTGGCGTGGAGGGACTCCGGGATCTGGGCGCATAGGTTTTTTGTTTTCTCTGCCATATAGGACTCTCCTTTCCTGGGTGGTATGGCAAGTATATCGGAAACGCCGGACAATAGCTATTCACACATACCAACAAAGAAGTTTTTGCAAGACGAAGCAAAACTGACAATGCTATTTTACAGGAGTGACCGCCATGGCGATGCCCCGCATAATGTACTCTACACAAGGAATTGCGACCGAATTCCCGAGTGCTTTATAGCGTGAGGAGTCGGAGGCCCCCGGCAGGTCTGTCCAAAAATCGGGAAACCCCTGGAGCCTTTCGCATTCCAGCGGCGTCAGCCTCCTGATAAGCAATGGCCTTTCGTCCCCTGTATTTTGTAAGACAAGATCGGTGGCGTCCTTATGCTGACGGGCACTTTCGGTAGACGCTACGTTGTCATCCCGAAACACATCCACTCTCTGCCGCGAAAAGACCGCATGGTGATCTGTGGCGGTCAGCGTGTAGGCGATGCCCTCCTGACAGCCAAGGCCGTTGCCGCCGTTCTGAGGCTGGCGGTCGATGGCGTTGCCTGAGATACAAATTGTATTACTTTAAAAAAACAATCTAGGAAAAAGATGTAGGAAGTGGTAAAATAGACAGCATGGAGTATATAGATTTACGAAAACTAAATAGCGGAGAACTCAAACAGATA
>CAJTEA010000023.1 GCA_910575265.1 Oscillospiraceae bacterium
CTTTCTGTGCTGAATGACCTCAAATCCAGGGGAGTTTTGGATGTATATCTGTTCTGCACTGACGGGCTGTGCGGCATGATGCAGGCCATCCAGGCGGTGTATCCGAACAGCCGTTTACAGCGCTGCATCGTCCACCAGATCCGTTCTTCCACTCGTTTCGTCAGCTGGAAGGACATCAAAAAAGTAGTGGCTGATCTGAAGAAAATTTATACCGCTGTGACTCTGGAGGAGGCAGAATACGCCCTGCTCCAGTTCGGAGAAGCGTGGCGGAAGCAGTATCCCTCCTGTGTGAAAAGCTGGGAGGAAAACTGGGAAGTTTTGAGCACCTTCTATGAATACCCGCCGGAGATCCGGAAAATCATATACACGACCAACATTATTGAAGGCCTGAACCGCCAGTTCCGGCAGATCACGAAAAACAAGCCCAGCTTCACCAGCGACGATTCCCTGCGCCGGATGCTCTATCTGGCTGCTCAGCGCATCACGAAGCGCTGGCGGACCAGGTGCTCGAACTGGGACCTGGTCCTCAGCCAGCTCCAGCTCATGTTTGCGGACCGGGCTGTTGGCTGAGCCCTCCCTTTAGAATATCCCGGCGGGCCGGACGGCATTCACGCCTCCGGCGCGCATACCGCCTGGCCCGCCGGGATGATGTGTCAGGAAGGGCTTCAGCCATCATTCTATTCTGTTTTCACAGCTCTATACTTGACTTTGTCGAATATCGCTTACACAAGATTTTACGGAAGGCCCCGAGAAGCACGGCGTGACAAAGGCGGCCATCCGCTACCATACCAACCGGCAGTATATCTACCGCTGGCGCAAACGGTACGATGGGACATTAAGCTCCCTGGAGGATCGCTCTCACCGTCCCCGCAGTCATCCAAACCAGCACCAGCCTGAGGAGATTAAGCTCATCCGGGATATGCGCCGCCGGAATCCCAGTGCCGGTCTGGTCATTTTCTGGGTGAAACTGCGGCAGCGGGGCTATACACGCTCCATCTCCGGCCTGTACCGGTTCCTGCGCAGGAACGGTCAGATGGCGGCGAAGCTGCCCAACCCCAAGTACATCCCAAAGCCCTATGAGCAGATGAGCTACCCTGGCCAGCGGGTCCAGATCGATGTCAAGTTTGTCCCTAAGAGCTGTCTTGTGGGCGAGGCCGCTCAGGAGGGGGGCTATTATCAGTACACGTTCCTGGATGAATACAGCCGGTTTCGTTATTTAGAAGCATTTCAGGAGCACAGCACCTATTCTTCCGCCCAATTTATCCGGAACTGTGTCAGGAAATTCCCCTTTGCCATTGAATGTGTCCAGACAGACAACGGCTCTGAATTTACCAACAGACTAAACTCCTCCGCCACGAAAAAGCTGACCCTTTTTGAAAAGACTCTGGCACAGCTGGGAATCCGGCATAAGCTGATTTGTCCTTTCACCCCAAGGCACAACGGTAAAGTGGAGCGCAGTCACCGTAAGGATAATGAAGAGTTCTACGCCTCACACAAATTCTTTTCCTTCCATGATTTTCACACACATATCCAATAGCTGTCCCACGGTGGTGTTTTCAGACTTTGCCACGAATTTTTTCGCCTCGTAATCCTCCATCGCCTTGCGGAGCAGGGCCCCCGTCTCGGATTTGCTCTCTGTCCCGGCGAACTCCCGCTGTACCTGCCGCCCGCTCTCGTCCTCCACATAGAAGCGGTAGTACCACTTTTTGCCCTTTTTACGTACAGAACCTTTTGCCATAGATGAAATGCTCCTTTCTATCCGTGGCAATCGGGCCTGTGACGTATGATGTGCGCTGTTATGTTGTCAAGGTGCCACGGAATCGTTGGCGGCATTCAGCCGCACCTGGGCGTCATGCAGGATATTATACAGATGGACTGTATCGACTCTGGTACGCCCTTTGTCGAAGATATGTAACAGCCCGTCCAGGAACCGCTTCATATCCTCGATAGGAGTTTCCATCTCCCGGCGATAGACCGGCACAATGATGTCGTCAACGTGGATGGTGTACTGCTGGATGGATTTTTTGAGGGCTTCATCCCCGGCCAGCCGGTCGATCTCGTTCAGCGTCCTGCCATAGTGCTGGGCGGTGACGGAGAACAGGTCGATCAGCAGGCAAAGCGTGGACATGAGGAACCGCCGCTGGACTTCCGGCTGTACTGTCCTGCTTACAGCGTCCAAGAAGCTGTTCAGATGGTCTAAGACTTCGCCCTCGCAGATGGTTCGGCCATCCTCGTCTTTGACTTCTTTTTCCTCGGACAGACCCGTGAGCCATTCCGGGGTGGTTTGCAGGGCGTCCGCCAAGCCGTTGATGATCATGCTGCGGTTAGGATTGACCCCATCCGTTTCATACCGCTGGATGGTGGACTTGTTGACCCCCACCCGCCGTCCAAGCTCCGGCATGGAGATACCGATCTCGTTCCTACGCTCTTTGATACGTTTGCCGACCTCTTTTGGAGTGAGCATTTCTGCGTTATCCAAGAAGTTCACCTCCTATCGAGTGTGAGTATAACACAGCCAGATTTGAATTGCAACCCTATTTTTCATGTATTTTCAAAAATATTTTTTGAAACGCCTTAAAACGGGTTGACAAACAGCGGCAATTTAAGTATAATAACAGTGTTGAAGTTGCGAAATAAGTGTAACAGAAAGGAGCGTGCAGAATGAGCGCAGTTAAAATGGGGCTGACCATCGAGGAAGCCGCCGAGTGTACGGGCATTGGGCGGAACACCATGCGGAAGCTGGTGGACTGGGGCAAGCTGCCGGTGCTGAAGGTGGGCCGGAAAGCCATCATCCGGCGGGACACGCTGGAGCGGTTCATGGCCGTCAACCAGGGGCGGAACCTGCTCCGGGAGGGCGACGTCCGCCGGGTCGAGTGACGTACTTTGGGCGTGTCCTCCCAAAATTCACCGGCTGAAAAGAATAGCCGGGGCGGCGGGGACGCACCCGCAAAATACGTCGGGGTGGAAGTGGTACAGTCTTAGCAAGCAACGTATTGTGGGGCCACAATACCGCTTGACAGGGGTTCCACCCCTATGACCCCGGAGAAAGGAGAATCCAATGCGAAGCAGAACAAACCGAATCAACGTCTGGCTGTCTGACAAGGAACTGGCCGACCTCAACGAAAAGGTCAGCAGGGTACGGGGTTCCCGTGAGAGGTTCATCCGGCAGTGTATCAGCGGCGCTGCCATCCGGGAGGCCCCCTCAGTCGATGTGCCAAAGCTGATCTACGAAGTCCGCAGGGTGGGGGCCAGTCTCAACCGAATCCTCATTATTGCCAACGCCAGGGGCCTGCTGGAAGTGCCGGAACTCCGCAGGGCATTAGAGCGGAACCGAGAGTTGGAAGTACGTATCGTGGACGCTTACGCGAAAGACTGACGGCAGATGAAAAGCACCGCACAGCCATAAGGCCATGCGGTGCCTACATAGACAAATTGCATAAGTGTTATCTACGATACGGTACTGTTTCGCCTGTGTCCTCTTGGCGGAGCAGGGTTCCGGCCTCATCAAAGGTATATCGGAACACCTGGCAGGTGCCGCCGATGGTGAAGGAGCTGGTAGCGGGGGAAAAGAAGGTGTCCACCACGCTCTCCACGTCCCACACCAGTTCTCCGGTGTTATTGATGGCCAGCTTTCCACCCAGGGAACCCTTGACGGAGTAGAAGGTCTCCGGCGCTCCGCCCTCCGGGTCGCACAGCAGCAGCACCGCTGTGTAATTATCCCGCACCATGGGGGTCAGCTCCTCGCTGGAAATCTCCCAAATGTTGTTGTCAAACAGGTAGGCCAGGATATCAGCGATTTCATACCGTCCGCCCCTGTCTGTCTGCTTGGGAACGGCATAGGCCGACAGGTACACCCGGCCCCCAAACTCAATCATATCGGTGATGGTGTAATCGCAGTCCTCCCCTTCGTAAATGAAGGTGTCCAGTGTGTCTCCATCCCGGCTCAGCTTCACCAGTCGGGCAGTCTTGCCGTCCGTGGTGTTCCCCAGCTGTACCAAGTAGCCGTCCCCCAGGCACACCACGTTCCAGATGCCGAGGTTTCCCACCTCAGCGTCGTAGTTGAACAGCTCGTTCCCGTCCATGTCGTACTGGCTCAGGCAGAGGTGCCGGAAGTCCCCCCGGCTGAACACCGCCCAGGTGCCGTCCCCGTTGTCCACCACGGCGGCGATATATTCCCGCTCAAAGCCATGCTCCAACTGCTTTTGCCACAGAATGTTCCCGCTCTCGTCCACCCGGGCCACACAGGAGTACTTGGGCTGTTCGCTGGACCAGGTATCATTGTAGCCCCACACCGCTGTTCCGGCGGAGGTGTGGACGCTGCCCTCCACATAGAGGTCAGGGAATTCCGCCGTCCACAGCAATTCGCTGTCCCGGTAACACGCCAGAATGCTCTTATCCAGCACGTCAAAGCCCAGGGTTTTGTCCAGCTTCTCCGCATAGTCCAGACGGTAGCTGATCCCGGTTTCCGGCCGGGTGCTGTGCCACACATTCCGATCCCACAGCGCCGCCAGTTCCTCCGGCGTGGGCTCCCGCTGGGAGATCTCCAGCCCCGGCACCGCCCGCTCAATCACCTCCGCCGTCTTGTCATAGGTGAAATGTTGGCTGGTAATATCCCGGTAGACAGCTTTCACGTCTGACCGGCTCAGGCCCTCGGTAGACAGCCCGTTTTCGTCAAAGAACGCTACCGCCGCGCCATACTCCCTGGCTTCGACGGCAAAAGCTACCCCTACCAGGCTCACCGTCAGGGCCAGACAAGCGGCCAGTGCCAGCCATTTTCGGTAGGCCGGCGCCCTCCGGCGGCCCACAGGGGTCTCGCTCCGTTCCAAAATATTATCATCCACATTGTCAAACGCTCGAAACAAATCATTTTTGTTCATAGGTATCCCTCCTTCAAAAGATGGGCTTTCAGTTTTCTGCGCGTCCGGCTCAGTATAACCATTACATTGTTTTCGGTAAGACCATATCGCTTTGCGATGTCCGCCACAGGCTCGACAAAGAAGTACCGGCGCACCAGCACATTCCCCTCCCGCTCCGGCAGCGCCCGCACAAAACGCTGGATAGCTTCCCGCAGTTCTTTGGCCTCGTACGCAGCCTCTGTATCCGCACCGCCGCCAAAACATTCTCCCAGTTCCTCCAGAACGAGGGCAATCTCGCCGCCGCCCCGTTTCTCTGCATTTCGTGCATTGAATCGGTCAAAGGAAAGATTACGAGTAATCTTCGCCAGGAATAGCCGAAGTATGTTAGGCTTTTGCGGTGGTATCGCGTTCCAGGCATGAAGCCATGTATCATTGACGCACTCCTCGGAATCTTCGGTGTTGTGCAGGATGTTTTCAGCAATCGTGAAACAGTACGCACCATATTTACTGGCGGTTTCCGATATAGCGTCTGCGTTTTTTTGCCAGTATAGTTCTATAATTTGCCTATCCTCCAACACAATACCTCCTCTCCGTAGTTTGAAGGTTCCTTCACCCTATAAGACGAGAAATGCTCTAAAACCTTACAAGATTTTTCGGAAAATTTTAGTTCTCAATTTGAAGTCTATTGTATCAGGCGCAGACGATGAGGGCAAGTCCACGCATTGGCAAACGACAATGGCGGCGAGGACATATCCCCGTCGCCATTGTGCTTTATGCGTATATGAGTTCCTTATTCACAATCTCCATTGCGCTTGCCCGGATATTGTTCATCTTACCAACCCACACCATCTGGTCGGTAACTTTCAGCGTCTCGGTGATACCTTGGGATTGGGCCATCTGTTCAATGACGGTATCTAACCGTTCTTGCGCCTGCCGGTCAATGTCTGCAAGGTAGCCGTTCAGCTTTCCGCTCAACAGCAAGGCGTTATAAAGAGCTGGACGGCATTCTTTGAGAAATCGCTTGTGCCGCTGACCCCATACGCCAACAAGCTGTTCTTCTTCAGTGGGTACAGTCAAACAAGGAAAATAGTAGTCGCCAACGAGTTCATACCATAGGCCGTTGGTCACGTTAAAAATGTACTTGTCCATAGTGAAATCCTCCGCTATAATATATTCGCACATACGTCACAGTTCTCCGATTGCCACACGTTGTCATATCCTGTTGCGAGATTTTCTTGCCCTTGCTTTTGCCCTTATGAGCAGCCAGGGCAAGGGTAAACTTGTGTGAAACTGAATAAAGGGATAAGGCGAACACACTGTGAAAAATCCTTTGTTTTTAAGGCTTTTGGAGGATTTTATAGAAAACCTACGGTGAGCGATAATCGCTCATAGAATCGTAGTATCCAAATTCCAATTTTCTTTTGATTTTTCTCTCTTTTACCTCTCGCGTTGTCGAATGCCCACTTTCGTCAAACTGGCTGAACAGGCGGCATCCATCACGGATAACCGCCCGGCAAACCGGAAGTTGCCGCGAAACAGCCTGTCATCTTGTTTTCAACCGCTCCAGAACCCAAGCGGTGACCGGCTTAAACGCAGCATAAATGGGATGGACGCGGCCACCAGCATCATGGCAAAATAGAGTACCAGAGCAAGGTACGCGTACATGAGGGTGTTGACAAGCAGTCTGTCTCCGCCCTGGGTCCTCCACTTCCTGAAAAAGACAAAAACATACAGGAAAGCCAGCACTGTAACATCTATGAAATATTTTATCAGGTACTTCATCGCGTCACCGCTTTCCACTTACCGCTCCATTTAATTTCAGCTTGTTGAGATGAGTATATCATGTCCAGCTTCTGGCCTCAAGCCGCGATTTGTGAATTCATTGGCGCTTAAACTCATCAACGCGAAAGTAAAAGAGATATTTTTTCAAAGGAAAATTTTTTAAAAAAACTGTTGACAACAAAAGAAAAATCGGCTATACTACCCATTGCCCTGTTGAAAGGGCATGAAACGGCGGCATAGCTCAGTTGGCTAGAGCACTCGGTTCATACCCGGGGTGTCACTGGTTCAAATCCAGTTGCCGCTACCATTACAAAAACGGACAGACGCCCGTTTTCATATAAAACGGCCCGGTGGTCAAGCGGTTAAGACTCCGCCCTTTCACGGCGGCAACACGGGTTCGAGTCCCGTCCGGGTCACCACCTGTTTCAGCCGTTTCCATATGGAGGCATAGCTCAGCCGGTAGAGCGCTCGCCTCACACGCGAGAGGTCACAGATTCGAGTTCTGTTGTCTCCACCAGAAAACACCGTCAAAACCGCCTGGTTTTGACGGTGTTTTCTTCCTTATCCCGGCAGCTGTAAGGTATTTCCAGACGAGAGGTAACCCCCATGACAGAGTATTATATTCCAACCGCCCACAGCGAGGCGGAACTGATCGAAAAACGCTCCCGGTTTATTGGCCAGGTGTGGCGGGTTTCCTCCGAGGAAGAAGCTCGGGCCCATATTGAGGAAACGCGAAAAAAACACTACAACGCCCGCCACAACTGCTGGTGCTACCGCATTCGGGAGGATGGTACGGAACGCTATTCCGATGACGGCGAGCCTCAGGGCACCGCCGGTCAGCCCATGCTCAATGTCTTTCAGCGGGAAAACGTGACAAACGTGGTCTGTGTGGTTACCCGGTACTTTGGCGGCGTCCTTTTAGGCGCCGGCGGCCTGGTCCGGGCCTATACCCAGTCCGCCAAGGATGCTTTGGACGCCTCCGGCATCTCCGTGGTACGCCGCTGGGTGGCTATGGAGGTTCCCTGCGCCTACGCCCAGTTCGAGGAGGTCCGCCGGGAGGTACTCCGTTACGGCGGCGTGGAAGAAAACACAGACTACGGTGTTGATGTGCTGCTGTCCGTGCTGATCCCCGAGGAACGCTCCGCGCGGTTCGCCGCCCACCTCCTGGACACTTCCGCTGGAACAATTGAAGTCCTGGAGGCCGGAGAGCGGCTCAGGGACGTTCCCTGGCGGGAGCCTCCAGGCGGTGCCCCCATAAGCGCAAAATAGACAAAAGCCAGGACCACCTGTCATACGGGTGGTCCTGGCTTGTTTATGGAGCAACAGCGCCGCGGAAAACCGGGACGGAGCGCTCATACCTCAGAGAGACAGAGCTGCAAAGACCGGTAATCTCCCTGGAACAGGTCCAGGGGCAAGGGCCAGCCCGCCTCCATGAGCACGTCGCCGGGCCAGCGGCCCTCGCCGTTAACCTGATAGGTTCGCTTGGGGTCCAGGCCCTTCAGACGCAGGGTCCGGAAGGAGGGGGCGGCGCGCAGGGAGGTAGTGACCAGAGAGACCAGCGCCTCCCGCCCGTCGGGAGAAACATGCTCCCAGGCGGTGTAAGGGCCGTTCTGGAAGGGGTCGGTCAGCCGGTAGTAGTCCCCGCGCTGAATCAGGTCATAGTGCTCCTTGAAGAAGGCCACCTGACGCCGGATGACCTCCCTGTCCTCCCCGGCCGTCCGGCTCAGGTCCATCTCATAGCCGAAGGTGCCGGACATGGCCACCACCCCTCGGGTCTCCATCGGGGTGATTCGTCCGTTCTCCTCGTTGGGGGTGACGGAGACATGAGCGCCCATGGCGCTCACCGGGTAGCCGAAGGAGGTGCCGTACTGGACGCGCAGGCGGTCGATGGCGTCGGTGTTGTCGCTGCACCAGATCTGGGGGGTGTAGTAGAGCATACCGGCGTCAAACCGGCCGCCGCCCCCGGCGCAGCCCTCAATCAGGATGTGGGGGAAGTCCCGGCGAAGCCAGTCCAGCATCTCATAGACGCCCAGAACATAGCGGTGGTACACCTC
The DNA here is from genome assembly GCA_910575265.1 of Oscillospiraceae bacterium. Taxonomy (GTDB): domain Bacteria; phylum Bacillota; class Clostridia; order Oscillospirales; family Oscillospiraceae; genus Lawsonibacter. The sequence goes on from CAJTEA010000023.1 coordinate 8,693, forward strand.
CCCCTGGCGCTGGGCTGGCAGAGCGGCGGAATACACGTCCGTCAGGCTGCGGTTCATGTCCCACTTCACATAGCTGACATCGGCGCTGGCCAAAACGGCTTTGATCCGCTCATAGACGTGCCGGCGCACCTCCGGACGGGAGAAATCCAGCACAAGCTGGTTGCGGCCCCGGGCGGGGGCCCGGCCAGGAATACGCAGCGCCCAGTCGGGATGTTCCCGATAGAGGTCGCTGTCCTCGCTGACCATCTCCGGCTCGATCCAGATGCCGAATTTCATCCCCAGCTCCTTGAGCCGGGGAACCAGGACCTCCAGCCCGCCGGGCAGCTTCCCGGTGTTGACCGTCCAGTCCCCCAAGCCGCTGTTGTCGTCGTCCCGCTTGCCGAACCAGCCGTCATCCATGACAAACAGCTCGATGCCCAGGGGGGCGGCGGTTTTGGCGATCTCCACCAGCTTGTCGGCATCAAAGTCGAAGTAGGTGGCCTCCCAGTTGTTGATGAGCACCGGACGGCGTTCCCCCTGGCAGGGGTCCTGAATCAGGTGCTCCCGGATCGCCCGGTGGAACTGGCGGCTCATCTGGCCAAAGCCCCTGGGAGAACATACCAGCGCCGCCTCGGGGGCGGTGAAGCTCCCGTAGGGCTCCAGGGTCCAGCAGAAGTGGCTGGGATTGATGCCCATCACCAGCCGGGCGTTGTCATATTGGCTGGCCTCCACCAAGGCCTGGAAATTGCCGCTGTACAGCAGCATGGCGCCATAGCACAGGCCGTAGTCCTCGTTGGCCTCCCGGTCACAAAGGACCACAAAGGGGTTATGCTGGTGGCTGGAGGTCCCCCGGACGCTGCCCACTCCCTGGACGCCGGAACGCAGGGGGGCACGGCTGGGGGCACGCTCCATCATATGGCAGCCGTCAAAGGTAATCAGGTCCAAATCGGAGCGCTGGAAGTCCAGGCACAGGGAGGCGCACTGGCGCAGGCGGACGGACGCGCTCCCATAGTTGTGTACCTCTACCGAGCGGGTAATCAGGTCGCGGTCCTCAAACACGCCGTAAGACAGCTCCACCACCACATTGGCGGCACGGTCCTCCAGATAAAGGCGGAGCGTCTCTCCCTCCTCCCCATAAAAGGAGGGCAGACCGTCCAGCGTATATTTGCCCCGCTCCTCCTCCCAGTCGGTCAGGCGCAGGTCCGCCGCCCGGCTGCCGTCCGGGTACTCAATCTCGATGGAAGGCAGGCGGAAATCCCCCACCCCGCAGGTGGAGTACTCCTGAGGCAGGGTGTCCAGCGAGTAGGCGCGGTCCAGTCCGGCCTCGGGCGGGTTGGGGGCGCAGGCCCGGTCAGCGTACCGGACCAGGTAGGACAGGTCGCTGTCCCCCACTCTGGGGCCGTAGTAGGTGTGGATCAGCACATTATGCTGGTCGGCTTTCATCTGATAGGTGGTATTCTTGGTGCGCAGGGTAAAAACTCTGTTTTCCTTATCAAGTACGATCATAGGGATACCCCCTGAAAAAGATTTATCGGGCTGATTGTACGGGATTTTTTGCCGGGTGGCAAGCACAAGTTGAAAAAATAAACCACAAATTCCAGTCCCGTTTCTCTCATCTTTTTGTTTAGGGGAACAGCCCCGGCCACACGTGTGAACCGGGGCTGTTCGAGAAAGGGGGGGAAGGTGGGAGTAAGCTTATTTACCGCCGGTGGACGCGATGCCCTCGATAAACTGGCGCTGGAAGATCAGGTACAGAATCACCATGGGCAGCATGGCCAGCAGGGAACCGGCCATCAGCACCGGGAAGTTGGTGCTGAACTGGCCGCGCAGCGTGGCCAGGCCGGAGGACAAAGTCATCATGTTCAGGTCGGAGTTGACCACCAGGGGCCACATCAGGTCGCTGTAGGCGAACACGGCGGTGAAGATGGTCAGCGCGGCCACCGAGGTCCCCGTCAGGGGGAACATGACCTTATAGAAGGTCTGCCACTGGTTGCAGCCGTCCAGGTAGGCGGCCTCGCCAATCTCCTTGGGGATACCCATGTAGGTCTGCCGCAGGAAGAACACGCCGAAGGCGCTGACAATGCCCGGGAAAACCAGAGCGAAAATGGTATTGGCCATCCCCATTTTCGCCACCATCTGATACTGGGGGATGATGAAGATCTGGGAGGGCAGGGACATCTGCACCAGCACGATGCCGAAGAGCAGCTTCTTACCCCGGAAGTTCAGCATGGCGAAGGCGTAACCGGCCATGGAGCTGAAGGCCACCGCGCAAATCACCCGGAAGAGTATCATCAGGGCGGTGTTAATGTACAGCTTGATAAAAGGCAGGCTGGTGATTGCCTCCTTGAAGTTTTCCCACCGGAATGCGCTGGGGAAAATCACCGGGGGAGTGGCGTTGCTCTCGGCCACCGTCTTGAAGCTGGTGAGGATCATCCAGATGAAGGGGAACACCATGATGAGGGCGGCCGCGATGAGCACCACATAGGTGAGGATGGTCATCCGCTTCTGGGAGGCTTCCAACGAACTGTTTTTCATCAAAATTCCTCCTTACACATCGTAGTTGACCCACTTCTTCTGGCCGTAGAACTGGATGACAGTGACCAGGCCAATGAGCAGGACGGTCCAAATCACAATGGCGGAGCCATAGCCGCGCTCGCCGGCGACGAAGGAGGAGCGGTAGAACAGGTACATCAGGCTCTGCACACTGGTGACAGCGGGGTTGGTGTCCTCCACCATCATGTAGATCAGGTCGTAGACCTTCACAGCGGACATCAGGCGCATAATCATGACCACGAACAGGGTGGGGGAAACCATGGGCAGGGTGATGGTGAAGAACTGCTTCACCTTGCCCGCGCCGTCGATGCTGTTGGCCTCATACAGGGTCTTGGGGATGTTCTGGAGCCCGGCCAGCAGGAGGACGGCGTCATAACCGATGTTGCTCCAGATAGCCACAATGGCGCAGGAGACCATGACGAATTTGGGATCGGTGATCCAGCCGATGTGAGTGCCGAAAATCTGGTTCAGGATGCCGTACTCACCGTTGAAGATGAAGCGCCACACCATAGTCACGGCGGCGGGAGCGCACACCAGAGGCAGGAAGAAGATGGTGCGGAAGCCGCCCTTGAACTTGATTTTGGCGTTGAGCAGCATAGCCACCAGCAGGGACAGGAACAGTCCCATGGGGACGGTGAGGATACAGAACAGGATGGTGTTCCAGGTGGCTTTCCAGAACTCGGCGTTCTGGAACATGCGGGTGAAGTTGGCCAGGCCCACGAACTGATAGTGACCGAAGCCCAGGTGCTCACAGAAGGCGGTGTAGATAGTCTGAACGAAGGGCCACAGGTTCAAAATCACCAGCCCCAGGATGGTGGGGGCTACCATGATCCAGCCCCAGTTTTCTTCCCGCCGGGCGGCGGGGGACAGCTTGTTGTTCACAATATGCCTCCTCTCTCCATCAGTCTGTTACGTATTGGTCCGCGATGCTCTGCATGACGGCCAGTTGGGCGTCGATGTCCACCCCGTTGTAGACCTTGACCATCTCGTCGGCCACGTTGGACTTCCACTTGCGGCGGCTGGCGTTGTTGATGTACTGCACAGCGGTGTCAAACTGGTCATAGCAGACCTGGGTGTCGATCAAATAGTCGTAGTTCATAAACTGGGTGGTCCAGGATTCCTCCTGGCCGATGTAAGCGGGGATGGCCGCGCCAGACTCGCCCTGGATGCGCTGGCCCTCCTCGCTGCCGAAAAAGCGGAGCACGTCCTTGACGATTTCCAGATTCTTGCCGTTGGCGGCGGTGGCGTAGCACAGGCCGTTAGAAATGGTGCCGGTGCCGTCGCCAGAGGCGGGGTTGGGGCACTTGGGCAGAGGAGCGATATCCCACTTGCCCACCATGTCGGGGTAATTAATCAGCTCAGGCAGCAGGTTCCAGGAGCCCTCGAAGAACATGGAACCCATTCCGGAGAAGAAGGCGGTGCCGGGGGAGGTCTCGGCGAAGAAGGTCTGGTCGGGGCACCACTCGTTCTTTTGGATGTTGACATAGTATTTGATAGCCTCGGCGGTGGCGGGCTGGGTGTACCCGGCGCGAAGGTTGGTCTCGGGGTCCAGGATGTAGCCGCCGTTCTGGTAGACAAAGTTCCAATAACCCAGCTGCTCATCGTTATAGGCCATGTAGCCGTACTTGCCGGTGGCGTCGTAGACCCTCTGGGAGGCGTCCATCAGGTCATCCCAGGTCCAGTCCGCGTTGGGGTATTCCACCCCGGCGGCGTCAAACATCTCCATGTTGTAGACCAGGACCACGTTGTCCTTGTCCTTGGGCACACCGTACATCCGGCCGTCGGAACCGCTGGCGTTGCCGATGGAGACCTCGGAGTAATGCTCCGTCCAGAAATTGGGGTCCACCTCGTCATAGAGGTCGGTCAGATCGGCCAGGATGCCGAAGTCCGCGTAGTACAGAATCTGGTCGGTGTGCATCCAAAAGATGTCCGGCATGGTATTGCTCTCGCCGGCGGCCTCCAGCTTGGTCCAGTACTCGCCCCAGCTGGTCACCTGCACCTCAATCTCCACATCGGGATGCTGAGCGGTGTAGGCGTCACAGACCGCCTGCATGCCGGGACGCTGGAACACGTCCCAGATTTGGAAGGTAAGGTGGGTCTTGCCATCCGACGCGCCGCACCCGGACAGGGACAGCAGCAGTATCATAGCCAGAAGGATGGCGCTCCCACGGAAAATTCTCTTCATAACTCCACTCCTCTGCGTTCATGTTGTTACCGCGGTTCTGTCAAAATGATATACCTCTTCTGAGGGCGTTGTAAATGGACTGGATTTTTAAAAATATATCCAAATGTTGTATGGAGCGTTTTTCCCGCAAGTCAAACAACATTTGGATATATTTTTAAAAAATTCATTTAAACTGCACAGCCGCAAGGGTTTTGTTTTGTGCAAAACAGCAATCCCAGCCTCTCACTCCCAAAACGCGGCCTGTTTTGGGAGGAATATATGCCATTATGTGCTGAAGTCCCGGCTGTCGGAGACAGCCGGGACTTTCGCTTACTCCATTTTGGCGACCAGTCTCTGGAACGAACGGGGAGAAACGTCGTCCTCCACCACCACATGGGCCTTTTTGCCCACCAGAGCGAACAGGCCCAGCAGAGAGCGGGCGTCCAGCATCATGGAGCCGGAGCTCAGCCAGACCTCATAAGGAGCTTCGCAGGCCAGGAAGTTGATCCGTTTCACCTGAGACTCGTCCTTGACCGCAATTTCTTTCACCATAGCAAAGACCTCCTTGCTTACAATCGCAGGGTTTCGCCTCCGCCGGGAGGCGCTTCCAATCACTCCGTTTATCTTGGAGCTTGCAGATATTGTAGCAGGAAGGATCTACCTGCGTCAAGAATTGTTTTGGTGAATATATCTAAAATTGAACATATATTTTTGTGCATTAAGTCAGTTCTCGGGTTTTTCACAGCCCATCAGAGACAACCGCCCGTTTCATACAGACACAACACATTCCAGCCGCGGAGGCAAAATAGTCATTGACACCCCTATTCCCCTGCACTATAATAAAATAATGCTTCGCGGCTGCCGCAGCGGAGCTTTGATCTGATTTTTAATGTAGAAAGGGGCTCTTCTCTATGAGCGACCAGCGTATTTACAATTTCGCCGCCGGCCCCTCCATGCTCCCGCTTTCCGCGCTGGAGCGTGCCGGGTCTGAAATCACCAATTACCGGGGCTCCGGTATGTCCGTGATGGAGATGAGCCATCGATCTAAGGTTTTTATGGACATCTTCCAGGAGACCCAGGACAAGCTGCGGCGGCTGATGGGGGTGCCGGAGGGCTACCATATTCTGTTTCTCCAAACCGGAGCCTCCGGTCAGTTCTCCGCCATCCCCCTGAACCTGATCGGAAAAACAGGGAGGGCGGACTATGCCGTCACTGGCAACTTCTCCAGTCTGGCCTGTAAAGAAGCTCAAAAATACGGCCAGATCAATCTGGCCGCCGACACAGGAGACCGGAACCACTGTTACATTCCCCGGCAATCCGAGCTGAAGCTGGACCCTGACGCCAGCTACTTCTACTACTGTTCCAACAACACCATTTATGGCACCGAGTGGGACTACGTCCCTGAAACCGGAAACGTCCCTCTGGTGTGCGATATGTCCTCCGATATCCTGTCCATGCCGGTGGATGTGTCCAAATACGGCATTATTTACGCTGGGGCTCAGAAGAATATGTCTCCCGCTGGACTGACGGTGGTGATTATCAAAGACGGTCTGGCCGGGCATGAGCTGCCCTTCACTCCGCTGATGATGAACTACCAGACCATGATCGACAAGGACTCCATGTACAACACGCCCCCCTGCTGGTGTATTTACATGCTGGGCCTCACCCTGGACTGGGTGGAGGAAAACGGAGGCACGGCGGGCATGGAGCGGCTGAAGTGGCAGCGGGCCAACATGCTTTATGAGACGCTGGAGCAGTCAAAGCTCTTCCAGCTCCACGCGGAGAAGGACTCCCGCTCCGGCATGAACGTCACCTTCCGCGCTGGCAGCGACGAGCTGGACGCCAAATTTGTCAGGGAGGCCGCCGAGGCCGGCTTTGTCAACCTGAAGGGCCACCGAAAGGTGGGAGGGATGCGGGCCTCCATCTACAACGCCATGCCGGTGGAGGGCGTGGAGAAGCTGTGCGAGTTCATCCGAACCTTTGAGAAAAGGAACTAACCTATTGACACAGTAGGAAATGCAGCGTATACTTCTTCTTATCCAATGTCAAGGAGGAGTTTTTATGCAAAAGGATAAGGTCCATCTGCTTACCATTACCGCCCTGTTCGCCGCAGCCATCACTGTGATGACCGCCTATATGCTTCATATCCCCATCCCCACCGGGGGCTACATCCATCTGGGGGACGCGCTGATCTACCTGGCCGCCTGCCTGCTTCCCCTCCCCTACGCCGCCGGGGCCGCCGCCATCGGCGCGGGTCTGGCCGATCTGCTCACCGCCCCCATGTGGGTACTGCCTACCCTGGTTATCAAAGCCATCATCGCGCTGTTCTTTACCAGGAACAGCGATAAGCTGCTCTGCCGCCGAAATCTGGCCGCCGTTGTCATCGCGGGGCTGTTCTCCCCCGCCGCCTACGCCCTGGCCGGCTGCGCCATGGCCGGAACCATGGCCGCGTTTGTCCCCCAGTTCCTGGGCACCCTGGTTCAGGGCATCGGCAGCGGCGCGCTGTTTATCGTCATCACCCCCGCCCTGGACGGCATGAAGCTGAAAGAGCACATAGGTGCGTAAGGCCGCTCCTATCCTGGTTGAAATGGCAAAATTCTATCATGTTTCCCTGGACTATCTGCTGGGATTGAAGGATGAGCGGCAATAAAAACAAGTAAACTGATTTGAGGTAATTTTATATGTACCGTATCAAAACCCTAAACAAAATCTCCTCTGTGGGCCTGTCCAAGCTGGACCCCACCCGGTTTCAGGCGGGGAACGACCTGGAAAACGAGGACGGCATTTTAGTCCGCTCCGCCCCCATGCACGACTACAAATTCCCTGATTCCCTCCGGGCTATCGCCCGGGCGGGGGCGGGGACCAACAACATTCCCATTGACCGCTGCTCGGAAAACGGCATCGTGGTGTTCAACACCCCCGGCGCCAACGCCAACGCGGTGAAGGAGCTGGTGATCGCCGCTATGCTCATCGCCTCCCGGGATGTGCTGGGGGGGGCCGACTGGGTGCAGGAGCAGGCCCACACCCCCAATGTGGACGTGGCTTCCGCGGTGGAGAAAGGCAAGTCCGCCTTCGCCGGCCCGGAGCTGTACAAAAAGACGCTGGGCGTGATTGGCCTGGGGGCCATCGGGGCGCTGGTGTGCAACATCGCCCTGGACCTGGGGATGGACGTCTACGGCTACGACCCCTTCCTGTCGGTGGACGCCGCCTTGCGGCTGGACCGCCACGTCCATGTGGTGAAGGAGGTGGACGAACTCTATAAAGTGTCCGACTACATCACCATCCACGTGCCCTACAGTCCCGCCACCAAGGACTTTATCAACGCCGAGGCTATCTCCAAGATGAAGGGCCAGGTCCGGGTGCTCAACCTGGCCCGGGGCGGACTGGTGAACAACGAGGACATGATTTCCGCCCTGGAATCCGGGCGGGTGGCCAAGTATGTCACCGACTTCCCGGACGAGCGGATTACCACCGTGAAAAACGTGATCGCCCTGCCCCACCTGGGAGCCTCCACCCCGGAGAGCGAGGACAACTGCGCCGTGATGGCCGCCCGGCAGCTTCAGGACTATCTGCTCAACGGCAATATCACCAACTCGGTCAATCTGCCCAACGTATCCCAGGACTGGAGCGGCATTGCCCGTATCTGCCTGATCCACAAGAATGTCCCCGCCATGCTGACCCAGATTATGACCACCCTGTCCGACGACCACATCAACGTGGAAAACATGACCAACAAGTCCAAGCAGGACTACGCCTACACCATGGTGGACGTGAACACCCGCCTCACCGAGCAGGCCGTGGAGGAGCTGCGGGCCATCCCCAACATGATCCGGGTTCGGGTTTTGAATCACTGATAAAATAAGCGGCGGACCGGTGTTCCGGTCCGCCGCCGCTTTAAGGCTGTGTTCAATCGTTTTCCACTGCCGCGTAGATCCCTACGGTCACTTCCGCGTCTGGATCGTCATTTCCAATGACGTTCACACTCGTATAAGCTTCCCCAAAGGCGCCCGCATCGAAAATCGCGCCGGGCATCAGGGCGTCATCCTGGTCCTCACTGGTGGTAGTCACACCGCCGAACCAGTTGTAGGTGCCGTCCTCATCCAGCTTGCCCACATCCGCCGTCATAGTCCACGCGTCAATGGTCCCGTCCACAGTTACGCTAATCTTACTGCCCTCAGCCACGTCCTCATAGACATAGTGCTGGTCCTGAGCCAACGCATCTGTGATATCGGCCACGTCTTTGCCGTTCACCATCAGAACGGCCCGGCCGTCCCGGTTCTCCAGCCTCGCCTGGGGTACGGAAATGACAGACACCTTTTCTCCGCTGTCCGTAACCACATCTGTCCGATACTGGTCCACCCGAACGGCATTCCGCAGGGTGAGCCAGATCTCCTCCATCCCCTCCGGGTTGGCGGCGGCAACGCTGACCACCATCATGGCCACGGCGGCGGCGGCAATCAGGGCGGCGCGCAGGGGACGGACACGTCTCTTATTGGTTTTCTCAGTCATAGCGATAATCTCCTCAATTTTATCCTCGGGAGCCCGCAGCTCCCGGCACGCTTCACGGTATAATTTCGGGTCGAACATAGACAGATTCCTCCTTCTCCTCAGACAGCTCCTTCCGCAGCCGGGCCCGGGCCCGGAGCAGCCAGGTCTGCACGGTGGACGCGTTAGCCTTCATCGCGGCGGCGGTTTCCGCCACGGACAGGCCTTCGTAGTAGTAGAGATAGACGGCCACCCGGTATTTGGGTTCCAGAGCCATCACCGCTTCCAGCACCTCGGCCTTGGCCGGGTCCTCTACAGCGGCAGCCTCCTGCCACTCCTCCAGCGGAACCGAGGCGCGCCGCCAGAAGGACCGCAGCAGCTTCCGGCTCTCGTTCACCGCCACCCGCAGGATCCAGTGCTTTCTGTGCTCCTCGCTCTCAAACTCCGTTTTGCACTCGTACAGCTTCAAAAGCACCGTCTGCGTCACGTCCTCCGCGTCCTCCCGGCTGTTCAGCGCATGGAACGCAACCCGGTAGACGGTATCCCCATAGGTCCGGGCCGCCTGGGCAAATTCCCCATCCGTCAAGCCGCTCACCTCCTTGAATCTGTTCTGGAAAGGCCTTTCATAAGGTAATACCCCTGAGGCCCGGGGAATATCTCAGGGAAAGGATATTTTTTTCATAAAATTTTTTTGCCAGGACAGACTAACTGTCACAGCGGGTCCGCCCGCTTTTCTTTAAAGGAGGTAATCGCGATGCCCAATCTCACCACCAAGGAGCTCAACGCCCTGTCCGACCAGCTGGACTTTGAGAAAGTGCTCCACTGCAAGTATCTGTCCGGCGTGCAGGAGACTCAGGACCAGGAGCTGAAGGCCAAGTACCAGTCCTGCGCCAACCAGCACTTGCAGAATTACACCACACTGCTCACCTATTTGCGCTAAGTAAGGAGGGACCGCCATGAACGACCAGGAACGACTGACCGATTTTCTGTGCAGCGAGAAGAAGATGACCGCCAACTACGACACCTATGCCTCCGAGTGCGTCAATGTGGCCTTGCGGGACGACTTTCTCAGCATCTTCAACCGCAGCCATCAGACCCAGACCGAGCTGTTTAAAATGGCCCAGTCCAAGGGCTGGTATCAGGTGGAGCAGGCCCCCCAGAACAAGGTGAGCCAAGCCTATACCAAATTCTCCAACCAGCAGCCTACCGCTCAGTAAAGGAAGAGCCGCCGCGAACTTTGCGGCGGCGTTTCTTATGACAACAGAATGCGGTCGTTGTCCAGGTTCTCGCCCACTCTGGCCTTGAACTTCTCCAGCAGGTCCTTGACGGTCAGTCCCGCCCGCTCCTCGCCCTGGACATCCAAAACGATGTTCCCGCCATCCATCATCAGGGTGCGGCTGCCCAGCTCCAGGGCCTGATTCATATTGTGAGTCACCATCATGGTGGTGATTTTGTGCTCCGCCACCACCTCCTGGGTGATGTTCAGCACCTTCTCCGCCGTGCCCGGGTCCAGGGCGGCGGTGTGCTCGTCCAGCAGCAGGATTTTGGGCGGCACCATAGTGGCCATCAGCAGGGTCAGCGCCTGCCGCTGCCCGCCGGACAGCAGGCCCACTGGCTGCTTCATCCGGTCCTCCAGCCCCATGTCCAGCTTCGCCAGCTGGTCCCGGAAAAATTTCCGGTCCCCTTTGCCGGTGCGGCTGAAATAGGCGTGCTGGTGCTTGGCAGTGCGGAGATAGGCCAGGGCCAGATTTTCCTCAATGGTCATGTGGGGCGCGGTGCCCTTCATCGGGTCCTGGAACAGGCGGCCCAGCTCCCGGCTGCGTTTGTACTCCGGCTTGAAAGTAATGTCCTCCCCGTCCAGCACCACGGAACCCCGGTCCACATAGAACACCCCCGCAATGGCATGGAACAGGGTGGACTTACCCGCCCCGTTGGAGCCCACCACGGTAACAAAGTCCCCCGGCGCCAGATGGAGGGTCACCCCGTTCAGCGCCCGCTTTTCGTTGACGGTGCCGGGGTTGAAGGTCTTGGAGATGTTGTTCAGCTTCAGCATTTCGCGCCCTCCTTCCGCCGGAGCAGCTTCTGCCGCTGGATCGCCAGGAGCTTCCGCCCCTGGGGCATGGCGATGGCCACCGCCACGATGAGGGCGGACACCAGCTTAAAGCACTCGGTGGGCACGTTGGCCGCCAGCGCCAGAGCGATGATGATGCGGTAGACGCAGGAGCCCGCAATCACTCCCACAATCCGCCAGCCGATGGAAAACCGGCCGAACATGGTCTCTCCAATGATGAGGGAGGCCAGGGCCACCGTCACCATACCGGTGCCCAGGTTGATATCACAGCTCTTGTTCACCAGCCCGGTGAGGCAGCCGGCCAGCCCGGTGAGGGAGTTGGCCGCGCACAGGCCCACGGTGATGGTGAAGGCCGGGTTGATGGAGGAGGCCCGGACCATATCCACGTTGTCCCCGGTGGCCCGGATGGACAACCCCAGCCGGGTCCGGAAAAACAGCCCGGCCAGCACCGCAGCCACCCCCAGGATAGCGGCCAGCACAATCAGAGTGCTCCAATCCGTCCAGGCCTTGGCCCCGCTCAGTCCCTTCGCCAGGGAGAGGAGAGTATCCGTCCCGAAGATGGACAGATTGGAGGACCAGCCCATCACCGCCAGATTAACGGTATACAGCCCCGTGTTGACAATGATGCCGGCCAAAATGCTCTCCACCCCCAGCTTGGTCTGAAGGAAGGCGGTGACAAAGCCGGACAGCGCCCCCGCCAGCATGGCGGCGGGGAGGGCCAGAAAGGGGTGGCCCGCCAGGGTGACGGTGGCTCCCACGGCGAAGCCCAGGGTATAGCAGCCATCGGTGGACAGATCGGCGATGTTCAAAATGGAGAAGCTGATGAACAACGCCAGGGCCACCAGAGAGTAGATGGCTCCCATCTCCAGGGCGGTGCGCAGGGTTACAACGGATAACAACATGTTATATCACTCCTAGTTTATACAGGGGACGCCGCTCGCGCGGCGTCCCTGCCCGGATTAGAAGTTCTGTTGGGTGGTAATCTCAATCACATGAATCCCCAGGGTGGAGAAGGCAGACTTAATCTGGTCCAGGTCCAGCCCAATGGCCTGACAGGTCTCGGTGTTGATATAAGCGCTCTCAGCGGTCATAATGCGCACAGGGGTAGTGGCGGGGTCCGCGCCGTTGACCAGCAGATCGGCCACCATCTGAGCGGTCTCTTGGCCCAGCTGGACATAGTCCACGCCATAGCCGCAGAAGGCGCCGTTAAGGGCGAAGGAGTCCGCGCCGCCGTAGTGGGGGATATTGGCGTCCTGGAGCTTCTCAAAAATGGCCAGCTCGGCGCTCTGAACCGTGTTGTCGGTGGGGGTGAAGATGGCGTCCACCTTGGCGGCGGTCAGGGCGTCCACGGCGGAGGTAATCTCGTTGGTGTTGGTTCCGGTTTTCTCCTCAAAGGCGATTCCCTTGGCGGTCAGATACTCCTTGGCCTCCTGGATGGGCTTGGTGGAGGCGCCCTCCGATTTGGAGTACAGCAGGCCCACCTTTTGGAGGTCGGGGTTGGCGGCCAGCATCAGGTCAATGACCATCTGTGTGTTCAGGGCATCGCTGGTCCCGGTGGTCTTGCCGCCGGGGGCGTTCATGTCCGCCACAATGCCATCGGTGATGGGGTCAGAGACTGCGGAGAAGATGATGGGAATACCAGTATCCTCCGTCGCCGCCATGGTGGTCTGAACCGCGGGGGTAGCGATGGGGACGATCACATCCACGTCATCCGCCACCATCTGGGCGGCGATGGCCTGAAGGGTGGAGCCGTCGCCCTGGCCGCAGGCGGTGTAATCCCCATAGTCAAAGGTGACGCCCAGCTCTCCGCCCAGCTTATCCAGCTCGGCCTGAAGGCTGTTTTCAATCTGGTTCAGGGAAGCGTGATCCATGAGCTTAATAATCCCCACCTTATAGGTGGTGCCGCTGGCGGAAGGATGCTGAACATCGCCGACCGAACCGTTACCCTGGGACTGGGCGCCGCTGTTAGCGGGATTAGGGCTGCTGGAACCGCCGCCCCCACCGCCGCAGGCGGCCAGGGTCAGGGTCATAGCCAGAGACAGAGCCAGGGTCAGGACTTTTTTCACGTTCTTTTTCATATTGGGTTCCTCCAAATTTTAGATTTAGGCGGCAGATGTGGGGACCGTGCCAGGGTCCTGGTTTGTTGGAGCAATAAAAAAACAGCCCCCTATCCCCTATGGGACAAGAGCTGCACTCCTGCGATACCACCCAAATTGACGTTTTGGAAAACGTCCGCTCGCTTCACGCGCCATCACGCGTGCCCGATGGATAACGGGTGGGTTCCCGTCGGCATCTACTTGGGTTGCCCCGTTCAAGCCGCCCTCGAAAGTCCATTCGCCTGACCGCACCCCGTCCTGATCCCACCACCCAGGACTCTCTGAAGGTTTGCTCTGCCGGCTACTACTCTTTCTCGCAGGTTTGTCTGCTGTTCGGTTGTTGGGGACATTATAACGGTTCCTCTCCGGTTTGTCAACCCCCAAATTTTACCTCGCGAACAAAAATTGGGGGGACACGCCGCCGGCGCGTCCCCTTACGCGCTTTCCTTACAGGGCGGAATAACCGTATTTATCCACCACCGCGTCCAGTTCCTGCTTCTCCTTGCACATAGGACACTCCTCCGGCAGATAGCTGGCGTAGCCGGGCAGGTCGTTGGTGTCGAACAGGGAGACAACCGGAATTCCGTCAATCTCCTTCAGGTGGCTGTAAATGGCGGCGATCCCCGCCACATTGCCCTTGTAGTACTCCACGCACTCAATGCCCCGGCGCACCGTTCCTCCGGTGGTAACGGAGGCCAGCAGCAGCAGCACGTTTTTCCCCTCCAGCATATGCCGGGCGTTATCCCGGAAAATCAGCTTCCCGTTGGTGCCCAGGTGCTCCCGGAGGACATAAATCTCTCTGCCGGCGTTGATCGAGCGGAATCCGCCCTGGGTCAGCTTCTGCGCCAGGCAGGTGCCGATTACCCGGGTGCCGTCCATACAGAGGATCGTATCGATCAGCAGATGCTGGGACAGGTTGCGCTGGGACAGCTGCTGGGCCACCGCCTCCGCGTCGCGGATGCAGGACTGCTGGCTTGTCACGTCCACAAAATAGTTTGTGTGGCTGTTCCGGGTGGCAAAATGGCCCTTGGCCACGCTGAGTGACACATCGCCTATACATGTGGGAATCTTAAAAAACCTGGTCTCCATCGTTCTTCCTCCTTTTCTTCCAATTGTTCGGATGGGTTCCTTCTAAATATACCATATCCAGGCCGTTTTGTCCACTGCTTTTTGTTCAGTTATAACAAATCATTTTTCCATGGCCGCACTGCCGCCCTTCTTCCTCCGTCTGGCGGCCATATAGCGGTCCTCCTCGCTGAAAATACAGCCGCAGTACTTCTGCATATAGAACCCGTGTTCCCTGGCAAACTCCTGCCCCGCCTGAAACAGGGGGCGAAAGTCCCGATAGAGAAACTCCACGCCGTATTTCTCCCCCATTTCCCGGGCGGCGGCGGCGATCCCCTCGTGATTCTGGTAGGGGGAGATAAGCAGCGAGGTGGTAAAGGAGTCAAAGCCGTGTTCCGCGGCGTACTGGGCGGTTTCCTCCATCCGCGCCCGGTAGCAGTAGGCACACCGGCCATCAATATTTCCGGCCACGGCGGTGATAAAGGGCCGCAGGTCGTAGGTCCCGCCAATGACCAGTTTCATGCCGATCTCCCTGGAATATTCCTCCAACGCGCGCTTCCGGGCCTGGTACTCGGTGTAAGGGTGGATATTGGGGTTGAACCAGAAGCCGGTGACGGTTACGCCCTCCTCCCGCAGCCGGGCGATAGGCTGGTTGGCGCAGGGGGCGCAGCAGATGTGCATCAGGGTGTTCATTGGCAAAAATCCTCCAGGTCCAGAATAACGGTGTCCAGCCCCTTTTTCATGGCGTAGAGCAGGGTCTGACAGGTGCCCCCTTTGGGCATGCCGTTGTAAACGGCGATCAGGCGGCAGGATCGGTCCACCATATAGCGGTTGCGGCGCGTCATGCAGAAACGGTCATAGCTGTGCTGCACCAGCGTCTCGAAGTCGCACCGGTCCAGAATGGACCGGTAGCGCTCCTGTTCCACCTCCGGCCAGCTGTCCGCCTGGGTCTCACAGGGGCGGGCGCACTCCAGGGTGATGTCCCCGTGGCACTCCCGCAGCGCCAGCACCGCCTCGGCGAAGTACAGGTCGCAGCCCCGGGCCATGCCGCTGATAAAGTGGCGCAGTCCCGACACGTAGGCGTCCTCCACCGCCTGGGCCAGGCCCCTTTTCAGCCGCCCGCACCGGGGGTCGCCCTCGTCCTCCCCCCAGGGCAGCTTGTCCGGCCGGTGCCCGGTGAAGCAGCAGCTCGTCTTCTTCTCCATCACAGCACAATCAGGTCCTTGGGCGAGCGGGTAATGTCCTCACAGCCGGTCTCGTTGAGGATAAGCACATCCTCAATCCGCACACCGAAGCGGCCGGGAATATACACCCCCGGCTCGGCGGAAATCACCGCCCCCACAGGCATGAGCCGGGTCTCTCTGGAGCTGGCGTTGGGAGACTCGTGGATGTCCACCCCCAGGGAGTGGCCGAAGCCATGGGAAAAATATTCCCCATATCCCGCCTTCTGGAGCACCCTCCGGGCGGCGGCGTCGATCTCCCGGCCGGCGACCCCCGCCCGGGCGGCGTTGATGCCCGCCTTCTGGGCGGCCAGGACCGCGTTGTACACCGCCTCCATCTCCTCCGTGGGCTGGCCCAGAGCCACGGTGCGGGTCATGTCGGAGCAGTAGCCCTCCACCTCGCAGCCAAAATCCATGGTGATGAACATGCCTGTGTCCACCACCTGGTCGCCGGGGACGGCGTGGGGCCGGGAGCCGTTGGGTCCGGCGGCCACGATGGGGTCGAAGGACACCTTCTCCCCGCCCCGGCTGAGCAGCTCATAGACCAGCCGGGCGGCGATCTCCCGCTCGGTCATGCCGGGACGGATGAAGTTCAAAATGGCCTTGAAGGCCTCGTCGGTAATCTCCTGGGCCCGGCGCATATAGGCCAGCTCCTCCTGGTCCTTGGAGGCCCGCAGATCGTCCAGCAGCTTCTGGGCGGGGGTGAGGATGCCGGGCAGCTCCTGGGCATACCTCCTGTGCGCGTCCACCGTCATGGCTCCGCTCTCAAAGCCGATGTTGTGGAGCTGTTTCCCCTCGATATATTCCCTGGCAAAGGCCACATGCCCCTTGTCCGGGGTGGTGAGACAGATCTCCGGACCCTGAATCCGCTCCCGCGCGGCCTCGATATACCGCCCGTCGGTGGAGTACCGGGCCCCGTCCCGGGTGACCAGCAGCAGGCCCTCCCCGTGGAAACCCAGGGCGTAGCGCTCCCCGGACTCGCTGGTAATCAGCATGGCGTCCAGACCGTACTCCGGCAGCTGGGCGGCGATCTTTTCAATGTGGTTCATTAAAATCTTCCTCCAATTTTATGGCTGCATTACACAGAATATAATTCCAAGCACAACAAAGCATCCTCTCATCAGTCTCACTATAACCAATTCATGAGGATAGGGTTCCCGTTCATCCCAGCTTCGAAAAATAAACAGCATATCCATCCGAACTCTCCCATGTAGCCTTCGGAAACATAAAAATCAATGTACCGATACAAATCATCAGTACTCCAACCACAATATCCATAATCATAATCCAGCCCTCTCAGTGGGCGGCCACAGGCCGCCCCTGCATCAAAGCCTCATAGGTCCGTTTCATGGTCAGCGCGTCCTCCGCCTGGGTGCCGGCGGACTCGCAGATGAAGGTGGGCGACCAGCCCCGGCGGGCGATCTCAGCCGCCAGAGGGGCCCAGCCTGGGCCGTAGCCGCCGTCATCGTTAAAGGCGCGGTGGCACTTCTCCCCGCCCTTGGGGGTGAACTCGATGTGGGAGAAGTGGCTGTGAAAGGTGCTGGCCCGGTCCGGCCCCAGCACCTCCTCCACCCGGTCCAGCATGCGGCGGAAGGCCTCCGGGCCGTCGTCCGCGCCTAACGAACGGGCGTAGAGGTGTCCGAAGTCAACGCAGGGAATCAGCCGCCCGTCCAGGGTACACAGCTCCAGCACCTCGTCCAGGTCGCCCAGCTGATTGATCTTGCCCATCGTCTCCGGACACAGCGCGATATGCCCCAGGCCGGCGGTGTCCAGTACGGTCAGCAGAGCGGTCATGCCCCGTTTGGCGATATCCAGCGCCTCCCGGCGGGACCGGCCCATGAGGGCTCCGGTATGGACCACCACCCGTGCGGCCCCCATCCAGTCCGCCGCCGCGCAGGCCGCCAGCACATAGCCGTTGTTCTTCAAGATGCTCTCCTGGCTGGGGTTGGCAAGATTGATGAAATAGGGGGCGTGGAGGGACAGCCCTATCCCCGCCGCCCGGGCGGCCTCCCCCAGCTTGAGGGCGGTTTCTTTCCTGATCCGGACCCCCTGGCCGCACTGGTACTCATAGCAGTCCAGGCCAAAGTCCGCGATCCACCCGGGGGCGTCCAGGGAGGACTTGTGGACCCTGGAAAAGCTGTCGCAGTTGCCCGCCGGACCGAATTGGGCGCTCATAGAAAAGGCCTCCTTTTTCCAGCCTCCCGAAAGGGGGTCTCGATGGCGTAGCGGACATAGCGGAAGGGGTTGCCCGCCAGACGGATGGGCTGAACCAGCAGGGGGGTCACTCCGGCGCGGTTGGCCCCCAGGGTGTCGGTAAAAATCTGGTCGCCCACCATAACCGTTTCCTCGGGCTTTACTCCCATGCGCTCCATGGCCCGGAGATAGCCCGTTCTGCCGGGCTTGCCGGAACGGCCCTGATAGGGGATGCCCAGCTTTTCGGCAAACCGCTGGGCCCGGCCCGGCTTGCGGCTGTTAGACAGCAGAAACAGCCGAATGCCCTCGGCCTCCAGCGCCTCCTTCCAGGCGATGATCTCCGCCGGGGGCTGGGTCACCTTGTAGGCCACCAGGGTGTTGTCCAGATCGGCCAGCGCCAGGCGGATTCCCCGCTCGGCCAGCGCCCTGGGAGAAATGTCGGTCACAGAGGGGTAAACCCCCCGGGGGATGGGTGAAAAGGACATAGTTCTAACCTCTCGTCAAATTTCATACGGTGTACAGTATATCACAGGATGAAATTTCGGACAAGGGGGAACTCCCATGGCTCAGGACACCTTTATCATCATGTTACCGCCCCGGCAGCTGCCCGCCCTTCAAGGGTGGCGGGTCACGCCCGCCCATCTGGCCTACCGGCTGGGGCCGGGGCCCCACCTGTTCCGGGCTGACAACACTGTCCCCCGGGGTGGGCTGATGGTGGTGGACGACCGGGGATTCGGCGGTCTTGGCCCCACCGGTCCGCTGTGCCAGGAGATTCTGCGGGAGTGCCAGGCCCGGGGGTTCTCCGGAGCCATTTTGGACTTTGACAACCGCCTGCCCCCGCTGGAACAGATCGCCGGGCAGCTGGATGAGTCCTTCGCCCGGCGGGGCTGGAGCCTCTATGTACCCGAGCCCTACGGCAGCCGCGCTCCCCACGCCCGGGTGATGATCCCCTCCGCCCTGTCCGGCGGCTCTCTTCAACAGCGTCTGGAGGAGGCGCTGGAGCGTTTGGGCGAAAACCGGGTGGCGCTGGCGCTGGAGAAGCGGGCGGAGGACTTTACCCTGCCTTCCCCCACCGGCTCCGGCCAGCCTCTGAGCGAGCAGGAGCTGGAAACGCTGCGGCAGCGCCTGTCTCCCTCGGTGTTCTTCTCCGGGGAGCTGTGCGCCCGGTACTTCACCTATATGAGCCGGGAGAGCGGCGGGCACTTCGTCCTCTTTGACGACGGCGACACCCTGCGCCGCAAGGTGGAGGTGGCCCGCAGGCTGGGCATTCAAACCTTTCTGGCTCCCTGGGCGGAGGCGGCCCCCTATATGGCCCAGCTGGGCATCCAGCGCCGGACCGAGCAGCGTCCCGGCCGGCGCTGAACACAAAAATCACCGCGCGGCGTTTGCCGCGCGGTGATTTTGCCTGAACGGAAGGGGACTTAGAACAGGCCGGTAATCTTTCCGTTCTCGTCGATGTCGATGCGCTCGGCGGAGGGCACCTTGGGCAGGCCGGGCATGGTCATGATATCGCCGGTGAGGGCGACGATGAAGCCGGCGCCGGCGCACACCTTCAGGTTGCGGACGGTGACCTCAAAGCCCTTGGGCGCGCCCAGCAGGCTCTGGTTGTCGGAGAAGGAGTACTGGGTCTTGGCCATGCAGATGGGCAGATCGCCGAAGCCCAGGTCGGTGAGCTGCTGGGCCTGCTTCCTGGCGTTGGGTGTGAGCACCACCTTGTCGCCGTGGTACACCCGGGTGACGATGGTGTTCAGCTTCTCCTCGATGGTGGCCTTGTCGTCATAGACAAAGGAGAACTGGTTGGGCTGCTCGCACAGCCGGACCACCTCCTCGGCCAGGGCCTTGCCGCCCTCACCGCCCTTGGCCCACACCTCGGACAGGGCCACATTGACGCCCAGCTCGTTGCACTTCTTCTCCACCAGGTCCAGCTCGGCCTTGGTGTCGGTGGGGAAGGCGTTGATGGCCACCACACAGGGCAGGCCGTAGACGTTCTTCACGTTGTCCACGTGCTGGAGCAGGTTGGGCAGACCCTTCTCCAGGGCCTCCAGGTTCTCGTTGTTCAGCTCGGGCTTGGGCACACCGCCGTGGTACTTCAGGGCGCGGACGGTGGCCACGATGACAACAGCGGAGGGCTTTAACCCGGCCTTGCGGCACTTGATGTCGATGAACTTCTCCGCGCCCAGGTCAGCGGCGAAGCCGGCCTCGGTGATGGCGTAGTCAGCCACCTTCAGGGCCATGCGGGTGGCCATAACGGAGTTGCAGCCGTGGGCGATGTTGGCGAAGGGGCCGCCGTGAATAAAGGCGGGGGTGCCCTCCAGGGTCTGGACCAGATTGGGCTTGACGGCATCCTTCAGCAGGGCGGCCATGGCGCCCTCCGCCTTCAGGTCGTGAGCGGTAACCGGCTTGCCGTCGAAGGTGTAGGCCACGATCATCTTGCCCAGCCGCTCCTTCAGGTCGGAGATGGAGGTGGACAGGCACAGCACCGCCATAATCTCGCTGGCCACAGTGATCTCAAAGCCGTCCTCCCGGGGGACGCCCTGCATCTTGCCGCCCAGGCCGTTGATGATGTGACGCAGCTGGCGGTCGTTCATATCCACGGCCCGCTTCCAGGTGATCTGCTTGACGTCGATGCCCAGGGCGTTGCCCTGCTGAATGTGGTTGTCCAGCATGGCGGCCATCAGGTTGTTGGCCGCGCCGATGGCGTGGAAGTCGCCGGTGAAGTGGAGGTTGATGTCCTCCATGGGGACCACCTGGGCGTAGCCGCCGCCGGCCGCGCCGCCCTTCACGCCGAACACGGGGCCCAGAGAGGGCTCCCGGAGAGCGACGGCGGACTTCTTACCGATTTTGCGCAAACCGTCGGCCAGGCCCACAGAGGTGGTGGTCTTGCCCTCGCCGGCGGGGGTGGGGGTGATGGCGGTGACCAGAATCAGCTTGCCGTCCGGGGCACCGGTCTCCTTCAGCATCTGATAGTCGATCTTGGCCTTGTAGTTGCCGTACATCTCCAGATACTTCTCATCGATGCCGGCGGCGGCGGCAATTTCGGTAATGCGCTGTGGGGTATGCTCCTGGGCGATCTCAATGTCAGACTTGATGCTCATAGCTGTGGGCCTCCTGCTTTCATATATTTTGTTTGGTTCGGAATTCCCTTCCGAATTTGACTGTCGCCATTATAACGCACAAACCAAATCTCGTAAACCATATTTTTTTCTCACATCAGGACAAATACTTTTTTTTCGAAAGAAAAAGCCCGCCGAAAGCCCCTTTTCAAAACATCTCCTCCGCGTACCGCTTCTCCCACAGGGGCTCTTTTGTAATTTATCGTACCGCTGTATCGGCTCATTAGTAATTAACCGTAACACTGTACAACTAACTTTTCTATTTTAAAAAGATTTTTGTTGATTTTAACAATTATCTATGTTATGATAATCCTGCCTGAAGTCCCTCTGGAGAGGGGCCCTCCCGCAGACAGGCCAAAACCTCCTGGCGGCATCCGCCGCCGTATGGGATGGGGAGGCGGCGGACCGCCGCGGGAGGGAACCAGAGGGGTTTCAACATATGGAAGAGGAATGCAAATCAAGAAAGAGGGGTACATTTATGCCAACGAAAGAATCCAAGACCCGCACCGTCCGACTGCCCAATGTAGTTGAGGCGCTGCTCCCCATCGCCGTGATGATGGGCCTGATGATCTACGGCCTGAACTTCACTAACGAGACATATGTGGACGCCCACATGCCTCTGGCTGTGTCCATCGTTGTGGCCTGCATCGTCGGCTGCATCTGCGGCCACAGCTTTTCCGACATGCTGGCCGGTATGATCGACCGGCTGAACGCCACCATGGAGGCCATCCTGATCCTGTGTACGGTTGGTCTGCTGGTCGCCTCCTTCCTCATGTCGGGCACCATCCCCGCCCTGATCTACTACGGCCTGAATCTGCTTACACCCCAGCTGTTCCTGCCTGTGGGCTGCTTCCTGTGCGCCATTGTCGGTCTGGCCTGCGGCTCCTCCTGGACCGCCACCGCCACCATGGGCATCGCCATGCTGGGTATCGGCGCCGGCCTGGGCATCCCCGCCCCCATTACCGCCGGTATGGCTATCTCCGGCGCTTACGTGGGCGACAAGTTCTCCCCCCTGTCCGACACCACCAACCTGGCCGCCGCCGTGTCCGGCACCGGCCTGTTTGACCACGTGACCGCCATGGTGTCCACCACCGCCCCCACCTTCGTCATCGCCCTGATCGCCTACGCCATCCTGGGTGTGATCACCAGCAGCGGCAGCTACGATCCCACTGTGGCCAAGGACATCCAGACCGTGATCGCCTCCGGATTTAACATCAATCCCTTCCTGCTGGTCCCCATCCTGGTGGTTATCGCGGCCTGTATCATGAAGCTGCCCGGCCTGGTGGGCGTCGCAATTTCGGTGTTTACCGGCGTTATTTTCGCCGTGATCTTCCAGGGCGTGGGCAGCCTGGCCGACCTGTTCGATATGCTGCACTACGGCTATGGCTTCGGCGTGGATACCGAGATTCCCGAGCTGGTGGCTGAGGCCGCCGCCGCGCTGAACGTCAGCCCTGACGCCTACACCACTGTCTGCAGCCTGCTTAACCGGGGCGGCATGGACCACACCATGTGGACCATCAACCTGATCCTCCTGGCGGTGGCCTACGGCGGCGCGCTGGAGCGCTGCGGCTGCACCGAGGCCCTGTTCGGCAAGCTGAAGAACAAGCTGAACTCCGTTGGCAGCCTGGTGTTCGCCACCATGGCCACCTCCCTGTTCTGCGACGCCACCATGTGCGACCAGTTCCTGGGCATCGGCGTTCCCGCCCCCCTGTATGTGGAGAAGTATGACGAGCTGGGCCTGGGCCGCAACATGATGTCCCGTACCCTGGAGGACTGCGGCACCCTGTGGGCCGCCATGTTCCCCTGGACCGGCTGCGGCGCCTATCAGCAGGGCGTGTTCGGCATGAGCCCCTTCACCTACTTCCCCTTCGCCTTTGTGAACCTGCTCAACCCCATCTATGCCGCCATCACCGCCTTCCTGGGCCGCAACATCTTCTGGGCTGACGGCTCCTACACCAACCTGCTGGGAAAGACCAAGGCCGGAAAGCCCGCCGGCGCCCCCGCCGAGGCCCACGAGCGCGCGATAAAGAATCTGGAGGCCCGCCGCGCCGTCGGCAAGGCCCCCAAGATCAGCGCCTGATTTTCCCGCGAAGAAAGGATCTGTCCTGTGAGCAAGCCATCCCTCCCCTGGGCCGGACTGGCCGGTCCCATCTACACCCCCCGGGAGCTGAAGCCCCGGAAGCCCTATGTCATCTACACCTGCTGGGCTATGGTAATCCTCCTGCTGGTGGGCGGTGTCTTCACCCGCTTTAAGATCGCCCTGATCTTTGGCGCGCTGTATGCCCTGACCCTCCTGACCCGGAAGGATATCGCAGTTACAGAGCGGGGTCTGGAGATCTTCTATCAAATGCGGATCACCACCAACTACGACTTCTGGCCCTGGGAGGAAATTAACGCCATCGTGGTGGAGGACCGGAACCACCCGGAACTGATCGCCCTCCACTTTGGACATGGCAACGCCAGCAAACGGTTTTTCTTCACCCGGCCCGACACCGAAAAGATTCTGATTCTGGCCCGTGAGAAACACCCCGGCGTTCCAATCCGCCAGGCAACTGACAACCCACGTTCCGGCGGGTTTTCCCGCAAAAGCAAACTCTGACCACCGCGGCCCCCAGAGGGACCCTCCCCTTTGAGGGCCGCGCCTCATTTTGTCAACAACCGGCACTCCGCCGGAAGGAATAAAGAATCGGAAAAAGAAGGAGAGTTTATTATGTTGAACCCGAAAGCAGTCCGCCACATTGTCATGGACGGCCACAGCCTGACCCTGGAGAGCTTTGTCGCTGTCGCCCGGCACAACGCCACCGTGGAGCTGGCCGATTCCGCCCTGGAGGCCATGAAGAAGTCCCGGGCCCTGGCCGAGAAGATCGCCAACGAGGGCCGGGTGGCTTACGGCATTACCACCGGCTTCGGCGACTTCCAGAAGGTAGCTGTCCCCGAGGAGATGAGCAACCAGCTTTCCACCAACCTGATCCTCAGCCACTGCACCGGCGCGGGCGAGCCCTACGCCGAGGAGGTGGTCCGGGGCATGCTGCTCCTGCGGGCCAACGCCCTGTGCGGCGGCGTGTCCGGCGTGCGCCCCCTGCTGGTGGAGATGATGATTGAGATGCTCAACAAGGGTGTCCACCCCTGGGTGCCTCAGAAGGGCTCCCTGGGCTCCTCCGGCGACCTGGCCCCCCTGGCCCACATGACCCTCCCCCTGCTGGGCAAGGGACAGGCCTACTACCAGGGCGAGCTGATGTCCGGCGCTGACGCCATGGCCAAGGCTGGCATCGCCACCCTGGACACCCTGGTGTGCAAGGAGGGCCTGGGCATGACCAACGGCACCTGCGCCATGACCAGCGTAGGCTCCTTGGCCCTGTACGACACCATCTGCGCCGCCCAGCTGGGCGACGTGATCGGCTCCATGGACTTTGAGGCCCTCACCGGCCTGCGCAACGCCTTTGACCCCCGCATCCATCAGGTGCGTGGCCAGAAGGGCCAGATGCTGGTGGCTGGGAACATGCGCAAGCTGCTGGCCGACTCCGAGATTCTGGACAACTGCCAGACTGACCGGGTACAGGACGCCTACGCCCTGCGCTGCATCCCCCAGCTCCACGGCGCGGTCCGGGACGCCCTGGAGTATGTCCAGGACAAGGTGGAGATCGAGCTCAACGCCGTCACCGACAACCCCCTGATCTTCCTGGAGGACGAGGCGGTCATCTCCGGCGGCAACTTCCATGGCGAGCCCATGGCCATTCCCTTCGACACTTTGGGCATCGCCTGCTCCGAGATCGCCAACGCCTCCGAGCGCCGCACCGAGCGGATGGTCAACGCCGCCCTGTCCAACGGCCTGACCCCCTTCCTCACTACCAAGCCCGGCGTCAACTCCGGCTTTATGATCGTCCAGTACTCCGCCGCCTCCATGGTGTCGGAAAACAAGGTGCTGGCCCACCCCGCAAGCGTGGACTCCATCCCCTCCTCCGCCAACCAGGAGGACATTGTGTCCATGGGCACCACCGCCGGCCGTAAGGCGGGCATGATCGTCCAGAACACCTTCTCCGTGCTGGCCGACGAGCTGCTTACCGCCTGTCAGGCCATTGACATCCGCCGCCGCCTGAACACCCACGGCCAGGGCATCGCCCCCGTCCACGAGGCCCTGCTGAAGCACGTCCGGGAGAAGGTGGACTTCTACGAGATCGACCGGGAGATCTGGCCCGACATTCTGGAGGTAGAGAAGATGATTCGCAGCGGCGAGCTGCTGGACATTGTCCGCGAGTATATCCCCGACTTCCAGTAAGCCATGAGGCTCAACGTACTGCGGGCCGACCCGGCTGGCAACATCACCTTATTTGTTCTTGATCCGGTTTCCCACGCGGAGCGGGCGGCCATCGCCGCCCGCCTCATGGCGTTGCCCGGTTCCGACGTGGAGCAGGTGGGCTTTGTCCGCACGCCTCTCCGGGGCGGCGATGGGCGCATGGAAATGGCAGGTGGTGAGTTCTGCGGCAACGCCGCCCGGGCCTTCGGCATGCTGACCGCTCAGCGCCTGGGCAATGCCGCCCAGGTCCAGGTGGAGGTCAGCGGCTGTGAGCCTCTGGTCCCTGTAGAGGTGGACTGGACCGCCGGTACGGCCCGGGCACGGATGCCTCTGCCCCGCGCTGTCCGCCGTACGGAAGCGGGCGGCTGTTCCGGCACTTTGGTAGACCTGACAGGCATCGCCCACTTTGTGGTGGAGGACATTCCTCCCACCCTGGATTTTTTCCAGCAGGCCGAGCCCCTGTTCCGGAATATCCCTGAGCTGGGCGCTTACGGCGTCATGTTTCTGGATACCCAAAGAGGGATCATGACCCCTCTGGTAAAGGTGCCGGCCTCCGGGACCCTTGTCTGGGAGGGCAGCTGCGGCTCCGGTACGCTGGCCGCCGCCGTCGCCCAAAGCCAAACCGCTCCGGACGGCCTTTTTGTTCGGGATTATATTCAGCCTGCCGGAACGGTCCAGGCCGCCATTCTCCGCCAACAAAGTGAGACGGCATCCGCCTGGATCGGCGGGCCGGTATCCCTGGCCCCTCCGGCGGAGGTCGAGCTTTAGCCTTTGAGAAAGAGGAGGATATTGGCTATGCCTCGCATTCGCAACGACCGTAACGACGCGATCGACCAGCTGTTTTACGGGATTTTATCCCTCCAGGACCTGGATGAGTGCTACCGCTTTTTCGGCGATTTGTTTACTGTGCAGGAGCTGTCCGCCTTCGCCCAGCGGCTTCAGGTAGCCCACATGCTCTCCGATGGAAAAACCTACGAGGCGATCCGCTCGGAAATTTCCACCAGCAGCTCCACCATTACCCGTGTAAACACCGAGCTGCGCTACGGTTCCGGGGGATATCAACTGGTCCTGGACCGGCTGTATCCAAAAAAAACTGATTCAGAATAACATTTGTTTACAAACCGGCGCCCGAGGCATGGAAGCATGCTTCGGGCGCCGGTTTCATATAGTTGAATCAAGCCACTTATCCTCTCCAGGAGGAAATTTTAAGGAAAAAGGAGTGCCGTACATGTTTAAAAAGGGAGAGAAGGTCAAGATCTTTCTGATCGAAAAAAAATGGTGGACCGCCGCAGTCTGCCTGTGCCTGGCCGCGGCCATGTTTTATACCGTCAATTTCCCCGCCGCCGTAGGGGCCTCCGCCGCCACCCGTCAACTGCCCATCTACTGTGTCCAGCGGGACCAGAAGCTGGTGGCCATCAGCTTCGACGCCGCCTGGGGCAACGAGGACACCCAACAGCTCATCGACATACTGGGACAGTATCAGGTTCCCGCCACCTTCTTCGTGGTGGGCGAGTGGGTAGACAAGTATCCTGAATCGGTCAAAGCTCTTCACGACGCGGGCCATGAGGTGATGAACCACTCCAACACTCACGCCCATTACCCACAGCTCTCCGCGGATGAGGTAGTCGCCGACCTGAACGCCTGTAACGATAAGATTGAACAGGTTACCGGCGTCCGTCCCACACTGGTCCGCCTCCCCTACGGCGACTATGATGACAACTCCATCAACGCCGCGCGCTCCATCGGCATGGAGCCCATCCAGTGGGATGTGGAAACGAGCGCGACAGAGGAAATCCCTTGCGGCACAGGCGCTTCAAGATTTTCTATGCTCACTTTTCCGGTAAACAAATTACAATAATTTGACCGATTTCTCTGATTACCAACCCCCTGTTTCCCACAATTTAGTGCTCGCCCATGGGTCAATTTTCTGCACGAGAGTATAAGTCCCGAATCGGCTTGAAGCAAGCCGGATCGGAACTTCATTTTTTCTCCTAGAGGCAGCTACACCTCGACCTCAATATGGCGTTTCACCCTACTCAGTAATCCGTTGTCAATTTGAGTTAAAAGTTCTTCTGCGGAAATACCTGAAAGGCGAATGTAACCAGGGTCGATGGAGCCATCCTCCAATATGGGCAAACTGCCATCCGGATAGCACAGCAATGCGGCCGAATTTAGGTACAGCAGCCGGGTCGGCAGTGCAAATGGATTCTCGTTCTTCTCAATTCCCCACTGCTGTCTGTTTTCCTCTATCGCTGATTCTATGACCAATGCTACCTGCCTGGCTCGTTCCATTCCTGCTGTGTCCGCTTCTGAACCAAAGGTATCCGTTACGACTAGGTAGTGTTCACATAAGGGCATCAACAATAAGTGCAAAATAGACAAAAGTCAAAAAGATAACATCAAGCTTGTCATAGCGGGTAAAAATACGGCGAAAACGCTTGA
>CAJTEA010000024.1 GCA_910575265.1 Oscillospiraceae bacterium
CACCCTTATGTCAAGTACAAGGCAAAAAATTTTTTAAATTTTTTTGCAGTTCCTGAACCAATAGTTAATTGCAATTATAATCCGATACTGGTATGTTAGGAGTACAAAAAAAGCGGAAAGAGGGGATTCTACAATGACCGCAACCGCAGCAGCAAACTATCTGCTCTATATCATGGGTGAAGCGTTCGATGACCTCACCAACATGAAGCTCAACAAACTGCTGTATTTTGCCCAAGGGTACTATCTGAAAAAGTACGGAAGGCCGCTCTTTGATAATGCAATAGAAGCGTGGGAGCATGGACCTGTTGTCCCAGAAGTATATTCCGCCTATAAGAAATATGGCGATAAACCCATTAAAGAATATGACAGCAATATGATTGCTGAGATTACGCCAGAGACAGAAGACCTCATCTTCGACGTTGCCCGGCAGTACGGCCGGTACACTATCAGTACACTTCAGAATATGGCATGTGTTGCAGGCTCTCCATGGGACCAAGTTTACCATGGGGAGCATTCACACACCGAGATACCGTTGACAGCTATCCAAAGTTATTTCGCCAAGGCAGAAGACCTGGCCCCGCCGGTAAAACAGTTCAAGGAGAGTGATTTCATCGGCTATCGTGATGAGAACGGCGTCCTTGTGCTGCCGCAGGAATGGGATGACGGAGAGGAATACGGCTAAGGCGGGCGCCACATTCGCTAATTAAAGAAAGTGAGACTGACCAAGCTTATCAGCGCAAGGACATATAAATTTCGGCTATTCCAATTTTATGGTGGATAGCCCTTAAATCAATCTTTTTTTACTGCTTCCAAAATGCCGGAGATGAATTTGAGATTTCAAAGCATCCTGCAACACCTGCAAAAAGTTGATATTGCGTTCCAGAGCCGCAGCATTGAGCCAAGCGGGTAATGCTACAGTACGATTCACAGACCGATTAACTTTCGTCATGCGGATAGAGGGCATGTATACATCAACCAGCGCAGCCCGTTCATTCTCGGCGGTTGTTATATTGGACAACGGCGTAGGTGCGGGAATTTCCTCATTATCTTCCTCCATGCCATAGAGGGTACAGCCCAACAATTCTCTTGCGGACAACAGCGCATCGTTATCATCTGTGCCACTGGTAGCAACATCCAAGTCGGGAAAGACAACGGCGATTTCCTGACCGGCTTTATAGGTAAATATAGCGGGATAGACATAGCGTTCGGTTTTCTTCATAAACAAAACCTCCTGTTTAAATTAGGGGGAAGGAGCCAGGGCCTACCTGAATTTAAGCCCAGACTGCCGTTCAATACTGTCAAGTGTCTTGCGGGGGATGTCCTTGTCTGGATATTTTACCGTTGTCCGCCCTTTTTTGGTTGGATGCTTATCTTTCCGGGCAAAATTGGAGTGGCTGAGCAAGTAAAGTTGGCCTTATAATTTCAGGGGGAGGGACCGGATACGATACCGACCCCTCCCCCTTATCTGATTGGCAGCGCCTGTCGGGCTATCCAGACTCACGGAACATTATTATGCTCATGTCCATCCTGCTCCGTTTCAGAAGGTGGCTGTTTTTGTTGGAACAAGAGTTTAATCGCTCTGTAAATGGGGTCATCCAACAGCTTCAGGTGTTCATTGTCGGTGGCGCCTCCATTTCCAAAAAGCATGGGCTCTTTCCAAATCCATCGGCCTAAAAGATAAGTGGGGGTGTACCAGCGGTCATACTCCTCCACTGTAATTGTATTCCCACGAATAACAACCGCTGGAATACCATAGAGGGATAGATTCAGGTAAGCCATATGGACACATCGGATATCTAAATCCACCGCTTGAATCACCAGTTGAGACGAAGGGTTAAAGCCCAGCAGATTGAGATGTTCGGCACTGTTCAGGAGTAATGTGCCGCTGCCGCAAGCGTGGTCCGAAAGTGTAAAATATCCATTCTCCGGGAGAGAGCAATTATCAAGGAAGGCAAGCCTGGACATCAATGCCGCAACACCCTTTGGAGTAAAGTCCTGCTTTAAATTTTCATTTCTTGCCCTGACGTCCATATAAGCGTCGGCAAAAAGGTCCGCCCAATCCCCAACATCTACATTGTGTTTTACGGTCTCACATATTACCGTCAACGCTGACAGGAATTCCTGCAATTCCGGCTCTTTGTAGTTAGACCCCAATCGTTGGAGCTGTTCTGCACGCTCTTTGTAGTGAACCGGGTCAGTACGGGTACTTAGACGCAATGCGGCATAGGCCAAGAAGTCGGAAAAGGTCTGTGCGTTGGAAATCCTGCCATGTGTCACATCAGAAAGCCGGAGCAGTGTTTTCTTCAAATTCATCTTTAAATCCCCAATATCAATCTTGATGCAGAGATTATATCCAAGTCATCGGACGGGCTCCATTATCCAGCAGTCATCATTTGCCCTATTAGTCGAATTTTTCGATGTTCTACCAAAAATCCTAAAGAAGTGCCGTTTTTTGTTCCAGAAATGAGGGGTGGACGTTTCCCTGATTCGTCCACCTATTGTCTGGATTTTTCCATGGGGGGCCGAAATTCCCAGACAATAGCTTTCAGCCAACTCTCGAAAGCCTTGTGCCACAAGCGTTTCAGCCCTGATGCCACTTTTTGATTTTCAGCATTTTCGGCCCCAAAAACCGTTTCTCAGAGAACGTGTAAAACCCCCTCAATCCATTGCAGCACAAGGGATTGAGGGGGTCTGCTCTTTTTCTTCAAATTTGAATTTTTTTTGAAATAATTTCGTGTTCTAATTTGCTCAGTCCCGCGCCGGGGCAAAGGGAAAATTTTTTGCCCGATTTTGAAGAAAAATACACCTGACATTGTTTACTTTGACGGCGCCATTTTAAGATTGAACAGCAGAAGTTTTTTCTGGATAAAACAGTGAAAACGTGTTCAATCTGTCCCATAATTGCACAAAAAACGAGCGTTTCGATTTCGGCGGCCTTTTCGACCTGAGAAAATATGACATTTCGCGGCAAAATTTTCTACATACAAAAAATGCCGCTTTTTGAGCCGGAAATGCCAAAAACTCGAACAAATGCAGCAAAAAAATTTTCCGCGAAGGGGGCCGTAACATCCAGACAATAGGGTGCAGAACCCGCAGTTTTCAAGGACCATCTCGAAACATTTTATTTTACCCCAAAATGCGAAAATTGAAACTTTTTCAATGACTTTTCCCCTGTGTTGACGGATTTATGGAGGTGTGCTATCTTATTGCCCAACAACGAACTGCG
This sequence comes from Oscillospiraceae bacterium, assembly GCA_910575265.1. Classification (GTDB taxonomy): domain Bacteria; phylum Bacillota; class Clostridia; order Oscillospirales; family Oscillospiraceae; genus Lawsonibacter. The sequence goes on from CAJTEA010000024.1 coordinate 3,227, forward strand.
CAGTTTTGTTGAAAGTAAACAGGTAACAAGTTTTGTCCAAAGGAGGACGAAGAGATGACTTTAAGTTCGCGCTGTCCCGTATGCGGGGAGCCCTGTGAACATATTTTCCTTGGGATGGACGACCAAGCGTTTGGCTGCGAGCGGTGTGTGACCAAAGTACGCGTCTACGACTATGCCTTAAGCCAGTGGCCCGAAGGAGGTGTGGTCAGTGACTGACATGGTCTCCTGCCTGCTTGCGCTTATAGACGCTTATTGCCCAGAACTGACTGAACTGCACCCCGAGGACAACGAACGCTATCCCTGGTCAGACTTGGGCAACGGCAACCTGTACGCTGATTTCTTCAAGTCAATCGCAAGATATACCTCGGGCCGGCGCATATGGTACATTTTTGATGGGCGGGTGTGGCGTCCTGACCCGAGCGGGCTGCTGGCGATGGAGCTGTGTAAACAGCTCGCGGCAAAACTGAAAGAGTATGCCCTGACAATCAAGCACACCAAAATGCACACCAACTATAACAACTATGTGGAGAAGTGGCAGAAACGGAGCTATCGGGAAATCATCCTCCGGGATGCCGCCAGCGTACATCCCTTGAAATCATCCGATTTCGATTGCAAGCCTAATAGCTACAACTGCTTGAATGGCACTCTTGACCTTGCGACGGGAGAGTTTCATAAACACTGCCCGGAGGATATGCTGACCAAGCTGTCCGGGGCCAAGTACGACCCGGAGGCCCGGTGCGACCGTTGGGAGCGATTTATCAGCGAGGTCATGGAGGGAGACGAGGAGCGAGCGCTTTATCTTCAGAAGGCTTTGGGGTATGCCTTGCAGGGGAACCCCAACCAGGAATGCTTTTTCATCCTGTATGGTCCCTCCTCCCGGAACGGCAAGGGGACGGCAATGGAAACGTACCTGGCGCTGATGGGCGACTATGGCCGGGCCGTCTCCCCCCACACCATTTCTCAAAAGAAGTATGTTGACGGCAGCGGCCCCACTGAGGATGTTGCCCGCCTGGCCGGAGCCAGGTTTATCAACATCTCAGAACCGGACAGAGAAATTACTCTCAGCTCCTCACTTATCAAATCTTGGACCGGAAATGACACCATTTCCGCCCGTTTTCTCCATGAAGGCAGCTTTGAGTTCCGCCCCCAGTTTAGCATTTTTATAAATACCAATCACCTTCCCAATGTGACCGATGATACGATTTTTGCCTCTGAGCGCGCGAAAATCATTCCCTTCGAGCGGCACTTTACGGACGCGGAGCAGGATAAGGGGCTGAAAGCGGAACTGGTCCAGCCCCGGAACCTGAGCGGAATTCTCAACTGGTGCCTCCAGGGTCTTGCCCTGTTCCGGAGCGCCGGCCTGGAAGCCCCGGCCTCGGTCCGGGAGGCGACTGATATGTACCGGGAGCAGAGCGATGTGATTGGCGGCTTCATTAGGCAGAAGCTGGAGAAAGATGCCCAGGCGGAGGAACGGACGAAGGACGTATACGACGCCTACACGGTATGGTGTATCCTGGAGGGAACCCAACCCGAATCCCGGTGCGTTCTCAACAACCGCCTGCGTACTCTGGGAACCGTCAAGTCCAAGCGCCCCAAAACGGGCGGAGAAAATACCACCATGCTTATCGGATACAAGTTGAAATAAAAACAGCCCCCTTCACCGAACCGAGTACGGTGAAGGGGGCTGTTGCGTGTACCTTGGGGCAGGTGTGGCAGGCGTTCCGGGCGAAATCCGCAGATTCCGGAATTTCCGAATCGACCCGGAACGCCTCCCACATCTCCCCCAAAAATAGAGTCAATCTCAGAAACTTGGGGCATCATTATTACATTGGGGCGTCATTATTACAATGGGAACGAATTTTTTCATTTGGCGCCTTCCAGCCCAACGCCGGTGTTGGCGTCGACCTTGCGCAGCCACATTTCAGGCTTGGAGTGGTTGTCGAAAATCAGGACGTAAACCTTGCCGGAATCCTCGGCCTTCACCTCGAAGGTCTTGGACTCGCCGTCAATGACGTGGCCGTCCGGGGCCCTGGTCTCCTTGACCACATAGCTGCCGGGCTGGAGCCCCGTCAGAGAAGTGTAGCCGTTGGGGCCGGTGGGGCCGACATCAGCAACCGCCGTGCCGTCAGCCTTTGTGATGCTGAACCATGCGCCGGCCAGGGGCTCGTCGGTCTCAGCGTCCCGCTTCAGGATGTACAAAATGCCTTCCGCATTGTTGGGGAAGGTCACCGTGTAGTCGTCATGCTGGTTGTCGATAGCGACAATCTGCGGGGTGCTGTTGACGATGTAGGGCTTGGGCACGGAAATCTCGGTGATGCGGTAAGAGCCGGTGGGCAGGTCCTGCAGCACGATTTCGCCGTTCCCGTCAGTGGTTCTCTCGATGACAGAGCCCTGGAGCGGGGCCAGAGGCTCAATGCGGAAGAGGGCGTCCTTGATGGGCTGCTGGGTGACGGAATCCACCTTCCGGATGCGCAGGCCCGGCAGGGGGTCGTTCTTTGCCTCAAAGTCAACCCACACGGGGTCACCAGAGCTGACAATGACCGTCCGGACGGCCGGCTTTCCGTCAGTCCAATAGACATCGGGGTCATAGCCGAAAGGCGGCTGGGTCTCGGTCAGGTTATAGGTGCCATTGGGAACCTTTTCAAAGTAGGCGTAGCCGCTGGCGTCCGTTGTCTGGGTTTCATCGTAGGAACCGCCTTCGTCCAAGGTAACGCTGGAGAGACGGAACTCGGCGCCCATCAGGGGCCAACCAGTCTTGGAGTCAATCTTGCGCACCTTAATATTACGGTAGCTGGTATCTTCAAAGATAAACTCGGTTACGCTCTGGTCGAACTTGAGCGACTGCGTCTGAGTATAGTCGCCGCTCCCCTGCTTATCCTTGTTGTACCCATCCGGGGCCTTGACCTCGGTGACGGTGACGGTCCATTCCTTCCCGGACTTGTCGATGTCCGGCAGGAACTCGCCATACTCATCATAGGTAATGCGGATAATGCCGTCTTCGTTGGTGGTCTTCTGGGACTGGAAGTTGGTTCCGTCAATCTTGATGTCGAAGGTGGCGTTGGGCAGGTATGCGCCCGTTTCCTTATCCTTCTTCGCAATCAGGATTTCGGGGTATTTGGCGTCCTCAAAGACGAACTGCTTTTCTTTCTCCCCGCGGTGGAGAATTTCAGTGTGCCAACTTTTATCGCTGATGAGATAACCGGCGGGTGGTGTGACCTCACGCACTCGCACAGTCCACTGGTCTCGGGTTTCATCCCGCAGGAAGCGGCCGTAGGTTTCGTAATGGATTTTAATTGTGCCGTCTTCTTCAGTTGGGCCAAAAGTGCCGAGGCTTTCACCTTCGATTTCAACCTCAAAGGTCGCGCCGGCCAGAGGTTCATCGGTGTTGGCGGAGACCTTCTTGATGATGATGGTTGTAGGCTCTTCGTCCTCAAAAACGAACTCCTTTGCCGTCTCCCCCTTGGTGAACATCTGGGTGTGCCAGCTGGTGTCGTCAATCAGGAAGTTCTCGGGGGCTACGGTCTCACGGACAGACACAGAAAAACTGTCGTTATCTGCCCCATCGCCCATGAACTTACCATAGACGCTCCAGGGGATGATAACCCAGCCGCCCTCACCGCTGGTGAAGTCGCCGATACTTGTTTCGTTGATTTTCACCTCGAAAGTGGCGCCGGGCAAACCGAGGTTGGAGCCCGTGCGAACCTTCCGGATACGGATTTCGGGATACATGTAGTTCTCAAAGACCAGGGTGTGGCGCGTGACGGTTCCGTCGCTGGTATCAACGCTCACCGTCTGCTCACGGTTTTTGATAGGCAGCAGGTATCCGGGAGGCGCCTTGATTTCCTTGAAGGTATAGTCGCCAGATTGCAGGCCGTTGCCGTCCACGCCCTCATAAGAGAAGGTGCCGTCTGCGCCGGTGGTGATTTCATCAATCTTCTGGTTGTTGAAGTAAACCTCAAACACCGCGCCGGGCAGGCCGCCGTTGGGGCCGACCTTCTCAATCACGATTCTGTGCTTCTCGTGGTTCACAAATGTGATTGGGCCGCTGCTCATGCCGACCTTTACCCCATCGATTTCCTCCACCCACAGGCGCAGGTTTTGAGATTGCGGGTCACGCTCGTAGCCGGTGGGGGCCACGATTTCGGTGACGGTGTACTCGCCGGGCTCATAGTAATTCGCGCCGGCGGGGTTTGTCCACTGCATAGGCACGTTGCCGCTGGCATCGGTTTCCACATCCTTGTCTACACCGAGGGTAATGCTGCGGATATTGAACTTGGCGATACCGATACCATTGCCGCTGGCGTCCACCTTCTTGATTTCGCTGTGTTCACTGTCGCCGTCCTCATGGTTCACCCAGCCGGAGATGCCCCGAGCGAATGCGGCAGTTGCCTCGGTGGCATTGGACACAGAGGAAACCGTTACCGGGATAACGCTGCTGTCAGGCTTGTAGAACTTATTGGGTTCATCCGGATGGGATGGGGCCTTCAATTCCTTAACCCAAAAGGTGACCTCTTCGGTCGCGCTTTGCCACGCAACTTCAACTGCGCCATACCCGGATGCATCGGTTGTGATTTTCTTTCCTGGTGTCAAACCGGCATCTGCCTGAGCCTTGTGTTCGTAAACACCAAACTCAGCTCCAGCCAAAGAGTTACCTTCGCCGTCTACCTTTTTAACAGCAATCCATCCAGATTTACGGCCCGTGCCTGGCGTGAACACTGGAATGATGATAGGCTGGGTGCTGGAGTGCGGGTTGTCTCCCTTATAGGGCGTATAGAGGTAGAACTCCATGCCGGGCGTGAACTCCTCATATTGGCACTTCGTCCGGTTGTAGCGCTCGACGGCGCTCTTATACCACCCTACGCGAAGGGAAACCCCTTCGGCGTACCAGCCGGGGTTCCCGGGGACGCCCTCGGCGGATTCCTTGGTCAGCTTCCAGCCCTGGCCCTTACCATACATCTCATACAGGGTCAGCATCTGCAGGCCGGCAATCTTTTCGAGGTCCTCGTCTGTCAACGTGGGGCCAGGGGACAGCAGGTCCGCACCCGCGAGCCATATAGCCGCCTGGGCGCCCATGTTGGTAACTTTGTAGTTCCAGGTCCAGTCGCCGCTCCCCTTTTGTCCCCAATAGCTGTAGTGGCTCCAGGACAAGTCTCCCGGGTAATATCCCTGCGCGTTCGCCGCGCACCACTCATCCAGCTCAGCCTCGGTCATGTCGCCCATGCCGGACAGTTGGTCTGCCATCCATTCGGCCTGCTTATAGCTGACCATGAAGTTAGCGACAATAGGGAGAACCTTCTCGTACTTGCTGCCCACTACAGGGACGGGGTTTTTCCAAGTCAAAGATGGCACAACCTTGCCATCAAAGTTGAGCTTGTGGTCGGCGCAAAATCCGGGGACTTCGCTGCCGTCATCTCCCACAAATTCAAACAGGCGTGGGATAACTGATGTATGCCCTGGGACATTCATTATCAATTCGCCCGTGATGGGATTGCGCCCTTCAATCTTGCCGTATTTCACGTCCCTGGTTGTATTCTTGATTGTGACCGGCGGCGTTGTAGCGCCCCCTGCGGCATAGGCCGGGTTGAAAAGGCCCATAGACGGGAGCATGCCAAAAAGCATGACTGCCGCCAAGAAACCGGAAAGCCATTTCTTGGCCCGTTGCTTAAAATGTTGCAATTTATAACTCCTCCTTTTGCATAAAATTAGGGCTTGCTGCGGTCCGTCAGGGTCCGCGGCAAGTCCGGTTTTTTCGTCTTCCCATTGGCTCACCCCCTTCTGAAATAAAGAAGAGACGACGCATTTGGGCGGCGCCTCCGGTTTTAGGCATAAAGAAAGCCGGCCCCTTTTCAGGGCCGGCCAAATACGCCTATTTACAGTTTCGCATGGTACTATTATACCATGTTGCCGTTCTATTTCAAGAACAGGTTTATACCGGAGGCTTCCATCTTTATACCATCATGCGGCACCTCCAAGACGGCGGTTTATGAAATCCATTACTGCATCGTCCTTGGGTGCCTGCGCCAAAGTATGAATTTCGTTGCAAAACTCCTTTTTCTCATATGTCTCGGCTTTCTTGAGGCAGAGAAATAAGCCTTCTGTCAATTCTGCGCAGTCCGCATATTACTATTAGTTATAATTCACAGAAACGAACACAGGGGGCGGCGCATGTGACACTCCCTGCGTTCGTCGTTCTCCTTTCCAACATCGCTTTACGCCCATTGGGGGATTTTAGAAATTATCGACAGGATACCTAGTGTAGATGGTGAGCCACCTGTCCTTAATACCGTCATTCCAATTTCCGAAGGACCCCATGCCAGTACCGACTTTGCCGCCAACATTCCCGTCAAGAGTATAGAGCGCCCCGTATTCAGGAGCCGCAGGCAGTTCCTCAATCGCACGAACAATATTCCAGTGCGGAGTTGTGCTCTTTGTCACATCCCCGATTCGGATACTGTAAGCGTCCCGCAAGACTCGCGTAGGAAGGTCTCCAAAAATTCTATCCGAGGCCATCTGCGCAAAAGCCGCGCAGGCGTAGCCCCCGTTGGGCCAGCCGGTGCCGCGATAGAACTTATCTTCTCCCCAGGGGGTTCCTTCCGGATACTCCTCCATAATCTGTGCGATGACCGCGGCGACCTCGTCCTCAGTGAGCCAGCCATCTTTATTGGCGTCTGCGGGGACGGTGTACTTGTTGGTGTCATACCGGCCGCCTACGGCGCCGGCGGGGCGGGGAACATCAGGCTGGGTAGGCTTCTCAGGCTCGTCAGGGACATCAGGCTCATTGGGGGTGGTGGTGGAGCCGGTCACATCCCCAGTGACATAGCCGTAGATATTGCACAGTACCACAGCGGCCTGGGCCCGGGTCATGGGGGCGCGGGGGGCGAAATTGCCGTTGTCATTGCCGTTCAGGAGGCCGATGGTGTAGCAGGTGGTCACGGCAACATAGTTATCTACGTCGGCGATGTCGGCGATTCTCTTGGCCGCCGCAGAGTATTCCTCATAACTTGGCAGCTTGATGCCCTTATCGACCAGGGCGTTGTACATCATCTGGGCCATCTGCTCGCGCTCAATGGGCGTGTTGGCCACGGCGTTCCAATTGTCACGAATCGCCATGTCGGTGATGGGAAACAGCCCATGTTTTGCGGCAACCTCGCAGGCTGCCGTCCACCACTGCGCCCCAGCGGGCTGGGAATCAATATCGTCGGGGTAAAGGGCCCGGTCCAGCATCAGTGCGAACTGGGCAAAGGTCACAGACCCCTCGGGGTCGAACCTGCCGTCCCCGACGCCGCTGACCCACCCCTGCTGGGCGGCCTTGGTCACCCAGGTGTAGTACCATTTGTCGGAAGAGACATCGGTGAAGACGGGGGTGGGGGTGGCCGCAAGAGCAGGGACGCATAGTCCTGTCAGCAAAGCCAGAATAAGTACGATGTTGATGATTTTACGCATTGTGAAATTCCTCCTGTCAATTTTGTTTTTTTATAATTTCCGCTGCGTTATCCCAACGCAGCATCATATCATGAAATTGGGTATTACGCAATATAATCAAGTCTATTAGCATATACCGCCATGCCATGACACACCATAAACTATGAGTAATAAACTATGCTGGGGGTGTTAGATTGCGGGGCGAGTACAAGGAAATCAATCGGAAAATCGGCGCCAGAATCAGGCTCGCGCGGGAAACCGCAGGCATGACCCGAGAAGAATTCTCGGAGAAGATTGGGATTAGCGCTCAGTTTCAGACCGACATTGAGCGTGGGAGGACAGGCCCATCTATCACCACGTTATGTAAAATCTGCGATGTGTTGGCAGTTCCGACGGACTCCATCCTGCGCGGGCCGCAGCCCGGAGTAGAAGCGGCCGCATGGCAAATCGGGACCTTGCTCCGTGATGTGCCGCCTGAGTTTCTGCCGCTGATAATCGAAAATATACGGGAGCAGACCAAACTGATAGCGCTGGCCTGGCAGGCTAAGGAGCAGCCGGTGGACAAGGGGTAGGAGGACAAGCAGTGTTTTCCTGCCTCTGTTTTTCATTTTCTCCGTTTTTTATCAAATCAGGATGGCTCCAAGCAGAGCGGAAACCGTGACAAAAACAAGCTGGTTCCCGGTTTTAACGCAGTAGCAGTCCGGAGAAACCATTACTGTGTCCGGTCTGGCTTCAAGCGCATTCCACATGAGACTGACGACCGGAGGGGCCCCGTTCGATGGGAATCCGTAGACCGCGCCGCCTGGGAGAAGCAGGTCTCCAGGCTCGGCGACGACTGTTCCGATGTAATGAATGCCCTCGTCTTTGAATGCCATACGCTTGCCAATACCCGCTGTCTTACCCATAATCGCGATGTGCAGCTGCCCGTTGGCCCAGATTGGCCTGAGAATGTTACATATGCCCAGCAGAATCAGGGTCAGGCTCACCGCTCTGCCAAGCAGGAATGTATCAATCCACATGATAACCTCCATTTCCGGCTGATTGCCCGGCAGAAGTGCCAGACGGTTTTGCCGGTTTAATTATACTCTTACGTTACCTAATAATCAACGATTATCGCTTATTATTAAATCGTTTCAAGGGACATTTCCCTCCATTAAACTGGATGCAATGATGGTAAGGAGACGTTGATTATGAGTAACAGGGACAGCAGAAAGCAAATAAATGTAGAAGTCGGACAGCAAATCAAGAAATACCGGGAGGCCGCCGGATTATCCCGAGAAGTCTTTTCAGAAAAGATTGGGATTTCCCCCGGTTCTGCTCCAGCCTGGAAAATGGCTTTGTGGGAATCTCACTCACCACTTTACGAACTGTCTGCGAATTCTTTGGCGTGTCGGCGGACGCCATATTGTGGACAGACCATCCATCCGCCAGAGAGGCGGCCGGGCAGATAGAAATCATGCTGGCCGGGGTATCGCCCGGTATGCTTCCGCTGATTGTCGACAACATCCGCGGACAAGTCAAGCTGATAGAGCTGGCCCATCGGGAAGGGACTCAGCCGCCGGACCAAGGGCGGGAAGACGGATGACGTCTTCCCGCCTTTTATTTTTCCGGTTTCCCGCTGTTCTCCACATCAGCCTTTTTCTTCCGCAGAGCTGACCGGTATCCCATCTCCAGAGCCTCCCCGCCAACATCGTCATCCTTGGACCTTCTCCTGGCCTTCTTCCGGCACAGCTCCAGAGCCGCTTCGTAATCATAGCCAATTCCAGCCTGGTATTTGAGCGCAATATTGCGCAGTACCTTTGCGTGGTCCTCATAGGTGATTTTGTGAAACCCGCATAGCTCCCACTGCACACAGACCATCTCCAGCAGCCTGGCATAATCCATCAAAGCGTCGACAATTTTACGGATGTCCCCGTAACAGGTCTTGATTTCAACAGGGCCGCCGGCAGCCTGAAAACAGAGTTCCAGCTCCCTGCCCAGCAAACCCAGTTCCACCGGCCTTGAGATAGCCGGTTCAAATACCTCCTGCGGTAAATCCAGCTCCGCATCCGTTGCGTGACCGTCCATGTTTTTCCCCCCTTCGTGCCTTGGACACCAACCATTATCATATAATCGGAGAAAACAGTCCACGGTCTGCCGGTCATGTTTTGCACCGAAATACCAAATGCTTTTTGCGGTTTTTTCGAAAAAAGATTTACATATGGTGCGTATCTTGACTGCTGGATAATGGAATCCCATCTTTAGAGGAGTATAATGGCATTGTAATTTAAATTAACCGGGAGGAAAACGGAAATGAAAATAGATATTGACGCTATCATAGCGGAGGTCAAAGAAATTATGATGGAGGCGGTTGGGCTTCTGCTGGACATGATATGCCTTCAGGACGACAAGCAAAAGGCCGATGACAGCGACATCAGGTTTCTGCGGCGGGAATATTACCTGGACCTGATGGACGGAAAATACGGGGTGGTGGGCTGCCTGTTCGGGCTGTCGCTTATGAGGAGGGAGCGGAAATCGAAAGCGTCTATGGGAAACCGGTCCTGACACCGTCACAGCACGATGCTGCCCGCAGCCGCACAGAAGGGGAATCCACTGTTCCGGATGAAGAAGCCGGGAAAATATCCAGACTGCTGCTCGCCAGGAACCGGGAGGCCTATAAAGCTCTTGCGGCGGAATGCGGAGAAGGCAGTGCGAGCTTGTCATTCAAAAATTGACAAAAAATAGCGCATACTGTATGTGGTCAGTGGGCGGCATCCCACTGGTGGGCTGGCACCTAAAATCCGAAATGCATGCCGGACCTTGGGCCGGAAAGTTGGCGGGCAACAGAAAAACCAGTCATTAAGAGGGGGACGGACAGCGCCGTGGCGTTACAGTCTCCCTTTTTCTATTTTCTGTGAACTGTCCAAAGAGGAAAAATTTGTGGTTGACACCTTTTATAATAAGGGGTACAATAATAGTGTAAACGTATCTGATTTGCCCGTTAAAGGCCGTCTTTTTTCCAACTTTTGCTGGTCGTAACTTTATATTTGCTTACAAAGCCGTTGTCTTTTTTCTGACAGCGGCTTTTTTATATATATTTTCAAAAAAGTAAAGAGAAAAGGAGCACTGATGATGAATAAAGAGCTTATTCTCAAGGCAATCCAGAACCCCAAAATTGTCCGGCTCATTTACCGGGCTCTCGCGGAGGACCCCGGACCCCTGCGCAGATATGGCGACGGAGCAATCCCTGACAACTCCGTCTACTGTGCCGTCATAGTATATTTGGACCGAAACGGGAAGCAGTACAGTATGGCGGCATTTGACGACGTGTCTATATACCTCCATTTTGGAATGCAGGCCCTTCACGCTTGGATGACAGGAGAAGATAATCTCATTGAGACCGACATAATTTCCCTCCTCCTGAGCGGCGGCACTAATCTGCTGAGCAACATGCGTTGGAAAACGGAGCAGATAGCCGGCCGCAAAACGGCTCCAGTACCAAACGCCGGCCTGTCCCTGGTGGCGTGCCTCAGTGCGGATATCCCGGCGATCGCACCGGTGGAGCTTGCGGAGATGACTCGGCTGTTCCGGGGCGAAGCTATCGACCCCGCCACTGAACTGGGCCAGACAATCCTGGCACTCGCGGAAAAATGAGTATAACCCCTGGCGCGGATTCGCCGCCGGCGGTGTCCTGAAAAATCAAAAAAGAGATAGGAGAATGATATTATGAATCCTTGCGCTACTGTTATGGCGGACGCCGGTGTGGCCCGCCTTCTGATGGCGGAGCTGCTGGGAACGGCCCCAGAGGAGCTGACGCCTGTACCGCTTGCTCCGGGTGTGGATTGGCTCCATCTGAAATATGGTTTCGCCACCTTCGAGAGCCGCGGCAACAGCCTCTATACCCTGGGCTGGTTTCCCACGCCGTCTACGCAGCACTGTATACGGTATCTCAACGCGGCAGCCTGCCAGTACATGATGCATAAATACGGCGACTGGCCTGCCGGACTGGAATCGACAGTAGCCGCTGTCACGGAAGACGCTTTGGCTTCGACGCCCATTGCGCATATAGCGCTAAGCTACAACATGAAAGTTTTGAAGCCGTCGACAGGTCAGGAAATCCTTCTCAGCGCCGGAAGTACCAGCACCGAGAACCCGGCCATTGACGAGTTCCTGGCCCTTTTGCGCGGTGAAGATATAAATCCTGTCACAGAGCTTGGACGGGCCGCAAAGGCCACTCTGGAGAGGAGCTGACCGCCATGAAACTGGACTATAGCCTGATAGGGAGCCGGGTCAATGACCTGCGCAAGAGTCGGGGCATCTCTCAGGAGCGTCTGGCGGAGCTGGCTGACCTCTCGACCACATTTATCTCCCACATTGAGAGGAACGATAAGAAGCCCAGCCTGGGCGCCCTGGTGCGGCTTGCGTCGGCGCTGGGGGTGACGGTCGATTTCCTGCTCGCCGGCAATCAGCCGTTCGACCAAAGGGCTTACATGCCGGACGTGGAGAATCTGCTTTCCGACTGTTCTGTGGTTGAACGGAGGATTGTGTTTGAGGTAGCGACTGCTGTGAAAAAGAGCCTGCGTGATGCTCATTGGGGTGCGTGAAATTATATTTTTATGGGGCCGGGATGAAAAATCCCGGTCCTCTTTTTGTCCTGATATGTATGAGATTGACCGCTAGGCTATAGCTACACCTGTTTTTAGCTGGTATGATTGCCGCTGTGATTATTCTGTTTTTGGAGGGAATGTCGGATGAAAAATCAATCAGAACAGCTTAGCCTGGAGCCGGCGCTGGAGGAAATCCGAGGGATGCTTCAAGATGTGGACCCGAATTTCTACCCGCAGCTTATCAGCTGCCTCCAGGGGCACATTCAACTCATTAAAATGACGGAAGTGTATGATGGAGGTAATTGAGCGGCCAGGAAATAGCACAATACCTGGTGAAGCACATGATATGTCGATTCTATGGGGCCGGGATGAAAAATCCCGGTTCTCTTTTTGCCCTGATAAGCATGTGGTTGACCGTCAGGCTGTGGTCGAGTCTGCTTTAGTCTGGTATGCTTGCCATTGTAGCTACCCTATCCCAAACAAAATCATAAGAAAAAAGGAGGTGCGGGGCAGGCGCATCTGGCGCTGCCCCAACAAAATGAAAATCAGAAGCGATTTCATAACCAACTCCAGCAGCAGCAGCTTTATCCTGGCGCAGAGGGGAGCTTTCAGCGAGAAGCAGAAGGAAGCAATCCTCAAATACGCCGTTAAAAAGCTGCTGGGGAAAAGTGAACTGACCCCTGAAAGTACAGAAGAAGATGTACGGAAAGTATTCAACGACTACAGCGTAGACGACGAATACCAGGAGCAAATCCGGCAGGCTCTGGTGGAAGGGAAAAGCATTCGATTCGGTTACGTCGGTTTTGAATGCTGTGAGGACTCCTACGTCGATATGTTTACAGAGCTGTGGGAGGCATTGAAGAAGTCCGACCCTGATGCCTTTACTATAATCGACGATGACCTGGACTATTAAGCCGAAGAGGTGGTTTCCTATATGAGGATACGGAAAGATAAGGATTTCATATCCATTTTCGATGAAGCGACAGGGCAGTATATCCGCTCCGGCACGTTTCAGGACGGAAAGGAGATTGCGCAGGACCCATTTATGGCCTCCTTCCCCGAACTTCTGGATGTGGGCGTCATGGGCCACTGCATCCACGGCAAGTCCGGCCTGTGTCTGAAGGCGGGGGTGGAGTGCTACCAGGACGGCCTCCACGCCGGCGCCCCCAATATGGCGCTGGAAGACTTTCGTGAGATTGTCCGGCAGTGCATAGGGAATACCTATCAAATTGCGCTCGGCGGCTGCGGCGACCCGGACCAGCATGAGCACTTCCCTGAAATCCTGGAGCTCTGCCGCAGGGCCGGTATCGTGCCGAACTTCACCACCTCCGGCCTTGGGATGACCCTGGAGCTTGCCCGGCTCTGCAAGGAGTACTGCGGGGCTGTGGCGGTGAGCTGGTATCGAAGCCCCTACACCTTGAAGGCCATCGACTGCCTGCTCCGGGCCGGCGTAAGGACGAACATCCACTATGTCGTAAGCAAAGGGACGATTGATGAGGCGGTTACCCGGCTGCGGGAGGACAGCTTCCCAGCCGGCGCCAACGCCATCGTGTTCCTGCTCCACAAGCCTGTGGGCCTTGGCAGCCAGCAGCAGGTACTCCGTGCGGACGACCCAAAGGTGAAGGAATTTCTTTCCCTCGCCTGCGCTGGGGGACACCGATACAAAATCGGGTTTGATTCCTGTACTATTCCCGGACTGGTCGCCCAGTCGTCTGAAATCGATATGGACAGCGTGGATACCTGTGAGGGCGGCCGTTGGTCAGCTTACATCACCGCCGATATGAAAATGCTTCCATGCAGCTTCGATAACCAGCAGCAGCGGTGGGCGGTGGACCTGAGAAACCACACCATTCAAGAGGCCTGGGACAGTCCGGTCTTTGAGGAGTTCAGAGAGCATTTCAGGCGAAGCTGTCCCGAGTGCGAACACCGTCAGGCCTGCATGGGCGGCTGCCCTATCTGCCCGGAAATCGTTCTCTGTGACAAACACACGGCGTAATGTTCCTTCCCCTGGCTCATTTCGGGCCGGGGGATTTATTTTTGACCGGTGACACATTCCGCTAGATTATAAATTTGACGCCCATGCTTCTGTGCATAGCGCACAGTATAGGCGGTCCCTCCGTATGAGCGTGAGCAAAACGCAATACAGTGGGCGGAGCAGTCCACAAGATGCCTGTCCCGCATCAGGTATGCCTCCCGGCCTGGAGTCCGGCTGACACAGACCAGCTTGTCGTACTTCGGGAGGAGCACTCTGTATCGCTCCCGTTGTTCCTTTTGCCACCTGGAGTCAAAGCCGCTGAAGGGGTATACCAGAATTACCTTGATTTGTGGATATTCCGTGCGAAGCTCAAACAACGCCTCGGCGGCCAGGGTGTCGAAACCGACCGCGCCGCCCACACCGTAATAAATGACCCCTTTCGAAAGCAGCAGCCCCACCTGTTCCTTAAGTACTGATTTCAGCGGAGTCTCCAGACCGTAGGGGATGTCCCGGTGACCAGTACAGCAGCAGGTCTCTGTCCTTTTGTCACTCATTTTCATACCTCCCGAAAAAGGCTATATATAGTCTTTTTCACTATACCATTCATACCCCAAAAAGTCTATATATCGTCTTTTAGCTGTGCATGATATTGATACACTATGAGAAAGACTTTATATGGACTGGAGGCATGACAGATTGGATACTCGAAAATACGTTGCGTCGCGTATTCAAACGCTGTGCGCTGAAAAAGAGTTCAATATCAATTCGTTGGCCAGACAGTCTGGAATCCCTCCGTCAACTTTAAAAAGTATTATCTACGGGAACAGTAAAAATCCAGGAATTATCACCATTAAGCTCCTCTGCGATGGTCTTGGGATATCGCTATACGACTTTTTTGATGCGGAGGAGTTCCGCTCAACAGAGCTGGAGGATATAGAGTAATGCGGTATAAAACAAAAAAATCCCCCTGATGTAGAATAAGATACTACATCAGGGGGATTGAGTTATGTCGAAAGGACGCCCACTTTCCAGTTTGGCTCCACGCGGCCGTCAGGGAAGACATACACCCGGTCAATCAGCATACCGGCCAGCTCAACAGTCAGACGGCCGGCCTCCCTCACCTTCTGGGGAAGGAGACCCCGGTCCTGTTCGGCCTGGCTCTGGGATGCCTGAGCACGGATGACAGCCAGGGTCTGCCTGAGCCGGTCCAGCTCGCCATCCAGGACGGCCTTGTGTTCCCTGTAATCCTCGATGCTGATTTCGCCCCGCACGAACTGTTCATAGAGACAGCGCTTCTGTTCCTGGAAGTCCGCTATCTTCCCTTCCGGGCTGTCCGGCGCGGCAGCCGGAACCGAATCGGGAGCGGCCTGGACTTGCCCCAGCGCCAGCTCATATACGATACGTTCCAGCTCCGTCTCTGAAATCCGCAGGCCATGACAGGGGGCGGATTCGTCCACCTGGGTATGACGGCAGAGATAGGCGTGGTTTTTATTCGAGGTGCGGGACAAGGCGTGCAAGCAGCAGCCGCAGAACACTTTGTGCTTCAGCGGATAGGTATGGACATTCTTCCTGGGGGCCGGGACCCGGCGGAGCTTGGCCTGGACCTCCTCGAACAGTTCCCTGTCGATGATGGTGGGATGGTGGTCTGGTATCTTCACCCACTGGCTCTCGTCCTTCATGCGGACCCGATGGCCGCCGACCTCGGTCACCTCCCGCTTGCCCATGATGTAGGTTCCAGTGTACCGCTCGTCCTCCAGGATGTGGGTCACAGTGGACTCGTGCCAGATGCCCCGGCTCCTGGAGATATCGTGGCCGGTGAAGCCGTGGGCCGCCTTGTACTCTGCTGGAGTAGGGATGCCCCGCTCAAACAGGGCCTTGGCGATTTTTTTCTTGCTGAGACCACTCTGGGCAAGCTCGAATATCAGCCGGACATTGGCCGCCGCCTCCCCATCCGGCTCCATGCGCCCATCGGCTCCCTTGCGATAGCCATAGGGGCAAATCTTGCTCTGGTACTCCCCGCGCCGGAACTTCACCTGCTTGGCGCTCTTGTATTTAACGGACAGGTCCCAGCTGTATACTTCCGCCTGAAAGTACTGAAACATAACGCCCAGGCCGCCAGTGTCGCCATTGAGCTTCCCGCTGTCAAAGCCGTCGTTGAGAGCAATGAAGCGTACGCCATACAGAGGGAATACCTTGTCCAGGAAGTAGCCGACGCTGATTCGGTTACGGCCAAAGCGGGTAAAATCCTTTACGATGATACAGTTGATTTTCCCCGCCTGCACCATATCCAGGAGCCGTATGACCTCCGGCCGCTCGAAATTCGTCCCGCTGTACCCATTGTCTACAAATTCCAGGACCTCTATATTCTTGATATCCTGCATGGCATCAACGTACTGGTGCAGCGCAATTTTCTGATTTTCGATGCTCAAGCTGTCTACTTTGTTGTCCTCGATGGAGAGGCGGATATAGAGGGCGATGACGTAAGAGGCATTATTCATATTCCACACCCTCAGTCTGGTAGAATTCGTTTTTGAATTTGAAGTGGATATCGATATCCTTGGAGCTGGAGACGTCGATGCGCTCAATCACCCGGTCAGCCAGGGATGCGGTCAGGACTGGATTCTCAAATACAGACGCCAGCCAGACCGACAGGTCCAGGTACCCGTTGACCTCCTTCTCCAACAGCTCCTGCCGCTCTAGGAGCTGACGGGCCTGGGCCGAGGCTGCGCCAATCTTCTGCTCATAGCCGGCCTTCTGCGCCTGATATTCCAATCGGGTAAGGCGTCCAGCGACAAAGCTCTCGTACAGACCCCTCAGATGTTTCCGGTCCTGCTCTATCTCCTGGCGGAGCTCCGAGACCTCTTGCGCCGTTTTAGTCTTCTGTCCAGCGGCCTTGTCTCCCATCTGCCGGACTAAAAAGCTGTTTTCTACTATGGCGGCGCCCTCCTTTTGCAGGATGGTCAGGATAGCGGAGAACAGGTCATCTTCCCGCAGGCGGACCTTGCCCGGACATGAGCCCTTGCCAATCCTGTCGTTGGCGATACAGTGGTACACATACCGCCCATGGGACCGCTGACGGTGGAGGCTCTTTCCGCAGCAGCCGCAGAATATTTTGCCCCGCAGGATGTTCTCGGTATAAGGGACTCTTTCCGTCTGAGCCCCGCCCTTCCGCGAAGCCTGCGCCCGGACAGCCTGGACATGGTCGAACAACTCCCGGCTGACCAGCGGCTCATGGGTCCCCTTCACAACAATCCAGTCCTCCGGCCTGACCAGGGACTGTTTGTGGGCGGTCGCACTGGTCTTGCCCTGCACCATGTCGCCGGTGTAGACCTGGTCGGACAGGATTTTTCGAATGGTCCATGTCTGCCACTTTCCACTCCCCATCAGGCGCTCGCTGGTAATGAGCCCGATGCTGGCCAGGTAGTAGCCGGGGGTGAGGACATCAGCCTCATTCAACCACCGGACAATCACGTCCAGAGGGGCACCGTCCGCCGCCCACCGGAAAATCTGCCGGATTACGGGGGCGGTATCCTCGTTCACAAGCAGGCGGTGGCAGTTCTCCGGGTCCTTCCGGTAACCGTACGGCGGCCTGGCCCCCACAAACTCTCCCGCCATCATGCTCCGCTGGAGCTGGAGCCTTGTCTTACGGCTGGCCTCAAGAGCGTATCCCTCGTTCACGATATTCTTGATGGGCAGGGCAAAGCTGCTTCCGCTGCCGGCGTCCTCGCTGTCATACCGGTCATTGACGGCAATAAATCGGACATGATGGAGCGGAAAATAGTATTCGGTATAGTATCCGGTGTCGATGGCGTTGCGGCCCAGGCGGGAGAGGTCCTTCACCACGACGCAGTCGATTTTCCCGGACTCGATATCCGCCAGCATCTTCTGGAATCCCTGCCGGTCAAAGGTCTGGCCGGAGACGCCGTTGTCAATGTAAATCTCCGTAATTTCGACGTCAGGGCACAGGGCCAGGCAGTCCTCCATAATTTGCCGCTGCGTCTCCAGGGAATCCCCCCGCTTGCCGTTATACTCCACGGACAGGCGGATATAGAGTGCGGTCTTCCATACCTTTATAACAGGATGCTCGTCGGCGGAAGCGATGTTCTTGCGACTTTTCCGGGCCACTCAGCTCGCCTCCTTATAGCGTGACAGCATTTTCAGCGTGTCCTCATATTCCTCCTGGAACCGGAAGGAGATGTCAATCTCTTTCTTGTTCCGGACCGTGACAGATTGAATCAGCGTTACCACCGCCCGGCGGTCCAGCTCGGTCATGGCGGCGAACTGCTCAAAGTGGCGGGCCCATTTCAAGCGGCTGCTGGAGTCGTCCTGGACCTGCTCCAACTTCTCCCGCAGCAAGGCAATTGCGGCCTGGACCTGCTCCTCCTGAGCCGAATAGTAGTCCATCAGGCTCCTGTACTCCTTCTTATCCAAGATACCGTTGACCAGATTGCCGTAGAGGGTGGCCTTCATGCGACCGGCCTCCTCCAACTGGCGGCCGTTGTCCGCAAGCTCGGTGGTATACTTCGCGACCAGGTCATGGTTGATTCGCTCCCGGCTGATGCTGTTCAGCAGCTCCGTCAGAGAGACGACGCTTTTAATATGTGTTTGAAGGCAGGAGAGTACGCATTGCACCAAATCGTCCTCCCGAATCCTGGCCGGGTGCTGGCAGCCCTGGGATTTCCCGGCTGGGCAGTGGTAATAGATGTACCTCTGCCCCTTATAGATGTTCGTTTTTCGGGTCATCCGCCTCCCGCAGCAGCCGCAGACGAGCAACCCGGAGAACATATACACCGAATCCTTCTCAGGGGCAGCCCGGGTGTCCAGCCGGGCCAGCTGCTGTACCAGTTCGAAATCCTGCTTGCTGATGATTGGCTGGTGGGTATTTTCTACTTTTGCCCAATCCTTCACGGGCTTTTGCACTGTGTTTTTGAGCTTGTAGTTGGGGGTCGTGGTCTTGCCCTGAATCAGGACGCCGGTATAAGTCTCATCCTGCAAGATTCGGATAATTGTCGTGGGGGACCACTTGGCGTCCGGGCTGTCCGCAAACCCCTTGGTCGGATGGGGCAACCCACGGCTGACCTTGTAGGCCAGCGGAGAGAGAACACCCTGACGGTTCAATTCCTCGGCGATTTTGTAGGCGCTGGTGCCCTCGACACGGCGGCGGTAGATATCCTGCACCACCAGGGAGGCGTACTCGTCGACGACCAGATGGTTCCGGTTCTCCGGGTCCTTCTGATAGCCATAGATGGGGCAGGCGCCCACATAGGCCCCGCTTTTTCGTTTGGCCTGGAGCGCCGACCGGGTGCTCACCGAGCTGTTCCGGCAAACCGAGTCGTTGGTCATGGTCTTGATGGCAATCAGCAGCTGGTCCCCGTTCTGCTCATGAGCCGTGTCGATACAGTCGTTGATGGCGATGAAGCGGACGCCATAGGCCGGAAGAATCCGGCACAGGTAACGGCTGGTCTCAACATGCTCCCGGCCCAGGCGGGAGATGTCCTTCACAATGATGCAGTTGATTTTCCCCGTCTTGACGTCGTCCATCATGGCCAAAAAGGCCGGCCGGTCGAACAGGATGCCGCTGTAACCGTCGTCCATCTGCTCTGAGACCAGTTCAATGTCTGGTTGGTTCGCGACGAAATCCTCAATCAGCTTCCGCTGGTTGCCGATGCTGTCGCTTTCCTGATAGCCCGGTTCCCGGGCCTGGCCGGTCTTTTCTCCCCGAACCGTTATATAGGAGAGCCGAAGATATGCGGCCGCTTTGTACTGTGTCACAAAAAATCACCCCTTTTTTGGGCGGAATATCCCCCAGGTGAAAGAGTGATTCGGACGTCCTATTCAATTCTTTTTCCAGGGAGAATTATATCAGAGTAAGTTTGGTAAAATCTATGAACTGGCGGTCAAGCTGCTAATTGATAAGCTGCTTCAAGCGGTCAGTCAGGGATGGGCCGTCCTGGGCGTAGTGGGCATGGACCACGATATCGCCGCAGCGGAAGTGGTGGGGGTCGCCGATTTGCCGCCGGAACTCAGCGATGCGGTCCTCTCTGTCAAGGCTGGGGTCAACAGAGACTTCCCGGATATCAGCTAGCTCCGAGGCATCGAATATCTGCTTCTTCAAGATTTCCATTTTGATTGTCCTCCAGAGAACAGGGAAGCCGCAGACCGGAAACGGCCTGCGGCGCTGATTCATGATATGGTTTTATCTCAGCCGCCAGTTCTGGCGGTTGGACAGGTCCAGGTAGGCCCCGGCCTTGGCGCCTTCATAAATGCGGCCGCCAGTGGCTTCGTCAATATCTGTTATATCGTTAAGGCTGAGTTCAGAACTGACAAGTGTAATTTTACCTGAATCATTGTATCTGGCATTGATAATCTCAAAAGCGAGGTTGATATCGCCGACCGTGGGCTTCGCGGCGCCGCCGTTACGGCCCATTTTAAACAGGTCGTCGATATACAGCACCTTGACCTTTTTCAGCGGGTCGATGATTTGGCTGTAGGCTTCGGCGTCGTTGACCACTGCCTTGGCCTGGACAGCAACATCCCGCCACAGCATATACCGCACCGGCAGGCCCCGATGCAGGAGTTCCCCGCAAATCGCGGTACACAGGTGGGTCTTGCCGGCGCCGCTGCGGCCGGTAGTCACAAACCAGCCCTTGGGGTCGGCGGCATAGCGTTTCGCTTCTTCTAGGGCCCTGGCCTGCCAACGTTCTTCCGCCCGCCAGCGCTCGAAGGTGTACCTGGTCAACATATCGCTCAGGCCGGATTGCTCCAGGTGACGAAGTGCCCGCCGCTGGACCATACAGCGGCACTCCCGCTGTGAGAGAGTGCCGCCGTCATTGACATAATAGATATAGCCTCGGTTTAAGCAATCTGGGCAATCTACCCCTCCAAGACGGCCCACAGTCCGATTGGCCATCTGGCACCGCCGGCGTTCGTGTTCGACCGGGTTATACGTCGAGGTCGACGGATTTGATGTTCCAGTCTGGCTGAGCAGACGCTCCCTGACCCACTGTGGCATCGGGATGCTGGTCAATCCCTCTGGCATGGTTCATTCCCCCTTTCATTTTGTCCTTCCGAATCCATAACTGAATCGTAGCGGCATGGTCCTGGTAGCGCTTCCCGGTTGACTTCATATAGTTCGAGAGCCGCTCTATATAGTCGCGCCATACGTCAGGAAAATCGGCTTCCAGCTGCTTCACATCGCCGTCAGTCAGAAAAACATTCTGATACTGTCCATATGGCCGGCGGCTGGCAGTCACTCCACTCAGGTGGTTATGCCTCAGGTGGTTATCTCTTAGGTTGTTAGTGGCCGGATTTCCGACCGTTATACAGCCGGAATCCTGACCGTCAGATGGTCGGATTGCCGGCCCTCTTGCAGCCGGATTTCCGGCCACAGGATGGTCGCTTTCCCGGCTGTCTGGCAGCAGGACGTAGATACGGTTCGGCTGGCCGGGCCCCGCCCGCTGGCGCTGAATCAAGCCATGCTCCTCCAGCTCCGCCAGAGCAGCCTTGATGCTGGTGAGTCCTTTCCTTAGAGCCTGTGCTATTCTTTCAACTGGAAAGATAACATAGACATGCCCCTGGCCGTCCTGCCAGCCGTTGGCCTGGGAGAGCGTCGTCCGGTCCAGGAGCAGGGCATAGACCAGCTGGGCGGTTTGCTTCATATCCTCAGCAAGCAAAAATTTCGGAAACGGAAGATATGAAGGCAATACAGAATCTTTAACAATATAGTTCATGGCATCTCCCTCTGGGCATGAAGAAAGCCAGGCCCGCCCGGAGGCAGGTCTGGCTGTGGTTCGCCCGATTTATAATTTTGGATGATACCATTATAGCAGTTTTTAATTCCATTTCAAGAACATCTTTGTACTGATATGTTCCATCTTTGTACCAGTTTCAGCTTTTTCTGTTGACGCCCTTGGCCTTCAGGGGTATAATAATAGTGTAATCGTATTCTATTCCCCTCTATTGGGTCGTTTTTATTCCAATTTTTTGGTCGTATCTTTACATTTACACTTAAAGTCGTTGTCTCTTTATAAGGACAGCGGCTTTTTTATATGCAAATAGAACAAAAGAGAGAAAGGAGCCATCCATGAAAAACATGAATTATAAAATAGTTACCCGCTCACCTGAGGCCTTTCGCCATCTACTGGGGCAGCGCACCAATATGACCGCAGAACTGGGTCTGGCGGTTCACGCTCTACTGGAGGTCGGGAATGGATGAGTCAGGAAAAAAGGCCTACCGCCTGACAGCGAACAAATCGAAATTCTACAGGCTCGCCAAATGGTGGTATCCGGATATCTGCCCAATGCGCCAGACATCCTTTGTCAAGTATCCCCGTTCCAGGGACTACGCCCTTGACTTCCGCAGCGGCACCTATTATCACCATCTGTTCCTCTCGGTGTGCGGAGGGAAGCCACTTTTAGGCGACCAGTGGCACACCTACAACGAGGACGGAGAAAAGGAGTCCAGTTGGGAAACTGTACCTCTGAAGCTGTTCCAGCTTCACGAGTTTGGGATGCTGGAGGAAATACAAATTTGCGCCAAATGAGAATACCATCGTTTTTATGGAGCTGAACAAGTTAGTCCGGCTCTTTTGACGATTCAAGGCCCAGGAGATTTCACCCTCTTGGGCCTTTTTATATAGATTCCAATGAGCACCAAGCCTCTTAACGAGACCCGGCTGCGGCTTTCGGAGAATAGCCGCCAGACCTTTGGGTGATGGTCTGTAGAGAACAAAATCGCCCCGCGTTGGCCTTGGCCCCTTTTCCCGGGACTTTGACGGAAAATAAAGCCTGGATACACTCTGGCGAAGTGTATGACCCCGCAAAGCCATGATTGCCGCTTGCGGCCTGTTTCGGCGGTCTGCCTGGTATAGCAACGCCGGATACACGATTGACGCGCCGTGTATCGCCCCTGGAAGCGTCATCCCCGCACCGAGCCTCTTAACGAGACCCGCCTGTGACCCTCGGAGAACGGTCACGCCAACACGACGCGGTGGACGTGTTGGTTTCCCTGGACTGCCGATAGCCCCTTGTGCGGCGCTCTTGTGTGATGGAGTTTCTTCCAATAGGAGGGAGGACTTTCTGCCAAGAGACCGTGCTGGTTATTTGACACAGAGTGGAAAATAACCAGCTAAGGGGGACAAAAATATCATGCGGCCGGCAACCGTATGGTATGGGTTATTACGTTCCCACAACAAAAACGTGTGCCACATTTATCAGGCCCTGTGGGCCGGGGACGCGCCGGACGTCGAATTTCGGCAGACAACAAAATATCTTCAGTGTTCCTTCCTGATTGTTATGATTCTGCTGCGGATTTCTGTTCCACTTTCATGAAATGCGCCTGCATCCAGTTTGACTGTTTCTGCACAGTGTTCCTCCAGGAAGCTCCTGAAGAAAACAGCTTTTTTATCGGCCCGGAAGAATGGGCTTTCACTGACGATGGAGACCAGGATTCCATCGTTCTGCATCAGGTCATACGCATGATAAATATGGGCAATGTCCTGGTAATTGTGAAACGGTGGATTCATAATAACACGGTTTACAGAGAACGGAAGGCTGTCCCTGGTCACTGTTAGAAAGTCCGCCAATAGGACTGGGTAGGGTTTTCCCTCCAGCTTTTGGTACATATCTGGGTTTATCTCCACTCCGAACAGACCTGCGGGCCGGTGTTCCATGATGACCTCCGCCAGCCGCCCATCGCCAATGGACGGCTCTAAAACATGGGAACTTTTATCCAGCTCAGCGATACCGCACATCATTTCCGCAATTGGACGGGGCGTATGAAAATATTGAAATTCCTCCTTCAAATCAGAAATCTCCCGTGTACTCAGAACGGTTTCCAATCGCTCTGCCGGATTATCGTTCGCTTCAAATATATGCCCCTGAGCCTTGCGGTTCCATTTCCCGCCCATATTCTCCAGAACCTTATTAACGGCGAGATAGGTCTGACGGTCCATCCTGCCAGTGGGCAGAAAAAGGATGTTTTTTTCTACTCTGCACTGGCTGAGGATGTCCAGTATTTCATCTGAGCTTTTCATTATGAGCCCTCCTGATTTTATAAATTTGAGTAGCGGCGTATTTCATCGCCAGGAGGGATTGTATCTTTGCGGCAAAGAAAACGCTAATAACTGGCGGTCTATATTTACGAGATAAGGACAAGTTCGTAGCAAAATTTTTAACTGTTGGTCATTTTATATTCAGGAGGGACTGATATGGGAAGCCTAAAATATGAAATCAGCCAGCGCTGCAAGGCTCTGATGCAGTCAGGGAACTCAGCTGGTGGAAAACATACTTCACAGAGGAGCTGGAAAATATATATGAATGCCGCCATTAAATATGGCGAGTGGTGCAAACGAAATTATAAGTGCAGGCATTTTGAGGATTGCCGGAAACACATCCAGGACTATGCCAACTGGCTCGAACAGCAGGGAAAGAGCGCCAGCACCATCCATTCCTACATGGCAGGGGTCTGCCGGATTTATGGGATTTCTCTGTCCGAAATCCGGAAGCCTAGGCGGGTCGTCTCCGCCAACACCCGCAGCAGGGGGGTAAAGGCTGTGGACAAAAGAAGAGACGCCTCCCGCGAAGCGTCTCCTCGGCTGTTTGATTTTGCTTCCGTAGTTGGCTGTCGCAGAACTGAATATGCCAGGCTTCGGGGCAACGACCTGGTGCGTGATGAATCGGGATACCTTTGCGTTCGCATCCGGCGGGGCAAGGGGGGCAAATACCAGGAGCAGCGTATCCTGCCTGGGGATGAACTGCTGGTCCGTTCCTATTTCGACGGTTCAGAGGAGCCGGTGTTTGACAGGGCTGAGCTGGCCAACAAAATTGACCTGCACCACCTTCGGGCGGTTCTGGCCCAGCGGGCCTATCAGTATTATGCCGACCGTCTGCGTAGTGAGCCGGGGTATCGGGAGCAGTTGGAGTTGGAAATCAAGGCCCGTTGGCGGACCCATAACAAGCGCCGCTGGGACCAGCATGAATTTGCGGGCATATACAAGCTGCGGGGTTCCAGCAGGAAACTGGCTCAGAGGCTGGGCCGGCCCGTAGAGTATGACCGGCTGGCTGTAATGGCCGTCAGTGTATTCCATTTGAGCCATTGGCGCAATGACGTGACTGTTTCCAATTACTTGTTAGCATATTAATGAAATAGCTAAACTGCGTCCGCCGAAGCAGCCATTGCTTTCTTTCGCGCCAGGCATTTGCGGACGCGGAGAGCACCCGGCGACGGGGGTGCTTTATAGGTGCCCTTTCGATACGGAAGCATGGAGATTACCGTCTTCCGAGTGATACGTAACTTATTGGAAATTTGGTCAGCGGTAAGGCCTTTGTTATACAATCCAGTTACTTCCTTGATTCGAGGTGTGGAATACAAACCTGCATTGATGAGGTAACGCCTGACGAGCTGGTCAGAAACCTCAAACATTACAGCAGTATGCTTTATAGACCCGTTTTTCAAATAGTATTCGATGACCTGTTTTTGAAAATCAACCATAAGATTTTCCTTTCTCCCCGTATGGCCTAGTTAGGACAGCCAATTTGATAACATCACCCGAAGATAGTGTTTTGAAGAATTTGTAGCACACCTTCCTGCCCCACATATGCAAAGCAAGGGGAGTTCTCACTCAACCGCTTTTTGATTCCTTGTTGTCTTGTTGAGGACAGCAAGACAGCAAATCTTTATTGACCAAGTAGAAGGCGCACACCCTCTCTGATTTGTCATAAGCTATCCGCCTTCCTTGGTCTGCTAGAACTTTTGAGCCGTGTGTCTCCCCTTTATTTTTCAGGCCTTTTCTGTGGAGTCGTCATAAAGAAAATCCTGCTAGCTTCAGCAAACTGTGCTGGCTCCTTACATTCACCGAAAATCTGTTCCTTGCTAGCAGCTAAAACCATTGGCTCGCCGGCTGCCCCGCAAATGATTGGCTCACCAAACAAACGATATACGGGCACCTTGTAACCTTCTTCATGCATGTTACAAGCGGCATAGATACGTTTGCCTATGCTTTGCATCAGTTGTTCATTCATGTGTAGTAGTCTGTAATCTCCATTTGGTGCTATCTCAGCCTCACAGCAGGATATTCCTATTTCGGGAATCTCCGTTTCCATATTCACCATGATGCCATGTGGAGGTAATTCCCCAATATAGATGTACCCGGTTTCCGACCCAGGAAGCTTAGGCTCATATGGCGTAGGAATGAACTTTGTGAGACATCGTTTGTAGAGTTTGCTCAAATACTCATCGTCCATATTGCATAATGCTTCCACCATTCGCCAAATGGACTGCCTATGGGAAAACATTATTGGTTGTTCTCCGGTTATGTAGGGCGGCGTATATTCCAACCCCCAGCCACTTTCAGCTAACTCGTCCAGTATATCACCCATTTCAGTAGAGTCCGCCTTCCATAGCTTACTTGCCGTATACATTCGATTCTGAAAATGGATGTACATTTCTCCATCTATTTCCTCCGTGCTGAGAGTGCCAATTGCACTATATCTTAGATACTGGATATATGTATTTTTTCCGCACAGGGCTTCAGAGATAGGAGGAACATCAAGTGCTTTGTATGTCGCGATGAAGTCATGCTGCAATGCCGTATCTGTCTTAATTGATACATCTTCAGCAACCTCATTAATTAGATACTTTTCATTCCGCAGCAGTAATTTGAAATAGTCGGTAAGTAGCTTTTCCGAATCCTCTACCTTAGTATTTTGAAACTCTGGCATCGTCTCCATAAGTTTCACTGTGTTTCGTGCAATTTCCGTAAGGAGCATATCCTGCTGTATTGCGAGGGGAGCTTTGGAAAATATGTCCGCAAGCTGGTTGGGTGTGAGTTTCTTCATGTCTGCCATGATAATCATCCTTTCATTATCCACGCTGGCCTTATAGCAAATGGTAAGAAGACGCTAGCTCCTTTACATAGCGTCTGAAGTAAAATTGTTCCTTACCGCTTATCTTAAAGCGGCAAAGAACGATTCTTCGACCTTTCCTGGGCCTTCGATATACCTTGACAAGCTGGTTGTTCTGGGAACTAGCTGCATTATAATTGATTTAATTGATTTTGTCAATGGTAATATGGAAATTTATTCAACTCCATAAAGGAAATTTATTTATATATGAATTATTTTATATATCTTTTAGGGGTAATATATTGACTTTTAGGGCGAATTATGCTATGGTGAGAACACATCAACTTGACTATGGGAGCATTCAAATATGATATACGGAATACAGCCAACAAAATTCTTCGAGACATTCGTCGCCTTGGCAGTGCAGAAGGGACTCAGTCCATCAGTAGCAGCAGAGGAAGCCGGACTCAATCGCTCGGCAGTCACCGCCTGGAAAAAAGGGCGTATTCCGGGGGAGGCAACACTGTCAAAACTCACTGCTTATTTTGGGGTGACAAAGCAATACCTGCTGGAGGGTCCTCCTGACGAATTGGTAACTGAAAGTAAAGTTGAGTTTTATGATGAGCAAGGAGTCTCTTCAGTAGAAGGCAAAGTATCCTCCGCTGATGCTCTTGAGGAAGGAAGCAGATTAGAAAACCGGACATTTGTAACCCTTGCTGTTAATCTTCTAAAAATCTATTGTCCCAATGAAGATGCAGATTCTCTAAAAAAAAAGCTGAAAATGTCTTCCGCTGTTATACAGGCGCTTGAGGATGAGCGCCTTGACAAGGTTCTTGTTAATACAGAATGGAATGCCCGATTTTACTCACTTCTGGAGGACAAAAATATTGCTCAAATTTTGGATGACCTAAAACACGCTCAACATGTACTCGAACATCAGTGGAGGATGGCAATTTCAAACAAAATACCACAAATCATTTGGGATTATATGTATCAAAAACGACTTGATTTTGAATTTGTTAAACCAGAACCTCTGAATACCTTTAACCACAAACCTCTGAAACTAGTAAAATTGAGGGACAGTGGAAAACATTGGGTATTTTTCTTCGCAGAATTTAGGTCAGTTGCTCTTAGGCTACATCAAACGTTTATGAAGAGTAACTTTAAATGGATAAATGATATTCCCGATGTTGAGCGACTTATTATTATGCTCATAGATGTTCCAAATTCTGTTTCAAATGACGAGTTTGCTAAATTTCAAAAAAACGTATATATGGCTTATCTAAGCAAAGTAGAAGCTATGCTTCCAAATATTCAATTTTTCTCCCTTCACATCAACAGCATGACAGGAGAGACTATGGAAGAAGAACAAATAGGTCTCAATTTGTTAACGGATACAAATTCGGATTAAATATTTAAATCTCTTAAGAGAAACGCCGGCCGGAAGGATGTGTACCATTCTTCCGGCCGGCGTTTTCCTATTTATTACAAGATGTATTTGAAATATCTCGCAAGTTCTGCTGACTCCATATTTCCAGCAGAGCGAAAATGACCTCCTCCATCTGCTGTGCGGTATAACCTTTGGGAAAATATCGCTTCAAGCGTGAGCTTTTTAAACTCACCTGAGATGTGGTAGGGCGTTCTGTTGATAGGATGGCATTGATAACATCGAAGGTAAGAGTACCAGCCTTGCTGTGCTCCTTGATTTTAGCTAATTGTCCCTTTGAAGGAATGATTTTCAGTCGTTTCATCGCCGCCAGTGTGTCATTCTGTTCCACCTCAGATAAGTCTGAAAGATGGTCAGCGGCGGAGCTGACGGACAGTTTACCCTCATCCACTAAGGCCAGCAAGGGCGGCACCAACTTCGTTAACGAAACATATCTCGTTACAGTCATGCCGGACTTTTCACCAGCATCTTGAGCTACTCTATCCCGAGCACTCAACTTAAGCACGCTGCGTGCAGAAGTGAGGTCGTTCCGCTTGCCTTGGTGCTTCATAGCCTCCAGCTTCATTTTGTAAGCGAACGCTTTCTCGCTGGGGAGAAGGCGCTCACGCTGAAGATTAGCGTCTACCATGATGATAGTCGCTTCATCATCGTCCAGACTCCGAACGATGACTGGCATGGTATCCTTCCCGGCCAGCTCGCTGGCCCGCTTGCGCCGGTGCCCGGAAACCAGTTCATACTGGCCTCCACCTACAGGGCGAGCAATGGCAGGCACCAGAACACCATACTGCGCAACGCTCTCCACTGTTTTGCGCATTTCTTCGTCATCCCGCACCCGGAAAGGGTGATTGTGGAAAGAAATCAGCTTTTCCAGCGCGATGTCTTGGACCTGCTCTGTGGCAGTCTGTTGCTCCACTCCGGATGACTGGAACAGGTCATCGAAGGAAGTCATTTGGATTTTAGCCGCACTGCTTCTCATGCACACATCACCTCTTTGGTTAAGGCAGCGTAAGCCGCTGATACCTTGCCAGAGGGGTCATGCAGGTAGATACTCCGGCCCTCTGCGCTGGTTTCAGCCGCCCGGATGGACGCCGGGATGATGTTGTCAAACACCCTCAGCTTCCCATCGTACGTAGAGTGGAGAAGGTCGATAACATCCCGCGTGTAGATGGTCCTCATGTCTGCCATGGTGACCAGGATACCGGCAATGCCCAGTTTGGGATTGATTTGCCGACGCACCTTGGAAATTGTTCGCAGGAGCTGTTCCAGGCCCTTGATGGACAGATAGTTGGCCTGCACCGGGATGAGGACCTGGTCGGCGGCGGCCAGAGCATTGATAGTCAGCATTCCCAGAGAGGGACAGCAATCCAAAAGAATAACATCGTACTGTTCCTGAATACCACTCAGACATTCCCGCAGGACGGTCTCCCTACTCATGGTGTTTACCAACGTAACCTCCAGACCGGAGAGTTCGATGTTGGCGGGAAGCAAGTCGACCCCTTCTGAGTGGTGAAGGATACCCAGGCCGGGCTGGAGGGGCAGGTCTTGAATGACCTGCCCCATGACCGTCGCCAGGGTGACCTCCATCTGGTCGGGCTGCTGATAGCCCAAGCTAGCGGTCAACGAGCCCTGAGCATCCACGTCCACCAGAAGGACCCGCTTGCCCTCACGAGCCAAACCGATACCCAGGCTGACCGCAGTTACGGTCTTACCAACGCCGCCCTTCTGATTACAGATTGCGTAAATTCTGGCCATAAATCATTCCTCCTCTCCCCGAATACGGACAGCCAACCCATCCATGGGGGTGTTGAGGTTCTTCACCAGGCAGTAGTCCGTTCCATCATGCTCCACGCGGTCAATAGACCAATATGGAACATTATAGATACCGTCTGCAATCAGGGCCTCGACCATACTGCCGGCGTGGAGAACATGTCCGCTGCTGGTCTCATACTTTCCAACTGCGTTCTTCACGAGCTGACCGCCTTCCACCACGGGAAGGCTCATATAGTCCAGGGTCGCCTCGATATCGGCCAGCTTC
Source organism: Oscillospiraceae bacterium (assembly GCA_910575265.1). Lineage (GTDB taxonomy): Bacteria > Bacillota > Clostridia > Oscillospirales > Oscillospiraceae > Lawsonibacter. The sequence continues at coordinate 33,535 of CAJTEA010000024.1, forward strand.
TCCATGATGTCCCGCAGGACCTCCAGCTGGAGCAGCTGTTCGCTGTCGCCGTAGTTGATGTCCAAAGCGCTCAGGTCGGAGCATTCCTTATAAGTAGACGCTAGAAGCAGCTTGCTGATTTCGTTCTTGAGGACCATTGACTGGTCCATGACTTGGGATAAAGACTTCATTTTTATTCCTCCTTCTTTACCGGTACGTATGGTCCAAATAGAACTGATAGCCCCTGTACCGAATCGTTGCACCTTCTACGGGGACATCTTCATATCCATCAAAATAGTAGATATCCTCGTCCTTAGCTTCCTGAGTCATCAAAAGGCCCTCAGCAGGCTCATAGCACAGCTTGGTCATGCCCCAGAACGGGACCAGTTGCTCCTTATCGGTAACCAAGACTTCCAGTCTGCTACCAGGGACGAAAAGGCACTTGCTGTCCGGCTCGCAGAAGCCGTTCTCACACTTCTTCAGGCGGCCGGTCCCTTTAACCGGTTGGCTCATGTAAATCAGGACTTCCTCCAACTCAGCCAGCTTCTCCATGACATTGCACATGAACTCCAGCTTTGACACCTGCTCCGTGTTCTTCTCATTGAGATGCACGTTGCATGAGCCCTCACCTTCCTGATTGTAGTGAACATCATCGAGCAGTTGCGTGAGGGCTTTTGGGAACCCCAAGGTCTCCTTGAATGCCTCCCGTAACGATAGAATTCTCATATTGTTATCCTTCCTTATTTGGTATATGGCAAATTTTGCTTTGTCCTTAATTTAACGCCTCCTTTCTGACCGCGCTTCAAGCAGCGCTTTTTTGAGGGAAAATAGGTGGAAAAAGAATAAGGACAAATCCGAATCCCCTTGAGCCACAAGGGTTTCCGTCTTTGTCCTTATTATACTATATGGGCA
>CAJTEA010000025.1 GCA_910575265.1 Oscillospiraceae bacterium
GGTTGCTGATTTTGGCTGGTTTCCGCTGTTTGGGAAAGCTCTCTTTGATTTGCTCGTATTGCTCTTTCTTTATTTCCATTCTTTGATTATATCACAATCCCACTTATGTGAACACTACCTAACTGGGCTACCATGTCGCCACCGGCACTCCCCTCTGGGACTACCCTGTCAGGCAAGGCTCTGTCCTCTACCTCGCATTGGAGGACGATTACGGCAGACTGCAAGGGCGGCTCAACCAGATGTTTGGCGTAGAGGCTGTGGACGGTCTGCACTTTGCGACAAAGGCGAGGACGCTGGCTGACGGTCTGAACGGCCAGTTGGAGGAATTTCTCCAATGCCACCCGGACACAAGGCTTATTATCGTGGACACTCTGCAAAAGGTCCGGGAGGCTGGCAGCGAGAATTACAGTTACTCGATGGACTACCAGAACATCACCGCCCTGAAGCTGTTCAGCGACAGGAACAATGTCGCCATTCTGGTCGTACACCATACAAGGAAGATGGAGGCCAGCGACAGCTTCGATATGATTTCCGGCACGAACGGTCTGCTGGGGGCGGCAGACGGAGCGTTCATCCTGCAAAAGAAAAAGCGCACCGACCCGACTGCCACCATGCAGATTGTTGGACGGGACCAGCAGGACCAGGAACTCACCCTTGCTTTCCACCAGGAGCGATGTATCTGGGAGCTGACAAGGGCGGAGAAGCCCATCATCAAGAAAACGGTGGAGCCGTTCATTCTGAAAATCGCCGGGTTCATGTCCGGGCGCAGCGAGTGGACGGGGACCGCCAGCGAACTCATTGACCTTGTGCCGGACATCGGCATGAGAGCCAACACGCTGAAGCGCAAGCTGAATGTCAATGTGTCGAGCCTGTTCAATGATTTTGGCATCGTCTATGTTGGCAACCAGCGGACAAGCGACCGAAAGACTTTCACTCTGCTCCGAAAACAGGAGCCGGAGGCTGGTGACGGTATGACGATGAATGACGATTAAATCAGGTATGCCCCGGCATAGAAAATACCGTCATTTATCGTCACTATCGTCATTGAGGATTACACACAGGGAGGCATCCGGCGGGGTGTCTCCCATTTTTATGGAGGTATGCAGATGAGCAATGACACGACCAAGACCACACAGACCAACAACAAACAGGACGGCAATTTCTAAGCCCGAAAATTTTTGCGGGTGTTCCCTTTTTCTATCTTGATAAAACTCATCCGAAAGGAAGTCTCTTGATCGAGGTGGGACAGCTCCTAAAACGGGGCGGATATAGGATAAAAGTGCTGAATACCATCAATTTTTCCAAGTCCATGCGGTACAACCCGTTCGCCTACCTGCACAGCGAAAAGGACATTTTGAAGCTGGTAAACACCATCATCGCCAACACCAAGGGCGACGGGGAGAAATCCGCCGAGGATTTTTGGGTGAAGTCAGAACGGCTTTTCTATACCGCCCTGATCGGTTTCATCTGGTACGAGGCCCCGGAGAACGAGAAGAATTTCACCACGCTGCTTGAAATGATTAACGCTTCCGAGGCCAGAGAGGATGACGCCGAATTTCAAAGCCCCGTGGATGAAATGTTCGCACGGCTGGCAGAAAAGGAGCCGGAGCATTTCGCCGTCCGACAATATCAAAAGTTTCTGCTTTCGGCTGGCAAAACTCGTTCCTCGATCTTGATCTCCTGCGGGGCAAGGTTAGCACCCTTTGACATCCGGGAAGTCCGTGAGCTGATGGAAACCGACGAAATGGAGCTGGACACCCTGGGCGACCGCAAAACGGCCCTGTTCCTGATTATGAGCGACACGGACACGACATTCAATTTCATACTGGCGATGCTGCAAAGCCAGCTTATCAATCTGCTGTGCGACCGGGCCGACGACGTGTACGGCGGGAGGCTTCCCGTCCATGTGCGTCTGATATTGGACGAGTTCGCCAATATCGGGCAGATACCCAACTTTGACAAGCTGATCGCCACCATCCGAAGCCGGGAAATCTCGGCTTCTATTATTTTGCAAAGTCAATCGCAGTTGAAAAGCATCTACAAGGACGCCGCCGACATCATCAGCGACAACTGCGACTGTACTTTATTTTTGAGCGGGCGGGGGAAGAACGCCAAGGAAATCTCCGATGCGCTGGGCCGGGAAACCATTGACAGCTACAACACATCGGAGAACCGGGGCAGCCAGACCTCCCACGGACTGAATTATCAAAAATTGGGAAAGGAGTTGATGAGCCAGGACGAAATCGCCGTGATGGACGGCGGAAAGTGTATTTTGCAGGTGCGGGGTGTGCGTCCCTTTTTCAGCGAGAAATACGACATCACCCGGCATCCGCAGTACAAATACCTCTCCGACGCCGACAAGAAGAACGCTTTTGACGTGGACGGGTATCTTGCCGCCATGCGCCGCAGGCAGCGGCAGGTGGTGACGCAGGAGGAAGTCTTTGACTTCTACGAAATTGACCTGTCGGACGAAGAAGAAACCGGCGAAGCCGACGCCGCCGAGGAATGAGGCGGCAAATCCAACAACATTTCTGAAATTATGGAGGTATTTTATGGAGTTCTTTAACAGTGCAATCGACGTTTTGCAGACCCTCGTTGTCGCTCTGGGCGGCGGCCTGTGCGTGTGGGGCGGCATCAATCTCCTGGAGGGCTACGGGCAGGACAACCCTGGTTCCAAATCGCAGGGCGTCAAGCACTTGATACCTAAATTGATGTAAAGACAAATGCGTTGTGTATGCCGCAGTTTTTGGAGAAGAATTGCAAGAGTGCATTGTGTTTTATCAATGAGGGCGGTATAATGATTGAAAGGCCATAGGGCCGGGGCCGCTCCTGCTGGCCCCAGCCCGGAAAGGTGGAACAGGCTATGAAAATCAGCTATAAACCGCTCTGGAAAACGCTAATTGACAAGAACATGAGCAAGAAAGATTTACGGCTCCAGGCGCATTTGACAACGAACCATATCGCCAACATGGGCAAGGGGGAGCATATCTCCATGCCGACCCTTATCAAGATTTGCGAAACGCTGAATTGTGATATTTCTGATGTGATTGCGCTGGTGCCAGACGATGACCCGTAAGGGAGAAAGGGCAGCACAATGAAAATCGAATTGGACTATGTGAAAGTGGGCGATTACTACCTCCCCAACCTGGCAGCGGAGCCGTACCCCAAGCGCGGCCTGGGCAAATATGGCCTGCTACGTCTGCGGTATCTGAAAAAGCATCGTCCCATCGTTTGGGCCGAGTATGTGATGGAGGGCAAGCTGTACGCCCATCTGCTGGAAGTGGAGGATGCCGCCCATGACCTGCTGGACAGCATGATGCCGGGGATGTCAAAGGAGGCTGGGGCCACCGAGGATTTGAAAGCCCGCGACCCCATGCGCTGGGTGGGGTTGATGAATTGCTGTAAGGCCCAGGTGGAGGAGATTATTTTTGCGGAGCTAATATACATCTAAGGCAATTTTGAGAATTGCTCTGATAAAATGCAACTTCGGCACTTTTTAGGGTGCCGAAGTTTTTTCTTGAATCTTTAAGAAATCTTCAAAATCATTCAGTATTATGAAACCATAATCCAAGAAAGGATGTGTCTGATATGAGTTATATTTTGCAAACAACAAATCTCTGCAAAAATTTCAAAGGACAAATGGCGGTAGACAATGTATCGTTGAATATTCAGCGCAACTCAATTTATGGGCTGCTTGGGCCGAATGGTGCGGGGAAATCTACCATCTTGAAAATGATTACAGGTATTCTCCGTCCCACCTCTGGCGCGATTGAATTTGACGGACATCCGTGGAAGCGGGCGGATTTGGAAAACATCGGTGCTTTGATTGAGATGCCTCCGCTCTATGAAAATCTCTCGGCCTATGAAAACCTGAAAGCCCGAACGCTGGCCCTGGGGCTTCCAGAAAGCCGCATCAAGCAGGTGCTTGGTATTGTGCAGCTTGAGAATACTGAAAAAAAACGGGCAGGCCATTTTTCGCTGGGAATGAAACAGCGGCTTGGAATTGCCTTGGCTCTGTTGTCACAGCCCAAATTGCTTATCTTGGACGAACCGACAAATGGGTTAGACCCGATTGGTATTCAAGATTTGCGTGAGCTTATCAGAAGTTTTCCGCAAAAAGGGATCACCGTCATATTGTCCAGTCATATACTCTCCGAAGTTGAGCAAATTGCTGACCACATTGGCATTATATCTGCCGGACATTTAGGCTATGAAAACGAAATCCATAAGAACCACGATCTGGAACGTATTTTTATGGATGTTGTTGGCGCACATAGGGAAAGGAGTGAGAAATAATGTTCGGGATTGTACGTTCGGAACTTCTTAAAATGCGGCACAGCTTCTCAATGAAATTGATTTTTGGTGCGCCATTGGCAACTGTACTTGTCGGCTTTTTATTGAGCAGTCACGCAGTACAATATTCGGCTTACAACTGGTGGTACACTATGCTTCTTCCTGTTGTGATCGCACTGTGGGCCGCAGGTACTGTTATCCGTGAGAAAAATACAGGGCTGCAAAACATTGTTTGTTTGCCGTTTCCTTCTGCGAAAATATGGATTGGCAAAGGACTTGCCCTGATTGCTGTGCTTTTTATCAGCAATCTGCTCATGTGGTTATTTACTACGGGAATTGCCAGTTTTACGACTATGAACATTTCGCCGCTGGACAGCATAATCGGCTGTATGCTGCTGTTCCTTACTTGCTTGTGGCAGCTTCCTTTTGTTATGCTGATTGCAAGTAAAACAGGGTATCTTCCCTCTGTGCTAATAACTTTTGTGGCGAATATTGTTTCATCTACTATTGGCGCAGAAAAAGCATGGTTCTTTCTTAATCCATACGCTATTCCGGCCCGTGTAGTTTGCCCATTTTTCAAGATACGTCCTAACGGACTTCCCATTGAGGACGGTTCTCCGTTATTGGCTATTGAGCACATTTTTCCCGCTCTTGCCATTAGCTTGGCATTAGCTGCCGCCTCCTTTTGGATTTGCTCTAAATTGCTTGGAAGTGGGGGAAAGTCCAATGGCTAACTATATCTGCTATTTGAAAAGTGATTTATACAAATTGTGTCATTCCTGTTTTTTCCTTCTGCACGCTATTTTTGCCGTATGTGGGGCGGCTATGATGTCACTGTATGCAGGCGTTTCCCAAAGCGATGACATCAATAAACTGGCTGCTTATTTTCAGATCATGGCCGTTGCTTTTCCCTTTGCAATCGGGATTGTCTGCTATGTTGCAGCAGAACAGGAAGCAAAAGCAGGACATTTTCAAAATATATTGACACTTCCATACAGACAGAAAGCCGCTCTTTCCAAATTGACTATTTTGCTTGTGACTGGACTTTTGGCAACTGTATTGAGTAGTGTACTATTTGGTGCGCTATTTCCACTGGTTGGCGGCACAACTGAAATTCCTTCCGGATTTTATACAGTAATTCCACTTGTCCTTTGGGGCAGTAACATTTTGCTGTATGGTATTCATTTCGTATTAGCAATTCGATTTGGTAAAAATTTGGGAATAGGGATTGGCGTGTTCGGGAGCCTTTTGGTTGCGCTTCTCCAAACAGGATTAGGCACGGGCATTTGGTTTGTCATCCCTTATGGTTGGGGTATTCGTTTTTCTTCTTACGTTCTGGAAACGACCTTTGGCCTAATGCCGCCAGACAGAATAGGTATGGATTTTGGCATCATCTTTTGCATATTGTCAACGTGTGCTATAATAGGAATTGCAGTCCTCTGGTTTTCCAGATATAGCGGAAATCGGTCAGCCGATTGAGAATGGAGGTAGAACTGATGAATTGGTTGGGCAATATTATTTGGTTCTTGTGCTGCGGACTGTGGCAGGGAATTTCTTGGCTGGTTGCCGGTATTTTATGGAGCATTACCATTGTCGGTATTCCGATTGGCCGTCAATGCTTTAAGTTTGCGTCACTTGCTTTCTTCCCTTTTGGAAAAGATGTGAATTATGGCGGCGGTGCTATGTCTGCGATTGCCAATATCTTGTGGCTGCTTATCAGCGGTATCCCTTTGGCGTTGGTGGCGCTGCTAAATGGGTTGCTTTTGTGTTGTACGATTATCGGTATTCCTTTCGGGGTACAGTGCTTCAAAATGGCAAAACTGGCGTTGATGCCTTTTGGCGCAACAGTAATGTAGATGTCCTTGGAGTGCGAATAGGGCCATGAAAAAGAGGTTATCTCAAGCGGGATATATAAACTTGGACAGAGAGGTGAGATAATGGCGCATATATTGGTAGTGGATGATGATATAGCTATGCTCCAGCTTGTCAGGCGTGTTTTAGAAAAAGATCAGCATTTAGTTACACTTCAATCAAACGCCAAAGCAGTCACAGAAATGGATTTTTCAAAGTTTGGTTTGATTTTACTGGATGTTATGATGCCGGAAATTGATGGTTTTGACCTCTGCAATCAAATCCGCGACCGTGTAGATTGCCCGATCATTTTCCTTACTGCAAAAACGCAGGAAAGTGAAATTGTTCAGGGATTAGGACTTGGAGCAGATGACTATATCACGAAGCCGTTTGGGACAAACGAACTTAGAGCGCGGGTAAATGCTCACTTGCGGCGTGATGTAAGAGAAAAGAAAAACAGCTTTTCAATATCCGGCGTCATTTTTCACCTCAATGCAAAAGAAGCTGAAATCAACTCAAAAAAGGTTCCGTTGACAAAAAGCGAGTACGAAATATGCGAATATCTGGCACGACATCATGGACAAACATTTACGCGGGAGCAAATCTATGAGGCGGTCTTTGGATTTGACGGAGAAAGTGATAGTTCTGTTATCTCTACTCACGTCAAAAATATACGCGGGAAGTTAGCTGAATTTCATTTGTCAACGATTGAAACAATTTGGGGGGTTGGCTATAAATGGGTGTAAGAAAACTGCGTACTGTTTTTATGAAGTATGCGATATTTCTTGCGCTTGGTGTTTTTCTGGTTGCTTTTGTCAACATAGCCCTCTATCTATTTGAAGTTGAAATTGGATTTATATACCCTATAAATAGAATGAGCGCAGAAATAGAAAATGCGAGGGGAAGTTTACAATCCACAGATCGGATTACAGAAAATGAAATACCCCCCCTTTGTGAATATGCCCTTTTCACAAAAGACGGAAAGTATATTGGCGGTTCGCTCGATCAGGAAGAACCAGCTTCCGTTTGGAAAATGTGCATTGTGAACAATCAGACAAGCAGCAAGCCTTATCTGTATGCTGTGATAGACAGGACTGACGAAATACTGATTTTAAGATATAGAATGACAGCCCAGTTCAGCAATCCACTGCTGCATAGAATATTTCCTTCGGCAGATTGGGTGTTAATTGCTGTCATTATATTGGAAACCCTGCTTCTCTTGATTGTTTTGTCATATCTATTCGGGAAATACCTTGGGAACAAAATGGATAAATTGCTGACTGCTGTAAAGAAAATTGAGCAGCAGGATTTGAATTTTGAGGTTGAAAAAAGCAATTTATATGAAATCGACTTAACTCTTGACGCACTCAATCACATGAAATTGGCACTAAAAAAATCGCTTACAGAACAATGGCAGGCCGACAAACTGCGGCAAGAACAGATTTCTGCATTAGCCCATGATCTCAAGACACCGCTAACCATCATCCGAGGCAATACGGAATTGTTGTACGATACTGACTTAACAACAGAGCAACAGGAATGTGCTGACTATATCACAGACAGCTATACACAGATGCAAGTTTATGTTAAAACCCTGATAGACCTCTCTACGGCTTCAACAGGGTATCAGCTTAATAAAGAAATCTTTAATCTTCCTGATTATCTAAAGCAAGTGAAGGTGTCAATAGATGCCTTGTGCAGAACAAAAGAAATTCATCTGCAAATAAGTATGTCCGACATCCCGATGCAACTAACCGCAGATAAAGTTTTGTTAGGACGTGCCATTCAAAATGTGGTAAATAATGCGTTGGACTATTCCCCGCAAGATGGAACACTTCATATAGATGTCTGCGGAAAAGACAATTTCGTTGAAATTTCAGTCACGGACGAGGGGGAAGGATTTTCTATCGAAGCGTTGCGGCACGCACAAGAACAATTCTTTATGGACGACCAAAGCCGTAATTCAAAGATGCACTTTGGTATGGGCCTATATATTGCAAAATCCATTATGGAACAACATAGTGGTGAGCTTGTCTTAGAAAACTCCAAAAGTACAGGCGGTGCAAAAGTAATTTTGAAAATTCCATTTTGATAGGATGGGTGGCTTTTATAGCCACCCATTTTTTGCAAATCTTTATGAAATCTTCAAAAACTTCTCTTATTATATCTCTAAAGTAAATGATCTGCCCAGCGGCAGAAAAGAAAAAACCGCTGCTGGGCAGGCCGATTCCTCATGTCCAAACGCTCTTTCCAGTGGCGGTTTTGATTATTCAAAGCCGCCATTTTTACATCCACCGGCGGCACATAGGAGGACGCCGCCATGCGACAAAAGGTAGATAGGCATTTATCAAAAAAAGCCTGACCCCCACAGCGGCGCACTCCACCCAGACTTGCGAAAACAGTCGTTTCCTGACGGCTCATACTGTTATGCCCCGCACCCGAATGGTCTTGCACCATACGGGCGCTTTTCTATTTCCGGGCCAGCGACACCGGCCTCGCTGCCGTTCCCCGCCCTTCCCCGTTCAGACCCCAAAAAATCTGAACGGAGGAAAGGACAATGGAAATCACCATCAGAATCAATGGGAGGTTTGTGTCCGTTGAGGTCAGTGCCGAAGTTGCTGACTATCTGGAACAGGCCAAGCGGAACAATCGGAAACTTTACCGGGAGCGTCAGCGGTATTGGGACGGGCGCGAGTGTGACGAGTACATAATCAGCACCGAGGGCCGCTTGCCCTATTGCGCCACCCCGGAGGAATTAATCTGCCAGCGGGAAACGCTGGATGAAATTCTGGCGGTGCTGGCGCTCTGTACCGACACCCAGCGGGAGCGGTTCTTGCTCTATGCGCTGTACGATTTTAACTGTGCCGAGATTGGGGAAATGTGCGGATGCTCGAAACAGACCCCGCCTCCGTCCGCAAACACCTGACCACCATTCTGGAGAGGGCCAGGTGCAAGCATATCCGCTTCCACGACCTCCGCCACTCTCATGTCAAGCCCAAGACAAAAATAATTTAAAAACAGCAATTGCAAGTATACCTCTATATGCTTACAATTGCTGTTCCTCCTGTGAATAAAGCGACAAATGAAGCTACTATCTAATTCATTTAGATAGTGTCTACTAGAGTTATGTGCGAATAGCAACCCAAATAGCGATACAACGAATGTGTACCGCAGCGATAAAAGCATCCGAGGTTTCGGCATAGCCATGCTGTCCTTTACGGTTTTTCTTCGATGGAATCACGAGTTCCATCCCTGCCGAAACCGCATAGGCCAGGATATCATTTGTTTCATAACCCCAGTCTGTCAGCAAAGTTTGTGCGGAAATACCCTCTATCAGGCGGATAGATTCTTTACAATCCGCTCGGGTACCTTCTGTAACAAGGATTCGTACTGGCATACCATGCACATCCACGGCCAGATGTATTTTTGGTGTTGGGCCTCCTTTGTCCTGGACATATCCTGATTGCCGCCCCTTGCTTCCGCTGCGTGGGGTGCACTTTGATATGGCTTAAAGTATTTCTATAGACTGATAAAGCAGCGCATTACAGACCGCCGCCGCCACACTGCTGCCGCCTTTTTGCCCCATGGCCAGGATGGCGGGGATGCCCTTTGCCTGACAGGCCGCCAAAGCTGCCTCTTTGCTCTCCACCACATTGACAAAGCCCACCGGCACGCCAATCACCAGGGCGGGCCGCAGTCCCTCCTCAATCAACTCCGCAATGCGCAGCAGGGCTGTCGGTGCGTTTCCGATGGTAAAAACAGCATTGGGGAATTGCTTCACCGCCTTCTCCATGGCCGCCACGGCCCGGGTGGTGCCCTTTTCCTTTGCTGTCTGCGCCACGTCCTCATCTGCCATAAAACAGCAGACCTGCCCACCCAGCTTTGCCAGGGCAGATTTACTAATCCCCGCCTTCGCCATGTTGGTGTCGGTCACGATGGCCACGCCCCTAAAAAGAGCCGCCTTTGCCAAACCCACAGCGTTTGGAGTAAAGTGAAGGTTCCGGGCGAAGTCAAAATCCGCCGTGGTATGGATTACCCGCTTGACTACGGCGGCGTGTTCCTCCGGCAGAACGATTCCTCGTTCATACAGCTTTCTGCTAATCATATCCATGCTGGTCCGTTCAATATCCTCCGGGAGCATATGCTGGACCTTCATTGGGACAGCCCCCTCTCGTATTCCTCCATTGCCCGGTAGACGGTGGACAGGTTCAGGTTCTCCCGCACCGCCCGGGCCAGCAGGTCAAACTGCTCCTCCTGATAGTCCCGACGGGCCATGAGGCAAAAGTCCACAGGCGGCAGGCCCTTCCGCGCCAGCAGACGGTCAGCCAGTTTTTTCGTTTCCACGCCACTGTCAAACATCCCCGGCTCACGAATTTCCAATACCGGAACCCGCTCCCGGATTGCCTCTTCCAGCCCGCTCTCCCTCAGCCACGCCATGTCCCCGTCCCCATCGGCGGTCTGAGGGAGAATCACCAGATCGGGGCCGCCCAGCTCCGTAACCCGCTCCACATACCGCACTCCCAGGGCCGGGTGGCGCTCCAGGGGGGCGAGGTCGGCAAAGTTGGCGATGTGGGGCAGGCGGATCACCGCGATATCCACGGGCGCGCCGTGGGACTTGCGCTCCAGGCGGGGGGACAGGCTGTCCTCGTCGTCGATATCCACCCGGAGATAGGGCACCACCCCCAGCACCGGCACGCCGGTGAGCTTCTCCAGCTGCCCCAGGCCGGGACGCAGGAGGGACACGTCCCCACGGAATTTGTTGATGATCGTACCCACGATTCGGGCCCGCTCCTCCTCCTCCAGCAGGGCAACGGTGCCGTACAGCTGGGCGAACACCCCGCCCCGGTCGATGTCTCCTACCAGCAGCACCGGGGCGTTCACCAGCTCCGCCAGCCCCATGTTGACGAAGCAGTCCTTCCCAAGATTGATCTCCGCCGGACTCCCGGCCCCCTCGATGACGATAATATCCTGTTCCGCCGCCAGACTGTGGTATGCGGCCAGCACCTCCGGGATGAGGCCGGGCTTCAGCTTGAAGTAGTCCGCCGCCTGATAGTGTCCCCGGGGCCGGCCATTGACGATAAGCTGGCTCCCCGTGTCGCTGGAGGGCTTGAGCAGGACGGGATTCATCCGCGGGTCTGGTTCCAGTCCCGCCGCCTCCGCCTGGACCGCCTGGGCCCGGCTCATCTCCAGCCCCTTCGAAGTGATGCAGCTGTTCAATGCCATGTTCTGCCCCTTGAAGGGGGCGACTCGATATCCGTCCTGCCGGAAAATCCGGCACAGAGCGGTGACCAGCAGGCTTTTCCCCACGTTGGACATGGTGCCCTGGATCATAATGCACTTCGCCATTTACAGCACCTCTCTTATAGTTTGCAGAAGGGCCTGATTTTCCTCCCCCGTCCGTACCGACGCCCGGTACCAGCCGGGACCCAGGCCGCGGTAGTTGGAGCAGTCCCGGAGCAGGATGCCCCGTTTCCGCAGTCTTTCCCCCAAGTCCGGCACGGGGGAGAAAAACAGCAGAAAGTTGGCCTCTCCCGGACAGACCTGACATCCCAGTGCTGTCAGGCCCGCCGCCAGCCGGGGACGCTCCTGTTGAATAAGCTGCCGCAGCCTGGACAGACAGCCGCCCTCCTCCAGCGCCGCCGCCCCCGCCGCCTGAGCCGGTCCGGACACCGCCCAGGGCGGGCCGCTTTCCCGCATTCGCTCCAGCAGCTCCGCGTCCCGGCACAGGGCATACCCCAGCCGCAGACCGGCCATGCCGCAGCTTTTTGTAAAGGCTCTCAGAATCAGCAAATCAGAAACCCCTGAAACGAATCCAAACAGGGTGTGCTCTTCCGGCGCGTCCAGCAGATCGTTGAAGCACTCGTCCACAACCAGCAGCGTACCACAGGCGGCGCACCGTTCCAGGATTGCTTCCAGCAGACGCCGGTCTGTGGTCCGCCCGGTGGGGTTGTTGGGTTCGCAGAGAAACAGCATGTCCAGCTCCGGTGTAATTTCCGTCAGGATTTTCTCTGTCACGGTGAAGCCGTCCTCCGCGTACAGGGGGAATCGTGTTACAGAACAGCCGCACAGGGAGAGGGCGTTCTCATATTCGGAGAAAGCAGGGGCGGTGACCAAAGCGGTTTGGGGCCGCTTTGCCAGCGCCAGCCGGTAAATCAGGTCGGACGCTCCGTTTCCGCACAGGATCCACTCCGCCGGGATGTTATGATACTCCGACAGCTTCTCCCGCAGCTCCCGACACAGGGGGTCTGGATAGTGCTCCGCCCTGTCCAGTGCCTGGGCTGCGGCCTGTTTTACCCGCTCCGGTATCCCAAACGGGCTGACATTGGCGGAGAAATCCAGGAGCGGAAGGCCATACTCCCGCTCATAGCCCACCCAGTCTCCGCCGTGGCTCAACTCCATACAAATATCCCCCTCGCCAGCACCAGCAGTGTCAAACACAGAAAACTCCCCGTATACAGCATCCGGACCGCCCGGCGGATATCCCCCGGCTCGATCTCCCGCGCCGGGTCGCCGATGGTGGGTTTATCGTGCAACTCTCCGAAGTAGCAGGCCGGCCCGCCCAGCTGTATTCCCAGCGCCCCTGCCATGGCGGACTCCGTCTGAGCGGAGTTGGGGCTGGCATGGTTTCTTCGGTCCCGCCGCCAGATGCGCCAGGCCCGGTCGGCGCTTTCCCCTGCCAGCCCCGCCGCCAGAATCAGCAGCAGGGCGGACAGCCGAGCTGGGATGTAGTTAACCAGGTCGTCCAATCTAGCCGCCGCCCGGCCAAAATGGAGATACCGCTCATTTTTGTAGCCTACCATGCTGTCCATGGTGTTGATCGCTTTGTAACACAAGGCCAGGGGCGCGCCCCCCAGGAATATATAGCACATAGGGGCAGCTGCACCGTCGGAAAAGTTCTCCGCCACCGTCTCTACAGCGGCCCGGGCTACCCCTTGGGCGGACAGGTTTTCCGTGTCCCGGCCCACGATGCGGCCCACGGCCCGGCGGCTTTCTTCCAGCGTCCCGGAAGTCAGCGCCCGGCGGACCCTTTCCGCCTCGTCCCCCAGGCTCTTGACGGCCAGGCACTGCCAGCACCACACCGCTTCCAGCCCGAGCCGCAAAACCGGATGGACCAGCCCGCACAGCCATAGGGCCAGGGCAGACAGGGACAGCGTCCCCAGGGGAAGGGCCGTGGCCAGGAGGGCCCCCGCCAGCAGCTCATTGGAGAAGGTTTTTCGCAGAAAGCCCTCCATTTTTTCGATGCACCGGCCCATAAGCACCACCGGGTGGGGCATCCAGGCCGGGTCGCCCAGCAGCAGATCCAGGCAGAAGCCACCCAACGCGGCCCAAAGGATTTCCATTTCAATCATGTACCTCGCCAATCACTTTTTGTCCCTCCAGCACAAACCCGCCGCCACAGGGGGCGTGCCAGTCAAAATAGTCCCGGTGGGGCCGGGCGTACTGGTCCAGAATTGCCATCTGGACGCCGCCGTGAGCCACGATGACTAGCCGCTCTGTTCTAACTTCCAGCAGCTTCGTAAAGGCGGCCCACACCCGGCCGGAAAACTCCGCCAGGCTCTCCCCGCCGGGACAGCGGCCGGTACAGCCGCCCTCCACCCAGGCGCGGCAGGCCGGGTCACGTTCCATCTCAGCGGCGGTGCGGCCCTCGAAGATACCGAAATCCATCTCCCTAAAGTCCGGAATTACGATCTGTTTGGCCCCAGGAAACAGAATGGCGGCGGTCTCCCTGGCCCGGGAAAGCGGGGACACATAGACCGTCTCCGGACAGAAGTCCGCCCGTTTCAACGCAGTCCGTCCGGCAGGGGAGAGGGGAACGTCGGTGATCCCCTGGTAGCGGTGTTCCTCATTATACCGGGTCGCCCCATGGCGGATGAGATAGATCAGCACGGCAGTTCCCCCTTCAGCACCTGGGGCAGGCCGCAGTACACCCGGACCACCGCGTCCGCCCGCCGGGCCAGCAGACAGGCCAGCCGTCCCGCCGCCTCCCGGGCCGCCCGCTCCCTCGGGTCGACGGGCACCACGCCCCCGCCGGTCTCGGTGGCGACGACGATCTCCTTTTGGGACAGCTTCTCCGCCAGGATAGACAAATCCGGGACCTCTGCCGCCAGCTCCTGTACGTCCCAGACGGCCTTACGGGTAAATTCCTCCTGAGACAGCCCCAGGGTCCGGCGGATATACTCCCGCTTTCCCGCGAACAGCGGGCCGGTGACAAAAATCATAACAGCGCCTCCATATACTGAACCATACAGGCCGCCCCCAGCATCCACAGCTCGGCGGTCTGCAAAAACCACCCGGCCAGATCTCCGGACAGTCCGCCGAACTGCTTTTTTGCCATTCCGTTGTAGTACACGAACACCCACAGCGCCGATAAAACGGCCGCGGCGCCGTCCGGTCTCCGCAGACACATGCCCACTGCCAGCAAAACCGCCAGCAGCGACAGAAAAATCCTCAGCTTCCTTTTGTCCGCCGCCGCCGCGAAGGCGTGGGCCAGGCCGGTGTCTTTCGCCAGGGGGAAAGAGACAACCGCCAGAGCGGACAGTGTTCGGGACAGAGAGAACATCAGCAGGAACAGCGGCCCGTCATATCGGGGCAGGGCAGTCCAGAAGGCAAAATCCGCCAAGAAATAGCAACACAGGTGGATGGCGGCGAAGGCCCCCAGGTGGGGGTCCTGTAAAATCGCCTGTTTTTTCTCCGGGGGCGCATGGCTGGACAGGGCGTCCCAGGTGTCAGCGAAACCGTCCAGGTGAATGCCCCCGGTAATCAGTACCGGCAGCAGAGTCAGCCCTGCTCCGCGCATCATATCAGGCAGGGACAGCCACCCGCACAGGACGACCCAACCCCGGCAAAGCCCGCCGGTCACTATTCCCACCAGAGGAAAAACCGCCAGCAGCCAGCGGGTATTTCTTTCATTCCATTCCACGCAGGGGACTGGCAGGGCGGAGAACATGGAGAAAGCCGCCGCGATTGTCTCAAAAACTGTTCTCATGGCGCTCCCTTCCAGAAATGAGGCAGGCCGCAGACCACCTCAACCACGCTGTCCGCCTGAGCGGCCAGGGCACGGTTGACCCGTGCCAACTCCCGCAGGTAGAACAGGGTGCTTTCATCGTAATCCGCCCCGCCGGAGCATACCTCATTGGTCACCACGGTCAGGTGCCGGCACCAGGACAGCAGGGTATTGATCCCATGCAACACCGCATCCGAACCACCGCCATTCGGCTCGTACACCTCATTGGCCAGCAGATTGCCCACACACTCCAGAAGGATATTGGCGCCCGCCGGGATGGGCGCGCTGTCCAGGTCTATATACTGTTCCACCGTCTCAAAGTCCCTGTCCGCCCGCCGGAGGCGGTGCTTTTCAATCCGGGCCAGGCACTCCCCGTCGGAGGGCCGCATAGTGGCCAGATAGACCCGCTTGCCGGGGAGAGACAGGGCGCGGGCCTCGGCGTATTCGCTTTTCCCGCTGGCCGCGCCGCCGATGACAAGGGTAAACATGAGATTCCTCCTAGCTTTGCGGGGTGTAGGCTTCCATCCCCATTTTGTCAAAGGTATGGCCGCTGTGGTAGACCGCCAGGGCCATATCCAGCAGGGGAAGGGCCGCCACCGCGCCGCTGCCCTCGCCCAGGCGCAGCTCTGCGGTAATCAGGGGCTTTAATCCCAGCTCGTCCAGCACCAGCCGCCCCGTCGGCTCGGCGGAGACATGGCTGGCCAGCATGGCCCGCCCTGCCTCCGGCCACAGCCGCACCGCACACAGCGCCGCCACGGCGCTGATGAAGCCGTCCACCAGGATGGGAAGGCGGTACTTCGCCCCGCCCAGAAACACCCCACACAGCCCGGCCAGGTCCAGCCCGCCCACCTTGGACAGTACGTCCACCGGATCGGCGGGGTCGGGGCGGTTGACTGAGATTGCCCGCTCAATGGCGGCAATTTTCCGGGCAAGGCCAGCGTCAGACAGCCCCGCGCCCCGGCCAGTCACCTCAACAGGCGGCAGGCCCAGCAGGACGCTGGCCACGGCGCTGGAGGTGGTGGTGTTGCCGATGCCCATCTCCCCGGTGGCGAGAATGTCAGCTCCCGCCTCCCTCTGCTCCCGGACCAACTCCATCCCCGTCTCAATGGCCCGGACGCACTCCTCTCGGCTCATGGCGGATTCTTGTGTGATGTCCGCGGTTCCGCTGCGGACCCGCCGGTCCAGCACCCCCGGCGCGCCGGGAAAATCCAGAACGCCCATATCCACCGGAACGACTTGGCAGTTGGCCACCCGGGCCATATAGTTTACGGTGCTGGTTCCCATTCCCAATGCCCGGGCCACGGCGGCGGTAACGGAACTGTCCGTCTGGGTCACCCCCTGGGCCACCACGCCGTTGTCGGCGCACAGCACCAGCAGGGCACGGCTGTTCAGATGCACCTCTGCATTTCCCGTCAGCGCGGCAATTTTTATCACTGCCTCCTCCAGCAGGCCCAGGCTCCCCAGGGGTTTTGCCAGACTGTCCCAGCGCTTTCGTGCTTCATTCATGCTGCTTCCTCCATTGGACGGACCCCTCCACAAACCGCTCTGCCAGCGGCAGCTCTCCGCCGAAGTGGAGATGAGGGAATCCGGCGTACATCGTTTCTCCCAAAACCGGGCCAGGCCGGGTACAGTCCCAGTAGTGGAACTCGTGGACAGGGATGGACTCCCCCTCCCGGAACAGCAGGCTGTCCGCCTGCGCGGCCAGGCTTTTGTAGCCGAACCGCTGGAGACGGTCCGTTTTGTACCCATCCCCGGGCAGAACCCCCACCATGGGCCAGACTCCGCCCCGGTCGTCCTCCAGGGTTTCTTGCAGGTACAAAAACCCGCCGCACTCCGCCACGGTGGGCAGGCCCGCCTTGACCGCTCCGCGGATGGTCTCCCGCATGGAGCGGTTTTCGCTCAGCTGACAGGCATACAGCTCCGGGTAGCCCCCCGGCAGGTAGAGACCCCCTGTCTCCGGCGGCAGAACGGGGTCCCGGAGGGGGCTGAAAAAGGTCAGCTCCGCCCCGTTTTCCCGCAAAAGGTCCAGATTGTCCGCGTAGCAGAAGCAGAATGCCTCATCCCGGGCCACCGCGATTTTACACCGGGGCGGCGGAGGGATAGACGGGGCCGGTTTTTCAACAGTTTCCCCGGCCAGGGTCAGCAGGACGTTCACATCCACCGTCCGCTCCATCTGCCGGGCGATGGCCCCGAAGCGGGCCGCCAGGTCTTCCACCTCCCTGGCGGTGAGCAGCCCCAGGTGGCGGCTGTCTAGGACGGCCTCCTCCATGGGCGGCAGGTATCCCGCCACAGGCAGGCCGGTCTCTTCCTCCAGGATGGGCTTTAGGTGGGCATAGAGAGAGGGCTTGCAGTTGTTGAGCAGCAGGCCCGCGATGTGGTTGGGGGTACGGAAGGTTTGCAGCCCCCGGACTTGCGCCGCCAGGGTCAGGCTGGCCCCCTTGGGATGCAGCACCAGCACAGCGGGAATATCCGCCGCGTCCGCCACCGCCCAGGCGCTGGCCCGGTCTGTTCCCTTCACGCCGTCGTAAAAGCCCATAGCCCCTTCCACCAGGGCAAGCTCCGCCGTCTGACGGCTCAGTGTCCGCCGGACGCCGGCCTCCCCCTGCAAAAACAGGTCCAGATTGCGGCTGGGCACCCCCAGCATCTGTTGGTGGAACATGGGGTCGATGTAGTCTGGGCCGCACTTGAAGGACTGAACGGACATCCCCCGGGCCCGCAGCGCCGCCAGCAGGGCACAGGTCACCACCGTCTTGCCGCTGCCGCTGCCCATAGCGGCCAGCATCAGCCGCCTCATGACAGCGCCCCCGTAATAAGAAACACCGGGTTCTGGGCCAGCAGCAGGTGGAGTTCTCCCGCCGGTTTGGAGCGGCTGACGGAAATCTGGGTGACCTCCGGGGTCTTCAGCTCCGCCATTGCGGCATGGAGGGTTTCCAGGGAGATGGCGGACACACAGACCCGGGCCTTGGGATTTGCCCAGCGGACAGCATCCAGGATTTTGGGCAGTTCCCCGCCGCTGCCACCCACAAAGGCCGCGTCCGGAGCGGGAAGACGATCCAACGCTGCGGGGGCGCTCCCCTGTACAAGACGGAGCTTCCAGGCCCCGAATTTTTCCCGGTTGGCCCGGATCAGGGCGCAGGCGGCGCTGTCCCGTTCCACCGCCCACACCGCTCCGGCCTGGAAGGCCAGCTCCACACTGACGCTCCCTGTCCCGGCGCCCACGTCCCAGCACAGGTCCTCAGGGCCCACCGCCAGCTTGGACAGGATGACCGCCCGCACCTCCTGCTTGGTCATAGGGACCTGGCCCCGCACAAACTCCCCGTCCGGGATGCCCGGCGTCCGCCGGGGGAGGACAGGGGCGGGCTCACAGAGCAGGACGTTGAGGGGGGCAAAGGTCCGTTCCGCACACTGGGCGGCGGTCATTTGAGAGGTCATTTCCCCCGCAAAGCCCAGATTTTCCCCCACTGTGACCGTCAGCCCGCCCAGGCCGGCCTGTACCAGTTCCCGGCACAGAGCCGCCGGACCGCCCGGCCCCCCGGTGAGGAAAAAGGCGGCCTTTCTTCGGCACACCGCCGCCACCGGGTCGCAGGCGGTCCCGTGGGCAGAGCACAGGGTCCAGTCCTGCCAGGGCCGGCCCAGCCGGGCCGCCAGCACCTGCGCGCTGGACAGGCCAGGGACCACCTCCGCCTCAATTCCCCTCTCCTTTAACAGAGGAAGTAAAGTCCTGGCCCCGGAGTAAAAGCCGGTGTCGCCACTGTATAAAACGGCGCAGTTCTCACAGCTGGAGGAGAGGAGCAACTTCAAAATATCCTCCGCTTTGGTGGCCGCATCCTTTCGCCCGGGGTATCCTTCCAGCAGGCGGGCGGCCCCCACCACATAGTCGGCCCGGATCTCCGGAACAGGCCCGCAGCCGGCGCCTATCAGCGTTACCTTCATACCAACCGCTCCTTGATCTTCTCCAAAATCTCCTCCAGGCCCTCCCCCTCGTCCGGGGGGCGCTCCACCAGCACGACCCGGGCCCCGACGGCCTGGGCGGCGGACAGCTTTTCCCCCAAACCCCCGGCCCGCCCGCCGTCCTTGGTAACCAGCCAGGCGATTCGGTACTGCTCCAATATGGCCTCGTTCAGCTTTTGGGAGAAGGGCCCCTGGAGGGCCAGAATATGGTTGTGGGGGATGCCCTGGGCCTCGCAGGCGGACAGCCCCTCGTGGGTGGGCAGCACCCGCACATACAGCCGGTTTTTGTCCAGAGCTCCGAAGGCGGACAGCTCCTTGGCCCCGGTGGCCAGCAGGACATTTCCCCCCTCGTCCGCCAGAAATTCCGCCGCTGTCTGACAGCTGGAAACTCGGACCGCACCCTCGATTTGACTGGCCGGCCGCAGGAGGCGGAGCAGAGATGCCCCTGTCCGCTCACAGGCCGCTCGGATTTCGGCGGTGGCAAGCCTTGCATAGGGGTGGGTGGCGTCCACGCACAGGTCGAAGCCAGAGAGCAACACCTCCATCCCGGACCGGTCCAGCCGCCCCGTCAAAATCCGAACATCCTCCAGCCCGTACAACTCCTCCGCCCCCAGCTCCGTGGCCACGCTGACGGTGACCTCCGCCCCCAGTTCCCCGGCCTGTTGAGCCAGAACGCGTCCTTCAGTGGTGCCGCCGAAAATCAGAAGCCTCATAGCCGGTATCCTCTGGGGGTGACCATCCGGCCGCCGATATTCTGCGTGGTGCTGCTGCCGATGAAAACGGTGGTAAACATGTCCAGCTGTTCTCCTTGAAGCTGGGCCAGGTTAAGAATTTTGTACTCCTGCCCCGCCCGGCCGATGTTCTGCACCCAGCCGCAGACTGTCTCCGGATTTTTGTATCGCAAAAGGATGTCGCAGGCCCGTTTCAAATAGTCCGCCCGTTTTTTGGACGCGGGGTTGTACAAGCAAAGGGCAAAATCCCCCTGAGCGGCGCACTCCAGCCGCCGTTCGATGACCTCCCAGGAGGTGAGCAGGTCAGACAGGGAGACGACGCAGAAGTCGTGGCCCAAAGGCGCGCCCAGCAGAGCCCCGCCCGACAGCGCCGCTGTCACGCCGGGGACGATCTCCACCTCCACCTCGGGAAATGACTGGGCCAGCTCCAGCAGGGGGCCGGCCATCCCGTAGACCCCGGGGTCGCCGCTGCACAGCAGGGCCACTGTCCGGCCAGACTGAGCGGTCTCCAGCGCCCAGCGGCACCGCTCCAGCTCCTGGCGCATGGGGGTGGTGTAGATCTCCTTATCAGGGTACAGGCCCTTGACCAGCTCAAGATACACGGTGTAGCCGCACAGCACCTCGGCCCGGTCCATGGCCGCCCGAGCCTGGGGAGTGATCTGCTCCGGACCGCCGGGGCCGATGCCCACCACATAAACTTTACTCATCCTGCCACCTCCAATTTGGGGCAAAGGGCACCGCCGCCACCGCCATGGTCACGCCGTCCATCGACTGCTTTTTCAGACACAGCGTCCCGCCGCTGCCCAGCACCGCCGCCCGCTCGCAGACATTGTCCACGCCGGTGACCCGCTCCACAAACTCCGATGCGGAAAAATCTCCCGGCACCGCCCCCAGCTGAGCGGCGGAGAAGACCTCCAGCTCCAGGCCGTGGGCGCGGCAGAAGGCCAGCAGTCCCGGCTCATCCCCCTTCCGGTCGATGGTACACACCTTGCGGAAGGACGCCGAATGGACCGGCAGGGCGGCAAAGGCCTCTTCCAGCGCCTGGACCGGTGTACCTCTTTTACAGCCCACCCCCAGCACGGCGATTTTAGGCATCAGCCGCAGGGACACCCCCTCCGGCGGCTCTCCCGCCACCGGCCAGGGGGAACAGAGTTCCACCCTCTCCCCCGCCAGCAGGGCCCCGGACACCTTTTTAGTGCCCTCTGGATTCAAAATGGCGCAGTTCTGCTGTTTCGCCCACTGGTCCACGGCAAATACCCCGTGGAGGTCGGTGGCGGTGGTGATGACTGGGACGGCCCCGCAGACCGCGGCGATTTTCTGCGCCAGCTCGTTGGCCCCGCCCAGGTGTCCGCTAAGCAGGGGGATAGCGAACTTCCCCGTCTCGTCCACCGCCACCACGGCGGGGTCCGTGGTCTTGCTTTTTACACAGGGAGCGATTGCCCGAACGGCGATACCCACGGCCCCCACAAAAATCAGGGCGTTTCCTTGCTGAAAGCGTTCCTGCGTCCAGCCGTTCAGGCTCCCCGGACCGCATCGGACGGCCTGGCCGTCCAGCGCCCTGGCCAGCGCTTCCGCCAGGGTCTGCCCCCGGTCTGTAAAGGAAATCAGGTGAATCACGGCTGTCCCTCCCGAAAACCGGTAGTAAAAGCCGGATCGTAGAGCTTGCTGCGCTGGTAGTCCTTCCCCAAAAAATTCCCCACCAGCACCAGGGCAGTTTTGCTGATCTGGTGCTCCTGCCCCGCCCGGGCCAAGGTCCCCACGGTACAGCGTACCGTCTTTTCCTCCGGCCAGGTGGCCTTGTAAACCAGGGCCGCCGGGGTGTCCGGGGTGTAGGCCCCCTTGAGCAGCTCCGCCTGCAATTCCGTCAGCATCCCCGCCGACAGGAAGATTGCCATGCTGGCCCCGTGGGCGGCCAGGGCAGCGATGGCCTCCCCCTCCGGCACAGCGGTCCGTCCGGACATACGGGTGAGGATTACGCTCTGGCTGACGCCGGGCAGGGTATACTCCGTCTCCAGCGCCGCCGCCGCCCCGCAGAAGGAGGAGACGCCGGGGGTAAGGTCGTAGGGGACACCCAGCCGGTCCAGAGCGTCCATCTGTTCCCGGACCGCTCCGTACAGGCAGGGGTCTCCGGTGTGGAGGCGGACGGTCGCCTTTCCTTTCAGCTCCCCCTGTCTCATGACGTCCAGCACCTGTTCCAGGGTCATCTCGGCGCTGTTATAGAGGGCGCAGTCCGCCTTGCACAGCTCCAGCAGGGCGGGATTGACCAGACTGCCGGCGTAGATCACCACGTCCGCCTCTTTCAGCAGCTCCGCGCCCCGCAGGGTGATGAGATCCGGGGCCCCCGGCCCCGCGCCCACAAAATGTACCATCCTTTTACCCCTTTACAATGATAGTGGCAAAGTAGCCCGGGGCCTCCGGAAATTGGCTGGCGCCGTGAAAGACAGCCTCGTCGGGCAGTCCGCAGTTCCGGACCAGCGAAGCCCGCTCCGCCAGCCCCGCCCTTTCAAGCGCCCGGACTGCTTTGGGGAACTGACGGCCGGATTTCATCAGCACCTTTGTTCCCGGCAGCGCCAGAGCTTCTTCCACCGGACCGCTGTGCCCCGGAATGAGGTGCAGGGGCTCGTCTCCCTGGACCAGGTCCACTCCCAGCCGGGCCGCCGCCGCACAGAAGCTGGACACGCCGGGGATCATTTCTGTCTGATAGCCCCTTGCCTTCAGCAGCTTTTGCAGATAGCCGTATGTAGCGTAGATTGACACGTCCCCCAAATTCAGCATGGCCACATCCCGCCCCGCCGCCAGAAAATTCTCTATCTCCCAAGCGGCCCGCTGATGGGCCTCCTGCCGGAGGGCCGGGTCCTGCGCCATGGTAAAAGGCAGCGGCAAAAGGGGCTTCCCCTCCAAGGAGACGGCCTGACGGACGATGTCCATTGCCAGTGTATCTCCGCTTCCGGTCTGGGGCGCGGCAATTACGGAGCAGGCCTCCAGCACCCGAAGGGCTTTCAGGGTCAGCAGCTCCGGGTCCCCCGGTCCAACGCTCACCCCATAAAACACGCCTCGCTTCACTTCCATCTGTCTATCAGCTCCCCTGCCCGCCGGGTCCGCCCCAGCAGGCCGTATTGGTTGGAAAACACCACCGCTCCCACGTGAATCGTCCCGGAAACCCGGCGGTCCAGGTGGTCCTGGATAGCGGACAGCAGACTGTCCAGCACCGTCTCCCGCAGGCCGGCCCTGTCCAGGACCGCGATACAGGCGTCGGAGGTGGAACAGTCCGCCAGGGCCTGACACACCTCCCGCCCCGCCCCCCGCAGAGCGGCGTGGGCGCAGAAGAGCTCCGTCCGGCAGTCGGCGGACCGGCTGTGGGTGTTCATCACGCCCCCGGCCAGCTTCACCAGCTTGCCCATATGTCCCACCAGCAGGACGCCCTGGATTTGTTCGGCAGCGCAGGCATCCAGGGCATCCCCGATGAAGTTGGAGCACTTCACCACCGGTACCCCCCAGCGGTCCATCCCCTGGGCACGGAGAAAATCCAGGCCGTAGTTCCCCGGCGTTAAAATGATCTTTTTGTGCCCCTGGGCGGCCCTCTGCCTGATCTCCAGGGCAATGGTGTCAATGAGTGCCTGGGCGCTCATTGGCTCCACGATGCCGGAGGTGCCCAAAATCGAGATACCGCCCTCAATCCCCATCTGGGGATTAAAGGTTTTTTTCGCGGCCTCCTCCCCGCCGGGGACATGGATAGTCACCTGAAAGCCCCCCTCGTAGCCCAGTTCGTCAGCCACAGACAACACTTCCTGTTCGATCATCCGCCGGGGGACCCGGTTGATGGCCGCCGCCCCCACGCTCTGGTCCAGGCCGGGCTTGGTCACCCGGCCCACCCCCGCGCCGCCCTCGATGGAGACGCCGGGGGCGTCCCATCGCTCCACCTGGGCCGTGATGAGCAGGCCGTGGGTGTCGTCTATGTCGTCCCCGCCGTCCTTGCGGACAGAGCAGAAGGCAGAGCCGTCCTCCAGGCGGCAGCCCTCCAAAGGCGCTTCGATCCGCGTCCCTTTTGGTGTTGTGAGGGCGGCAGAGGCAGGAATCTGTCCCGTCAGCAGCAGGCGAGCCGCCCCCTGGGCGGCAAGAGCCGCGCAGGTCCCGGTGGTGCGGCCGCACCGCAAATGTTTCCCGCCGCGGAAGACAAACAGTTCTGAATCGTCTGTCTGGATATCAAACAGCTTTTTGATGTAGTCCGCCGTAAAAATCTCCTCCGGCGGGCCGATACGCTCTATTTTTCCATTGTGGACACAAACCACACAGTCGGAGATTTTCTCCGCCAGCTCCAGTTCGTGGAGGGACAGCAGCACCGCCAGCTTCCGCTCTTGGGCCATCTCTTTTAAAACGGCCAGCAGCTCCAGCTTGTATCGGATATCCAGAAAGGTGGTGGGCTCGTCCAGCACGATCACCTCCGGCTCCTGACACAGGGCTCGGGCCAGCATCACCCGCTGCCGCTGGCCGTCGCTGATTTCCGTAAAGGGCAGGGGGGCCAGCTCCTCGCCGTGGACCAGGGACAGAGCCTCCCAGACCTTCTCCCGGTCCCCGGCGGACAAAATGCCCAGCCGCCTGGTGTAGGGACAGCGGCCCATGGCCGCCACGTCCCAGCAGGTCATCAGCTCTGGGCGCACCCGGCCGGTCATCAGAACTGCCAGCTTTTGAGCGATCTCCAGAGGGGACAGCGCCCCCATAGCCCGCCCATCCAGGAAAACCATCCCACGGATGGGGGCGAGCTGCCCTATGACGGTTTTCAGGATGGTGGATTTTCCCGAGCCGTTAGGCCCGATAAGGGTCACGACCTGTCCCGGCCTGAGACGGAGGCAGATATCCTCGATTAGAGGCGTTTTCCCGTAGCCCACCGACAGATTTTCTGTCCTAATCACGCTCCCGCCTCCTCCCGGCCAGCATGGTGATGACCACCGGAGCGCCCAGCAGGGCGGTCACCGAGCTGATGCTCATCTCCCTTGGGGCAAAAACTACCCGGGCGACGAGGTCGCAGAACAGGCAGAAGGCCCCGCCCCCCAGAAAACAGGCGGGGATCATCAGAAGGGGCTTGGCCGTTCCGAACAGACGCTTCATCAGGTGGGGGACCGCGATGCCCACAAAGGATACCGGCCCGGCAAAGGCGGTGACGCAGGCGGACAGCAGGCTGGACAGCAGGATTAGCTCCACCCGGAACAGCCGGATATCCACTCCCATGCTCCGGGCGTAGACCTCTCCCAGCTGGTAGGCCCCAATAGGCTTGGACAGCAGGAAGGCCAGGACCAGCGCCGCACCGGTCACCAGGGCGATCACCCCCACGCTGTCCCAGTAAATGCCGGAAAAGCTGCCCATGGACCAATTGTGGAGGTTGACGATGTTGGAGTCCTCGGCGAAGGTAAGGACGAAATCGGTGATGGCGGAGCAGATATAGCCGATCATCACCCCGCACACCACCAGCAGGGACATCCGCCGCACCCGCCGGGAAATGAGCAGGATGAACCCCATGGACAGCATAGCCCCCAGAAAAGCCGCGCCGATCATCGCCGCCGAGGTGGAGACCAGCCCCCGGCTCAGCAGAAAAATCATCGTCAGGGATACCGCCAGCTTTGCCCCGGAGGAGATGCCCAGCACAAAGGGCCCGGCGATGGGGTTGGCGAAGAAGGTCTGGAGCAGAAAGCCGGACAGGGACAGACCGCCCCCCAGAATCGCCGCCGCCAGCATCCGGGGGGCCCTCAGCCTCCAGACGATGGCCTCGTCCGCCTGCCGGACGCTCCCCACCTTTAGATTCAGTGCGGCCAGCAGGGCCAGCAGTCCCACAAGCAGCAGGAAGGCCAGGGCGTACCTCAGGAGAGGGGATGGAGATAGGTCAGAGGCGGGTTTTCTTCCGTCATGACCCGGTGCAGGTCCACAATAAAGTCCCCCAGCCCCAGGCTCTCCTGAAACAGATTTTTTCCGGTACACCACACGTTCCCCTCCTGTACGGCCTTAAAATCCCCCAGCACGGGGCTCTTTTCCAGCAGCTGGTCCAGTGTCTCCAGCTCTCCGTCAATGGTGCTGTTGTAGATGAGGATGTCGGCGTCCCGCGCTTTCTGATAAAACTCCTCCATCTGGATATTCACGGTGGACTGGACGCCGCTCTCGCCAGTCAAATCCGGAAAGGCGTACACCCCCCCGGCCAGGCCGATGGCCTTGGCGACATAGTCCCCGGAGCGGCGCACATTCACCCCGCCGCTGGCGGTAATGAAGAAGAAGGCTGCTGTCTTGCCGGTATTCTCCTGTTCCAGGATGGGGGCGAGACGCTCCAGCAGCCCGTCGAAATAGTCCTGGGCCTCCTGTTCCTTCCCCAGCAGGGTTCCATAGAGCTTGATCCACTCCATCCGCCCCAGGGGGTGGCTCTCATAGCTGGAACGCTCCACCAGCACCGGGATGCCGAAGCGCTCCAGCTGCTCCTTTACCTCCGGGCTGTGGTAGATCATGGTGGACTCGATGGCCAAGTTACAGCCCTGGTCCAGAATCAGCTCGTAGTCCGGGGCGCTGTACTTGCCGGCGTAGGCCATGCGCCCCTCCTCCATGGCCTGCCTGGCCTCCTCAATGTACCAGCCGTTGACGTCGGTGCCCGACAGGGTGACCGCGCCTATACTGTCCAGCTCCCGAAAGAGGTCCATGGCCGAGGTGGCCACCAGGTAGATACTGTCCAGGGGCTGCTGGAGCACGGTGACTCCCTCCGGAATATCAGCGGGGACCTCGCCCCCCTCCGGGACCACCAAATAGGTCCCATCCGTCCCAATGGTGATTTTCTGACAGCCGCCCTGATAGCAGTCGATAGAAAACTGCTCCGCGTATTGCAGTTCTACACGGTGGTCCAGCTCCAGCTCGTCCCAGGTCCCGCCTTGCCGCTCCTTTGGGGCGCAGGAACACAGGAGCAGCAGAAGCAGGAGCGGGAGAAATCTGATCCTTCGCCTCATGGCGCGCTCTGGATGGTCCCGGAGTCGAACCGCAGGGCATATTCGATCTCGTGAGGCGTGCTCATGGCGGTGGTATCGGCGTAGACAGTCAGCTTCCGGTCGAAGACGGGCACAGGGAACTCAAAGGTAGAGTTGCCCTCCGCCTGGACAGGGAAAAACTGTTCTTCGCCCACTCGCATATAGTCGTAGTTGGAGCTGCTCCATACGACGGTGACATAGGCTGTACCGTTTTCCACCCGCAGGGCGGCGGGGGACTGGACACCAGCCTTGCCCGAACCGCCGGACAGCTCCGCCTCCACGGTGTAGTCCCCATCGGTCAGGTCCAGGTCAGAGGCGGTGGGGTAGACCCCTTCCCGGAACGCCTCCAACGGCAGGGAATCTGCCCGGAACACCAGGGTGCGGTCGTACCAAAGCTTCTTATTTTTGCTGAAAGCCGCGCAGGGAATCCCCTTGTCCAGAGCCTCCACTGGGACGGTAAAGATGTGGTTTCCCGCTCCGTCCTCCTGGAAGGGGATCTCGGCGCCTCTGGACGCCTCCGCTCCGGTTCCCATGAATACACTGAGATAACCCTTGCCGCCCATGTGCATTGCGGCAGTCATTTTGCCGTTTTCTACTGTCAGCTCACAGCTCTCAATTTTGAACATGGAGGAGCTGGAGTCCACGGCGATGGAGTAAGTACCGTCTCTCAGGGAATCGCCGCAGATGGGGACCATATCCGGGTCCACCACATCCTCCACCGGAGCCATCTGGCTGGAGGAAGCCACCTGTCCCTGGCTTGAGGCGGCGGGCGGCTCTGATTCAGAGGCGTCCGCCGGACTTTTTTCCTGCCCGCAGGCGGTCAGAAGCAGAAACAGGGCACAGATACAATACAGCTTTTTCATTTGGCAACCGCATCCTTTACATGGTCCACCAGCAGCTGCTGGATGGCCTCATACTCGCCCAGGCCCTTGAGGACGCACTCCACCTGATAGCCCGCCCCCTCAAAAGCGGTTTTCCAGGTGTCCTCGTCGTCCCCAGCCATGTCGTTGTTGGCGTGGTCCCCGGCCACGATCATCATGGGCTGGAGGACCACCTTTTCATAGCTGCCCGCCTTCACCAGCTCCAGCACGGTATCCAGGGAGGGCTCGGCCTCCACGGTGCCCACGAAGTAGTTGGCACGTCCCCCGTCAGTGAGGACGGTCTGCATCTTGGCATAGACGGCGTTGGACTCCGCCTCGGTACCGTGCCCCATGAAGCAGATGGCAGTTTTGCCGTCGTCATATTGAGCGGTGGCGTCCACCATGGCCTGGGCCACAATCTGAAAGTCCTCATCGGAGGTAAGCAGGGGCGCGCCCATTACAATCTTGTCAAAGGCGTCAGCGTACTGGGCCACCTCGTTCACCACATCGTTGTACTCAAAGCCGTCCATCAGGTGGGTAGGCTGGACGATCAGGGTCTTTACCCCGTTATCCACCGCACGGTCCAGGGCCTGGGTCACGTTGTCGATGACCTCCCCATCCCGGCGCTGGATGTGGTCGATGACGATCTGGGCGGTAAAGCCCCGGCGGACCGAATAGTCTGGGAAAGCTTTTTCCATGGCTTTCTCAATGGCTCCGATGGTCAGCCGCCGGTTGTCGTTGAAGCTGGTGCCGAAGCTGACCACCAGCAGTTCAGTCTCGCCGA
Organism: Oscillospiraceae bacterium; assembly: GCA_910575265.1. Taxonomy (GTDB): domain Bacteria; phylum Bacillota; class Clostridia; order Oscillospirales; family Oscillospiraceae; genus Lawsonibacter. Next base: position 28,467 of record CAJTEA010000025.1, read on the forward strand.
TACTGTCCTGGTTGCGGGGATCGTCCAGGGAGGCATCGCCGGTGGTGTAGTCCTCGTCATCCTCCGCGGGGGGCTCACTGGCGGAGCCGTCCGAGGACTGGGGCCGACTCTGAGATGCGCTTCCGGGGGTCTGGCCGGAACTGCCGGGGGCGTTCTGTTTCCCGCCGCAGGCGGACAGCAGAGTCAAGGCTGCGGCCGCAGCAAGGGCCAGCGCAAGGATTTTTCTTGTTTTCATTTGTTTTTCCTCCTAAAATGCACAAAATAAAACGCAGTCACCCGAAGATGACTACGCCGCAAAAACCCCGGGAACCTCCCAAGGTAAAAACGGTACAGCCAATGCCTCGTGGCCTGGAGCATACGCTCCTGTACCAGCAGTCCGGCAGGTCTCCTGACTCGTAAATCCACACGCGCCGCCGCCTTCCCAGCTTTCGCCAGTGGCTGTCCTTTTCCGACTCAGACGGCGCGCTCATTACATACAGTGACGAGATCGTACAGGCCTTTCACCTGTTTCCCTATTATCCGTACCTCCCGAGGAGGTACGGCACCGAACGCTTTTCTGTATTCAATTTTTCTGTATCATATCACGTTACGACAAAGTGCGCAACCATTTTTTACTCCTTGGGCATCGCTTCCTCAATCTCGCTGTACCAACGGACGATCTCCTCGTAGCTTTCCCGACGGTGGGGGTAGAGACAGCCGCTGCAATCCTTGCGGCCATCAGCACGGATTACGAAGCTGCCGCCACACCTGGGTCCCAGCAGATAGAGAGGACACCAGCAAAATAGACAGTTGAAATTCTCCGGGTCCGCTCCCGGATGGCAGGGAAAGTATTCACATTCCCGATGGGAAAAATATGAGCATTTTTTATCCGCAACCAAATCTCTCAGTCCTTTACAGATGTGGATGACAATATTATAATCGACTTGTTTGTAAAGCACAAGTCAAACGTAAAGTTTTGATGCTTTTGCAAAATATTTCAGACCGGATTGAGTATGATAATCTTTCGTCCCAGTTTCCGGGCATGTCTCACCGTCATCGCCGTACCACCTCGCCACTCGCCGTTATAGACAGCCAGCAGACAGGTGGCATGATTTACCATATAGCGGTTACGCTCCAGCATACAGCCTTCACGATACTCCTGGCTCACATACACAACCTCGTCCGCCTGCTCTATAATAGAAAAATAGATTTCCCGCGCCGAAGCTGACCATCCGTCTGCCTGTCCCTCGCAGGGCAGGACACAGTGGAGCTTTAGCGCGGGATTTTCTTCCTTCAAAGAAAGAACGGCCAGCGCTGCCCAAGTGTCTGTCTCCTCTGCCATGCCAGATAGGAAGTCCGTATATCCGGCATCCACCAGCTTGACGATTTCTTTTGCAAGCGTCTTTTTTAAGGAAATACACCGGGTATCCGTCTCATCATACCCCCACGGAAACTTCCTTGGTCGATGGCCAGTGAACGCGCAACACCATTTAATCATAGCAAGCAACTCCCTGAGTTAATTTCTAATATGGGGGTTATATCCCCTTAAATATGGAGATTATAACCCCCATACTAGTTAGTGTCAATCAGGGGGTGAGGTCATGATTGTTTTTGATAGGTTATGGGATGTGATGAAGGAAAAGAATATTTCCACTTACCAGCTTAGGGAGAAGTGTGGTATTGACAGCAAGACGGTTCGCCGCTTGCGGGCGAACGATAATATGGAAACGAAAACGCTGAATAAATTGTGTGCGGTCTTGGATTGCCGCTTGGAAGATATAGCAGAGTATGTCCCTGACGAATAACAGCTCTATGGGCCTGCTAGCGCAGAACCATAGAGCTGTTCACATTTTGGGGCCATGGAAAATATCAGACAGAAAGGAAATTTTATAGGCCCCTATCAATATGCCAACAAATAATTAGATACCGTGACGTCGCACCTCCAATGGCTCAAATGAAATACACTCGTCGCCAAAACCGCCAGCCGGTCATACTCCGTGGGTTTTCCCAGCTTTTGAGCCAACTGCCGGTTTGTTCCGCGCAACTTGTACAGTCCCTCAAACTCCCGCTGTTTCCAGCGACGATTGTTATACTTCTGCCACCGGGCCTTGATTTCCGATTCCAACTGCTTCCGGTACTCCGGCTCCCTATGAAGGCGGTCAGCGTAATAACGATAGGCCCGCTGCGCCTGGACGGCCCTGAGATGGTGCAAATCAATTTTGTTGTCCAATTCAGCTCGTGAGAATACAAAATCTGCCGTACCAGTAAAATACGACCGAACAAACATCTCGTCCCCCGGCAAAATACGCTGCAACTGAAATTTTCCACCTTTGCCTCTTTTCACTCGGACGCATAGATACCCAGACTCATCGTACATAAAGTCGTCGCCTCTAAGCCGAACATACTCAGCACGACGGATGCCGACCGCAGCTGCAAAATCGTGCAACCTGGGAGATGCTTCTCTGGCAGCATCGTTTCGATTATCCACACCCTTAAGCCCTCGGCTACGGGTATTTTGAGAAGTGACGCGCTTGGGTTTTCGGACATCTGTCAAAGAGACTTCAAATATACGACATACTCCGGCAAGGTAGGTATGTATCGTGCTGGCGCTCTTGCCCTGTTGAACCAGCCAATCAGCGTAGTCCTGAATGTAGGGTCGGCAGTCCGTAAAATGCCGACAGCGATATCTCCGCTTGCACCATTCCCCAAATTTTATGCTAGCATCCATATATGACTTCCAGCTTTTATCAGAAGTATGTTTGCCTCCAACTGGTTTATTTGCCTGTAATTCTTTGCAGTGTTGTGAGATTTCGTATTTCAAGCTTCCCATCATCAGATACCTCAAATATGTAATCGCAACCGGAATTAGACGTCCGGGGCGTCCCTGGCTCACAAAGCCTGTTAAATTCGGCACACATCTTTGAACGGGGATGTAGTGACCCATACTATACAGTCGCCAGCCATATAGTACTTTTTGCTCTCCTTAACTGGTTATTTTCCGCCGGTCGGCGTCAAATAACCGTTAAGGCCGCTCACATGGACTGGGTTTCCTAAAAAAGTACCATCACCACATGAAACCCAAAATGTGATTTGGTGCAGCCAATCTCCGAGGGCTACGGGCGGGTCTCTTTGCGAGACTAGTTGCGGGGGTGACGCGTCCGGAGGCGATGCACAGTGCGTCAACTGGGCATCCGGCGTTGTAATACCAGACAATTCCGCCGAAACAGGCCGCAAGCGGCGTTCATGGCGATTTTTGCGAACATCAGACCATCGCCAAGTCTGGTAGCCATTGTCCGAGAGCTACTGCGGGTCTCTTTACGAGGCAAAATTCTCATTTATATAGAAAAAGGCCCAGAAGATTTAATAAAACCTTCTGGGCCTTGAATTGTTTATATTAAAAAGCCGGTTCATAAGCAAACCGACCCCAATAAAAACAATTATTCTCTTTTTATTGTTCATTGAATAAAATAAGCACGATCACCTCCGTGATGATAACAAAACGAACTGCTATTAGCAGTGATTAGTAACGTTTACATTTATTATGGTATCTTAAGTTTTAGAGAAAGTCAATACCTTTGCAAAACTTTTGTGGCAACCTCATAGTATGAAACTTGCCGCTTGGTTACTGGACGGTTTGTACTCCGTAGTATATACTCCAATAATAGTACCTAACAATTACAAATGACAGGAGGAGATTGTATGGGAGACATCAGTATCATCGCCAGACGGTTGTCAGACAAGTATGTGCAATACGGTTGGAGCGGCAACGGGGGAGTTTTTTCCTCCCGAGGCACCCGGCTTTGGGAGGACTATAACTCACCGGACATGGTGGAGTATCTGTTTTCATTAGGTCAGTTACGATCTTTGTGGTCACCCGGAAGCGAAAACTCGTCTTATCTGTTTAGGACCGAGCCAACCGGCAGACCCCACTGGGTCGGCACTAGTGAACTTGACATTTACAGCAAGATTGCGTTTGTAGACCACACTTACTTTTACGACGGCGATCATCAGTGGTATTATATTGTCCCGACGGTAATGTGGACAAAAGTACCTATAAGTCTCCTTGTAGCGCACCTGACTGAGCGGGGCGACATACTTCCGGAGTTCCGAATTGCGTTGGAAACGGCTGTGTTTGATGCGGTTCTCAATTATTACCGTAACGATGAGCAGTATCGCGCATACGTTGCCCGCTTGGGTTATGATGATAACCGTATGGATCAGCTTGGGCAGGAAATAAAAAATTCTGGAGACAAACTGTTTTACTACAATAATTGCGAGTTGCTGGAAACATTGAAGAACCTATATCGTTATTTCGCCCTGTGGGCGGTGGTATCAGGGGATGAGAGCGGCCGAGAAATCGGGCGAGTCCTTCTGAGAGCGAAAAGCGAACCGTACATAGAAACTATTTTTTGGAAATAAAACAAAAATGAGCCCCCTGATGCAGGTAACCGCATCAGGGGGCTGCGCTATCTCCAGATGGGCTCCACTCGACCGTCAGGATAAATGTCCACCCGGTCGATTAAGTCATCTGCCAATTCTATTGTCAGGCATCCAGCTTCTTGAAACCGGTGCAGCAGACTGCCTTGATCTTCGGCGTCCCTTCGTCCGGTTATTTGAGCTCTGACAATAGCTAACGTTTGCTTGTACTGCTCCAACTCACCATCCAGTTTAGCTTTCTGGTTTTTGTAGTCCTCTAGGTTGATTTTTTGTGCTACGAATTGTTCATACAGTTTTCGTTTTTCTTCCTTACAAGTCTCAACTTTTTGATCCAGGTCTTCTGGAGCAGATGTCGAAACACAATTCTCCGAGGTGGCTAAAGTTTGAAGTCGTACCAAAAGCATATTATAAAGGATGCGTTCCAGTTCCACCTCGGAAATCCGTAATCCGTGGCAGGGAGTTGCGCCGTCTATCTGACTGTGTCGACAAATATAGGCATGATTTTTGTTGGATGTCCGGGACATGGCATGACGGCAGCAACCGCAAAATACCTTGCTGCGCAGCGGGTATACGTTGATATTTTTCTTCGCACATTTGGTATGAGGCCGCAAAGCCTGCACTTGGTCGTACAGCTCCTTACTGACGATGGCTGAATGATGGTCAGGAATCTTGACCCACTGGTCCTCAGGTTTTAGCCTGGCCCGATGCCCACCTACCTCGGTCACCTCGCGTTTAGCGATGATGTACATACCAGTGTAGCGTTCATCCGCCAGAATCCGAGCTACGGTGGACTCGTGCCAGATACCATGGCAACGGGAGATATCGTGGCCAGTAAAGCCGTGAGCTGCCTTATACTCCGCAGGCGTCGGGATGTTCCGGTCATACAAGGCCTTAACGATCTGCTTTGCTCCCAGCCCCTGTTGAGCCAGCGTGAAAATCAGCTGTACAGTTTCGGCGGCTTCCTCATCTGGCTCCATTCGGCCATTTTCACTTTTTCTGTAACCATACGGACAGATTTTACTCTGGTATTCACCCCGTCGAAATTTTGCGAATTTGGCGCTTCTGTATTTTATTGATAAATCCCTACTGTAAAGTTCGTTGAGAAGATATTTGAAAGCCACATTGATGCCGCCTGTATCGCCCTGAAGTTGAGTACTATCGTAGCCGTCGTTGATAGATACAAAACGGACATTATATTACTCCCGAATAAAAATATAGGAAATCTGGTTGTGCAGAAAGAAAGCGGAGACCCTATCAGGAGAATGTTGTAAGGTACGCATGAAAGAAACTGTTTTATGGCGGATATCGGATTTG
>CAJTEA010000026.1 GCA_910575265.1 Oscillospiraceae bacterium
CAGTTTCTTTCATGCGTACCTTACAACATTCTCCTGATAGGGTCTCCGCTTTCTTTCTGCACAACCAGATTTCCTATATTTTTATTCGGGAGTAATAATAACGGCTGCAAACGGCTCAAGCGCCGACTGAAAGAGCAGCTTGTTTTGCTCTATGAAAAGGGAGTCCGCCGTTTCTATGTTGGGGGAGCCCTCGGGGTAGACCTCTGGTCAGGTGAGCTGCTGCTGGAGCTGAAAGAGCAGCCGGAGTACAGTGATATCGAGCTGGTCCTTGTCCTTCCCTTTGATGGACATAACAGGGACTGGGACCCCAAAAGCCGCCGCCGGCTGTCCGTCCTGCGGCAGCGCAGTGCGGAGGTGGTCATCGCCGGAACTGCGGGAAACAACTCTGTGACCAATTACAGGCTGAGAAATCAGTACATGGTAGACCATGCCAGTTGCCTGCTGGCGGTGTATGACAACGACCGGAACCTTCGCTCCGGCACCATGCAGACGGTGAATTACGCCAGAAGGAAGTGCCTTCCCATCACTTTGATCCATCCCGACTCCGCCGCTGTATCCTATGAAAACCAAATCTGATATAATCTATATCAGAAAAATGGGATAAGGTTGTGAGGAAATGAAAATTGCCTCCTGGAACATCAACGGGATCGCGGCGCACCGGCGGGAACTGATCAAGTTCCTGACTGATGGAAAGCCTGATGTTATGTGTATCCAGGAAACACGGGGGCAAACTGTACTGGCCGCCCCCGGCTACCACGACTACGGGTTTCCGGCGATGGAACCCAATTATTCGGGCACTCTCGTTCTGTCCAGACGTGAGCCATTATCTGTCAAGCTGGGGATTGGGGTCAAGAAGTATGACCGGGAGGGCAGGGCCATCACCCTGGAATACCGAGATTTTTATATTGTCAATGTGTACGTCCCAAACTACCAGGCACAATCCCCCCCAGAGCGGCGGAAATTCCGTCTGAATTGGGACATGGCTTTCCGCACCTATATTTCCAAGCTGCCGAAACCAGTTGTGGTCTGCGGTGACTTTAATGTTACACATACGGATCAGGATATCTACCCTTCTGAGGCCAGGTCAAGCACCGTCCCTCCAGATATGATAACAGAGGAACGCAAAAATTTTGAACGGCTTTTGGAAGTAGGGCTTAAAGACGTGTTCCGCACGTTTTATCCAGAAAAGCGGGACGCTTTTACCTGGTGGGCCCCAAAAAATCAAAACCGGATTCATAATAAGGGTTCCAGGCTGGATTATTTTTTGGTTTCCAATGAGCTGCTGACCTATGTAAAGAGTATAAAGCACTACACAGATACCCAGGGATCGGATCACTGCCCCTTATCCATTATGATTAACGTCACGGTTCAGTGTACAGACTTATCTGATCAAGACCTGGCTGATCAGTGGGAGGCCACAGACTGGGTATCTGTCAAAAAGAAAGTCCATGAGATGCAGGCGGCCATCGCACAGGCCGCCTATGCTTTAGACTGGACTCTTGTTTCGCAGCTGCAAGACAAGCTGACCGCCTCCTGGAACGCAAGAGCTTTGGCGGTTTATGAAATTACAAATAAAAAATAGTAGAATGATCTGCTCACCACGCCGCAAAAAATGAATACCAGAAACGCCGCAAAGCCGCATAAACACTATGTTTTTGCGGCTTTGCCCATTCCTGTGGCTGCGGTATAAAAATCTGTTTTGACGCCCATTTGACGCCCTAACTCGACGGACAGATATAAGCCGCTATAAGAAATAGTAAAAAGATACGCCCGTCAAAGCTCTAAATCAGTGCTTTTTTTCTTTGCCCTGCCCTTTGCTTTTTTCGGCTTGGCTTCCTTTGCTTTCGGCGGGTCTGCTTTCCCTACTGCGTCATGGTATGCGTCAAGCACTTCTTTCTTCCGTTCAAGCCGCACGTCCACATAACGCGCTGTGACTGCTTCAAAGTTCATAGACAGCCCAAGCGATACGCCGATACCCGCAAGCGTATGTCCCAGGACTTCGCCCACTGTGTAGAAGTCGCCTGTCAGTTGGTGCATATTCGTAGCCGCCGTATGCCTTAAATCTGCTAATGTCAAGCCAGAACTAATAAATTTTTGAAATTTTTTAGATGACCTATTCAGTGGTTTTCGTTCTCTGCTCTGCCACAGCCGAGACAGGCAGCTCGTTAAGGAATTTCAACGAAACCTCCAAGCGGCCATCCGGCCACACTGTAACACGGTCAAGCAGATCAGCTATCGCATCATCCGGTAACACTTCCATATCAACATAGAGCCGGTATCGTTCCATATAGATAGAGCAGTCACGGGTTCGCTCAAAGAGTTCTGCTTGGATTTCAGCCTCGGCCCTATGTGCATCGTCACGCTGTTCCACAAGGCGGGCCTTTTGCGCCGTGTACGCATCACGGGAGAACAAGTTATCTATTACTGCATCTTCGTACAATTTTTCAATCCTCCGAGTAAGTTCCCTTTGCAGAGCTTCCAGTTTTTTAACTTTCTTACGCAGGAGCGACACGGCTGCCTCCTGCGATTTCTTCTGCTGCTCCATCATGTGCTGTGTGTCCACCACACAGCGGGCTTGCTGGTGAATCGCCTCCGTGACAACATCCAAAATCTCCGATTCAAAAACCTTCTCTGGATAGCACACCATTCCCGGTACTGTCCGAGGCGTTTGACAGCAGTAGTACCGGTTCTTACTTCCGCGCCGGACAATGGCGTACCCGCAGACACCGCAATACACTTTCTTGCTCAAAGGGTTTTTCCACTTGTTATGCATGGACAACTGCCGCTGTTCCCCTCCGAGCCGCTCCTGCGCCCGGGCAAACAACTCCTTTGTCACCAGCGGCTCATGGCAGTCGGCAACAATGATCCAGTCCTCCAGTTTGGCCGTCAACTGCTGATGAACGCCTATGCGGGGCCGAACACGTTTCCCATATACCATGCTGCCGATATACTGCCGATCCCGGATAATCCAGTCGATGGTTGCCCTGCGCCAGTAATTCGGCCGCCAGTTTGCGTGACCGCTGGGAGTGCCGACCTTGATTTGCGATGGCGTAGGGATTTCTTCGGCATTGAGAATTGCCGCTACCTTTTCCGTAGAAGTCCCATTCGCTACCAAAGTAAAAATGCGCTGCACGATTGGTGCGGCCTGGGGATTTGGAATAAGCCTGTGCTTATCGCCAGGGGCTTTCAGATAGCCGTAAGGGGCAACAGGATTGATGTTGACGCCTCGTTGGGCAAGGCGCAGTTTTGCGCTCTTGACCTTCTTGGAAATATCCCGGCTATATAGATCATAAATCAGCGCACGGAACGCCCTGTCCAGGCTGTCTATATCCCCTTTGCGGTTACTGTCAAAATTGTCATTGACCGAGATAAAACGTACTCCCTTAAACGGAAACACGCGAGTGATATAGTTTCCTACCGTGATGTAGTCCCTGCCGAAGCGGGAAATATCTTTCACCAGAATACATTGGACTTCCCCGCACAGCGCCGCTTTCAACAACGCCTGCACACCAGGGCGGTCAAAATTCTTCCCACTGTAACCATCATCAGAAAATTCTAACACCTTTGTGCCGTACAAGTCTGGGTCATTCCGAATGAAGTCCAGCAACAAATGCCTCTGGTTGACGATGCTGGCGGATTCCTGGTCTGTGCCGTCCTCCAAAGACAGCCGGACATAGATTGCGATGGTCACAGGCTCGTCCCCCCTTCCCGCAGAAAGCGGAGCAGGGCTTCAACTTCGTCCTGATAGACCAATTTTATATCCAGACGGTTCCCATCATGGACTTCGATTCTGGAAACCAGCAGATGAATCAATTCTTCTGTCAAGCCCTCTGTATTACGCAAGGTCTGGCAGACTGCGAACATGGGATTGGACGGGCCATACCGTTCCAACTGCTGAAGCTGGGCGCCCAAATCCGCCAGCCGCAGCGTGGCATCATCAAACCGCTCCTGATAGTGACCCTTTATGGACAGATATTCCTCACGGGTCAGCATACCGTCCACCAAGTTTTGATATAAGCCATCCAGAAGGGTTTGACTGCGGGATTGTTCCTGCTTAACCTGGGCGATCTGGCGGTCAAGAGTGCGCCGCTTTTCTCTGGATGCGGACGCATATTCCTTCGATACACGCTTTTCCAACGCCGCAATCGTGTCCATGTGCCGGTGTACGGCGCTGGACACAACAGCCAGCAGTTCCGATTCCATCAGGTTCTTAGGCGAACAGACACCCGGCAGCTTTTGAGAGGTCACACACTGATAACTGTAATAGTAAACCCTGCCCTCCGTTTTTCTGGAATAAAGATGGCGGCGGTTCATCGCCTTTCCGCAGTCGGCGCAGTAGATCAGCTTCTTGAACAGGTTGGGGGATTTCAGATCATCCGCCGCCCCCTTCCCCGGCATGGACTCGAAGTTGGCCTTGCTCTGCTTGGCTAATTCCTGCACCGCCGCAAAGGTGGCTTCGTCAATGATAGGAGCGTGGGTATTCCGGGCAACACGCCATTCGTCAGCGGGGGCGTACCGTTCTTCCCGCTTGCGCTTGTAGGACACCTGAGTGCGCTTGCCTTGAATCAAGTGCCCTAAATAAACCTCGCTGTGAAGAATTGTTTTCATGTTCCAGGCCGTCCACAGCGCGTCCCGGTAGGTTTCCCGATCTGAAAGTCCCTTCTGATAGAGATATGCGCCAGGGGCCGGTATGCCCCGTTTGTTGAGCAGGCGGGCAATTCCCGTGTACCCCATCCCCTGCATCCGCAGGGCAAATATCTCCATGACCACCGGGGCCGTTTCCGGGTTTATTTCCAGTCTGCCATGATCCGCAGGGCACTTGGAATAGCCGTATGGAGCAAACGGGCCTCTAAAGTCACCATGCAGCTCCTTCGTCTTGATGGCGCTGGATATTTTTCGGGATATATCCCGGCTGTAACTCTCGTTCAGAATGTTGGTCAGGGGAACAATGTAACCGTCATGGATGCCTTGGTCAGCAGTATCGAAATGGTCATTGATTGCCACAAAGCGCACTCCCAAATAGGGAAAGATATGTTCCAGATAGTGACCGGCCTCTTTGTAATTGCGGCCAAACCGGGACAAATCTTTGACAACGATGCAGTTGACCTTGCCAGACCGCACATCGTTCATCAGGCACTCAAATCCTGGCCGCTCAAAAGACGGTGTTAGATAACGATACTTCCAAAAACACAAGAAAATCAATGGGTATGGGCGACGGGCAAGCATGGTATGTACGAAACATAAAAGCGGCGTTCTCTGCTCTAATCTGGCCGGGAACGCCGCTTTATGCGCTGAAAGGAGCGAAAATGGCAGTATTTCATGTCAAGAAAAATACAGATTACACAATTATGGCAAATCACCATCTGCGGGACAAATCCCTGTCCCTGAAAGCCAAGGGCCTCCTATCGCAAATGTTGTCACTCCCGGAAGAATGGGACTACACCCTGCAAGGGCTGGCCTACATCAACCGGGAGCAGATTGACGCCATCCGTCAGGCCGTCCACGAGCTGGAGCGGGCCGGATATATTGTGCGGGTGAGGGAACGGGACAGCCGGGGACGGCTACGGGGAGCGGAGTACACCATCTACGAACAGCCGCAATCGGTGTCTGCTTTACCGGCGTTGGATTAACCTGCGTCGGGAAATCCAATATCGGAAAATCCTATGTAGGTAAATCCGACACAATAAAATAAAGATATAAGTAAATAAAGAAAAATCAAGTAAAGATTTATCAATTACCCATTCCTTTCCTATCCTTTCCCCTGCCCCTTCCCTTGGGAATGGGCGGCAAAGCCGCCGGAAGGGAATGGAACGGAAGCGGGAAGCAGGGAGGCCAAATAGCAGCAGGGGTTATCGTGGCCGTTATCTGACCCGCAGAAACCGTACAGACGCGAAGCGGGTGTACGGTTTCTGCGGGTGCCACAAGAGGGCCGCAGGGCCTCTTGTGTGACAGCACAGTTTCACAGTCCAGCAGGAGCCAGGACAGGAGCGCCGGTGTGTCGGCCTCCCGCCCTGGCTTTTTGCGTCCATCTGTACGCCGTTAGAGGCCCGTTTTGATGGGCGCAGGTCAAATTGTACTGCCCCCCTATTGACCGTAGCCAGAAAGCCTTGAAATAGCGGGGCTGTTTTGCCTCTAAAGCGTTACATATCAGTTCTATCCCGGCGGCAGGGGTTCCCCGTCCATTTCTACGCAGTTAGAAGTCCATTTTTGAGGGTACAGGTCAAATTGTACTACCCCCTATGCGACCGCCTCTTGAAAGCCTTGGAAACAGGCCGTTGAACAGGCTCTAAATGCGTAGGCCGATGGGCCGACTTGGGGCTGTCAGCCAAAGTGTCGGATAGATTGGTTATATAGAAAGAGTTATCCCCATTTTCGGGAGAACAGATATAAACACCTTGCCGCTCTCCGACACCCCCGAAAAAAGCTTGTGTTTTTAGTACCCCCGGGAGCTGCTTTTTCTACGCCTGACCCATAAATTTTCTGTCCCGCTGTTCCGGCGTCTTGGTACAGACTTTTCGGATAGCCTGATAAAAATACATCGCTACATCTGCTATGCCTCTGTGAGTGTTGCTTCCGTTCTGCATAAGGGTTTGGGACTATCCCAACAAGCAAAAACGGACACGGCCCGGCAGGAGCCGGATTTGGCCGTTTTCCGGGAGTGTGGCCACACTCCCTATGCTTGCTACGTTACCCCTCCCCCCGTTCCGCTTCCCCCGTCCTCCGTACTAACAAGACACCTGGGAGAAGCAAAAATGCCCACCAAAGGCAGGCATTTTCGGGAAAAGAGCGTAAAAAAATAGAAGCCGCTTCGCTCTCGCAAAACGACCTCTACTCGTCTAATTTGATTGCTCCGTCAATGGTAGCGGCGTAACATCATCCTTTGCGTGGCTATGCTGTTACTCTCCCCGGCTCCTTCATCGTCTCGGCTCAAGCGAAGATACAAAGCTGTGTTATATATGGGCTGTTTCATTGTAATAATCCTCCTTTGAGGAAACAGCCCCCGCACTTGTGACACACTTCCTAACATCTTTAGTATATCACAAATGCGGGGGATTTTCAACCTTTTTATGCCGTTTCTCTCGCTTTTTCTTTGATTTTATGCGTTATCAGGTCAGTTATCAGTTCCTCTATTGGTTTCCCGCTGGCGGGAAAATGTTCTGTTATTTTTATTCGGTCTTTCCCGATAACATAGTATTGCTCTCCGTTTGAAGCGGTTATGACTTCCCCCTGTTTCGAGGGGGCTTTTCCGATCATCCCATGACCCCCTTCCGGCTTTGTTAGTTTCGCCTTTTCAGCGGTGGCGGCTTCGGCCGCTATTTTATGGGGGGACGCTCCCCCGTTACGTCCTGCATTCTTTCAGCTTGTACTACCCATCCACAAAATACCCTATCGCCTCGGCAAAGCTCGCCACCGTCTTGATCTTCACATAGTCGTTGCTGTAATCTTCCTCTAACTCCTTCGTTAGCTGGCCCGTATAGATCAGCTCCGACCGATTCAAACCCTGTGAACAGTAGTACAAATGGTCATTCAGTTCTATCCTCGTTTTCGCTAAGTCCTTCGTAACATATTTCGTTATATATCGTGAAACACTTTCCAAGTGCCTTATTTTCGTAACTGTTATATATCCAAATTTCTTGGCGTAATCTTCCCATGTATAGACCTTGCGGCCCTTTTTCAGTTCTATCAGTATTCGTATCGGCAATTTCTCTTGCTCCGTAAACTCTCGTAGATGTTCGATTGGTAGACCCTTCATTAAGCCGTGCATATGCCAGCTTTCGCCGTCTGCGTGTTGTTCCGGTATCAGCAGATACTTTATATCCGTCTTGTGTATTCGATTATAGTTCCTTATCCATACGGACAACTTCTTCTTATAGCTTTTCAGGTCTTTCCTGTCGTGATATTCCGGGTTGAGGGTGAGTGTTACAAACCATTCCCACTCATTACATAACGCCAATTCATATATGGCCGCTCTCGTGCGGGACAGACTGGCCGACTGTCGGCGGCGTACTCTATGCGGGTGGGCTTCCACCGCCCGCCCACCATCACGTCGAAGCTCTGTCCACAGTGCAAGCCGCCGTAGTAGTCGGCCAGGTCAAAGCGGATGTCGTAGCGGTCTGTCCGCTCATCGAAGATCAATGCGCCCTGTTTCATAGTCGGGGCCTCCTTGTCAGATTAGATTTTTCCCTCCGCCATATCGTGGGCGACGAGGGCGGTATAGTAGCTTCCCATGGTGCTGGGGGCGTTGAACAGCACCGCCAGCAGGTATTTCTTGATGTTGCGGATTTTCGTGGTGTTCTCCCGCATACAGTCCATGACGAACTCAATGTGGCCGCTGTTGAGTTTCAGCAGCTTGGCCTTTACCAGCTCGGCGGGGTAGTCGTCACCGGCAACACGGATTGTCTTGCGGGCCGTGCAGACGGTTTCCACCAGCAATTCCACGATGCCGTCCAATTCCTCTTGGTCGATCTTGGAGTGGTGCAGAAGATGGTCGTACTCGATATTCTCCTTGATGATGTCCCGATAAATCTCAACGGCGCTCTGTGTAGCCGCTTCCGTTCCGTTCCTTTCCGGCGGCGAAGCCGCAACAGCCCCAGCCGTCCCGGCGGGAGGGGGCGAAAGGGAGGGAATGGAATGGGTAATTGATGGGTCTGTAATAGCTTGGTCTTTAGTTACTCTATCTTTATTTAATTGCGTTGGATTTCCCGACGGCGGTTTTTCCGTTGTCGGGTTTTCCGACAACGGTTTATCCAACGACGGCGGCAAAGAAGTGGGCTGTTCGTGGATGATGTACTCGTTGCTGCTGAACTTGCCGCCCTCGTCCGTGGTCTGGTGGCGCTCGATGTACCCGGCCCGCTCCAATTCGTTGACGGCGGAACGAATAGCGTCCTTGCTCTCCCGGTTGATATAGCACAGGCCGGACAAGGTATAATCCCAATCTTCCGGGAGTGACAAAATCTGCGACAGCAGGCCCTTGGCTTTCAGGGACAGGGACTTGTCCCGCAGGTGGTAGTTGGACATGACCGTGTACCCCTTGTTTCTCTCCACGCGGAATACTGGCATGGTTCTCCGCTCCTTTCGGTGTCTGGACATGAAAAAGGCGGCGTCCCATCTCCCCGGCAGGGGATATGAACGCCGCTCATGCGCCGATATTCGATTTTTTAGTACATATCATGCTTGCCCGCTGCTCGAAAACCTTGATTTTCCTATACTTTCAGAAGTTACGTTATCTAACCTCAGCTTTCAACCGCCCGAATTTCCAGCGCATGATAGGAGATATAGAAGCGGGCCGTATCAACTGCGTGGTGGTGAAAGACCTCTCCCGCTTTGGCCGTAACTATCTTGAAATGGGAATGTATACAGAAATGCGTTTCCCTGAGTTGGGTGTGCGCTTTATCGCCGTCGATAGCGGAGTTGACAGCAACAACCAGCAATCTACCGAGTTTACCCCATTTTTGAACGTCATAAATGAGACTTTTCCATAAAGAATGACAGTACACGCAGGACATAGCATCTCTGTTACCTCCGATAAAGTTGTCGAAAAAACGGAGGTATTGATTATGAATAGCCAGAATAATAACATTTTAACCTACAAAAAAGTCGGTGACTATTATATCCCGGACCTTACTCTGGATGACCAGCCCGATACCGAAATTAGCATCTATGGCCGCATGAGGGAACGCTACCTGAAGGAGCATCACCCTGGCAGATACAGTTATATGCTTCTGCATGGGATATTGTATTCCCATCTTCTGGAAGTTGACGAAGCGGCGCAGGGGTATCTGGACACCATGATCCCCCGCATGGCAGATGCTGCCGGTGTGACCGAGGAATTGAAAGCCCGCGATCAGATGGCGTGGGTTGGCCGGATGAATACCATCCGTGCCCAAGTGGAAGAAATGATACGGGCAGACTTGATTTACTGCTGATGTTGCAAAGAGGGCGCATGGTTTGGCTTTTAAGCTGAACCATGCGCCCTCTTTTATTTTTTGCGCTTTTTCTGTGACGAGGGCTGTTTCCTTCCCCTTCGGCTGATGCTGTTTTCCTTAAATTCGGACTTTTCCAATATCCCAATCAGCACCACAAATTCCTCCGGAGTCAGATTGTCATAATCAACACCCCATGCTGCCAGACATATTTTCGCAGCCTGTTCCTTTGGATTTCCTTTTCCCTCAATCACAGACTGAACTTTCTTTTGAAATTCATCTACGACAGCAACCGGCGATATGTCCGCATTGTTCTTTGTTTTCGCTGGATGGGCCTTGCGAATATCACGCAGGATGCTGGTCAAATCATCCCGGAGAACAGAGCCGACATACTCATCCGCAGGAATCTTCCCTAATTCAGCGGTTCGGTAAAACAATTCATTTTCATCTGGGTGGTACTGCTTTTGCACAATACTTCTAGCTGCTCCTAGACCATAGTTCAGATTATCCACCTGCATACTGGCGATGTAGTCAACAAAAATCTCCATGTCCACCATCAACCGCTGGAAGTCTCTATGGCTTATGATCTCAGACAGCAGCGTCCCGCTGAAACCGCCGGCCTTTAGTACGTCCAGGGCCTCGTTGGTTAGATGCAATTCCTGTATTTCCACGTCAACCTCTTTTTCCAAATTACTGACGCCCATGAGGTAATCTGTGGTCACACCGTAAAACTTCGCCAGCTTTACAATGCTGAACGGGCTGATATCCTTAAACTCGCCGGTTTCATATGTACCGAGGGCGGACTTGGAAATGTTGGTCACCTCTGCCAGTGCCTCCAGGGTAAGACCGCGATCCTTCCGCAAATCCTTCAGCCGCTCCGCGATTGTTAGGATCATATCCTCCATCTCAACGCCTCCTTCGCCTTTTGCAGACAAATTATAGCACAGAAAAGAGCGATATTCCATCAAATTATGAAGTTTACAGACGGATTTCCATAAGCGTGGAAATTTGCCCATTTCAGGCTGGATTTCCGACCTCTTGGATATACGGGAAAGGGTGAAAAATTTTAGTATGATAGGCCATGCAGTGATACTTACGCACCTCGACAACTGCATGACCGTCTGAAACGGATATGTTCCCCTGCGAAGTATGCGACGATATGAGTATGCCAAAGGGAACAAAACGCCGCTGAGAGCCAGGGGCCGGAACGGGTTTCAGGGAGGAACGGCAATCATACTAAAAAGTTAGGAGGAAATTCAAGATGAACATACGAAACGAGATCAAGGCTCATATCGTGCAGGAAGGTACAACCATGAGCGAAGTTGTTCGGACTCTGGCAGTTGTACACGGCTGGAGCGCCAGCGTCCCGAATCTTTCCGATAAACTCAAGCGCGGTACTTTACGCTACAGCGAGGCGATTGAACTGGCCGACGTGCTCGGCTACGATATTGTTTGGAAAAAGCGGGGAGCAGTGAGACAGATATGACAGCCGAGATCGGAACGAAAAATATTCGTTCTGGTCTTGGACATATGGCCTGCCCATGCGGGTGCGCTCGTGGTATTCGGATGGGTGGGGTATATCCGTACCTACAACTCCCCTGTCCAGCCACCGCAACCAACCCGCACGGGTGAGCATGACAGGTCGAGATTGATTTTTAGGAGGTAGATCAGCTATTTCAAAAAATACATACGGCTATATCCGGGTCAGCACCAGGGAGCAGAACGAGGACCGGCAGTTGATTGCTCTGCGGGAAATGTCCATCCCGGAGCAGAATATCTTCATGGACAAGCAGTCCGGCAAGGACTTTAACCGTCCCCAGTACAAAAAGCTGATCCGAAAACTCAAGCCGGACGATTTGCTCTACATCAAGAGCATCGACCGGCTGGGACGCAACTACGGCGAGATTCTGGAACAGTGGCGGATTCTTACTAAGGAAAAGAAAATCGACATTGTGGTGCTGGATATGCCGCTGCTGGACACCCGCCGGGGCAAGGACCTGATGGGGACCTTTCTCAGCGACATTGTCCTGCAAGTATTGTCCTTCGTGGCGGAGAACGAGCGCACCAACATCCATCAGCGGCAGGCGGAGGGTATCGCGGCGGCAAAGGCCAGGGGTGTGAGATTCGGCAGGCCTCCCAGACCGCTCCCGGAGAACTACCACAGCGCTTACCAACGGTGGAAAGCCGGGAAAATTACGGGTACGGCAGCGGCGAAGGAGTGCGGAATGCCGCTGTCTACCTTCCGTTATCGGGCGGAGATTTACGAAAAAGCCCACTTGTTGTAAGTGGGCTTTTTTGCAGGAATGTGTACGTTCCTGTAAATTGAACTTGCTTTTTGTATAAAGAAAGAATACCATATAAATTGTCAATTTTCAATACTTCATCAGGGATTATCAGGGGTAAAAATTTGCTTACAGGAATTTACACATTTTAACAACTTGGAGGAATGCAAAATGAAAAAACGATTTTTAGCAATTTTATTGACCCTGTGTATGGCACTAACACTATTCCCAGAAACCGCTTGGGCAGCTGATATTATTGCATCTGGAACTTGTGGCAAGAGCGGTAGTAGTTTAAATTGGTCGTTAGATAGTTCTGGTACGTTAACAATAAGTGGAACTGGCGAAATGGAAGACTATGGGCCAGGAAATAGTGCTGCACCATGGAGTACTTATTCGGAATCTATTAGAACTTTGACATTTGAAGATGGCATTACCAGAATTGGGAAACAGGCATTTTTTACATGTAGCAACTTAGACGGTTCACTGACTATTCCCAATACTGTTACTAGCATCGGGAAATATGCTTTCAGTGGGTTAAACTTTACTGGAACTCTGCAATTATCAGAAAATCTTACTACTATAGAAGATGAAGCATTCTATAGTTGTGATGGTTTCTCTGGTACATTATCAATCCCAAGTAGCGTTCGTACTATTGGAGAACTCGCTTTTGCTCATTGTTATGGATTTGAAAAAATAGTTATTCCTAATGGAGTAACAAGTATTGGGGAAGCGGCATTTGAATTTTGCTATGGAGTTGACCGGGGATCTTTGACGGTTCCAGCTAGTGTATCATCTCTTGGGGCATTTGCATTTTCACATATGGGTGGAATTACCGAATTTCTTGTGGAGAGTGGAAATACTCATTATTCTGTAAAAGATGGAGTTCTTTTCGATAAAACTCAGAGAACGTTGGTAATGTATCCTGATGAAAAAGCGGGTTCTCAATATATAATACCTGATGGGGTTACCGAAATAGCTGATGGTGCATTTGAAGACAGTGGAAATAGTGTATGGGTTGAAAATCTAAGGTCTGTGGTGTTTCCAGCTAGCATATCAAAAATTGGATACTTTGCATTTGTTAATTGCGGCTGTAATGACTATTATTTCAAGGGTAATGCTCCAAGTATAGAAAAACTTGATGTATTTTCTTCGCAAGATACATTGTACTATGTATTGGGTACAATTGGTTGGACAGACAGTGACGCTTATGATAAAGAGGCCGGAACATGGAACGGATATAAACTCAAAACCTGGGATGGTATAATCCCTGGTGGTGAGCCTGAGCCACCCAGTTCTGGAGACAATAGTTATTATGCCCTAACAGAAAACCGCTTGTTTCGTGTATATGCCTTGAACTCAAGCTATCCGTGCCCCGTAGGGTTTACTGTAGGTGTTGGCGAAGCATCATATACAGGATATCAGTCAGGCAATCATTTTTGTGATGACATCACAGCTGTAATACCGGAAAGCTATTCCGGCAACATTGTTGTTTCAAAAGACGGATACTATCCATATCAAATCCCTGCTGAACTGACAGATAACAGCAATGCGATAACGATGGTGCCTACCAGCATCACAGGACCTTTTTCCCAAGCATTGCTACTTGATAGCAGCTATGAGAATACAAAGCGTTATTCCAACTTACTCGTCGAAGGTACCATGATTTATGAATCCACCCTCATGGGTGATAACACCGATATACTCAATCTCTATCCCATAGTTAATTGGAACGGACATGGAGAGGGGAAAATATTGCTCGTTCAAGGTGAAAAACAAGTTGAACTGAAAAATAACACCTTTAACGAAGTCAATGTAGCTGTATGCCGTTTTGTAGCTAATGAGCCTGTTTATCTTCAAGTTTTAGGAGCAGACGGAGTACAGACTCAAATTGAAACCGGAATTCATATTTACGAGCGGTGGAAAAGCGGAATCAGTATTGATCTTGGATCTGCTCTTGAAATAGATACTGAGGATTCAGAGCAGGAAGAGGTTGATATTTTTGCAGGTGAATCCTTTAAACTGGACTTTTCGTCTTTGTCAGATAGTTTGGTTCCAATCAGTTTTTCCATTAAAGATGATGGTACGGTTACCGGAACGATTGGGTTAACCTTTGACGATGGTTCTTACAAGGAAGCGGCGTTTGGAGAAATCAAAGAAATGCTTACTCGGATGGCAGACCCCAATCAAACAGAAAATCTTCATGGGGTCGCTAGCTATTTGAGCAAATTGAAGAAGGAGGGTATCAAACCTGCTTCCTCTCATTCCAGTTGGGGTGTAAGTGGCGATGTACAAATTATTGGTTATTTTTCCGGTAATATTAAAGATGGGCGTATTGGACTCACAGAAACAAAAATGGCACTTGTTCTTGAAGGATCGGCTTCCTATACTTGGAACACTTTTGTTGCAGAAGTTCCAGCATACATCAAAGTCGCACTGAAGGCTCAATTAGAAACCTACTTGAAAATGGTTTACGATGAACAGTTTGATAAGCTGATATCTGATGGAAAACAAACTTTAAAAGGTTCCTTGGGACTTTCAGCTGAAGCCGGACCTGGCTGGGAAGGGTATGTTTCAGTCGGCATAAAGGGTAGCGGAAATGTAACTGCAAATAGTGTGATTCCGATTTCTAAAGATGATACATCATTCAGTATGCAAGCTGATTTAAGCGTCGTGGGATCTTTGGCAGGTATACGCGGAAGTTGGAAGTTGATTTCCAGCCCAGAAATGGTTTTCTGGGACGCTGGTGAATGGTGTTGGAAAGAAAAAGATTCCGGAAAAAGAATGACACAATTTGTCCCTGATCTGGATATCAATTCGATGAGATTTTTCGGCGCTGGGGATTCTATTGCTGACGGTGTGAGCGGCTATACTGCTCCGGCATTGGCTCGGATTTCAGGAGATAGACTGCTGGCGGTCTGGATTGCAGACGTTGAAGGGCGCAGCGCTGTTGATAAAGGCGGTGTATATTACAGTGTTTTAGATAATGGTACATGGTCGCAACCTGAATTGGTGTATGATGACAATACAAATGATTCAGTTCCACAACTGTATCAGAGAAATGGAGTAACATATTTGGCTTGGCAAAATTATACAACGGCCTTCAATACTGATACTCTGCCTGACTATGATACGCTTATCGCTCAATTGGAAAATGTAACTTCTCAATTCGATCCTGATAGCAACCAATGGAACCAGCCTGTTGTTGAAACTCCAGATTGGTATTTGGCTGATATTGAACTCCCTACTGATTACGAGGACGAATGGCCTATCACAAGCACAACTCGTCAAGTTATAGATTATAACAGCATTAGAACTGTGCTATACACGGCAGCAGATGAGGATGGTCAATATCAGGTATATGGTATTTTTGACAGCGGTGATGGATGGGGCGATCCTGTACAAGTTACAGAAGCACCCGAAGGCGTCAATGGGTTCAGCGTCATTTTGGATGAAAGCGATCTCTCCATCCTCTATACAACTGGTGATCTCTCTGCAGCTTCTCTCGTTATACAGACATCAGCGATTGAAGCGGATTTGACCGTGAACTACGCCGACTATTTGCCCGAAACATTAGTTCCCAACAACACTTTGACACTGGCGGTGTCGCTGCAAAACAGCGGACCGATTTCCATTGACGGAGCACATATTTCTGTGCTTATCAATGGAAATGAGGTTTATCAGGAAAATGTAGATGTAGCTTTGAAATCAGGGGAGAAGGAATTACTGTTTATTGGATATGACCTGCCCGAAGAAATTGAGTTTACCAGTTTAGATGTCAAAGTGATGCCAATAAGTGGCGATGATGCTGATTTAACCGACAATATTGCAACTTGCACTCTGTCATTATATGACTTGTCACTAGAAAATGCATCTGCCATTCAGGCTGGTAATGCAACACAAGTACTGACACAGATTGTCAATCGAGGACAAACTGTAACCGCTCCTGTAACTATGACATTCCATAGAGGCACATCCGATGGCGAAGTCATAGGGAAAACTAATGTTCCTGCATTGAGTGTAGGTGAGTTGGTCAATCTTACAGTTGAACTGTCAGGCTTGAATGCGGGAGATATGGTCTATGCTGAATTAGAAACACTTTCGAACGAAAATTTAGTCAGCAATAATAGTTCTCAAGCTACTGTCATAAAAAGTGCCGAAGTAACTGTTAACTCTCAGCCTGGTACTACCCAGCCGGGTATTCCATCTGGACCAAACACCCCAAGTAGCGGCAATTCCAGTGGTGGTTCCAATTCCAGCATTTATAGCATCAACGTGTCCAACCGGGTCACTGGCGGCACTGTGACTGTCCGGCCCACCAGCGCTTCTGAGGACCAAAAAGTTACTATAACCATCAGCCCAAACAGTGGCTACAAAGTTGGGGCAGTCGCCGTCACTGACAAGAATGGAAAAGAGATCACCGTCACCGATGCGGGAGACGGTAAGTACATCTTTATCATGCCCAATAGCAAGGTGGACGTAAAAGTGGAATTTGTCCGCCAACAGACCGCACCTAGTTTTACTGACGTTCAGCCCGGCACGTACTACGCCGATGCTGTGGCCTGGGCCGTAGAGAAGAGCATCACCGCTGGCACTAGTGCTACCACCTTCAGTCCTAACGCTCCTTGCACGCGGGCTCAGATTGTGACCTTCCTGTGGCGGACCGCTGGCTCTCCCAAGGTGACCGCTAGTTGTCCCTTCACCGACGTTCCCGTAGATAGCTATTACTATGATGCAGTGCTTTGGGCTGTGGAGCAAGACATCACCAGCGGCACCAGTGCTACCACGTTTAGCCCGAACACAACCTGTACTCGAGCACAGGCCGTGACCTTCCTGTACCGTTATGAGAAATCTCCAGCGGTCAGTGGCAGCAATGCGTTTACAGATGTTGCTATTGATGCATATTATTCCAATGCAGTCCAGTGGGCCGTGGACAAGAACGTCACAGCGGGCACCAGTGCCACCACCTTCAGCCCGAACGAAACCTGCACTCGCGGTCAAATTGTGACTTTTCTGTATCGCGATATGGCATAACTAATCCCTAAGAACCTTGGAAGGAACCGACCAATCTGTGGCCGGTTCCTTCCTTTTTATCCTGGTAGCTTTAAAATCCCTTCCGAGCGTCAGAGAGGAAGGGCGCACTTCTATACATGGCCTGCGGCCATGTATCGTGCGCTCTGCGAGGCTACGGCCCGGACTTCCGAAAGTCCGGGCCGTTTGCGTCGCTATGCTCCGGACAAGGGGCTGCCGCCCCTTGCGCCGCTTTGCGGCTATTCTGATACACCAGCAGGTATTTCAACGGTTTTTAGTTTTTCAAGGTCCCTGTAGTATTGTTTAATCGACATGTCCATACAGGCTTTTCTATTTTCAGGTGTGCGTTCTTCAAATTTATTGTGCCCATAGTACAGTGTAAGGTCGTGTATAGTGCCAGCCAATCCGGAACAGCATTGACACCATTCTTTAAGATCATTAGGGGGAATATCTAGGCCAGTTTCGGCAAAATACAACTTGGTAAGTTCACCAGAAATTTCACTTATCTCGTTTCTAAAATCATCTTCGCTCTTTGATTCATTAAGAAACTCATTATAAATTGAAATCAGCTGTTCGGCCAAAGTGACCATACGCGAAATTATGGTCTTTGTATCTGAAATTAATTGTTCTCGTTCCGCAGTATGTTCCTCTGTAAACGATTTTAGACTTTGGTAATATGTGCAGATGTTAAAATGAATATCGTTAATCACTTCACAGTTTTTATCGAGGCGGTACCACCAATTTTTATCCTGTGTGTCGTCAGCCCATGTAGTGTGGCAAATATAATTATTATTTAGTATGTCTGTTTCATCAAGGCCAAAATAGCAAAAGATGATGTTAGCTGGTGTATTCTTCCATCTTTTTTCCTGCATTTCATTACTATAGATATTTAGGCTCCTGACTTCCTGCACAATTTCGTGATTGAGAACAGCAATCTCTGAAAAGGACATTGGTTGCTTTAAAATCACCCGAACACTATATCTTTTAGCAATACCGCTATGTGTCGGCTCAACAGAACGAATGATATAAGAGTCGCGATCAGCAAAAAACTGCTTTGTAATGTAAGGCTTATAGTCTTGAACATCAAAATAAATTGTTCCTCCGAGATTCGCTCGGTAAATTGGATTTTGTATTTTGGAGGGATTGTGTTTGTTCCATCCCTCCAAAAGCATAAACACCAGCTTGCGAATATCATGTAGGGATTTCTTGCCTTCTCTGATAATAGATTTAACGGAAAGTGCATCACACAGAAATTTAGTAAACAAGCTGATTGGCTTATCAGGATGCCCGTAAGAACACTGCTGTGCGTTGCATGATGCGATAACAGCATATCCTTTTCCAGCAAAAGTATCAGCTGTTTCGTCTACATTGAAAATAGCAGTACCATCAACTTTAAAGTTTCCAGCCAAACAACAATCAAGAAACAGGACTTTATTTTTGGCTTTGTTTGATTCCAAATACCCAATCAATTCATTCGTCTGAACCAACTTATCACTTAGAACTAAGTAATGGATATTGTCTTTTGTCATACCATGACCAGAAAAATATACTAATAGTGTGTCATCGATCTCAGAAGTCTCGGACAATTGGTGTAATGCAGCAATCAGGTCAGCCATACTTACAGTGTCAGATGTTCCACACAAAGTAATGTCGGATGGCTCAACATTTAATCCTTGGGTAAATGCTTGCTGCATAGCGTAAATATCATTTTTACAAAAGGCCAAATCATTTGCATGGATTGTCGTATGCTTACTTACACCGATTATCAATGCACACACTCTTGCCATTTTCGCTTACCCCTCTCACTATTTCAGATGCTTTCAATTATATCATAAACCGCTATGGCTGCCTACTGTAATTTAGGCAGTTTTTATTTTACGGAAAAGGAGACGATCATCACGAAAAAACACAAGAACGATTAGAAAAAGAGTATGCTGAAGCCATTGCTAGACGAGAACAGTACCAGCATCAAATCCAACGATTGGAAAATCGCATTCGTGACAGACAGGACAGCGAGAGAAAAAAGCGCAACCACCGTCTTATCACCCGTGGCGCAGATGTGGAAAGCGTAGCCCTGGAGGTGCGTGGCATGAGCCAAGCGGCCTTCCGAACTCTGGTAGAGCAAATCTTCTCCCTGCCAGAAGTCACTGATTTAGTGAGCCGCAACGTTGACCAGCAGGAGGGCAATTGATTGGCCCTGTTCCATTTCCATGTTGGTCAAATCAAGCGGAGTGCGGGACAGTCCATTGTCACGTCTGCCGCTTACCGCGCCGGGGAGAAACTTTACAGCGAGTATTACGGCGAAGTCAGCGACTACACCCACAAGGGCGGCGTGGTCTGCACAGACATTCTCCTGCCACCCCAGGCCCCCGCCGAGTACCAAGACCGCGCCACCCTCTGGAACGCCGTGGAGAAGGCCGAGCGCGGCAAGAAAGCCCAGCTTGCATATAGCTTTGACATTGCCTTGCAGAACGAATTTTCTTTGGAAGAAAACATCGCTCTTGCATGGCAATTTGTTTCGGAGCAGCTTGTGGGCCGGGGCATGATTGCCGACTTCGCCATCCACCAGCCGGACAAGGAGGACGGTGGCATCCCTAACCCGCACTTTCATGTCCTCTGCCCTATCCGGCCTATCGAGGAAAGCGGCAAATGGGGCTTTAAGCAGCGGCGTGTCTACCGTCTGGACGAGGACGGAAACCGCATCATGGGTGAGGACGGCAACCCCCTCTTTGACGCTGTTCCCACCACCGACTGGGGAAGCCCGGAAACGCTGGAACATTGGCGTGAGACGTGGGCCGCAATGGTCAATGCCAAGTTTGAGGAAAAGGGGCTGACGTGCCGCATCGACCACCGCTCCTATGAGCGGCAGGGGCTTGACCTGCTGCCCACCATCCATGAGGGCGTGGCCGTCCGCCAGATGGAGGCTAAAGGCATCACCACCGACAAGGGCGATTTCAACCGCTGGATAAAAAAGGCCAACAACATCCTGCGGGATATTCGGAAGAAAATCGCCGGCCTGACAGACTGGATAAAGGCCATAAAAGAAGAACTGAGCCAGCCCCAGGCCCCGACCCTTGCCGCCCTGCTGACCGACTACTATGAGGGCCGGAACGCTGGAGCATGGAGCCGCAACGCCAAGATTGGGAACCTCAAAAACTTTGCCGAGGCCGTCAATTTTCTGACCGAAAAGGGCATCGCCACGCTGGATGATTTGGAGGCCCATATCGCCGCCCAGAGCGAACGGGCCGAAGCCGTCAACACGTCCTTGAAAGCGAAGCGTGACCGTCTGAACGAATTGAAGGAACTGCTTCGCCTTGTTGACCTCTACCGGGACACCAAACCCGTCTATGACAAGTTGCAGGGTATCAAGTGGAAGGGGAAACGGGAAAAATTCGAGAGGGAGCATGAGGGCGAATTGAGAACGTTCCACATGGCTCGCCGCAAGCTGGACGAGTACCGTTCCCCTGCGGGTAAAATCCCCGTCCATGCGTGGGAACAGGAACAGGCGAGACTTCAACAGGAGTACAAGGCCGAGTATGAGCAGTACAAGCCCATCCAGGACGATTTGTGGAGGCTCCAACAGGTGAAGCGGAACGCCGATGCCGCCATATGCCAGCAGGAGCAGACCCGGCAGAAACGGTGGGAGGTGGAGCGGTGACTTCTGGTGGCGGCAAAAAATGCCGCCACCCCTTTGCCATGGTGGTGACCGAAAATTTTTCGCTGACCACCGGGCCATATCAACGTAGCGGACAAAATGTCCACCACGACAACGCAATAGGTAAACCGCATTTTGCGGCTCACCAGATCAAATTGCGCTGGGCGCAGTTTGATTCCAAACGGACATTTTGTCCATTTGGCTGCAACCAAACCAGAACACAATTTTGAAAAAATTTGGAGGAGAATTAACTATAGAAAAAATGAAAATACAATTTGAACCTGCCGATAAGCCGAACAGCATCCCCGGTTTTCGATACGAAAATCATACCTATCAGCTTTTGAATCTTGGCCTTGAAATTGAGGCGGACGGTGTGACGTATCACTTGTCCAGCGAATTTGCAGGTGAGAGTGAAATGGGTGCGGTCTTTGAACTGATTGAACTGGAACGGAATAAAAGAAATTCAGCATGAATTTTCAAAAATCTATTGCTTTAATGTGTGAAAGTCCGTATAATAACAGCAGGTAACAGATGCTATGTGCCTGCGTCCAAGGAGGTCATAAAAATCAAGATGCAGGAAACTTACAATGTTGGAATCTATTGCAGGCTCAGCCGCGACGATGAAAGAACAGGCGAGTCCGTATCCATTGAGAATCAGCGCGAGATGCTCAGCCGATATGTGCGGGAGCAGGGCTGGAATTTGTACGATACATATTGTGATGATGGTGTTTCGGGTACGACGTTTGACCGGCCGAATTTCAACCGCCTGATTGCAGATGCTACTGCCGGAAAAATCAATCTGGTGCTGTGCAAGGACCTTTCCCGATTGGGGCGGGACTACATCGAGAGCGGCAAATATACGGACGTTGTGTTCCCATCGCTGGGCTGCCGCTTTATTGCGCTCAACGACGGCGTGGATACGATCCACAAAAATAATGAGATGCTGGTCATTCTGAAAAATGTCATGAACGACCTCTATGCCCGTGACACCAGTAACAAGATTAGAGCCGTCAAGCAGTCCACCTTCAAGGCCGGAAAATATGTCGGCTGCTACGCTCCCATCGGCTATCTGAAAAGCCCGGAGGACAAGCACGTTCTTATCATCGACCCTGTGACTGCTCCTGTGGTGACGCGCATATTCGATTTGCGCTGCCAAGGGCACAGCTACCGCAAAATCGCCACCACTTTGAACACCGAGAATGTACCTACACCCTCAACATTCTATTACATGAGACAGGGCAAGCCCAATATCCGCAAGGACGGCGATTTTTGGGCGCCACCTACGGTAAAGGCCATCCTCCGCAATGAGGTTTATCTCGGCCATATGGTGCAGAACAAAACGGGTAATCTGTCCTACAAAGTCCACAAGCAGGTTGCCAAGCCGGAGAGTGAATGGATCAGGGTGGAAAATACCCATGAGCCGCTGATTTCACAGGAGGCATGGAATTTGGTACGGGAGCTGGATGCTCGGAAAGCAAAATTCCGAAGCAGTAAGTCCGGAGAGACAGCGTTGTTCACAGGTGTCCTTTTCTGCATGGACTGCAAATCTCCTATGCGGCACTATAGGGATGGTCGGAAGCGCAAGGACGGAAGTCCCTCCGCCTACCAGAGTTACGCCTGCAACCGCTATGTCGCTGGTGGAAAAACCGTCTGCTCAGGCCACATCATCAATCAGAGGGTGCTGATCGACCTGCTGCTGATCGACATCCGTTTCAAGGCGGCGCTGGCGCAGAATCAGCCTGACGCCCTCAAAGAGAAGATCATGGCTCAGAAGAACGCCGCCGGGCTGGAGCAGCGGAAAGCGCTCCAAGCTACCATGGATACGCTGGATAAGCGGCTTGCGGAGTTAGAGAAGCTGGTGATCGCTGCCTACGAGGACAAGGTGAAAGGCGCAATCCCCGAGACGGTATGTGTTCAGCTACTGAAGCGGTATGAAGATGAACGCAGGTCGAAGCTGGAACAGCGGACAAAGTTGTCCACCCAGTTGGAAACCTGCCAGGAGGACGAGAAGGCCGCCGATAACTGGCTGACAATGATTCGGGACTACTCCAAGCTGGAGGAACTGGACCGTCCGACGCTTCTGCGGCTGGTAAAACGCATTGAGGTCGGAGAACGCAGAACGGTTAACGGCCATGATGAGCGCGACATTAAAATCTACTACAATTTTGTCGGATTTGTGGAACTGTAATTGCATCATTCTTTATGGAAAATATTCTAATGAATGGTACGCAAGGGACATTTCCCGCAAGGTAACAAAGGCTATGCGCACACGGCACGAAAACGGGGCGCACTATGGAGCCTATGCCCCGCTGGGTTATCGGAAAGACCCGGAGCAGGTAGGGCATTTGTTGGTGGACGAGGAAACAAAGTGGATAATTGAAAAGATTTTTGCTTTAGCTGTCCAAGGGGCAGGAGCCGCCAAGATAACGCAT
The DNA here is from genome assembly GCA_910575265.1 of Oscillospiraceae bacterium. Classification (GTDB taxonomy): domain Bacteria; phylum Bacillota; class Clostridia; order Oscillospirales; family Oscillospiraceae; genus Lawsonibacter. Next base: position 23,321 of record CAJTEA010000026.1, read on the forward strand.
ATTTTAGCTTCGGAGCAGATACCCACACCGTCATGGCTGAACTTCCAGAGATACGGCACATTCGCCCACGTCTACGAGGGCCAGCCAGAGGGCAAGCGGTACGAGTGGACGATAGCACAGGTAAAGAAAATCTTGCAGGATGAAAACTACATAGGGAACAGCGTCCACAATAAGCAAACCAATGTATCATTCAAGAGCAAGAAGAAAATCCGCAAGCCTAAAAGTGAATGGTGGAAGGTGGAGGGCACCCACGAGGCTATAATCAGCAAGGCCGATTTTGACCGGGTACAAGAGCAGATCGCCAGCCGCCGCAGGAAGCAGAAGGACGGCACAACACAGATATTCGCCGGGTTGGTGAAATGTGCTGATTGCGGGTGGTCGCTGGCATTTGGAACGAACCAGCGCAAAAAGGCCCCTTACAGCTATTACCACTGTAGCAAGAACGGCCAAGGGCTTCGTCAATGCTCTATGCACTATATCCGCTATGACGTGCTGTATGGTTTCGTCCTCTCCCGTCTGCAATACTGGATTACCGCCGTTCATCAGGACGAGCAAGCCATCTTGGACAGGCTTTCCAAGTCCACCATGACGGAGCAAGCCGCCGCAAGCAAACGGGCCGCACAGGAAAAGAGGCGGGCAGAAAAGCGGTTGACCGAGCTTGACAACCTGTTAGCCAAGATTTACGAGGACAGGATAAACGAGAAAATCACGGAGCGCAATTTCTCCATGCTGTCCCAGAAATACCAGCAGGAACAGGAAGAGCTTGAAAAGAAGATTGAAGCGTTGACGGCCCAGCTTGCCAGCACCAAGGAGCAGGAGGACGGCATAAACAAGTGGGTGGAGTTAATCAAGCAGTTTTCCAGCCCTACGGAGCTAACCGCCGATATGCTCAATACCCTGATTGAAAAAATTCTTGTTCACGAGGCCACCAAGGACGAGGACGGCAACAGGGTACAGGAAATTGAGATTATTTATCGCTTTGTCGGCAAGATTGATTGATGTCTTTTACTATGTTACTCCGGTTCCTCCCACTTGGATTCCGACGGTTCTTTCCCGGCACAGCCAGCAAGCACCAGCAGCGCAGTTAATAACGCCGCCCAGTTCAATATCGTTCTCATTTCACATTTGCTCCCTATTCGGCCTGAATAATCTTCAAATACGCCGGACGATTCTTGGCTTGTTCTCCATAGACATACAAAGTATTGGTATCCACATCCAGACAGGTGTGGCAGAACCGTCCGCCAGGGAAGGGGTAGGGTTCGCACAGCCGATGGAAGTCCACGCCGCCCTGGGCCAGGATGTTCTGTATTTCGGCGGGATCGTCGATCTCGTCCGCCTGAATCTCTTCCTCCAGATTTTCAAGGATGGTGGACAGAAGAAAGGATTGGACAGAATCGGAAAATGGCGCCCAACTGTATACATCGTCCTGGTCGTTGTAGTATACCACCGGGTTGGGCTGGGTCAAATCCTCTGCTTTGATGCCTGCGTACCAACAGCCCTGATTTTCGCACCAGAACAGCAGATAGTTGCCGGTCACCTCACCCCATCGCTCTCGCGGCAGGGCGCGCAGCTTCGCCAGCTCCTCATAGTCTTCTTCTCCTGGTTTGCTGAAAGACTCCAAGTCCTCGTCAATATGATCGTAAGAAAAGGTCAGGCGGCTCTTAAAGAGCTTGGCCTTTTTGTCCGGGATGAACATCTCATGCAGCGCATAGTTCAGGCTTGCCTTGCCGCAGGCGAGATAGTATTCCCGCAGGGCGGCGGGGAGCCTGATGCCTGCCGCCGCCTCATAGGACGCGATGACCTCCTCGGAGAAGCCCTCAGCCTCTCCCTCATCAAATACCAGGGGTTCGGCCCACCGAACCAGTTCAACAGGGGAAATCTGATGCCGTTTTTCGCTCATGGCATCACCCTCCATCCAATCATTTATCCGTTGAATAATTCCGTCCAGGCCCGGAACCGCTCATACTGCTCCGGGGTGTTGAGCCGCCGGGCGGATTCATCCTCGATTTCCGGCGTTCGGTCATCATCGGACATGGAGAGGAAGCAGATGACCTCCGATCCAAAGACGCCCTCCGCCCGCAGCGTCTCAAAGGCCAGCGCCGCCGTCTCCAGGAGCTGCTCCTGAAACTGCTCGTGGACCTCATCATAGGTATCGTCGTCCGCGTCGGAGAGTTTTTCCTCCTGGTCATAGAGTTGATTGCTGATCTGATTCAGCACACTGTCTGTCCCGTCGGAGTAGCTCCACTCGTCGGGGACATAGCGGCTCAGACTGAACGAGCCGTCCGCCACTTGGTTCACCAATTCCTCGGCCCAATAGTTTCGCAGCTCCGCCAAACGCTCCGGCGTCTGGTCCTCCTTATCCCGTTTCGCCAGAGCCTCCTCGGTGTTCACGGCCAGAAAAAGCGTGATGCAGTCACTGTCGGTAACCAGAGCCGCGCTGTAAATATGCTCCTGGCCAATCTCCCGGCGAATCTTCTCCATCGCGTGCCGCACGGCCTCCTCAATGGCGGGTTTCAGGTCTAAGAAAAATTGTTCCATCTTGATTTGTTCCCCTTTCTTTTTGTAAGAAGCTGTACCCAATAGACCCCAGCACACATCCTTGCGGCCCAAATTGCCGCCGACCGCGTTGAAAAATCTTGAAATACACAAAGTATTCCTGCGATTTTTTGCCTTGCCGGCGGCAATTTTCCTCGCAAGTCTGCGTACTTCGGCTATTGGCACAGCTTCCGAAAAGGCGGGACTGTTTTTTGTATGATCCCGCCGCCTGAAGGGCAAGCCGTCAGGCCAGAATATCCAACCGCTTATAATCCGCGATTCTCTTCCCGACCTCCTCCCAGGTGAGGCGGTCTCGGACAAAATCATAGTCGCTCCAAATACGCTGGAGCTCCGCCTTAATCTGAGGGACGTCCTCCAGCCTGTCTGCGCCGGAGCGGACGTAGTAGTCGGGCAGCAGGGCACAGGCCACGATGCTGCTCTCGGCCTGGGGCAGCTCCTCCATGCCCTGGCTCAGAGCGGCCAGCAGCCGCAGGTGGCTATCGGTATAGCCGTTCAGCTCCTGCTCCACCCCAAACAAGCCGTTCAGGTCGAACAGCTGGAAGGGGGCCTTGCCCGGGATCTCGATCTCGCCGCTGTAATAGACTGGCTTGCCGTTGAGCTCATAGAGGGCGTTGCACATATCCATCAGGCGCTGGTAAGCCTCCTGAGAGGGCGGGGTCTGGAAGGAGTGAAGCATCATATCCACCGCCCAGTCCAGCTGACCCAGCACCTCACAGCCCGGCAGCTTGGCCAGCCGCTCCCCCAGCCGCACCAGCCGGGCAATGGACAGCAGCCCCCACACCCGGATCTGGGGGTCGCTCAGTTCCTGCGCCCTAGCCTCAATTTCGGCGGGAATGGCGTTGTAGAACAGTCCGTCTTCCTCCTCCAGCCGTCCAATGCGGTCGGAGCAGTCGTCCATCAGTTTCTCCCCCACCTTATCATAGATATTGTCGTCAGCGCTGTAAATAGTATCCGCCCGGTGGAGCCACAGCTGAGCCCTATGCAGGTCGCCCGCATCCATAGCGGCCACGCCCAATTCGTAACAGGTTCTGGACACCCCGGCCCAGTCCTTTTTCCGCTGGAGATCGGCCAACCGCTCATCCGGGGCTTTCACTTCTTTTTTCCCAAATCCAAACATAAAAATCATCTCCTGTTGCATTTTGTTGACATGAAATAAATATTAGATAAAAACGCACCTAACTGTTTGGGGGTCAGTTTTTCAGGCAGATTATTTCCATCAAAAACTACGCCAACTTTGTTGCGCGTGGCAAAATCAATATCCTGCTCCTGTATCCCAAAATGGATATTGTTCCCGCATCTTTTTTTACAAGGCCAAGAATGGCTTTAAGTGTTGTACTTTTTCCTGCGCCATTTTCACCAATAAAGCCCACAACGACCCCATAGGGCACACTAAATGCCACATTATCCAGAGTAAAATCCCGATACCGTTTTGTTAAGCCGGTAATATCTAATGCCATGCTACCCATATCTACTTCCCCCGATATAAGGTTTTCCAAATCAATTATCAGACATTATTTCGGAATATATGCCGCCGCTTTCAACTGGCCTTATATGGATTTCGGGCCAAGTTGGACCAACGCACAGTTAGAATTGCCCTTGATTGATTTCTAAAACAGTTTCCTCTACCTTTTGCTTTGCTTCAAAGTATCTCTGTTCAACAGCGGCGAGGTAACTATCCCGGTATTCCAATACTTTCTCATGGTTGGATGTGACAAAAAAGCCCAAACGGTTTCTTTCTACAATACCGTGCTTCTGTAGTTCAGATATAGCTTTTCTAACAGTTTCAGGACTGCTCCCAACTTCTTTTGCAAAAACAGGAAATGAGGAAAGTTTCACTCCTAGTGGATAAGTACCATTATAAATCCGAAAGAAAATCTCGTTGGCTAACAAGTGATATACCTTTGTTTTGACCGCTATATCCCATGCCATCAATTCATACCCTCTCTTATTTTGTTACCGCTAATCAGTCACAAAATCCAGTTCTATGCCTGGACATCCCTTGCGGCGTTTCAGTCTTTAGTAATAATCGGCTTGCCGTCTTTGTCGATTAACGGGCATACCCCTCCGGCAGCTCCGAATTTTGTCGCCAGATAATTGACGCCGGTTTTTCTATCGACAATAACGAAAATGCCTTTCGCAGTTCCTTCTGTTTCGACAATTTCAAATCTTTTATCCTTCATAAAAATACCTCCATATCAAAGTTCTTGCTTTTCAAAAATTCGGCAGCAGATACAATACATCAAATAGCACCAAACCAAAGCGAAAACGGGGGAACAGCACAACAAAATAAAGATAAGCTGCTCTGTCAGTTCAATTCCCGGCAAAACAAGGACTTGGTAAAGTCCAAAGCAAACAGCCAATGGGACGAAAATAGATACTACCAGCAACACACGGGCTTTTTCCGCTCCGAATTTGAACACAAGCGGAATTGACATACTGCCGGAGACAAGGGACAGAGCTAATGCCACCAGTGCCAAAATGAGTAGCTCTATGATCCCTTCAATGTCAAAAGTCATTTTTCTTAGAGCGAGCCCTGCGATCATGCTGACTATCAATCCAAACAGGCTTCCAATCACACAGAAGATTGCCATTACAACATATTTTCCTGCGACCAAATTTTTCTTCGATAATGGCATTATCATGGCATATCGTGTCCACTTGGAATTGTCATCAAAAGTAAAGGTCGTTACAATCATCATGCTACACAAAATAGCACTTACAATGATATATGCAGGCGCACCAGATGTGGGGATAAGGACAACCGCGAGTACCGCCAGCATAAACAGCATGGATTTCGCATTGTGTCCGATATTATACAAATCTTTCAAAATAAGACTTCTCATTTGGTCTGCACTCCTTTCACATACAACAGCAAAATATCATCAATCGTTGCATCGTCTACTACTGCATTTTTGTATTTTTTCTTAGCTTTTTCTTTGTCAGCTACAAGCACATTCCACTGATAATCCTCTTTGCGGTAGGCAAGGATTTCTTGCTTGTCGATCTGATCAAAAGTGGCAGCCCCACATCGGACAATACCGTAATGATAGCGCAGGTCATCTTTCTTTTTGTTGAAAATAACTTTGCCCTGGTGGATGAAGGTAATATAGTCGGCAACTTTCTCCAGGTCAGTTGTAATGTGGGAGGACATCATAATAGAGTGATTTTCGTCCTGCACAAATTCCAGAAATACATCCAGTATGTCATCCCGCATAACCGGATCGAGACCGCTGGTAGCTTCGTCCAAAATCAGCAATTTGGGGTTGTGGGAGAGGGCAACGGCGATGCACAGTTTTACTTTCATGCCCTTGGACATTTGTTTGAACTCTTTATCCAAAGAAAGTTGAAATCGTTTCAAATAGTCCTGGTACAAATGATTATCCCACTGACTATATGCTGCCCTTGCAATTTTTCCAACTTTAGCAGGGGTCAGGGTTTCATAGAAATTGATGCCATCAAATACAACGCCAATGTCCTCTTTGAGCTGTTTCGCTGAAGATAACTCTTGTCCCCAAAAAGTAACCGTGCCGTCGTCCTTGTGGATGAGGTCAAGAATTGCATTGATTGTTGTACTTTTACCTGCTCCGTTCTCACCAATCAATCCCATTATTGTACCTTTAGGAACAGAAAACGAAACATGGTCTAATGTAAAATCGGGGTAGTGCTTTGTCAAATTCTCTACCTGCAAAATAGCATCCATAGTTATTCCTCCTCTTGATAAAACATAGTTAGAAGTTCAATCAGTTTCTCTAAGGGTATCCCACTTGTTCGGCCAATATCGGCGGCTTCTTGTAAATGTTCTTCCGCCAATCGCTGTTGTTCTTCTTGATAAAAGTCTTTATTCTGCGCTGATACAAAACTGCCACGGCCTACTGTTGTCTCAATAAAGCCATCCCTTTGTAAATCCTCATACGCTTTTTGAACGGTGATAACGCTTACATGAATGGACTTTGCCAACGCTCTCATAGAGGGAATAGGATCGCCAGTATGTAATTCGCCGCTCATGATCTTGGCCTTTATCTGTGAAGTTATCTGCTCGTAAATCGGCTTGCTGGTATTACTGCTTATGATGATCTCCACAATGCCCCTCCTTTGTTCTGCTGTGTACTTATCGTACAAGTACATTATAGCCGAACAAGGGCATATAGTCAATAGGATATTTTGATTGAGACATTAAAATATGAGGTTTGGAAGAAAAGCCACATTATATGGAAAGTACCGATGAACGGCTTGATTTGCGCCACGGGCTGGGCCTTCTGCTGGTACGGCAGATTGTGGAGGCGCATGGAGGCACAATGAAAATAATAAACCGTGTTGGATGTGGAGTTGAGACGATCTTGGATTTTCTATTATGAAAGCAGGGCGATGGCAGGCATAACTGTCATCGCCCTGCTTAATATCTGAAGTATTCCAATATCCCAACCTGACTGAACGTCTGACAGTCAGCGTAAGCAACTGTCATTCCCATGTCAAGATAACTGCCATATGGGATTTTTTCCCTAATCGCTCCAATCCACGTTGTATTCGCATTCCACGGTAAAGCCGTTGAGATTGCCAGTAGCCATGTCGAAGGTCAGGGTGTAACTGTATTCCAAACCGTAATGGAGAATCAGGGAGCTGAACATCCCGCTAACGTAGGCCAGCAATGTTTTAGGAATATCCTTTTGGATATTCCTAAAACGCTGGTTGGGGTCCCCCCAAGCCCCGGACTGGCCGCTTTGCGTCCAGTCGAACACGCCTGACGGCGTGGCTTTTCCGCTCCCTTCGGTCGCTCCTTTCTGCACATCCGCGCAGGAAAAACGGGGCGCAGCCGCGTCCCGTCAGGAGTGTGCCGGTCCCGGCACAATATCACCGTGGGAAATCAGCCGGGTAATAGGGTCGATCACAATGATCTCACGTCCCACCTTCTGAGCATAGCGCATAGTCGCTGCCGTCCCGCCGCGCCGTTCTCCGTTATAGACAGCCAGCAAAGCAGCGGCGTGGTCTACCAGAAAACGGTTGCGGTCCAGCATACAATTTTTGTAGTAGGTCCTGCTGACGTAAACGATGGAATCCGCCCGATCCAGGATAGAATGATAGAGGTCCCGCGATGAAGCTGACCACTTATCCGCCTGCTCTTTGCAGGGGAGGATACAGTGGAGCTTGATTGCGGGATTTTTCTCTCTCAGGTCGAGGACGGAGAGGGCCGACCAGGTATCGGTGGCCTCTGCCATCCCGGACAGGAATTGCGTAAAGCCTGCGTCCACCAGAGCGGTAATCTGCTCCGCCAGCACCGCTTTCAGCGCCACACACCGGCTGTCCGCTTCGTCATACTTCCAAGGGAATTTACGCGGGCGATGGCCGGTGAACGCGCAACAGTTTTCTAACACGATCCACCGTCCCCGGCGTAGCGTTCCTGGTAGTCCTGGATGTACTCGTCCAGGTATTCCAGGTACTCGGCCCCGCCGCCCTCAATCGTTTCCAGAATGGCGGTGATCCTGCGACGGCACTCCGCTTCCTCACTTTCCGTCATGGTGCGCATTTCATTGAGATGGGTGGTTGAACGAGGGGCAACAACATCGTTGATAATGTCATTAAACAGGTTGTCCAGCATGGCCTCCGGTGTGTCAAGCTGCTCCGCGCCTGCCGCTCCGGGTTCATCAGCCACGATCCAGACATAACCGATTTTCTTGGAGTAAACTATATCAAAATAGTTCTGCCCATCAATGTAATTCTCAAAGGCTTTGAGAATGGCGTCCAATTCTTTCTTCACATCGTCTGTATAAATCATAATTGCTTGACCTTCCTTTTCTGATTCTGAGTGTATTGTGTCAGGTTTCATACCCTGTTCTGCCCGCAAGATCAAATTATGCTACTGCTTACAGCTATAAGCAAGCAATTAAGGGAATATTGGTAAAATGACAGTGAGATTTTATGATATTCTTGGAGATTGCTATGTCAAAGCTATTGGGCAATGAAATATTAGGGGAGAACATAAAGCGGATACGGTTGGCCCGTGGACTGACGCAGGAACAAACTATAGCCAGATTGCAGGTGTTGGGTTCCCCTTTGAGCCGCAGTACCTATTCGCTTATTGAGATGGGACGAGGGAATATTTTTGTAAATGATCTGGTTGGGCTGCAACAGGTATTCAATGTCAGCTATGAAGAATTTTTCAAAGATATACCGCCCTCTCGTAGTTTCAAGCAAACGCCAGACAAATAAAAAACAGCACCCTGCCGGTTGGCAAGGTGCTGTTTTGCTTCGTCACCGCTCCGGCTTCTGATCTCTATTCTGCTCCTGTTCCTCTGGCACTAAACCGAGGATTTTGTCTACATTCTGCTTCATGGTTCGGTAGTCGATCATATCTTGCCGCAGGGCCTTGTACTCCGCATACCGCTCCTGCTTCTCTGCCAGCAGAGCGGCGTACTCCTGGGAAAGCTGGGCAACCTTCGGAATGGGCTTGCCTGTCAACGCCAAGGTGCATGGGACCACCAAGCTGGTTCCGGCGGAGATGTTCCAGGAGGAGCGCGGGTACCTGCGGCCCCTGCCGGTCTGTGACCAGTTGAAGCGCCCGGTGATCTGCCGGACGGTGCGCAAGGACAACACCATCATCTACGACAGCAACCGCTACTCCGTCCCTCTGGGTACCTACACCACCCAGCCGGAGGTACGCATTGAGACACTGGACGGGGTACTGTATATCCAAACGCTGTTTGGCGAACCGATCTGTGAGCACCGAATTTCTTCCGGCCGGGGGCTGTTGATCCAGAGCCAGTCCCACCGGCGGGACCGCACCTCAAAGCTGGACAAACTGCTGGAGGAACTGGACACCGAGCTGGACGGCAGGGCCACAGAGTTTTTGACAGCAATCCGCGTAGACAAATCCCGCTATGCCAGGGACCAGTTCCGACTCATTCATTCCCTGCTGGACCAGTACGGCAAAGAGGCGGCGCTCCAGGCCATTGGCTTCTGCCAGCGCAGCAGACTCTACGGGACTACCTGGAGCACCAGGCCGCC
>CAJTEA010000027.1 GCA_910575265.1 Oscillospiraceae bacterium
TCAAGCGTTTTCGCCGTATTTTTACCCGCTATGACAAGCTTGATGTTATCTTTTTGACTTTTGTCTATTTTGCACTTATTGTTGATGCCCTTATGTGAACACTACCTAGCATTACCCTCCGTATAACGACTATTTAGAAAAAATACGTGAGAGCCATCCTCATAGGGAATATTTGTTCCTTTTAGAAAACTGATTCGTTCACCCACCGCTTTTCCAGTTTGAAAATAGTCAAAATCACAAACGAAAATTACATAACTCTCAGAAAGGCCTGTGTAGTCTGCTCCTTTTGTGAGTTGGTTGCGATCAATAGCGCTCTGATAAAATCCGGCTCGTCTAGTAAATCCTTTTTTGCGGTCGACCTGCATTTCTACATTGAAGACCGTACCTTTTTCATCCTTCAAATACACATCCAACCGTATGCCATGATACTCATAACTATCAGACAGATCCTTTTGCTGGTCAATAAATTTAATATGTTGGATCGTTATACCCAACAGTTCCTCCAAAAACAACTTGCAAATTTCCGTTGATCGCATAACTTGACCAAACATGAAGTCGCTATGTAAAGGTAATTCACTTAGTGGAGTAATATTGTATCTTGTAGGCACTAAAACCACTCCAATTCTCTTATTTTTATTAGTATTATAGCATAAAAAAATAAAGTTAGTCAATTTTTTGAGAAGAAATTTGCAACAATAATATACGACCCACCCAACATAAAAAATTTGACAGTTTCTCAAATTCATGTAGAAAGCTATGCCAAGTGGTGCTATAATATAAATGGTAGATAATCTGCAATTATCGACTGAATGATGTTGGATACGGCTTTGTCCTGTTAAAAGAAGAAGGGGCATAGCGCAAAAACAAGAGGTGTAATACATGGAATACATAAAGAGAGATCACTTGACACTTGTGCAAGAGCAGTTTCAAGGTAAAACATTCCAAAACATCACATTTGAACGCAGTGACATCGACAATTGCAAAATCGAAAACTGCCGATTTTTAAACTGTAGTTTTGACCGATGTAGTATCACCTGTGTCCGCGCAAAGGACTGCGTATTTGAAGGATGCAAATTTCGAAACGCTGATATATTGAGTAATGAGATGGCAAATTGCCGGTTTCAGGAATGCGATTTTTCTTTGGTAACCTTTTGTGATAATACTTCTTTTCAAGATCAGTTTGCTCAACCCAATTTTTTAAGCGCCAATATTAAGGGAAATGAGTTTCTGTTTTCCACCTTTGTGCATGCATCTTTCCGCGGCAGCATGATCAGCCTGAATATTTTCCGGCAGGCCACAATAAAAGACAGTGAATTCGGAAATTGCACCGTAGATTATAATATTTCAGAATATTGCGTTTTCCAGCGTTCTTGGCTCAACATTGAAATACTGGGAACCTTTTTTGGGCTTCGTTCTGATGATATGCTGGAGTGCAGATTCTTGCTCCTCGGTGAAGAGATCGTAGAATCAGACTGCGAGGCGTTGTATAACAGCGCTCAGCGGCAATTTGAGCAAGAAGGCCGCTATATGGAGCAGTTCCTTTTGGATATAAACCGGTCTTTTGACGAATTGCTCCCGGCGACGGAACGCTTGTGCATCAATTTGAAGCAAAGAATGTTCAGTGGGGATCATGTCCCCTCTGACCAACTGCAATTTCTTTTTCATGTGTACAAAGAACTCTACCGTCAGAAGCATCTGGGATTTCTTGCTCTCTACCAATTGGAGCGAAGCATCCTGGAAATACTCGACGGCATTTCTCCAACAAATAAATGCTATGAAAAAGTCCTTCTCCTGTACAACGACCTAGGTCTTCTTCACCGGTCGATGACAGCGGATTTGGCAGCGCTTGCAGAAGAACGTGCTCTGGAAGATAACAGTCCAATGATCGTACGCTTCAAATTTGAAAAAAAACCGCAGATAGCTATGGACGAAATATTAGAGATCTGCTACTACTATGTATTTGACTGTGCGCCAGCTGTGCGTCCCGCCATTTTAGCAGAGCAGAGCGGTTCTTATGTTGTATTTTTGACTATGACCGTTCAAACATTTGTAGCTTTTCGCATTTGTACGTATTTGTTGTCTGGAAGCATAAAAGAGCTGGTCAAGATTCGTGCAAACACAACTCTCTTGGTTCAGAAAAAACTTCCTAAAAAGTATTTCCTGGAAGTGACCAAACCGGAATCGACAGTAACTGTCCCCCAAGCGACTGCGGCCTTGCTGACGAAGCTTATCAAAAAAGTGCTGCCGGAGCCCTTAAAAAATATGCCTCTTAGCGATATAAGCGAGGACAACCTGAAAGAAGTACAAGAGGTCTCCCAGAAAGACGTTCCAACAAAGCATCACGACCTTTCCGCTAAGTGAGACAGTACACGCTCAAGAGCTCTGGGGAAACGGATCGGGTCAAAACGCGCAAGGTTGATTCGAAAGGAAAAACCACATAGATCAGGAAAATGAAAACGAGTCCCCGGGATAATGCTCGTACCAGTATTCGCCTGAAACGCACAAAAATCTGCAATTTCATTCAGATAGTCGGCTTTCAATTTTGGTATGCAGCACATCATCATATGTCCATCCGCACAACGATCCAGATCGGCCTCTCCAATTTTTGAAACGATGGTTTTTACCTGCTCCTGGATCGTTCGGTTTGCCTGCTGAATCGACGGCCGCAGAAGATCCGATTCCTGAGAAATAAAATAAGTCATGGCCTGCACGGTCGAGCTTGTCAAACTCCCGCACACCACATCCGACCATTGCTCTATCACATTTTGCAGTTCGGCAGGATAGATAATGGCGGAAAATTTCAACCCATTGATCAGAAATTGCTTCATTGGATCATAGATGCCGATAAAGTGTGACTGGCCCCCGAATTTCCGTGAGAGCTCCCTTCCCTGTTGGCAAAAGCATTCGTCTGCGATGAGGTATTTGTCAGGCAACACATATCTGCTCAGAAACTTTTGATCGTCCTCATCCAAATAGACGCCAGTATTGTAAACTGGGTTGGTGATCCAGAGGACGTCTATTTCATTTATCACACGGAGGATTTCCTCCTGCGGCAGCCGGTATCCATTTTGCCTGCGCAACATGTGGAACTCTTTTAATTCAAAGCCCATTTGTCGACTGCTGTACAAAACGGAGAAATACGTTGGACTGATGACCAAGATGCGTTTGTACTTCAGTGCAGACAGAACCGCGATCATCAAGGTGATAGATGCCGTTCCTGAGTTTGTGATCGTGATCGGCATATCCTCCAAACCGGTTAGACGACGGCAACAGGATCTTAACAGCTGGGGATCCAGTTCGTACGAATAAATATAATCTATAGGGTTGGTATATTGCGGCAATTTGACTTTATTAAAAAGATATGTATTTCGATAATAATCAGAAGGATCCCAGGTCGAAAGGGAAAACGGTATATGGCCATAAATGCTTTTGTACTGCTTTTCAGCCGACTCGATCTCATCCAGCATCAACAGTTCTTGGATCATGCTCATGTCAGACATCTGCCAGGCTCCTTTCTATAATGCAAATATGCTGATCGGACGATCTCGAGAATAATTTCTTCAAACGACCCTTCCCCGCCATACGAGATTGGATCAAAAGCTCCTTCATATCCTAAACTGGGGATACAGTTAGCCTCCAAAAAATAGACGTCTCCTGTCTCCGTAATGCGCAGATCAATACGGCACATATCCCGCAACTTAAGATGACGATATAGTCTTAAACAATCTTGTAGTGTGCGCTGTGTGAGCGGATCATCATGCGGGAAAGAGACGAGTTCCACCAGGTCATCCAGGTCAGTTTTCCATTTCCGGTCATAAAGGCGTAACGGGCTTCTATCAGGTGCTGTATACTGAACCAATGCTAATGCACGGGCAGAATGGCCTGTGCCAACGATAGGAACGGCAGCTTCCATACCAGGTATATATTCCTGACATACAACTGAGCTTTCCTCTTCTGCCAGCGCAAGCCTTTTAGCCTCAGCCGTCAGTGTGGCAAGATCTTCTGCAATAGTAACGCCATAACTCATCGTACCATAGCGATATTTCAAGACTATAGGAAAAGGAAGCTGGCTTTTTATAGCTTTTTTCTGTATATCAAAATCTGTGTCACAGGCAGTTACCTCAAATCCTTGTGGACACTTCAACCCAAGTCCACAGCAAATATTCTGAAACAGGATTTTGTCAGCGGTCAGTGTAAGGCCATAAGCATCACTTCCGATATACGCGATCCCGAGCAACTCCCACAACGAGTGTAGTAGTCCGGGACTGTTGCGCTCAAAACAGTTTTCGATTAGTGAAAATACCAGCTCATCTGTTACGTCTCGTGTCTCTCTGCTGTCTAGATATGCTCTCACCGAATCCCATGTGGATACGGGGATATTGTTTTTCTCAAGGATATGTTTTATCTGCTGGAGATGTTGTTTATCGCTTCCATACAGTTCCATATGCCGCCGCCAGCGCACTTCCCTATCCTGCGAAACGATCGCTATTTGCATACTATCCCCTCCCCAATCTACATCCATCTGCGCGACCGATAATTGCAGATTATCTGCCATACAGAGCAGCAGGCCGCCGGGTGATCGGCGGCCTGTGTGATTAAAGCGAAAATGTCATTTTTCCTCTAGGGTGCTTTTCAGCCAGAAGCATGGTCTGTTGTGCTGTTGCGACATGCGTGTATATTTGTGTTGTAGAAATAGAACTATGACCTAGTAAAGCCTGTATGTATCGGATATCCATCCCAGCTTCCAAAAGAGACGTTGCAAACGTGTGCCGGAACATATGGGGTGTAATGGGGTAATTTACCCTAATCTGCTTCAAGTATTTTTGAATGATTCTTCGAACTGACTGAGGAGAAAGGGGATTTTTCCTTTTATTGAGCAAGATAAAGCCATGCGCTTGTATTTCTTCCTGAAACTCACCAAAGTAAGTTTTTGCAAGTTGAACCAGCTCTGGCGTTGTGATTTGCAGCACACGTTCTTTGTTTCCTTTTCCACGTACTAGCAGGCAGAGTTTGTGATTCTCCAAAAGAAAGGTATCCTTGGTCAGTGCGCACAATTCCGACACGCGAAGGCCAGTGCTAAACAATAGCTCCAGCACCATGATGTCCCGTAAGATATCTCGGCGGTTAGGGTCGTAGGCATCATACGCACCCTGCAACAGGCTTTGGACAATTTGGCCCGGGATAATTCTTGGAAGCTGCTTAGGGGATTGGATACGGATATGTAGCTTTTCAAACGGATTTTCTTTCAATACACCATTCAACATGAGTTCGTGGAAAAAAGCCCGAATGCTTGCAAGTTTCCGCTTTACAGAGCGAGGAGCAAAGTTCTGATTCAAGTGCTTGATGTACTCGCTTAAGATATCCCGGTCGGGCCACATATCGCCTGTAAACTCGGAAAATTGCCTCAAGTCAATTCGATATGCCTTGAGGGTATTTGCTGCAAGCTTTCGTTCGTATTCGCCCACTTCAAGGTAGTCAGTAATAGCTTTAGACAATGATTTCATAAATTGTCCTCCATTTCTGCTTAGAATGTCTCTATTATGGAGATTTTGTCATATATTGTCCATTATTTGTTTGATAGTTTAAAATTATTGAAGAGCGGGTTGAGTTTGTCCTCAAAATAGCTTATACTTTACATGTCGAAAGTTGTTCTTTTGAGGAGTTGTGAACACATGGAACGAGACGATATTTTTCGAGCTATTCAAGTTGCAGTTGAAGATACACCTCTTTTGATGATTGGAAGCGGAAGCTCTGCACCGTATGGACTCCCAGGTATGCAGGAATTAGGGGAACATCTCTTAAAGCAGTTGGATTCCAAATACTCTGGTGAAAAATGTTGGAACACTTTCCGCGAAAATCTTCAGGCTGGCCAAGATTTGGAAAGTGCGCTTTCCGATATTACATTTCCCTCTGATATACTCAATGATGTTAAATGGGAAACATGGTCATTGATTTCTTCGCGGGATTTTGATTTGTTTGGCCGTATCCTTTTTGGACATCAGGAGTTGGCGTTATCAAAATTGTTGAAGAAGCTTTATCAAGCCACTCCGCAGAAAATAGATATTATAACGACAAACTATGACCGGGTCGTCGAGTACGCTTGTGATTTAGCGCAGATACCAGTTGCAAATGGATTTTATGGCTGTTACCATAAACATTTTGACAAAGATTTTCCTTTGAAAAAAAGTGTAAATTTGGTCAAAGTACATGGTTCTTTGGATGTATTTTGTGATACCCACGATGTTGCTGTTTCAGTTCCAATGTTAAAAGATCGGGTACCAGGATTAATTCCTGAAATAATTACGCCAGGTGCTTCAAAGTATGCGGCTGTTTTAACAGGTACTCCACGCCAACTTCTGAGTGCAGCAGACGAGCGGATAGGACAAGCCAGAAGCTTTTTATGTATTGGGTATGGATTTAATGATGCTCAGATACAAGAAAATATTTTGACCAAAGCTCGGGTCGGTGTACCTGTTGTTGTATTAACAAAGGAAGTATCGGATCATGCGGCACATTTATTGGCAAATAACGCAAAAAACTACATCTCCATTCAAGAAGGCAAAAAGAAAAACACCACTGAAATTTGCATTAATAAAGAAATTGAGATACTGGACGGGACATTTTGGACCATAGATGGTTTTATGGACATTATTTCTTAGGAGGTCTCTATGAGCGTATTTAATTTTGATACAATGAATACATTTGGACGGGTTCAAAGTGTTGACACTGCTACGATTGTTGTACAGGTAGAGGATGCCGCTCAACTATCCAAACTCCAGGTCAATCATTTGATTGCCATTCGTGCCTCTAAAGTTGGCCAGACCTTGATTGGAATGGTTAATAAAATCATGCGCAAATTTGGTAATGAGTTTGGTGTAGAAGACTCGGAAGAAATTATTTCTACCGATATTGTAAAAGTCACTCTAATCGGTACACTTCTTGACAGAGACGGTGAACGAAGAAACGTATTCAAACGGACATTAGAATCTGTCCCCGAAATTGATTCGGAATGCTTCATTATGACAGATGATACGCTTACTGCATTTATGAGTGTGATTTCTGGGGCTGATTCTGGAATGGAGCATCCCTTACGGATTGGTAAGTACACAATCAACAATGGAGCACCCGCATGGCTGGATGGCAACAAACTATTCCAACGCCATGCCGTTATTGTTGGAAGTACCGGCTCTGGAAAATCTTTTACAGTTGCTACGCTATTAGAAAAAATTGCAGAATTAAAATCCTGCAACGCAATTCTCTTTGATATTCACGGAGAATACTCGCCTATTACAGGGGCTGGTATCCAACATTACAAGATTGCAGGCCCTTCTGATGTGCCCTCTGAACAAATTATGTTTCTTCCCTACTGGCTGTTGAGTTATGAAGAGATGCTTGCTCTGATGCTGGATCGTTCCGATTCTAATGCACCCAATCAGGCAATGATATTCAGCCAAGCAGTGATGAAAGAAAAAATCTCCGTGCTGGAAGGAACTGGGCACAATGAACTGGCCAGTGAAATCACTTTGGATAGTCCTGTGCCTTATCGCATTACCCAGGTCCTTGACTTTTTAGATGCAAAAAATGTAGAAATGGTACCTGGATCAGGGACCCGGGAAAAGCAGGGAGATTTTCACGGGAAACTACCTCGTTTTATCCAACGTCTCAATGCCAAAATGATAGACAAACGTCTGAATTTCATGTTTTCTGATTCGGAAGAACTGCTGGATGTTTCCTATATGGAAACACTTTGCAAACAACTTATGGCTCCAGCCAGTCAGGGTGGCGGCATTAAAATATTGGATTTTTCTGAGGTGCCCTCAGACATCCTCCCGTTGATCGTATCCCTTCTGGCACGTATCGTTTTTTCTGTACAGCAATGGATGGACAGAACGAAGTTGAATCCGTTGGCGATTTTCTGTGATGAAGCACATTTGTATATTCCAGCTAATGCTCAGCAGGGGGTTGAATTATCGAGTTTACAGAGTTTTGAGCGGATTGCAAAAGAAGGCCGTAAATATGGGATTGGTCTGGTAATTGTAAGCCAGCGCCCTTCCGAAGTGAATCGTACAGTGCTCAGTCAGAGCAGCAACTTTATTGCTATGCGTCTAACTAATGCGGACGACCAAGCTGTAATCAAAAAACTTCTTCCAGACAGTATTGGTAATTTTGCCGACCTGCTTCCGATCTTGGATATTGGAGAAGCGATTGCTGTAGGTGACGCATCCTTATTGCCCAGCCGTATTATAATTGATATTCCCAGACAAAAGCCTAACAGTGCAACAGTGAAATTCTGGGACGAATGGAGTAAAGAAAGTGTCTCCGATGACATTGCCGCTGCTGTGCAGGCTATGAGGCGTCAAGGACGGTAATTTTTGGTTCAGTGTCTCTAGCTTTGGTTTATACTTACATGATAAAATACCTCCTGTTGCGTTAAATCAGAACAACAGGAGGTATTTATATGGGGTATTCAAAAGGTATTCAGCAAGAAGTTTTTATAAAATACGTGTGCGGATACACGCCAAAAGAAATTGCAGAAGAATCTGGAATCCATTTTGTCACAATCTATCGCTGGATTAATGACTGGAAAAAAGATTTGAATGGTCACCCACTGACTGATCTCCCGATTCAAGATATCGGAGCAATTCTTACTTATACTGAAAAACTGAAGCAAAGACTGGAAGAAGCAGAACGCTCCTTATCAATTATCCATACAAGCGGAATCCTCCAAACAATTCCGTTGAGACAGAGAATCAGCATGGCACTACCACTTTTAAATTCATATCCAGCCAGGTTTCTTGCCCAAACTTTTGAAGTGTCTCTCTCATCCATTTATTATCATAAACGGCAGGGACAAGGGAAGACAAAGCGTCAAAAGCTGGACGATTATATCAGTTCAAAAGTCCAAGAAATCTTTATAGAAAGCGATGGCCGTATTGGTGCGGAACGAATTCGTATCCAACTGCATAATCAAGGTATAGTCACCAGCAAAAAGAAAATCATCAAGCTTATGAAGCAAATGGGGCTTGTCAGTAACTGTCGTTCAGATACTTATTACCCCTCTGAATCTCAGGAAGCGGAGGGGGATAATGTCCAGATTCTACAGTGATGCGTATAAATGGTCGCTATACGAAAAATACAGAAATGGATTTACACTGACAGAACTGTGCGAAATATCTGGAGTAACCGACAAACCTCTGCGAGAGTGGTTTAGACAAATTGATTCTCAATATGCTCAAAGTGCTCAGCTAAGTGTAAAATCTGTACAGCATGAAAATGCACATCTGAAGCTAGTAATTCAGCAAAGGCAGAACGAATTAACACTTTTGAATAAGGTCGTAGCAGATATCCCCGAAATCCAGCGTATTTCCTATGCCTATCCGTTACTTGAGATTTATGGTCCCAATCAAGTTTGCCGTTCATTGTGCATTCGAAAATCCAATTTATACTACCGTACTTTCCGCAGACCAGAGGTCACTGTTTACGAAAAGCACAACCAAGAACTTCTCCCTGTAATTCAGGAAATCTGTGAAAGAAGCATTCAACGACCTGGTTCGGAAAATATTCGCCAACAGTTAATGGGTCAAGGCTTTACAGTCAGCAAACATAAAGTTTTAGAGCTGCTCCGCGAGATTGCCCCGCAGCCGCCCAGCAAAAGGGAATGCACGAACACAAATTGGCAAAGTAGCGATGCCAATCTGTTGGCCCGGCATTTTTCACCGCGAGCACCTAACATGGCATGGGTCAGTGACATCACAGAGTTTAAGACAGATATTGGAACTTGCTACCTGTGTGCGATATTAGACCTGTTTGCCAGAAGAGTCATAGGAGCGAGGCTATCGCTCCATAAGGATACATCGCTGGTACTTTCAACATTCCGAGACGCATTTGAGGTGAGGGGCCATCCCGCCAGCCTGCTTTTTCATAGCGACAGAGGTTCTCAATATACAGCCCACAAATTCAGAGGACTGCTTCTCAAGTATGGAATAAAGCAATCTTTTTCCGCTCCAGGCGTTCCCTATGACAACGCTCCAATGGAATCCTTTTTTGCCAGCCTGAAAGTGGAGGAAACCCATCGTTATCGCTATGCAAACATAAGTGACCTGACCGCTTCGCTCCGGGATTACATCTCTTTTTACAATGAAAAGCGCCCACACTCCAGTATCGGGAATTTGGCTCCAATTCAAGCGGAAAACAACTATTACAAAGAACAAAGCACAGCCAATCATATCGGCTGCGCTCATTTCGTGTGCAAAAAATAAGTGTGTGGCCGTCTTTTGGAATGCAAACAAAAATTCCAAAAAATCGACCACACATCATCTGGTTGCGGGGACAGGACTTGAACCTGCAACCTCCGGGTTATGAGCCCGACGAGCTACCAATTGCTCTACCCCGCGATATGGTGCCGGAGACCGGGGTCGAACCGGCACGGGATCGCTCCCACGGGATTTTAAGTCCCGGGCGTCTGCCAATTCCGCCACTCCGGCATGGGTGGCTCCCGATCTTAGATGCTTGATTAGGATAGCACAAATCAAAACATATGTCAAGAAAAATTTTTCTTCTTTTTATCCCGCTTATAAATCAGCAGAAAAAGGCCTTGATTTTTTGTAGGGTTTTTACTACAATAAGGAGGTAGCAAATACCTCCATTTTTGTATCCAAGAAAAGGTGGTGAAAACATGGCATTGGAAGCGATTCAGACGGTCACTCAGGCGGAGGCGAAGGCGAAAGCGGACCGGGAGGCCGCCGCCGCCCAGGCGAAACAGCGGCTGGCTGAAGCTCAGCGGGAGGCGAAGCAGAGCATAGAGCAGGCCCGGCAGCGGGCCCGCGAGGAGGCACGGCAGATGATGGCGGAGGCGGAGAGCAAAGCCGCTCAGCTGACTCAGGCGGAACTTGAGCGGGCAAAGCAGGACTGTGAGACGCTGAAGCAAAATGCCCGGGGCCGGCTGAATGAGGCCGCGCAGCTCATTGTTGGAAGGGTCGTGGAACGGTAATGGCCATAGAAAAAATGAAACGCCTGCGCATGGTGGCCATGGTCAGCGACCGGGAGGAACTGCTCCGCAAGCTCCAACACATGGGCTGTGTGGAGATTGTTCAGCCTGAGGAGGACCCGGACAACCCTGTGTGGGAATCCCTCACTCAACCGGAGGGGGCCGGACTGGCCGCCGCCCACGAGGAAAAGAACGGGGCCGAGCGGGCCCTGGAGGTCCTCAAGCGGTACGCTCCCGCCAAGAGCGGGATGCTGGCCCCAAAGCCGGATGTGCGGGAGGGAGACCTTCTGGACGAGAACCGGGCGGAACAGGCCCGGCAGGCCGCGAAGGAGGTCAACGATCTGGACCGGCGTCTGGCCGCCATCCGGGCGGAGGAGAACAAACTGGAAACCCAAAAGGCGGTGCTGCTCCCCTGGCTGAACCTGGACCTGCCGCTGGAGACCGGTTCCGCCGGTCAGGTGGTCATCCAGCTGGGCACCCTGCCCGCCAATGTCCCCATGAACCAGGCGGCGGGAGAGCTCCAGGCCGCGAGTCAGCTGGCCGAGCTGACGGAGATGTCCGCCGACCGGGACTCCCGCTACTGCATGCTGGTGTGCCATGCCAGCGAGTCAGAGGTGGTTCTGGAGGCCCTGAAGGCTCTGGGGTGGTCCCGGGCCAACCTGCGGGACTGGACAGGCACCGCGTCAGAAAACCTGAGCCGCCTGGGCCAGGAAACCAAGGCTCTGAAGGAGGAGGCCGCCTCGATTGAGGAAAAGCTGTCCGGCATGGGCGGGTACAACGCCCCCCTGCGGCAGCTGTCCGATCTGGCCGGCGTCAACGCCAGCCGGGAGGAGGCCCGCGCCCGTCTGGTGGACACCGGGCAGACCTTCCTACTGGAGGGTTGGGTGCCGGCGGACAAATGGCCCGCTCTGGAACAGGAGCTGGCCGCCTATCCCTGCGCCCGCGAGGCCAGCGATCCGGCCCCGGAGGACTACCCCCAGGTGCCGGTCAAGCTGAAAAACAACTGGTTCACCAAGCCGCTGAATATGGTGACAGATATGTATTCCCTGCCGGCCTACGGCTCGCTGGACCCCAACCCCCTGATGGCTCCCTTCTTCATCCTGTTCTACGGAATGATGATGGCGGACATGGGCTACGGTCTGATTATGATGATCGCGTCCGTTGTGGTCATCAAAAAGGCCAAGCCCGACGGGGCGACCATGCGGTATATGATGCCCCTGCTGGGGCTGTGCGGGGTGAGCACCTTCCTGTGGGGCGCCGCCACCGGCGGCTTCTTCGGGGATCTGATCCCCCAGCTGCTGGCCATTGTCAACAACGCGCCCGCGGAAAACTACGCTCTGCCCAAGCTGTTCGACCCCCTGGATAAGGCGGTCAATGTACTGGTGGGCGCGCTGGTGCTGGGTGTGGTGCAGATTTTCACGGGTATGGCCGTCAGCATGTACAAGCAGATCAGGGCGGGCGAGACCATGGCCGCCCTGTGCGGCGAAGGCGCGTGGTTCCTGGTGTTCATTCTGGCCGGCGTGGCCGCGGTGAGCGGACAGACTACCCCCTGCGTAATCGCTATTCTGGTGGTCCTGATTCTGACCCAGGGCTACGGCAAAAAAGGGATTGTGGGCAAGCTCATGGGCGTGGCCGGCTCCCTGTACAACAATGTCACCGGCTATTTCAGCGACATCCTGTCCTATTCCCGCCTGATGGCCCTGATGCTGGCCGGGGCGGTGACGGCGCAGGTGTTCAACACCCTGGGCGCTATGACCGGCAACGTGGTTTTGTTCTTCATCATCGCCCTGGTGGGCAACGCGCTGAACTTCGCCCTGAACATTCTGGGCTGCTTTGTCCATGACATGCGTCTGCAATGCCTGGAATACTTCGGACGGTTCTATGAGGACGGCGGAAAGCCCTTCCGTCCCCTGGACCTTGATACCAAATACTACAAGGTAGTAAAATAAGAGGAGGAAAATATCATGATTGACACTGCATTGGCTCTGGAAGCAACACAGCTGGGAACTCTCTTCGGCGGCTTTGGCGGTCTGGCTCTGGCCCTGTTGGGCGCTGGCCTGGCGGTAGGTCTGAGCTGCGTGGGCTCCGCGAAGGGCACCGGCATCGCCGGCGAGGCCGGCACTGGCCTGCTGAGTGAGGACCCCAGCAAATCCGGTAAGGTCATGGTTCTTCAGCTGCTCCCTGGCACGCAGGGCCTGTACGGCATGGTGGTGTGGTTCTTCGCCATCAACAGCATGGGCCTGCTGGGCGGTGATTTCACCACTCTGCTCAGCGAGATGACCGTTTCCAGAGGCATGGCCTACTTCGCCGCCTGCATGCCCATGGCGCTGGGCGGCCTGCTGTCCGCCATCGCCCAGGGCCGTGTGGCCGCCGGTTCCATCAATATTCTGGCCAAAAAACCTGACGACTGGTCCAAGGGCCTGATCCTGTGCGGCATCGTGGAGTTCTACGCCATCCTGTCCCTGCTGGCCTCCATGCTGATGCTGCTGCAGTTCTGATCCCGCGGGAAGGGGATTTAACTATGGAAGGAATCGAAAAAATCACCGCCAAGATCGCTCAGGACGCCCAGGCCGAGATCGAGAAACTGACCGCGGAGACCGATGAAAAGGTCAAGTCCATCTTGGACAGCGCCCAGGCTCAGGCCCGGGAAGAAGCCGGCGATATCGTAGAGAAGGGCCGGGCCGCCGCCGGCGAGCGTCTGGAGCGGCTGAGCTCCGCGGCGCAGATGGAACGGCGCAAGCTGGAGCTGGCCGCCAAGCAGGAGGTGCTGGGCGAGGCCTTTGACCTGGCCCTGGAGAAGCTGTGCACCCTGCCGGAAAAGGAATACATCGACCTGCTGACCAAGCTGGCCCTGGAGGCCAGCGCCAGCGGGAAGGAGCGGCTTATCTTCTCCCAGAAGGACCGGGCCCGGGTGGGCAAGCAGGTGGTCATGGCCGCCAACGACGCCCTCATTAAGGATCGGGCTCCCGGCCTGCCGGAAGAGGTCACCAAGTCCAAGATGGGCAGCCTGATGGATAAGCTGATCCACAACACCACCGCCATCGTCACCGGCGCGGGGCTCACCCTGTCGGAGCAGACCCGGGACATCAAGGGCGGCTTCATCATGGTAGACGGCGACGTGGAGATCAACTGCGCCTTTGAGACCCTGGTTCGCCTCCAGCGGGAGCGGATGGAGAAGAAGGTCGCCGAAGCACTGTTTCAATCGTAAGGAAGGGGGCATTACTTTTGTCCCAACGCAAAAAAGATACTGATTATCTGTCCATCTCCGCCCGGATCCGGGCTATGGAGAACAGGCTTCTCACCCGGGAGCGGATGGATCGGATGATTGAGGCCCGGGACGACGCGGAGGCCATGAAGCTGCTGGCCGAGTGCGGCTATAACGACGCTGCCGGCCTGGACGAAGCCCTGGCTCAGGCCCGCGCCGAGGTCTTTAAGGACATGGAGCAGGGCGCTCCGGATCCCCGGCTGGTGGAGGTTTTTCAGATCAAGTATGACTACCACAACGCCAAGACCATCCTGAAGGCCCAGGCCATGGGTTCCGATCCGGAGCGTCTGCTGCTGGCCGGAGGCCGTTATGACCCCCTTCAGCTGTGGGACAGCTGGCAGCGGGAGGCCCTCAGCGGCACCAGCGAGGTGTTCCGCAAGGCCATGGAGCAGGCAAAGGCGGCCCTGGCCGAGGAGGGCGACCCCCAGCGGGCCGATCTGATTCTGGACCGGGCCTGCTACAGCGAGATGGCCCAGCTGGCCAAGGAGCTGCGCAGTCCTTTCCTCCAGGGCTATGTCCGGCTGTCGGTGGATGTGGCAAATCTGCGCACCGCCGTCCGCGTGGCCCGCATGGGCCGGGAGGGCGAGTTCCTGCGTCAGGTGCTGCTGCCCGGCGGGAATGTATCCGAACAGGCGATTGCCGCCGCTCGGGGGGACGCCCTGGGCGAGGTGTTCCGGTCCGGACCGCTGGCTCAGGCCGCCGGCCTGGGGTCCAAGCTGGCCCAGCCGGGAGGGGAGTCCCTCACCGCCTTTGAGCGGGAGTGCGACAACGCTCTCACCGCCTATCTGGCCGCCGCCCGCCGCGTTCCCTTTGGGGAGGAAGCGGTCATCGGCTATCTGTACGCCAAAGAGCTGGAGTTCACCGCCATCCGGGCCATCTTCGCCGGACGGGCGGCGGGGCTGGATGGGGATACCATCCGCTCCCGGCTCCGGGAAACCTATGTGTAAGGGGGTGGGCGGATGTATAAAATTGCCGTAATGGGCGACAAGGACAGCGTCCTGGGCTTTAAGGCCCTGGGGCTGGAGGTCTGTCCCGTGGACAACCCCGACCAGGGCCGGGAGGCCCTCCACCGCATGGCGAAGGAGAACTACGCCATCGTCTATATGACTGAGCAGCTGGCCGCCCAGCTCCCCCAGGAGATCGCCCGGTATAAGGACGCGCTTACTCCGGCTATCATTTTGATTCCCGGCAAAGAGGGCTCCCTGGGCATTGGCATGGCCAACGTCAAGACCGCCGTGGAACGGGCGGTCGGAGCGGATATACTCTAAAACTACCCAGAAAGAAGGTTCGAGAAAGCCTATGGGAAAAATCGTTAAGGTCTCCGGCCCGCTGGTGGTGGCCACCGGCATGGAGGAGGCCAACATGGCCGACGTGGTCCGTG
Organism: Oscillospiraceae bacterium; assembly: GCA_910575265.1. GTDB lineage: Bacteria > Bacillota > Clostridia > Oscillospirales > Oscillospiraceae > Lawsonibacter. The sequence continues at coordinate 15,634 of CAJTEA010000027.1, forward strand.
TGGGCGAGCAGCGTCTGATCGGCGAGATCCTCACCATGACCGGCGGCTCCGCCTCTATCCAGGTCTATGAGGAGACCTCTGGCCTGGGCCCTGGCGCCGATGTGGTCACTACCGGCGCCCCCCTTTCTGTGGAGCTGGGCCCCGGCCTGATCGAGAACATCTACGACGGCATCCAGCGCCCGCTGGAGGTCATCATGCGGAAGGTCAAAGGGAACAACCTGCCCCGCGGTGTGGAGGTTCCCGCCCTGGACCGGGATAAGAAATGGGATTTTAACGCCACTGTCAAGGCCGGCGACAAGGTGATCGGCGGCGACATCATCGGCACCGTTCAGGAGACCAACTCCATCCTCCACAAGATTATGATCCCGCCCAAAATGAGCGGTACCATTGAGTCCATTCAGTCCGGCGCCTACACCGTGTTGGACAAGATCGCCGTCCTGGTGGACGAAAAGGGCGAGAAGCATGAGCTGACCATGATGCAGAAATGGCCTGTCCGTGTGGGCCGTCCCTATAAGCACAAGTATCCCCCGGTGATCCCCCTCCAGTCCGGCCAGCGGATCGTGGACTCCTTCTTCCCCGTGGCGAAAGGCGGCACCGCCGCCATCCCCGGCCCCTTCGGTTCGGGCAAGACGGTGATGCAGCACGCCCTGGCCAAGTTCTCCGACGTGGACGTGGTCATCTATATCGGCTGCGGCGAGCGGGGCAATGAGATGACCGACGTGCTCCGGGAGTTCCCCGAGCTGATCGACCCCCGTACCGGCGAGACCCTGATGAAGCGGACGGTGCTGATTGCCAACACCTCCGATATGCCGGTGGCCGCCCGTGAGGCGTCCATCTACACGGGTATCACCATCGCTGAGTACTTCCGCGACATGGGCTACGCCGTGGCTGTCATCGCCGACTCCACCTCCCGCTGGGCCGAGGCCCTGCGCGAGATGTCCGGCCGTCTGGAGGAGATGCCCGGTGAGGAGGGTTACCCCGCCTATCTGTCCTCCCGTCTGGCCCAGTTCTACGAGCGGGCCGGCTCCGTCTCCTGCCTGGGCTCCGACGAGGACCGCCGGGGCAGCCTGACCGCCGTGGGCGCGGTTTCCCCTCCGGGCGGCGACCTGTCCGAGCCCGTTTCCCAGGCCACCATGCGGATCGTCAAGGTGTTCTGGGCGCTGGACGCCTCCCTGGCCTACCGCCGCCACTTCCCCGCCATTAACTGGCTGAATTCCTACTCCCTGTATCTGGATTCTCTCAAGCCCTGGTACGATGAGAACCTGGGTCCCGAGTTCCTGTCCAACCGGGAGTGGGCCATGGCCGTCCTCCAGGAGGAGGAGAGCCTGAACGAGATTGTCCAGCTGGTCGGTAAGGACTCCCTGTCCGCCAAGGATCAGATCACTCTGGAGACCGCCAAGGTCATCCGGGAGGACTTCCTCCAGCAGAACTCCTTCGTGGACATCGACTCCTACTCCGAGTACGACCGTCAGGCCCGTATGCTGGCTTTGATCCGGGACTACGACGCCCAGTGCCGCGCCGCCGCCGAGAAGGGCGGCTCCCTCACCGAGCTGTTTGAGATTCCCTCCCGCGAGGGTATTGGCCGTGCCAAGTCCGTTCCCGCCGCGGAGTATAAGGACGTCTATGCCGCCCTCCAGGCTCAGATGGAGAAGGAGATCGCCGAAATTGGGGAGAAAGGAGCGGATGCGCTGTGATTCGCGAGTATAAGACAATCCAGGAAATCTCCGGCCCCCTGATGGTGGTCAACCGGGTCCAGGGCGTCACCTATGACGAGCTGGCCGAGATTGAATTGAGCGACGGCTCCGTCCGCCGCTGTAAGGTGCTGGAGGTCAACGGCGATTCCGCCGTGGTCCAGCTGTTCGAGGCCTCCGCCGGCATCAATCTGGCGGAATCCAAGATCCGCTTTCTGGGCCACCCGCTCCAGCTGGCCGTGTCCGGCGATATGCTGGGCCGGGTATTCAACGGTATGGGCCAGCCCATCGACGGCGGCCCCGCCATCCTGGCCGACGAGTACCGGGACATCAACGGCCTGGCCATGAACCCCGCCGCCCGGGACTACCCCAACGAGTTTATCCAGACGGGCATCTCCGCCATTGACGGCCTGAACACTCTGGTCCGCGGCCAGAAGCTGCCCATCTTCTCCGGTTCCGGCCTGCCCCACGCCAACCTGGCGGCCCAGATCGCCCGTCAGGCCAAGGTGCTGGACGGCGCCTCCAACTTCGCCGTGGTATTCGCCGCTATCGGCATCACCTTCGAGGAGTCCAACTTCTTCGTGGAAGAGTTCCGCCGCACCGGCGCTATTGACCGTACGGTGCTGTTCACCAACCTGGCCAACGACCCCGCCGTCGAGCGTATCGCCACCCCCCGTATGGCCCTCACCGCCGCGGAGTACCTGGCCTTTGAGAAGGGGATGCACGTCCTGGTCATCCTCACCGACATCACCAACTACGCCGAGGCTCTGCGTGAGGTCTCCGCCGCCAAAAAGGAGGTCCCGGGCCGCCGCGGCTACCCCGGCTACCTGTACACCGACTTGGCCACCATGTACGAGCGGGCCGGCCGTCAGCTGGGCAAGGAGGGCTCCATCACCATGATTCCCATCCTGACCATGCCCGAGGACGACAAGACCCACCCCATCCCCGACCTGACCGGCTATATCACCGAGGGCCAGATCATCCTGTCCCGTGAGCTGTACCGCAAGGGCATCATCCCGCCCATCGACGTGTCGCCCTCCCTGTCCCGTCTGAAGGATAAGGGTGTCGGCCCCGGCAAGACCCGTGAGGACCACGCCAACACCATGAACCAGCTCTTTGCCGCCTACTCCACCGGTAAAGAGAACAAAGAGCTGATGTCCATCCTGGGCGAGGCTGCCCTGTCCCCCACCGACCTGCTGTACGCCAAGTTCGCCGACGAGTTTGAGAAGCGCTACGTGGCCCAGGGCCCGGAGGAAAACCGCTCCATCCAGGAGACTCTGGACCTGGGCTGGGACCTGCTGTCCATCCTGCCCCGGGGCGAGCTGAAGCGAATTAAACCCGAGTTTATTGAGAAGTATATGCCCAAGAAGGATCAAGGGGGGGTATAAATGCCTTCCGCGACAATTAACCCTACCCGGCAGGAGTTGAACCGGCTGAAAACCCGTCTGCGTACCTCCATACGGGGCCACAAGCTTCTGAAGGATAAGCGGGACGAGTTGATGAAGCAGTTTATGGACGTGGTGCGGGAGAACCGCGCCCTCCGCAAACGGGTGGAGGAGGGCCTGATGCGCGCCCACGGCGCCTTTACCGTGGCCGCCGCCCTTATGTCCCCCGAGATGCTGGAGCAGTCCCTGCTCTACCCCAAGCAGTCGGTGGAGCTGGATATGACCTTCCAGAACATTATGTCGGTGGATGTGCCCCAGTACCAGTTCCGTACCAGCAGCCAGGACCCCGGCGAGGTCTACCCCTACGGCTTCGCCCAGACCAGCGGCGAGCTGGACGACGCGGTGGATGCCCTGTCCCGGGTGCTGTCCGACATGCTCCGGCTGGCGGAGATCGAAAAGACCTCCCAGCTGCTGGCGGAGGAGATCGAAAAGACCCGCCGCCGGGTCAATGCCCTGGAGTATGTGAAAATCCCCGAGATGCAGGCCAATATCAAGTATATCACCATGAAGCTGGACGAAAACGAGCGCTCCAATACCATCCGGCTGATGAAGGTGAAGGATATGATCCTGAAGGAAGCCATTGAGGAACGGCAGGCGCAGGACGCTAGAGCTGTAAGGGCTTTCGGGTCTGACGGAGAGAGTCCGGCAGAGGTTTAAGGGGAGCCGTACCGTAATTTTACCGCTTCTACGATAGGCCTAAAAAGTGAAAGATGGTACTGCCTGGGAGGAATCCCGGGCAGTACCTCTTTTTTTGTCAGCAAGGTTGAAAAGCTGGAAACTGTTGGGGTGTCAGTGTTAGTGCCTGTTCATGGACTGTAATAATAAAAGAGTGTAGATTTTAAATTTAAGTTTTGACTTAAGTTTAGGTCTAACAAAATTTATAGGAGGCAGGCAAAATGAGATTTTTAAAGCAAGATAGGAACCGGAGACAGTCAAAGTTTAGCAGATTGAGGATTGACCCCAACATATTAAATAAGCAGTTTGACAAACTGGATAACGGTGCACCAAACGAAGCATACATAATAAAGGGATATGGGAATATAGTTTTCATGCGCTATCAAGAGAACGGAGAGAACTTTATAACCATATTAGACAGGGCTGATTATGAAAATATTAAAGATTCTCTTTGGGAGGGTTTTAATGAGTATATAGTCAAGAAGGAGGATCACAAGATTTATTTGCACCGTGTTTTATGTCATGGAGATATAACAGGTATGATTGTCCATCATAAGGGAAGTCGATTTGATAATAGGGCGGATATGTTGGAACCAGTGACACCCAAGGAGCATGACCGACACAGAACTTATTTTGATGATTTAATTATTGTGTAACTAAGAAATTGAAAAGGGTACTGCTCGGGGTAAAATCCGGGCAGTACCCCTTTTTTATGCGTCTGTTTCAAATGTTACAACTTTTTTAGGACGTGCTTTATTGCTCTAAAAATAAGGTTTTGTATAAAATGAAATGTACCAAAAGGGTGCGCGAAAAACAGAAATTGAGTTTTCGGGACACGTCCAGAGGGGGAAGAGGGGGAAAGGCCGGGACGATCTGAAAGGTATAGCTTTCCGGGCGCAACTCTTTCGGGACGGTTTTGGTGTTCAGTTTCATTTATAAATCTAGTTGAGAGGAGCAAAAGAAAATGAAAGTTGGTTATGTACGGCATTAGCACCAAGGAGCAAAACACAGCGAGACAGGATTTACTTATGGAGTCATTGGAGGTGGAAAGGGTTTATACTGATAAAATGAGCGGCAAGTCACAGGAAAGGCCCGAATTGCATAGAATGATAGATTTTGTGCGGGAGGGTGACAGTCTGACAGTGGAAAGTATTTCACGCTTTGCGAGAAATACCCGTGACTTGCTCGACCTAACTGCAACACTGGATGCAAAAGGTGTGCAGTTCATAAGCAGGAAAGAAAACATTGATACCAGCACAGCGGCAGGAAAATTCATGCTGGCGGTCTTTGGCGCTTTGGCTGAACTCGAACGGGATAACATATTGGAACGTCAAGCCGAGGGAATTGCCATAGCCAAGGCAGAAGGCCGCATGACTGGCAGACCCAAGAAAGCGGTTGATACTTTCGAGGGTGTTTATCTCAACGTGAAGGAGGGGAGGCTGTCAGCCAGCGCAGGAGCGAAACAGTTGGGAATTTCACGCTCGACATGGTATCGAAAAGTGCGTGAATATGAGGATGACCCGTTTGTTGATTTGTAAGGAAACATAGAGGAAAAAAGCTGGTAGCAGTACAGCTACCAGCTTTTTTTGCCTTTCTGAATCCTTTGTGATGAAAAAGCGAGAAGGGCAGATTTGCTTCCGACAATCAAAAAAATGACGGGTACATAAGGCTTTTTTGATGGTATACACGGTGAAATTTTTAGGGAAGCATTGGGGTCAAAACGACATGGTTTTCTAAAAGTGAAAAATTTTGTAGGCTGCTGGTGCATGGATAAACAAAGGGAACATAGGAGTTTAAGAAATAGCTTTAGATACTGGAATGACCTGTGTTCCCGAATAGCAAAGGTAAGCGAAGGCCTGCAATTCGGCGTAAAGCACACAATAAATTACCAAAAGGTGGTCTTATGATATGAGTGGGTGCAACAATAGGCCAACATTTTGAAAAGATATTTAGAAACTTGGCTCTGGATATTTTAACTCCCAGGGAACTTTAATTGGAATAGAGGGCTTGACGAAAAGTAGGCCCTGCGGTAGAATAAAAGATACAAGAATAACGATTGCAGGCACCTGGGGGAGGGATTAGGCCCCCTCCCCCAGGCTGTACGGGTATCTACGCTACCCAGCACAGCAGACTTACATCTGCACCAGCTTCATTATACCTGTCTGAAACAGATTTAGCAATAGGGCAGGCAAAATAGCTGTGTTTGCTCTGATGAAAAATCAGGCAGTGTGATGGGTTTACATAAATCCGTCGCATTGCTTTTGTTGTTCTTGGCAGGGAAAGCATGGACTGTCCCTGACAGCCAGTCAGGGCGGTTCATGCGGAACCTGTTAAGAATACAGTTTGGAGGAAAGGAACATGAAAACAAGATCTTTAGCAGTTGCTCTTTCCCTTGCGCTTGTGCTAGGGATGGCGGGTTGCGGGGGACAGCAGGCCCAGCAGGAGCCGCAGGACCCAGATCAAGGGAAAGTCCAACAGAGCGAACCCGCCAGCACTACGCCCCCAGTTGAATCAATGGAGGTAAACAATGAAAACGACACTGCCATGCCTTTAGCGGACTTGGAGGACATAGAACCGGATGAAGCGGACGGGGCTGGTATATTTGAAGGCTCTGGGAGTGTCGAAGTTGAACTATTTACCGAGGTCAACGAGACAGTCTATGCAACAGGCACTGTTAATATCAGGGCGAGTTATACGGCAGACAGTGACAAGCTGGGAAGTTTATCGGTAGGTCAGTCGGTAACTCGCACAGGTACTAGCATAGCAGGCACCGAAGTAGAAGGATGGAGCCGGGTAGAACTAAGTGATGGAACCACGGCATATATAAGCAATAAATATTTATCCACAACGAAGCCAGTCACACAGCAACCAAGTGGAGGTAGCACTCAAGGTAAGCCATCAGGTCAAACCCAGCAACAGCAGCCAACCCAGCAACAAACCCAACAGCAACCTTCTAGCGGTCAATCAGATACAGACATAGATATAGAGGCATGGGCAGCCAGACGCCAACAAATGGCTGTAGAGCAAGGCTATATAGGTACAGACCCATCCGAGCGCATGGATGTAAATGATCCTAATTATGAAGATTGGGTATCAGGCTTAGTTGGGGAATTAAATGGCAATTAAGTAATTAACTTGAATAAAGTGGGTGCATGGTTTAGTTGGAGAATTAAATGGCGACTAACACATTTAATTAACATAGGAGGCTATTGCTCCGTTGATAATAACAGGGTGTTCCAAACTGGGGCACCCTGTTATTTTATACATTTTTGAAAATCTGTTTATAGAGCACATCTCTCAAATAAAATTACATTTATTTGAAAGGTGGAATTGTCATGGCAGAAGCGATAATAAACAATGTCAAAGTCACTCTGATTCGCAGATACAACCAAAGAGGGCCTTGGAGGAATGAGTATTATTTTCGAGGCAATTGGGGGCTGGGAACTTCATATACTCAAAATCTTATGGGAATTATACTGCCATATCATATTTTGCTTAGTAAAGGGCAACTGGAATACATTACAAAAATGCTGAGCAACATATACGGGTTGAACCGAGCAAAGAAGGGTAGGAAATCAAAATAATGAAGGGAGAGCGTCAAGTAATTTGTTGCTTGACGCTCCTTTTATGCTTTTTTGAAAATCGTAAAGGAATCAGAAAATGCGTGGAGTTTGACAAATGTAAGTTTGTCGGATTCTACTTCATAGGACAATTTTTGGAAAGTGCTCAAAATTTCAAGGAGATTTAGATTTAAGTTTCAGAGTGGCTTTTTCAAAGATTTAGAAGGGTTGAGAGGGTGGAAATGGGTGATTTTCCAGGAGAGGAAGGCAGGAGAAGGAAAGTTGAATCAGAACAGGGTTCGACATGATTTAGGCTAGTTGCGATGGTGTTTCAAATGTTGCAAATTGAAATTATGACAAATGTGGGAAGCATGAAAAAGCTGAAATGTTTACCAGAATAGAGCGGTTAGAAGATACAACCTGTTTGACTTCTACAAACTCCCCAATTTTGGGGATTCAGACCCATACAAAATCACGTCTTGCACGTCAATGAACCCAGCGTTAAGATGATATTGTTGAAAGGGAAAAGAACTTTCAGAAAAATAAAATTTGAAGGAGATTGACAATTATGTGTAAGGCTACTGTTATCTTTGAGGAAAAGCTGGGCAAGCGGCGTGAGGGCTGGGCGGTTTATCTGAATCAGAGCCGGGACTTTACTTGGTACTCTGACAAACAGGTCAAAGCCAAGATTGCGGCGGGTGAGCGGATCAACGGTGTGACTGTGACCGAGGGCGGCGAGGTTGTGATGGACGAGACTTTCACCACTGGTTTGCTGGCAAAGACGGGGCTGGCGACCTTCATGCCTATCAAGGAGGACGAGGACAGCGGCGTTTCCAAGTATTTCGCAGTCACCAGAGTTATCAAAGGCGGCAAGGCTGGTGACCGTTACGAGTTGGTCAGCAATCGGTTCAAGCTGGAGGTTGTAGACGCTGACAGGCTGAAGGCCCTGTTGTCCCTGATTAGTGTAGGGGGTGCCAGACTGGACGAGAAGGGCCGGGTGGTAATCCATGAGGGGGTGGAGACGAGCGAGGCCCCAGAGGGTTCCACAGGGGCCAGAGAGGGGGCGGTCTAAATGACCGTCTCCTTTGAATTTCTGGCAGGCTTCACTTGTTGCAGTATGGTGGTGTTTCTGTATCTGCTCCATGAGTTGGTGGAAGTAGGGAAGGCGTTAGTGTTACTGCTCCGAGAGAGTTTAGAGGAGTTGGGGGAGGAGTGAAAGCAATACCCGGTCTAAAGGGTTAGGCCGGGTGTCTTTTTTGAAATTACCACATTACCAAAAATTCCGCAAATTTGAATAGGTTGCCAAGCTGTCCCAAATCAGCTATACTATATAATATATAGTTGTCGGGGGTGGCAGAGTTGTCAGAACAGGAAAAACAGACAGGGCAACCGATATTATCAGACGAGGAAAAGAAGTTTAACAGGCAAGTCAATTATTTCATCATGCGGTATATGTGGCAAGTACTTTGTGAAAGGAATCCAGAAGATACAATATATAAGGCTTTTCATACAAGTCGGGAGCGGTACACCCGTATTATTAACACAGGTGTTGTCCGATATGGAAAAGGGGAGCTGGATAGTCTGTCACAGATAACAGGCATAAGGAAAGAAATTTTTCTGGGTGAAGTTCATTTCAGCTGTCCTTACGAATTAGAGAAGCAAGATACAGCGGGAAAGAAGAGCATAGAAAAGGGAGAGATTACAGACGAAGATTGGAGAAGGCTGTTTCAGTGGCGTAAGGTGAGAAGCGGAGCAAAAGGAACAAAGTCACCCCAGGATGAAATATGCGCGCTGTTGCGAAGTGTGAAGCGGTCAAACGTAGAGAACTGGGACTTTTACCGTTTATGTTATTTTTTGAAAGAGCGTAAGCCAGCGCCGCTTAAAGTCACAGCGGAACAGTTTCGGGATATCGTGAAAGCTGTCCGAGGATTGTCATTCTCAATACTTGATAAGTGTGAGGTAGCACAGTTGCGGGGATTGCAAAAGCTGTTGCAGGAGAAAAACAGGCTTGTTACTGGAATCATTACATACAAAGAGGCGAAAGCCGGGGAGAAGAAAGAAAAATAAAAAAATCCTTGGACACATGCGGGAACCGTCCCGCATGTGTTTCTTTTTGCAAAACAAGGCATATCTTTTTGGGGGAGATAAGCATTACACAAAATAGAATATAACATTACATAAATAGAAATGATTCAAATAAATAGAAGCACGAATTACACAGAACAATGAAATATTTAATATAAAAGTATCGCCTGATATAATGAAAAATGTAAAGAGGACAGGGGGCCAACCCAAAGGAAAGACGTGTACCTTGATAAGTTCATACTATGCCTAAAATCAGGAAACAGGCAAATTTATAGGAGTAGTGCGCCTCTTTACAGTACTGCCAATACAATCGTATTGTCTTTCCCGCACTACATAGAAGGGGGTAGTATATACTTTTACAAAAATTAACATAAGGTCAGCTTATCAATATTGAAGATGGAGGTAACTCTATGAAAAAGAAATTTGAGCGTGTGACAAATCCAGAGAGTTTATCCATGGTACTCACACCTTTAGATATAGCGGCTGTTTTGGGTATTTCCAGAAATACGGCGTATGAACTGGTACACAGCAAGGATTTTCCTGCCTTCCGTGTTGGAAAGCAGTACAGGGTCAGCAAGACGAGGTTTCTTGTGTGGCTGGACGGGGAAAATGCGGCTTGAATGATATATAGAGATTATAGGAGGTTTACTTATGCAGGAAAATATGATTACACGGCTTTTCAGTAATGATGATTCACTTATGAAAGAGATTTACAAGACCGAAAACGGGTCTGTGGTGGTAGGGGCATGGAGCCGGGATGTTGGAACAAGGGAGTGCAGACTAAAATTAGCGATTGTTTATCCGGATGGGGAGGTAAGCCCCATCCGGGAATATCCAAAAAGGAAACTGGCGGATAAAAAATCTCTGTATGACTTGGCCGATATGGATGGAATAGCAGTTAAGGAAATAGAGGACATTTATAAAGCGGTTGTTGAGAAAGCGCCGCAGTTGAAGATACAGGCGGACAGTGAGGGCAAATCATCTCTATGTGAGGTATACCGGGCATTATGCGAGTATGTAGGGCAGTACGAGGAGCCGGGGCGGGTGTTTGTCAGGGGCGATTACGGGAATATTCTTGCCAGTTACTTGCAGACAGTACTTGATAAGCTGGAACTGGGATATACCCGGCTGGAACTGCAAAAAAATTTCAAGGCATGGGGATTGCTCCGTACCAATCAGGGGACAGGCCATGTGTATTCTTATAAAATCAATACAGGAAGTGCAAATGATTGGTATTTTTCATTCAAGATGCAAAAGGGGAGCGAGGCGGCATGAGCATGGAAGCGACCTTGCATGTATTGAAATACATTGGAGGAAAGGGCCGCATGGCGGGAGTTCTCTCCCGCCTTATCCCCAGCACTTGCAAGGTATACGCTGAAATGTACTGCGGAAGTGCGGCGCTGGCTCTCAACAGCGGGAAGTTTGACGTGAAGATTTTGAATGACTTCAACCCCCATATCGCAAACTTTTGGAAGGTTGCGACAGCGCCAGAGACACAAGGGTTACTGTTGGAGCGGTTACAGCAGACCTGTTACAGTTGGAGCTTGTTTCAAGCGGCGAAGGAACGGCATGAAGCATATGGAGCAAAGCAGAGCGACCCCATACAGTGGGCGGCTGATACATACATCATAATCAATCAATCCTTTAATGCGGATGGTCGGGCATGGGTTTACAATGATGGGACAGCGTATACTAAAAAGATGACGGGGCCGCTTGGATTGCCGCTTACATTCAAAAGCATGAGCGGACAACCTTTCAAGGTCTTTAACACGGACGCTGTAACATGTATGAAAGAGAACCAGCTTCTGGAAAGCCCGGAAGTGTTCATCTACCTTGACCCGCCATATTTAGAAGGGCTTCGCTGTGATGGCAGGCTGTACCAAGTGGACATGCCTGATGTTCGGGATCACATCACCCTCTTAAAAGCAATTCAACAGGCAAAAGCTAAAATTGTCTTGTCCGGGTATTGGTCAGGCCGTGACGATGGAAGTGATTTATACGACTGGTACTTGATTCCACATGGTTGGCATCGCCACTTATTGGGCGAGTATGTAAAAGGCTGTGATGTAAGTGAAGGCAAGTCAAAGGGCGTAGAATGGATATGGTGCAATTATGATTTGGAGAAAGAGGCGCCGGGGGCCATTGGATTTTTAGAAAGCTACTGTGACGATAAAAAAATCCTTGCATTTCAGCGATAGAGGCGTTACAATCGCCATCCACAAGGGGCGGGGCATTGAGTTTCAATGCCCCGCCCTTCAAAGAAGATTACCAGATTACCAAAATAGAGGAGGTTTTGAGTATGAGCAAGAGAGCAAACGGTGAGGGCAGTATCCGAAAGCGCACAGACGGCAGATGGCTGGTGACTTTTCCAACGGGTCTGTATAAAGAAAATGGCAAGCGGGAATATGTTTACCGCTACGCCGATACGCAGGCGGAGGCGGCGGAGATTCTGCACAAACTCCAGGCGGAAAAAGGTGTGGGAATCAGTCACGGCAAGGCGGCGATGAAAACAGGTGATTGGGTTGAGACTTGGATTGAAAAGCACAAGGCTCCAAGGCTGGCTCCGTCAACGCTGACGAGTTACAGGACTAATTTTAAAGTCAATATAACCGTCTGAGCGGCTACCTCTATTGCGCCGACTGTGGCAGGCGTATGACCTTGCAGACCCATCACAGTAAGAAAGACGGCTCCATCCGGCACTCTTTCCGCTGCGGCGGGTACGCCAGCCAGATCAACACCTGTACGGCCCACTCCATCAGCGCCAACAATGTGGAAGCCCTGCTCCTGTCTGCGGTCAAACGGCTTTCCCGGTTTGTCCTGCAAGACGAGGAAGCGTTTGCGGCGGAACTTCAATCCCTGTGGGCCGACAAGCAGGAAGCGAAGCCCCAGCAGAGCAAGCAGGAATTGAAGCGGTTGCAGACCCGATATGACGAGCTTTCCAGACTTGTGCGGGGGCTGTATGAAAACCTCATGTCCGGTGTGCTCCCCGAAAGGCAGTACAAGCAGCTTTCGGTGCAGTATGACAGAGAACAGGCAGACCTTGAAGCCAAAATGGATAAGCTGAAAGCCGCCGTTGCGGAGGAAAGGTCAAAGCCCCTTGATATTGAGCATTTCATTTCCCTGATACGCAAGTACAAAGACCCCGCCGAAGTGACCGATATGATGTTCGCCGAACTCGTTGACAAGATTGTTGTCTATGAAGCGGTGGGGACGGGAAAGGCCCGGACACAAAAGGTTGATATATACTTCAACTATGTCGGGAAAGTCGATATTGCCTACACCGAACAGGAATTAGAGGAAATCAGGGCGCAGGAGGAACAGGCTGAAAAAGAGAGGTTAGCCCGTCAGCGGGCCAGAGAAAAGGCGTATCGGGAGAAGCGCAAGGCGGCGAAGATTGCGGCAAACGGCGGCGTGTCTGTCCCCCCGAAGGTTTGCCCCCATTGCGGCAAGGAGTTTACCCCGGCAAGCAACAGGCAGATATTCTGCTCCGACGAGTGCTGTTATCAGGCAAGGCAGGATAAGAAAAAGGCTGAACGGGAAGCGGAGCGTGGAGAGCATTATTACCGCCAGCGCAAATGCGCTGTGTGCGGCAAGCTGTTCTGGCCTACGCATAGCCAGCAGACGCTTTGCTCCGATAAATGCCGCAAAGAGAAGCATAATCAAGTTACCTTGAAAGCCTATCACGATAAAAAAGCAAAGGAGAACGCACAATGGAACGCTTCATCAAAGACGAAAGAACAGGTATCAGCTACGAGCTTATCGGGGACTATTATTACCCCTGCCTTACTTCCCCAGCCAGCCCGAACGTCGGCAGGTATGGCAGAATGAGATGGAGGTATCTGAAAGAGCACAGGCAGGTGTTTTATTCTCAGCTTGTACTGTCTGATAAGCTGGCAAGCCACCTTGAGGAAATCGACCAGTCCGCAAGCGAGATGATGGAACGGCTTATAAAGGACATGGCGGAGCGACAGGGCGTGACGGAACGGCTGAAAGCCGAAAATCAACTGCGCTGGGTGGGAATGATGAACAATATCCGCTCTGCCGCCGAGGAAGTGGTCTTGAATAATTTGATTTACGCATAAGGCAAAAAGGAAGCTGTCATCGGGAGGTAGCAGCTTCCTTTTTCATGAAGTAATCAAGAAGTCATTAAGTCCCCTGTGTAATGGAAGAAATCAAAATCAAGAGCGGCTCGATAAACTGGAATTAAATTTACCAAAAGAGAAACGGAACAACCGTTTCAATAATTGGCGCAAAAACAATGGAAATCCCCATCATACAAATTGTTTCCTTGACGGATTTTCGTAAAATTAGTATTCCAAGCAACAACATTAAAAGGTTCAGCCAAGAACGAATATCTATATAAAACATTCCATACGCAAAAGCAGTGTTCACCAAAACTGCCAAAATGCCTGCGGAAAGAATGAGGGCAACCCAGCCTTTCCCTTTCGCATACCAGCATAAAAAGCCAAGAAACGGAGAGACGATTGTATATGCAATCCAAATCATAGCATAGCTTCTTGGAAAGAAACCCGCCACAAAATTACAGTACAGATAATAGCTTGCTACAAATCCTACAAAAAACAGGAAAACATTCATTGCGGCTCTAAAAGGCGCATGACTGTATACAGCTATACAGACTGCAATCACGATCCACGGTGCAAATCCACCTAAGAAATTGTGAAAATCCAAAGCATTATCAATCGCTTGTAACAGGACCGGAAGATGCCCTTGCGTATAATCTAAGTATTTGGAAAATGTCCCCATACAGATTCCCAAAAGCAAGATACCTATTGTAAGAATAATTTGCCTTTTGGTAGAATCTGATTTTTGAGGTACACGTATTTTATCTAAAAAATCCATTATTGCCCTCCAAATCCCGATTTGAACCACATGATTTCATAGCTATTCATTAGCCACTGTGGTTTTTTAATAAAGTCCTCCGAAAGCCTTGCAAATAAAGGATTTTTCGCATTGTCCTCGCCGTATCCCTTTATCTGATTTCACGCATTGTTGTCCTTAACTTGACCCCGCATAAGGGAAAAATCAAGGGAAGGAAAAGCTGGTAACAAACTATAAAACAGCGTGGCAATCGGGGAACTGTGACGTATGTGCGAATATATTATAGCGGAGGATTTCAAAATGGACAAGTACATTTTTGACGAAAGCAACGGCCTGTGGTATGAGCTGATTGGCGACTACTACTTTCCCTGTCTGACTGTACCCGCTGAAGAAAAACAACCTGTCGGCATATGGGGCCAACGGCACCTGCGGTACATTAGGGAATACCGCAAGGCCCGCTATACCAGCTTGTTGCTCGGCGGCAGCCTGAACAGCTATCTTGCCGATATTGACCAGCAGGCGCAGGAGCGGTTGGACATCATCATCCGGCAGATGGCCCAAGCTCAAGGCATTACCGAGACACTGAAAGTTACCGACCAAATGGCATGGGTTGGCAGGGTAAATAATATCCGGGCATCGGCAACCGAAATCGTGAACAAGGAAATCATATACGCATAAGGCTAAATGGCGGCGGGGATATATCCTCGCCGCCATTGTTACCTGTCAATCCGTGGGCTTGCCCTTATTGGCTGCGCCTGATACAATGGAGTTCAAATTGAAAACTAAATTTTTCCGAAAAATCTTGTAAGGTTTTCAGATATTTCCTGTCTTATAGGTTGAAGGAACCTTCAAAGCATGGGAAAGGGGGAGATTGTATTGGAGGACAGTCAAATTGTAGAGCTATATTGGCAAAAGAATGCGGACGCCATATCTGAAACCGCCAACAAGTACGGCCCATACTGTTTCACGATAGCCGACAACATCCTGCACTGTGCTGAGGATTCCGAGGAGTGCGTCAATGATACCTGGCTCCACACATGGAACGCCATACCGCCGCAAAAGCCCAATGTGTTTCGGATGTTTTTGGCAAAGATTACCCGCAACCTTTCGTTCAATCGCTTTAATGCAAGATGTGTTGACAAGCGGGGTGGCGGTGAAATTATTCTTGTTCTGGACGAACTGGGAGAATGTGTTGCTGGCGGGTCGGATGTTGAGACTGCGTATGAGGCTGCGGAATTGGAACAGTGTATTTGCCGCTTTGTTCGGACACTCCCGGAACGGGACAGAAATGTATTTGTGCGCCGCTATTTCTTTACCGAGCCAATACCCGCAATTGCAGAACGGTATGGTTTAACTGTAAACAATATCACAGTAATTCTTAGCCGGACACGGAAGAAACTTAAAGTTGAACTCACAAAGGAGGGGTATTTATGAACAGTAAAGACCTATATAATGCGATTGGCAAAGTGGATGATGACGTTTTAGAGCAAAGCGAAGTTGCCAAAAAGAAAATCGGCTGGTTAAAGTGGGGGGCTTTGGCGGCGTGCCTTTGCCTGACAGTGGGGGCACTTCTTTGGCCTAAAGGCCCACAGGTAGCGGTAAAGGAAATTGGAAGCCTGGAGGAAGCGGCGGCGTCTTACGGCGATCATCTGCTGGCCGAACGGCTGTCAGCCCCCGGCGTTCGAACCACTGGTATCCGCCTGAGCTATACGAAGGGCGGGGATGCCTCCGACCCTGCCGCTTGGGACACTCTGTCGGTCACAGGAGATTACAACGGCCAGGACTTTATCATGGATTGCAATTTTAACGGTCAGGGGAAGCAAACAAGCTCCGCCGAAGCCTATGCGGTAACCCAATATGGCGATGTAGAGGTAACAATTTACCAGGAGGAAAGCGGCTGGAGCAATCGTAAGCCGTTCCTCTATCGGGCCGAGTTTACTTTGGACAACGTGGCCTACAATCTATCCATCCATTCTGATAAACCGGAGGATATTTACACCTATCTGGACCTGGTTCTGGGTGAAGCTGAAATCGGCGGGAATCAGTCTGGAGCTACGCTGACCGATGTACTGGGCTTTGGCGTATGCCGCATTGAGATGGAGGAAATTGCCCCTTACCAGTACAGGTGGCACTACTACGTTAAGGTGGATGGCGAGGACGTATGTGTGGCGGAACAGTTTGGCTATGACGGGCCTGAAGCATGGAGCCGGGATTTGGATGGCGATGGTGTGCCTGAATTGATTTGCAATAGCACCTATGGAGACGGAGTTGAAAGTGTTATTGTCTATCGCAACAACAACGGCATTATTGAGGTCGGCAACGTCAGGAAGTCCTACTATGAGGAAAAGTTTGGCTGGACTCATGTTTTGGAAGGCGGTACATTCAGTCTCCCTGTTGAGCGATACGACCCGGAACAGGGTGTTTTTACTGCAACCGATTACTACACCCAAGGCTACGATGATCCGGTAACAGTGGAGTTCGATGATGGTTTGGAACCCTTTGAGTTCTTTCCATTCAAACATTTACCCGTATAATTTATAGCATTATAGTCAATGTAAGCACCGCACAGCGAACTAAGCCGTGCGGTGCTTTTTTATCTGGAGACCCCATAAAAATCCGTGTAAACGACAAACTCTGACAGAATAAAAAGGATCGACTCAGTCAAGAATGGAAATAACAACCAATTCAAGAAGGAGTCGAAGAAAATGAACGCAGCACCG
>CAJTEA010000028.1 GCA_910575265.1 Oscillospiraceae bacterium
CCTCAAAAGAATGATTAAATACTCAGTGTGATGCCGAAAGGCATCTTTTTTCTTGCTTGAAATCTCCCTTGTCTCTTTATTTCAGGCACTTTGTCAACAGCTCCAACTTGAGACACATTTCGACAGCTTTTGCGAAAATATTTATAAGAAAAGCAGGACGGAAAAACACCGTCCCACTTTCATGGCACTATGCGTCTTTCAGAGAATTACAATTTTTGCTCTAATGGCAGGAGCTATTCACTTTCCGCTCCCGCCCACTGATAGGGCTGGTCAATGGGCCAGGACAGGCCCAGGGCCGGAAGCTCCAAGGGCTGATCTCCCTCCATGTAGTACCAAATGTCCAGCGCGTCCGGGTCGCCGCCCTCGCCGGTGAAGCCCTCCTGCAAGGTTTTCTGGATGCTGTCCAGAATTGTTTCCGCCAGCTGGCCCACATCATACATATGAAATTCGTCCTTTTGCGGGTCGGGCGGGCCAGTGAACAGGGCCGATTCGCTGGACAGGCACACGCTCATACCGCCCTTACCGCTGATGACTTCTTCCGCCAGGGTCAAGTCCCAGCCGGTCAGGTCTGCGATGCCCTGTATCAGCTTCTCCGGGGTCAGCTCCCCCTCATAGGCCATGGGATACTCGTTGAAGCCTCCGGCCTTTGTGCCGATATACAGCGTGGCCGTCTGTTCATCAGTTGGGGGCGTGGGTTCCTCCGGCTCCGTAATGATAACGTCCACTTCTGGAGTTTCCTGCGGTTCAGAGGGTTCGCCGCCCTGGGGCGTGGCGGACTGGTTGCAGCCCGCCAGCGCCACACAGAGGGTCAGCGCGAAAAGAATTGCAAGTTTTTTCAAGTGTTTTCCTCCTGGTTCTCAATAAAGTTTTTCAGCATCTGCGCCACCTGTGCGCGGGTGGCCTGCCCCTGGGGGCCTAAACGCCCGTCGCCGTAGCCGTTCAAAATACCGCTCTCGACGGCCCAGCGGATGGCCTCGGTGTACCACGCCTCATTCGCCACATCGGAGAAGTCCAACAGGTAATTTACCACCGGCTTGCCCTCTTTGTTGAACAGGATTTGGGCAAGCTGGGCGCGGGAGAGGGGATCGTTTGGTCCAAACCGTCCATCGCTGTATCCGTTCATCAGATCCCGCTCATGGACGAACCGCACCGCCTCATAGTACCAGTCGCCCTCGGACACATCGCTAAAGGGATTGTTCCAGGGCTTTTCAACCGCCTTATAGGTCTGTTTGACATCTGCAAACGGCATGGTCTGGCTGTCGAGGAAGAACCCGACCCCGGCAACCGTGGACGCAGCTATTTGGAGAAGAACGACTATATCATCCAGAAGCAGAAGAAATTGATTACAGAGCAGGAGACGGCGATTGAAGAAAAATCGCGAGAGCTGGAATCCGTGTCGCTCCGGCTGGAGGATGCCGAGGCCCTGATTGACGAGGTTACGGAAATCGCCTACGACAAGGCCGTGGAGCTTGTAACCGATGCCGTCCGCGCCGAGACGCAGTTGCAGGACGAAAAGGTCATCTCCGATTACAAGGATTGGTGTCTGGCCCCGGAGCGCCGCTATTCCCCAGCGGAGAAAGGGCTGATCGGCAAGGTGCTGGGAAAGGCGCAGGAGCTGATCCGCAAAGCCGCTCAAAAGGTGCTTGCCAGAGTGCAGGCGGTTTTGCGAAAACCGGAGGTCAGAGCCGCCGCTACCAAGCGGATCAAGGAGAAGGCCAGAGAGTCCGTCCTTGCCAAACTGGAACAGGGCAGGGCCGAGATTGCCAGACAGGATGCGGAGCGCAGGGCGGCGCAGGCTGCAACAAGGCACAGTGTGGAGCGGTGATTATCATGATACCGGCAGAGGGAATTTTGGTAGCCGCTACCGAAATTCCCTCTGTCATGTTTTTTGGAACAGGGCTGTCATGCCATTAGCCCGGTTTTTTCAAATTTGCTCATAACCATAGCAGGAGGGCGCAGTGACCGCCCGATTTTTACAGATTGGAGGTATGTGAGATTGAATGAAAATGAAGAATTGCAGTCCGGGTTTCCCGACTGGCTGACGGAGGACTACAAGCTCATGGAGCCGGTGTTCTGCCGGACGTTCCTTTGGGAACATCCCATGCGCTGCATCCGGGGGCGGTTCTACACGGTGGACGGGCTGGTGGCGGATGAGAGCAGCTTGAAGAAGAAAATCTACGAGGAAATCAGTCCGTGGCTGGAAACCAAAATCGCCAGAAAGGTAGACGAGCTTCTGAACGCCCTGCGGATGGCGGCGTACTCTGAGCCGATCGAGTTGGAGTGCGACCGTATCCATGTTGCCAACGGCACATTGTTTGTAGATGGCCGGTTCTCATCGGAAAAAGCCTACTGCAACAACCGCCTGACCGTCAGCTACCGCCCTGACGCGCCGCCGCCGGAGAAGTGGCTGCGCTTTCTGGCGGAACTGCTGTACCCAGAGGACATCCCCACCTTGCAGGAGTACCTGGGCTACTGTTTGCTCCCCACCACCAGGGGTCAGAAGATGCTGATGCTCATTGGCAAGGGCGGCGAGGGTAAGAGCCGGATCGGGTTGGTGATGCGCTCCATCTTCGGAGACAGCATGAACACCACCAGCATCCAGAAGGTGGAGAACAACCGGTTCAGCCGCGCCGACCTGGAGAGCAAGCTGTTGATGGTGGACGATGACATGGACATGAGCGCCCTGCCTAAGACCAACTATATCAAATCCATCGTGACCTCGGAGTGCAAAATGGATATGGAGCGCAAGGGCGTTCAGAGCTACCAGAGCCAGCTTTATGTGCGGTTCCTCTGCTTCGGCAACGGGGCCTTGACCGCCCTCCATGACAGGTCTGACGGTTTCTTTCGCCGCCAGATCGTGCTGACCACCAAGGACAAGCCCCCAGGTCGGATAGATGACCCGTTCCTCTCTGAAAAGCTGATCGCCGAACGTGAGGGGATATTCCTCTGGTGTCTGGAAGGGCTTCACCGCCTGCTGGTAAACAACTATCGGTTCACCATCAGCGACCGGGCCAAAGAGAACATCTCCGTTGTAGTGCGGGAGGCCAACAACATCGTGGACTTTCTGGCCTCTGCCGGTTATGTCCAGTTCAAGGCAGACAGCGAGGCCGCTACCCGTGACCTGTACGCTGCCTATAAGGTCTGGTGCGAGGACAACGCCGAGAACCCGCTTTCTCCCAAGAGCTTTTCCGGCTTCATCGCCCAGAATGCCGATGCCTACCGGCTGGAGGCCACCAACAATGTGTATATCGGCAGCGGCAAGCGGTGCCGGGGCTACCTGGGAATTGAGGTCTTGATAAAGCCGACCGCTTTATAAAAAAGAAATGAAATTATCTGTACGTGCGTACAGGCGTACAAGGGAGGCTGACCCTGTACCGATGTACGGATGTACGGATAGTTTTGAGTTCGCCTTTATCTTTTTATAGGCGATCGTGCTGGCTGGCCCTTAAAAAGTCGGATGAAATTCAATCCTTGTGATTTTCGTGAAAAAGGTCATTCAGCAGTGAGCAGATTACACCCGTTAGTGATTTGCGGAACCGTGTAGCCGCTTTGCGGATGAGCGGTCTTTCCCACAGTTTTGGCGGGTGTCCCACGAAACAGCGAAGTGGATAGGCGGCCTTTGTGACCTGGGCTTCATGATAGCAAATCTGAGCGGAAATTACAACCGTGAAAAACTTCATTATTCCGTTAAACCGTTTTACGGAATACAAAATCAAATTCATTGGAAAGTGAGGGAAAAGTTTTGAAATCCGATTTGAGGAATGAAATCAAGGCGTACATTGTGCGCCAGGGGATGACCATGCAGGAGGTGGTGGATGTGCTGTCCGATGTGTATGGCTGGTCGGACAGCGTGTCCAATCTCTCCAACAAACTCCAGCGGGAGTCCCTTCGCTACAAGGAGGCTGTCCAGCTTGCCGACGCGCTGGGATATGACATTCAGTGGGTCCGGCGGAAGGATGCCTGACCCGGAACCAACAGACTATGAATTATGGAGGTACTTTATTGAATTGAACGATTTTGAAAACTATGTGTACGAACCCATTGACCTGTGCGCCTGCTATGAGCCGATGTTTGACGCACCCGCCGATTTTATTGAGGAATGGTACAAGGAGCATGGCATGAGGAATCCCTTCGCCTGCAAGGTGACACGCAAAATCGGTAACACTTGGTATATTATCGAGACGGAGTGCGGCGGGGACGAGCCGCTCCCCGGCATGATGCACCGCCTGATTTTTTCGGATAAGGGGGCGGTTTGATGTCGACAAAGCAGTTGGATCATGCTACAATGGAGCCATGCACTACGGTACTGTCAGCTGACCCACACAAGAAAGGAGACAACAACGTGGATCAGCAGAAAATCACGATTTTGTACTGCCGTTTGAGCAATGAGGATTTGGTGGATGGGGAGTCAAACTCGATTGCAAATCAGAGAAGCATCCTCAGCAGCTATGCCGCTTCCCACGGTTTCACGAATACCAAGGTGCTGGTGGACGATGGTTACACCGGAACGAACTTCAACCGCCCTGGGGTCCGGGAGGGGCTTGCTCTGGTGGAGCAGGGCTTGGTTGGCACTTGGATTGTTAAAGACATGAGTAGATTTGGCAGAGACTACTTGCAGGTCGGTCGGTTTACGGAAATCGTCTTTCCGAGCTACGATGTGCGGTTCATCGCCGTCAACGATGCGGTGGACAGTGCCAAAGGAGACAACGATTTTACCGTAATTCGCAATGTTTTTAACGATTTTTATGCCAAAGATACCAGTAAAAAGGTTCGCGCTGTTATGAAAGCCAAGGGAACCAGTGGCAAGCACTTGGGCGGTCCGCCCTACGGCTACCGCGCCGACCCGCAGGACAAAGACCACTGGATTCTGGACGAGGATGCCGCCCCGGTTGTCAAGCGTATCTTTGACCTGGCGATTGCCGGAAAGGGGCCGAGCCAGATTGCCCGAATTCTGGAAGCGGATGGTGTGCTGACTACCAAGGCCCTCTACGCCCAGCGCAAGGGCAAGCCCATGCCGGAGCGTCCCTGCCACTGGGTGGAACAGTCTGTTGCCGGTATCCTGGAACGGATGGAGTGCACTGGCTGCGTCTGCAATTTCAAGACCTACTCCAAGTCCTATAAGCTCAAGAAGCGTATCCCCAACGCCCCGGAGGATATGTTCATTCTGCCCGGAACGCAGGAGGCCATTATCACACAGGAGCAGTGGGACAGGGTGCAGGAGCTTCGCCAGCACAAGCGCCGCATGACCAAAGCGGAGCGGCAGGGGCTGTTCTCTGGTCTGGTGGTCTGCGCCGACTGCGGGAGTAAGCTCCACTTCGCCACCTGTAAGAACTTTGACGGTAGACAAGATCACTATGTCTGCGCCAAGTATAAAAGCGGACGGGGAACCTGTTCGGCCCACTATATCCGTGAGGATGTTCTGCGGGATGTGGTGTCGGAGCGCATCCGGGCCGTGACGGAATATATCCGGGCCGATGTGGAGGGCTTTCAAGAGGAATGGCTGATGTGCCGGAGGGAGGAACAGGAGAAGTCCGTCCGGGAGGACAAGCGGCGGCTGGAGAAAGCAAAGAAGCGACTGGCGGACATCGACAAGCTCATCACCCGTATTTACGAGGACATGGTACTCGGCTCTCTGAGCCAGGAGCGATACCAGAAGATGCTGGAGGGCTACGAGGCGGAGCAGACTGCGCTCAACAACGAGGTCATCGGTCTTGAGGACTGGGTTGCGACCCGCGAGGAAATGGAGGACAATGTTGACCAGTTCCTCGCCCTGATGGAGAAGTACGTGGACATCCCGGAGTTGACAACCACCATCGTGAATGAGTTTATCAAGCAGATCATCGTCTATGCCCCAGACAAGTCCAGCGGCAAGCGGACGCAGAAAGTCAAAATCGTTTTCAACTTCCTGGAGGAAGTAGAAGTACCGGAAATCAGTGAACCTGTTATAACGAAAACTACCTATGGACGCAGAAAGACGGCGTGACACTCGGTCACGCCGCCCTCTGCGGCAAATAGTTACTTGTCACTATTAAGCCTTCCGAGTTGTACATTTTTATATCTCATTTATATTGATTCAATTGAAATTATTGGAGGAATATGATACCATGGATACGACAAGAAGCGAGCAAATTAAAGCTGGTCTGCAAAAAAGCTTTCATAGCGGAAAGTCCGCTAAAGCATCTACAGTATGCTATGGTTACAGAATAACCGCAGAAGGTGACCTAATGGTCTATCCTGCAGAAGCCATTTATGTGTTCCACATTTTTGAGCGCTTTGCTGCCGGTGACAGCCTTGGGAAGATTTCTACTTCATTGGCACGGATGAATGTACTTTCACCTACTGGAAAGGATATCTGGAGCAAGGAAACGATTTCTAAAATTCTCAACAATGAGAAGTATCTTGGCGATGTTGTTTTGGGCAAGACACAAGTTAGAGATGGTGTGCAAGTTGAAAATACTGATTCAGACACTAAGACTGTTATGAGAAGTCATCATCCAGCGATTATATCAAAGGATTTGTTTGAGCTTGTTCAAAAGGAGAAATGGCGCAGATGTCGCCCTCATGAAAGATAAAAGGGAACAAATGAGCGTTGCAAGGATAATTCCACCCAAGAGCAAAATCCCACCGAAACTAAGGGTAGCAGCATATTGCCGGATCAGTACCAGAGCGGATGGACAGCAATCCAGCTTAGCCGCGCAAGAACATTATTATGAGGATCATATCAAACAAAATCCAAGTTGGATTTTCGTGGGTGTATATTCCGATATAGGCAGCGGAACGCGGATAAAAGGTCGGAGCAGTTTTAAGGCATTACTATCTGCTTGTAAGTGTGGAAAGCTTGACATGATCCTCACAAAATCTGCGCATCGTTTTGCCCGAAATACAGTGGACGCATTGAAGACCATTCGGATGTTAAGAAATAGAAATATCGACATCTATTTTGAACAGGAGGACATTCATTCCCTCTATGAAAGTTCCGAGTTCATGCTGTCATTGATTTGTGCCAGAGCACAGGAAGAGAGCTTTTCTAAAAGCGAGGACATCAAATGGGGACTGCGTAAATCTTTCAAAAATCCAGATTCTAAGTATTATCAGCGCATATGTTACGGATATGCCCATGATTTACAAGGGAAACTCATCGTTCGTGAGGAACAGGCTGAAATTGTCCGCTTGATTTATGAGATGGCTGCATCTGGGGCGAGTCTTGCGAGGATATCTGCGCATTTGGAAGGCATGGAAATTCCTTCGCCAAGGGGAAAGAAAACTTGGAGCAAAGAAACGCTGCGGAAGATTCTCCACAACGAGAAGTATGCTGGTAGTGTAATTCTGCAGAAAACTTTCGTAGAAAATTATTTAAAGCACAAACAAATAAAAAATGACGGACAGCTTGATATATTTCGGATAACCTACAATCATGATCCCATAATTTTTGCAGACGGTTGAATTATCCTATAAATATAATTGAGAAATGCTGGATGTAATCAAGGGGGTGTCAACGTGGATATGGATAATACCGAATTGGTAAACAGTGCGGGCCTTAGTAGCCTGTCAGGTTTTTCTTACCAAATTAAAGTGTTTATTTTCCGGTTGACACAAATACGCCAAGGACAATGTGTTGAATTTGAAACGTTAGATGACGTAGCAGTTAGATCTCTGCCCGATAAAGATTCAGTGTCAGATTCCTGCTTCAAGTGGAGTATTGACGAGAATTCTGTTGCAGAGGTTTTTCAAGTAAAGCAAACGAATGTTACTGAAAGAGTCGGACGACAGATCCTATATAATTGGCTATTGGCATATAACCAGAAGACTAACATAAACAAATACACCTTATATATTGCGCAGGGATATTCAATTAACAGAACAGCTTTTACCGCTGGTCCGGAAAAAGAATATCAAAAAATAATTGAATCAAACATGGAATCAACGGCTTTGGTAACTCGTGTGAAACAAATCTATAAAGATAATCCTACAAAATTTGCGCAAGATTATCAAACGATTTGCAGCAAACTCACAGTAGAGAAGGTGGATGACATAGACCAACTGATTAAAGGTCAGCTTGCTTTACCGTTCCACGCCACTGCGCCAGATATAGGTAAGACTTATTTTGAAAAAAGAGTTGAAGAGCTATTTACTCGGATCTGTGCAAGAATTATGGATTGTGCTGGCCGACGCATTCCTTATGTTTGTATCCATGCTGAATACATGCAGCTTTGCGAGGAAATTTGTAAGAATATTTCACCAACACAATATACTCCTGATTATGAATCTTTTAGACAGGTATATGCTCAGAGTGATCTAACAGAAATGATAGTATCATCAAGAGAATATAGGCAGTTGAATTATTGTCAACTTCCGAACTCAGAAATTTTGGAGCACTTAAGTTGGGAACAATATTATCAAAGTATCAGACAACTACTTCTCTCTGATGCAAAAAGAGAAGCTATTGCGAACACAGAACGTATTGCTTATCAGAATCATAGAGATGTTGTTCATGAACTAAAGACGATGGACACGATACTCCGATTCGCAGACTAATTAAGACTAAAAAATATGATATTTCGACCTTAAGTGATGAATTTTCAAAGTGGGGCACCTACATATTTTTAACGCAAGACAACTTGCCCAATCAGATTTCTTGGAAGGATGAAGATGAAGAAGAAAATGAACAATGAAATTGATAGACTTTTGGATCTGCAAATTGAGGCCACTCAGATAAGTATATATTGTGATATAATAAAAAATCTTCTGTTAAAATCACGCAGTATGAGTATCATTAAAGTGCTTTCAATTAGCTTCATTATAAAAAAACGACAGTATTTAAAGGGAAGTATTTATAGAGGAAATAACAGGACAGATTTAGTTTTAAAGTTATTATCTCAGGCCATCGGGTTATTTGATGACATGTGCGAACAAATGCCATATATTTTTCAAGCAGTCGATTTGCTTGTCAAGAACGGTATCTGTGAAGTACATGAAGGTGAGATAATTTACATCGCTACTAGCCACCAAAAAGCTGTGGACTATGATATGTTTACTGAAGCTGCGATTCAGGAGAGCAAGTCATATACTGATAGACAATTTCTGAGGGAGGTGATCAGTATTGTTTAATTTAATAGAATTGACCCTATATGGAGAAGTGGAAGGGCAGATTTTCACATATCACTTTGTAGAAGGGATTAATTATTTTAAAGGAAAGAATGATTCTGGGAAAACATAATTTTATACGTTTCTTGATTATATGTTTGGAGCCAATGTTAATTTGTCGGATAAAGAGTGGTTCAGAGGAACGTTAAGTTCTGCCCAATTAGTGTTCTCATATAATGACCGGAAATTTGTCGTTGCCCGGTCTATATCAAATCCTGACAAGAATTATTTTAGATATTTTGATGAAGAAGGCTTTGAAGAGGTTAGGCTAAACGAATATCGAGCAAGGCTAAATATAGTTTTTTCTGAAGATCAAAAAACTCTGAAAGAGCTTCGTGCTTTTGTTGAAGAAGATATTGGATTTAGGACATTTACTGTTTTCAATTTTCTGGGAGAAAATCGCCAAGGCGTCCTAAGCGACTTTTTTGACAAATGTAGCCGTCTGGAATATTCAATAAAATTACCTTCTCTATTAAATTATATTTTTAATCCTAATATTGCTAGGATAAGCGAACTTAAAAAGCGTGAGGAAAATTTAAAAACCAAACTTGAAACACTTGAAAATCAGGCAAGGCAGAATGATGATATTCTTGGGAGAGTAAATCATCAACTTAAAATTCTTGGAATAAATAGGGCATTTAATGGAAAAAATGCTATGACCATTTTACATGAGATAGATTCCTTGCAAAATGCTTTGGAAAAAGGAGAGTCCGCAACAAAATCTCTGGCGATTACAGAACTGGAAGCCATATATACAAGCCTTGATGAACAAATCAAACGTCAAAAGAATGCAGAATATGATCATAAACGATTTGTAGATGCTAGTGTTAAGCAGAAGGTTTTGCTTGACAGATTGCGTGAAATGGTTGAGCAAAAACCGATGTACGCATATCTAATAGAACCGATCATTAGTCTCACCGCAGATCTGGATAAGAGTATTTCATTCAATAAATATTTAATTCAAGAAACCACGACAAGAGAGTTACAAAAGCAACGTGATGAAATCAGGCAACAAATATTGGCAAATAAATCAAGGTTTGCAATTTATTCTGTATCAGAGAAATCGCAAGCCGCCACTTTGATCAAAGAATATTTGAGTTACTATGATTGCGATTTTGATAGTGACAAATTGGCAGAAATCCGAAGTGAACTGAAGAAGATTCGAGAAGAAATCAGGATGCTTCAGAACGCGAATGACACAGAAAAGATTTCTAATCTATCTGCGGATATAACACATCTATATAAAACCTCAAGCGGAGTCTCGGAGCTGGCGGGTTATGATTTTAGAAAGACTGGTTTTCACATTTCCTATTTAAAAAACGGGAATATTATTCAGCCACAGATTTCGGATGAAGAGGATGACGATATAAGCCAAAATAAAAATTATTACACTGGCAGTATGGCAAGGCATACATTGATGCAGTTGTGTGGATACTTGGGTTTTCTCCGGATGCTGATTAAGGAACATAAATATCCTCTAGTTCCATTTTTAGTTGTTGATCATATTTCCAAACCTTTCGATAGTAAGAACCGGAAAGCATTAGGTGCCGTTTTGCATGAGGTTTATAAAGATATTCGAAAATCTGAGTTACAGATTATTTTGTTTGACGATGAAGATGCTTCAGATTTAGGTATCACACCTGATTACAGCACTGATCTTTTAGGCAAAGGAAAGAGTGGATTCAATCCGTTTTATACGCCACCTAAAGAACAATCAAATAGTACATCAAATAGATAGCAGCCCATACTGAGATTTTCTGAGTACTATAGAATAATGTTAAAAATATCCTGACCAGCATAAGCAGATTCAAGCTCATATTCCTAAACAAAAAATAGAGTGTAGAGCCGAAAGCATTGCATTTCAATGCTTTCGGCTCTGCATCTTTTTTATCTACAGACGGAACGGTAGACAATGCCTGCGTATAACGCCACTTATACGCAGGTTTAATCGATATTTGGCTAATATGCTGTAAATCTACGCCACAAATTAGATATAATTACATATTACGAGATGTTGCGATGCAGGTTTGGGTGAGACCCTTACTTAAACCTGCTTTTATTCATGTTAAAGAAAGTGAGGCCATCATGAAACTTCCATATGGGTATGTTCAAATTAACGAGGAAATCGTTGTTCATGAAGAAAAGGCGGATGCTGTCCGCAGTATATTTGGATACTATCTTGCTGGAGCCAGTCTGGGGAAAATTGTGGATATGCTTTATGCAAAAGGTATCCCTTCCCCATCTGGTAATCCGAAATGGGGCAGAGCAGCAGTAGACAAACTCCTGTCTAATGCAAAATATATCCCTATTGTTGGTGTGGAGACATATATGGATACTCAGTTCGAGCGAGAGCGCCGGTGTAATGTGGACTACGACAAAGCTGAACATCCTAGAAAAGCGTCCAGATATCAATCTCCATCCCTTCAAATAAATTGAGACTATTCAAATCCCGCTTTTTCTGTTATACTGGAAGAAAAAGGGGAGAACTGGGCTATGACATCGGAAGAAATAAGCAACCTATACATACGCATTGCGTTCCAGTATGAGTCTGCACTTAATCAGCTTATCGATAAGGGGTTGGTAGACAAGGATTTGGCAGACAAGTCCAGAAATGCCTTTTACGAGTCATTGGATGAAGAAAAGCTGCGGACATCTCAAAAGATTAGAAGTCATACTGAAATCATACGCCACTATATGAGGGGCATGATTTGTAGGGATATGGTGTCGTTGACAGAACTGGCAAGGCAATACTCAAATGATTCCCCTGGATATGTCATTCAAAGCTGGATGCGAAGCTGTAATACTTTAGAGTTCCTACGTAAATGGGAAAATGATATGAATGAGGGGTTTGATGGTAGGGCCTGTGAGGAACTGATTCATCAAGCGCATACCACATCACTAACGGTTACACCGTCTTTGTGGATTCGGAGGACACACGCTATTGGGATACGTGTGAAACAAGGCAAAGGCGGGGGCGTGAGCGCTTACCCCGAGATTGCAGCGGACTTTCACTTATGGCTTGATCCGGCAGAGAGATTGGAATTAATCAGATTGGCACAAAAAGGGAGGAAAAATGAATGAACTTTCAGGATCTGATGGATTGCTATAACATAAGCAATGGCGAAAATAACCAAATAGTATACAATAATCTATTGAATTCATTTAAAAAACAGAATATTACTCCAGTTATAGGCGCTGGTCTTTCTTCCTGGGCATATCCCCTCTGGAGTAAAATGTTGGAAGAGCAGGGTGCAAACTATGGCATAGGTAAAAGCATTCAGTGTTTGGTTGACGCTGGAGAATATGAACTTGCGGCCTCTGCTTTGGAAGAAGAAGTTACCCCAAATGGTTTGAAATATTTACTTCAGCAACTCTTTTGTATCTCTTTAATGAATGAATGCTCAACTCAATGCCCTTCATATTTAAAGAGATTACCTCACCTATTTAATGGACCTATCCTCACCACCAATTTTGACCGGGTAATTGAATATCTTTTTAAAGAAGAAGGATTGCCTTGCCCAGATATGGTTATCCCTTCAGATAATTTCCAAAATGATAAAATCAAGTCTGCTTTACATAGGAATTCATCGATTCTTATAAAAATGCATGGAGATATTGAAGATCCTCAGCATCTTATTTTAACCCAGACTTCATACAATGAAGTTTATGGAGATAATCAAAAATATCCAGACCTTGGGAAACCCATGCCAGCTTTTCTCCAAAAAGTCCTTGAAAGAAATCCGCTCTTATTTCTCGGATGTAGTTTAAGCACGGATCGAACATGCTCTGTTATAAGAATGTGCGCACCTAGCAGCCAGCAGTTTGCTATTTTGAGCCTACCCAAAGAAACTGCGAATTTAGACAATCCGCTCCAGCCACATTTGCGAGAGGAGAATAACCAATTTAAAGCAGCCTGGAAAGAACGGCGGAAATACATTCTCCAAGAATTAAACATACAAGCGATTTGGTATCCACATGGTATGCACAAGGAAGCGCTTGAGGCATTTTTTACGAGGCTGTTTGAAGATTTAGGTATCAGTTCCAGTACAAATACCTCCTCAGGCACCTTCCGTCTAATAAGTAAACTACCACAGCCACGTCAATATTTTGCTGGACGAAACGATCAGATCGAAGAAATTCATAAGAATTTTTCCAACGGAAATCATGTGGTGTTTCTTGAAGGAATTGGCGGAATAGGAAAGAGCGAACTAGCTAAACAGTACGCCGTAAAGTACAAACGTGAATACGAGAATATTCTGTTCGCAACCTATTCTACAAGTTTAAAAGATTTGATTTGTGACTCGTCAGCAATTCTAATTGAAAACCTAGTTCAAGCACCAGGAGAAAACAAAAATGCTTTTTACCAACGGAAACTGCAACAGTTACAGATATTAGCAAATAATAAAACGTTAGTTATTATTGATAATTTTGATGTTGACAGCGACCCAGAGATGATAAAATTTCTGGAAGGCCCTTATGATGTAATTATTACAACAAGGAATGTCCATTCTGGATATCCATCGGTTGAGATAAGTGAAATTAAAGATTTTGACGTAATGAAGGAGATATTCTCCAGTAATTATGGAGAATCCATAGGCAAAGACGATATCCCAAATTTGAAAGAAATATTTGAGCATGTTCAATACCATACGTATGCCGTAGAGTTGATTGCCAAACAGATGGCTGCGAGTTCTTTGACTGCCAAGGATATGCTAAGGTTACTGAAAGAGGGGACTCTTACAGACAGTGTTACAGAGACAGTTGCAGGACGAAATGATCAAAAGACAGCTTTTCAACACATTGCATCGCTCTTTGATATTGGGAGATTAAATGAGTTTGAACAAAAAATAATGATGTATTTGTCGCTGATGGGAACAGATGGAGTTCAGGCCGAACTGCTAAAAGAATGGGCCGAATTGCCATCGTACGAGACAGTTAATCAACTGGCTAAAAGAAGCTGGGTGCGCAAGGGAGCTGGAGGAAAGTACTCTCTCCATCCACTGGTATGCGAAGTAGTGTGGAGTAGGCTGACACCGTGTGTTGAGAATTGTCGGAGTTTTTTGACTCAAATAGCTAAGTTCTGTTATGAAGCCTGGTGTAGAGAGTATCAGAAAAATCTAACAGCATCAAACAACGTTTTAGCGGTTTTAGAATACTTTAAAATATTGGATGGTCGTGAAATCAGAATATTTAGTCCCTGTTCTTACTTCCTGTGGGAGGTTGGTAGATTTGATGATGCAATTCGTTACTGTACAAAGCTATATGATTCTTGTTTAAAACAGTTCGGAGAAGCTAGCATAGAGACTGGTTATGCAGCAAGGTGCGTAGGAGGATGCTATTTTAATAGTGGCGACCTAGAAAAATCTATTCCATGGTATGAACTCGGTCTTCATTGCATGAAACTTGCAACTAGTGAGGATTGTGAAGAGCTGGCAATATCCTACGAAAAAGTTGGGCGTTGCTATACATGGAAAGAAAATCGTGAGCAGAATTTTGATAAAGCAAAGCAGAATTTTCAGATAGCACTGGACATGAATCTACGACTAAGGAATGCTATAAGAGATGGCAAAAAATTATCCAGACTAATTGATTCAGAGAATTACGATTTGAATGCAGCCGAGGGGCATATTGCGGGAACATATATGGAATTGGGACGTATGTATCAAGAAATGAAAGATTACGAGCAAGCGCTAGAGTGCATAGTCAAACACGAAGAAATTACAGCAGTTTATCAACCAGAAAATTTATCAGGTCTGGCATATTCTTATTATGATCAAGGATTTTGCCATTACCATCTTGGCCTTCAGGCCAGAGCACACGGTGATATAGTGACAGCTATGGAAGAATTCCAGCAGGCTGCACAGAAACTTGAAGATGCACTATCGACTAATATGAAAATGCGAGGTCCTCTTGCTATTGATACAATCGTAAATCAAGAGCTTTTGGCGGATGTTTATGTGGCTATGGCACAGGGGCTTTATGATAAGGCATCCTCAGGATATACTGTGGCAAGGAATATGGCAGAAAACTTACTCGGGAAAAATTGCAAGCAGGTGCAGAGAATTCAGGAGAAGCGGAAGAATACTATCGAACAACACTATCCGATTTGAATTTGTGTGTTATGGTAAGAGTTCTTAAACCTCAAAATTAGACACATCTTTTTTATCTACACAAGAAAGAAATACCGCTTGTCCTCCGCATTTTTTCGCGTCTTTTTGGACTTATACGACACCTTGTAGGTTTTCGCCGTAATGGTATGGCCCAAATATTCCTGCCGGGTGAGAATATCATACAGTGTTTTGTCCGGCCAGTTGTACCAGGCGTTTTGTTGAGGACGTGGATGCTGTGTTCTTCCTGTCCGGCGGTAGCGGAGTTCCCCAACGGTCAAAATCTCGTTTTCCCGAAGCCAGTTCTGGATGTCACACATACGGTCGCCCCGCACATACATGGCGAAAATCTGCTTGACAACATGGGCCGTTTCAGGGTCAGGAATGAGATGATTGCGGTTGTTCGGGTCTGCGATATACCCATAGGGGACTTCTCCGTTGACACGTTCGCCCCGCTGGGCCTTGGCCTGCTTCACCGCCCGGATTTTCTTGGACGTATCGCGGGCGTAAAACTCATTAAACCAATTTCTTCTGTAGAGAAAAAAGATGCAGGCCCGTAACCGTTGCAGCGCAACGGGTTTGAAGATATACCGCCCTATCTGCGGGAATTGTGGCTACAACGGAAAAACGTCCGGCAAGGCAGGAACCGATCTTGTTCCCGCCTTGCTGGACGCTTTTCACAGTTTCAGTCGGATGATCTGCTCGTACAGCAGAACATATTTCTTTTGGATAATCCTGTCCATGTGGTAATGCCCGAAGAAGTGGTATTTGAACTTGCACCGCTGGGTAACTTCCTCCAGGAAATCTGTCAGGGCGTCTGCCTGATAAAATCTGCCGCTCAATTCATCCTGCACCGAGGTGGAGCAGCAGTGGGTGATGATGCAGTCCACCTCCCAGCCTGCTCTGTCCAAGCTGGCCCTGGCGGTCTGGTACTCCTCCTCGCTGGGCAGCTCCTCTTTCCACCAGGACAGGTGGTTCACCCGGTACATCGCGCCCCTGGCATCCAACACTCTGCATTTCTTCTTGAGTAGAGGATCGTCCGGCTCCAGGATGCCGTCCTGGATGTCGTGGCTGCTGGCCCCGCCCATGGTGAAGAAGCGCTTTCCACCCAGGTTGAATATCTGCCCCCGTTCCAGCAGAATCACCGAGGGACGGATTCGCCGGATGCTCCCGCCCCGCCATTCCTCCTGCGGATATTTTTGCAGGGCGTCATAATTTTCATGGTTCCCTGTCACGAAGGCTGTGGTGAAGGACCGGCCCTCCAGCCAGTCCAGGCCCTCGTCATCCCGCCCATCGCCGTGCCACACACAACCGAAGTCTCCGCATACCAGGGCTATGTCCTCTTTTGTGAGGCCCTCCTGCTCGTAGAAGACTCCCGGCTGGAAGCGCCGGAGATCCCTGTGGAGGTCGCCCGTGATATAAATTTCCATCATGATCCTCCTCGTCAGTTCAGGCTTTTGTCAACCTCCAGCCCCGGATAGCGGAACTTGATGCGGATGGTCTCAGCGTCCAGGACGGTGATCTGTTCCACAAACTTGCGGGTGATGGCGTCATCATATACCGCAAATTTCGTTTCCCGCTGCTCCGCAAATTTCCGCAGGCTGTTCATCCGGGCCGCTTGGCCAGCCTGCCGCTCATCTGCCTGTCGGAGCGATCCAAGCTGGTGCAGGATGTCCTCCTTCTCCTCCGTTATTGCCTTGAGCTGGGCGTTCAATTCTTCGTTTTCCATGTCCACCGGCAGTGCCAGCGCCTGTTCCATCAGCACCGCCTGTTCCGCCGTCAGAGCCGCCAGCCGCTGGCGCAGGGCGAGGGGGTCAACTCCGCCGCTCTCCTGTTCTTGCTGGACGAGACTGGCGATGTCCAGAAACTCCTCCGTGATCTCCTGCCCGGTCTGGTCGAGGCCGTTGATGGCCTCCAGGATGGCCCGGTGCAGCTTATCTTCATCCAGCGTGGGTGAAGTATGGCAGTATTTCGTGCCGAACTCCAGCCGGGAGACGCACCGCCAGACGATCCGCTTTTTCCCGTTTCTGGCCCAGGTGCATCGTTTATAGGGCGTACCGCACTCCCCGCACACCAGCAGCTCGGACAGGGCATATTTGGCGGAGTATTTGCCCTGCTCGGTCTTAGCAGTTTTCTGCATCACCTTCCGCTTGCTGGCCCTGCGGGCCATCTCCTCCCGCACCTGATAGAAGATCTCTTTCGGGATGATGGGTGGGTGGTTGTTCTCCACATACACCATGGGGCGCTCCCCCTGGTTTTTCTTCACCGTCTTGCTGATGCAGTCGGTGGTGTAGGTTTTTTGCAGAAGGGCGTCGCCAATGTATTTCTCATTGACCAGGATGTTGTGGAGCACCTGATATGTCCAGCCTTGGATTCCGCAGGAGGTAGGGACATGATCCGCCTCCAGCTCCGTCTTGATCTGGCCCAGGCTGCACCCGTCCAGGTAGCGGCGGAAGATACGCTTTACCGTCTCCGCCTCCTCCGGGATGATTTCCGGCTGACCGTCAGCCCCTCGCCGGTAGCCCAGCAGCTTCTGGTACTGGAAGGGGACATTCCCCGCCTCCCGGCTTTTTTGGATGCCCCAGATCACGTTCTTGCTGATGGACTCGCTCTCCGCCTGGGCAAAGCCGCTGAACAGGGTGATCAGGAACTCGCTGGACTCCGTCAGCGTATTGATATTTTCCTTTTCAAAGATCACACCGATGCCGTTGGCCCGGAGCATCCGCACCATCTCCAGGCTGTCCACCGTATTCCGGGCGAAGCGGGAGAGGGATTTGGTGAGGATCAGGTCGATTCGGCCCCGTTTGCAGGCGGCGATCATCCGCTTGAACTCCGTCCGCTTTTTCATGCTTGTGCCGGTGATGCCTTTGTCAGCGAAAATACCGGCCATCTCCCAATCGGGGTTCTCCCCGATCTTCTGGGTGTAGTAGGCTTTCTGGGCGGTGTAGCTGGTGAGCTGCTCTTCGCTGTCGGTGGACACCCGGCAGTACGCGGCCACCCGCTGCTTGCTGCCGGAGGCCCGTCCGGGGGCCGACACCGGCTTTGTGGCAGGGATGATGCGTATCTTCCGCTCCCGCTGTACAGTCTGCTCCATGGCTTACTCCTTCCTGTGCGCCACATGGATACAGCGGTATCTGCATGGGCAGCCATGGCTTTTTTCAAGGGACTCGCTCTCCATCCGGGCAAGTTCATGGAATACTGCAACATGGAGTTCGCCGGATTCCATGCGGGTGTCGATGTTCTCTTTTTCAAAGATCACGCCAACACTGTGGGCTTTCAGCATCCGCACTGTCTCCAGGCTTTCCATGATATTCCTGGAGAAGCGGGAGATCGATTTGACCAGGATGATGTCGATCTTGCCCTTCTGGCAGGCGGTGAGCATCTTTTTGAATTCCTTCCGGTTCTGCCGGTCGGCGCCGGTGATGCCCCTGTCGGCGTAGATACCTGCCAGATCCCAATCCGGGCGCCGGCCCACCATCTCGGTGTAGTACGCCTCCTGGGCGGCGAGGCTGGCGGGATGATCCTCACTGTCGGCGGCAATCCGGCAGTAGACGGCCACCCGCTGCTTTTGTACGGTCTGTTCCATGACGGCTCCTTTCCCAATCGGTTTTGAACGGTTACTTAAAGGTCACTGTCACCGCGTTCTCCGCAGTGATGGTGATATATTTTATCGCCTGCGCATAGGCTTTTTCTCTTATCAAACGTTGGGTATCCGGCGAGGCTGCCGGTGCTTCAAAGCAGGCGTACCGTGCGGAGATGCCCCGCAAGATCAGGGCCACCACGTCCTCCGGGTGTTCCGGCCTCTCCAGCCCCCGGTTGATGGCGTTGGTCAGGCGGACGGTGTCCTCAGAGGGAGTGTATCCGCCCTCTGCCGGAGGCGTGTACTCCGCCGCTTGCCGCTCTACCTCCGCCAGCAGTTCCGCATCGGGGATGACGGCCTCCCCGCCGCACTCAGCGCACCGAAGGTACAGCGTGTCGGGTCTATGTACACTGCTGAACCACCGCTTCAGGCGTCCGCCGCAGGGACAGCGCAGTGTCTCTCGCAGGACTGACACCGGACGCTCCCGATGAACGTGCTTCCCCCATTTCTTTTGGAGGAACGTCTGGACGGACTGGAAGGTCTCGCTGCCGATCAGGACAGGGTAGCCGTCAGCGCCGGCGTATCGTTGGTTTCTGAGGGTCAGGGATATCTTGAACTTTGTCCACGCAGGGCAGTCCGGGCTGTACTGTATGCCCTCCGCGTTCAGGATGTCCGATATTTCCCATTGAAATTTCCCCTCCAGGCAGAGGGCAAATATCCGGCTGACCACCGCCGCCTCCTGGGGCTGGGGAACCAGCTTCCCGTCCTCGATCTGATAGCCATACAGCACTTTCCGATTCATTTTGCGTCCTCCCCGATCCGTTCCGTTACCTCGATGCCGCCGTACAGCTGGAACCGCAGGGCGGTGGGGCTGACTACGACCTGCTCTACCAGTTCCTCGAACAAGGCTTCATCGAATCGCTCCAGCCGTTCCGGGCCTTGACGGATGGCGTCCACCGTTTGCCGCAGGGCCTCCGCCGCCTCGCCAATGTCATCATTCTTCAGCAGCCTCCGGCGTTTGGCCCGGAGCTGGGTCAGTTGAGCGGTGTTGGCGGCCATCTGAGCGGCGCAGGCGTCCGCATCCAGCAGGCCGTTGGCGCGGAGCTTGCTGATCTTATAGCCGCGCTCGGTGGCCTGGGCGATTGCCTTGTTTACCTCCAGCATGGCGGGGTTGTCCCGCTGTACGGCGGTCTCCAGGGCCTCCATCTGGCCCAGGGCGGGCCGCAGGATGATCCCATCATGGAGCCGCAGCTTGTTGTACATCCGCAGGAAGGCATCGTAGATGGTTTCCTGCGGGATAGGGCCTGTGGGGCAGTTGGCGGCGCTTCTCAGATGCCGTCCGCAGCTCCAGGCACCAGTGCCTCTCCGGGTCACCCTTCGGTAGATGGTGAAGCCGCAGATCCCGCAGCACATTTTCCGGGACAGCGGGTAGACCGCGTCCGGGCCTTTGGACTGTTTTTTCTTCATCTGCCGCAGGGCCTGGGCCTTGTCATACACCTCCTGGCTGACGATGGCCGGGTGGGTCCCCTCCACATAGAATTGGTCCACCTCGCCCCGGTTGATCTTCTGGACGAAGGGGAAGCCGGTCTTGTAGGTTTTTTGGCAGAGGGTGTCGCCCACATATTTCTCATTTGACAGCCAGTAGTAGATTTCCCTGGTGGTCCAGTGGACGTTGCCTTTCCGGTCCCGGACACCCCGGCGGATCAGCTCGTTTGCGATATCCTTGGCGCTCTGTCCGCCGAGATAGGCGTCAAACACCCAGCGGATGATCTCCGCCTCCTCCGGCACGATCTCCAGGTCTCTCCGATTTACCAGCCGGTAGCCGTAGGGCGGTTTTGTGGTGATGAACTCGCCCCGCTCCATCCTCCGGCGATAGCTCTGGTGGATATTTTGGGAGATGGACATGGACTCCTGCTGGGCCAAGGAACCGGAAACGCTCACCATCAATTCTGTGGTGAGCGTTCCGGTGTCGATATTCTCTTTTTCAAACTGGACGGTCACGCCCAGCCGCATCAGCTCCCGCAGGGCGGCGAGACAGTCCTTGGTATTCCGTGAGAAGCGGGAGATGGACTTCACCAGCACCCGGTCGATTTTGCCCTTCCGACAGTCGGCCAGAAGACGGTTGAAGTCCTCCCGCTTGTCCGTTTTCGTGCCGCTCACCGCCTCATCGGCGTAAATGTCCACCAGCTCCCAGCCCTCATGCTGGCTGATCAGCTCGGTGTAGCTGCGGATCTGGGAGGCATAGGACGTGGCCTGATCATCGGAGTCTGTGCTTACCCGGCAGTATGCCGCCACCCGCAGAATAGCGGGCCTGTCCTCGCTGGGCGGAATGATGGTGACATTTTTGTTCATGCCTGTGGCCTCCTTTCCTCTGGGTACCGACAACACTACCACACCTTGGTGGGAATAGCTATCACTATTCCCACACAGTTGCGGGGCGGTAGCGTTCCAGCGCCAGCCGTTTGGCGGCCCACAGTTCCTCGGCGGACAAAAGGCCGGCCTCCGCCGCCTGCTCCAGCAGACGGATCACCAGGATATACCGCATCTCGTTCTTCACATCGATCATGCGGATGCCTCCCGGAAATAATCCGGCCCCTTCACCTGCCGGATAAACCGCGCCACGTCCCCCAGGCTGCCGGTGACGGGCATTTCTGGCAGGGCGGCCAGCACATCCTTGCTGTAACGCTTGCCCTTGGCGGCCCGCTCATCCAGAATAGCCACCACGCAGGTGTCGGTCTCGGTGCGGATGGCCCGCCCGAAGCCCTGCTTCAGCTTGATCTGCATCTCCGGCACCACCACCGTCCGGATGAACAGCCGGAGGGTGGTGTGATTCTCCCGCTCTTTTTCCTTCAGAGCGTCCGGGACGGCGAAGGGCAAACGGGGGATGATCAGCAGGGACACGCAGTCGCCGGGAAAGTCGAAGCCCTCCCAGGCGGCCCCCGCCGCCAGCAGCACACTGCCGGGACTGGCCTTGAACTGCTCCGTGGTATGGATAGCACTGCGGCCCATGGTGAACAGCGGATAGCGCAGGCCGTAGTTCGGCAGACGCTCTTTCACCGCCGACATAGCGGCGTAGGACGTGAACAGCGCCAGGGCGTGGCCCTGGGCCGCGTCCAGCAGGGCAGCGATCTCCTTCGCCAGCTCGTCATAATAGGCTGCGGCCTTTTGCTTGGGTGGAACCTGCGGTAAGTATAGCAGACAATTCTTCTGGTAGTCGAAGGGCGAAGATGCCACAGACTCCGTGACACGGCCATCCGTCAGCAGCCCTGTTTCCTCTTTGAAGCGCCGGAAGTCCTCGCCCACGGCCAGGGTGGCGGAGGTAAGGACAGCGGGCCGCTCCTGCCGCCAGAGTGTCTGGCGGAGCTGGGCGGTCAGGTCGGCAATGGTGGCGCACAGCATGGTGCCGCCGTGGGCGTCCTCCTCCGTGTAGAAAACCATATCCGGGTGGCCCTGGTGGAACAGGGTCACTGTGGTGGACAGCCGGTCCAGTTTTCTGCGGATTGGCATGGTGAGCAGGCCGTGGAGCTGCCGGTTAATTACCGTCAGGCTTCGCTCCGGCGCGGCCAGCGATTTGGCGTAGTGGTCGAAGGGCTTGCCCTCCGGCGGACGATCCAGCTTCCGCAGCAGGGATTTGGCGCTATCGGTCAGCACTTCCGCCGCCAGCAGGAAGCGTTCTCCCCGCAGGCTGTGGGTGAGGGCGCGGATATCCTCCGCCGCCAGGGTCACCCCGAACATCTGACGGGCAGTCTCCGGCAGTTTGTGGGCCTCGTCCACGATGAGGGCGCAGGCGTCCGGCAGGATGGGCTTTCGCCCGCTACCCCGGTGGATGGCGTCCGCCAGCAGCAGGTTGTGATTGCATATCTGGAAGAGATAGCGCCCGGAGTCACAATCCTCCAAAAAGGCGTGATATCGGCAGTCCTCCCGCCCGCAGTCGCAGATTCGGGGGACGCAGACGCGCTCCCGGTCATAGCCGCTGAGATGGGCCGCCTCGTCCATGTCAAGCTGTCCCTGCAGGGAGAGCAGGGCCGCGCCGGCTTTCCAGTTCTTCTTTTGAAGATCCAGTTGGCCCAGCCGCTGCTCCAGCCGCGCATCGCAGACGTAGTGGGATTTCCCCTTGCGGATCACCGCCCGGAGGGGCTGGACGATCATGCCGTCCTCCGTCAGCACATCGGACAGCAGCGGGAGGTACTCGTCCCGCGCCGCAGTCTGGAGGGCGATGCTGGAGGTAGAGACAAGGATGGGCTTCCGCTCCAGGCCACAGGCGGCCCGGAAACGGCTGTACACCGTCCCGGCCACCAGATAGGCGTAGGTCTTGCCGATCCCCGTCCCGGCGTCACACAGGGCGATACCGCCCTCCACCATGGCGTCCAGCATCCGGTGGCAGAGCGCCGCCTGTTCGGGGCGCTCTGCCATGTTCCAGGTGGGGAGTAGGACTCTGAAGATCCTATCAATTTCGTTATGGGTATTCTGCCTGTTATCGTTGGTTTTCATCCTAAATTCCCCTTAATTGGTTCATTTTTCATAGGTACTCATCGTATTCTCAGCTCGACCCCCGATGAGATATGGGGAACAGTAACGGATAAGGCTCGGCGGACCTTCACAGACACATTCCAGGGGTCTCTACTGCTTTCAACCCAGGGGATGGCGGGCGGCTTTGCCAGAGTTGCCCCGCACAGGCTTTATCGCAGTCTGGAGGGAGCTTTCGCTCCCTCCAGACCATGGCGTGCGCTGTGCGTCTGTCCGTGTGGTGATCCGTACTGCTGGTGTGAAATTGTCAAGGTGCAGGGCTTTCGCCTTGACCTTATTGTAGAGAACTCACACCAACTTTTTTAGAGACCAATGGGCATATTTATGCCCTGTGGACATATTCAATTACAGGAACCGCTTGAATTCCTCCAGTTGCTCTATCAGTTCTCCGATAGTATTTTTCAACTTGGGCGTATCTGCTCCATTAGGCAGCTCCCCAAGGCATCTGCCCAAAATCAGATAATCCAGCGACACACCGAATAAGATGGAAAGCTGTATGAACATATCTACAGAGCAGCCCTTTTTCCCTGTTTCAACACGGCCATAAAAACTCTGGTCGATGTTCAGTGCGTTTGCGGTTTTTTCTTGTGTAAGACCTTTTTGGATGCGGAGTTGCCGAATGCGCTTTCCGCACTTTTCTATGTCATAGTTCATCTGCATGATCTCCGATCTCAAATTTGTGGGGTAGGCGATTTGAAACCAGGAATCATGGGTATCGGGCTATGTACGGTTGCCATTGTCTTGTGAGCGCTATACCATTCGACCTAAACCGACAAAACAAACCGCCAGAGAGCCTATTGCTCTTTCTGGCGGTTTGCTTCCACGTTTGAATTTCAGTGTGATATTGCGTTAGAAAAAGGTCGGATTTTGCGGTTTCTTCTTCAGGATAATCCTCATGATTCGCTACAATTTTTTTGACAGGTCACCAATCCTGTTTTGGACAATAAAAATACCCATGATTTCCTCCAGTGGGCAAATCACAGGTGTATGCACAATAAGCCCCTGCTGTGAAAAGCCGTTTTTTTATGGCTCCTCGACAGGGGCAAAATGCTATTCGGAAATACGCAAGATTTTACCTATTTAATAGGTGTTATTTGGGAGTGTAAATATAAAAATCGGCAAGATAGAATATATCCGAGGTGATAAATCATGCCGGAGGATAGACTTACATACTTGGGCATTCGCATCCATGACGCAAGGAAGGCTTGTAAGCTGACACAGCAGGAGTTAGCAGACGAAACGGGAGTATCAATCAAAATGATCCAGTGTATAGAGAACGGGAGCGTCAACCCGTCTTATGAGATTCTGTTCCCGATTGTCAATCGCCTGGGGCTTACAACAAGCGACCTATTCAGTGTAGAGCCGGATCAGCACATGGAAGAAATCAATCGTTTCCTTGGAAAATTCAGAGCTTGCAACCGCTCCAATCAACTGCTCCTGCTTAATACATTAGACTTCCTTGCGGAACAGCTATTGGTTCGCCAGAATGAGAAATGCAAAAACACGGAGCGATACG
This sequence comes from Oscillospiraceae bacterium, assembly GCA_910575265.1. GTDB lineage: Bacteria > Bacillota > Clostridia > Oscillospirales > Oscillospiraceae > Lawsonibacter. The sequence continues at coordinate 24,875 of CAJTEA010000028.1, forward strand.
ATGGTTAGACAGGTAACACTGCTGGCCGGTGGCAAAATATCTTCCTACCAGCCAGTGAGGATAGCAGCCAGCGGGCGAGGCGTGTCCTTACCCGCTGGCTGCTATTCAACAGTTTAGAAGGGCTTGGGATGATCCTCTTATGGTTTCTTAACTTACTGACAAAAGAATTGTAAAACCCAAATGTCACAGAAATGTCCGAACACTCTCAAGGTTCGACATAAAAAGCGGTTGAATTGTTACACCGAACGGACATTTCAAAAATTTTTTCTTAAAATGTCTGGGGTATTTACCCGAGTGGCGTTTTCATTCAATAGAGAAAACAGTTCAGTTTACGGTATGTCGGCAATAGGAGCGCACCGCCAGGAACGCGAACAGCGGTATCTCAATGATACAGGCCCCGATCATGGCATAGGGCGTCCAGACCGCCAGCCCGCCCAGGCTCAAAAACTTGAAGTCGGTAATGGCGTAAAGGATACTGGCCTGGATGCTGGTGCCGCTGGCAGGCAGGATGCTGCACAGCCAGGTGGACAGCGCCCCCGGCGCCGTCATGGAGAGTACCACCGGTGCGATGCAGAACACCAGCCCGGAGGCCAGAGACGCCACGGTACTCCTGCATTTGGATGAGAGAAACAGGGTGAAGCTGACAGACGCCAGCACCGAGAGCAGACCGGCCACGGCAAACAGGCGCTGGAGCTCCCCGATATTCATGTCGGTCAGGGTCACGATGGAGTAGATCATCTGGATGGAGGTCTTGGTACACTCCCAGCCGAACAGGCTATTGACCACCAGAACATGCACAACGGCGCAGATTACAAAGGCGGCCCCGCTAATGAACAAGGCGGCCAGCAACTTGGCAATCCCCAGCCTGGCCCGGCCATTTTGGGTACAGCGCAGAATATCATCCGCACCAGATTGATAATCGGCGGAGAACACCGGGGCGGCGATCACCACGCAGAACAGCAGTACCAGAAAGCCCATGATGTTCTGGTAGTCCAGGATAGTGGAACTCATGCCGGGATAGACCTCAAAGGGCTTTTCCACCTTCTGGTACATCTCCACGGCCTTGCGCTGGACGGCGGGGCTGTCCGGCTGCTCCATGGCCATCAGGGAGGCGATCCGGGCCTCGCAGACGGAATAGTAGCCGTCAATTTTCTCTGGATCGATCTCCATGATGGTGGGGGCCATACCGGTATCCGGGTCGGCAAACGCCTCCTTGACGCCGTGGAGCAGCGGGGCAATAGGAAGGATTTCCTTCTCATAGACACCCTCCGGCAGATCGTAGGACTCCGTGACGCCGTAGGACGTAAGGCAGGCTTGATAGATCTCTACGGCCTCCCGCACCCGTTCTGGGGTGACAATGCCGCTGGCATCCGCCTGACGCTCCTTTTCGTAGGCGATAGAAGCCAGCCCGGTCAGGTTGACCTCGTTCCCGGACTCGTCCGTGTAATTGCTGTAACAATAGGTGGTCGGCAGGTAGGCCAGCAGGACGGAGAGGAGCAATGCCAGCGCCAGCAAAATCCAGGTGAGCCTTGACTTCAAGACCCGTTTCAGTTCCAAACGAAAGATTCTCATTTACTGATACCTCCTGTCACTTTCTCCGCTGCTCTCCGGGAACATCCACAAATACAGATCCTCCAGACGAGGCGCCGCAGCAGTAGAAACATTGTTGCGGGGCCGGTCTGACAGATAACGGATGGAGACGCTGCCATCGGTTTCGTTTCGCAGATTGGTGATCTGTAGCTTGCTCTCATACTCCGGCACCAGATTTGCCGGGATGGTGCAGCTCCACACCTTGCCCTCCACCAACTTGACGAGTTCCTCTGTCGTCCCCGTCGCCAACAGCTTGCCGCCTTTGATGATGGCATGGCAGGTGGCGATGTACTCCACATCGGGGACGATGTGGGTGGAGATCAGCACAATCCGGTCATGGGCGAACTCCGACAGCAGATTGCGGAAGCGCACCCGCTCCCCGGGGTCCAGGCCCCCGGTGGGCTCGTCCAGGATCAGCACCTCCGGGTCGTTCAGCAACGCCTGGGCGATCCCCACCCGGCGCCTCATGCCGCCGGAGAGCTTAGAAATCTTCTTGTTATAGACGTCCATCAGGGAGACCCGCTCCAGCAGCTCACGAATCCTCCGCCAGCTCTGCCGCTCTGGGAGCCCCTTCAAGGCGGCCACATAGGCCAGGTAGTCTTTGACAGTGAACTCCGGGTGGAATCCGAAGTCTTGGGGCAGGAACCCGAAAATGCTCCGGTACTGTTCCCCTAACTCCTGAATGGGAACACCGTCATACACCACCCGGCCGGAGGTAGGCTGCATAATCCCGGCGATCATCCGCATGAGGGTGGTCTTGCCCGCGCCGTTGGCCCCCAGCAGGCCCCAGACCCCTGGCGTCAGCTCCAGGCTGATGTCATTGACCGCTTTTTTGTCCTTGAATCGCTTGGAAACATGGTCGATCAGCAATTCCATGTTAAAACTCCTTTCCCGCTGATAAAAATAAAGGCGCTCTTGCCTTGGCACTGCCATTGTACCAAAAGCAAGAACGCTGTTTTCTCGTTCGCTTACACAGGGTTTCTCTATTTTCCTACGGACTTTCTTACGATTTTCTCACAGAGCGGTGATAGGCTCGGTTTGTCCTGCGGGGACGCTTTTTCCTGAATAGCTTTGACACCACAAAGAAAATCAGATACCCCAATATCCCGCCCAAGGTATTGAGCATGAGATCGTCGATGTCCGCCGATCTGCCGGTAAAATACTGGGTGAACTCAATGGCAAAGGAGAACAGCGCCAGGGAAAGAGCGGTTTTCCAAAAGCTGCGCATTCTCCGGAAGGCCACTGGCATCATAAAGCCCAATGGGACAAACATCACGACATTCGCGGCAGTTTGGGCGATCTTCTTCGGCTCCGGCATACCCCAGGTCTCTTGAAAGGCCTGGAAGGGAACCAGGTTCAGCGAGCGGTCTGCCGCAGCTGTTTTGGACGCGCCGACAATGACCGTCGCCGCCAGGACGATGATAACGCAGGCCCCGAACAGAAAATAGGCAAGCTGCTTTGTCGGCGGCACTCGATTTCGGAGCAAAAAGCATATGGGCGCATAGAAAACGGCCATACCCAAGAGGCAGACGGCACTGATGATACAATAGCCCAGGATTTCTCTGATCATAAACATAGACATTCCCTCCACAAAAAACACCGGCGGTTTTGGCTCTATCATACCAAAACCGCCGATACTTGTTTTGCGTTTTCCCTACGGATTTTCTAACGATTTTCCTACATTCCCTTCTCTGTCAGGATTTTATCAAATTTCTTCTCCGACAGAATCTCATGGGTCACCAGCTGGCTGTCATAGAACAGAGAGAAGGTGGTAAAGGGCGAGGGAGCGTTCTGGGCCTCCTCCCTGGTCTGGATGTGGACAGCTTGGAAAACGGCGTTCCGTTCCTTTGCCATGCGCTCCAGCACCGGCACATACTTCGCCGTAAACGGGCACTGGCTGGTGTAATAGAGCACAAATCCCTGGGGCACGGCCCCATGCTCCCGCACGGTATCCCGGAAGCGGGGCCGCTCCGCGCCCTCCATGAAGGGCAGATACAGCAGCTCAAAATAGGGCTCCACCGTATCCGCCGTCACAAAGCCCTTATGCCGCATATATCCGGGGTCGGAGAGAAAACCCAGTTTCTTTTTGGAGGACAGGATCACAAGTCCCTTTTTCCCCTTTGCCTTGCTGTCCTCGATGCAGGCGTCCAGCAGGAGGTTGGAGTACCCATGCCCCTTGAACTGCCCGGACACCCACAGGCAGTCGATAACCATGTACCCCTCCGCCTCGACAGGCGCCCAGGCGTACTCGGCGGAGATGTACTCAATAAAACATTTCCCCCGGACATTGCCCTTCAGGAAAACAAGCCCCTCGTCCAGCCGCTCCTTCAGCCAAGCCTTTTTGGACATGACTTGCACATCCTTATTGTTGGATATGGCGCAGCAGATGTGCTCCTGGTCAATGTTGTCGTGGGTCAGTTTGATAAGCTCCATGATGGATTGCCTCCGTATCATTCGATTTGTAGATTCAAAATTCATCAAAGAGATTTAATTGGGTAGGACGGTTGTCTCTTAATCCTTCAATTTAGTTAAATCCTCTAAATACATTTCTGTATAACCACATTCTGGGCAGACTGCAACTCTAACATCATCTATAGTTGTCGCCTTTTGCTTTTCATCTATATGAACAACAATCCCATAGCCACCACCATTAACTTTAAGTTTTAAATCTGATTTCATGATTGCTCCACACTTTTCACATTTTCTCATTGTTTATACCTCCAAATTTCGATTTATCAGGATGATCATAGCACGACCAATCTTTTGGTTCAAACCGCAATCTGTGAAATCGACCAGTGCCATCAACACAAAAGGTAAAAGGAATAAGATTTTTGTGTTCACGATACGACAGGCAGCATCACCGTAAAGACCGTCAGGCCACCCCCGCTCTCCGCCGTGATCGTACCCTTGTGGAGCGTGACGATCTGCTTGGCGATGGCGAGGCCCAGCCCGGCCCCGCTGGAGCCGCGCCCCGTGTCCAGCCGGTAAAACTGCTCAAAGATGCGCTCCAGCTTCTCCTGGGGAATAGTCCCGCCGTGGTTGGAAAACCTCAGCTTTACGCGGTCCTCGCCGCTCTCGGCCTCAATGGTGATCTCGGTTCCGTCGTAGCTGTAATTCACCGCATTCCGTAAAAGATTGTCAAAGACTCTCTGCATCTTGTCGGCGTCGCAGTTCAGCAGAATGTCCTCCCCAGCCGCAAGGCGACAGGTCAGGCCCTTCTGATCCAAAACCGGCTGAAACTCATACACCAGCTGCTCCAGCAGGCGGGTTAGGTTGATCTCGCTGTATTGCAGGGTGATGGTGGACAGGCTGTACCGGGCGATCTCCAGAAACTCGTTGATCAGATCCTCCAACCGCTCCGACTTGGTGAGGGCAATGGTGAGATACTTTTCCCGCAGTTCCTCAGAGAGCTGCTTTTCATCCCGCAGCAGGTTCAGGTAGCTGATGGAGGAGGCCAGGGGTGTTTTCAGGTCGTGGGCCAGGTACATCACCAGGTCATTTTTCTTCTGCTCGGCCAGGAGCATATCGCTCTTCTGCCGGTCAATGGTGTGCTTTGCCAGATTCATTTTCCGCTCAATGGGAAGCAACTCCGGGGGCAGAGAGATTTCTCCTGGCACGTCCTGGAACAGAGCGTCCATCCCCTTGCTGATACTCTCAAAATACCGGGTCAACCAGCGGAGATAACAGTAGAACAGGCCGGCGGCCACCAGCAGGAGGGACAGCAGAATGATGGCGTCCATGTGGCTGCGGAAGGTACGTTCATAGAACCGGAGGGCGGCGTCATAGTTCATGCCCAGTGTGTTTTGAAACAGGACCACCATTCCGTTGGCAAAGCGGCCCCGCAGCAGGACGGCGTAGGTAAGATAGATTACAGCGGCGGCGGCCGCCAGCACAGCTATGGTGCGGAGGAATATCTTCCTGCGGAACTGGCCGAAATCATTCTTACTTTTCAATGGTGTACCCAACCCCCCATACCGTTTTGATGAACCTGGGGCTTCGGGCAAGCTCGTCCAGCTTTTCCCGCAGCCGCCCGATGTGGGCCATGACGGTGTTGTTGTTTTTCAGGAACTCCTCGCCCCACACCGCCTCAAACAGCTCCTCAGAGGGGACGACAATCCCCTGCCGCTCGCAGAGATACCAGAGGATGGAGAACTCCAGGGGAGTCAGCTGCACTTCCCTCCCAAACAGAAAGCACTTGTGGCTGTCCCGGTTGAGCGTCAGACCCCGAATGTTGTATTCATGGGCCGGTTCCTCCTGCTTTGGCGCGGAGCCGTTATAGAGCCTGTACCGCCGCAGCTGAGTCTTGACCCTGGCAACCACCTCCAGGGGATTGAAGGGCTTTGTGATGTAGTCGTCGGCCCCGATGGTCAGACCCATGATTTTGTCCCCATCCGCCCCCCTGGCTGTGAGCATGATGATGGGGCAGTAGGACTTCTCCCGAATCTTCTTGCAGAGCTGAAAACCGTCCGCGTTGGGGAGCATCACGTCCAGAAGCGCCAGGTCCAGGTCTGTGTGTGCAATGCAGCCCAGGGCCTCCGTACCGGTATAGCACTTGTGGACCGTGTAGCCGTCATTTGTGAGATAAAGCTCCAGCACGTCGGCCAGTTCCTTTTCATCGTCAACTACCAGGATGTGAGTGAGGTTGTTCACAGCGTTTGTCACGTTACTTCCGCTCCCTTTTTTTCTTGCAAATGCCAACAATGGTGTTGGCAGCACTCAGCACGATAAACAGGCCCGTAAAGTTGATCCAAATATCCTGATACGCCGTTTTTGCCAATGGCTCCCGCAAACTGGTAAACCAGACATAAGCGAAAACCAACAGCTGGGACGGGATGTACGCGACCACATACCGCAAAATCAACGGCTTAATGGGCAGACTGGTACACAGCTCGAATGCCGCGACGCCGATCAGAAGAATCATCGCCCGGTCCAGCTCATGCCAGTTGCCGCTGGGGTCCTCGTAAATGCCGTTACAGAGATACAATAGGCTGTTCAGCAGCGTAATCACGGTATAAATAATGGAATATACCGACACCAGATTGATCCATTTTTGCTTACTCATTTTCCCCTTGCCTCCAGGCCAAGATTTCACTGACATTATATCAAGATTGTTTTTCTTTTTCCTGCGTTTTCCCTATGGAATTTCTCAAATTTTTCCTACGGTCAATTTTCAGCCAAGCCAGCCGTTATAAAAAGCTGCTACTCCCAATGCGGCCCCTATGACCGTTGCAATGAGGATCACGATGACGCCTTTTTTGTGTTACTTGAAATATGCCAACAGGGTTTTCAAATCTTCCATGCTCAAAATCTCCTAAAATAGTTTATCTAAGCGGAGGAAAGCGGCGGCATTGATTCCTCAAAACCGCCGCTTTCCAGAAATTAAGAGAGCTGTGTGTATGTAGCGTTCTGCTTCCGGTAGGTATCGCTGTCCTTCTGCTTCAGCTCCTGCTCCACCTGGGCCAGCTGACGCTCCAGATCCTTGATCTTGGCCTCGTCGGTCTCGGTGTTGAGCCGCTGTTCCAGCTCCTGCCGCTTCTTTTTCAGTTTTTCGATCTCCCGGTCTACCTTATCGGTATTACACTCCCAGGTCTCGCCCTTATCCTTTTTCCCCTCCGGGCCCTTCGCGTCCTGGCCCGCCGGATCGGGTTCCTCGGCCTCGGGGGCGTCCTCCGGCTGCCTGGGCGTATCTGCCGCCCGCTCCGGGTCGTCAAAATAGATCTTGGGCTGACCGTCCTCGTCCTTGCCCATCCAGTAGCGGCCGGACGGCTCCTGGGGTTCCTCTGGAACGTATTCATCCATCACGGGCTTCAACTGGCGGCCCTGGGCCTCCTCCTCGGGCTTCTGAACCTTGGACGCTCCCAGCACCTTCTCAGCCGTTGTCAAAGGCTGAACTGCACCGGTGTTCACACCAGAAATCTGACTCATACGTCATTCCTCCTTGAAATTTTACGCGGTAAATGAAACTGTAGGTTCAGTTTCCGGCGGGGCGGCGGCAATTTCGCCAGCGGGCGTATAGGTAACCGGCTCACTGTCAATGGGCTCCGCCGCCTCGGCGGGCCTGTTGTTTTTCAGCGCCGCTTTCGCCGCCTCGCTGATCTGAACCAAATCGGTTCCCTGGGGGCGGCCCGATTCTGTACCTTCCTCAGCCCGCTTGCGCTCCTCCCG
>CAJTEA010000029.1 GCA_910575265.1 Oscillospiraceae bacterium
TCGCCGTATTTTTACCCGCTATGACAAGATTGATGTTATCTTTTTGACTTTTGTCTATTTTGCACTTATTGTTGATGCCCTTATGTGAACACTACCTACAAGAGCACCAGCTATGAGGACATTTACGGCAGCCAGTACAACTACGGCGGCAGGAATGTGGTGGACTACCAAGTCCCCGAGCTGGAGTACGGCCTTCAGAGCACCACCATGACCGGCGTGATGGAGCGCACCATACTCCCCGGCCTCCAACAGACGGTGGCGACGGGCGGGGGCGGCTACGGTGTGGCCGGGGGAGGCCCCATCACCGAGCTGGTGGAGGCCGGTAAGCCGGGCTCCGCTGTCACTCCCACACCCACTGTCCCCACCATACCCACCTACCAGCCGCCCGCCTACACCAGCGCGGAGGGCATGGCCTACAAGGACGGCTATATCGGCACCATCAAGATTCCCTCGCTGAAAATCGACATGAAGCTGTGGGAGGGCGAGACCAACGCCAGCATGAGGAAGGGCCTGGGGCATTACAGCTCCACCTCCGCCTGGGATGGCAACGTGGGAGCGTGCGGCCACAACCGGGGGACCAAGTACGCCATTGGCGCAATCAAAAATCTGAAGCAGGGCGACACCATCACCTACACCACCATGTACGGCACCCGGACCTATGCGGTCACGCTGGTCAAGACCATCTCCAACACCGACTGGAGCTACCTCCAGGCTGCCTCCGACAACCGGCTCACCCTCACCACCTGCCTGGCCGACCACCCCGAGAGCCGTGTGGTGGTCCAGGCTGTGGAGGTCCGTTCATAAAAGGTTTACAAATAACCTTTTGCGGCGAAACTCCGTGAAAAGCGGAGGTGAAACGGCCGAAATTCAACAAATACGGCAAGGTTCAAAATATCGGCAAAGGGATTTAAAATAATCCTTTGACAGAGTCCAGATTCCGTACTATGCTCAAATCAGAAGGAAGAAACAAGTTGATTTTGGGTGCTGAAAGGAGTGCAAAATATGAAACGGATCTTGACCTTGCTGCTGTGCGCCGCACTGACACTGTCACTGGCGGTCCCCGCCCTGGCCGTTCAGTCCGAGCGGGAAACGGCGGCGGTTTGGCTGAAGGAAAAGGGTATCCTGACCGGTGACCAGAACGGCAATCTGAATCTCGGTTCCGGCCTGACCCGGGCGGAGCTGGCTGTAATCCTGACCCGGCTCTCCGATGATACCGGGGATATGGGTCGAAACGCCGCCTATTACCGCACCATCTGTCCCTTCACCGATGTTCCTGAGTGGGCCATGCCCTATGCCGGTTACTGTGCCGAAAAGAAGCTGATGGCCGGCTATGGCAACAAGCAATTTGGCCCCAGTGACCCGGTGACCCCGGCGGCGGCCTGCACCGTCATGCTCCGGTATCTGGACTGCCCGGCCAGCCAGTGGAACTATGCCACCGCTTGTGACAAAGCTATTGAGTTAGGCCTGCTCCCGGACGGCGCGGCGGCTGGCGTAGCCATCACCCGGGGGAACATCGCCATCCTGATCTATCGGGCGCTGAATGTTATGGCAGGAAACTCTCACACGGCTTCGCAGGGTATCGGAGACGGCTATCTGACTAATGGCAAGCCCATTACCGAGGAAAATGTGCTGGAGTTGCTTCGCCAAATTGAAAAGGATTGGCCTACTGGCACTGTCTGGGGTACTCACAATACTCCGGGAACCCACAAGAATGATGTGCCCAGTACAGCGGCAAACCGCATTATGGATGTTTACCGGGTCAGCGAGTACTATGGATGCAGCGGTTACGCTTCCATGGTAAGTTCTCTTATATTTGGTAATCAGACCAACCCGGGCCGCAGAGTGGACAACCTATCACAGATTCGGCCTGGAGATATCTTGTTTCTGGTTAACAACAAGACCGGCTCAATTTGGCATGTGATGATTGCCCTGGAATCTCCCAACAAAATCAACGCATTCCACTATACCGACGGAAATGTCGGAGAGACAGTCCAGTGGCCTGACCGGGAGAATCCCTATGGAAGAGAGAACCTAGATTGCTATCGGGGCGAGGGTAAGCATTACCATCTGGAGGTCTGGACCCGGTATCCCGAGAGCGTCCCCTACACCGGGAACAGCGTTATGGGCTGGCCTACCGGAAAATAAGGAGTATCTATGCACCTAAAACCACCCATTCCCCACATGAACAGCCCCAATTACAAGTAAAGAATCACATCCGCAAGGACTGCACAATTCTGTGCGGTCCTTTTTCATACCAAAAATCCGTTACAAGGAGGAAATTTCAATGCTGAAATGTATGAAAGCCCATTGGAAACGGGCAGTTTCTGGTCTGCTGGCTGTCATTATGGCCGCTGGTATGCTCCCGGTTTCCGCTTTCGCCGCTGACACAGGCGGTAGCTCCAACCCTTACGCCCCTACCGGCAGCTTCGAGTTGAACGTGGCCGGCACCACCGCCTGGAACGGCGGTGATGAGGTCCTCACCGTTTACAAGACCGAGAGCGGCGACACCCAGGCCGCCGCCATCCCTACTGCCACTCCATTTGCCCTTCTGGAGGACAAGGGCGGCAACCGGATCAAGATTGGCTATGTCACGGAGGGTGGCTGGACCGGCGCTGACCTGGACGGCACCGGTTGGGCGGACAAGGACAGTGTCCTGGTCAACCTGCCTGATGTGCTCCCCAGCGTTGCCTATGAGTTGGACGGCAGCAGGCTGTTCAACTCCCGCCTGACCCGATTTGAGTATGTGGTCCTCGGTTCCTACGCTCTGGCCGAACAGCTGGCCCAGCGTCAGCAGGAGGCTATGGTCGCCGGTGACACGCTGGTAGTCCGGCAGAGCGGCCAGACGGTGAGTGTCAGCCGGGCCAAAGGCGACCCCGCCCAACTGCACAGCTACACCCTGGACGGGGTGACCTACCAGAAGTATGACGTCTGGACTGAGTACAAAACGGCGGACGACAGTCTGAGTAATCTCAGCTATGACCTGCCCTTTTCCGTTGACCGGGCCTACAGCGCCGACCCCAGCGTGACGCTTACAAGGTTCTGCCCGCAGACGGTCAAGCACGTTCCCTCTAAGGTAAGCACCAGCGACCCCACCGGAGGCGTTGGGGCCTATAACCCTGGCAGCCCCGGTGGTAAGAAACCCACTACCTCCAACGTAGACTGGCGCACTGATGCGGAGCGGACATTTCTGCGCTTTACCCTGATTGAATTTCCGAATGGTGTTGTTACCGACCTCAATACCAACGATTACAGTACTTGGCACGTTGTCGGCACGCCCCTTAATGTGGTCTGGAACAAGAACGGGTCAGATGTCTGGTCCGCCGACAAGTGCCGGAGTGACATTACCTGGTACAACTCCTGTGCCATGCAGTACAACGGAAAAGGTGCGGATGCCGCCCAGCTTATGGCCGGCTCCTCTGTGCCCCAGGGTGTCTATTCCTACGATGCTACCGCCGGTCACAACAAACGCTGGGTGACCACTGCGGATGAGTTCCAAAAGGAAACGGGCATTACCGACCAACAGAAGGAGCAGATGTTCCACTGTAACTCCAGCTCCTGGTCCTCTGGCTGGAGAGATGGCGATTACACCTCCATGTGGGGCACTGACGCCGAGTCTGTGACCCCTGGAAACCTCTACAAAGTTTACAAGGCCAATGATGCGTTCCTTTATCTTCTGGGCCGGTTGAGTGAAACAGACAACGGTGCTGGCGGAGATGTTACCGGCTGGAGCAAGGACGAAGCCATGGAGCGTTGGTCTGAGTATGTCCACGACGCGGACGGCAATCTGCGCACAAAGTACCGGGTCATTGTAGAAACAGGCGGTGTCTTTAGGGACCCTGACGGTGTGCGCCGGGCCTACACGCTGCGGGAGATGATGGCCTACACCATTTACAATAATGAATCCCAAGTCAAAGGCAATTTAATTTGGGACCAGGCGTCCACCATGGTGAACATGGCCCGCTGGATGCGGCAGGGCAAGGATCAGCAGTTCCTCGAATATCCGCTTAACGAGGACGGTACTCCTACCGGTGAGGAGCTGCACTCCATTAACGGTTTCCGGGAGTGTGACAGCTATGTGGATACCATCCAGTATCCCCGGCCTATCCGGGATACCATTTTCTCCGAACGGCGCTCTTTTGGTCTACATATCTTTAGTCCCTTCAACTTTGAAAGCGACCAACCAGATCGCCCCTATTTAGAAGTTACCAAGAGGATTGGGACAGGTTTATCAAACAGTGATGAATGGGGTTTTACAGTAAGGTATATAGCTGGTAGCCCCACCGGCTTTACTGCATCAAAAAATGGTGTAGATTGCACAAGACAAGTTGTTAATAACGGAAATAGCTTGCGATTCACACTGAAAGGCAATGAAACGATTCGAATCATTTTTGAGGCCGATTCCTCGTTCCGGTTTGAGGTCACAGAGGACGACCCCACCTATCTGACCGATATCACCGGCACCGGCGGAACCGCCGATATGTCCGCCAAGAAATTCACCAGCAGCGGCGGAGCCTCTAAGGTGACCTTTACCAACGGCACTACTATTACCGAGAAGAAACCCGTCTACCTGAAGCTCAAGAAGATCGCTGCTGCGGACAAGCGGCCCCTGGCCGGCGCGGAGTTCTCTGTCTATGCGGATTCCTCTTGCAGCGGCACACCCCTGGCCGTAATGACCACCGGCGCTGACGGCACAGCCAGTACCTCCGTTCCCAATATCGTGGAGGACGGCGGGAGCGTGACCCTGTATGTCAAGGAGACCAAAGCCCCGGCGGGCTGCACCCCGCTGGCCTCCCCTTTCACTGTGACCTGCAAGGCCCCGGAGAACAGCACGGCGGCGGGCGAGGTCCAGGTCGGCCCCGCGAGCGGCATTGAGAACGGCGGCATCCCTGAGCCGGGGAAGGCCCTCCTGTTCAAGCGGGACGCTCTGACCAACACCGGCGTCGGCCCCGCCACCTTCAAGTTCAGCTCCGTCACCAACGGCGTGTATGAGTTTGACACCGATGAAGCTGGCGTGTTGGAGAGTGTGCAGTGGTGGGACCCCACCGAGGCAACGGGCAAGTACATCAAGCCCGGTGAGTACGCGGTGACGGAATTGGTTCCGCCCCCCCAATTACGAGCCCACCACCGAGGTCCAGCAGATCAAGCTGGAGCTGGACGCCAACGGCAACCCCATCCCCGCCGGGCCCCTCGTCTTCAAAAATCTGGCGAAGGTCGGATTGAAGATCGTGAAATATGACCGGCAGAGCCACCGGCCCATGGCGAACGTCACCTTTGAGATTTTCCGGGACGGCGTTTCTCTGGGCAACTATGAGACGAACGCCAGCGGCGAGATCCTCCTGACCAGCATCGAACCCGGCACCTACCGGGCAGTGGAGGTGGACACCGGAGATGACAGCCACATCAAGGACACCGCCCCCCAGGAGATCGAGCTGACTGCTGGCTGCGGCGTCAAAGAGCTGTTCTTTTTCAATGACGTTCTGCCCGGCATGAAGCTGGTGAAGGTGGACAGCGCCGACCCGTCCAAAACCATTTCCGGCGCTAAATTCCGTATTCGGGCCGTGGACGGCAGCTACGGACCGCAGGAATTTACCACTAATGGTAGCGGGGAGATCGACCTGTCCAATCTTCCCGAAGGTTCCTATGAGGTCACTGAAATAGAGTGCGCCGGGTATGTTATTGACAACGCCCAGCGCATTATTCATCTCCGAGCCAATGATACGGTGGAGTTCGTTTTTACCAACACCAAGAAGCCTAGTATTAAGCTGATTAAAACCAGTGCGGACGGTACTCCTCTGGATGGCGTGACATTCCGTATTACCCCCATTGGGGACGCCAGTCACTCTATCGACCGCACCACCCAGAACGGCGGCGAGATTTTTGTTGAGGACCTGGAGCCGGGGATTTACTCAGTGCAGGAAACCGCCACCTTGCCCAATCACATTCTGGACACCACGGAGTACCATGTGGAGCTATCCCCTGGCAAAGTCTCTGAGCTGCGTCTGAGCAACGACAAGAAGCCCGGTTTCCGCTTGATTAAGACAAGCGCGGACGGGACGCCTCTGGACGGCGTTACTTTCCGCATTTCCAAAATCGAGGACGGCAGCCGGTACATTGACCGCACCACCCAGAACGGCGGTGAAATCTTTGTAGAGGATTTGGAACCTGACATGTACTCCGTGGTGGAAACTGCCACCTTGCCCGACCACATTCTGGACAAAACAGAGTACCATGTAGAGCTGTTCCCCAACAAGACCTCCGAGCTGCGGGTGAAGAACGACAAGCGGCCCAACCTTATTATCTGGAAACGGGACGCGGACACCGGTGAGGTCGTCCCCAACACGGTTTTCCTGGTGAAGTCCGTGGACGGCCACAGCATCAACGAGGTCAAGACCGGCCCGGACGGCAAGGGCACTCTGGAGAATTTGCTCCCCGGCGTGTACGAAATTTCTGAGAAATCCGTTCCGGAGCCCTACCTTCAGGACGCGGCCAACCAGCTTGTGACCCTCTATCCCAACAAGGACCGGGAAGTTCTCTTTGAGAACCACAAGCGGCCCACCATTGAGATCATCAAGGAAAATTCCATCACCCATGAGCGGCAGGCCAACGTGCCTTTCCAGGTCTGGTACGCTTCCAACAACACCAGCACCGGCGAATACAACGACCTGGGCGTACATTATACGGACGAAAATGGCCGTATTGTCCTCACTGAGCCGGATATTTTCCTCCGGGATGGCTGGTTCCGGGTGAAGGAGCTGGAACCGCCCCACGGCTTTGCCTTGGCCGACCCCGACACCCAGGAGGCGTTCATCCCCTCCGGGACAAGCCACACCTTCCTGTTCCAGAACCGGCCCCTGTCGGCCATTTGCGTTTGGAAGTATGACAGTGTCAGCCCCAACATGGCCATTGAGGGGGCGGTGTTCCAGATCCGCTACCTCTCCGGCAACACTTCCGGGACAGGCGGCACCGTGATCGGCACCTACCGCACCGGACAGAACGGCTCCTTCACGGCCACTGGTCTCCCCGCTGGCACCTATATCATTGAGGAGCTGTCCAGCGATGGCGACCATGTGATTGACACCCCGCCCCAGACCGTGTACCTCTCCGGCAACGATCAGGAGGTTATTCAGGTCCATTTCGGAAACAGCCCCAAGGGTTCCCTTCTGGTGAAAAAGGTGGATTCCGTCACAAAACAGCCGCTTTCTGACGTTGAATTTTTGGTCACTGACAGCAAGGGCAATGTCGTCGGCGACGCCAACGGTAAGTTTGTGACGGACAGTACCGGCAGCTTCACTGTCAGCGGTATCGACCCCAGCACGACGCTGATCGTGAAAGAGGTCCGAGCCAAGGACGGCTACATCCTGGACGACGTACCCCAGACCGCTGTCATCAATGCAGGCCAGACCGTCACCCTGGAGTTCCGCAACCAGCCCACCGGCTCCCTCCTCATTCGGAAGGTGTGCAGTGTCAACCCCAGTGTTACACTGGCGAATGCGGAGTTTAAGGTGGCCTACTCGGACGGCAGCCTCATTGGCGACAGCAACGGCGTTTACCGTTCGGACGAAAATGGCGAGGTGCGGATCGAGGGCCTGACCCCTGGCCGGAGCGTGGTCATTACCGAGACAAAAGCCCCGGCGGGATTCCTCATTGATACCCAGTCTCAGACCATTGTGATTCAGGCAGGAAAAACGGTCACGCTTACCATGAAGAACCAGCCCAAGGGCCAGCTCATTGTCCAGAAACGGGACAGCCAGACCAACCAGGTTTTGCCCGGCGCTCAGTTTCGGGTGACCACGGCGGCAGGCTGCGAGGTGGGCCTGGACGGCGTGATCGGCACCGCCACCCTGACTTCCAACGGCATTTTTACCACTGATTCCCAAGGTGAAATCAGGCTGTCCAACCTGGCTCCGGGCGCGTATGTCATTTCTGAGATCAAAGCTCCAGACGGCTATGTCATGGACAATCCCAGCACCAACGTGGTCATCGGCCCCAACGGAGACACGCAGACGATCATTATCACCAACACCCCCAAGGCCACATTGACCATCACGAAACGGGACGCTGTGACCCGCAAGCCTTTGGCAAACGCTGAATTTATTGTCCGGGACAGTGAAGGTCACGCGGTTGGTCCCACCAATGGCATCTATAAAACCGGAACGGACGGCACAGTGATTGTCTCCGGACTGGAGCCTGGCAGTACCATCATGGTGTCTGAAACCAGAGCACCTACAGGTTACATCCTCGATGAGACACCCAAGAGCATTGTGGTGAAGTCCGGCATTTCCAACAGCCTGATTTTTGACAACCAACCGGGTACAACCTTAATAATTCGGAAATTCATCGAGGGAACCGAAAACGAGCCTTTGAGCGGCGTGTGCTTCAAGGTGGTGGACGGCTCCGGTGCCGCTGTCGGCCCGGACGATGGGGTGTATTTCACGGATAAAGCCGGTGAAATCGTCCTGGAAGGCATTGAGCCCGGAACCACGGTGATTGCCAGAGAGATCAAGACCGTGGAGGGCTTTGTGCTGGACGGAACGCCCCAGGATATTCTCATTAAGGGCGGTGAAGTCCAGCAGTTGACGTTTTGGAACAAGCGGGCCGGTACGCTGGTGATTCAAAAGAAAGACAGCGTAACCGGCAATTTTATCCCCGGCGCTCAGTTCCAGCTGACCTATGCCAACGGCGGCTATGTGGACGCCGACAACGGCCACCTGAGCAGCAACGGCCTCTATACCACGGACGATAAAGGTGAGATTCGCATTTCCGGTATTGTGGGAACTGTTGTGGCGAAAGAGGTCAAGGCGGCTCCCGGCTATGTGATTGACCAGAGCACCCAGACCCAGACCGTAACGGTCAATCCCATGGACACGCAAACTTTAACTTTCCTCAACGAACCTCTGTGCTCCCTCACGATTACGAAAAAAGATTCCGTTACCGGAAAGCCTGTACCGGGAACCGAATTCACGGTCAAGGACGGCAACGGGACTGTGCTGGGCCGCTACACTACCGGCAAGGATGGCACTGTCGTTGTGACGGGCCTCATCCCCGGCAGCACTGTAGTCGTGGTTGAAACGAAAGTCCCCAGCGGCTATGTCCTCAACAGTACGCCCCAAATAATTATTGTGAAAAATGGCTCTAATTCGGTGAGCAGCGGCGGAACCACTGGCGGTACGGCCAATCCAGGCGGAAATACCAGCACTGGCGGCGGGACCAACGGCGGCAATGATATCACGTTCGAGAATGACCCCAAGACCACCTTAGTGATTGAGAAGTACATCACCGGAACCACCACTCCGCTGAAAGGCGTGACGTTCCTGGTCACTGAGTCCAATGGCAAGGTGCTGGGGGCCAACAACGGCGAGTACACCACCGATGAAAATGGCCGGATTGTAATTGAGGGCCTGGAGCCCGGTGTGACCATCATTGCGAAAGAAATCCGGGGCCTGGACGGCTTTGTTCTCGACACCAGCCCCAAGAGCATCCAGATCAAGGTGGGTGACGCTCAGACCTTGAAGTTTTACAACACTCCTGTGGGCGGCTTGGAGCTGATCAAGGTATCCGAAGCGGACAAGTCCCAGCGGATCAAGGGCGTCACCTTTGAGATTCGGAAGATGGATGGCGCTCTGGTGGACACCGTGACCACCGGGGACCGTGGCCGGGTCCATGTCTCCCTGGACGAGGGCGATTACTACTGTGTGGAGGTCGAGGCGGCGGAGGGCTTCAAAATTGACAGCACTCCCCACTATTTCACCGTCCAGGACGGCAAGACGACCACCCTGACCGTGACCAATGCCCCATTCAGCGGTATTATCCTGCACAAGATCGACAGCGTGACCGGCCTGGGGATTTATAACGTGAAATTCCTGGTCTACGATTCCAACAAGAATCCCATTGGGGAGTATGCCACGGACGACAACGGCTACATTTATATCGACGATTTGACCGTACAGGGCAAGGGCAAGCTGTTCATCCGTGAATTGGAGGCCGCACCCGGCTATGAGCTGGACAAGGAGTATAAGACTGTCTATGTCCAGCCGGGGAAAACGGTGGAAATCGAGTGGGAAAATACTCCCATCACCGGCCAGTTCCAGATTTACAAGTACGCCGCCGAGTACAACGAGGTCACCGGGACCCCCGCCGGCGCTCCCCTCCAGGGTGCTGTGTACGAGATCAGCGAGGCCCGCTCTGGCCGGGTGGTGGACTACATCACCACGGACGCCCGAGGTGTAGCGGCCTCCAAGCCCCTGCCCCTGGGCCGGTACAAGATCGTCGAAGTGACCGCCCCGGCCTACTGGCAGGTCAGCGGCAAGACCTTTGATGAGACGCTGGAGTATTCCGGCCAGATCATCAAGGTGAGCGACTACGACAAGCCTTCCAACCTGGGCGTGACCATCACCAAACGGGGCAACGCCGAGGTTCTGGCTGGGAGCCAGATGCGCTACGACTTCACCGTGGCCAATACCAGCAACGTGCCGCTGGACAACTATTATTGGCATGACCGCATTCCCACCGACGCGGCCCGGGCCACGGCATTCACCACCGGAACCTACAGCGCACGGCTGAATTACTGGATTCTCTATAAGACCAACTACTCCGGAGCCTACCAGGTGCTGGCGTCCAATCTCATCACCAGCAGCAACTACTCCTTCAGCCTGAACGCTATCCCCATGCAGGCTGGGGAGTATGTCACTGATGTGTATTTGGACTTTGGCAAGGTGCCCGTGGGCTTCCAGTCGGTGGCCAACCCTACCCTGACGGTCACCGTCAGCGGGACGGCGGCCAACGGCTACCAACTCATCAACCGGGCCGATGTGGGCGGCAAGTACCAGGGAACCTGGCAGACTGCCCAGGCTACCTGGCTCACCGTCATCCGCAAGCTGACACCCACTTACGTTCCCATCCTCCCCAAAACCGGCTATTAAGCTGAAAATAGGGACGGCCCATCGGGTCGTCCCTCGCATTATATTAAGGTAGAGGTGAACTAAAATTGAATATAGAATCTACATTTACCGTTCTGCGTCGGGAGCAGCTTCTCATGGACCACGCTCCCCACAGCGTACAGTTTGAAAATCTGATGGAACAACTTCTGCGCACCTTTTCCGCCGCCGCTGTCATTCCAGCCCTAACTATGGCAGAGGTAAAGCTTTATGCCGCTCTGGCAATGCTCCATGATGTGGGCAAGCGGGCCATCCCGCAGGAAATCCTCAACAAGCCCGGAAATCTGACACAAGAGGAGTTTGAGGTCATGAAGTCACACACTACTCAAGGCTGTGACCTGCTGGAGAAAATCCCGGAGTTGCGGGAGTGTGAGGCGTTCCCGCTGATCTGCGACGTGTGCCGCCATCACCATGAGTGGTGGGACGGCGGCGGCTACCCGGACAGGCTGGCCGGAGAAAATATTTCCCCCTGGGTGCAGGTGGTGGGACTGGCGGACGCCTTTGACGCGCTCATCCACCCCAGGGTCTACAAGCCGGCCTACCCCCAGGACCAGGCCAGTGACATGATCGTATCCGGGGCTTGCGGTATCTTTGACCCGCTGCTCCTGGCCTGCTTCGCCCGGCATATCGGCATGATCGCCCAGGCGGTCTATAACTGACCATCACCCTTCCCTAGTCGCTGAAACCAACAACATCATGGGCCTTCGCAGCTCGTCTTTCATGCCCGGAATATCCATCATATGCCCTGGGGGCTGAGGCTCCACCACATGCTGAAGCCGAAATCCGTTTGCTATAAGCGTTTCAAGATAGGTGGTTAGCGTCCGGTGGTATTTTGTAACCTGCTCACCCAGAAAGATTGCGTCACGCTTCCCTTCCAGATAGTAATTATCTACGGGAAAGTGAAGAATATTACCGTTTTCATCATAATACCAGTCCTGAGAGCCGTAGGCGGTAAATACGGGGTGCTCAACTGAAAAGACGAATCTGCCGCCCGGCTTCAGCCAGTGGCTGATATTCCGGACCAGTGAGGTAAAATCAGCGACATAATGAAAGGCCAGGGAACTTAATACCACATCGAAATTGGCGTCTGCAAATTGCAGATCCTCCATAGCGGCTTGCCGGTATTCAATGTTGGGACCGGGATTTTTCTGCGCGGCGGCTTCCAGCATGTTATGGGAGATGTCCGTCCCCAGCACATAGGCGGCCCCATGTTCGGCTGCGTACTTACAGTGCCAGCCATAACCGCAGCCCAAGTCCAGAACGGACAAGCCCTGAAAATCCGGTAACAGCTTTTCCAGCTCATACCATTCACCAGCTCCGGCAAGTCCTTGCCGGGAACGATCCATCTCGCTGTATTTCTGAAAAAATACGCAGTCATCGTACTTATTTTCTCTCATAATATCAAGTCCCATTTTATATTTCACTGTTCTGGAATTCCTTCAGGTGTTCCTCATACTCCTGCCGCTCCGCTTCAGTCGCCTCACGGACAGCGAACTTGCCGCAATCGGGGCACTGTTCCGGCTGTCGGGTGCGGCTGAACAGGAAATGGCACTTATCACAAGCAAAAATCATTTTACATCACCGAGAGGCAAGTATATCACATCCTCGCCGGTTTGTATAGGAGGTCTTTCTTTGAAGAAACAAAACTTTTGGGGGCGGCTGGGTCCCCGGCTCCCCAGGTACTACGTCCAGACCATGGCCGTGGTGGTGCTGTGCGCCTGCATGGTGACACCTGCCTTCGCCCTGGACGATATGTGGACGGTCGCCAACCGGATCATTGTGGATGTCTATGGCAAAATCGCCGGCGTCAGCACTGTCCTGGCCGGTCTGATGTCCGCCGTGGCGGTGGTGGGAGCCAAGCTGTCCAACAACCAGCACAAGGTGGACCAGGCCTGGGACTGGCTCAAGCGCATCTGGATCGCCTGGATGATTATCAACGGCATTGGGGCCTTTATCGCCTATGTCACCCCGCTGTTCAGCGGTCTGGCAACTCTTACACCATAAATTTATGAAAGTAACAAATACACAGTGGCATAAAGGGGGTGGTCGCGCTGCTGGAATTTCTTTTTCAAGGCTTCTTTGAGTGGGTCTACGGTCTGATTCTGGACATTTGGAACTACTTTTCCTCCTCACTGCTGAACGTCATGAGCCTGGATTTTGCCTACATCAAGACCCACATCCCCGTCATGGGGGACATACAGCAAATCATTTTGGCGGTAGGCTGGGCGCTGCTGCTGGGGAACCTGGTGTTCCAGGCCCTGCGGAGCATGGCCGCCGGGCTGGGCTTCGAGGGGGAGGACCCCAAACTGCTCTTCGCCCGGACTTTTGTGTTTGGCTTCCTCCTGCTGGCCAGCCCTCAGATCTGTGAAATCGTTCTGGGTATCACCAGCAAAGTGATTGCCCTGCTGGATGTCCCGGACGCCATCCATGTCCAGCTGGTGGACGGCAGCGTCTTTGGTGTCTTTACCGCCTCCTGGCTGCTGGTCATCATCTTCGACCTTATCACCATGTTCATGGTGTTCTCCCTGCTGCTGGAGGTGGCGGAGCGGTACACGGTGCTTGCCATGCTCACCGTCATGGCCCCTTTGGCCTTCGCCATGGGCGGCAGCAAGAGCACATCGGAGATTTTCTCCGGCTGGTGCCGGATGTTCGGCAGTATGTGCTTCCTCATGGCCACCAACATTGTCTTTTTCAAAATGCTGCTGTCGGTGGTGTCCACCGTCCCCAGCTTTCCCGACGTATTCCTGTGGATGGTGCTAATTGTCAGCATCGTTAAGGTGGCGAAAAAGGCGGATGAAATTATCACCAGAATCGGCTTGAATCCTGCTATCACCGGCAGTAAATCCACACTTCCCGGTGTCATCGCCTACACCGTGTTCCGCACTGCCCTGTCCATGGTGACAAAGGGGGCGGCAAACGGGATTGGCGGCGCTCTGGGCCTGACTGGAAAAGCGGCGGCGGGGGTTGGCAAGAGCACCGGCATAGGAAAAGGCGCGGCTGGCAGAGCCTTCAAGGGCACCGGGAAAGGTTTTGGCGCTGCGGCTGGCGCTGTCGGCGGGATCGGCGGTGCTGCGGCTGGTGCGGCTGTGGGCGGGATCGGCGGTGCGGCAGCTGGTCCACGCTATGGCGGCGGACGGACTCAGGCCAGCCAGACCGACACACGGCAGGAACAGCAGTCCAACACCCGGCAGGAACAAAACCGGCACACATCCCAGCAGAATACGTCCCAGACCCAGACCAATGGTCAGCGTCAGACGGCAGAGCAGGAACGCACATCCGGCGGTCAGAGAACTGGCCCCGGCGGTACATTCTCCAAAACCTCTCAGAAAATGGAAATCTCCCAGTCCGGTGCAGCAGGAACCGGGATGCCTCCGGCAGCTGGAAAGCCTGGGATGGGAGCTCCCAGCTCTCAACCCGGCGCAGCAGGAATGGGGACCCGCAGCACACAGCGTCCTCCTGCCACAGAACCCCGGTACAGCAGGAATGCGCCCCCGATACCTGTCACGCCCACATCAGGGGCGCAGAGCTCCAGCCCGGCACAGCAGGAACAGCGCCGGGGCCCCGGGAAGGACAGGCACCCGATGAAAGGCGGAGGCTCCGCCTCCCGCCCCGGCATGGCAGGAACGGCGAAGCCTCCGGCTACCAAATTGTCCGGGACAACTGCTCCCGGCTCTCAGCCCGGCACAGCAGGAACACGCAGTACCCGGAGGCCTCCCGCCACTGAATCCCGGCACAGCAGGAATATTCCCCCGACACCCGCCACGCCCACGTCTGGGGCGCAGAGTTCCAGCCCGGTACAGCAGGAACAGCGCCGGGTCTCCAAGAAGGACAAGCCTCCGGTGAAAGGAGGCGGCTCCGTTCCCCGCCCCGGCATGGCAGGAACCGCGCCAGGCTCCCGCACACCGCCGGGCCAGAAGCTGGGCGGCGGACCATCGAAACAGAAGCCCACACGACAAACCAAACGGGAGGGAGGTCCCACAAGTGTATAGCGCAAAAAGCACATCTATTTTACCCAAGGTAATTTCGGGCGTTTTGGCCACGCTGCTGCTCCTGCCCTTGCTGATTTTCACAGCGCTGCCCAATACCGTGTTCGGCTACACCAGCGCCACGGACCAGGGGGTGGTGGACTTTACCGCCTCCGCCCAGCGGCTGAACAACACTTATCAGAATCTGGAACGGAAGAAACAATCGGCCCTGGAGCGCCTTGTCAACAACATTCTCCCCGGCTTTTCGGGCTACGATGAATATAAGGTAACGGACGGCTCCGGCGGCATGAACCAGAATTGGCTTATGGCCATCGCCTCTGTCCAGTACAAACAGGATTTAGCCGTCATGGACGATGACGCCCTGGAGGATCTGCTCTACGGCAAGCTGGACTACTCCGCCTCCATCACCGACCGGGTGCTGAACATCTCCGTCTGGGACCTGACTCCCGAGGCGTACATGACCCGGCTGGGCTTCTCCCAGGCGGAGAAGGACTGGGCCACGCTGCTCTACTCCGTCATGGCGGAGGACCAGCGGGTGACCGTCGGCGACACAGACGGCTCTGGGTACTACGGCACCGACTACGGCGACATCACCTTTACCAACGCTGAGACCCCTGTGGTCTACTACAATCAGACGGACGCCCGGTGGGGGAATAAGCCCTACGGCAAGACCAGCACCATTGGCCGGGCAGGCTGCGGCCCCACGGCCCTTGCCATCGCCGTGGCCTCCCTGACCGGCAACAAGGTCACCCCCTATGACGTGGCCCAGTGGTCGGTGGCGAACGGTGGGCTCTGTGAGGGCAGCGGAAGCTACCACAGCCTGATCCCCAACGGCGGACGGCATTACGGTCTGACCGTGACCAGCATTGGCCGGGACGGCAAAAAGCTGGTGGAGGCCATGCAAGAGGGCAAGCTGGTCATCGCCATCATGACCAAGGGACACTTTACCAACAGCGGACACTTTATCGTCCTGCGGGGCGTCACCTCTGACGGCAAACTTCTGGTGGCCGACCCGGCCAGCGTCAAGAGAAGCAACAAGGAATGGGACCTAAGAATTGTCACCGGCGAGGCCAGCCGCAAGGTTGGCTCCGCCGGCGGGCCGTTTTGGGTCCTGTCACCGTGAGAGGAGGCGGCTATGGAACGAAACACAAATCTGCGGGCGCTGCGTCTGCGGTACGAAATCCCGCTGTCGGAGATGTCGGCGGCTGCTGGGCTGTCCAACCAGTACATCAGCCGTGTGGAGCTGAGGGTGGTTTCTCCCACTGTACAGTTGGAGGAGAAACTGGGGGCCGCCATGGACACTGTCATCATCCAGCGGGGTGTGCGCTTGTCCGCATTAGAACGGAGCTATGCGGCCTGCAAAGGCCGCCTGCTCCAGCCAACAGAGGGAGATTTTTATGAATGAGACCTACTACATCCCCACCAATTTTACCGATGCCGGCCGGGTCATGGGCCTGTTTGAGATTCGCAACATGGTCGAGGCCATCCTGCTCACCCTACCAACTTTGTACCTTTGTATCATCCTGCTGCCTCTATCCCTGACGCCCAAAATTATGGTCACCCTGACCATCATCGTGCCCATCGGCGGCTTTGGGCTAATTGGCATCAGTGATGACAGCTTGACCCGGTGGCTGGGCTGCTGGTGGCGCTGGCGGAAAAACCGCCGCCTGATTTTTTACCGAGGGGAGTATGGAATTAAATGAACATCAAAGAACTGATTTTCGGCGGCGGCGTCAAGACCGCCGGGGGTGGGGCCTGGCGGGACAGCATCCAGGCCTGGCTGCCCATTAAAAATATCATCAACGGGGTGGTCATCACCCGGGATAACCGATTTGTCAAGATTTTAGAGGTGCTGCCGGTGAACATCTACCTCAAGTCCCCCAATGACCGGCAAAATATCATTGCAAGCTATGCGGCCTATTTGAAGATTGCCCCGGACAGCTTACAGCTGGAGGCCCGCACTCTCCCCGCCGACACCGCCGCCTATGTGGACCGGATGCGGGAGTATGGGTCGGCTGAGGACAACGAGTGCTGCCGGGAGATGATCGAGGACAACATCGCCCAGATCGGCGAGGGGGTGGCCAGCGACGCCATCCGGCACCGCTTTTTCCTTATTTTCCAGTACGAGGCCAACATGAAGTCCAAAGGGCACAGCATCGCCGCCATCATCCAGCGGCTGAACGAGGAGGCGGACACCGCCCGGCGCTACCTGGATCTGTGCGAGCTGGAGGTGCTGGAGCCTCGATTTTCGGACGACTTCATCCTGAAGCTGCTGTATGAGATCATAAACAAACGCACCAGCCAGCGGGTCAAGCTGCCCGAGGGTGTCTTTGACATGACCACTGCTATCCACGGGATTTATGAGTAATGGGCGTGAAAAAGGCGGCTGTCCGATACTGACATCCGCCCAATAAACTAAAATTTACTGAAAATAGCTTTGTCATCTGTCTTTCAATCGTTTCAATATCCAAAAGGTGATCGGCTTAAAAATAGTATAAAGGCCATAGCCCAGCGCTCCGCCGATAATGTTCGTGATTAAATCCGTGATATCTGAGGAGCGGTCAAAAAATGGTTGTAACAGTTCAATGCCCAGACTCATCATAAAGCAGAAAAACACCGTCACACCGAATTTGGCCTTTTTGTCCCGGGTCAGCGGAAACAGAAAGCCAAAAGGCAAAGTCATGACAATGTTCAAGAACACTTGTCTAAAAAAATCCCCTCTTCCCAAAGAAACATCAATAAATGGCACCAAATTCATGGGTTTATAGGGATGGTCCAGTATGAATGGGATAGATACGACCACCGGCATCATAGTAAAATAGAGTACCAGAGAGAGATATGCGTACATGAGGGTATTGACAAGCAGACTATCTCTACCTTGGGCCTTCCATTTCCTGAAAAAGACGAAAACATACAGGAAAACCAATACTATAAAATCTATGAAATATTTCATCAGGTACTTCATTGCATTACCTCTTTCCACCTACTGCCCTATTTAAATTTTGATTTATCACTGTTTCATTTTCTAAACTATATCATATTATCCTATCTGATTCAAGGCCCGAAAAGCCTTAATCGTTATATTAAGGAGTAACATAATGCAGAAGAAAACGAAAAAAACGCCTGTGAAGCAAAAGAAAAAGGCACAGTCCCCAAAAAAGAAAAATGACCAGCCTTTTTCTCTCAAACGCCTGATTATGGGCGAGGAGAAGCCCGACCTTACCGAGCTGGAGGCCGGCTCCACCACCATCCTGGACATTCTCTCCCCCACCACCATCGACACTAAAAGCCGGGACTACATTGTAGTGGACGGCATTTTTCATGCCTATCTCTACGTTGCCGGCTACGGCTACTCCACCACCGTGGGTTCCTGCTGGCTGGCCCCGCTTGTGGAGGCTGGGGAAGGGGTCAACCTCAGCTTTATTTTCAAACGCCAGCCCAAGGAAAAAATCCTGTCCAAGATCGCCCAGACCACCATGGTCAACCGCTCCCGAATGCGGGACGTGGGGGACACCCGCCAGGACTTCGAGGAGCTGGACAGCGCCATCAGCTCCGGCCTCTACCTGAAGGACGCTATCAATCGGCAAGGAGAAGATTTTTATTACATGCACACCCTCATCGAGGTCACAGCGGAGGACGCTGAAACGCTGGAGCAGCGGGTGACGGCGGTGGAGAAGCTGTGCGTCTCCATCGACATGATCGCCCGGCGGTGCGACTACAAAAACGAGCAGGCGTTTCTCTCCATGCTCCCTCTGCTGGCCCTGGACCCGGACGTGGAACGCAAATCCCGGCGCAACGCTCTGACAAGCGGGGTGGCGGCGGCCTTTCCCTTCGCCTCCTATGAGCTGAGCGACCGCAACGGCATTTTCCTGGGGCTGAACCTCTATAACCGCTCCCCGGTGTTTCTGGACCCCTTTGACGACTACAAGTACACCAACGGCAACTGCTGGATCGGCGGCTCCTCCGGTGCGGGCAAGACCTTCACACTCCAATGCCTGGGCGGGCGGCTGCGTCAACAGGGCAAGCGGGTCATTTTCATCGTGCCGAAAAAGGGCCACGAGTTCCGGCCCCTGTGTGAACTGCTGGGCGGGCTGTATCTGCGGCTGTCGCCGTCCTCCAAAGACTGCCCCAACATTATGGCCATCCGCCGCAAGTCTCTGGACAGCTACGCCGGTCTGCGGGACATGGCCGCCCGGGACGATTCGGTGCTGGCCGATAAGATTTCCCGGCTGATTATCTGGTACTCGCTGCAAAAACGGGACCTGAGCGATGAAGATAAAAACCACCTGGATTCCTCCCTGGTGGAGTGCTACCGGCGGTATGGGATCACCTTCGACAATGCCACCATCACCGACGAAAACGGCGGTTTTGTGGAGATGCCCATTTTACCGGACTGGTACGAGGTCCTCTCCAAAAATCCGGAGACGAAACACCTGGCCGTGGTGCTGGCAAGGTATGTGACCGGCTCCGCCTCCGCCATGGGCCAGCGGAACGACATCGACCTAGATAACAAGTACATCGTGCTGGATACCTCCGGGATGCCCGACGATCTGCTGCTCCCCGGTATCTTCTGGGCTACCGACGTGGCAAACGACCTCATCATGGATGCCGGCGGCGACCTGTCCGCCCTCATCGCCGATGAGCTGTGGTCCTTGGTGGGGGCCAACTCTAACCCCCTGGCCGCCGGCTTCGTCCAGGAAATGGTGAAAACCATCCGGGGCCTGGGCGGGATCGCCGTCACATCCACCCAGGGGATGCAGGACCTCTTTGGCCTGGACGGCGGCAAGTACGGCAAGGGTATCCTGGATTCCAGCCGCATTAAACTGGTCATGCAGATGGAGGAACAGGAGGCCCGGCTTATCCAAGGCGTGCTCAATCTGTCCGAGGATGAAGTCAGGCAAATCACCCGGTTCCGCCGGGGAGAGGGGCTATTATGTATCGGCTATAACCACGTACCCGTCCAATTTCACGCTACTGAGAAAGAATACGACGCTATTACCACCTCGCCCACCGACCTGCGGGCCCGGAGAAAGGAAGAGACATGAACGCGATGAAAGACGATATGAACCGCATCCAGGAGCTGGTGGTGGACGCCGCCCGGCAGGCGGGTATCCTTTCGGCCCTAGCGGACAGCGGTATGGCTCCGGAGAAATTGCAGCGGACATTGGAACAGGCCTCCGGGCAGTTTGAACGCTCCGCCCTGGAGATGCGGAAGCTGTGTGAGCGCCACAGCCCCGGGGTGGGCGGATACGGCAACCGGCCAGTGCTCCCCCGGATGGAGACGGCCGGATTTGTGGAGCGGTTTGGCTACGGCTGGCTCCACATCCAGCTGAACACCCTTTTGCCCCACTGCCGCTACCAGACCTCCGACTGGCTCAGTGATACCATCCGCCGGTTGTTGGATGAATACGAAGCGGGCGGGAGCGAGCTGCCCTTTTTCAAGGAGGCCATGCTGGTCATCGACGAACATTGCGCAGTCAAGGGCCGGCACATCTTCGACCAAGATAATAAGGGCTATAAGGCTGTGAGCAACGCCATCAAGGGCAGGCTGATTCCTGATGACGACCAGCACACTCTGGCCCTGGCGCTGCTGTCCACCAGGAGCGAGTTGGACGTGTGCCACATCACCCTGCTGGACATGGTGGATGTGGCTGATTTCTTCGCTTACCGCTCCGGGGATTACGCCGTTGCGGACTTCTATGGAGGCAGTTGGGGGCTCTAAACACCCATCAGAAAGATACCCAATTTAGCTCAAATTTTACTTTTCAGAAGCAAGGGGTTTTCTGATGGGTATTTAAGCCCGGAAAGCTATGCGGGACAAGGATTTTACACAAAGAAATACCATTCAGATTTTTATTTTTTCTGTCTACTATGTGGGGGCATCAGAAATGACCCCACATAGAGGACGGGAAGCACCGAAATTGCCTTTGCGCCGGAACCGGCGCAAGGGCGGTTTCGGTGCCCGCAGGAATATAGAAAAAGGGAGGAGTGACAAGTGATTTTCAGCCAACAGGATATAGATATTTTGAGACTGATCCGCTGGTGTCAGTTTATTATGCCGGAAGATGTGAATGTACTGACCGCTGAAACAGAAGTGAGAAATTTAGTGGCCCTGGGGCTGATTCGGCAGCATGAAAGAAGCGGGGCTTTGATTATGAGCAAAAAGGGAGTTTTGCTGCTGCAAACATTCTTTACAGAAGAAGCACCTCATTATCCGCCATCATATCATACAGCAATCATCCAACGCCGTCTGCATCTGTCCAAACTGGTGCTGACTGCCTACCGTGGGAATGTTAATATTTTTCTTGATCGAAATGAGCTGCTGAACAATACTCCATCTATGTTTTTATCGACACTGACACGGGAGCGCGGAGCCAACCCCTGGGGCAGTACCCGGGTGGCGGCAATCGCTCACCTGGGAGACTTAATCTGCGCCGTCCACTATGTCTGTCCCGGTATCGGTAAAGTGGCTCTGACAGATGAACTGACTGCTTTCTCCAACCAGACCGCCCAGTTTCCGGGCAGCAAGCGGGCTTTTCTTTTCGCCGGTGAGAGCTACAAGGATATCCTCACCGAGCTGGAAGCCGACACCCAGGCCGATTCCAAGCTGATCTCCTACGGGGGTGCATACCAGTGTCTTCAGCTTCCGGTCCACCTTCTCTCCTGCGACGATACCGGGGCGGTGCAGCTTCAAATCATGGCACAGCCTGACTACCGTACCCGGCTGGCCCGGGCCGCGCTGAAGGAGGAGTACCAGCCTCCGCCCTTGGATGTGCCTGTCTGGGACGCCATCTATCGGGACCGCCCTCTTGTCATCGCCGCCGACATGGATCTGCGCCGCTTGGACGCCGCCATTCAGGCCGCCCGGGGCCGGGGGATAAAGAAGATCGCCGTTGCTGCCTTGGAGGGGCAGGCCAGGGCAGTGCTGATCCCCCGCTGCCAATCCACTGGTCACGCCAGAGTATTCGCCTTGACCAACGAGGTCATTTCGGCAGTCACCGGCCGGCCACCGGTTCCCTATACCCCGCCCCGCACTCAATTCCTCACCGAGAAAGGAGACGTTGTCGATGCACCGCCCATCCGCATATCTGGAAAAGCTGGAGGACAAGCTGGCCGAAAGGCTAGGCCCCTGGTTTGAGCGGCATAAAGCCAAATTTCCTGTCTATATCCCCCTTGGACTGCTGGGCTGGTACTTCTATGGGATGTTCCTCAACTCCATCCGCCTGGGTACCGCCGCCACCTTCCACACCGAGGGTGAAGAGGTGGGCAGTATCTGGGTGTTTAATCCCCTGCGCAACTGGTTTGTGCTGTTTACCCCCTTCGGGCTGGGCTTCACCATTGTCATCCTTCTGCTGATCTGCCTTATCACGAAAAAGGGGTACATCTTTTTCTCCGGCTACAAGTTTATCCGCGATCCCCGGGGCTTCGATATCCTACCGGACGCCACCCACGGCTCCTCCGGTTTCCTGACGAAAAAGGAGCTGGAGGAGTTTTTGGAGCTGGGCAGCGTCGCAGAGGTCAGGGGCATGATGTTGGGAAAGTGGAAAAAGCGCCCTAACGATGCGGATAAGTACGCCGCCTATGTGGCCCACCGGATGGTGGCCGGGGACAACAACAATCTGCTGTGTATCGGCGCCCCTGGCAGCGGCAAGTCCAGGGGCTTTATCATCCCCTTCATGCTGGGCTGTGCCAAACGGGGGGAGTCCATTTTTATTACGGACCCCAAAGCCGAGCTTTTTGAAAAAATGTCCCCTTACTTCAAAGATCACGGCTACTGCGTCCGGGCAGTCAATTTTCTGGATATGGCCCACTCGGACGGCTGGAACTGCCTGTATTCTTTGGACACCGAGACTCAGCTGGTGCAGACAGTGGCCAACACGATTATCCAGAACACCTCCGGCCCCCGGGAGGCGAACGATTTCTGGAGCCGGGCGGAGCTGAACCTGCTCATGGCCCTCATCCACTACGTCTGCAACCTGAAGGACGCCAATGGCAAGCTACTGCCCATTGAGCAGCGCGGCCTTGGAGACGTGTACCAGCTGCTGGCACACAAGAGCATTCAGGAAATCAACCGCACCCTGGCCGAACTGCCCAAGGACCATCCGGCCAAAGGCCACCACGGGCTGTTCCTGAAGGCAAAGGAAAATCTCTGGGGCAGTATCGCCATCGGACTGGGCAACCGCCTGGCCATTTTCCAGAACGGGCTGGTGGACGCTATCACCCGGAACCACGATGTTGACCTGCTGCTCCCCGGCAAGCAGCCCTGCGCCTACTTCGTGATTATCTCCGCCCAGGACAGCGCCTACCGTTTCCTCAGTTCCCTGTTCTTCTCCCTGGCCCTGCCCCGGCTGTCCGACTACGCCCGGCTGAAGGGCAAGGGCGGCCGTCTGCCGGTACTGGTCAACTTCTGTTTGGACGAATACTGCAACATTGGCTATATGGACGGCATTGCCGACGCACTGAACAGCATTCGAGGCTTCAACATGAGCTGCCAGATCGTGGTGCAGAGCCTGAGCCAGTGGCAGGAAAAGTACCCCGGTAAGGAGTGGGAAAACCAGCTGGCCACCTTCGACCAGACCCTCTACATGGGGGCCAACGACTGGACCACAGCGGACTACATCTCCAAGAAATGCGGCAAGGTGACCATCTCCGTGACCAATAATCAGATGCCCCTCATGCCCCTGTTCTCCCCGGTCTATACCTCCACCCGGCCCTACTCCCAGACCCGGAGCAATACCCAGCGGGAGCTTATGCAGCCGGATGAAATTCTCCGCTTGGACCGGAGCCAGTGTATCGCCCTGTTCCAGGGCCACAAACCCGCCCTGCTCTACAAGCTGGCCCCGGAGGAACTTCCGGATTATGGCTCGCTGAAATCCCGCCGGGTGGTCAAGTACATCCCCAAGTGGAAACGGCGGGAACAGCAGGCGCAGAAGAAAAAGGCCGCCAGCAAGCAGGCCAAACCTCCGGAGCCCGCCCCCAAAGAACCTCCGCCGGCGAAGGAAGAGGTCAATCCCGCCCAGGACCTGGAGTACAGCGTTGAGGATACCAAACAGGAAACTGCCGGCGGGATCGGGCTGATTGACCTGGGGGATGTGGTCGGGGACGATGAGCCCAATGAAGAAGCGGACAGCCCGCCGGGACGGTGATCCCAGCGGGCTGCGCTGTTGCAGACGTTATGATAGGCAAACGAGCCGATCACACTTGCAGGTCATCTTTTTTATCCTTAAACCAGCCGGATTTCTGCTTTTCCCGCCGGTCTTTCCGAACCTCATAGTACGCCTCTTGAAACATTGTATAAATTTCGGACGGACTTTTGCCCGTCAGATCTTGTCTCTGGACATACAGCATTGCAACAGCTTCCTCTGCGGAACTTGGAAAAATATTAAACATTGGGCCTCCGGACATATGGACATCCCCTTTCAAAACGAATTATAAACGATTGACTCCTTAATTTCAAGAAAAATTCAACAGATGGAGGTGACCCCAAATGAGGGCCGCACAGATGAAAGAACGCCCCGGCTTCTCCCTGATGAAGCAGACGGACGTGCAAACCATATACCACATGCAGATGCCCCGCTGGCTGTTCTCCGATCCTAGATATGCCGACATGAGCCTGGACGCCAAGGTGACCTATACCTTTTTGCTCAACCGCTTCCAGCTCTCCCGCAGGAACGGCTGGGTCAATGACTACGGCGAGGTCTTTGTCATCTTCCCCCGGAAGGAGCTGGCCCGGGAGCTGCGCATCTGTGAGCAGCGGGTGACGGCGGCCTTTAAGAAGCTGGTGGAACTGAAGCTGGTCTGGGAGAAGCGCTGCGGCCAGGGCGACGCCAACCAGATCTACCTGGCCAGCGTGGAGCCGGTGGATAACCCCAGCTACTCCAGCGCCCCATTCGTTCCGGAATCGGACAGCGATTCAAGAACCGCGGATTCTGACGGTCTTGACGGCGCCGGCTTTCCCATGCCCGAACAAGAACCGCAGGATCTGAGCGGCAAGAACCCCGAAAACTGCGGGTCAAGAACCGCAGAACCGGCGGTTGCAGAACCTCAAAAAATGCGGCCAAGTTATATTAAATCCAGTCATACTGAATCCAGCTATACTGATGTCAGTCAGCCAGTCAGCGCCGGGGGCGCGGACGGACCGGCGGACGATGAGGAGGAGCTCATGGGCATTTTGGACGCCTGTGAGCTTTCCTGTTTCTCCCCGGAGGTGGCCCGGGTGTTCGAGAACGCTATCGAGCGGCTGTTCTATCTGGACCACTTCCGGGTAGGAGGCGCCACCCTGCCCCGGAGCAGGGTGCGGGCCAGACTGAGGTTGCTGGACGGTATGATCCTGCGGAATGCGGAGCGGAAGCTCCGGGCCAACCTGGACCGGGAGGTCAGGAACTCCACTGCCTACACCATGGCCACCATCTTCAACTGCATTGCCGAAAGCGAGAGCGATCTGCTGGTAGACCCGGAGCTCAACCGCATGAGCGCCCCAACCGGGAGGTGGTAACAGTGCTCTTGTCCAACCAGCAGAAATATATCCTGGACACCCTGCGCAAGCTGGGCTGTGTCCGAAGTGACCAGCTCCATGCCCTGGTACGGGGGAAGTTCCAACGTCCTGGCTTTGCGGTCAGGGAGGAGCATATGACCACAATGCTGCGGCAGCTGCGCTCCGGGCTGGGTGACTTCCGTGTGGACGGCGGCTTTGTCTACCTGGCTCGGGGTCAGCCCGACACCGCCCGACTGGAGGCCATCGACGTCATGCTGGAGCTGAGCGAGGGCGCCCCCCAGGAGTTCACCGTGAAGGTGGACAGCCCCCGGCTGCTCTGCTTCACCCTGGGCGGGGACAAGCTGAAGCTGTTTTCCGTGGCCATGCTGTCCCATGTCTCCGACACCCAGCTGCTCCATCGGGAGCGGTCGGAGCGGATCGTCTGGATCAGCGACAGCGGTACGCCCCCGGAGGGACTGACACTGCCGCCCAAACACTTCTTTGCCGCCCGACAGGCGGACGGCTCACATCGCTTTTATGGCTCCAACGGGCCATAAAAAATACATTTTTTGGAGGTAACATTATGCCCAGAAAGAAAGTTGTTCCCGAGGAACCCGAGCAGGTCAACGACATGGAACTGGAACCCCAGGCCCAGGAGGAAAATACGGAGGGACTGGAACAGCCCGCCGCCGA
The DNA here is from genome assembly GCA_910575265.1 of Oscillospiraceae bacterium. Classification (GTDB taxonomy): domain Bacteria; phylum Bacillota; class Clostridia; order Oscillospirales; family Oscillospiraceae; genus Lawsonibacter. The sequence goes on from CAJTEA010000029.1 coordinate 26,088, forward strand.
TGTTCTTCAGGAGGACACGGCCCTGCCCGCCAGCGGTGAGGCGGCCCCGCCGTCTGACCAGCCGCCCGAGGACATGGACACACCCCCGGCCGAGCCCCCCGTGGTGGGCCAGGACACTGGACAGGACGGGGAGCCGGCCGCCCCGACTGAGCCGCTACCCCCAGAGGAGTCCTCCGCCATGAAGCCCTTCTGGATGGAACCTGGTGCCCCTCCGCCCCCGCCGCCTGAGCCGGAACCCCAGAAAAACGACCGGCAGAGCTTCTACGGTCTGGACTTCAACGCCCTGGATCGGGGCCTGACAGCGGAGGAGCGCCAGGAGTGGAACTCCATCTACGCCTCCTACCGGGGCCGCAGCGCCCTCACCGGGACCATCATCGGCGTGGACCCCCTCCACATCAGCGTCCGGAACAAGGAGACCGGAGCGATGGAGAAAAAGACCATGTACTGCGCCATCGTGGTGCCCTACCGGGTGCGGGTGGTCATCCCCGACACCGAGATGTGGGAGCAGGAACAGGCCCGGCCCGACTTCGTGCTCCAGAACATGGTTGGGGCTACCATCGACTTCATTATCATCAAGGTGGACCGGGAGAACGGTGTGGCGGTAGCCTCCCGGCGCCTGGCCGCCCGGTCCCAGCGGTATTTCTTCGCCCACCGGCCCAACCTGAGCCAGACCGGCGCCCAGGTCAAGTGCCGGGTACTGTCGGTGGGCCCCCGGCGGTGTCTGGTGGAGTGCTACGGCCACGACATCAACCTGACCCAGCGGGAGCTGCGGTACACCGCCATCCCCGACCTGCGGGAGGAGTACCACCCCGTGGGCAGCCGCCGGTACGCCACCATCGCCGGGAAGTACGGCGGCGGCGTGTTCTGCAACCTGCCCGACGGCACCGTCTGCATGTGCAACTACTCCTACCAGCACGAGGATTCCGACTTCATGGTGGGCGACACCGTGATTGTTCTGGTCCAGCGGTTTGAGGAGGAGAAGCGGCAGATGTACGGTAAGATTATGAGCAAATGGTAATGAAACGGCCCCACAGCTGTGGGGCCGTTTTATCACATATAGCTGCTAATAGGAAATTTTGCCCTCATGGTCCTCATTGATAACGTAGTAGGCCATCCGTTCCTCGGGTTTGACATACAGCGTCAAAGCAGTGATGGGAGTGCGTTTTTTCGCGTTATGAAAGTCTGCCTTTGCGGCCTCGACCAAGGCGTCCATATCTACATCGCTGCCTTGGTATTGGAGGATCAGTGCCGGCTTTAGATGGACGGCTTTCTCCTTGAGTTTAGCCCGTACCTCTGCCGCAGCCGCTTTTTCCTCCGCGGTCAAAGGCTGTCTGCCGGGTTTCTTCTTCACCTTGGGTTCCTCTGTTTTAGGGACCTTATCAACCGCTTTTCTCGCCATGTATCTTCTCCTCCGTTCGTGCAAATTCCTGGAACATCGCATACATATTATATACAGTAGAAGAGAAAAATTCAATCCCTGTTTTGCTATGTACCCTTAGAATTTTATGACATCATTTGGAGTGCATCCAACGATGGTGCATATCTTTTGCAGAGTGAGTACAGTGATATTTTTGCCCTTCTTCAAGGAATCAAGGGTCCGGTTGTCAATGCCGCCTTGCAACAGCTGGTATTGTGACACCTTCTGCTTCTCCATTGTTGCCCACAAAGGGCTGTAGTCAATCATACTATCACCCCACAATTTCCCTTGGGAAAAGTATAGGGTGATTTTTCAAAAGCCGGTATTGTGATTCTTTTCACAATGTGTTATAATTGATCCTACCTACAATTAACCCCTGCGTAAGTAACTAAGTAACGCAGGGGTCAACTCAATTAAATTTCAAAAGCTGGTACGGCTCCACACCAAGTGCCTTTGCAATACGATGCAGAGAAAGCATAGACAGCGGATAGCTTGATGTGGATTCTATATGGCTGATCGTCGAATAACTCAGGCCGCTTCTCTCCGCAAGTTCATTTTGGCTAAGCCCGTTTTTCTTGCGGAAAAATTGGATGCGAAATCCTACATTTTTCAAAAAATCCGCTTCTTCCTTTGTATAGTGTGCGGGTGTCTTCATCAGCTACACATCCGTTCTGTTCAGCAGATTTATTTGACAGATTTATAATACCCATCTTTTTGCTGCTTGTGAACGTTGTGTATAGGGATTATATTGCAGTATATTCGCAAGTGTGCTATAATGGAGAAAGCTTGGATTCTAAATTCCTCTGGCAAGCTGATGAAAAACAAGCCCGGCGGAGTAGCCCCCTGTGCCGCTTCGGCGCAGGGGCTTTGATTATTGTGTGCAGGCAATAGCCTCTTCTATCATTCGGATGATATGCTCCCGCTTTTGCGGCGGGACCTCTTTCAGCTTTTGAGCGATATAGGAAAATTCCACTGGAGCGTCGCCAAACAGCAGACTGTCCGCAGAAACTTTCAGGGCCATAGACAGCGCCCGGATGGACTCGGAGGACAGCCCGGAACGGCCACGCTCCACCTCCTGAATGAAGTTGGCGGTGTAGCCGGACAGCTGCGCCAGATCCTCCCGGGTCAGCTTCTGGGCCAGCCGCTTTTCCTTGATCCGTGTCCCCACCTCTATGTTGATATCTTTCAATGTCCTTGGCACAGCATTACACCACCTTTATTTAGTAGTGTAACCCCATATTTCTGGACATAGAATCCATACAAGTTTATAATAGTACCCGTAGTAATACACCGTATCAAATAGTGTACTAACACATCACAGTCGAGGAGAATCATTATGGAATACAAAGCCTGCGCTATCACCGGCCACCGGCCCAGCCGGTTCAAGTGGAAATACAATGAAAATATTACTTTAAAAAAACAATCTAGGAAAAAGATGTAGGAAGTGGTAAAATAGACAGCATGGAGTATATAGATTTACGAAAACTAAATAGCGGAGAACTCAAACAGATACGCCGG
>CAJTEA010000030.1 GCA_910575265.1 Oscillospiraceae bacterium
CATACCGCCTGGCCCGCCGGGATGATGTGTCAGGAAGGGCTTCAGCCATCATTCTATTCTGTTTTCACAGCTCTATACTTGACTTTGTCGAATATCGCTTACACAAGATTTTACGGAAGGCCGAACAGCCGTTCCTCCTTCTTCCACTCCATCGCTGGCTTGGGTTTCAAGGACGGCACCCAATACGAGCAGGTCGGCACCGACTTCATCCCCTTGGAGGAGCTGTTCTCCCAGGGGGAGCTGTCGGGCCGCATCCTGTTCGGCGGGGCCTCCGCCTACCAGACCTACCGGGAGTTCTCCCGGTTCGTCCGGGCGGTGCCGCTCACCCTCATCTACCAGACGGACGAGACATACCGGGTCCCCGTTCGCCTCACCGAGCTTTCCAAGGGGGAACTGATGGAGGGCGGCGGCGGGCTGGTCTGCGATGTGACATTCCTCGCCATCGGGCTGTTCTACAAGAGCGTCACCCGGCAGAGCGGAGTACTGTCCATCGGCAGCAAGGTGTATCCGTACACCTATACCTACTCCTACGCAGAGGTGTCCCAGAACACCCTGGTCATCGAGAGCGACAGCTATGAGGACAGCCCCTGCAAGGTCACCATCTTCGGCCCCTGCCTCAACCCGGTCTGGAAGCACTATGTGGATAATGAACTGTTCGAGACGGGCCGCTACGAGGGCCTCATCATGGCGGACCACAAGCTGGTGGTGGATGCCACCGGCATTCCGTACAGCATCACTGAGCGCGGCGCGGCGGATGACATTGTTGCCGACCGCTACCAGCTCTGCGACTTTACCACGGAGCGGTTCTTTCATCTCAAGCACGGGAGCAACCGCATCTCCGTTTCCCATGATGGGCTGAACACAGTGAAAATGATGGTGGAGGGGAAGATCAGCTATGAGACCGTATAGTGTGGAGATTTTCCGGCCCGACTTCACCATGGTCGGGAACACCAATGTCAACGAGGTCACCTACAAAGAGGACTACCTCACTTCGGACGAGAACACCATCACGGTGCTGGCTCTGCCCAATGTGCAGAAGCAGGACTTCATCCGCATCAGCCGGGACGGTGAGAAGTACGCCGGGGTGGTCACCGAGATCGGCTACGGCACCGACCGCTCCAAGCGGCTCCAGACCATCTCCTACAAGCCCCTAATGGAGCTGCTGAACACCGGCATCCTGTTCGATGTGAACGCCCAGGGCCAGGGAACGCTGGAGGACTTCATCTGTGACCGCATCCGGGAGACTTTCATCGAAAACCCGGACACGCTCCAGAACATCCACGGCCTGTCTGTGGCACACACCAGCGCCACCGCCGATTGGAGCCTGCACATCACCCCGGCCCAGAGCGGCGGTCACTATAACATCGTCAACCTCATGGATTCTGTCATCGTCCCCGCCATGCAGAAATACGGCATTCTGGTAAAAGCCGCGCTGGACATCCAGAACCGAGAGATACACCTCACGGTGGGCCGGGCTGGGGACGGCATCCTCACCATCGAGGCGGACCTTCCCAACATCATCAAGAAAAGCGTCACCATCAAGCAGGTCAGCGCCGATGTGAACAAGCTGATTTTGTTTGACAGCACAGACTATGCCGCCACCCGCACCTACTACCTCCACCCCGACCTGGGCTACGACACCTACGACCGGGACCGCATCACCCCGGTGGTCTGCGAACTGCAGGCGGTGCAGCATGAGGAAGGCAGCAGTTTCGATGCCGCCGCCATCCGCGCCGCCCACGACAAGTTTTCCGGCTTGGCCTACTCCAACCTCATCGAGCTGACCATGGCGAATGACGATGGGCTGGTGAAGCCGGGGCAGATGGAGTTCGGGCAGGAGGTGGAAATCATCTCGGACGGGGTGGCTTATCGGAGCATCCTCACTGGGCGGGAGCGTGGGAAGAACACCAATCTGGTGTTCGGCACCGTTCGGCTGGACCTCACCAAAATTCTAAGGAGGAGCGGCAATGGCCAATAATATCGTTTTGAAAACCTATCGCGGCGGCAGCGTGACCCCGCTGGACGATGCCATCATCCAGCAGACGGTCATCGCCACCAACGGCATCTTCAAGGGCTGCAACGTGACATATGCCAGAGGCAACGTCCTCCATGTGTCCCAGGGCTTCGGCATGATCAAGGGGCGGTTCTTCGAGGTGTACGACTGTGAGGTGGGTGTCATCCTCAACAGCGGCTCTGGCACCCTCCAGGGGAGGCTCTACATCCACATGGATCTGTCCAATGCGGACGAGCCGATCCAGCTCCTCACCGAGACCACTTCGGTGCTGACCGACCTGACCGGGGATGAGGACGTGAACTTCAACAACACCGCCTACGACCTGGAACTGGCGACCTTCGGTGTGACCCGGACGGGCATCACCAGCCTGGTAACCACCTTTGAGAAGATCACCGGGGCCTCCGGCAGCGGCGGGGCCAGCTCTCTCCAGCGGTCCACCGAATACTTCAAGGGCGACTTCGTGACCTGCAAGAACGCCCCCGGCTGGGTGACGCTCTACTGCACCACTGCTGGCACGACCGCCGCCGCCGAGCCTGTGGAGTACGCTGGCATCGCCCGGGTGGGCGACCGGGTGACGGACGGCACCTGCGTGTTCACCGCCCGCGATGTGGTGGGTGAGATTGATGTGCTGAAGGACCTGTTCACCGACACCGAGGCCAGCATCGCCGGTCTGGAGGACGGCCTCCAGGAACTGCGGGAGGAGCTGAACCACAAGGCCGAGAATCTCCCGCCCCCGGTCGGCACCATTAAGTACAGCGCCGCCGACCCAGGCCCGGATTGGGTGAAGTGTGACGGCAGCTTTGTGAGTGAGGACGATTACCCCGAGCTGCTCCCGCTGCTCAACCAGAAAGAGCCGACTGCCACCGATCTGCTCACAGCTTACACAGCGGAAAAGGCCGGAGCCATCACAAATACCTGTGTGTTCAACGGCTCCATCTGGGTCTATCTGGTGGATGCACACCTTCTGGTCGGCATTCCGCCCACCAGCACAGCCAAGACCATCCCTGTTTCTGGTGCGGAAACCCTGTCCTCCGCAAGCCCCGCCTATCTCTCTATCTGCGGGGGCGCTCTCTACCTGACACAGATTGGCGGTACTCAGACAAAGATTCTCCTATTTGAATTGGTGTCGTTCACTGGTTCAGAGTCCTCAATTGAAATGGCAGCGGTTACGACTTATAGGAGCGGTTCGGTCACTCAAACCGCTACCCAGTTCACGATCCCCTACGTGGTAGATGTAGGTGGCATGAAAATGATGTCTCTATGTATTAACGACACCTATTTGTACTATGTTACTTGGAAAGCGGGCGAATACTCGACTACCTCTCAGCAACAGCAGGTCTATTGCACAGCCTATAGCAGTAGCATGACCAAGGAATATTCATCTAAATTGGCTGCTAAGTTTGGCTTCTCTGTCAAGAACCAAAATGAGGCCCTCTATGCGTCCCGCTATATGGGGGTGTATATCAATGGCAGCAACTACGGATTCAAGTTCTGGTTCAGCATCGCCTCTGTGTCTCAGTCTCTTTACGGCACCCCGCAAAGCGACCCATATCACTCCTATAACTCCTATGCGGGTCAGGACAAAGCAATCGAGCAGGATGAGCGCGGCAAGTATCTGAAGAAATTAATAGCCGAGGATTATACGCCGCAGATGATCACGCTCCCCGCTGGGGCCAATAACGAGTACCTCTACAATGTGGATCTCGTTGACCGAAAGGTCACGCTGATGCATGGAAGGTACAACGGCGGGACGCTGCCGGAGTGGAGGGAGCTGAACATCAAATTGCCGTCCAGGGCGGTGCTGTTCACCGATTCCGTCTGCTATGTGGCGGAGCAGTCCATGTGGTTCATCTTCGTGGGGACGGGGCTGCTGTTCGGCTCCAAGCTGGCCACCGGCGGCTGGGGCTACATCGACACCATGGGCCTCCTGGGGTTGGTGGCGAAGTATGGGTGCATCACCTATCTTCCCGGCGAGAACGCGCTGTATATCAGCGGCCTCAACACGGCTGGCGTTCCCGTGGTCTGCAAGCTGCTGTTCGATGGGACGATGGATTTCACCGGCGCGGGCGCGTGGCTTCCCGTGCTGACCAAAGACGGCATCCCGGCCTACATCAAAGCCAAGACAACCGAATAACGGATGAAGGGTTGTCCGCCGCTTGGCGGATGGCCTTTTATTATACACATTTTTGAAACGGAGGGATTTTCCATGAAAGAGTTCTGGAACACGATCCAGATGGTGCTCACCGCCGTGGGCGGCTGGCTGGGCTACTTCCTGGGCGGCTGTGACGGTCTCCTCATCGCCCTGGTGGTGTTCACAGTGGTGGACTACATCACCGGGGTCATGTGCGCCATCAACGACCAGAAACTGTCCAGCGAGGTGGGCTTCCGGGGCATCTGCCGGAAGGTGCTGATCTTCTTCCTGGTAGGGGTCGCCAACATCCTTGATGTGCAGGTCATCGGCACCGGCTCGGTGCTGCGGACTGCCATCATCTTTTTCTACCTGTCCAACGAGGGTGTCTCCTTGGTGGAGAACGCCGCCCACCTAAGCCTGCCTGTGCCGGAGAAACTGAAGGCTGTGCTGGAGCAGCTCCACGACCGGGCGGAGAAGGGCGGTGACGGGGAATGAAACTGGTTGAATCCATCCTCACCAAAAACCCCTGCTACACCGCTGGCCGGAAGATCACGGTCAAGGGCCTTATGCTCCACTCCGTGGGCTGTCCCCAGCCCAGCGCCCAGGTGTTCGTCCGCAACTGGAACAAGGCCAGCTACGACCGGGCCTGCGTCCATGCGTTTATTGACGGCAATGATGGCACCGTGTATCAGTGCCTCCCCTGGAACCACCGGGGGTGGCATTGCGGGGCCAGCGGCAACAATACCCACATCGGTGTGGAGATGTGCGAACCGGCCTGCATCAAGTACACGGGCGGGGCCACCTTCACCTGCTCCGATAAGGCCACCGCTCAGGCCGTTGCCAAGCGCACCTATGAGGCGGCGGTGGAGCTGTTCGCCATGCTCTGCCAGAAGTTCTCCCTCGACCCTCTGGGGGACGGGGTCATCGTCAGCCACAAGGAGGGCTGCAAGCGGGGCATCGCCTCCAACCACGGCGACCCGGAACATCTCTGGACGCAGCTCGGCCTGCCCTACACGATGGACACATTCCGCAAGGCGGTCAAGGCCGCGATGGACGGTGGGGCCGCTGCTCCCAGCGATGTGTCCGGCACGAAGATTATGGGCGCGGCTGTCGCTACGGCGGAGCAGATGCGCACCTACATCAAGGCCAAGAATCCGAAGGTGGCCCAGAGCGTTCTGAACATGGTGCCGCTCTATCTGTCCGAGGGGGCGGCGGAGGGAGTGCGGGGCGACATCGCCTTCGCGCAGTCCTGTCTGGAGACCGGGAACTTCGGCTTCGCTGGCTCCGCCGTCACGCTGGACCAGAATAATTTCTGCGGCATGGGTGTCACCGCCAACGGCATGAAGGGTAATTCCTTCTCCACGCCCCAGCTTGGCATCCGGGCGCAGATGCAGCACCTCAAAGCCTACGCATCCACCGAGCCGCTGAAGAACGAGTGCATCGACCCCCGGTTCAAGTATGTGGCGCGGGGCTGCGCCGAGGTGGTGGAATGGCTGGGTCAGAAGGAGAATCCCCAAGGCAAGGGTTGGGCCACTGGCGCAGGTTATGGGGAGAAGATCATCACCATCCTCAACAGCATTCTTGCCACCGCTGGCGGAGCTGCTCCGGCTCCTGCCGCCGTTCCCTTCAAGGTGAGGGTCACTGCCACCGACCTCCGTATTCGCACTGGCCCTGGCACCGACACCGCCAAGACCGGGAAGTTCACTGGGGCTGGGGTGTTCACCATCACCGAGGTCAAGGACGGCACAGGCTCCGCCAAGGGCTGGGGCAGGCTGAAATCTGGCGCGGGGTGGATCGCCTTGGATTACGCGCAGAAAATTTAATCGGCATTCAAGCCCACCGGGAACATCCACCCGGTGGGCTTCTTGCTTTTACCATCGTTTTGAGGGGGTATCACTTATGGTGACAGCGAAAGCAAAAGACATTCTACGGTATCGGGAACAGGGGCTGGGCTATAAGCGCATTGCCGCCCTCACCGGCTACTCTATCAACACGGTCAAATCGGTGTGCAGAAGGAATCCTGACGGGGCAGAGCGATTCTGCCCTCAATGCGGGGCCATGCTGACGCACACACCCCATCACAGGGAGAAGAAGTTCTGCTCAGATAAATGCCGCATGGCTTGGTGGAACAGCCACCCGGAAGCTGTCAACCGCAAGGCTGTCTACCACTTCACCTGCGCCCAATGCGGTCAGCCCTTCGACAGTTATGGCAACGACCACCGAAAATACTGCTCCCGTGCCTGTTACGCCGAGGCGCGGCGAAAGGGGGTATAGGTGTGTCCGAGGAGTTTTTCCGCAATCTTGCAGCATACAAAGCAGCGATGAGCCTCGCCATGGGTATGCTCCACCAGGGCATCATTTCCGAGAGTGAGTACACTGAAATCGATACAATTATGACCAAAAAGTACGGCCTGTCTTTGGATAGCATTTTTCGTTCAAAAACTTGATAAACCTGCGGTTTAGAGCGAATATGTGACCACCAAGGAGGTGATTTTTTGGAACGCATTATTCAGAAAATGGGGCTGAAAGTCCCAGCCCAGCCCAAGGTCAAGCGGGTCGCGGCCTACGCCAGAGTGTCCTCCGGCAAGGATGCCATGCTCCACTCCCTTTCGGCCCAGGTCAGCTACTACAGCGACCTGATCCAGAACCATCCTGGCTGGCTCTACTGCGGAGTGTTCGCTGACGAGGCGTTGACCGGCACGAAGGAGAACCGTGAGAACTTCCAGCGGCTGCTGGCCGAGTGCCGCGCCGGGAACATCGACCTCATCATCACCAAATCGATTTCCCGGTTCGCCCGAAACACCGTGGTGCTGCTCCAGACCGTCCGGGAGTTGAAGTCGATGGGCGTGGATGTGTACTTCGATGAGCAGAACATCCACTCCATGAGTGCAGACGGTGAGTTGATGCTCACCATTCTGGCATCCTACGCCCAGGAGGAGAGCCTTTCCGCCAGCGAGAATCAGAAGTGGCGCATCAAAAAGAACTTCGAGGATGGCAAGCCCTGGTCAGGGCAGATTCTGGGCTATCGGTACGAAAACGGCGTCTACATCGTCAAGCCGGAGGAGGCGGAGATCGTGCGGGGCATTTTCGCTGACTACCTTTCCGGCATGGGGGTCGAGGCCATCATGAAAAAGCTGAACGCCCAGGGCAAGACCACGCGCAACGGGAATACTTGGGGCCGTAGCTGTGTGCGGAAGGTTCTGGGGAACTACTCCTACACCGGCAACCTGCTCCTCCAGACCACATTTCGAGAGAACCACATCACGAAAAAGACGCTCCCCAACCGGGGTGAGCTGCCCATGTACCATGCGGAAAACACCCATGAGGCCATCATCAGCATGGAGGATTACCAGGCGGTGCAGGCGGAGATGGCCCGCCGCTCCGCCAAGCACAACAAGACCAAGTGCGGCCCCGTCAAGTACCCATTCACGTCAATGATCGTCTGCGGCACCTGCGGCAAGGGCTACCGGCGCAAGGTGACCCGCACCGGCCCGGTGTGGATTTGCAGCACCTTCAACATCTACGGCAAAGCCACCTGCCCCTCTAAGCAGATACCTGAACGGACGCTGGAAAAGGCGACGGCAGAAGTGCTGGGGCTGGATGAATTTGATGCGGAGGCCCTCCACGATAAAATAACGGCTATCCGGGCCGAGGGGGGCAACACTCTGGTATTTCTGTTCAAGGACGGCACTCAAACCGTTAAACGGTGGACAGACCGCTCCAGGGCGGAAAGTTGGACCCCGGAGATGAGGGCCGCAGCCAGAGAATTTGCAAAGAAAGGACAGGCGATGAGATCATGCCAGCGGCAAGAGCAGTAACAGTCATTCCGCCGACCATTAACCTTCACACCCACGCCCCGGCGGTGGCGGCACAGAAACGGCGGGCGGCGGGGTATGCCCGCGTCTCCACCGACAGCGATGAGCAGTTCACCAGTTACGAGGCGCAAATCGACTACTATACCCGGTACATCAAGAGCAACCAGGAGTGGGAATTTGTGTCGGTCTATACTGACGAGGGCATTTCTGGCACGAACACAAAGCACCGGGTCGGTTTCAATCAGATGATCGCCGATGCCCTTTCCGGGAAGATAGACCTCATCGTCACCAAATCGGTGAGCCGCTTTGCCAGGAACACGGTGGACAGCCTAACCACCATTCGCAAGCTGAAGGAGCATGGCGTGGAGGTCTACTTTGAAAAAGAGAACATTTGGACCTTCGACAGTAAAGGCGAATTGCTCATCACCATCATGTCCTCGCTGGCCCAGGAGGAGAGCCGCTCCCTTTCGGAGAACATCACCTGGGGCCAGCGCAAGCGGTTCTCTGACGGCAAGGTCAGCCTCCCCTACAAGCAGTTCCTCGGCTACCGAAAGGGGCCGGACGGATTCCCGGAGATAGTGGAGGACGAGGCCAAAATTGTCCGCCGTATCTACGCCCTTTTCATGGAGGGCAAGACCAGCTACGCCATTGCCAAGGCCCTCACCGCTGACGGCATCCCCACGCCCTCCGGCAAAAAGAAGTGGGGAGCCAGCGTGGTGGAGAGCATTCTCACGAATGAAAAATACAAGGGGGCAGCACTCCTTCAGAAGTGCTATACGGTTGATTTCCTCAGTAAAAAGCGGAAGGTCAACGAGGGCGAAGTGCAGCAGTATTGGATCGAGCAGAGCCACCAGCCCATCATCCAGCCCCATGAGTTCGATGTGGTGCAGGCCGAGTTCGCTCGGCGCAAAGGTATGGGCCTCCACTACAGCGGCGGCGGGGTGTTCGCCTCCCGCCTGGTCTGCGGTGACTGCGGTGGCTGCTACGGCCCCAAGGTCTGGCATTCCAACAGCAAGTACCGCCGCGTGGTTTGGCAGTGCAATGGGAAGTTCAGCAACAAGGAGAAATGCAGCACTCCGCATCTGCTGGAGGAGGACATCAAGGCCCGTTTCCTGGCAGCGTTCAATCAACTGTTGGAGGGCAAGGATGCTCTGCTGGAGGATTGCCGCATCATGCAGGACCACCTCACCAACTGCTCCGCCATTGACGCGGAACTGGACGAGCTGCTCCGGGAGATCGCGGTGGTGACGGAACTGACCCAGCGGTGCATCCAGGAAAACGCCCGGAGTGCCCAGAGCCAGGAGGAATACGCCGAACGCTACAACGGCTATGTGGCATGGTATGAAAAGGCCAAGGCCAGAGTGGACGCCCTCCAGGAGCAGAAGAAACAGCGGCAGGCCGAGGCGGACCTCATCGGTGGATTCATGTTCGCCCTGCATGAACGGGAGGCAGGCATCACGGAGTTCGACAACTCCACTTGGCTTGCGGTGGTGCAGAAGGCCACGGCATACCACGATGGGCGGCTGGTGTTCACTTTCCAGAATGGGATGGAGATTGAGGGATAACTGAATACGGATACATGGCCCGCCGGTTCATCTTTGAGCTGGTGGGCCTTTTTCTCCGCCTGCTTTACATTCTGTATGGTGTTTTCTGGCCTTTTTCGGGCTTTCTTTTTTGCGAGAATGATGTATAATATTGTCGATAGAATCGGGGAGGCAATGATGCATGGCAAAGAAAGAAAAGCGAATACCACCTCATATAGTTGAAACACGCTCAAGAGATAATATTCGCTCATTGATTGATCGGGACGGGATTGCTCTTTTGCGGGATTTAACGGAGCGAGATTATGGAATTGATGCAATAATGGAATTGTTCGAGGATGGATGTGTTACTGGAAAATTTGCGCTTTTGCAGCTTAAAGGGAAAGAGCATAAAATTGTTCCGCTAAAAGGAAGCGAAGAAATTTCCTGCTCCATATCTGCATCAAATGCAAGCTATGCTTTGCAGCAGAATATACCAGTGATTCTGATTTATGCAAGTTTGGAGGAAAAAGAAAATTTTTACTATATTGCGCTACAAAATGCATTGACAGCTGCTCACCTCAAGAAACTGGAAAAGGGGCAAGATAGTATTACTGTCCGTATCCCAATTTGTAACTGCGTTGCAGAGGGGATGCAGCCTTTTTTTGACATAGTCAATACGTTTTATGAGCGCAAACAACTCACAATTTAGGCTAAACCCCCCTGGCGAAATTTTGCACCCCCTATGCGGCAAGGGTGTGCATTTGTATCGGAATCACCAGTTCTTTTCATGTCGAGTGTTCATAACGCAACTGAACACTCGTATGTAAAGGAACAGTCGAAAGGCTGTTCCTTTGCTATTTCTATGGGGCGGTCTGCCCCGGTGGAGCGGCTTTCGAGCCGCTCCGTTTTCTTTACCCGGCCTTGCCGACAAGATACTCAATCGCCACACCCTGGCGGCTGTCCAGCACCACGTTCTCCGGGTATTCCTCTACCTCCGGCAAATCCAGGACGCCGATGAAGTTATAGTGGATCACGATGCGCTGTGTCCTGTTCTTTCCCCTGCCCTGGGTTTGGTACACGTCGATGCGCTCCACAAGCTCATGGAGGATGGTGGGCGTCAGCGTTTTCATCTCCATGAATTTCCGCACCGCTTTCAAAAACTGCTCCTTGCAGAAGGACCGGTCGTTTTCCCTGTCACACTGGCGCTGCAATTCCTCAATGTCCTTTTTGAGCTGCTGCTGTTCCTCATCATACCGCTGGGACATTTTCATAAAGCGTTCATCCGTCAGCTTACCCGATACATTGTCCTCGTAAATACGCTCAAACAGCCGGTCAACCTCCTTATTTCGGGCAATCAGCTCTTGAAGGCGCTGCCGCCTGTTTTGGCTCTCACGCTCATAGTCCTTGGTGGTTTTCCGGGCCAGCAGTTCGGCAAATTCCTCCGCATGGTTTTTCAGATAGCTGACCATGCGGTTGAGTTCCAGTAACACCACCTGTTCCAGTGAGTCGGCCCGGATATAATGGGTTTCGTTGCAGGTGCCCCGGTTGCCCCGGTAGTTGGAGCAGTTGAAATACTCAATGGAGCTGTTGGGATGGTTGATGTTGTAATGCAGCTTATGGCCGCAGTCGGCGCAGTACAGCAGACCAGCGAACATATTCTTCTCGGTGTTCTTGGGCTTCCGGCGCTTTGTCCCCTCCCGGAGCTTCTGCACCTGTTCCCATGTGGTCTTGTCGATAATGGCCTCATGGTGGTTTTCAAAGATAGCCCAATTTTCTTCGGGATTGTCCAGGCGGCGCTTATTCTTGAAGGATTTGGAGTAGGTTTTGAAATTAACCAGGGTGCCCGTGTACTCCCGGAGGGTCAGGATTTTGGTGATGGTGGTCTTACACCATTTGCAGGGGGTGTCCTGGCTCTTTTTGCCACCCTTGCGGATGCCCTTGCTCTCCCAATACTGCGTGGGGGTCAAAATACCGTCCTCCTGCAATATCCGGGCCGTGGTTTCAATCCCCTTCCCCTCTACGCAAAGCCGGTAAATCCTGCGGACAACCTCGGCGGCTTCATCGTCGATGATCCATTTCCGGGGGTTATCCGGGTCTTTCTTGTAGCCGTAGGGCGGCGGGCACATGGGGTCGCCAGCGTTGCCGCGCAGCTTCTTGGAACTGCGTACCTTGCGGCTGATGTCCTTGGCATACCATTCGTTCATGATGTTGCGGAAGGGCGAAAAATCATCGTCGCCCTGGTCGCTGTCCACGCCATCGTTTACGGCGATAAACCGAACATTGTGGTCAGGGAAATAGGTGTCGGTGTAGTAGCCAACCTGCAAATAGTTACGCCCCAGGCGGGACATATCCTTTACGATCACGGTGGTCACATAACCGGCCTCAATATCTTCCAGCATCTCCTGAAAGCCCGGACGGTTGAAATTTGTCCCCGTGTAGCCGTCATCTGCGTAGCAGCGTGTGTTGGTGAAACGGTGTTCCTTTGCGTATTTGGTGAGCAATTTCTTTTGGTTTACGATGGAATTGCTCTCGCCTTGGAGATCATCGTCACGGCTGAGGCGGAGATATAATGCCGTAACACCGTGCTTATTACCTGTTCTGGACTGCATATTTCCTCCTTTCCGGCAGCCAGACAAACACATTTCTATTTCATTGTAATGGCCCTGACTGCAAAACGCAAAGGTGCAAATCACTTTTTCCTCGGCTTAATGTCCTCGGTCAGAATGAGCCGTTTCATCTTGTCGGCCAAATCCTCCGCTTCTTTCCCAGCTTCAGATTCCTTAAAGGCGGAAACGACCTCATATTTCACGTTGTTAACCGTATGCTCGGTCAGAGGGGCGGCAAGGCTTCTTTTCATGCCTGCCCCCTGTTCTCCTTGGGCGTTACATCAAAATACGCCCCTATGCGCTGTTTGCAGTAGGCGCAAATCTCCTTTTCAGCCTGTACCGGCGTGGCCTCCCGCAAAGCAAAAGCGCCTGTGCCGCGAAAAGCGTCAGCACAAGCGCCGCATAAGCAGAGGGTCAGTTTCGGGGGTACGGGTTCGATCAGGCCGATGCTGACCGCCAGGGCGTGGTTGATGCCCCGGATATGCTTTTCATCCAGCCTGCCGATGTAGCCAGACAGCCGCCGCTTGTCCACGGTGCGAATTTGCTCCAACAGGACAAGGGAGGGCTGCGTCAGCCCGTTCCCGACGTCCAGGTAGTAGTGGGTGGGCAGCTTGGCCTTGATGTTGGCCTTGCTGGTGATAGCGGCGATGATAACGGTGGGGCTGTACTTGTTGCCCACGTTGTTCTGGATGATAACGATGGGCCGGATGCCCTTCTGCTCCGAGCCGATCCCGTGGCCCAGGTCGGCGTAATATAGGTCGCCGCGTAAATATGTCCTGCTCATGGTGTTTGACCTCCTATAAAAATTAAACGGCCTGCGCCGCCTATGTAGGGGCCGGACAGCATGACATATCAAGGTTGGTGGAGCATAAACGCTCCCGTTTCCATAAAATAAGTCCCGCTGTCCGGCCTATATGAAAGCAAGCCTATTTGCCCGCGACACCCCGGCCCGCTGTGGGAAGTCATCAAACGGCTGGCGGCACCAGCTCCACGGGAATTTCACCCCCGGCAGGTTCTCTGTCGGCTGTTCTCATTGCCTGCGACGGCTTCACGCTGGAAAACGCTATCACGCTCGGACTGTGACTGAACAGGAGTATCATTGTCCCTATTGCCGGTCGTGGCCGTACCGGGAGCCGCCCGGTATTTCATGGCCGCTGGTACTCGCTCCATGCCGGAAGGCAGACCGTAGACGAAATGATAGTGTGGCATCCCGCTGTCGGTGTCCGGCACATCCTGGCGCGGCGGCAAAAGTGGCTTGCGGCAATAGGAATGTGCTTGATGAATGGGTATGAAGTTGTCAAAGGTCAAACCCATTCGCCGCACAAACGAGGAACAGGTGAAGGGCTTTCCATCGCCTTTCACCTAATGCACTTAAAAGAGGGGGGTGTAGGGGTTGAAAATGAAAAAAATCTCAAAATATTTTTTCAGAGTGTAAAACAGGAGGGCCGTCAACGCTGACAGCCCTCCCATGAAGTTATTTGACCTCGTTGAAGTATGTACGGAGCTTGTCCACCGCTCGGCGGATGCTCTCGTCCACCAATGTGAAATGCACCCCCTCGTCACTGGCGATCTTCCGCAGGGACACCCCGGCAAAGAAGTGCCGGACAAAGCGTTCTTTCTGCTTTACCGTCAGCCTGCCGCACCTGAACAGCTTGTCCACCGCCAGCTTGACACGGCGGCGGTCATCGGACATGATGAAGCTGTCGTCCAGGGATGGGGCGGGATGCGCTATGGCGTCCTCCAGCCCGGTCATGGAAAACGTCTTATTCCCCTGGGCTGTTTCAAGACGGGCCTGCTCCAAGTAAATTTCGTCAGACACAGCTTTCAGGGCCATAAAATCCGCTTCTGTCTTGCCGGGGTTGTCCCGCATAAAGTCCTCCAAAGAGATTTCCAAGGTTCGGTCGGAAAATTGATATACAATGCCCTCGCTGAACTTGTTCAGGGCATAATCGCTTTTGCGATAGTTTTTCAAGGTTTGCTACCTCCAATCTGAATTTTTGAAATTCAGATTGGAGGGCGGGCCACGGCACCGGGGCCATTTTCCGTCAAAATGTAGAATTTTTCGATTCCGTTCGGGCACGGGACATTTCAGGAAAATTTCATAGACACGTTCCGACAGCTCTTTACAAAATTCCCTATGATTTGATAGGGGACTTTATAAAAGGCTGTCGATGGAAAAAAGAGGCGCGGACAACCTTGCGGTCATCCGCGCTTTTTGCGAAAAAAATAAGGGAGGGGCTTGTCCGTGCTGCCAAACAGACCCGTCGTCTGGCGGCGCAAAAGGCCAAACCATCGGCTATCACCTGCCAAAATTATAAAAAATAAAGGCGTCAAGGGGGCGGTCGCAGCTCCCTTGACGCCTTATTAGCGGGATTCTCTTGATACAAAAACTAAGTTCGGGGTTATATATATAATTGATGGTCGTTTACTATATATAGCTTTTCAAATTTTACGGCAGTATCTCTTGTCCTTCTTGCAATACCGCCTGCACGATAAATCGCTGATTGTGCCAGCCAGTACAAGTGGATAAAGTGATCACCTTTGCCGCATCCGCAAAATCAATATCAATCTGATATAGCGATTCTGACGCGGCCCAATTCATGTAGCATATCAGGTCATCATTGTCCTCAAACTCCAGCCTGTAAGCGTCACTGTCCGCTTCCACCCTCCGCACCGAAAAAATCGGACAGATATATACGGAGTCTGACGTGGCTACGGTCAGTGCCGGATGCTCCCCCCAATAGTCCTGTGCTTCATACCGTTTCAGCAGGCCGAACATTTTTCCGCCCGATCCGTTATGGCCATAAATAATCAGGTGATTACTGTCCTCGTTCGTGCGATAATCAAGAAACAGACTGCCAAGGGCATTTTTGCTCCCGTCAGGCAGATGGTTCAAGTAAAACTGATTATCTGCGCCAAGCATGACGGGATAATCCACAGAGGTATTCGTGATTTGAAGCCACATAACAGTGCCAGGGTAATCGTCAGCAAATTGTAAAAGATGCATTGAAAGCTCCGGCAATTCCGTTGTTGCGGTTTCATGTTCCTGTTCGTCTGCTTCTTCATATTTAATAGACATTGATGATTCCGGGTTGGGAGGAACAGGGGATATGGCGTCCCCTGTTCCTCCAATTTGCTCATAAAACTCTTTTCCGTGCTGAAGTTCCACCAATCGAACAGCCAGGATTATGCTGGAAGCTATAAAGACGATCAGGATGAAACAATAGAAAAAGCGAAATATCTTACTTCTGTCCACGCCGTTTTACCATAAGTCTCCGATATATTGTCATGACTGCCAGTAAAATTCCTGATACCAATGTGACCACAATTAAAAGTTGCGTATAATCTCCCGTTTGCGGAATATTGGGGTTATTGGTGGAATTATTGCTGCCTCCATTTCCGGGATTCACAGGGGTGCTTGGTTCATTTGGGGTGCCCGGTTCACTGGGAGTGCCCGGTTCGCCGGGAGTGCCCGGTTCGCTGGGGGTGCCCGGTTCGTTGGGAGTGCCGGGCTCGCCGGGGGTGCCGGGTTCGCCGGGGGTGCCGGGTTCGCCGGGAGTGCCCGGTTCGTTGGGAGTGCCGGGTTCGCCGGGGGTGCCCGGTTCGCCGGGGGTGCCCGGTTCGCCGGGAGTGCCCGGTTCGCCGGGAGTGCCCGGTTCGCTGGGGGTGCCCGGTTCGTTGGGAGTGCCGGGTTCGCCGGGGGTGCCGGGTTCGCCGGGAGTGCCAGGGGTGTCGGGAGTGCCAGTGTTGCCGGAATTGTTGGGAGTATTCGCAATCGTTACTGTGGAATTTGTTTCGTTACCTTCGTATGTCGTAGTGTCCAGTTTATAGCCGGTAGGCGCTGCGGTTTCTTTCAGCCAGTAGCTTTGACCTTTTATCAGCCCCGAAAAAATAACGGTTCCGTCCTGGTCACTCACGCCCGTTTTAATCAAGGTCTGGCAAGCTGCGTCCGCATAAAGCCCAATGGTCGCCCCAGGCAGAGGGGTTGTGCCTCCGCTGATTACTTTATTGACGGTCAATGTCCACTGATCTGTTGTTGAGGTGTCTGTAACCTGATAATTTGCCGTAAGTGTTGCCGATGTACCATCCGGCAAAGTCACCGTTGGTTCGTCATTAACCTGGGCGGGCACGTTTACAGGCATTACTCCACCATCAGGCCGCCGGACATAGTATGCTGCTCCGCGGCGTATTCCTGAAAATTTAACTGTTCCATCAGAGGAAACGGTTACTTCCTTGACAGGAGCCAAATCAGGTTTCCCTGTGGGATCGGACGTAAATATCTGCACTTTTTCACCCGTCATCGGGATGCTGGATTCATTGACCAGCCGGAACACAAGGTCGGTTGTATGGGCCTCATTGGTCAATTTCAGTGTCAGCTCCGATTTTGCCGCTCCCGCTGTGACCAAAAGGCCCGCGTCTGTTGCGGTCACGCCATCGGGGAGGTCGTTCCAGCCAAAGGCACTCCCATAACCGGGAACACTTTCGGTTTCCACCAATTCATAGACCGCATTGGGCTTTACCTTGAACGACAGCTTTCCTTGGGCGTCAGTTTTCCCTTGGGCGAAGGGCAGGCCCCGCGTATTACTGTCGCTGTCCCATTGATACAAAGTAAAGGACACTCCTTCAAGGGGCGTTTGATTTTCACTATCCGCCTTGGCAATGGTAATGACAGCTTTCCGCGCAGCGACGCCACCGCCGCCACCGCCACCGCCGCCGCTAACGGCGGCGCTGTTGTTTTTGTTGCCGCCCAGCAGAACAGAGCCGCCATCAAAACGGACGCTGTTACTGTAACCGCCCGCCTGATGGTCAATAATATCCGCCGTATAGGTCAGAACATAAGCATCCCGGCTATCGGCATCAATCGGAAGTTGTACGGTAAATCTGTTTGTGTTCGGGTCAAAGCTGGCGACTTTCAACGGTTCACCGGTTCCAGCTTTCGCATATCCGGGTTTCTGATCTTTATTTGACGCCGTTGTTCCAGTCAGGGCCGCTTTGTAGAAAAGCAACGTATCAGTGTCCAGTTGGAGCCGTTTGTCCAACGTGTCCTCAAGGGAGGGGCTTTCCGGGAGTGCAAGGCCAAAGGGGTTGATCAGCACTTCATATTGAATAAATTCCTGCTGGTTATTTACTGTGCTGCTCTTGACGAGGCCGTGATTGGAGAAGTTCTGCTGGACGCTGTGGGAAACTTCGGCAAACTCAACTCCGTCCGCTTTGCCGTTCATGTGAATGGTGTTTGCCACTGTAACCGGCTTATCTCCACTAAAGCCTAAAGTTTCCGGGTCAACTTTCGTGTCAAACGTGATTGTAGTTTTTGCTGTAACCGTACCCAAATTGATGGTCAGCGTTTGACCTATCGCACTCGCTGATGCGCCCGTAATTGCTGGGGCGGTTGCGAGGGAGTCCTCCACATAAGTCAGTCCCGCAGGCAAATCATCCGTTAAGACCACATCGGCCATAGACAGTCCTGCCGCGTCCACTTCTACCGTCCATTTCATGGTGCCGCTGGCGTAATCATAGACCGGCGCTTTTTTGGTCAAGACTGTGGCGCTGACATTGGCCGTACTGTCGGCGCTGGCGGTGCGGCCCGTAGTGGCCTGACTTCCGATTAGCATATCACTTGTCGATATGGTGTTTTTGAACGCTGTTCTTGCTGTGTTATTCGCAAATATACAGGGATCGCATACCTTTGTGGTATAGGTGAGTGTGATAGTTTTTGCGCCGATTTCGCCAACTTTGATAGTAAGTTCCTGCTGGCTATATTGTAAAGCTATAAGCGCTTTTTCATCGTCTGTGGGGGCATTGCCGTCGATTTTGATGGTAATATCATCTATACTGTCCATCAATTCCAGCCCGCTTGTATGCCCAGCAGCACACCGAGGGCCAACGGCCCCCAAATCATCGGTAAAAGTGCCGCTTTTGAGATTGGCCTTGTGAGGATTGATCGTCACCGTCCATTCAATCGTCCGGGTTGCCGCATTATAGCCCTTATTTGTCTTTACCAGCGTGGCCGTGCCGGGAGTTCCGCTGCCGTCCCCGCTGCCAATATCTTTTTTAGCCTGGGGTGTTGTATATTCCTGACCGCCATACCGGAACGTAAACCATGCGATATTACTGCCCAGACTTGTTCCGCTGTCGTACATATCTTCTGGCACATGGGTCTGATAGGTAATTTTAACAGCAGCATTCCCATCCGGCACGATTGGAGAGACCGTGAAGCTGTTGTCGGCACCAACTGTGACGCTCGTCTGTGTTCCATTTACTTTCAGCGAACCCCTTACCGGCTCGCTCCCTTCGGGAAGCTGGTCATGGAGGGTCAGGCCGTTGTCCTCGGTGAATGTAAAGCCATTCGGCTGGAATGTGACCGTCCAATCAGTCGTGGAGCCATTACCGGGATTACGGGTCGTGTGTCCCTCCTTTGTCACCCATGTGGGTTGAGGAATGGGAACGGTGCTACTGCTGGTGATATTCAAACTATTGAACACGTCATTTTCACCGGCAAACAAGTCGGCGGCGTTTGTTACTTTCTTACCGCCTGTGCCTCCTGGCAGGAGAAGATCATCGTTGATAGAGGTCTGATAGGCAATCGTCAGCGGCGTTGCCGGGTTCCCCTGGGTTGCTTCTCCTGCGTTGAATTTTGTGCCGCCAAAGGTCAAAACAGTGTTGCTGCCGTTCTCTGGCGTTTCCACAATCACATATGCGTCCTCATTGCCCTGGATTTCATCGCGGGAAGTATAGGCAGACACGGGCGATCCGCCGATTGTCACGCTGTTGGGTACATAGCTGTGCAAAGAGGTATCAATGGTGTCCCGCAGCTCAAAGGGGGTGTCCAGGTCAACATCATCGTCCCCGGCAGGGTTCTGCCACGGGGTATAGTTGATTGTCCAGGTAATTGTCTTATCCTGCAACGCGCCGCCTTTGTTAATCTGCGCTTTTGCCGTCACCGGCTCATTTTCCGCATAGCCGAAAGTGATTTGCTTGCTATTTTCAAATTTCATCGCATAGAGGTTGCTGTTCCCCTCTATGGGACTTTCTCCCGTAGGAACTTGATCTGCCCGGTTGCAATTCAAATAGAAAAAAGCGTTGTTGAGTTCACCATACTCTGACAAAACTGTATCAGGGCTGTCTGATTTTGCGTAAAATGTAACCCAGGCCCTACTGCCGTCTGAATAGATTTTTCCAAACGGTACTGTGCCATTCTCTGTTTCAATGGTCACTTCTGATCCATCCCTCAAATTAGGCAGAACCAAATGCGGCGAAACTTCCAGATAGTAGTTCGTTCCTGCGGCAATTTTGGCACATTGTTCGGGCATGATATTGTATGTATAGCGCAATACCAACTGTTTATCTTTTTCAAGCAGAGTGCCATCTTGAATAGCCGTCCCCTCCGGCTGACCGCCAGCACCAGCGTAGTGAAGGGAAATGCTTTCAAACGTCACAATGCTGGAAAGTTTTTCCCCATCGTCTGCCGCTGATGCCAGCGCGGGGAGAAAGCCCATCAGCATGGACAAACACAAAAGGAGCGCGGCAAGCCGTGCTCCTGAATTGTTTTCAGACTTTGGTTTTCTTTGGAGCCGCTTGCCGCCGCGATTATGGCGATAGAACATACTCATTTTCTACTCTCCTTTATGTTTTCACGAATGTTTAGGAACGTCCCCTTTTTTGGCGCTGGGCTGCAAAAATATTCCGTGTTATTTGTTCCTGATCGACTTCGGTCAATTCCAAAAATCGGCACCCGTACTCGAATTTTCCCTCGTCCTTTTCTACAACGCGCACGATTTGGCTGAACATGGCCGATTCCGGCCTGTCCTCCAACAGCCTGACCTTCAGCAGAAATTTGTCTCCCTCGTGGTATCTGTACTCCGAGCTGACGCTGGCCCCGCCCACACTGATGTTCAGCAGCTTGCAGGGCTTTTCTCCCATTGACAATCCGCTGAACATGGTGGCGGTGGCGTCAAGGTTTGTGGTCAGGCGGAAAAAGGCACGGTCATTTCCCACGCGGACGATGGTCAGCTCCTCCACTTGCCATATATGCTTGGGGCCGGGTGTAATTATGCCCTCCATATAGACCGCTTTGCGCTCATAGTCGCTATATCCTCTGATCCTGGCATGGATGGTTTCAACATCCTTGACAATCTCGAATTCTGAATACTGGTGCAGCTCCGCTTTTTTTCCATGTAGGCCCATCAGCTTTGCCACAAAGAGTATCTGTCCTGCGGCGGTTGTTACTTCCACCCGCATACCCGAATAAATATCGAGTTCTTCTGTGCCATTTGAATCTTTATCCTCTTGAGGTGGCCGTTCTTTTGCCCTTTTTCTGAAAAGCTCCAATAAGCTCACAATATACCTCCCATATGAATTGATATTTTGATGTCAGTCAGACTACCTTTTTTCCCACAACTGTTTCAGCCTTTCATCGGCCCAAACGACCCGGTTCCGGCCGTTTTTCTTTGCATCGTACAGCATGGTGTCCGCGATTTTTAAGTAAAAATCATAGGTGCTTTCCGAATCAGGAACAATCGTGACCCCTCCGACACTGACCGTGACCCATTCAGCCACAGACGGATCATGGGGGATGTGCAGGTTTTCTACTGCCTGTCGGATTTTCTTCAAGTGTTCAAAAATCTGCTGCGAACTGTCGCCCAGGGACAATGCCACAAATTCCTCGCCGCCATAGCGGGCAAGAAAATCCGTACTGCGTTTCAAATAGGACGCCGCTGTCTGAGCAACGGAAGCGATCACCTTATCTCCGGCAGGATGGCCAAAGGTATCGTTATACACTTTGAAGCGGTCAATATCAAACATACAGATGGAGAACGGAACGTGCAGGCGGATCGCTTCTCTCCATTTTGTCGCGCTGTATTGTTCATACCGACGCCGGTTGGCAATTCCTGTCAGTTGGTCGGTCATGGATTGCTGCTCAATCTGTCTGCGATATTTGTAGAGTTTGATATGTGTGTTGACCCTTGCCTTAACGATCAGGGGAATGTATGGCTTTGTAATATAATCCACGGCCCCTAAAACAAGTCCACGCTGCTCATTCGTCACATCTGCAAGGCTGGTAATCAAGATGACCGGGATGCTTTGAGTCACGATTTGTTCCTGCAACGTTTTCAGCAGCGTAAAACCGTCCATTCCAGGCATCACGACATCCAGCAGAATGAGGGAAAAATCTCCCTCGCTCACTAAACGCAGCCCGTCCTCCGCAGTTTGTGCGATGGTAATATCATACTCATCTTCTATAATTGACTTTAGCTGTGCTGCCTGCACAATGCTGTCGTCCACGATCAATATTTTTTCCATACTCATATCCCTCACTATATTTAACTCAAGCTGCCTATTAACAACTTAATTTTTGTTATGTTGTATTAGAGTGAAGCCCAACCGCCCCAATTTCACTGTAAGGACGCAGAGAATCTGAAAAAGTGCAAGAAAAGACAGGCGAGATAAATATAGAGAGCATCCCGTCAGTTTCTTCATGCCTAAGTTGTAAAAGGACTTGTCAGAAAGCCGTTTTTCCTGTATAATGCGATATGTATATTGACCTGTTGCGGTCTAAACAACAACATAACAAAAATTATGTTGTAAGGATCAGACCCAGCCGCTCCATCTGTCGGGCGTGAACAAAACCGCTCTCTGCGGTATAAATGCGGGTGGTGCTGACATTGGAATGGCCCAGAATATCCGCCAGCCGGGACAAATCCTTTTCCAGCGAGTAATACGTCCGGGCGAACAGATGCCGCAGGTTGTGGGGGAACACCTTGTCTGGCTCAACCCCGGCGCTTTCACACAGAGCCTTCATATCCCGCCAGATATTGGAGCGGTCAAGGGGTTTGCCCGTCCGCGTCACAAACACCGATCCGTCGGTGATTTTTTGTTTTTTCAGATACTTTTTCAGCAGCCCGCACAGCTTCCCAGGCAGAAAGACAGTTCGCCGTTTTCCCTTGTTCGTGACCACAGTACGGCCCAGGGTCACAGCGTCCACGGTGATAAATCGGAGTTCTGATACCCGGATGCCTGTGGCGCAAATTGTTTGAAGGAGCAGGGACAGCCGTTCATTTCCCTGCCGCTGGGCCGCGTTCACCAAACGGACATATTCAGCGCGGGTCATTTCCCGGCTTTCATCACAGAAAAGGGGACGCTGTACTTTCAGCGGCCTGACAGACAGCTTCGGCCAGTCCATGAACTGGAAAAAGCTGTTGACCGCTGCCAGCATGGAATTGACTGTGGCTGGGGTATAGGTATCAGCCAGATGCTCTTTCCACGCAATCACGGCCACCTTTGTGACGGCTTTCCCATTCAGAAACAACATGAAATCGTTAAGGTCATGAACATATTTCTTTACAGTGTTCTTGGCTCTCTCTTGTTCCTGGAGGTGCGCCGCATATTGGGAAATGTGGTCGGCGGTAATTGTGAAAGCTGCTTCCTGGCTGAACATGGCAATAATCTCCTTTGTATTCGATGCAGATAGTTTTCCGAATAGAAAGAAGGTTATTCCAAAGTTAGTGAATGTTCACCCCCCCTTAGCGCCAAAAAAATTTGAGAACCGAGCGTGCCTTTAACCGGTATGATAGTAAACGTTCATTATCAAACTACTAAAAATGAACCGCCTCCAGCGGCACATTTTCATTTTCGTCTTGATTTTTTAGGCTTCTCCGGTTTCAAATAGCCGCTCAGTCCAGTGGTTAACAACTGAAACACAGTGTCCTCGGTTTCCTGATTGTCTGGAAGCGTCCCTTCCACCACATACTTTGCGTACATAACAGTGGATGTGAGGACGTGGAGCCACAATAAATCCTGATTGATTTTGTCCAGGCTTGGAAATACCTTTTTGAAAACGTCAACCATTCCAATAAACGTCTTGAAATAGGTCACATCCCGGCTCTTGTCATACTGGGGGAAAAACGTACTGTCCCGAAAGCGGTGATAAAAAACTGTTTCGTCCGGGCGGGATGTCCAAAACCGAAAATAGGGCACCCACAGCGCCTTTACCGCACCCATAGGGTCAGTGAGCATAAGCAGCGGGTTGAATTTCAAATGTTCAAAGATTGCCGCCGCCTGCTTGTCCACATAAGTGAAGCACTCCACCAGCAGTTGATCCTTGCCGTCAAAGTGGCGGTAAATCGCTCCTGATGAAATCCCCGCCAGCTCGCTGACGTTCTGGATGCGCACCCCTTCCAGGCCATACTGCCGTACAGCCTTGATTGCGGCAACGATGATCCGGGTCTTGGTATCATCCAGTGTAATCACTTCCCCCCTGCAATAACCACTTCTCCTGTCACCTATTCACAGAGGAATTATATACTAAAGCGCAGCTTTTGACAATACTCTTTTCTCGCTGCTACCAAGAATGCTTTCTTTCAAGACCTTTCCCGCCTTAAACACCGGAACGCTCTGCGCCGGAATTTCCACAGTCTCCTTGGTTTGCGGATTGCGGCCTGTTCTGGCGGCCCGGTGCTTCACCTCAAAAGTGCCAAAGCCAGTCAGCTTTATTTTGTCATCCTTTTGCAAAGCCTCTGTGATTGCAGACAGCATACCATCCAAGGCAATACCACAGTCCTTTTTTGCCATCCCGGTCTTGCCCGCCATACGTTCGATCAATTCCTGCTTATTCATATTTTCCTCCTATTCTTGCCATCGCCCGGATCGCCTTGGAGCAGGGTTATCTTCCCGAATGGGATATAGGGATACCACAGCCATTTCACCTCCCTGGGCGTGACCTCGCTCGCCCTGATAATCTCCAAAGTAACCGTGTCGTTGCTTCCGTTTGCGGTCATTGTGTGACCTCCTTTCGATTGATTTTGCTGCCCTGGGCAACAGAAAAGCACCCTATCCCTACGGTGCTTTTCTCTGGCTCAGATGAATGCTTTAATGGGGGTTGAATGCCGCTTGGGTTGGTGGTATACTATATTCGTAGTAATTCGACAAATCGGGATTTATTGTTCTTCCCCTTAAAAAACCTTGTAATATCAGGCGTTTCCGCTTGCTAAATCCTCAAACTGTATGTACTTTCCCTTGTTTTTTCCCTTACGGGCTGAAACAAGGGAAAGTTTTTTACTCCCCGTTGACCACCTTATCCAGCAGTCGGGCGGAGTTGCGTTTCGCTTCCCTCGTAGAGTGGGCGTAGATGTTCATTGTGGTACTGACATCCGAGTGTCCCAGCAGTTCCTGCACGTCCTTCGGAGCGGCCCCATTGGACAGGAGGTTGCTCGTGAAGGTGTGACGGAGCATATGGAAATGGAAGTCCGCCAAGCCCTCTACCTTCTCCTTTGCCTTGCGGCACATGATGCTTACCGTACTCGGTGTCTCAATGGCCCCGTCAGGCCGGAGGCAGACAAAAGCAATCTCCTTGTACCCCTCCGGTGCTTCCTCCGTCCTCGGCAGGGTGTAGACCTCGTAATAGGTACGGTCTTTCTCCCTAACCTCGGCGTAGTAGTTGAGGCGGTAGAACTCACCATAGCGCAGGCGGCTCTTGCTCTGTTCCCTCCTGGCCGTTTTGAGAATTACCGCCAGCGTATCGCAGAAGTCCACAGTACGGACTTTCTTCCGCTTGGTGGCCCCGACCTCCGTCTTGTGTCTCGCCCCATTGTAGCGGATGCTCCGCCGAACCGTCAGATACTGCTCGTCCAGGTTAATGTCCTTCCAGGTGAGGGCGCAGACCTCGCCAATCCGAAGCCCGGTGTAATAGGCAATCTGGATGGGCAGCAGGGCCGGGTTGTCCTTCTCTTTCAGAAAGTCCTCCAACGCCCGGAACTGCTCGTAGCTGATGGTGGGCACCGTAACAGCGTCCTCCATGTCCTCGGAGAAAATGTCCGCCTCCTGTTTCCGTCCCCGCAGCTTCACATACTGCATCGGGTTGAACGTGATAAGCCGTTTGGGGAATACGGCAAAGCGGAACGAGTTTTGCAGTACCGCCGAGAATTGGAGCATATAGCCCCGGCTCATGGGAGGGGAAGTCGTGCCATCGGGATTGGTGCCGCCGTAGCTCATAAAGTCAATGAAGGCTTGCAGATGGTCGGCGGTGACGGTTTTCAGCTTCCGCTTGCCCAAGGGGTGCCGCTTGATACGGTTTACTGTCCCCTGGTAGGCCATCACTGTACCGTTGCTCAATGTACCGGGCTTCAATTCTTCCTCCACCCACATATCCAGCATATCGCCCACGGTGATGTTTTCCGCTTTCGCCACGAACCGCTTTTCCTCATAGTCCTCCATCGCCCTACGGAGCAGGGCCTCCGTTTCGGACTTGCTCTCGGTGCCGGGGTACTCTTTCTGCACCCGGTTCCCGCTCTCGTCCTCAATATAGAAGCGATAGTACCACTTTTTGCCCTTTTTGCGTACAGAACCTTTTGCCATAGATAAAATGCTCCTTTCTATCCGTGGCAATCGGAACTGTGACGTATGATGTGCGTTCCATCATTTCTGCCGGGTTTTCCCGGCATATTATGTTGTCAAGGTGCCACGGAATCGTTGGCGGCGTTCAGCCGCACCTGGGCGTCATGCAAGATGTTATACAGGTAAACTGTATCTACTCTGGTACGCCCTTTGTCGAAGATATGTAGCAGCCCGTCCAGGAACCGCTTCATGTCCTCGATTGGAGCATCCATCTCCCGACGAAAGACCGGTACGATGATGTCATCCACGTGGATGGTGTACTGCTGGATGGATTTTTTGAGGTTTTCATCCTCGGCAAGCCGGTCGATCTCATCCAACGTCCTGCCGTAGTGCTGGGCCGTGATGGAGAACAGGTCGATCAGCAGACACAGCATAGATGTAAGGAACCGCTGCTGGATTTCCGGCTGTACCGTTTTGGTTACAGCGTCAAGGAAGTCGTTCAGATGCTCCAAGACCTCGCTCTCACAGATGAATCGGCTATCATCTTCTTTGATTTCCTTTTCCTCGGATAGACCTGTGAGCCATTCCGGGGTGGTTTGCAGGGCGTCCGCCAAACCGTTGATAACCATGCTGCGATTTGGATTGACCCCATCCGTTTCGTACCGCTGGATGGTGGACTTGTTGACCCCCACCCGCCGACCAAGCTCCGGCATGGAGATACCAATCTCGTTTCTGCGCTCTTTGATGCGTTTGCCGACCTCTTTTGGAGTAAGCATTTCTGCGTTATCCAAGAAATTCACCTCCGATCAAGTGTTAGTATAGCACAAGCGATTTTAATTTGCAACCCTATTTTCAAATTATTTTATAAATTTCTCTTAAAATGAGTTGACAAGTGGCGGTGGCTTGATTATAATAAAGTGTCAGCAGTTGCAAAATAAGTACATCGAAGGGGGTTGACATCAATGACGACGATTAAAATGGGTATGACAATCGAGGAAGCCGCCGAGTGCAGCGGCATCGGACGCAACACCATGCGGAAGCTGGTGGAGTGGAGAAAGCTGCCTGTTCTCAAGGTCGGGCGCAAGACAATCATCCGCAGCGACACACTGGAGCGGTTCATGTCGGCCAACCAGGGGCGGAATCTACTGGTCAGGGACGATGTGCGGGGCGTGGAGTGATGGGGGCAAATCAAAAGGGCGTGAGCGGAGCGAACGCCACCACAAAGGCCTCGCCGTTTGAGAGCGAAATACACCCATCGCACAAACCTTCGGTTTGTACTCTGTGTATTTCGCCCTGCCGGGGGCTTCCGCCGCTGGCGCGGCGGTGCGATTTGGGGCAGTCCGCACAGCGGCAGACTGCCCCAAATCGCCCTTGCGTTCCGCTGCCGCTCCACGCACCGGCTGACACAGCCGGAGAAGGGACGGAGGCATGACGAGACACAGCTTCATCCAAATGTCGAAGCTGTCCAATGTCAAAGGCCGCATTTCCTATATCACCAGCCCCGCCAGACAAGAAAATCTATACGCCACCTATAACACCGCCGATGCCGCCTTTTGGACTTCCCTCGCAAGGGAAAACCAGCAGGAGTTCAAGCGGAGTGGCACCAAGGGGACGTGTATTGAGGCGCGGGAGTTCATCATCGCCCTGCCGGAGAAGTTCACACGCTATGACCCGCAGCGGGTTCTGGCAAAGTTCACGGAGGAATTTCAAAAGCGGTACAATGTAGAGTGTGTGTCCGGCCTGCACCACAACAAGGCCAAGACCAACTACCACATCCACCTGATTTTCAGTGAGCGGCGCTTGCTCCTGGAGCCGGTGGTCAAGATTGCCACCCGAAGTATGTTTTATGACGAGGCGGGGAGGCACGTCCGCACCAAGAAGGAGATCACCGGGAAGGACGGGCGAATACGCCCCGGCTGTACCGCCATTAAAAAGGGCGAGGTCTACGAGAGCCATATGTTCAGCGTTAAAGACACCCGCTTTAAGCAGGAGGGCTTTGTGGCCGAGGTCAAGGAGTTCTATACCGGCCTTATCAACCGCTATATCTCAGACCCAGAACAGCAGCTAAAGGTATTCGACCCGCAGAGCGTATATCTACCCACCAAAAAGATAGGCAAGAACAATCCCAGGGCGGAAGAAATCAAAGCGGATAACGCCGCCCGTCAGGAGTGGAACCGAACGGCGGACATGGCGCTCCTGACGGGCATTTCCGAAGCGGAGATATTGGAGGTCAAGCAGGCTGAGATACACGAGAAGGTGCGGCAGTCTATCCACCAGGCCGGGTGGCTCCCCAGCCTGTTCCGGGCAATCGTAGGCAAAGCAAAGGACTTCCTGCAAGGGTTGATCCGCCAGCGGGCAATGCCACCGAAGCCCACGCTGGACATTGATATGGCGGAGTTCCGAGCCATGCGGGGCCTGATGATACGAGTGCGGGACGAGGCCAAAGGCATCCGATACTTGCAGGAGGATGTGTTGCCAGACTTGAAACAGCAGCTTGCCGCCGCCACGGGTATCTTTAAGACCAAGGAACGCAAAGACATCGCTGGGCAGATACAGCGGACGGAGCAGGAGATCGGCCACAGGCTGGACGCACTTCCGTCCATCGTCCAGGCGGAGGGCTATCCCGATGTGCAGGCGTTTACGACCACCTACCGCAAGGCCGAGGCCGTTGTCAGCCAGTATAACCGAGAGATGGCCGAGTGGGAGCGGAAGGTGCAGGAGCGCCAGCGGCCCGCCGTAAAAGAGCGTTCCCCGGAACCGAGAAGCGTCCGGGAACGGCTGCGGCGGTTGCAGGACGAGGGTAGACAGCGACAGCCACAGCCACGCAGGAGGGTCGTTGACAGGGACAGCAGATAAAGGCCTTCCGTAAAATCTTGTGTAAGCGATATTCGACAAAGTCAAGTATAGAGCTGTGAAAACAGAATAGAATGATGGCTGAAGCCCTTCCTGACACATCATCCCGGCGGGCCAGGCGGTATG
>CAJTEA010000031.1 GCA_910575265.1 Oscillospiraceae bacterium
CCGGGGAAAAGAGCATGGAAGATGTTCTTTTCCCCGTTATTTACGAGGATTTGCGGCGGCAGCTTGAACGCCGCCGCACCTTGGACAAGGAGGGCGAGAGCGGATAACCTGTCCGTAAAGTCTGTTCAACACAAGGAGGTATCACGATGGGAACGAAAAAAGACAGCGCCGTTTATGACGTGGCGATTTATTGCAGACTGTCAAAAGAGGACTTGAAAGAGGACAGCGACCGGGACGAGAGCGCCAGCATTGGGACGCAAAAGGCCATCCTCACCGAGTATGTGCGTCAGCGGGGCTGGCACCTTGTCCAGACCTATGTGGATGACGGCTATTCTGGAACGAATTTTGCTGGGGTGAGATAACGTAACCGTTTTTGAATGGTACGCTATCTTGCCCCAGCATTTTGCTTTCAGCCCTAAACGACAACGCTTTTGACATCAGCGCCGATCTGCCTGAAATAAGAAACGCTTTCGGTGGGCTGGTCGCCGGTGTCTACCTTGCCCACGAAGCTGTAAAAGATTTCGATTTTGCGGGTGTTGGTGTTCTTGTCCAATTCGTAGACCAAAATGCGGTCGATAAACTCATGGACATTTTCATAGGTCAATTCGCTGATCTCCGTGTACCGGCGTACCAGGGCGACAAACCGCTTCACATCGGCACTACGCTCAGCGGCGGTGTCAAGCTCTTTCCGCAGTTCCGCCACCCGTTTCGTCAACGCCGCTTTCTCGTCCTCATAGCCGGAGGTCAGAAACACAAACTGTTCATTCGATAACCGGCCCAATGCGTTGTCCTCGTACAGTTTGCGGAATAAAAGGTTGATCTCGCCCAGCCGGGCCTCCGCCTTGTCAAGTTCCTTACGCTGGTGGCCCAGCGCCTTTTTCATGGCCTGTTCACTGCACTCGGTAGCGGTCTGAATAAACTCCTGCTCATGTCCTTTCACATAGGACATAATACGCTGCAAGTCAGCCAAAACAAGTTCTTTCAAGACACTTTTGCGGATGTAATGTGTCGTGCAAAGAAAATCATTTCTGGCCCGGTTGCGGTAGTTGCCGCAGGTGTAAGCGTGTTTCCGCTCCGGCGTTCCGGCTCCTTTTTGGAGATACATTTTGTAGCCGCAATCTCCGCAGAATAGCAACCCGGAAAACAGGTCGATTTCATCAGACTTGGTAGGGCGGTGGCGGGTAGCGATGCGCTTTTGGGCAAGGGCAAAGGTTTCCTCGTCAATCAGCGGTTCATGCGTGTTGGGGAAGAAATACCGCTTGTCCTCCGCATTTTTCCGTGTCTTTTTGGACTTATAGGACACCTTGTAGGTTTTCGCCGTGATGGTATGGCCCAAATATTCCTGCCGGGCGAGAATGTCATACAGCGTCTTTTCAGGCCAGTTGTACCAGGCGTTCAGTTGGGGGCGGGGATGCTGGGTTCTTCCTGTTCGGCGGTAGCGGAGTTCTCCAACAGTCAAAATCTCGTTGTCCCGCAGCCAGTTTTGAATTTCACAGATACGGTCGCCCCGCACATACATGGCGAAAATCTGCTTGACAACATGGGCCGTTTCCGGGTCAGGAATGAGATGATTGCGGTCGTTCGGGTCTGCGATATACCCATAGGGGACTTCTCCGTTGACACGTTCGCCCCGCTGGGCCTTGGCCTGCTTCACCGCCCGGATTTTCTTGGACGTATCGCGGGCGTAAAATTCATTAAACCAATTCCGCAGGGGGGTAAACTCGTTATCTTCCCTTGCTGTGTCCACGCCGTCGTTAATGGCGATGTAGCGCACCTCATATTCCGGGAACACGATTTCGATAAGCTCCCCGGTTTTCAGGTAGTTCCGGCCCAGGCGGGAAAGGTCTTTCGTTATGACCGTCGCCACGTTCCCGGCCTCAACCTCGCGGAGCATGGCTTGCAGCCCCTCACGCTCGAAACTCACCCCGGAAAAGCCATCATCGACAAAAAAGCGGGTATTCAAAAAGAAATGTTCATCCGCATACCGTTGTAAGATCAACTTTTGATTTTGGATGCTCTCGCTCTCGCCTGCCTGCATATCCTCTTGACTTAACCGGCAATATAAAGCGGTTATCTTGTCTGCCTGCAACATTGTTCCTCCTTTCCGACAGCAGACAAGTATGATATATGTACTGATTACATTATACCATCAACCGCTGTCCTTGTCAGCTCAAAAAATATAAAAAGAGCGCCCTATTTCTGGACGCTTCCGGCGTTCTGCTCCATATCCTTGCGGATAAGTTTCTTGATCTTCTTGTCTATGGTGTCGGTCGCTTTCTCGCTGGCCGACGCACAGACAAAGTAAGTCGTTTTGCCAATTTTATGCGTCGTTGTGGCGCTGATCTGATTTTGCGGCAAAGGACTTCCCCCTTTCGCAAATAAATAGTACAGTTTATGAATAGCGGCTTGTCCACTATTCTGATAAAAGGGCATAAATCGGACGGCTGGCGGCGACCAGCACCACGGGACTTTCACCCCCGCGTGGTTCTCACGCGGCCCTACCCATTGCCTGCGACGCTTTGAACGCTCGGACTGTGGCTGTAAGGGAGTATCGTTAGCGTATGCGCCGCTGATTATAAGCTGCCAGCTTTTCGGTGTAGGCGGTTCTCGCTCTCCCGCAGGATGCGGGGTTATGGCGCACCCACCGATGCGACGCATACAGAATGTGTCCGTTGCCCTATGCTGCGCCGCCGTTATCTTGCGGGCTTTCTTTGTCAAGGTGCAGCGCCGGGCCGGAGGCAGGGGAACATGGAAAGGGTAAGGGTGTTCCGCCTGCCCTGCTGGGCCGGTTGCCGTCAGTCTACGGCAACAATGGCATAGATGAGCTTGATCTCCAGGAGATGCTTCATGTACTCGTCTACGCACACATGGGGATAGCCGTACTCGTCATACAGCGTCCGGGTACAGAGCTTGTTTATGTAGCCCTCGTAGTACCGCAAGACCTGTTCCACGGCTCCGGCGTCCCCGGCGCGGGCGGCTTCGATCACCG
The DNA here is from genome assembly GCA_910575265.1 of Oscillospiraceae bacterium. GTDB lineage: Bacteria > Bacillota > Clostridia > Oscillospirales > Oscillospiraceae > Lawsonibacter. The sequence goes on from CAJTEA010000031.1 coordinate 2,990, forward strand.
GCATGGGGAGAAGCGCCCGGCCCTTGTAGTCAGGTTCCGACATTCGCGTTCAACCTCCTTTCGGCATCATCGCCGCCAACTTGTTCCGCAGTTCGTCCAGTGCTTTCCGTCTGCGCCGCTGGACGGCATAGCGGGACAGCTCCATGATCTCACCGATCTTGCCGTCCGACATTCCCAGGACACAGTGCAGTATCAGAATACTTTGTTCCTGCTCCGTCAGGGCGGCAAAGGCGTCGGCCACAAGCTCGTTCTCAATCGGCAGGTCACATCCATGCGACGTAAAAACATGGCTGTCGCTGGGATAGCGGTCTACCGTGGAGAGCTTGTCCATTTCTTTCTGCGGCAGGATGCTCAACGATATATGACGGTCGCGCAGGCTGTCCATTTTCCGCAGATAGTCAATGGCCTCATGTTCCAGTACCAGCTTGCAATAGCGGTCAAACTGGCCCGGTCTGCTAAAGCGGGGGATAGTTCCCATCTTCTCACCCCCTTTCGTCGGGGGATGGTGGTGGTTCTCTCCCTTTCCGCTAACAGAGCGAAGTGATTGGGCCAAACTGCGCGGTAAATGGCCCGATTTGCAAAAATTTTTTTCGGGCCGGTCTGGAAACGACAAAACTCGCCCGGCAGGTCACAGACCCACCGGGCGAGTTGCACAGTATAATTTACTTTATCTGCACCGTATAGTATAACCTCGCGGCCGCAGTTCTCCCAGGCGGGGGACGGGCTTTTTTTGACGGTTCAAATGCTGTCAAATCGTGTCGAACGGGTATGTACTTCATGGCGGCTGCCTCCTGTCAGCCGCCGTACTTTCCAGCGTTACCGCATCATTCTTTTGGGGGATAAAAGAACGGCGGCTTTAATCTCTTAAAACCGCCGCATGGAACAAATAGGCACGGGAAATCGGTCTGCCCAGCAGCGGTTTTTTTCTTTTCTGCCGCTGGGCAGACTTGGCTTTTATGGACTGCTGTACGACGGCTTTTTTCTTTTGCCGTCGTGCGGCAGATTATTAAAAATATTGTGGTTATTTGGCTGTCTTGTTCAGTCCTTTCAAAATGAACAGCGAAAGAACAACACAGGTCAGCAGAACTATGACACCGATTAAAGTCTGAATGACGCTTGCATGGTAATAACCAGAAAGGTTAAAAACGGCTGTCATAGGATAGACCGTTTTTAATGTGTTGGACATACTTGCAAACAATCCAGCGAAAGAATAGATTTCAGCAAATACCAGCGCCAACCAGTAGCCCTTTTTCATCCGGGAAACCAAAGCGATAATCGGAGAAATGGCAAAAAAAACGCCAGCTCCATCCATAAAATATATTTTCAGGTTCTCTAAAACAAGGCTAATAGGCAGAGCTTCAAGGTGGAGAACGGCCTCAATGAGAAAGGTAATAACAAAAAGCAGGAGATAGATCAGGACGCTGAACACAAGGGTAAGCACCATCTTGGCAAGTGTCAGTTTCATTTCATCCACGGGAATAAGGCGCAGGGATTTTAGGGTGTCCTCCTGTTCCTCCCGACAGATCATATAACTGCCCAGCAGGGCAATCACCGCAGGCAATACATAAAAGGTAGCAAGGGATTGGGTCGCTGTCATAAACCATCCTGCCTTGTCGATATAGCGGCTTCCATAGAACATGAATTGCCCCTGTGCAAAGACAATCAACGCCACCATAACCGTTGCAAAACCGGCAATCCACAGGATTTTGGAGCGGCGGAGTTTCCAGCGCTCCGCCCAAAGCAAAAGTTTCATTTCAGATGCACCTCACTTTCTCTTTTTCAAAACAGCCCCGGCCAGCATTACAGAAGCTACGCTCCACACACCTATGCAAAGGAACGCCCCCGGAATATTAAGCGGCTGGGTAATCACGACACCTGGAATATCCCGCATAACAATGGCTGTCATGCTGGAGAGCGGATGCAGGTACATATTTACCATTAAGAGGATAAAGCCAAGAAATGTATAAACCAGCGTCAAACAGACGGGAAGAATATAGCCCTTTTGCACCGCGGCAACCGCCAGCACCGGCAACACCGCAAAAGCGGTCAGCAGGGAGATTTCCATGCACTTTCGCAGAAGATAAAGGGTGCTTGCGCTGTCAAAGGTGATATAGCCAGGCAGTACGCCGGTAAGAATGGACGCGGCTGCAATAATCAGCATAAAGCAGATCGAGTATGTCAGCACCACAACGAATTTGCTGAAAAAGTATGCCACTTTATTGACCGGCACAATCCAGAGTTGTTTAAGTATATCATACTGGTTTTCGTTATACATCAGCATGGTACAAAGCATCCCCAGCACCACCGGCAGGATAATCCACGGGGTATAGCTAAACGCCGTCCACTTGTAGAACTCGATGGGTTCCACGCCGGTTCCCTTGATATTTGCAAAGTAGAACACAGCGGCAAGAGGCATAAAGAGCGCCGCCAGCAGCATGAGCCAGATAAACTTTCTCCGACGCAGCTTTAGAAATTCAACCTGTATCAGTTTAAGCAATGCCCTCTCCTCCCGTAATCTGCTTGAAATAATCCTCAAGGGTATCATTGCAGATTTGGGAGCTGATAACAGCCACGTCCTGCACCACAAGAGCCTTGTTGATTGCTGCCATATCCAGTGCGGTATCATAGAGCCGCAGGTTATGTTCGTCCTGCACCGCATAATCAGTCACACGGAACTGCTGTTCCAAAATCAAAGAGGTTTTGTGGACATCCGAAACCTGAAGCTGGATGTATTTCCGATTTTTCTTTTCCAAATCCTCCATGCTGTTTTCTTCCAACAGTACGCCGTGGTCGATGATGCCAATATCGTCCGCCAGAAGTGCGATTTCAGAAAGGATGTGGCTGGAAATCAGAATAGTTTTACCGCGCTCCGCGCTTAAACCCTTGATAAAGTTTCGTACTTCGGCAATGCCGATGGGGTCAAGCCCATTGGTCGGTTCGTCGAGTATCAAAAGCTCCGGGTCATGCAGGATGACATTAGCAATGCCGAGGCGCTGCTTCATACCGAGAGAATACTTGCTGAACAGCTTTTTGTCCCGATAAGGAAGCCCCACAACTTCCAGTGCTTTCTTGACGGCATTGGGCCGGGGTGTCCCGCGCAGCTTCGCAAAGATTTCAAGATTTTCTGTGCCGGTCAGGTTGGGATAAAATCCAGGAGTTTCGATAATGGACCCAATGCGGGGATAAATGCGCTTCTCGTGGCCTTTGATGTTCTGGCTGAACACATCCACTTCGCCGGAAGTGATCGGCGTAAGGCCCAAAATCATTTTCATAATGGTGGTTTTACCGGCTCCATTTCGCCCCAAAAGCCCGTAAATTCGGCCCGGCTTCACATGAATATCCACGGAGTTGACAGCGGTTTGCTCCCCGTAAATTTTCGTCAGCTTTTTGGTTTCAATTACAAAATCGCTCATAGAGATGCCTCACTTTCTTACTATGTTTCATTTTTCCAACAATATAGTTGTAAAGGCTATAGGTCTTTTCTTTCAGTAAGATTGCTTTTTTAGAGCCATTACGGATGCAGCAGCAGATGCGGCGCCGATCAGGAGCAGCGAACCGGCACAAATAAACGGTGAAGTGTCCGGCAAAACGCCTTGCATCAGGATTTCTACCATAGCTGCGGTTGCTTCGGAAATGTGAGAGTAAATTCCCATCACGCTTGCCAGCGGGTGTATTCCCATAAAATGGGCCGGAGCAATGACTACGGGAACCAGATAAAGCAGCGTTGCGCCAATAGGCAGGATATATCCTTTTGACAGCGTGGCAAGAAACACAATCGGAAGCATGGCTATGGGGATTAGAAGTCCGCTCACCAGATACAAGAGGCCAGCATCTATAAGTGTTTCTGCGTTCAAATCAGGAAAGCCCCCGGCAATCAACCCGCCGACAACACATAAAAGAAAAGTAATCAAACACAGTCCCACGGACATCAGGATCATTACAGCGACTTTTGAAAAGTATAGCTGTACTTTCGTGATGGGGATGATAAGAAGTTCTTTCAGCGTGTCGTTCTTATGCTCGTCAAAAAACAAGGTTGTGGCGAACATTCCCAGCACAATAGGCAGGAACAGACTGGACAAGTTCTTAAACGCCATCGTGTAGAGGTCGCCAAAGTTATCCATATATGGACTGCTCCTTGCAATGCTGCAAGCCCTCTCAATCGCAAGCGCCCCCAACAGCAGCGTCAAGGCCAAAATACACCAGACAATCTTATTCCGCTTCCATTTCTGCATTTCAGTTGCAATGATTGTCATGCGGTTTCCTCCTTTCGTGGTTCCCATTATAAGGGACGAACCTTGCCATAACCTTGCCGAAATCTTGTTTTAACCTTGTTTTGAACGAAAGAAAGCCCTGCACGCTCACAGGGCTTTCGGAAGTATGATGGTAAAGGTTGTACCTGCTCCGGGAACACTGGCTGCCGTGATGGTTCCTTTATGAATGCTCACCAGCTCTTTTGCAATGGAGAGGCCCAGCCCGTTCCCTTTGGCAGATCGGGAGTGATCGCATTGATACATCCGTTCAAAGATATGGGGGAGATCAGAGGCAGAAATTCCTTTCCCATTATCGGCAACAACGATTTTTGCCTGCTGCTCCGTTTCGGTTACAGTAAGGGACACTTGGCTTGCGGCACTATGCGTCAGGATATTTTGCAGCAGATTATTGAGAATACGGGTGTAGGCGGTGGGGTCAACTCTTGTCATGTATTCTGCTTCGGGTATCTCTATCTCATAGGTAAAATTGTGGTTTTCCAGCAACAGCACCCAGTCAGCCATAATGTTGCGGGAAAGCTCGTTCAGATCGCAAAGCTCAAAATGAAAAACTTGTTCCCCTGCGTCCAGCTTCACCCATTCAAACAAGGCGGTCACAAAGTCTTTCAGATGATGGGCTTTTTCCGTAGCAACCTGAATGTATTCTTCCTGTTCGGCTCCTGTCACCATTTTGCTTTCCACGGCCTCCAAATACCCCACCAGAGAGGCGAGAGGGGTCTTTACATCATGGGAAAGGCTTGTCATGAGCCGTTTATATGCCTGCTCGGATTGCTTTTGTTGGATAAGCTGGGATTGGCTGCTCATAGCGATCTCGTTGATGTCATAACAGATTTGCTTCGTCAGGTCGCTCTCCCGCGACAATACACGGCGGTTCAGGTTCCCGTTCTTTATATCCGTCAGGGCATCTTTGATAAGAGAAAGCTGACCCCGGACACGGTGAAGTCTGGCCCAAAGGCAGGTAATTACCAGCAGGGCAACCAATAGGGACAGCAACAGATAAAGGTTCATGCTCATGCCTCCTTGTTGAACCGATACCCCACGCCCCGGACGGTCTGGATGTAAAACGGATGCTCTGGATTTGGCTCGATTTTCTTCCTCAATTTGCTGATAAAGGACATGATATTGCTGTCGTCAAAGGCGTATTCCTCTGCCCATACCTGTGTGTATATCTGCTTTTTGGTGAATACCCGGCCCTTATTGGATGCCAGAAACACAAGCAGATCAAATTCCTTGCCGGTTAGCTCTACCGGGAGATTTTGGACAGTGACCGTCCGATTGACTTTATCAATCACCATATCTTTCAGCAGCATTGTGGCGGCCACATTCCCAGCTATGGGGTTTAAGGTGGTATAGCGCCGAACCAGGGAATGGATGCGGGCCATCAGCTCGTTAATGCTGAAAGGCTTTGTCAGGTAATCGTCTGCCCCAAGCCGTAGACCGGAAACCTTATCTTCCTCGTCACTTTTGGCGGTCAGCATCAGCACCGGCACATTATTTTTCTCCCGGATTTTCTGCAATACCTGAAAACCGTCCATATCCGGCATCATCACATCCAGAATAATCAGGGAACAGGCATCTTTGTTTTCTTCCAGCAGCCGCAGACCCTCTAAGCCGCCATGCGCCACCACCGCAGACAAGTTTTCCTGCTCCACGCATTTTTTCATTAAGGCACATAGTTCCTTGTCATCGTCTATAATTAAAACGCTATTCATGCTTCAAAGCCCTCCCTTGTTTTGTACGACCGTCAATCGGCTTCGCTGCATCCTTTGGCAAAAGCCAGATCGTTGCTACTTTCAAAGCACCAGGGATGCGCCCCGCAACGCAGTAATAGTTTATCCGTCGTGGGGTGACACCCCATTTTTCGCTCGCTTCTTTCAAAGTCATATAGTCCATGCTGCACCTCCGATATTGGTATTTTACTTCTTTTGCTCGAATAAAACAAGCGTCAAAATGTAAATAATAAAGATTAGAACCTGCTCTGTATACTTTGTTTTCAAGTCAAAAAGTAAAGTATACAATATAGATGGGTGATACAATATGGCTAACATTCAGGATTGCCCCGGTTTTGAACCCTTTGGGGAGGATGTCAAGGCGGCGAGGAAAAAGCGGCGGCTGTCCAGGCAAAAGGCCGCTGAAATGGCGGGTATCTCAACGGTCTATCTTATCAACATTGAAAATAACCACATCATACCGGCGCTACCAGTCATAATACAGCTCATTCAAATTTTCAATCTTCCCGCCGCGAAGTATTTCAACCAGCTTACCACAGGGGAGGAACACGACCAGCGCCAGCGCATAAGCCGCAAGGTGCTGATGTGTCCAGAAGAACATCTGCCGGTCATTGAGGGAGCATTAGACGGGGCTATCGAAAGCAAATAGAGGTCGCTTTGCGAGAACGCAGAGCGGCTTCTATTTTTTTGCGCTTTTTCGGAAATTTCCAGCCGTTGGCGCACAGTTTGGGTGTTCCAATTCGCTTTATTAGTACGGAGGACAGAGGAAGCGGAACGGGGGGAGGGGTAACGTAGCAAGCATAGGGAGTGTAGCCACACTCCCGGAAAACGGCCCGCCCCGCCCCTGCCGGGCCGTGTCCGTTTTCGCTTGTTGGGATAATCCCAAACCCTTATGCAGAACGGAGGTGACGCATGGCGAACAGGAAGCGGAAAATCGTGCTGCGTGTCCCGGTGACGGCGGAGGAACAGGCGTTGATACAGCAGAAAATGGCCTTGCTCCATACGGCCAATTTTTCGGCCTATGCCCGGAAGATGCTGATTGATGGCTACATCGTCAACGTGGACACCAGCGACATCCGGGCGCAGACGGCGGAGATACAGAAGATCGGCGTCAATGTCAATCAGATTGCCCGCAGGGTGAATAGCACCGGCACAGTGTACGCGCAGGACATGGAGGACATCAAGGGGGCGCTGGCGGAGATATGGCGGTTACAAAGATACATCCTATCAAGTCAACGCTGAAAAAGGCTCTTGACTACATCGAGAACCCGGAGAAAACCGAGGACAAAATGCTGGTGTCCTCCTTTGGTTGCTCCTATGAAACGGCGGACATAGAATTTGAAATGCTGCTTGCCCAGGCCATCCAAAAAGGCAACAATCTGGCGCACCACCTGATACAGTCCTTTGCTCCCGGCGAGGCCACGCCGGAGCAGGCCCACGAGATTGGGAAGCGGCTAGCCGACGAGGTTTTGCAGGGCAAGTACCCCTATGTGCTGACAACGCACATCGACAAGGGCCATATCCATAATCACATCATTTTCTGCGCCGTGGACATGGTGAACTGTCGGAAGTATGTTTCCAACAAGCAAAGCTATTCTTTTATCCGGCGCACCAGCGACCGACTGTGCCGGGAATATGGACTATCCGTGGTAAAGCCGGGCCAGGACAGGGGCCAGTCCTATGCCGAGTGGGATGCCCAGCGGCAGGGCCGGAGCTGGAAAGCAAAGCTGAAAATCGCCATCGACGCAGCTATCCCCCAGGCCAAGGATTTTGACGATTTTCTGCGGCTCATGGAGAGGCAGGGCTATGAAATCAAGCGGGGGAAATTCGTATCGTTCCGCGCCCCCGGTCAGGAGCGGTTTACCAGGTGCAAAACGCTGGGCGAAGCCTACACCGAGGAAGCCATCACCGAGCGCATCCAGGGCCGGTTCATCGCCGCCCGGAAGCCGAAAGTCCGCAAAGGTATCTCCCTGCGTATCGACATCGAGAACAGCATCAAGGCCCAACAATCGGCGGGCTATGCACGATGGGCGAAGATACACAATTTACAGCAGGCGGCAAAGACCATGAACTTCCTGACGGAGCATGGTATCGACGCCTATCCTGATCTGGAAAGCCGGGTGGCGGAGATCAGCGCCGCCAGCGAGGAAGCCGCCGCCGCGCTGAAAACGGCGGAGCGGCGTTTGGGAGAAATGGCCGTGCTGATAAAGAATGTCACCACCTACAAGCAGACCCGGCCCGTAGCGGTAGAGTATCGCCGGGCAACGGACAAAGCCCGGTTCCGGCAGGAGCATGAAAGCGCCCTGATACTGTACGAGGCGGCGGGCCGTGCCTTGCGGGAGGGCGGCGTGACGAAGCTGCCCGATCTGGCCGCGCTGAAAGCGGAGTATGCCCGGCTGTCGGAGGAAAAGGAACGGCTGTACGCCAGGTACGGCGAAGTGAAAAAGGAGCTGAAAGAGTACGGCATCATCAAGCAGAATGTAGACGGGATTTTGCGGGTGACGCCCCGGCAACAGGAAAGGAAGCAAGAGCTGTGAGCATACCAAAGATGAACTATCCGCAGTACCGCAAGGCCCGGAGGCTGACGCGGGAGTGCTGCAACAATGTGGGCGGCAACTGCCTCCTGCTGGACGACGGGGAGGAATGTATCTGTGTGCAGAGCATTTCCTACTCCCTGCTGTGCCGCTGGTTCCGGGCGGCTGTCCTCCCGCTGGACGCGGTTCTGTGCGCCGAGATCACAAAGGGCCACGACCATTTGAAACGGTGCTGTGAGTGCGGGGCCAGCTTCACGCCGAAGTCCAATCGGGCGAAATACTGCCCCGCCTGCGCCAAGAAAATGCGCCGTCGAAAGGAGGCCGAACGGCAGAGGAAAAGATACCATCGGCCTACGCATTTAGAGGGGTAAAAGCCCGCTGTTTTCAGGGCTTCCGGGGGCCGGTAGTTGGGGTAGCTGAATGATTTATCAAATACCTGCTGAAACGGCGTTCTAAATGCGTAGAAAATGAACGCAAAAAACCGGGGCGCAGGGGCCAACATTTCGGCTCCCGCGCCCCGGTTTATACTGGCAATCTGCCTCCAACTGTGATATGATACTGTCAAATCTGAATAGAGAGGTTTTCAGAATGGGTAAGGAAAAAGAACTGATAGACTATCCCACCATCAAAGCCGCTGTCGCTGGTGAGGCGTGGGCGATTGAAAAGGTGGTGGCCCACTATGCAGACTACATCGAAGAAACCTGCACCGTAGAAGTCAAGGGGCCGGATGGTTCTGTCAGAAAATATGTTGACGAGGATATGAAGCAGACTGTCACCCGGCACTTGATTGAAGAAATTCCCAAATTTCCGCTTGCTGGGCAAGAGGGTGAAGTGTAGAGCTGTCCCGTCTATTCTCCGTCCTGCTTTTCTGATACCCCCAGCGTCTACCGTTTACGCAAGCGCCCCACCTCCGGCGGGCCGCTCGCGGCACCTGCGGAAAAGGTGCATCCGCTCCGCGTCTGCACCTTTTCCGCAGGTCTGTATTCCTATCCCTGCTACCTGTCCGCTGTCCCCAGGCAGGCGGCTCTCCTGTTACTCGTCCGTAAAGAGAAAGCGCATATCCTCAAAGTCGGCGTCCGTCATGGCTTCCAGCTTTCTGATCGTCTGCCGGGCCAACGCCTGCATATCACCGTCCATATCGGGGAGGGCGGCGGTCATGCGGCCCATCGTCCTGCGCCGGTCGGCCTTGTAGTAGACACAGACCAGGTTTTCTTCCTCAACCGTGAAATGTACCATCATCCTACCTCCAATTCCTGATTTTTTGTTTTGGTCGGGGTCTTTTTCGGGGCGGCGGCACTCTTGGCCTCGGCAAGCTGCTTGCGGATAGAGGGCTTGCGGCCAATCTTGATCTTGAACATGGCCGCACGGTTCTTCTGCCTGCCTTGGCGGGCGGCGGTCAGCAAGCTCCGCAAGGCGTCCTCGCTCTCCGGCTCATAGTGCCTGCTCACCACCTTGCCATGCTCCGCCACCATCCCATAGATGCCGTGGTTGAACTGCTCATAAGAGCAGCGGGTTTCGGTTCCGTCCTCAAATTTTAGACTGACTTCCTGAATGGGAAGCGCCTGCTGCCCCAGCTTGGCGGTGTGCTGGCGGTAATCCAGCTCATAGAGATCACCCATCACCTTACCGTCCCGCAGGCCGGTGATCTCCACGGCGTAGGCCAAAATGCTGTCCCCGGTGGTGGCGTGGAATGTCCAGGTGTGGCTTGCCTGGCTCTCTTTCAGATAAACGTCACGCTCCCGGAAGCACTCGGTTCCACAGCGGCGGGACAGCCACAGCAAATGGGTGTTTTCCTCGGTGGGATGCCGCGCCGCCTCCATGAACATTTCCATGTCATAGCGGAAATCGCTCTTGTAATGCTCGGTGTTCAGCTCCATCACAGCCCCCAGGGAGGCGATGATGTCCACATCCTCATATTTTCGCAATCGTCACACCTCCAAATCCTGCGATTTATCCTTGGTGGGGGCTTTCGGCTGCTGGCCCTCCTTGGCCGCTTTCAACTGCGCCCGGATGGAGGGCTTTTCCTGCTGTGCTTGCCGGGCCTTGATCTGCAATTCGCTGGGCTTCTCGCCGGAGAGGGGCCGCAGGAACGAAATGCGGTCAACCACCCAAAAGGTGTTGTCGTTCAACTGCCGCTGCCACGCCCCGGCCTTGGGCGACCAACGGAAGCTGTTTTCTTTCAGGATGCTCCGGGTGGCCTCATCTGGCTTGCCCTCAAAGAAAACTTGCAGGCGGTTGGCCTCCCGGTTGATCTCCACCGTGCCGCCGTCGAACTCCCAGCCCACAAAGACATTTTCCCGCTGGCGGGTCAACTGCTCAATGCGGCTCCGCACCTGCCGGATAGTGGCGTTATTGTTGGACAACTGCCAGGGCAAAAAGGGGCTTCCCCCGCCGCCCCCGGCCATGCCGGACTGGAACGCCTCAATGCTCTTTGGGGAGAGGTGAGGACAGCCCTCCAACGTCCTGTGCTTGCGGTAGTAGGCGTTCACCGCTTTCATCATTTCCTGCGTGGCTTCCAGCTTTTCCAGCTTGGCTTGCAGCTTCTCAATGGCGTTGGGGTCGTCGGCGCTGATGCCGCCCATGCCCGTACTGCGGATTTTATCAAGCAAGCCCTGTATCTCCTGCCATTCCCGCATATTCTTATCATCGGCGGCGTTCTGCTTCTGCTTTTTCTTCACCGGGAAATTCGCAGGCCCGGCGATCATCACGGAGGGGACGCGGGCGGCGATCTCATAGCCCTTATTCATATTCTGCGCCAACAGGCGGGCGTAGGTGTCAAGGAGCTGGTCTATCTTATCGTGAAATTCCGGGTCAACCCGCTTCTTCTGCCGCTGGGCGATCTCCACCGCCTTGTCCACCATGCGGCGATACTCCGCCGTGGCGCTGCCGGGCCGGTAGTCGTCAAAGCTGTTGGCTTCCTTGGCACGGCGGGCCGCTTCCTCGTTGATGGGGTAATAGCGGACGGGGGCTTGCTCTGGCTGTTCCGGGGCATCGGTCTGCGGCTGTTCGGCAACCTCCCCGGCTTCCTCCTTAGCCTCCACCTCTCCGGGGGACGGGGCATTGTTCAGAACGCCGTCGATCATGTTTTCGTTCTGTTCGGTGGACAGTTCGGCGGTACGCAGAGGATTTTCCCGCAAAAACTCCGGCACTTCCCGGAACCCCACATCATCGCAAAAGTGGGCCTCCTGCCGGTCGCCGTGGCGAAGCACCACCACGTCAGAAACGGAAAGGCTGCGACCCGTGAAGTCGGCGGGGTGGTCGGTGTTGAATTGGCGGTAGATGCTTTCCAGTGTGTCGATGTCCCGAAGCGGGGCGGTATACACCAGGTCATAATTCGCCGGGTCAACCGTCCGCCCGGTCGCCAGCAGGCGATAATACGGCTCAAAGCGGAAATCCCGTGTTTCCGGCCCGCCCCGTACCTGATAGATGGAAAAGGTGTTGTTCAGCTCCTTGTAGCGGTCGATGGTGTCCATCAGGGCGGCGGCACGTTCCCGGAGGGCGGCGGGGGCCTGTTCGTCGTCCCGGATGCCCACGATCACCAGCTCAAAGGACGTGGGGCCGATCTCCTGCATTTCCCGGATAGTCCCGCCGATCTGATCTTCCCGGTTGGCGTAGTCTTTCATAAATTCCGGGTCATAGGCGCACATCAGGTCGTACAGCTCGGCGGAAATGCCCTCCGGCGTCGGCTCCACGGTGGGCGGGGCGGCTTGGGCCTCCCGTTCCGCCAGCGTCCGTTCCGCCCGCTCCCGCACATCGTCATGGAGAGGCAGGGAATATAGGTCGGAGGTAGAGGAAAAGCCCACATTGTTCATCACATAGTCAACCTGATCGTCTTTCAAGGCCCCGGCGGTAAAATAATCCTCCCTTGTGGGGGTATCGCTCACCTTGCCGCTGGCGATGTCATGGGCCAGCCCCGTTTCCAGATGGGTACAGATTTTCCCGTCAACGGCCAAGGTCACATAGTACCAGCCCATATAGCCACCCTTGCCGCCCGCGCCGTCGTGCAGCTCCACATTCAGGAAAGTGTAGGGTTTCAAGCCCTTTTCGGCGGCGATGGCGTTGTCCTTTGCCTCTTTCCGCAGCAGGGCGGCGACAGCGGCCTCTTTCGTTGCCTGAACGATCTCCGGGTTATACCGCACCAGAACAGCGTTGACACACTCGCTTTGCACCTTGACCGTCTTGGCTTTCGGAGTACGGTAATTGCCGATAGCCAGGGAAGCGCCGTTGTCAAAGCGGATGGAAATATCGCTTGTCCCCCGCCACTTGCCCCGGCAGGGGGAGGTTTCGATCTTGCCCGTGGCACAGCCGAATGTCCGGGCGATCACATCTATCCTCTCCTGCAAGGGCAGCTTTTCATATCCCTTGGCGATCTCGACGGCCTTTTTCTCCAACTCCGTCAGAACCGGGCCGGGCGGCTCCGGCGTGTCCACCTTTTCAGGGACAGAACTTTCCGGCTGGGGCGTGTCGGTGGTCTGCGCCGCTTCCGGCTGGGCGGCTGGCTCGTAGCCGTTGGCGGCGTATTCCTCCACGGTCATACCGGCTGCGGCGGCTTCCTGTGCGATCTCGGCCTCCACCTGCTGCTTGTATTCCTGCAAGTCCACGTCGAAGTCGGCCAGGCGGGGCGGCTCCGGCAGCTGATACTGGCCCTGATTGAGAAGCGGGCGGCACTGGCGCACATAGTCCAGAACGGCGTTGAAATAGGCGACCTGCTCCGGGGGCAGCGTTTCCCCGGACTGTAAGGGCCGCTGGGCCTCCCGTTCCATAGCTGAAAGGTTACAGTGCAGTTTCAGATAGGGAATGAACTCGCCCAAAATCATGTCCCGTTCGGCCTTGTCCGCCTCCCATGCCTCCGGCCCCTCATGGTGAAGCACATGGTTTTTCCAGCTTTCGTCCTGTGCGTAATACTCATGGTAGCCTTGGATATGCTCGATTAGGGAACCGTCCCCGTCGCCAAAGTCCTGCCGTCCCTCGTAGTTGTCCGCCTTGCCGTTCATGGTGAAGTCGATGCGGAACTTGGTCTTGTCATAGCCCGGTTCGTCCCGCATGGCGTCGTCCAGGGCCTTGAAAACGACATCCGCTTGGGAAAGGGGCAACTGCTCCCCATCCCGCAGGTCGGCGCTCTCGCTCCAAATGACCGTTACCAGCGGCTCGGCGTCCGGATCAAGGAGAAGCGGGGGCGCGTCCGCGATCTCACGCTCCACCCGCATTTTTACCGCAATATCCACGCCGCCGTGTTGTAACTCGTAGCCATCTTCGCACAGCTCATTGATAAGGTCGGCAACCTTGTGATAGTCCCGGATAACATTGGCATAGTCCACGATCAGACGGCGTTCCTCGTTCCCCAACCGCTGGCCGTCGCGCTCGGCAAAGTCCATCAGGGCGTTGGCCTGCTGCTCCGGCGTGGCCCCCGGCATGAAGGGCTTGTCGTTGATAAGGCCGTCCAGCCCGTTCCAGATGGGCGGGGCCTGCTCCTGCTGGGCCTGCCGTTCCTGCTGAAGCTGGGCAAGGTGGCCGTCGATTTTGGTAATCAGGTCATTGGCGGTGGCCCGGATGGTTTCAAGGGAGGCTTTCAGCTCGGACAGCTCCTTGCCGCTGCTCCACCCGGCTACATAGCCGAAGGAGTAGTCGGAGGTGTCCAGCCCGTAGTGCTGGCAGACGGTATAGGCCACGCTCTCGGCCTGCACCTCACGGGTACGGCGGTCGGGACGGTCGGCCAATTCCTCCGGCGTGGCGTCCTTGTCAATGGCGTGGAGGGTGGCGTGGGCAATTTCGTGGATAGCCGTTTTCAAGGTCTGCAATTCGCTCATGCCCTCGTCAATGGCGATGCGCTTTTCCTCCAGGTGGTAGTAGCCATGCGCCCCGCTCTCGATGTTCTCAAAGGCGATGGGGACGGGGGAAGTCCGCTCCAGGGCGGCAAAGAAGTCCTGATACCGTTCCACGCTGCCGGTCAGCTCGTCCACGGCGATGTCGGGTATCTCCCGGCCCTCGGTCTGGGACACATCGAACACCGACACCACCTTAAAGGCGGGGACGGTCACTTCCTGTTCCTCGGTCAGCGGCTTCCCGTCCGGGCCGGGGATGGGCCTGCCGGTGGCGTCCAGCTTTTCCACCTGCCGCCGCACCTTGTAGGGGGCCGGGGCCAAAATCTTGATGGCCTTTTCGCCCCGCTTCACATGGCGTTCAAAGTCGTCCTTCCACTTGTTGTAGCCCGCCACCAGGGAGGCGTCCGGCTTCTGCATAGCAATCAGAAGGGTATTGTTGAAGCTGTAATTGTGGAACTTGGACATGGCGGTGAGATAATTTTTATACCGCTCACTCTCAAAAAGGGCCTGAATACCGGCTTCCAGCTTATCGGTGATCTCCTTCATGCGCTCGGCGTTGTTCCTGCCGGTCAGCACAATGGGGATAACCGGCTGGGAGGCCGGGCCGGTCTGCTCCGGCTCCTGTTGGGGGCGGCTGGCCTCGTCCCGTTCCACCTGCGGGGGCGGGAAGGACAGCACCCGGTATTCCTCCGGGATGATCTGGCCCTCGTAGACCTGCCGCCACTGGTCGCCGCTCCTGACGATATAGCCGTACTCGGTAAAGGTCCCCTGTTCCAGTCCGGCGATGTGCTTTCCCAATGCTTGCACATCAATGGCGGGCTTCCAGGCTTCGGGCATATCCACCATGCCGGAGCGGTTTAGATAGTAGTCCCCCAGCGCGGCCACGGTATGGATGTCGGGAAGATTGACATAGTAATCCAGATTGTCGGCGTAGTCGATAATGCGGCCAATCGTCCGCATTTCGGTGTTCTTCTGCTGCAAGGCGGCGTTCAGTGTGCCGATCTCGTAGGCGTTCAGCTTTTCCAGCCGGGCGGCAAGGAAATTCAGCTCGTTCAGGCCGGAGGCCAGCGCCAGGTCGTAGGGAATAGCCAGGTGTCGGCCCTCCGGGACGGAAAAGCCGCTGACGGTATAATCCCACGGATTGTCCCGCGTGACGCCGATCTGTCCCATCGCCGCCTGCACCTGCTCCGCCGTGGCGGGCAAGTCCAGCCAGATATGCCGGTCAGTCCCATGTTTGCTGATCTGTATCGAAAATACTTCGCTCACTCGGTCGCTCCTTTCTAATCACAGCACAAGGCCCCATCCAACCGGACGGGGCCTTGCCTCTGAAAATGTTATTGCTTTTTCCACTCCATGCGGAAATTGACGTACTTCCCGCCGGTGTCGGCCAGAAGCACCGTGCCGTCGTAGGTCTTGCCGGTCTTGGGGGAGAACAGGCCCTTGATTTTCACCTTTCCATGTTTGAGCAGGGCGGCGGCGATCTTCGGGGTGAAGGTCTTTTTCCGTTCCTCAAAGAAGCGGTCATTCTTCCACATGACAAACTGACAGGCCCGGTTGCCGCAGTAGTAATTTTTCTTGCCCTCGTAGACGGTTTCGCCGCACCGGGGACACGTCCCAACGGCCACACGCTCGGTCTGAAACAACTTCTGCTTGTCCTCGCTGACGCAGGAATAGGCCGTCACCAGGTCGCGGGCCTGCGCCTCGATACCGGCCATGAACTCGTCCGGGTCAGCCTCCCCCTTGGCGATCTCGGACAGGCGGGTTTCCCATTCGGCGGTGAGGGCCGGGGAGGTTAGCGCCTCCGGCAGAACCGCCGCCAGATTGATGCCGTCCTGGGTGGGGAGAAGCTGCTTCCCCTTGCGCTGGATGAAGCCCATCTGCACCAGCTTTTCCAGAATGGAAGCACGGGTGGCGGGCGTCCCCAGGCCCTTGCGTTCGGCGTCGTCAGGCATATCTTCCGCCCCAGCCCGCTCCATAGCCGACAGCAGAGTATCTTCCGTATAAGGCTTGGGGGGCGACGTGAAATGCTCGGTGACAGAAGCGGCCATATCCTCGAAAATCTGCCCCTCGGTCAGCTCCGGCAATTCTTTCACAGTTTCGCCGTCCTCGTCGGCGTCAGTTTTCAGGGAGGCCCGGAAACGGCGGTCGATGTCTTTCCAGCCGGGAGAAAGGACGGTCTTGCCCTTGGCGGTGAACTCCCGCCCGGCGCAGGTGAATGTAGCTGTGACGGTTTCGTATTCATGGGCCGGGGCCACGGCGCACAGCAGCTTACAGCAGACCAGGGACAGCAGTTTCTTTTCGCTGTCCGCCAGCCCGGAAAAGCCCTGTTTCACGAACTCCGCCGTTGGAATAATGGCGTGGTGGTCGCTCACTTTGGCGCTGTTTAGGACGTGGCGGATCTCCGGGGAGAACACCGCGCCCTCCATAAACGACAGCATGGGAACCATGTTGGCCACGATGCCCGCCGCCGTCTGCTCCATGTCGTCGGTGAGGAAGCGGCTATCCGTCCGGGGGTAGGTCAGCAGGCGCTTTTCATACAGCGTTTGGGCGTAGTCAAGGGTCTGCTTGGCGGTGAAGCCGAAAAGCCGGTTGGCCTCCCGCTGCAAAGTGGTGAGGTCGTACAACTTGGGCGGCTGCTCCGTTTTCTTCTCCCGCTGGATGGAAGCGCAGACGGCCCGCGCTCCCCCGCAGGCCGTCTTGACGCTCTCCGCCTCGGCGGGGTCAGGGAAGCGGTCGCTTACCGCCTCCATGCCGCCCCCGGCGATATGGACGATGTGATATTTCTCTTTCTGGAAGCCGGTGATTTTGGCATCCCTGTCTGCCAGCATTTTCAGGGTGGGGGTCTGGACGCGGCCCACGGTCAGGGTCTTGTGGTACAGCACAGAGAAAAGCCGGGTGGCGTTAATGCCGATCAGCCAGTCCGCCTTGGCCCGGCACAGCGCCGATTGATGCAGGGGGTCGTAGTCCCGGCCCGGTTTCAGGTGGGCGAAGCCCTCCCGGATGGCGCTGTCCTCCATGCTGGAAATCCACAGCCGCTTCATGGGCTTGGTACAGCCCGCCAGGTGGTAGACCGTGCGGAAGATCAATTCGCCCTCCCGCCCGGCGTCGCAAGCGTTGACAACCTCGCTCACGTCCTCGGAACGCAGAAGCGTCCGCAGGGTGTCGAACCGCTCCCGCTTGTCCGGGGGAACGATCAGCCGCCAGCTCTCCGGGATGATGGGCAAGTCCTCATAGCGCCACTTCCTGAAACGCTCGTCGTACAGGGCGGCGTCCGCAAAGGACACCAAATGCCCAATGCACCAGGACACCAGGTAGCCGTTGCCCTGCAAATAGCCGTTCTGCCGGTCGGTCGCCCCGATCACAGCGGCGATGCTCCGGGCCACGCTGGGCTTTTCTGCGATTACTAATTTCATGCTATGCTCTCCTTAATCATTGAAAAAAAGAATTGTTAGGTATATACTGAATGGCAGCTAAACAGAGAAAGGGGTGCTAATTGTGTCAATTACTGGAAAAGGCAAATATCAATGTGAATACTGCGGTGCAAGTCTTGTGATTGAGGATTATTTTGTTCAGGAAAAGGACACAGACTATACGCTTACTTGTCCCCAATGTAAGCACACTTTGGGCAGTTTCATCACAAAGAAAAACAAACACCTTTTTGTAAAGGAGGCCCACCGAAATTTAAGATGATGGGCCTCCTTTGATGCTTATTCCGCGCCCTCTATTTCTTCATCCTCCGGCTCGTCCTCGTCGTCAAAGTCGTATTCGGACAGGTCGGAACTGCCGGACACATCGGCCTTGGGCTTGCGGAACTTGAAGTAGTACAGCGCCCCGCCGCCGCCAGCCAGGGCCACAATCAGCAGCACCAGCAGACCGCCCATGCCGCCCTTGTTCTCCTTGGCCGGGGGTTCAGGTTCTTCCGGCTCCTGCGGCTCTGGCGCTTTCCCAGCGCAGACGGTCATGTTGTTGGCGCAGACAGGGCAGGCAGTATTGACGGCCCCGGCCTCGCACTTCACGGAACAGGAGCAGACGGCGGGCGGTGCTTCCTCCACCTCCATCAGCGCCAGCAAGTCGGCCTCGTCCACCTGATTGAGAAAATGTACTGTGTTTTCGCCGTCCCCGGCCCGGTCGATGATGATGTAAAAATAGTTGCCGGTCTTGGAAACGACGGTGATAAACTGCTTATCCTCGGACGCCTCCCCGTCGATGTCGTCCACCAGGGACATATTGCCCTCCGGGGTCAGGGGCTTGGGGTCAGGTGTGGACACCACTTCCCCGGTCGGCTCGGTGGGTATGACCTCCCCTTCCTCGTCGCCGCCCCCGGCAAAGGCCGTCGTGGTGAACATGGCAGTGGACAAGCCCACAGCCAGAATGACAGAGAGAAAACGGGAAATGATCTTATTCCTCATGGCCGGTGTCCTCCTTTTCGTGATAGGGCGTCAGGGTGGGGGCGGTCTGCAAGGCCCCGCCCCGCAGGAACGCCGCAAATTCCTCCCTCGTCATGTTCATGCCCCGGACAAGCTGGATGATCTGCAAATTCTCCTGCTCGGTTTTCTGCCCCTCCAGCTCCCGAAGCTGCTTGTTGTACTCCGCGATCTTGGACTTCACTTTCTGGATGTCCTTTTCGATGCGGTCAAGTTTGTTCGCCATAGTCAAAACTCCTTTCCGATGGATTTTTCATAGCGGTATTTCATCTGCGCCGGGTATAAGTCCTCTTTGGGGCGGCGGCTCCCCGTCCAGCGTTTGCCGCCAGCCAGCCCAGCGCACACCCAGCCAGCGGCCCGCAGACTGGCCCCGCTCTCCGTGTCCAGAATGTAGGTGACGATTTTCCGATAGCCCATCGCCCGCGCCGCCCTCCACGCTGCGGCATAGAGGAAACTGCAAGCGTTTTTCGTGCCGTCCGTGCAAAGCCGGTTGACTTCCAGAGTATGGCCGTCGTCCAGATACCGGCTGACGGGTCGGCCCACAATAGCCACACCAGCCAGCCGCCCGGCCTCGGTGCAGGCGATGGAAAACTTGTGGCCGGTGACAGGGCGGTGGTGGCGGTGATGCTGGGCAACAAAGACGTTGGCGTCTTTCAGGGATATGGGCGTCAGCGTCAGCACGGCCCCGGCCCTCCCTCCGCCGCCCCGAACCGCTCCCGCCAGGCGTAATTGCGGCCCAGCCCCTTGATGCTGGTAAGATGTGGCATGGCCCTGTCCTCCATAGCGACGGCCCGCCGGTAGAGGTCGGGGTAATGCTCTTTCAACGCCAAAATCTCCTGCTGTTTCATACTGGGGCAGAAAAAGCAGGAGGACTTGCCCGGAAGCGGCAGGCCAGCCGCCAATATCTCCCGGACGCAATCGCTCCTGTCCCAACCCCAATCTTCGATCAGGGGATAACGGTTGATGTACTTCTTGTCGGTGTCGTTAAACTTCTTGGAATGTTCGTACCGCCTCATTTCCCCGGCGTCGTAGCCCAGGAAACGGGTGATCTTCTCCCCGCGCGCCCATGCCTCCCGGCAGGGCGGATAGTGATTGCAGAATTTTTCCTGCGGCCCGATCTTGTGTTTTTGGGAACATCGCTTATGGCCGTAGGCGATGGACGGCAGGGTGCGGGAGCGCAGGCACTCCATTTCCAGGGTCAGCCGGTGGCCGCTGCGGTCGTACTTCTCTACCACTGTGATCTGCGGCATACTGTGAGCGGCCAGCCAATCATTCATTGTGCGGATGAATTGATAGGTGTGGGGCTGTTCGCCGCCCGTGTCGGCAAACAAGATCAGGTCAACGGGGATTTGGTGCTTGTGAAGTCCAACAAGAACGGCGGCACTGTTCGTGCCGCCGCCAAAGGATACGATATTGATAGATTTACCTCCAATTCTCCATAGATTTTTAATCCCAATTCATCAATCCGTAACCTCGGATAACGCTGCTGTTCAGGGGATAACTCTTGATCTTGCAGGCGTTTCCGCTGTTGCCCTCCACGGTGTAGACATTCGTGCCGTCTGTGCCGATCACGATGCCCACATGGTCGGCGTTGCCGCTGTTGTCCCAATCGAAGAAAATCGCGTCGCCGGGGGCGATGTCGCTGTACCCCCGGTTGGCCCACTGGCCCCGTGACTGGAACCAGGCCATGCCCCCGGAGGTGCATCCGGCAAATTTCGGCTCGGTCAGGCCCATTTGGTTATAGCACCAGGACACGAAGCAGGCGCACCACTCCACACGGCTGTCAAAGCCGTACCAGCTCCAATAGGGCTGGCCGTTCACATTCCCCACTTGGGATTTTGCGATGTCCACCACAGCGGTATTGCCCGGCCTCGTCCCGTTGACGAAATGAACGCCGCTGATGTCCTCGGACGCGCTGATGTCGGGGGAACCGCCGCCGAACACCAGCGGATTGTTGCCGCTGGTTTGCAGATAGATGTTGAACATTTCCAACTGCTCCGGCGTCAACAGCTCCGGGGCGATGGAAACGATAGACCGTGCCGTGAGCTTCACATTGAGGATGTAGTAATTGTAAGGCACTTCCACATCGTAGTCGTTGCCCTCGCTGTCCGTCCGGGTTTCCGTGCGGTAGCGGACTTCAACTGTCGTTGTGGTGGTAAGGGTATACTGCTTGCTGAATACCCGCTGTAACTCCGCCTGAACCTCCGCCAGCGTGTAGCGCGGGAGGATGGAGGTCAGAAAAGAGGCCAATTCGTGGGGGTTGTGGATTATCTCGTCCAGGTCGTAGCGGTATTCGTCGTAGCCGGGGTAGGCGCTGGGGATGTTGTCGATCTGCCGCTGTAAGTCGTTCTCCATGCCCACATAGGCGTTTTCCACGGCGATCAGGTCTGCGTCGTCGGAGAGATAGGAGGTTGCCGTAAAGCCGGAGCCAAAGCCACCCACGATGGAGGAACAGGACTGTAAACCGCCCATCAGGAACGCCGTCATAATCAGCAGGGCCAGGGCCACAAGACAGCCTTTCCAGTGCCGGACGGCAAAGGAGGCCAGCCGTTCGCTCTCCTTAACCGCCTCCTTTGCGGCTTTACTGCCGGACTTGGCCGCTTTCGCTGTCCCCTGCGCGGCCCCGCTTGCCACTGTCTGACCTGCCGCCCTCGCCGCCTTGACATACTGCCGCTTGATCTGCCGCTTCTGCCAGAACCGGGAAATGGGGTTGCTGGCCGCTTGTGCAAGCTGGGGATTGTCGTGCAGGGCCTTTTGATAGAAATATTCGATATTCGCTTTTTCCGCCAGGCGTTCAGCCTTGGACAGCTCCCGATAGGGTTTCAGCCGGTGACGGCGGATAGCGCCCCGGACGGCCCGGCCCGCCTGCCGCTCGGCCAATTCCTCCCCCTTGTGACCGCCCTCCACGCCCACATTCTCATGCTCCACCTCATGGATTTTGCCGTGGGTGAACAATAAGACCTCCTGAACGGGGCGGCTGGCCGGGTTGGGCTTCATGGCGGTCGGCGGCTTGTCCCTCGTTTCCCGGCGTATATGGGTCTTGGCCCTGCCAGTGGCCTCGTCAAAGACTTTTTCCTTGATCTTGACGGTTTCCTTGGGAATAGCGGCCCTCGCCGCGTCCAGACGGTCAGCCCGCCGGTCGGATTTGCGGATGTACTTCTTCAGCTCCGGCGTGGAGCGTTCTTCCTCGGAGAATTGCAGGCGGGCAGACGGGCGGGGGCCGGTGTCGGCCTCCACCTGCCCGGCCTGTTTCGCCGCCTTTTTCATACTGCGGCGCTCCCGTACTTGGTCGGCACGTTCCAGCACCTTTTCGGCCCTGCCGGTGGCCCCGGCGGGGGTGAAGTCCTGTTCCGCCTCCCGGTCGGAGACGTTGATTTCCTCGCCGCTGGCCTGATTGAGCAGGGTAATGAAGTCACTGTTTTCCAGAATATTTTCGATCTCCGGGGAGGAAAGCAGGTCTTTCACGTTCTGCGTGGCCCCGGTAGGGATGCCGCCCCACTTCCTGAAACGCTTCCAGATTTCAGCGGAATAAGCCGCCGTCTGTTCCTCTTTCAGAAGCAAATGGAACTCGTCGGCAAAATACCAGGTCGCCTTGCCCATGCTGCGGTTGGCGGTGACGCGGCCCCAAATCTGATCTTGGACAATCAGCATCCCCAGCTTTTTCAACTGCTTGCCCAAATCCTTGATGTCGAAGCACACAAGCCGGTTTTCAATGTCCACATTGGTACGGTGGTTAAAGACGTTGAGGCTGCCGGACACATAGAGATCAAGGGCCTGCGCCACACGGTCGGCCTCCGGGATGTGCTGGGCGGTCAGGGCGGCGTGGAGGTCGGAGAGGACAGGCATCTTCTCCGGGCTGGGGTCTGCCAGATAGGGCCGGTAGATTACCTGCACGGCCCGGTCGATCACCGTCTTTTCGATAGGCTCCAAACCGTTCTTGCCGCCCATCACCAGCTCGCAGAACGACAGCACGAAGTCGCTTTTCAGGGCCAGCGGGTTTTCGTCCTCGCTGTAATTCAGGTTGATGTCCAGCGGGTTCACATAGTCTTTGCTGGTGGGGGACAGCTTGATAACCTGCCCGTGAAGCCGCTGTACCAACGGGAAATATTCTGCCTCCGGGTCGCAGACAAAAATATCGTCTGGGGTGGTAAGGAACACGCTGACGATCTCGGACTTGCAGGACATGGACTTGCCGCTTCCCGGCGTACCCAGCTTTAGCCCGTTAGGACAACGTGCAAGTTTTCTGT
The DNA here is from genome assembly GCA_910575265.1 of Oscillospiraceae bacterium. Taxonomy (GTDB): domain Bacteria; phylum Bacillota; class Clostridia; order Oscillospirales; family Oscillospiraceae; genus Lawsonibacter. Next base: position 26,015 of record CAJTEA010000031.1, read on the forward strand.
CCAGCATTATCATGTTGTGGGTCTTGGCGTTGACGCCGTAGTACATGGCCCCGCCGCCCTGAAAGAGCTCCTGCGTGACGAACGGGACGAAGATGGCGGCGCTGGACGTGGTAAGGCCCCGCTGGATGTTGATATGGTTCTGCCCCAGGGGGAGGGAGGCCATTAGGCCCTGCTCCTGCTGGTCGTTCAGCCGCACCAGGGCGCAGTTATACTTCTGCGCCACGCCAGCGGCCCGGAATACCTCGTTGCTCAACTTCCGCTGGGTGTCGGCCATGTTCAGGACAAGGAACGTCACCATGAAAAGACGCTCGTTCCGGGTTTGCAGCTTGGAAAGCAACTGCTTGGCGTCCGTGCCGTAGGTGGCAAGGTCGGAGGGCAGGATGTCCATGTCATAGCCGGAGCGCACCGCCTTTTTCTGCTCCTGTATCTTCATGGCGTCCAGGTCGGTGATCTTCCGTTTTACCCGCTTGATGGCCTCGGTCTGCTCGATGGCCTGCACATGGAGATTGACGACGATGCCGTTTTCCGTGTTGAGGAAATCCGCCAGCATTTCGTCGGACAGCTCCGGGGCGAGGATTTGCAGGAAGCTCACAGCGCCGTACTTGCCGCTGATGCCGAATACCCGGCTGTTTCCGAAGCGGAGGGAGGACGGAGCGATGAAGTCCTTGGTGGACAGCCCCGCCGTGGGAAGCCACTTCCAGTCGAAGCGGAACAATTCGCCGTCCGGGTGGAAAACGCCGTGCAGAACTTCCAGCCGTTTGGCCCCGTCCAGCACATGGGCGGCGGCTCCCATCATTTTGAAGTAGCCCAGCAGGTCGGTTTCAATGCGTTCCAGCCTCGCCCGCGCCGCTTTCAGGTTGTCCGCCTCAACGGTGAACGTCAGATACTTGGTCTTGACGATGCCGTTGTTGCCCCGTGTCAACTGCCGCTGTAAAATGCCGGTGTACTCGGCCCGGATGTCGTCGAAGTCGTCCCCCTGCGGGGCGATCTCGAAGCTGCGGGCGTACTGCGCCGGGTCTGTTCTGCGGTTGACAAAGGAAAACTGGACATGGATAGAGGCGTCCACATAGTTATAGAGGTCGCACAGGTATTCAAAGGTGGCCGTGCGGTCGTCCGGCTGGGCAAGCTGGTAATTGGTATCGGAAAATTCAATGCACTTGGAGTAGGAACGCAGGTTCAGCCTGCAAACGCCGTCCTGATACATGACCTCGTAGGGGATGCTCTCCTGGGCGGTATGGGGCTTGCCGTCGCCCTTATACCTGCGGATGATGGCCTGAATTTCCCGCTTTTCGGCGCGGGACAGCTTTACCGGCCTGCCGCCGTTTTGCTTTCTGGACAACCGCTTTCACCTCCGTTTCCATTTGACGCTACCGCTCCA
>CAJTEA010000032.1 GCA_910575265.1 Oscillospiraceae bacterium
CCTCAAAAAGCTGGCCAGATGGAAAACAAGGCGACATTCCCCGCTCCTGCTTTCCAACTTTTTCAAATATATCTTTCTTCAAATTTTGCGGCCTGCCTGGTTCCTTCCAGATCAGGCCGCTTTTCGACAAGCTGAGGGGAGAGGTGTAAAACACCTCTCCCCAGCTGATTATAGGGGATTTCCGCTTTTGTCGAAATGCTTCTTTAATGCTCGTTCCACTGGAACAAATGGAGCCGACCAACGGGATAATCTGTAGGAAACAGATCACCATACCCCAACTGGCCACAGTGTCGATATCTTTCCCAAGCACAAAACACATGGCAATCACCGTTACCAGCAGCAAAAGCCATCCAATTTTATACCACAGCCCGCCGGCGAGCATAAAAATCCAGAACCACATAAAATCATCTCCTGGACAATTATATCACAAGCGCATATTTGTTTCAAGAAACGCGTTTAGATTGACCTGTCCTGAAAATCATGATATACTGACTCAATCAAAACTGGCATACGAAAGGAGGGACGCTAATCGCTCCTATTTGGCAGATGATTATAGGTCAACAAAATAAAAATTTTGTTGACCTGAGTGGAGGGTATTTGCCAGAAAAGGAGCGGTTAGCCCGATTTTGGACTACCGTACCGAAGCGCCGCCCATTTTGCGGGATTTCCTGGTTTACCATGAGACCATCCAGGGACATTCCCATCGGACAGTTGACGAATACTATTTAGACCTGCGTAATTTTTTCCGCTTCCTCAAGCAGAACAAAAACCTGGCTTCTCAGGATACCCCGCTGGACGATATCTCCATCGCTGACGTTGATCTTCCGCTGGTTCGGGATATCACACTGACAGATATCTATTCCTATATGAACTATCTGTCCAGGGACCGCGGTTTGAACAACACATCCCGAGCCCGCAAGGTCGCCACCATCCGGTCCTTTTACAAGTACCTCACCAACAAGGCCAAGCTGCTGAAGACCAATCCCGTCCAGGACCTGGACTCGCCCAGATTGAAGAAATCTTTGCCAAAATACTTGAATTTAGAGGAAAGTATGGACCTTTTGGACAACGTAGACGGTAAAAACTCTAATCGGGACTACTGTATTCTAACCCTGTTTCTCAACTGCGGCCTGCGTATTTCTGAGTTGGTCGGCTTAAATATAGCGGATGTTCGGGGAGATCAGCTTCGAGTACTCGGCAAGGGCAGCAAGGAGCGGATGCTGTATCTTAATGAGGCCTGCCAGAGAGCGCTGACAGATTGGCTCGATGAGCGAAGCGCCATGACACTGGTGGATCAGAATGCCCTGTTTGTCACCCTCCAAAACCGGCGGAGAATCTCCACCGCAGCGGTTCACAAGCTGGTGAAAAAGCACCTCTCTGCCGCCGGATTGGACAGCACCCAATATTCCTCCCACAAGCTGCGTCACACAGCGGCTACCCTGATGCTGCAAAATGGCGTGGACGTACGCACCCTCCAGGAGGTGCTGGGCCACGACCATCTGAATACCACTCAGATCTACACTCATGTGGACAACGATGATCTCCGCGCCGCCGCCAGAGCAAATCCTTTAGGGGGCGCGAAGCAGAGAAAAAAAACAAAAACAGATAAATAGCTACTTAAAGTGAGGTATGACTATGTATACGCTCTATTTTATTGTTGTTATGCTGGCCCCTGCGGCTATGCTGATTGTGGGGCTGATGTGGAAAATTTCCCCTCCCCCCTACCAGTCCAAGGGCCTGGCCTACAGCACGGAGCTGACCCGGAAGGATCCAGACGCCTGGGCGATGGCTCACCGGCACTGTGCCAGGCTGTGGACGCGGATTGGTATGATCAGCGGCGCGGTTAGCGCAGCGCTGATGATCCAATTCAAAGAACATTACGTCTCTTTCTGGCTGTGGCTTATCGTTGGACAGATGGTATTGTTCTGTGTGTCGGTGTTTATGATTGATCTGCTGTTAAAAAATATGTTTTCGGATCATAAATAAAGGAAAAAAGACCTGCGCTTCACTTCAAGTCGCACAGGTCTTTTTCCTTTACATCTTAATCAGTTCATAGGTTCTGGAACCCAAACCAATTTTTTCCGCATGCTCCAGACAACTGCGCCACTCCGACTCCGGTGTGGAGTTGGTGAAATGGTCATGGTGGTCGTGGAACTCGGGGTCAGCCAAATGTCGGGCAAGCTGACTGCCAGGGATAGGGTCGGCGGCCATACAGGCGTCCACACAGGCCTGATCCAAAGCCAGAGGGTCTGTGGAGGCAAACATTCCCAGGTTGGGCAGGATGGGGACATCGTTCTCAGCGTGACAGTCACAGTTGGGGGACACATCCACGATCAGAGAAATATGGAACTGGGGTCGGCCATCTACTACCGCCTTGGTGTATTCCGCCATGCGGCAGTTCAAAGCCGCCTGGGCATTGTCGTTCTGGAAATAGATAGCGTCGAAGTTACAGGCTCCCAGACAGCGGCCACAGCCTACGCAATGGGCTTCATCCACCGTCATCTTTTTAGCCGCGGAGTCAAAGACCAGGCCGTTGTTGGCGCACTCCCGTTGGCAGCGGGAGCAGCCCCGGCACCGCTCCGGACTGATCCTAGGCTTGCCGCTGGCGTGCTGCTCCTTTTTTCCGGCGCGGGAACCGCAGCCCATGCCGATGTTCTTAATCGTGCCGCCAAAGCCGGTCATCTCATGGCCCTTGAAGTGGGTCAGGCTGATGAACACATCGGCATCCATGATGGCCCGGCCGATTTTGGCCTTGTCCACATATTCGCCGCCCTCCACGGGAACTTCCACGTCATCGGTGCCCTTCAGACCGTCTCCGATGAGGATGGGACAGCCCACCGTAAGGGGTGTAAAGCCATTCTGCCATGCGCATTCCAGGTGCTCCAGCGCATTTTTCCGGCTGCCAGGATACATGGTGTTGCAGTCGGTGAGGAAGGGTTTGCCGCCCAGTTCCCTGACCACATCCACCACCGCCCTGGCATAATTAGGCCGCAGGAAGCTTAAATTGCCCAGCTCACCAAAGTGCATCTTGATGGCGACAAACTTGCCGTCCAGCTCCAGCTCCTGAATGCCAGCCTCTTTGATGAGCCGCTTCAGCTTAGTAGGTAGGCTGTCACCATAGGCCTGGGTGTGGAAATCCGTAAAATAAACCTTTGATGTCTGCATAGTACATCTCCCTTTATAAGTAGTTGCATCAAAAACTATATCATATGAAGGACACTTTAAGTCAAGAGGTTTTTAAATTTATCCCTGTTTTGCTTCCATAATTCCGGGGATGATGGAGCACAACGAACCGACCACGATCAAGACTATGCCAAGTAGCATATTTGGGGATATGATTTCTCCATGGATCATCCAGGCAAGGAAAGGCGACAGGGCGGGCTTGAAAAAATAGACCAGAGACACCACGCTGGCCGGCTGATATTCCATCGCCAGAAAATAGGCACAAAATCCAATGCCAGCCACTCCTACAGAAACAAACAGAACATAGGGCAGATTTTGCAGGGTGTAGCCTGAAACGATAGGAATATTGGCAAAGCCGTTCAGCCCCAAATCCCGTAATATTTGGGCCGCGGATGGAATATGTGTGAGGACAATGAACGCCAGCACAATCAGGCCGCCAAACAGAAAACTGAAACAGGTGACCACCGCTCCGCCAAATTCAATAACCTTCCGCTTCCCCATCACGCCGTACAGAGAAAAGAGCAATGTGGACAACAGGGCCAAACACACACCTGTCATGTTCAGTCTGGAATTCCAGGGACTGATGATGACCACCGTACCCAGTACCTCCAGGGTCAACGCGGCAATATGGCGGGGTTTGATAGGCTCCTTCAGAAGGAAAAAGGCCAGAAACGCCACAAATACCGGGTTGCAGCTGAACATCAGCGCCGATACTGAAGAGCCGGTGTAATAGACGGCCAGCTGAAGGATAGGCATGCACAGAGCGATGCCCACAAAACCAAGCAGGGCAAAGTAAGCCATACTTTTTCCGTCCAGCTGTTTTCCGCGCTTTTTCAGATTGTGAAGCGCCACAGGCAACAGGAATACAAATCCGATGGAAAACCGGCACAGGGTCAGTTGAACCGGATTGATCTGCTGGGCAATAAATTTCAAAACCACCTCGAAGGAGGTAAACATCACCACCGCTATGGCGATGTAGAGATAACCTTTTCTCATGATACCTCTCCCCCTTTCCTATTGCAGAAGCTTCAAAAATTCCTCCTCGGTTAGGACAGGAATCCCCAGCTCCTGAGCCTTCCGCAGCTTGGAGCCGGCCGCCTCCCCCGCTACAACATAGGAGGTTTTTTTCGACACGGAGCCCGCCGCTTTGCCTCCCTTGGCCTCAATCATCCCACTGGCCTCATCCCGGGTAAACCGCTCCAGAGCGCCGGTGAGGACAAAAATCATGCCGGAGAAGCGCTGATCGCTCCCCTGCTCCGCCGCTGTCATGTTTACTCCTGCTTCCTTCAGCCGCTGGATCAGATGCCGGCTCTGAGGGCTGGCCATCCACTCCAAAATACTCTGAGCCGTAATTTCTCCAATATCATCCACCGCAACCAGCTCCTCCAGCGTGGAGTTTTGCAGCGCCTCCAGAGTTTGGAACCGGGCGGCCAGGATTTTACCCGCTTTCTGCCCCACTTGTCGAATCCCAAAGGCGTAAATCAGGCGGGAAAGATCCTGGCTTTTGGACTTTTCCAGGGCGGTCAGCAGATTTTTGGCGGATTTTTTCCCCATACGATCCAGCTTTGCGATATCCTCTTCCTTCAAAAAATACAGGTCGCCGGGGGTTTTAACCAGCTCCGCGCCCACAAGATTCTCCACCACGGCAATGCCCAAACCTTCAATATCCATGGCGTCCCGGCTGGCAAAATGGGCCAGGTTGCGCAGCAGCTGGGCGGGACATTCGGCGCCGGTACATCGGATATGGGCTCCATCCTCATCCCGCTTCACTGGCGCGCCGCAAACAGGGCAGATTTTTGGGAGAAAATAGGGCTCTATTTCCCCCGGGCGCTTTTCCAAAACAACGGACAGCACTTCCGGAATAATCTCTCCAGCCTTGCGCACCAGAACGGTGTCACCAATGCGAATATCCTTTTCCGAGATAAAATCCTGATTGTGAAGGGTGGCGTTTGTGACTGTAGTACCCGCCAGGCGCACCGGAGTGAGTACCGCCTTGGGGGTGAGTACACCGGTCCGGCCTACCTGAATAACGATATCCACGACCTGGGCGGGCTTTACCTCCGGAGGGTACTTATAAGCGGCAGCCCAGCGGGGAAATTTGGCGGTGGAACCCAGTGTTTCACGCTGTGACAGGCCATTTACCTTTACAACTGCGCCGTCTATGTCAAAGGAAAAGGTCTCCCGGTTTTCTCCAATCTCCACAATGTGTTCGATCACCTCGGATGCCTGGGTACATCTGTAATGTGGTATTACTTTAAAACCCTTGTTTTTCAAATAATCCAGGGTTTCCAGATGGGTAGACAAGGTTTCCCCCTCTATCCATTGAATATTGAACACCAAAATATCCAGTTTTCGGGTAGCGGCGATCTTGGGGTCCAGCTGCCGCAGAGAGCCGGCGGCGGCGTTGCGGGGATTGGCAAACAGAGACTCTCCCCTGCGCTCACGCTCCTCATTCAGCATATGAAACACCTTTTTGGGCATAAACACCTCTCCCCGTACAATGAGCCGGGGCGGCGCATCCGGTATTTTTAAAGGAATAGACCGGACCGTACGGAGATTTTCGGTGACATCCTCCCCTACCCGGCCATCGCCGCGGGTTGCCCCACGGATGAAGAGACCGTTTTCATACTCCAGCGCCACAGACAGTCCGTCCACTTTGGGCTCCACCACATACTCCGCTTCCTGGACCACTCCCCGGACCCGTTGGTCAAAGGCCTCCAGCTCCTCAAAATCAAAGACATCCTGAAGGGATTCCAGGGGCACCTGATGGGTTACCTGGGAAAAAGCCTCCAGTGCCTGTCCCCCCACCCGCTGGGTGGGAGAATCCGGTGTGACCGTCTCCGGGTGGGCCGCCTCCAGCTCCTCCAGTCGCCGCAGCTTATGGTCGTAGTCATAGTCGGATATGGTGGGCTTGTCCAGTACATAGTACTCATAACCCGCCTGAGTCAACTCCCGGCGGAGCGCCTGAATTTCACTAAAATCATCCAAAATAATACCCTCCTCTGGGCTGGCATTGAAATTTTTTAATCAAATCGGGGAAGAACGTCCGCAGGAGCCAAAACAGCCAGTAGCCAGTCAGCGCTCCGGTGGTATTCAGGATTATGTCATCAATATCGGTGCTGCGGCCAATAAAGAACTGAATAAACTCAATCATGAACGAGGTACAGAAGCCAGCCAGTAGGGATTTCCACCACCTGGGGTTCCGCCAGAGCAGAGCAGTGAAGAAACCAACAGGGGAAAATATTCCAATGTTAGCCACCATAAGAAACATCACCCAAGGACCCTTAAAGGCCCGGAAAATCTCCTGAAAAGGCTCCAATTGCAAGGTTTGCAGCTGGGTTCTGAAATCTACGGGACGGAACAGGGGCTGAGTTTCGTTCAGGACGCCCCGCCAGTGTCCGGCCGTCCAGAAATAAGCCGGAAACAATGTGAGAGCGGCCAGCCCGGCGGAAAACATTACGAATAGAATCAGTCCTCCCTCCCGCCAGGGGCCGCTGGCCAGACCCATTTGGGCCAGCCTCCTGTGCCGGAAAGGCCGCAGCAGAAGCAGCAAGACCAAGGCGGCGCACATACAGGGCAGCATTTGAATGAAGTATTCCCCGATATTTTCAAGGTACCACCAAAGTGTTTCCGTCAAACTCATCCGTACAGATCCTTTTCTATGAATAAATGGCCCTATCTCCCACCTGTAAATAGGTGTCCGGAACCTTTCCCACGATCACTGTCTCGGCCACGCACAGCCGGGTGTGGAGAGTGGTATCTACCTCCCCGCCCGGAAGCAGCAGCTTTATGGGGATATTTATCTCCAGCCAGATGCGGTGCAGGGTCTGGTTGACCCCGGCAGAGGTGAGCTGGCTTTCAAACTCTGTCTGAACAGTTCCCACAGTAATAGCCCGTGTTTTGAGCGCTGGTCCTTTGGCCCACAGGGGCTCCAGATCGAACAGGCTGCCCAGGGGAACCTGAATATCGGACACATCCACCTCAGCTAACGCCTCCAGAATAGCGGCGGTCAGCTCCGCCCGGAGCAAGTTCATCCGGGCCATATCGGTGGTCAGGGCGGTAATGGCCCCTCCCTCATCCCGCTGGATGGTGACAAAATCGGCGTAGCTCACCTGGCGGGCGGCAAGATCGGCGGTGACAGCCCCCTCCACCACCGCGGTCATAGCGTTCTGTGCCTGAGCGGCGGCAACCTCCGCCACCACCGGGCGCAGCTTGGACTCCAGCAGGGCAATGACCGTCCCGGCCACCAGCAGGGCTATCGCCAGAGTAAGAAGAGCCGGGGGAATTTTCAGGGCAGGGTCAGAGCCCGTCCATACCGGTTTTCGGCGGTTTACCGGCCTGCGCACGTATCTGATGAACTCCCGCCGCCAGGGCCCCATATCCTCACCCCCTATGGGTCAGGATATTCCAAAGCGGGCTTGACCTATGCCCTTGTGTTTCCCCCAATCGGTAATTGACAAATTGGGGACTTACCCTATACGGGTTTAATTAAATGGTGTTCAAAAAAAGTCTCAAAAGTATTCGCAGCGCCGCCATGCTCAACGATTCTTCCATCTATCACTTTGTCAATATCTACCCCTGTAATCTCCAAAACTTGATTTGTCGGTGTTATTCCAGCAAAATTCCCTTTGTGTGTTCCCTTCATGACAAATTCTGAAATAACATAATCATCTGCTGTATATTGACGAACAATTTTCATCGTGTAGTCGGGATAAGTTTCTCTCAATACCAAGAGGTGTTGTTTCATTCCGTCTACTCCTATAAGAATTTCTTCTTCCCCAGTTCTCAGCACGCAATCCTCCGAAATGAATTTGAAAAGATCATCAAGCCTATTTTGGGAAACAACAACTTCATAGAAATATTTTATGATACCTTTATGATCCATTCTGACCTCCTCAAAGAAACTTAAAACTGCCTTTTAAGCAGAGGGTCCCAGCAGTTCCTGGACGGCCAGCAGGACGCCCAGCTTTCCGGACTCAAAGGTGAGGCCGCCCTGGAGGTAGACGGTGTAGGGCTTCCGCATGGGGGCGTCGGCGGACAGCTCGATGGACGCTCCCTGAACAAAGGCCCCAGCGGCCATAATCACCTGGCAGTCATACCCAGGCATGTCCCAGGGCTCTGGGGTGACGTAGGAGTCCACCGGCGCGCCGAACTGGATGCCCTTACAGAACTTTTTCAGGGCCTCCGGCTCCCTCATGTGGATCATTTGAATAATATCGTGGCGCACCACCGAGGAGTGGGGCTCTGTCTCGTACCCCAGCAGTTCCATTACTTTTGCGGCAAAGACAGAGGTTTTCACCGCCTGGGCCACCGTGTGGGGGGCCAGAAACAGCCCCTGATAGAGCAGACGGTTCTGGCCCAGTGTGCATCCGCACTCCCCACCGATGCCCGGCACGGTGAGCCGCATGGCGGCTCCCTCCACCAGATCACGGCGTCCGGCGATGTAGCCGCCGGTAGGAGCCAGCCCGCCGCCCGGATTTTTGATCAGAGAGCCTACCACCAGATCGGCCCCCACGTGAGTGGGTTCCAGTGTTTCCACAAACTCGCCGTAGCAGTTGTCTACCAGGATAGCGGCGTTGGGGTTGGCCGCCTTAATAACCCGGCACATCTCCCCAATCTCCTCCACTGACAGGGACGCGCGGGTGGAGTAGCCTCTGGACCGCTGGATGAGCACCGCCTTGACCAGAGGGTCCGCGGTAGCTTTGGCTATCCCATCCAGATCGGGCTTGTTGTCAAGCAGTTCCACTTGTCGGTACTCCACGCCATAGTCTTTCAGGGAACCGGGTCCCTTGTTCACAGCCCCTACCACTCCCAACAGGGTATCGTAAGGCGCGCCCACGGCAGATACCAGTACGTCCCCCGCTTTCAGCGCTCCAAACAGAGCGCAGGCGATAGCGTGAGTGCCGTTCACAAACTGAATGCGCACCAAGGCGGCCTCCGTGCCAAAAAGATCGGCATAAATCTTATCCAGCTGATCCCGGCCCAGGTCATCGTAGCCGTAGCCGGTGGTGCCAGCAAAATAACCGTCAGCCACCCGGTGCTTCTGGAAGGCGGCCAGCACCCGGGCGGTGTTCTCCTGGGCGACGGTGTCAATGCGGTAAAATTCCTCTGTCAGCTGGCCCTGAGCCTGATCGCCCAGGGCTCTGACACGGCCGTTTATCTGTAAAGTCATTTCGTTTTTCAATCCTATCCGTTTCAATTATAGTTCGTTTACCAGCTGTTTGAATACCTTGCCCCGTTCCATAAAGTTCTTGAACCGGTCGAAGGCGGCGCAGGCCGGAGACAGCACTACCACATCCCCGTCCTGGGCGATATCCCGGGCAGCGGACACAGCGGCGGGCAGACTCTCAGCCTCAATGAGTTTCAATCCGCTTTCAGCGTACCCCTCCGCTTCCTCTACCGCCTTTTTGATGGCAGGGGCCGTGTCACCGGTCAGAATCAATACCTTTACCTTTTCTACCATTGCTCTGCCAAGCTGGGTAAAGGGAACGCCTTTATCATAGCCCCCGGCAATCATAATGAGCTTCTGCGCGAAAGAATCAAGGCAGGCCATAGTCCGTGTGGGACTGGTACCGATGGAGTCATTATAGTATTTCACCCCATCCAGTTCCCGCACCAGCTCAATGCGGTGCTCTACTCCGGTAAACCGCTGAGCTACCGCCCGGACACACTTGTCGGGAACAATTCCGTCCACCGCGCCAATTGCGGCCATGTAATTTTCAATGTTGTGGACACCTGGGATATGGATGCTGTCCAGGGGCAAAACCTCCCGGCTTCCCATGTCGTTGGTCAGCCAGATAGCGCCGTCCCGGAGATACACCCCCTCCTCCAGCTTCTGCTTGCGGCTGAACAGCATGGTCTTCCCCGCCGCGGCTTTGGACAGCGACCGGGTGATGTCGTTGTCATAGTTGAAGATGGCCCGGTCCTCCGGCTTTTGGTGGCAGAAGATATTCAGCTTGGCCTGGGTATACTCCTCCATGGTGTGGTGGTAGTCCAGATGGTTGGGAGACAGGTTGGTAAATACCGCCACGTTAGGACTGCGATCCATACTCATAAGCTGGAAGGAAGACAGTTCTACAACCGCGCAGTCATCGGACGTCATATCATCTACGTCGGGCAGGAGAGGACGTCCGATGTTCCCCCCCAGATAGACATTTCGCCCGGCCTCCTTTAAAAACTCGCTGATCAGGGTGGTTGTGGTGGTCTTGCCATCGCTGCCGGTCACGCCGATAATCTTGCAGGGGCACAGCTGAAAAAACAGCTCCATCTCAGAGGTGAGGATACTCCCCTCCTCTACCGCCTTTTTCAGCTCCGGCGTATTTGGACTGAGGCCAGGGGTGCGGAAAATAATGTCCGCCTTATGAATTTTAGCCAGATAGTCAGGCCCAAGCCGCAGCTTGGCCCCCAGACTTTCCAGCTCAGAGGCCTGCTCTTCCACCCGCTCACGGGGGGATTTGTCGCAGACGGTAACTTTTAGTTCAGCCCGCAGGAGCATACGAATCAGCGGAGTATTGCTTACGCCCATGCCGATAACGGCGATGGACCGGCCTCGCAGGGTCTCGAAATATTCCGACGTGGTGGACATGGAAACGTCCTCCTTCCATTGATTTATCTAATAAATTATATTACCATATTCCTCCGGAAAATTCAATAAAAACCCGACCGATGGAGCGCTGCACCGGTCGGGTTCTTTCAAGCCCTGGGATGGGCCTTTTTATAGACATCTTTAATCTTCTGATTGATAAGCCTGGAGTATATCTGGGTAGATGAGATATCCGCGTGACCCAGCATTTCCTGGATAGAGCGCAGGTCGGCTCCGTTCTCCAGCAGGTGGGCGGCAAAGGAATGCCGCAGAGTGTGGGGGGTAATGTCCTTTTGAATGCCCGCCTTGTCCTGGTAGTGCTTGATGAGCTTCCAGAAGCCCTGACGGCTCATCCGTTCCCCGTTCATATTGACAAACAGAGCGGCCTCGTCCACGGAATCCACCAGTTGGGGGCGGATATCGGTTATGTATTCGCTCAACGCCCGGATTGCCGTGGGATACAGCGGAATGACGCGCTCCTTCCCTTTGCTGAAGCATTTGAGTACGCCGCCGGGCAGATTCAGGTCGTCCACATCCAAGTTAATGAGCTCACTGACCCGGATCCCGGTGGCATAGAGCAACTCCAGCATGGCCCGATCCCGGTAACCCTTCAGGTCGGTACACTCCGGCTGTTCCAGAAACAGCTCCACCTCTTTTCCGGTGAGCACCTGGGGCAGCTTACGCTCCACCTTGGCCGAAGATACTCCTTTGGCCGGGTTTTGATCCACATAGCCCTTACGGATGAGACAGGAATAGAGGGATTTAATGGAGGCCACCGACCGAGTCACCGTAGACGGGGATTTGCCCCGCTTGACCAGAGAGTTGGCATATTCTTCCACGTCTCGGGGCATAACCTGGATCAGGGTTACTCCCTTCCCGTCCATTGCCGCGGCAAACTGGTGGACGTCACGGAGGTAGGAACTGACCGTGTTTGCCGAGGCCTGTTTTTCAATTTTCAAAAAATCCTCATAGACCGACAGCAATTCAGACACTTCCAAAACTCCTAAATTTGTAAGTTACAACACCACACGGGCCGCGGCCCGAAGAAGAACCGGAACTACCCAGAACTCCAAAAGCCCCGCGGCCAGACTCAGTCCGACACATAGACCGGCCCGGGACCAGTACGCTCCACTGACGGGGAACTCCCCGCGCCCCTCTCCCAGGGACCGGCGCAGCTGCCGCTGAGCGGAGAGAAATCCCGGCACCCCCATCAGAAACAGGGCGGGCGCCCACAGGAGAGCAGGCAGTCCAAACAGAAGGAAAGCCGGAAAAAAACCCCTGCCGCCGAATATCCGGAAGAAACAGGCAACCGAAAAGGTGAAAAAGAACCCCCGCACACCGAACAGCAGCGGCAAACCGATCACGCCCAACCCTGTCAGCCCGAGCACCAGAACGGACAGGGAACCCTTCAGCTGGCCCCACAGAATCGGCCACAGGCTTCGGGGCACCCCTTCTTCACTGGCCAGCGTCAGGTAGTCGGTCAGATAGCCGCTCAGTTCCTGAGCTCCAGCCCCACTGGACAGGGATGCGAATAGACTGCCAACCGCGCCTCCCAGCAAAAAGCAGACCGCCAATATGGCCAGTGTACCGGCCTGCTCTGACAGCAAGTCCCATTTTTTGCGAATCCTCATTCCCATAGGTGTCACCTCAGTACCATCCTATGAGAAGGGTGAAAAAAATAGACGTGGAACCAAGGGCGTCCACTTCACGGGGCAACTCTTACTATAGCGCCATTTCAATTTTTTCGCAAGGGGTTTTCGCAAATTTTTCGCTTTTTGTTAATTCTTTCAATTTCTTATGTTAACAGCGTTATGTAAACTAAAGAACCAAGACACAACCGGGGCTTCCCACAAAGCCCCGGTTGTGTCTAAATCTGGTGGCCAGAGATAAAAAGGACGCCTAGATATTGATCAGCCCTCGTCAACCCCTTGAAAACTCAACGGCCGCAGAGATTACAGTCTGTATTATCACATCCTGTATTCGTCTGTTCTCCGCCTCCGGCGGCCAAGGCATTTAAAGCGATGGCGCACTCGAGGCGCTTGCGCTCCATTGCGCAGGCGACCTCATTTGCCCTTGTTATGTCACCATTCGCAAGCAAATTGGAGGCGGAACAACCACCGCTGCAATAGAACCTTGCCCAGCACTCCCGGCAGGCTGGACGGGTATACACATTCTGTTGGGCAAATTGACCAGAAATCACCATGTCGAAGGAGCTGTCGTGGACGCTGCCCATACGGTACTCCTCCTTCCCTACGAACTGGTGGCAGGGATAGATGTCCCCGTCGGGAGTGATGGCTACATACTCGCACCCAGCTCCACAGCCCCGCAAACGTTTAATCACACAGGGACCTTGCGCTAAATCCACATTAAAGTGGAAAAAATTAATATCCTGGCGCTCCATGAGCAGTCCAGCCAGCTTCTCATACTCCTCCTCTATTCTGTCCAGATCCTCCGCCCGGATGGCAAAGGGATCATCCGGGCCGCCGCTGCATGGCTCCACTGATACATGGCGGAACCCCAGATCGCCCATGTGCAAAACATCCTCAGCAAAATCCAGATTGTCCCGAGTAAAGGTGCCCCGGACATAGTAATCCCTGGTTCCTCGTTTGGACACCAACTTCTGGTACTTGGGAACGATGACCTCGTAGCTCCCCTTCCCGTTGATGGTTGGACGCATTTGGTCATTGACCCGCCGTCGGCCATCCAAGGAGAGCACCACGTTGGACATCTCCCGGTTCACATAGTCTATGGTTTCATCATCCAGCAGGACACCATTGGTTGTAATGGTAAATCGGAACACCTTGTCATGGGTTTTTTCCAGAGAACGGGCGTACTCCACTGTCTGCTTTACCACATCCATCGCCATCAGCGGCTCGCCGCCAAAGAAGTCAATCTCTATGTTGCGGCGCTTCCCGGATTTTTCCACTACCCAGTTGATGGCTTTTTTCGCCGTTTCGAGATCCATCGTCATCCGGTGGCCAGTGCCGAAATCGCCAGTGGAAGCAAAGCAGTATTTGCACCGCAGGTTGCAGTCGTGGGACACATGGAGACAAAGCGCCTTCACTACCGCCGCCTTGGGCAGGGCCATCGCCGCCTCCGGGTCCAGATAGTCGTCTTGGGTAAAGAGCAGTCCGGCCTCCTGGAGTTCCCGCAGCTCCTGCCAGGCCTCCTCCAGGTCAGCCGGGTCGTACTGGGGCAGCTTCTCCACAAATTCCTTGGGGATACTCCCCTTCCCTATCGGCCCTTCACCGATCAAACTGAGCAGATCATAGGTCAGCTTGTCCAACACATGGACCGCTCCGCTGTTTACGTCCGCCGCTAGGTACTGGCCCAGAGCGGTAAAGGTATGTACCATTGTCATGTCTTTTCTCCTATCTAAATATAATAGTCGGTTTCACACTCCAAATCCAAAAGCATATGGTCCTCCGGATGCGCCAGAAACAGAGCGTTCAGACGCTGCTGATATTCGGCCTCTGTGACGAGGCCCTCATAGAGCAGAATTGCGTACACCAGCAGCTCTTCCATACAACACTCCCTTTCAAGGCCGGACAGCAAAAAGAGCAGGCGCGCGCAGCGCCTGCCCTTTCAGGCTTTTGAACTTACTTGTTCTCGCACTTCTGATTGGCGACAGTGCAGGACGTCTTGCAGGCGGACTGGCAAGAGGTCTGGCACTCGCCACAGCCGCCGTGGGCGGCGCTCTGCTTCAGGGTGGCCCCGTTCAAGGTCTGGATATGTTTCATTGGTATCTCCTCCTGTTTCATTGCTTACAGCGTTTCAGCCATAGTGACAGCTATTATAACACAGCGCCAGAGAGATTTCAATCATCTTCTGCGTTTTTTCTTGGGTTTTCTTGCCAAAAGTCCCGGGATGGCTCCTCCGCACAGGCAGGCGCACAGGATTCCGGCCCCCCCGTTGGCGATGCTGGCGCCCTGATAGGCGATCAGGCCAGCGGTGAGCAGCAGCAAAAACAGCACCGCACCCACACCCAGGCCCATCAGCAGGGACCGGCCGCTCACCCGGCGTACGGCGTAGGTTCCGCCCGCCAGAGCGCCCAGAACGCAGGAGGCCAGCACCGCGCCGTACATGGAGTTCACCGATAACATGCCCGCAGACACCAGCACCGCACAAATCAGCAGCGCCAGGATGGTGGTCACACCGGCCAGCACGCCTCCTTTGAGCACCTCGCACATGGTATTGAGCCACTGACTGCCCAGCTCCTCCGGCCGCCTCTCCTTCTTCTTCATAAAAACACCCTCTCCCACGGTTTGGTAAAACCTATGCGGAGAGGGCAAAAGACATGCCTGTAATTTTTAGTTGGTGGGCTGCTCAGGAGCCACGTTCTTGCTGGACACGGCCCACTTGGTAAACTCAATACGCACCCGGTCGGCGCCAGTCTCAATGACGATAGTGCTCTCATCCACCTTACAGATGGTGCCCACGATACCGCCGATGGTGGTAATGACGTCCCCCACCTTCAGAGAATCCCGCAGGTTCTGGGCCTCCTTCTTCCGCTTGTTCTCCGGGCGGATCATAAAGAAGTACAGCATAGCGAACATCAGAACGAGCATGAGAATTAAACTAGGATCCATAAACTTTTCCTCCAAAACTACTGCAAAATCAGACCGTCAACAGAATATCCCCTTGACGCAGTAAAACGTATTATAGCGGATATTTCCCGGGTTGACAAGCCCTTTTGGCAAATTTCTCTATTCTTCCCGGACGGGGCGGTCCAGCAGGCCGGAATATTGAGCCCGGAAATCCGCAAAAGTTCCGTGATCGATACTTTCCCGGATGCGGGCCATCAGCTCATTATAAAAGTGCAGGTTGTGGAGCACCGCCAGGCGCATGGCCAGCATCTCCCCCGCTGTCAGCAGGTGCCTCAGATAGGCCCGGGAAAAGGAGCGGCAGGCGGGACAATCGCAGACGGCGTCAACGGGGCGGCTGTCCAGCTTAAATTTCTCGTTCTTTATGTTGATAGTCCCCTGCCAGGTGTACAACTTGCCGTGGCGAGCATTTCGGGCGGGCATGACGCAGTCGAAAAAGTCAAGCCCCCGGGCCACCCCCTCAATGATGTTGGAAGGGGTCCCCACCCCCATCAAATACCGCGGCTTGTCCACCGGCATGTGGGGTTCCACCGCGTCAATAATGTCGTACATCACCTGGGTGGGCTCCCCCACCGCCAGACCACCGATGGCGTAACCGTCACAGTTCAGCTTGGCGATTTCGTCCATATGCCAGACACGCAGATCGGCGTAGGTCCCCCCCTGGTTGATCCCGAACAGCCGCTGCTGAGGGTTGACCGTATCCGGCAAGGAGTTTAGCTTGTCATGCTCCGCAATACAGCGCTCCAGCCACCGGGCTGTCCGCTTGCAGGAGGTCTTTACATATTCGTAGGGGGACGGATTTTCCACGCACTCGTCAAACGCCATGGCAATGTCACTACCCAGGTTGGACTGAATCCGCATGGACTCCTCTGGACCCATAAAGATGCGCCGGCCGTCAATATGGGAGGCAAAGGTAACTCCCTCTTCCTTGATCTTCCGCAAACCGGACAGGGAAAACACCTGGAATCCCCCGCTGTCAGTGAGCATAGGGCCGTCCCAGTCCATAAGCCTGTGCAGCCCGCCCAGTTGGCGGACCACCTCGTCTCCGGGACGCAGGTGCAGGTGGTAGGTGTTGGACAGCTCCACCTGACAGCCGATCTCCTTCAAATCGTGGGCGGATACCGCCCCTTTGATGGCCCCCTGGGTACCTACATTCATAAAGACCGGTGTCTGGACCACCCCGTGGGCGCAGGTGAATACCCCACGCCGGGCTCTCCCCTCTTTTTTTAAAACTTCAAACACAAATAATCTCCTTTTATGCTCTATTTAACAATGTAATGAGTATGACCAAAGATAGCCATATAAGTGAATATATGATAAAAAAGGTCCCAAAGCGCTTTGACATATTGGGGTGCTTTTTCACAAACGGATGGTTTAACTTAGCAAAAAGATCTATTTTCCAACATAAAGTACCAACACCGTAAAATATAAGCGTACAAATTATGGCACCAATTATTATGAACACTTCTCCATTTGCCATGATTACTTTTTCGGAAGTCCGTCGAAAAATTCCCGCAGCTGTGCTCTGCGTTCCGTGGTGAGCTGGGTCTTACACACCCCTTGCACTGCGCCCTCCAGGGCGGTGAGCTTGTGGAAGCAGGAATCCGGGTTTCGAGCCTTCAGGCGCAGGAATGTTATCTCGGCCCCCAGCGCCTTTAATTCCTCTGAATCCCGTTCAGCAGCCGGGCCAGCTCCGGACCGATGTTGGGCAGCTTGGTCAGTTCCATAAAATCACTCCTCTATGAAATAAACATAGCATCGCCGAAGGAGAAGAAACGGTAGCGCTCCCGCACCGCCTCGTCATAGGCGGCCAAGACATGCTCCCGCCCCGCCAGAGCTGACACCAGCATAATCAGAGTGGACTGGGGCAGGTGGAAGTTGGTGATGAGGGCGTCCAATACCTTAAACTTATATCCTGGATAGATGAAGATACTGGTCCAGCCAGAGCGCTCCGACATGGTGCCGTCCTCCGCCGCAAAACTTTCGATCGCGCGGCAGGAGGTGGTGCCTACACAGACGACCCGACCGCCGTTTCGTTTCGTCTCGTTGATGGTATCAGCGGTTTCCTGGGAAATCATGCAGAACTCGGAGTGCATCTCATGGTCTGCGATGTCCTCTGCCTTCACCGGACGGAAAGTCCCCAATCCTACATGGAGCGTAATGTGACATACCTTTACGCCTATTTCCTGGACCCGGTCCAGCAGCTCTGGGGTAAAATGGAGTCCAGCGGTGGGAGCGGCGGCGGAGCCAATCACCCTGGAATAGACGGTCTGATACCGCTCCTGGTCCTTCAGCTCCGCTTTGATATAGGGCGGTAAAGGCATCTTGCCCAGCTGCTCCAGAATTTCCAGAAAAATACCCTGGTAGTGGAACCGAACCGCTCGCTTGCCGTCCTCCAGCTCCGCCTCCACAGTGGCGGTGAGCTTGCCGTCCCCGAAAATTACCTGTGCCCCTTGCTTCAGCTTCCGTCCGGGACGCACCAGACACTCCCACAGATTGTCCCCTTTGTCGACAAGGAGAAGCACTTCACAGGCCCCGCCGGTCGGGCGATGGCCAATGAGCCGGGCGGGCAGCACCCTGGAGTCGTTGAGCACCAGACAGTCTCCAGGCCGGAGAAACTGGTGCAGGTCGTAGAAATGGTGGTGCCCAATGGCTCCAGTGGTCCTGTCCAGAGTCAGCAACCGGGAGGCGTCTCGCCGGTCCAGTGGGGTCTGGGCAATCAGCTCCTCCGGGAGCTGGAAATCAAAATCAGCGGTTTTCAAGGGCGTACATCCTTACTTTCATTTAATAATGCGCGATTTGAATCCCGGGGAAATAGAAGGCCACGATTTCCGCGCCGGTAAATCCCCGGCGGGCCATGGCGTTGGCTCCGTACTGGCTCATCCCCACTTGGTGGCCCCAGCCGCCGCCGTTGAAGGTGTAGCTGCCGCCGGAGACGGTTACAGTCCCGCTGCTTGGCTGAGGATGGGGTGTGTCGCCAGTTTCGCCCCCTGTCAAAGCGGATACGGTCCCGGTTCCGGTAATAACATAGGGCGTTTCCCCCACCTGCGACACAGAGCCGTTTCCTGAGATCACATACTTGCCGTTCAGGCCGTCCACCGTCCCGGAGCCATTGATGGAGATATCCCCACCAGTACCGGGCGCGGCTGTGCCGCCGCCGGTCCCCGCGCCGTTGACAGTAAACCGGATGGAAGGAACCGCAAAACGGCCGCGGATATAGCTTGCGCTGATGGTACTGCTTTGCCCGTTGGCCCAGTGGACCACCACTTGAATCACGTTGCCCAGCTGGGAGTAGATCAGGTCCAGGCTGGACACAGAAGTCCCCACCCCCAGGCCAGCCTTCTGGAGCTGCTGGGTCAGCTGGGCGGAGGTGTAAGTCACAGTCCAGGAGGAATAGGAATTTGCGCTGTCCAGATCCGCCTCATAGGGGTCCATCACGCCGCGGAGGTAGGGATACTCGTTGACGGTATCCGACCCCCAGATATATTTGGCGTCCTCGCTGGCTCCGCCAAAGCTGGAGACATAAAACAGCTCCGCCAGCTTACCGTTATATTTTGCCACCATCCCAGCCGTTTCAGACACCGCGCGCATGCTGGTAGTGCTGGGGCCGTAGTCGGGTCTCAAGCTGCCCATGCCGTAGTAGACCTGACAGCTGTCAGAGGGACAGATATCAAAGCCGTAGCTCTCGTGTTTCCCCAGATTTTTCAGCACATAGGTGCGGGCACAGATGGCCTGGGCCTTCAGGGCCTCCAGGGGCCACTCCCGGCCCATTTCGTAGCAGACCACGCCGTTGATATAGTCCTCCAGCTCCAGTGTGTTAACCACGGACAGGTTGCCGCCGGTGCGCCGGAAGTACTGGAAGCCCCCCCGGTACTTGTAGCCGGAGAACCAGGTCTGGGTTTCCCCCGCTCCGGTGACATCGGGTTGGATGGCCAGGGCACCGGAGGATCCGTTGTCATACTGGAACAGAACCCGGCTGGTCCCCGTTTCCACCACGCTCATGCCGTATTCGCTGGTGCCCACAATGGTCCCCTGTCCCAGCGCGGCCAGCGCCGCCTCGGTGTCCGTCCGGTTTCCATAGGTCCCCATACGGACTTGGTACTGCCCGTTGATCCAGGCCACAAAGCCGCCGTTGTACCGGGACGCCTCCGCCTGAGCCGCTTCGTAGGAGCTGAAGCTGCCGGGGAGCTGGATATGCCAGCAGCCCACCAGGATATTGCTGGAAATAGAGGCGGAGTAGGTATCCTTCCCCAGAGCGGCGGAGCGGCCGTAGTACAGGTTCTCCGTTTTGAGCACCGCTACCGCGGTAGTGGAGGCATCGGTGCGGGCCAGCTCTACAAAGTTTCGTCCGCTGTCGTAGTAGCCGAAGCGGTAGCCCGAGCCATAGCCGTCCTCGTTGAGCAGGTGGGCCGCCTCCAGCTCCCCGGTGGGTACGTGGGCGTTGGTGGATGCAAGCCCCACCCGGATCATCACATCGCCGTTTCGGTTGGTCGTCACCGCCCCGGCGGACGGGACAGTCAGGCAGAACGCCAAAACAACGGCGGCAAGCTGCATAAATCTTTTGCGCATAATGTACTCCGTTTCTTTTGGTTATTCTATTGACAACAGGTCAGAAAGCATGGTAGGATACCTAACTATAGAGGGTTGCGGCTTGCGTTCAGTAAAATTGCCCTCTCCGACATTATAGTACAAAATCAGCCGCTTGAAAAGCCGCTGATTTATTTTTTTCAATTTCCTCTTTCTCACTGGTAAATTCATCATTTTTTCTGCCGGGACATAGAATATCCTGGACTGATTATGGAGGTTGTTCAAAATGGAAAAGTATAAAGCAGGAATTATCGGTGCCACTGGTATGGTGGGCCAGCGGTTCGTCACTCTGCTGGAAAACCATCCCTGGTTCCAGCTCACCGCTCTGGCCGCCAGTCCCCGCTCTGCCGGCAAGCCCTATGAGCAGGCCGTGGCCGGCCGCTGGGCCATGAAATCCCCCATCCCCGAGGAGGCCAAGTCCCTGGTAGTCCTGGACGCCGAGGCCGATGTGGAAAAAATCTCTGGCATGGTGGACTTTGTGTTCTGTGCCGTAGATATGAAAAAAGATGAGATTAAAGCCCTGGAGGAGCGGTACGCCAAAGCTGAGTGTCCTGTGGTGTCTAACAACTCCGCCAACCGCTGGACCGATGATGTGCCCATGGTGGTCCCTGAGCTCAACGCCCACCACATCGAGATCATCTCCGCCCAGCGCCGGCGCCTGGGCACCAAACGGGGCTTCATCGCGGTAAAGTCCAACTGCTCCATCCAGAGCTATACCCCGCTGCTCACCCCCCTGATGCGGGCGGGCTATGACATTGACCGCGTTCTGGCCTGCACCTATCAGGCCATCTCCGGCGCGGGCAAGACCTTTGAGCGCTGGCCTGAGATGGTGGACAACCTGATCCCCTACATCGGCGGCGAGGAGGAAAAGAGCGAACAGGAACCGCTGAAGGTCTGGGGGCACATTGAGGGGGACAAAATCGTCAAGGCCAACGGCCCCGCCATCACTACCCAGTGCCTGCGTGTCCCTGTGTCCGACGGCCACACCGCCGCCGTGTTTGTCCGCTTTCAAGAGGGCAAAAAGCCCACTGAGGAGCAGATCAAGGAAATTTGGGCCAACTTCAAGGGACGTGCCCAGGAGCTGGACCTCCCCTCCGCCCCCAAGCAGTTCATCCACTACTTTGAGGAACCCGACCGCCCCCAGGCCAGGACTGAGCGGGATCTGGAGGGCGGCATGGCTATCTCCGCCGGACGCCTACGCCCTGACACCCAGTACGACTATAAGTTTGTGGGCCTGTCCCACAACACCCTCCGGGGCGCCGCTGGCGGCGGCGTTTTGCTGGCTGAGCTGCTGTGCGCCGAAGGCTATATTGATCATAAATAAGGAAAGGATGCTGTTTTTATGAGAACTCCAGTTTTTACCGGCTCCTGCCCCGCTCTTGTCACCCCCTTCGACGAGCACGGCACCATCAACTACGACGCTTTTGGCAAGCTGATTGACGCCCAGGTTGAGGCCGGCGTGGACGCGGTGTGTGTCTGCGGTACCACCGGCGAGTCGGCCACTATGTCCATCCGGGAACACATCGCCGCCGTGGAGTTCTGCGTCAAGCGGGTGGACCACCGGGTGAAGGTCATCGCCGGGGCGGGGAGCAATGACACCTCCGCCGCCGTCTACCTCTCCCAGCACGCCCAGGACTCCGGCGCGGACGCCCTGCTCCACGTCACCCCCTACTACAACAAGGCCAGCCAGACCGGCCTGATTAAGCATTATGAGTACATCGCCGACCGGACCGAGCTGCCCATCATCCTCTATAATGTGCCCAGCCGCACCGGCGTGTCCTTCACCGCCGACACCTACAAAATTTTGTCCGAAAACCCCAAGATCAACGGCGTTAAGGAGGCCAGCGGCAATTTCTCCCTCCTGGCCCACACCCGCTGCCTCTGCCCCGATGACTTCTACATCTGGTCGGGCAATGACGACCAGGTTGTTCCCATGATGGCCCTGGGAGCCAAGGGCGTCATCTCGGTGGCCTCCAACATCATCCCGGAGGTCATGGTAAAGATGAGCCACCTGTGTCTGGACAACGATTTCGCCGCCGCCTCCCAGCTCCAGATCAAGTACATGGACCTGATCGACGCGCTGTTCTGCGAGGTCAATCCCATCCCCATCAAGGCCGCTATGAATCTGATGGGCATGGAAGCTGGTCCCCTGCGCCTGCCCCTGTGCGATATCTCCGAAAAAAATCTGGCTGTCCTCCGCGCCTCTATGGAGCGCATGGAATTGCTGAAATAAGGAGCTGTCCGCCATGCTGAAGATAATCATTTCTGGCTGCAACGGCCATATGGGCCGGGTGGTCGGGGAACTGTGTGAGGCCGATCCCGGTTTGGAAATCGCCGCCGGCTTTGACGTATTGGGTTCCGCTGACCGGGAGTTTCCTGTGTTCACCTCTCCTGCCCAGTTTACCGGCGAGGCGGACGCGGTGATTGATTTCTCCTCCCCCGCCGCTCTGGATGGTCTGCTGGAGTTCGCCAAGGCCCGAAAGATCCCCCTGGTGCTGGCCACCACTGGCTACTCCCCAGAGCAGACGGCTCAGGTGGGCGCCGCCGCTCTGGAGGTCCCCATTTTCCGCTCCGCCAACATGTCTCTGGGCATCAACGTCCTGCTGGAACTGGTGAAAAAGGCCGCCTCCGTCCTGGGGGACAGCTATGACATCGAGATTGTGGAGCGCCACCACCGCCGTAAAGTGGACGCTCCCTCCGGCACCGCCCTGATGATCGCTGACGCGGCGGCTCAGAGCCGCGGCCACGAGACGGAATATGTCTTTGAGCGGCACTCCACCCGTCAGCCCCGAGATAAAAAGGAAATTGGTATCTCCGCTGTACGGGGCGGCACCATTGTGGGTGAGCATGAGATCATCTTCGCCGGCCACGACGAGATCATGGAGATCAAACACACCGCCCTCTCCCGGGAAATCTTCGCCCAAGGAGCGGTGGAGGCCGCTAAGTTTATCGCCGGAGTGAAAGAGTCTGGACTGTATGACATGAGTTACCTTGTAAAATGATAAAATAGGCCGTCCGCCGGACGGCCTGTTTTTCAAACTCGACGGAGCGGCGATTGTATTTTCTCTGAAAAACTGCTACCCTGTTTCCGGGAGGTGGGGACATGGACCAAGTAAAAATTGGCGGATTGATTCGGACATTGCGTATGCAACAGGGGCTGACCCAGAAAGCGCTGGCAGAGGCCATCGGCATAGGCGATAAGGCGGTCAGTAAATGGGAGCGGGGCTTGGGCTGTCCGGATGTGTCCCTTCTCCCGGAATTATCAACGGTTTTGGGCGTTGGGCTGGAGACACTGCTCTCCGGTGAACTGAACGCCAACGACCAGGAAAGAGGAAATATGAAAAAGCTGAAATGTTGTGTCTGCCCCGACTGTGGCAACCTGATTACCGCCACATCAGAGGTAGGCGTATCCTGTTGCGGCAGGACGTTGCTCCTCATGGAACCACAAAAGGCGGAAGGTGAGGACAGGCTGTCTATAGAAAAAATGGATGACAGCTGGTTTGTCTCCTCCCCTCACCCTATGACCAAGGATCACTATATTTCTTTTGTGGCTCTGCTCACCGGAGACACTTTGTTTCTCCGACGGCTCTACCCTGAATGGGATCTGCAAACCCGAATCCCCTGCTTTGGACATGGGATTTTGCTGTGGTACTGCACACAGCACGGGCTGTTCCGGCAATTGATTAGGTAGTGTTCACATAAGTGGGATTGTGATATAATCAAAGAATGGAAATAAAGAAAGAGCAATACGAGCAAATCAAAGAGTGCTTTCCCAAACAGCGGAAACCAGCCAAAATCAGCAACCTGGACGTATTGAATGCAGTGCTATACGTAG
>CAJTEA010000033.1 GCA_910575265.1 Oscillospiraceae bacterium
ATGAAACGCGGCCTTTACTCCCATATAGATATCCTGCTGCGCTCCCTTACACAGTCTGACAGGGGCTGAGATCGTATGATCTCAGCCCCTGTTTTTCCTTGATAGGAGTGACGGCGGCATTTCATCTCGGTGAAGTAGTGGGCGGCCTCCGTCCGCTCCAGCGGCTTCATCTGAGCGGGAAATTGATGTACTTACTCCTGCTCCGGCTCGGGACTCAGCCGTTCCACCAGAGCCCATTCCACCCGGCGTTCGCACAGCTCCTCTACCTGGATGCGCAGGCCCAGGGCCTCCACCAGGGGGCGGCTTCCATCCCCTGGAATCACGGACATCTGGGAGAACACCAGACCGCCCAGGGTATCGTAGTCCCGCTCCTCGTCCTCGGGAAGCTCAAAGCCCATGGCCTCGGCCAGCTCTTCCAGGTCGGCGGAGCCGGACACCCGCCAGCGTTCGCCGTCCAGCTGGATAATCTCCTGCTCCTCCTGGGGGTCGAACTCGTCGTAAATATTGCCCACCAGCTCCTCCAACAAGTCCTCCAGAGTGACCAGGCCGCTGGTGCCGCCGTACTCGTCCACCACCAGGGCCAGGTGGGTCTTTTTCCCCTGCATATCCCGAAACAGCACATCGGCCGCCACCGTCTCTGGGACGAAGTAGGCCGGACGGAGCAGCTCCTTCAGGGGCAGGGGGGCGGACTGGTGGAAGTTGAGCAGATAGTCCCGGGTGGACAGCACGCCCTGGATGTCGTCGGCGTCCTCCCCGTACACCGGGAAGCGGGACAGGCCGGACTGGCGGATGACCTCCAGAATCTCCGACTCCTCCGCGTCCAGAGGCAGGGTGACCATGTCGGTGCGGTGGACCATCACATCCCTGGCGGTACTGTTGTCGAACTCCAGGACATTTTCAATAAATTCCTTCTCGTTGGTCTGGATAGCTCCGGACTCCTCGCCCTCCTCCACCATGGCCATGATGTTGTCCTCAGACACCTGGTCCTTTCGGTGAAGCAGATTCAGGATGGGCCGCCACAGCAGCTGGACGATATTGATACACAGGCTGACCGAAAACAGGATCGGCCATATTTGGCCCTCAGGCACGGGAATGACCTCCTTTAAAAGGTTGAAACTTTGCGGATATGCCAGCATCATATCATAAAAACCCTGATGTGGCAAGGGGTCCCGGCAGTTTTCCCGGGGGAAAAGATTTGGGGTGCCATTTCTGCCTGGAATATGGTATACTCTCTATGACCTTGGGCGCCGGGAGGGCGTCCTGGAAAAGAGGAGGAGTTTCCGTGTTTCCCTTGTCTGACCGGGCGAAGGCGAGCCTGAACCAGGGCGCCGCCTTTGCCAAATGGCTGGTTTATTCCTGCCTTGTGGGTGTAATTGTAGGGCTGGTGGGGGTGGCCTTTCACCTGGGCATCGACCTGGCCGCCGAGCTGCGCCTGGAACACCCCTGGATCATCTGGTTCCTGCCCCTGGGGGGCGCGGCCATTGTGCTGCTGTACCGGGCCTGCGGGATGGAGAAGGACCGGGGCACCAATCTGGTGCTGGTGGCGGTACGGGACGCGGAGCGGCTGAAGCTGCGCACCGCCCCCCTGATCTTCCTGTCCACCATCCTCACCCATCTGGTGGGAGGCTCCGCCGGACGGGAGGGGGCCGCGCTCCAGCTGGGCGGATCGCTGTCCGCCCACATCGGCAAAAAGCTCCATCTGGATGAGAAGGACGAACGGATCATTGTGATGTGCGGCATGGCCGCCGCCTTTTCCGCCCTGTTCGGCACCCCTCTCACCGCCGCCCTGTTCGCCATGGAGGTGGTCACGGTGGGCCGGATGTACTACGCCGCCCTGGTGCCCTGCCTGCTTTCCTCCATCACGGCGCTGCTCACCGCCCAGGGCTTTGAGCTGCACAGCCTGGTGGGTTACCCGGTGCCCGACGCCCTTCCGCCTACCCCGCCGCTCATCCTTCAGGCGGCGGTGCTGGGGGTGCTGTGCGCCATACTGTCCATCCTTTTCTGCGTGGTGACGCACGCCGCGCCCAAGCTCTACGCCAAATATCTGCCCGATCCCGTCCTCCGGGGACTGGCGGGGGGCGCGCTGGTGCTGGGCCTCACCTGGCTGGTGGGCAGCCAGACCTACAACGGGGCGGGGGACCCGGTGATCCGCCAGCTGCTGGCTGGGGAGACCATCCCCCTGGCCTTTGCCCTGAAGATCCTGTTCACCGCCCTCACCCTGGGGGCCGGCTTCCGAGGGGGCGAGATCGTCCCGGTGCTGTTTACCGGCTGCGCCTTCGGAACCTGGATGGGACCCATCCTGGGCCTGCCCCACGCCTTCTCCGGGGCGTTGGGCATGGCGGCCACCTTCTGCGGCGCCACCAACTGCCCTCTCAGCTCCATCCTGCTGGCCTTTGAGCTGTTCGGCGGCACCGGCCTGCCCCTGTACGCCCTGTGCTGCGGGGTGTCCTTCATGCTGTCTGGCTACTACGGACTGTACAGCGAACAGAAAATTATCTACTCCAAATTCAAGCCCGAATGGGTGGATAAAAAGGCGAAATAGAAAGGAATACATACGCTATGGCAAAGGGAGATCACAATACAGGCTGGCCCGGCTTTTTTCGGGTGTTTACCGTGCTGTGCGCCATCATGCTGCTGCTGGCGCAGGGCGGGCAGGAGATGACGCTGACCGCCGGACAGCGTCAGGTGCTGTCTGTCTACGAGGGGCTGACCCTCTGGACCGTCCCCGCCCTGTTCATGCTGTGGGGTATGTTCGCCCTGGAGGAGGGCAGGCCTCAGGTGTCCGCCGCCCTGACCGGACTGACCCTGCCCGCTCTGTGCACCCTGCTGTTCTGGGGGGTAGTATACGCGATTACCGCGCCTCTGCTGGCAGGAAGCGGCGGCAACTTTACCCTGGCCGGGCTGATTGATATCCTCCTGTGGGTGTTGAAGGGGGGAGCCCATTTCCATCTTTGGGTCCTCTACCCCCTGATCGGCCTGTATCTGGTCCATCCGGCGCTCCACCGGTTTGCCTCCTCCGCCAGCCGGGGGGAGCTGTGCTACTTTTTGGGGCTGTGCTTTTTGTTCGCCTCTCTGCTCCCCCTGTGGGCCGGGGTCTGGCCGGACAGCACCCTGGCCAATCTGCTGGACCGGCTGCGGGTCCATCTGGTGCTGGGCTGGACCGGATGCTATGTGGGCGGCTGGTATCTGCGGCACTACACCATCAGCCGGATTTCGGAGTATGTCCTCTATCTGCTGGGGCTTCTGGGGCTGGTCCTCACCACCCTGTCTCCCAGCGTCGGGCCGCTGAGTCCGGACCTCACGCGGCGGTACATGGCCCCCAACGTGCTGCTCACCGCCGCCGCCCTCTGCGCCCTGTTCCGCTATGTGCTGGGCATCAGCGAGGAGCGCTCCCGCCGTCGGGCCGTGTCCCAGCTGGGAGCCTGCGCCTTTGGCGTCTATCTGATCCACCAGCTCTGGGTCCTGATTTTCCAGCGCTTCGGTGTCTCTCCGCTGTCCATCTCCCCGGTGCTGTCGGTTCCACTGTTCGCTCTGGCACTCTTTCTTCTCTCCCTCCCCGTCGCCTGGCTGATCAGCCTGATTCCCGGGGTGGGTACAAAGCTGACCTGAATCAGATAACCGAACGCCGCGGGAGCTATGGCTCCCGCAGCGTTTTGTAAAAAAACTGGGGGGACGCGCAACCGAATGGGTCCCAGCTCCGTATTTAGATCAGAGAGGAGGGATCGCATGGAGGAACCGTGGAATGACCCGGGCACTCTGGCCCGGCAGTTTGCCCCGGCGGTGTACCGGCTGGCCTACGCCCGGACGGGCAGCCGGGCCGATGCGGAGGACGTAATGCAGGAGGTGTTCCTCCGCGTTGTGAAAACCAGGCCGGTGTTCACCGGCGAGGCCCACGCCAGGGCATGGCTCCTGCGGGTGGCCGTAAACTGTGTCAACGATCTGTTTCGCCTGCCCTGGCGGAAGCGGGAGGAGCCGCTGACCGAGGACATATCCGCCCCGCCGGAGCCCGCGGAGATGGGGAGCGTAACTCAGGCGGTGCTGGCCCTGCCCGTCCGCTACCGCGTTCCCATCCATCTGTATTACTACGAGGGCTATTCCGTGGCGGAGATTTCCAAAATTCTGGGGCAGCGGGAGGGGACGGTAAAGTCCCGTCTGTTCCGGGCCCGGGCCCTGCTGCGGAATGATCTGAAGGAGGAGAACCTTGAAGAACCAATATAGACGTGAGCTGGAGCGCCTCGGCCCCTCGCGGGAGGAGCTGGAGCGGCTCTACACCATGATTGAGGAGGGAACTCTTGTGAAGCGGAACAAACATCTTGGCATGCGGGCGGCGGCCGTCCTGGCCTGCGCGGCGCTGCTGATGATTACAGCGGCGGTCGCGGCGGCGCCCACGGTTTGGGACGCCCTTATGGCCCACCTGGGCGTGTTCGCCCCCTACGCGCAAACCATTGAGGACGCGGTAAGCACCGACCAGGGGATTGAGCTGCGGGTGCTGAGCGCGCTGACCGACGACCTGAAGGCTCAGGTTTTCCTCTCTGTCCGGGATGTGGACCAGGACCGGCTGGATCAGTGCCTGACGCTGACCGGCCGGCTGACCGCCGGTGAAGCGGTCGAGACGGACGCGGCGCTCACCTTCGGCGGCTGTTCCACCAGCCGGTTTCAGCTTGTATCCTATGACCCGGCGCGGAAAACCGCGCTGCTTTCGGCAAGCATCTATTATGGGGAGACCGCGCGGCCCTCCCGGCAGACTCGGCTGACCGTGACCGGGATGTCTACCCAACTGGGCGAGCTGTACGGAAGCGTCTCCTGCGCCTCCGTCACCGGCCAGGTGCTGGAGAGCCTGCCCTCGGATGGAGAGGTCATCTGCCGGCCCAGCGACCTGGACGACCGTACGGATCTGGACGCCCTTATTCCCAGCCGGCTTTTGAGGCTGGCCCCGGAACAGAACCCCACGCCCATTGAGGGAACGGAGGACATGTGGATCTCCTCTATGGGCTTTGCCAGCGACGGCTATTTCCATATCCGGGTGGGACTGGCGGATGGAGTCCGGCCGGAGGAGCGCGGATTTTTTTCCGAGCTGTTCCAGCTCGAGAACCGGGACAAAAAGCTGTACACCTATCAGCAGACCCTTGTGGAGGGCGGGATGGATATCTTCTTCCCTCTGCTGCGCCCGGAGGACCTGGAATTGATCCGGAGCTGCGAGGTCCGCCTCTATGGGCCCTATACCCGTTCCGGCACAGAGATCGCGGGACACTGGTCCACGGAATTCCAGATGGAGTACTTTCCCTCCGTCACCCTGGACTGGACCGGCCGGGTGACAGCCGGGCAGGTGCGGCAGGTTACCATCTCCCCACTGTCGGTCACCATGCGCAGCGACGCCTCCGGCGGCTTGGACAATATCACGCTGTACGCGGTCAAAGCGGACGGCTCCACGGTAGCGGCCAACCCGGGCATAGGCCGGTACTCCAAGCTGGAGGCGTCCTCCGAAGGGACGGGCTGGGACGCCTTCAACACCTGGGAGTTCCAGGAGCCGCTGGACCTGGAGGAGGTCGTATCCCTTCGGCTGGGGGACAAAACCATCCCTGTCAACTGAGCCGTGGAAGGACCGGCAAACGGGCAAGGCGGACTGCTTCGATCCGCCTTGCCCGTTTACTCTGTTCAGCCCTCTACAATCGCGTCATCCGCCGTATAGCCTTCCAGGGAATGCTCCCGAACCTGGATGCAGAGAAAGCGGATGTCGGAATCCTCCGCCGCGGAGAACTGCCGTCTGGCCGCTGGAGCGACGCGAAGCCAGTCGCCGGCCGTCAGCTCCACCGTCTCCCCGTCAATGACAGCCTTGCCCGCCCCAGAAAGGATCGCATAAATCTCCTCGTTTTGCTTATGGGCGTGAACAAAGGGCACGCCGGCCCCCGCTGGGAGATGGTTGACACTGATTTCCGCTCCGGTCAGGGAAAGCATGTCATGCAGCTCCGTTCTCGCGCCCGGCGCTACGTTCACCTTTTGATAATTTGCCATAATACTACCTCCAGTCTTGTTGTAACCTTAATAGGTACATCGGTGATTATAGCACCGCTTAGTTGTAATGTCAATAGTTACATCAATTTTTCCGCACGTCCTCTTCTTGAATCCGTTCCTGCATATCGGCTAAAATATCCCGCAAGGTTACCGACTCCATTTCCCGCTCCATAACCTGCTGGATGTTCTCCAGACGCGTGTTCAAAACCCCGTGAATGTTCCGCCCCACAGGGCAACGGGAATTTGGATTTTCATGCACATGAAACAGCTTTCCCTTATCTACGCACTCCACCGCGTGATACACATCCAGCATCGTGATCTGATCGAGGGACCTCGCCGTATCCGCCCCTCCGCTTCCGCGCGCCACACGTACGATTCCAGCCCGTTTCAGCTGCTGGAGCAGTCTGCGTATTACAACCGGATTCACGTTTACGCTGGACGCGAGAAATTCGCTGGTCACCTTATAGTCGTGTTTAAATGTCTCAATACACATGAGCACATGGACCGCAATGGTAAATCTGCTTGAGATCCGCATCGTATTCCCCCTGTTCCAGTCCATTATAAAACAGCGCCCGCCGAAAAGCAAACGCTTCCCGGCGGGCGCGCGATGTCTCGTTGCCGTACTTACAGCGCGGTTTTCAGTGCCTGGGCCAGCTGGTCAGGACAGGAGGTGGGCTTGAGGCCGCACTGGATGCCCTCCATACGCTGGATCGCGTCCTCCACCTTCATACCCTCCAGAAGGGAGGACAGGCCCTTCAGGTTGCCATCGCAGCCGCCCTCTACCTGAACGGAGCGGATCACGCCGTCCTCCACCTCGATTTCAAATGCCCGGGAACAGACTCCGCGGGGCGTATACTCGATCAACATAACACAAAACGCCTCTCTTTCTGATTTTGCCACCCTTCGACAGCGTTCGACCTTTTTCGCGGTTCTTCGGGGCTATACTGGATTATAGCAGACCTCAGACAGAAAGGCAAGCGGTCAGGCGTTGCTCTTTCTCCGGGACAGCCGAATGCGGTCGGCAATCATGGCGATAAATTCGCTGTTGGTGGGCTTGCCCTTTGTGTTGGATACGGTATAGCCGAAGTATTTTTGCAGCGTCTCCAGGTCGCCCCGGTCCCAGGCCACCTCGATGGCGTGGCGGATGGCCCGCTCCACCCGGCTGGGTGTGGTGCCAAAGCGCTTGGCGACCTCGGGATAAAGCACCTTGGTCACCGCGTTAATCACGTCCATGTCGTTGACCGCGATGATAATCGCCTCGCGCAGATACTGGTAGCCCTTGATGTGAGCGGGGACGCCCACTTCGTGGATGATGCCGGTTACCTGAGCCTCCAGCGTGGGGCCGTCCTCCCGCTCCGGCTCTACATCCGCGGCGGCTGTCAGCTGTCTCAGCCGTTCCCCTACCGCGGAGACGCGGCAGGGCTTGGTCAAAAAGAAATCCGCGCCTTTGGCGGCAGCCGCTTCCACCATGCCGCCCTTGATGTAGCCCGACAGGATCAATACTTTGGGCCGGAGCTTCAGCTTAGACAGCTCATCCAGCACATCCAGACCGTCCATCCCGGTGAGCACCATCTCCATCACCAACGCATCGGGCTGCAGCTCCTTTGTCAGCCGCAGCAGCTCGGGACCATCTCCGGTCTCGCCGATAATTTGCAGATCAGGCTCATCGGACAGCGTCCGAATCAGACTTTTCCGATACTCCACTCCCATGTCCGCTACTACGATCCGTTTCACGCTCTCCATTCATATTCTTCCCTTCATATAAAGATAAGCGGCCAGCAAAAATTCCCGACTATTTCTTTCTTACGGTACGTTTCGACCGACCGCCTACAATCTATCACATTTTGGCAGAATATGCAAGTCAATTTTTCGTATTTTATGGTAATTTTTATCTGCATATTCGACCTTTTTTCTACACAAACAAAACTTATTCACTAAAATGCGGGCTTAAACGGCCCGCTTGGACAGTTATGCCCTGTCGAAGGAATCCAACGCCCCTCCCCCACAGGCTGTCGAACCGCGCCCTTCCCCCAGCCGGTATCGACAAAACTTTCCAAAAATCGACCTTCTCCCTTGATTTTATCCGCCTGTCCTGCTATGATGTGTCCAGAGGCATTAAATTTTCTGGAAGGTGGGACAATTTATGGACCGGTCCGCTGTTGAAGCTTGGTATGACCAGAACCATTCCCGATACCAGGACCTGACCAGCACCGCGGAAACCCTTTTAACCAAGCTTTTACAGGGGAAATCCATTCCTTATCACAGCGTAAGCGGGCGGCTGAAAACCAGAAAAAGTTTTTTGGACAAATGGGACCAGAAGGATTATTCCGCTCCCGAGGACATCATGGATGTCGCTGGCCTCCGCGTTATCACGCATACCACGGCGGAGGTAAAGCGGGTATGCGAAGTGATCGAACAGGAATTTACGATCGACACATCCAATTCCGGGGATAAAGCTCAGAATATGGGCGTGGATAAAGTCGGCTATCTTTCGGTCCATTATATCGCCAGTATGAACGAAACGCGGTTAGGTCTTCCAGAATATGAACGATTCACCGGTATGTGCTTTGAAATTCAGGTCCGCTCTCTGCTCCAACACGCCTGGGCGGAAATCGAGCATGACCGGAATTACAAATTTGCCAGTGTATTACCAAAAGAGATTCAGCGAAAGTTTTATCTGGTCGCCGGTACGCTGGAACTGATGGATCAGGAGTTCTGCGCGCTATCCAGCGAAATCGACAAGTATGCTGAAATGGTGACAGAGCAGACCGAAAAAGGAGAACTGGACATCCCAATTGACTCCACCTCACTGCTGCAATACTTGAATAAACATTTTGAAGGTTATGATCTCAAATCTCTGGAACGCAATTTCTCCAAAAATGATAAAATCATTCAAGAGCTGGATGATTTTGGAATAAAAAACCTTCAAGAAGTGGATGAATTATTGAATCAAAAATCTTCCAGCGAATGGGTAGAAACGCCAAGCTCCAGCTTTATTGGAATCTTACGCCGCGCGATGATCTTAAAGGATGCCCAAAAATATTTTGAATCCGCCTGGCATGAAAACTGGGATTTCATTTATTCTTCTAAGTGGAAATATTGGGAAAAACTGGGGATACACAAGAGGGATCTTGAAAAATATGTGAAACTTACATATGATAATCCAGATTACATAGAGCTTGAAAAACTGGATTCAAACTGATTTTCTTACTTCCACAAAAGCAGAGGGATGGCCGGCGCCACCCCTCTGTTTTTTATGCTCTATTAGCTTCCCGTAGCCTGCCTCAACATATTCTCCGCCAAAATCCCGTAGCCTCTGGTGGGGTCGTTGACCAGCACATGGGTGACCGCCCCAACCAGACGGCCGTTCTGCAAAATGGGCGAGCCGCTCATCCCCTGCACGATACCGCCGGTAGCCTCCAGCAGTCCTGGATCGGTAACCTGGATCATCATGCTTCGGGTGCCGTCTCCCTCGGGGTACAGGTGGGTGATTTCAATGGCGAACTCCTCCACCTCGTCTCCCCGAATGTTGGACCAAATAGTGGCGGGGCCCACCGTCACCTGATCCCGCACGGCCACCTCCACTGGCTCCACCGCGTCGCCTACCGTCTCTCTGGGCATCTGCCCGAAAATACCCAGATTGGTGTTGGCGTACAGCGTGCCCAAATCCCGGGTCAGGTCAAACTGCCCGTGGAGCTCTCCAGGCGTGCCGCTGGCCCCCTTTTTCACCTCTGACACGCTGGCGGGCATAATGCTGCCCGACTCCAGCGGCATCAGCATAGAGGTATCCACATCGTTGACCCCGTGGCCCAGCGCGCCAAAGACACCGCTGGCCGGGTCATAGAAGGTCATGGTGCCGATCCCGGCCATGGAGTCCCGCAGCCACACCCCCAGCTGCCAGACGCCCTGGCTGTTCTCCACCGCCGCCGCGGTCAGCTGGAGCTGCCGCTGACCCCGTACAGCCTGGATGGTAAGGGGCTCGTCCTCACACTGGGCCACCAGGGCCTGGACCTCTTCAATGGTGTCCACCTCTCCGCCGTTGATGTGGGTGATCACATCGCCGGTTTTCAGGCCGCAGTCCCGGCCCGGGTAGGAGGAGCCCTCCTCCGTCTCCACCGGGGACAGGCCTACCACCAGTACACCATCGGAAAACAGCTTGATACCCACCGCTTTGCCTAGCGGGATTACGGCGCGGCCCACCGCCGCCGGAGCCGTCCGCGCCGTCTGCTGGCGGGGGATCTCCAC
Organism: Oscillospiraceae bacterium; assembly: GCA_910575265.1. Taxonomy (GTDB): domain Bacteria; phylum Bacillota; class Clostridia; order Oscillospirales; family Oscillospiraceae; genus Lawsonibacter. The sequence goes on from CAJTEA010000033.1 coordinate 10,258, forward strand.
CACCGCGGAGGCAGCCGTGGCCGCCGCCCGGGCCCGTCCTCCCAGCAGCGGAAGAGACAGGCAGACCGCCGCCGCGAGAACCGCAAGTCCAAACACCCCCGGACCTTTTTTCTTATCTTGTTCCACAATTCCACCCCCTTGCCGCAAATAAAAAAGAGCGGACGGACATCAGCCGCCCGCCCTCTCATTATGGCCGGGGTGTTCCCGATTCAACCATGGGGAGGAATCCCACCCTTTCCAGCTCCCTCAAACCTGGCTTTGAAACAGCCGGGTTGGAACATTTTTTCCGGAAACAGCTGGAACGCTTGGAAAAACTTACAGCTTCTCCGCCCACTCGCTTTGACGGAAGCCGGTGAGTACAAAGCCGTCCCCCACCAAAATGGGGCGCTTGACCAGCATGCCGTCGGAGGCCAGCAGAGCCAGCTGCTCCTCCTCGCTCATGGAAGGCAGCTTGTCCTTCAGTTCCAGCGCCCGGTACAGCTGGCCCGAGGTGTTAAAAAATTTTTTCAGAGGCAGACCGCTCTCCTTCCACCAGCCCCGCAGCTCATCGGCGGTGGGATTTTCCTCTTTGATCTGCCTCTCCCTGTAGGACGCGCCCCGTTCATCCAGGAATTTTTTGGCCTTCTGGCAGGTGGCGCATTTGGGGTACCATAAAAACAGCATGATTCCACACTCCTTATTTTATTTTAACCATGGTACCATGTTTGGACCTCATGCGCAAGCTATTCCTGAAGCTCCTCCGCCAGCATTTTCAGCTCCCCAAGGGTGGACACCGTGATATCGCTCTCCAGCAGCCGAAGCTGTGCCCGGGCCGGAAGCTGGTCCCAGACAGCAGAGCCGCGTCATGGCCCACCACATCCTGGGGCAGACGGTAATATTGTTCAAATTGTTCCATACGTCTTCCCTCCGGTCACAGTTTGCCCGAAGGAGGCGGCTTTCATGTGCGAAACACAAAAAGAGACCGCCCGGCGGCGGTCTCCTGAGGCTTCATCAGTCCTGCTTCTCCTCTTCGCGGCAGCACCCACACTCGGCGGAGCTTTCCTCCCCGGCGGGCTCAACCTCCACCGCTTCGGCTTCCAGCTCCACTTCGACCTGAACCTCCGGCTCAGGGTCGCCGGGCTGCTTCAACTCGGCAATGCGATCATTGTTGCTCTCGATCAGAGCCTTGGAGGCGGTGATTTTCTCGCAGGCGGCGGCATAGGCCCCGTCGGGGGTGGCGCCGTTCTCGGCATAATACAGCTTGCCCAGCTCTACGTAGGCCTTCTTGATGGCGTCCTCCTCAGCCATGTTGGAGGTTTTCAGCTTGGCGATCTCCGCCAGCCGCTTGGACTGTGCCACGCCCGCCTGGGCCAGATCGGTCGCTCTGTCCTTCAAACTTTCAAACGTGCTTTTAATATCCACAATAGTGACCTCCTCAATTTACGGTTTCCCGTTTGGTGATTTTATTCTATCTGATTTCCCCCCAATAAGCAAGGGGGTTTAACTTTATTTAATGATTTTTTCATCTCTCATACAGTCCTATTTCAAGAAATCAAAAGCCTGTTCCCAACCGCCGGGGTCGGAAGCTCCAGCCGCCTGTATTACTCCACCGTTACACTTTTGGCCAAATTCCGGGGTTTATCAATGTCGCAGCCCCGCATGAGGGCCACATAGTAGGCGAAGAGCTGAAGGGGTACCACTCCCAGACAGGGGAGCAGCAGCTCATGGAGCTCGGGGATGGCCATAACCGCGTCAGCGGTACGGGCCATCTCCTCCCGGTGGGATTCCACAGTCAGGGCCAGTACGTTGGCCCCCCGGGATTTAACCTCCGCCACATTGCTCATGGCCTTGGCGAACAGCCTGCCGCAGGTGCTCAAAGCCACCACCAGGGTGCCGTCCTCAATCAGGCTGATAGTGCCATGCTTCAGCTCTCCGGAGGCATAGGCCTCCGAGTGGATGTAGCTGATTTCTTTCAGCTTCAGCGACCCCTCCAGCCCCAAGGCATAATCCAGACCGCGGCCAATGAAGAAGATGGAGCCGTGGTTGAAATAGTTCGACGCGAAATACTGGATATCGTCCCGGCGGGAGAGTACCTCCTCCATCCGGTCAGGCAACTCCTGGAAGGCGGCGATCATCTGGCGGTAGTCCTGGTCCGGAACGGTTCCCAGCCGCCTGCCCAGCCACAGAGCCAGCAAAGACAGCAGGGCCAGCTGGGTGGTATAGGCCTTGGTGGTAGCCACGGCAATCTCCGGCCCCGCCCAGGTGTACAGCACCTGATCCGACTCCCGGGCGATGGAGGAGCCCACCACGTTGACGATGGACAGAATGTGTCCGCCCAGCCGCCTGGCCTCCCGGAGGGCGGCCAGAGTGTCCAGCGTCTCTCCAGACTGGCTGATGACGATAATCAGGGTATTCTGATCGACAATAGGGTCCATATACCGGAATTCAGAGCTCAAAGCCACCTCCACCGGGATACGTGTCAGCCGTTCCAGGTGGTATTTGCCCGCCATCCCCACATGGTAGCTGGAGCCGCAGGCCACAACGCAGACGCGGCGCAGGTTTTTGATGTAGTCCCCGCTCAGGGAAACGTCCTCAAAGACCACCTCTCCCTCCCGAATACGGGGTGACAGGCACCGGCGCAGGGCCTGGGGCTGCTCCATGATCTCTTTGAACATGAAGTGCTCATACCCGTCCTTTTCGGCGGCGCCGATCTCCCAGTCGATGGTGACGGCGGCCTTTTCCACAGGCTGCATCAGATGGTTATAGCACCGGATGCCATCCCGGGTGAGGACGGCCAGCTCCCCGTCCTCCATATAGCTCACCCTTCTGGTGTGGCGCAGGATGGCGGTAACGTCGCTGGCGATGAAATTGCATCCCTCGCCGCGGCCCAGGATCAGGGGGCTGTCTTTGCGCACGGCAATCAGCTGCTCCGGACAGTCCGCGCACAGAATGCCCAGGGCATAGGCCCCCCGAACGCGGTGGAGCGCCTTGCCCACGGCGGCCAGAAGATCCCCCTCGTAGAAGTGCTCAATGAGCTGGGCGACCACCTCGGTGTCCGTCTCTGAGCGGAAGGGTACGCCCTTGGTTCGCAGGAAGCTCTTCAGCTCGGCGTAGTTCTCGATAATGCCGTTGTGGACTACGGCGATTCGGCCGCTGCGGCTTACCTGGGGATGGGAGTTGACATCGCTGGGAGCGCCGTGGGTGGCCCAGCGGGTGTGGCCCACCCCTACCGTGCTGTTCAGATCCGCACCGCCGTGGAGCTGGTCGGACAGCACCTGAATCCTCCCCTTAGCCTTGTGGACGGCCAGGGTGTTCGTCCCGGCGTCAAATACCGCCACTCCGGCGGAGTCGTATCCCCGGTACTCCAGCCGTGACAGCCCCTCCAGCAGAATCGGGGCGGCCTGCTCCCGCCCGATATACCCAACAATTCCACACATATTCAATTTTCCTCCTTTATTATCAGGAGGACAAACTCGCAGCCATTTGTCCCCGTTCTCCAGTCACGGCCCTTTTGTCCCGCGGTTGCCCGTGAGCTTTGTGAACCGTGTGCGCACCTGGAGCCGGTACGGAGGGGCATCCGCCGAACGCTCGATTCTCCCCTCACCTCGTTGTCCCGCCCAAAAATCCCTGTTGGCTGGCGGGCACTGGCGCTTGTGATGGGCCGCGGCCCATAGGCCTCCTTTCCTTCTGCGATGTATGGGATTGTATGCAGCCGCTGCTTTGTCCCATACGGTTGTTCATTATAGACCTCCAATCCCCGGTTGTAAAGAGGAACCGCAAATTGGGGCGGAGTTTCCCGGCTCGAACACCATCCCCTCTAATTCCGGGCCACCGCCTCGGCCACCCGGATGCCGTCCACAGCGGCGGATACAATCCCGCCGGCATAGCCGGCTCCTTCGCCGCAGGGGTAGAGGCCCCGCAATGCTGATTGGTAATCTTCGTCCCGGAGAATCCGTACCGGTGAGGATGACCGGGTCTCCACTCCGGTTAAAACAGCGTCCGGGGCGGCAAAGCCGTGGAGCTTCCGGTCCAGCAGAGGCAGGGACTGCCGCAGGGCGCCGATGACGGAATCGGGCAGGCAGGCGTCCAGTCCGGTCCAGGTCACGCCGGGGCGGTAGGTGGGCAGGACCGCTCCCGGCCCCTCTGAGGGCCGTGCCCGGAGGAAATCCTCCACCCGCTGGGCCGGAGCCCGGAAGCCTCCTCCGCCCAACCGGAAGGCGGCCCGCTCCCACCGTTCCTGAAAGCGGACCCCGGCCAGAACGTCATCCCCCGGAAAGTCCTCAGGACCGACTCCTACCAGCAGACCTCCGTTGATGTTCTCTCCGTCCCGGGCGCGGTGGCTCATGCCGTTGGTGACCACGCCCCCGGCCTGGGAGGCGGCGGCCACCACCTGCCCCCCAGGGCAGACGCAGAAGGTAAAGGCGGACCGCCCGCCGGGCAGATGGCAGGCCAGCTTGTAGTCGGAGGGCGGCAGCTTCTCCCAGCAGCCGCCGTACTGGCGGAAGCTGATCTCCTTCTGCCGGTGCTCAACGCGCGCACCAATGGCAAATTTTTTCCGCTCCATGGGCACCCCCGCCTCCCGGAGCATGGCGAAGGTGTCTCGGGCGGAGTGGCCGGGGGCCAGGATCAGGGTGTCGGCGGGCAGAAGATAGCGGCCCTGGGGACCCTCCACCTCCGCGCCGGTCAGCGCGCCGCCGCTGACCGTCAGACCGGTGAGCCTGTGGCCGAAGCGGATATCACAGCCCAGGGAGATCAGCTTTCTCCGGATGGTCTTGACCACCTCCTGGAGCACGTCGGTGCCGATGTGGGGCTTGTGGGAAAATTTCACGTCGGCCGGGGCTCCCGCCTCCACCAGCGCGTCCAGAACAGCGGAAATGCGGGGATCATGGGTCCCAGTGGTCAGCTTTCCGTCAGAAAAGGTCCCCGCGCCTCCCTCGCCGAACTGGACATTGGAGTTGGCATCCAGCGCGCCGCCGGCCCAGAAGCTCTCCACATCCAGCGTACGCCGGTCCACGTCCTGTCCCCGCTCCAGAATGACGCAGGGAATGCCGTGACCGGCCAGGAACAGAGCCGCGAACAATCCCGCCGGGCCCATACCCACCACCACCGGGGGCAGGGAGGACCCGCGGGTTACCGCCGGAAAGGCATAGGGGACCCGTTCCACCAGAGACACGCTCCGGCCAGGGGCGGAGCGCGCCAGAGACGTCTCATTCGGCATGGAGGTATCCACCGTGTAGACATAGTGGATGCTGCCCTTGTCCCGGGCGTCAATCGACTGCCGGACAATCTCCAGCTCCCCCAGCGTCCCTGGACGTACACCCAGCGCGCGGGCCGCCCGTTTGCGCAGCAAATTCAGGTCCCCGTCCACGGGCAGGGACAAATTCTTGATCCGTATCATAGCGGATACCCTCCTGACTTTTTATGGAGTTGACATTCTCACTATATCACAGAATCCACAAGAGGGAAAGCCCCCGGCGTTATCGCTTGGAATATTTTGCCTTCTTCGACAAAATATTTCATTTTTCAACAATTTCACTTGTCTTTTCCCCCGTTTATACCTCATAGTTTTCCTATGGGTGAATTTTCCTCCAATTCCGGGGGAAGCTACCCACAGAAAAAGATATGGAGGTATTTTACTATGGCGAGAAAATCTGTGGAGCGCAATATTTCTTACGACGAGGCACGGAAGATCTATTACGTCAGCATGGACCTGGGCAAAGACAAGGAGGGGAAACGGGTCAAGCGTTATCAGACCTACCGTACCCTGCACGCCGCCCGCGCGGGCCTGCGGTCATTCCTTACCCACCGGGAGGAGGAGCTGAGAACGCCCAGACACGACCTGACCCTGGGAGACTGGCTAGAGAGCTGGCTGGACAACATCGTCCGTCCCACCCGGGCGGAGACCACCGTATACGGATATCAAAAGATCATTGAGAACCATCTTCTTCCCGCCCTGGGGGATATCCCGCTGCTCAAGCTCACCCCCATGGACATTCAGCAGTATTACATTCAGGTGCAGCAAAGCTGCAACCTGTCTTCCAATACTCTGCGCCGGCACCATGACCTGCTCTCCTCCTCTCTGCGCTCGGCAGTCCGGCAGGACAAGCTGCTCACCTCTCCCATGGACAAGGTAGAGCCTCCCCGGGCCAAGCAGAAGGAGGCCTCCTACTACAAGCCGGAGGAGCTGAAACGGCTGTACACCCTGATTGAGGGCCACCCCCTGGAGCTGTGCGCCAAGCTGGCGGGCAGCCTGGGTCTGCGGCGGGAGGAAATCTGCGGCCTGAAATGGGACTGTGTTGATTTTCAGCGGCAGCTGCTGTCCGTTAAAGAAGCCCGCACCGCTTTCGGAGCCACCATCGTCCAAAAGGAGACCAAGAACCGCTCGTCGGTGCGTACGCTGTTCATGCCGGAGGATGTTATCCAACTCCTCCACGCTGAGCGGGAGCGGCAGGAGCGGCTGCTCCGGGAGGGCCGGCTGGAACAGCCCAGTCAGTTCGTAGTGCTGGACCACAAATGTCTGCCCTACTCCCCCAACGCCCTGTCCCTGGCCTTCACCCGGTTCGTGCGGAAAAATGATCTGCCCCGGGTTACCCTTCACGGCCTGCGCCACTCCTTCGCCACCATCGCCTCCTTCCAGGGAGTTCCCCTCTTCGACATCGGCAAGGCTCTGGGCCACTCCACCCCGGCCACCACCGGCAAAATTTACACCCACCTGGTGGACCACACCCATGAGGATACCTTGCTGAAAGTTTCTGACGCGCTAAAATAACGGCGGAACAGACAGCCCCCTCCCCGCTGGATGCCAGCGGGGAGGGGGTAAAAAAAGGACGGGCCCGAAGGAGAGGTAACGTAAGGAAGTTACCTCTCCCTCATTTTTTGTAGTCAGCCGAATGTGATTGGATTGCGGGGATATTTAACATATCGGAGGAAATATCATGGAAAAGTCGTTTTTTGAGCAAATGGGCGGAACTTACCACCAAGAGGGGGATTATTTCCTCCCGAACCTTACTGTGCCGGAAAGCGCTTCTATTGGTATCTGGGGGCAGCGCAGGCGGCAGTATCTACGGGAGCACAGGAAAGCTCTTTACAACGCCTGGCTATTCAGTGGGAAGCTGGATAGCCACCTGGCCGAGATCAATCAGCAGGCAGAAGATATGTTTTCTCAGTTTGTAAAGCAGATGACAGCGCAAGAGGGTATTACAGAACAGCTTAAAGCAGGCGAACAAATGGAGTGGATTGGCCGCATGAATAATATTCGGAACCGAGCGATGGAAATAGTTAACGCCGAGTTGATTTTTGCTCAATAGGAAAATAAGTATAGAGGGACATAGGGTGATTGCCCTATGTCCCTCATGCTTACTTGCTTCCTCTGCTGTCATGTAGTAGGATTTTTGTAATGATGTGATTTTTATAGAAAGTTCTGGTTAGCACGTCTTTGACTGTATAGATAGTTGCCCCGTAGTAGCCCAAAATCAGCACCACCAACAAATTGAATATCGGTACACCAAATTTAAAGCCAGTACTTATCAAAATTTTTGTGGTGTAATGAAACATTTTCGATTTCAAAATGATATTATAAGTGAAAAGCTTTTCAAGGAGAAACCCCTATATGTTTACAGAAGAACAGTTTAGCCATCTTGCCAAAAAGTACATGGATACAGTATTCCGATTAGCTTTCAATTACTTGAAAAGCCAATCAGAGGCTGATGATGTTACACAAGAAGTACTCATTAAGCTCTATCGCACTGATAAAGAATTTGAAAACGAGGAACACATTAAGCATTGGCTCATTCGTGTTACTATCAATGAATGTAAAAAAGCGTTTTTGTCCCCGTGGAAACGAATTGAGCCGATTGAATACTATGCGTCAACACTTTCTTTTACATCCCCAGAGCATGGTGAGTTATTCTATGCTGTAATGGATTTGCCTAAAAAGTATCGTATTCCAATTTTCTTGTATTACTACGAGGACTATTCCTGCGAAGAAATTTCCAGTTTTCTTGGTATAGCTAATGCGACTGTTCGCACTCGATTAAGGCGTGGACGAGAGTTACTAAAAACTAAAATTCAGGAGGGCGAAAACAATGTTTGATAAAGATACATATAAGGAAACATTTTCCTCGCTTCACGCCTCCGCTGAAACTCTTGAGGAGGTAATGAAGATGACCCACGAAAATAAAAAAATATTTAGCACAAAAAAACTTCGTGCTCTGCCAGTTTGTGCAGTAGTAATAGCATTGTTGACATGCACGGCATTTGCAGTCTATTACGCTACTACAGTACTAACCTATTTTAACGGAGATACTACACTTATTGAGCCGGACATTCAAGCTGTTAATGAAGTGCAGAAGCAGGGCGAGTATTTGCTCAATGTGGATAGCACCTTGTCGGATGCTCACAATACGGTAATTGGACTTACCATTGAGGCATTGACCGATGATGCTGTTACCGTACTTACTAACGAAAAATTCCGCCCGACGGATATTTTGCGCTTTGATCCTGAAAACTCAGATGGTGTTATATCTGTGACTTATACTGCTGTTCCGGCAAAAGAAGGTAGTACGAAGCGTAGTTTCAGCGTTCATTTGGCTGGTGTCGGATCGCCTAATACGCTCCGACTGTATCTGGACGGTAGCCCCGATGAAGAAGCTATTGCTTTGACGCTTGATAAGCAGATCGAAAGTTTGTCGGTAGTAGCCGTGCCAACCTCTGAAATTAGCGATTACTTTATCCGTTCCTGTGAATTGAATGCAACAGGCCTAACCCTTGAAGTCACATTTGAAGCGCCCGTGAAAGCTGATAAAATAGTGGAGTTCTATTTCCGAATGGCTGATGGCAGTCTCAAAACACTTTCTCAGCTTTGCGGCAAAGCTACCAATATGAACTTTAGGAACACCGCCCTGGTTACTGGCGTTCAAGAGAACACATATCTTTATACCGCAACGTTCCGTACGCTAATTGATCCACTACAAATATCAGGCATCCTCATGAATGGTATGGAATACTCTTTTATTGATCCTGATTATATTGTACCAGCCGAAGTCCCTTCGACTATGCGGCCTTTCCTTACTCCGTTTGTAGAAGTCAATGATGTATTTTATTTCTTTGCATACGATGTCTGTGACCATATTGGTGCGTCTATCGAAAAAGACGGAGAGCAATACACGATCCGATACCTTGACAAAACATTCTCCTTTACTCCAGAAAACAGGGCCGCAACACTAAATGGAGAACTACACGACCTTGACTATCCCGCCACCTACGAAAATAACGACTTAATTCTTTCGGGAGAACTTTTTGCGTTGCTTGGACTCAAAAATTCTATGTACTATCCTGAGAATGGCCCTGTCCGTGCCCCGGAAAATTGGCTTGTGACACCGTAAATTCAAGTGTACATAACGGTCTGATTATTTGGCTTGAATCCGTGTTAAATCAATAGGAAGGGCGGTCGAATAAGGGAACAGAGAAAGATAATTTTGTTAACATGACCACAGGTTTATGTATTGACAAACACCTGTTCCATGTGCTAAACTGAAAATCCCATTTGATGGGCGAACTGAATACGGCTTTTCAGCCGGTACATAGACAACCACACAAGAACCCCAGCGAGAGGAAAACTCCCGCTGGGGTTGGTGCGTCTATGTACCGGCTTCTTTTTTGACCTGACAACTGAATGACCGTCCGAGAGTGATAATTGCGCCAAGACCTCCCAGCCCAGGGAGCGAGCGAGACAACACCGCCGAAAGGGGGTGGAACACTCCCGGATAGAACGGCAAACAATATGACAGCAGAATTGCCGTCACCGAATCTATTTATCCCCCAACGCTCCGCAGAGAAGAAGCCACCGACCGACAGCGCACCACCCTGTCTTGTGGGGTAGCGAGCATAGCTTTTGTGTTGCCGGGGGCACCCCAAAAGCGGGCGGCGCTCTGCGCCGAAAGGGGTTCCACCCCTATCACCCCGGTCAGAAAGGAGCGGATCAGATGACCGACAGAAAGAGAACGACAGCCATCCAGGTGCGGGTGACTGAGCAGGAAAAGCGGAAGCTGGAGCGTCAGGCCAGACGGTGCGGCCTGTCCCTGTCCGGGTATCTCCGGCAGGTGGGCGCTGGAAAGCCTGCGACGGCGTTCCCCCGCCAGCGATTCCAGACCCTCTATCAGCATGTAAACGTCCTGCGGGACAACCTCGCCACCCAGCCCATGGAGCGGACAGCGGCCCAACTGGACGAGTTGGCGGGAGAAATTTTGACGGCCTACACCAGCGGGGGTGTGGACGATGGCGACAACTAAAATATGGCCCGTCAAGGACAGTCTGTCCCGTGTGGTGGATTACGCCCAAAACCCGGATAAGACCATTTACTCAGATTTACAAAAAGTTCTCCATTACGCCGCCAACGAGGAAAAGACCGTTGAGGGTGAGGAACGGGCTATGTTCGTCACCGGCGTGAACTGCAACCGGGACACCGCTTTTCA
>CAJTEA010000034.1 GCA_910575265.1 Oscillospiraceae bacterium
CGTCCAGGTTGCTGATTTTGGCTGGTTTCCGCTGTTTGGGAAAGCACTCTTTGATTTGCTCGTATTGCTCTTTCTTTATTTCCATTCTTTGATTATATCACAATCCCACTTATGTGAACACTACCTAAAACCAAATAGAACAGTCAATCCCCGGTTCGGTTATTATTATTTCATCTCACTTTGGCAGAGAGAAATCTTTAACCATCTGGGAGATGATGGAGTAAGAAGCTCCCTCAATGCGAATGATCTCCTTAACTTGCCATATCTATTTCCTCTTCTCGACGATCAAAATCAGATTGTAGTTTATCTTGACAGGAAATGTTCTGAAATTGACGCTGTTTTGAAAAAAACACGAGATTCGATTGAGGAGTACAAAAAGCTGAAACAGGCCATCATCACCCAGGCTGTCACTAAGGGCATTAGGGGAGAGAGGCCTATGAAAAATAGTGGAGTAGCGTGGATAGGCATTATTCCTTCGGAATGGGATGTATCAGCCCTGGGGAAATTTATCACTATCGACTCTGGCATATCTGTGGGCAAAAAATATGAATTAGGAACACCGCTTGTTGAGGTTCCATATCTGAGAGTTGCAAATGTCCAAGGAGATCATGTGGATTTATCAGATGTTGCGACCATTATGGTGACACCAGAAGAAGCTGAAAAATACAAACTCAAGAATGGTCAGCTTCTCATGACCGAAGGTGGTGACAGGGATAAATTGGGCAGGGGATGCCTCTGGAACGGAGAAATAGAGAATTGCATTCATCAGAACCATATTTTCTCCGTCCAGACAAATGACCGCCTCACGGTCAGATATCTTGACTATTTAACAACATCAGAGGTTGCAAGAGTATATTTTGACTTAACAGCGAAAAAAACCACAAACCTTGCCTGTACGAATAAATCTACAATTCAAAAATTTGTGATTCCCATTCCTAAAGTTGCTGAGCAGGAAGCTATTTGTGATTATTTGGATGGAGAATGCAAAAAGCTGGATAGAGTGCTACAAGCAAAAGCAAATATTATTGAGCAACTGAACAATTACAAGAAATCTCTCATTTATGAATATGTCACTGGGAAAAGGGAGGTACCAGAGACAAAAAATCAATCTTTCATATCCTTTATTGATGCCAGAGCCCTCCTTATGTGCCGTATTATTGAACTGCTGAAACCAAAAGGTCGAATTCATTTGATGAAAGCCTTGTATACTGTGGATTGTATGCTGAATCTCAATAGTACGACACAATATCAACGGCAAAAACACGGCCCCTATGATACCCGGATTGAAGAATATGAGAAACGTTTAGTACAAAATGGCTGGATTGACATTAAATATGGTTCTCCTGTAGAGTATATGCTGACGGAGACATTTGAAACTTATCGAGAAATGTATCAATCCTATTATGAGAATGTAGATGGTGAAGTCCAGCGACTCTGCGCTTTTCTGCAACCAATGAAGACATCCAAGGCAGAGCGTGTTGCAACACTTCTGGCAGCATGGAACGATTTTGTCATTCAGGGTATTGTACCAACAAACAATCAACTTGTGCAAGAAGTTCGGAGTAACTGGACACCGAATAAAGCTCATAGTTCAGAAAGCACTTGGTTAGGTACTTTAGCAGAGATGAAGGTCCATAAAATTATCCCATTAGGTTATGGGAAGTGCACCGTACACATGAAATAAACGAGGTGTGATGATGGCAGAATTTGAAACAACTGAAAAACGCTTTGAATCCGACATCGAATCCGCCCTTCTCTCCCCTGCCGGCGGCTATACCAAAGGTACTGACACATACGATCCTGAATTGGGCCTGTACGTTAACACTCTGATCGACTTTATCCGGGCTACTCAACCCAAGGAGTGGGCCAGGTTTGAGCGGCAGAACGAGGTAAATCCGGTGCGGAAGTACTGCCTTGCTTTTAACGCCGCCTGTGACGCTGACGGCCTTGTTTCCGTCCTCCGCCACGGTTTCAAGCACAAAGGTATCACATTCCGTGTCTGCTATTTCAAGCCGGAGTCCGGCCTCAATGATACCGCTGCCCAGCGATACGCCCAGAATGTGATTTGCTGTTACCGTCAGTGGTACTACTCCGCCGACACGAAAAAATCCGTGGACATGGTGCTGACAGTGAACGGAATCCCGGTTTTCGCCTTTGAACTGAAAAACCAGTGCACCGGTCAGAACGTGGAGAACGCCAAGCGACAGTGGATGTATGACCGGGACCCGCGTGAGGTGTGTTTCCAGTTTAACAAGCGCATTTTAGGCTATTTATGCGTGGATCATCTGGAGGTCTGGATGGCCACTAAGCTGGCCGGGAAGGATACATACTTCCTGCCCTTCAACCAGGGTTCCAACGGGGCCGGGCAGGACGGCGGCAAGGGCAATCCGCCAAACCCGGACGGCTACCCCACGGCCTACCTCTGGGAGCAGGTCTTTCAGAAGGACAGCATGATGGATATTTTGCAAAAGTTTATCCATTTGCCGGTCAAGGAAGAAAAGAAACGGATGCCGGACGGCGCTGAGAAACTGGTCAAAAAGAAAACGCTGATTTTTCCCCGCTATCACCAGCTGGACGTGGTGCGGAAGCTGTTGGAAGATGTGTCTGCCAACGGAGCGGGACGAAACTATCTTATCCAGCACAGTGCAGGCTCCGGAAAATCCAACTCTATCGCTTGGACGGCCTACCGTTTGGCATCGCTGCACAACAGGGAGGACAAGCCCGTATTCAGCAGTGTGGTAGTCGTCACCGACCGCACAGTGCTGGATGCCCAGCTCCAGGAAACTATCTCCGGCTTTGACCACACGCTGGGCGCGGTGGAGACGATTGGGGAAGATAAAACCTCCAAGGATCTGCGGGACGCTTTGAACGCCGGGGTACGGATCATTGTTACTACCCTGCAAAAGTTCCCAGTGATCTTCCGGGAGGTGGACAAGGCCGCAGGACGTTGCTTTGCTATCATCGTGGATGAGGCCCACTCCTCCCAGACGGGCAGCGCCGCCCTCAAGCTGAAAACGGCGTTGGCGGACACCGAGGAGGCTCTGCGAGAGTATGCCGAGCTGGAGGGCAAGGCTGAGGAAGAACTTGATCCAGACGACAAGCTGATGCAGGAGATCATCGTTCAGGGGAAGCACAAGAACCTGTCCTTCTTTGCCTTCACCGCTACGCCAAAGGATAAAACGTTGGAGCTGTTCGGGACAGAATATGAGGACGGCAGTTTCCATCCTTTCCACATCTACAGTATGCGGCAGGCCATTGAGGAGAATTTCATTCTGAACGTTCTCCAAAATTATATGACCTATGAGACCTGCTTCAAGATTGCCAAGACAACAGCGGACAATCCAGACCTCCCGGCCAGCTGCGCCGCCAAGGTAATTCGAAGATATCAGGAGCTGCACCCCTACAATATCAGTCAGAAGTCACAGATCATCGTGGAGACGTTTCGGGAGACCACCCGGCATAAAATCGGCGGGCGGGGGAAGATGATGGTGATCACATCCTCCCGTCTGGCGGCGGTGCGCTATTATCACGAGGTCAAACGGTATATTCAGGAGCAAGGATATGATGATGTTGAGATTTTGATTGCCTTTTCCGGGGCGGTCAGGGACGGCGACGAGGAGTACACCGAGCCAAAGCTGAACGTGAGGAGTGACGGTAGCCATATCGCTGAAACCCAGACCAAGGCGGAGTTTCACGAGAATTTTAATGTGCTGATTGTGGCGGAAAAGTATCAGACCGGCTTTGACGAGCCGCTGCTCCATACCATGATTGTGGACAAGAAGCTGAAAAGTGTGAAAGCGGTGCAGACTCTATCCCGACTGAACCGCACCTGCCCAGGCAAAAACGATACTTTTGTGCTGGATTTTGTGAATACACAGGAGGACATTCTAGAGGCTTTCCAGCCGTTTTACCAGGAGACAATGCTCCAGCAGGAGGTCAATACCGACCTGATTTACCAGACACAAAGAGAACTGAGGGGCTATGGGATTTACTCCGATATAGACATTGAGGCTTTTGCCAAGGAGTATTTCAAAACAGGGCGGCAGGATGCCAGATCCATGGGACGAATGACCAGCATCCTGAAGCCAGTGGCAGACCGATACAACCAAAAGACCACAGATGAACGGTATCAATTCCGGCGGCAGCTCCGGAGCCTGATTAAATGGTACAGCTATATCTTTCAAGTTATCCGTATGTTTGACAAGGACTTACATAAGGAGTTCGTATTCTGTTCCTATCTGCTGGGCCTTCTCCCGACAGAAGCGGTGGATATGGTAGACTTGGAGGGCAAGCTGAAGCTGGAGTATTACAAGCTGCAAAAGACCTTTGACGGGCAAATTGAACTCCAGGAGATTAAGGGGGTCTATGAGCCAGCCAAGCAGAAAGGTGCGGCGGGACACGACCCAAAGGAGCCTTTAGACGAGATCATCGAGAAAATCAACGAGAAATATAAGGGTGCATTTACAGAAGGCGACCGGGTACTGCTGAATGCACTTCATACCAGGCTTATAGCTAATAAGAAACTGGTGAGTATGGCAAAAACCTCTGATCCGCAAATTTTTGCGGAGAGTATTTTCCCAAAGGCGTTTGGCGATGCTGCCCAGGACAGCTATATGGAATCACAGGATACCTATACCACATTGTTTGAGGATCAGCATAAATATAAAGCCATCATGAGTGCTCTGGCAGAAGTGATCTACAGAGAGATGCGAAACTAATAACTCTATTTTCGACTCAATTATAGAACAGAAAGGTGTAGCAAATGAAAAAATGGATGCCAATAAGAGGCGATTTTATTCCAAGTGGCGAAAATGTGGTTTTTCAGGGTGAGAAACTATCATCAGATAAGTCTTCAACATATAATGTGCTTATGGAGCAAAATGTGCCAAGCGGAATTATTTTATTTGAAGATATGATTTCAAATGGGGTAATTGAGGTTACTGTAACATTTGAAGAACTTGGAAAAGATGATTTGGCACAAATTGTTTTTAATTATCAAAATGATTTGTGCTACATGTGTGCGGGTATTGGAAATACTTTGGCAAAATACGGTTTTAATTATATTAACGGGCAAGCAAATACTATTTATTCTACTGGGTTTATGGAGGAATTGCCTGCTACACAGTTCGATATGAAATTACATTTGACAGGTTCTTTTTTGGAACTGTATGTTAATAGTATCAAAGTTTTGTCTTCAGCTATTCCTTTTTTGGTAAATCGCACACATACTGGTATCTTAGTTAAGAGCAGAAGAAAAGTGACAATAAGTGGATTTAAAACAGATTATATGCGTCCAGAAGTTTTCGTCATATCACAATTCGGAGGCGATTATGATGTGCTGTATGATGAAGTAATTAAACCTGTTTGCACCAAACTCCACTATGATCCAATTCGAGGTGATGAGGTTGCTAGTTGCTCTATGATATTAAGTGACATTATTACATCAATACAAAATGCAGCGGTTATTATTGCGGATATAACCCCGGATAATCCTAATGTGTTCTATGAAATTGGTTATGCCCACGCACTAAAAAAGCCAACGATTCTTCTTTGTGATAAGGCTCTCCGTGATAGACTGCCATTTGATGTTTCGGGATTCAGAACGATTTTCTACGATAATTCGATTGGCGGCAAAAGGAGAGTAGAGGAAAAGTTGGAAGTATACCTTCAAAATATTAGTAGCCCTCTTGGCGTGCCTGGTGGAAGTATAGTGTAAAATATGTGTATGCGGCACATGAAAATCAGGGGCAGACCGTGGTTGCAATCTGTCCCTGATTTTGGGCCTACATATTTAGGAATTGTCCTGCTATGCATAAAAGTTGACGCTGTTGGGTATCCCAACGAACATGTAACAGTAGGTGATGCCGTCATACTGGATCACGCCCACGCCGATGCAGTCGCATTTTGGGTCTATCATGGTTTCAAAGTGTCCGGGGGAGTTGATCCAGTTGTCGATGGCGTGCCGAGCGGCATCGGCTGTGCCAGTGAACACGGTGAGGTTGTCACCGAAGCCATAGGGACAGCCGGCATTGACAGCGGCTTGGCCCTCCTCCGGAACGTGATGCCAAGTGTAGCGCTGGTTGGAGCAGGCTTGGGCGGCGTTCATCAAGGCCTCATTGACCGGCAACTCTGACACTCCATTGGCCTTTCTGGTCTGGTTGATGAGGTGGATCATCTCCTGCCGTATCTCCATATTGTCTGTCAGTCCGGCGCTGTCCCCGCTGGCGGGGGCCTCCGGTGCGGCGGGGGCAGTGGAACCGACCGTCAGTGTTACGCTCCCGCACTCCCCGACGTTATTGGAGGCGGTGATTTCCACGCTCCCCTCCGCTTTGGCGACAGCGACCCAGAAGGTCAGCACCTGCTCTACTGCCACAGTGTCCGGGTCGCTGGAAGTGACAGCGTACTCCGTACCGCTGGGACCGATGATGAGTCCGCTACGCTCTCCCACCTTCAGAGGACTGCCCTTGTAGTTGCTCACCCGGACAGATTTGTCAGGCGTTTCCGCTGCCATGGCGGGGACAGTGAGGACAGTTGTGAGGATGGCTGCTGTCAGTGTGGTGGCAATGCGCTTTTTCATGTTGGTCATACATTTTCCTCCTAATTTTCAGTGTTTTGTGGGACTTTTGCAAGCAACACAATACCGAAATAGGAGGCGAAAGTCGATAGAAAATTGCAATCTAAAACGGAGAAATACAGAGGTGAAAATCGGGCGGATTACACAGTCGACAGGGCTTTAAGAAATCTGCTTATCATTGTAGACGGAGGTGCAATTTATCGCTTGATATTTCCTCTGAGTTAACAGACGGTTTAAGGCGGCCTGATTCAAATTTGACCACTTTCTTGGCCTGGAACAATGTTGCTTTAGGACTGAAAACTCAAGTGCCGCAAGGGTTTCTGACCACATAACCAGCCACAGACAGGCGTGGAATATACGGAAACACTGTTTTCAAAGAGTGTTGGAAAGCAAATGAAATGGAACGAAAACGGCTATAAACAAGTAAAAAATATGTAAAAAATATTACCATGGCAGTTGGTAAGGATGAGGTCCCCAGTTCAAATCTGGGTAGCAGCTCCAAAATCCCGGCAGAATTAGTTGATTCTGGCGGGATTTCTCTTGTTTTTGCAACTTTTTTTGGCGTGTTTATTTTTGTCGTTTTTCGTTGACCCACACCGTGACCCACACGGCGAAATGTCCGGAGAGAGACAGAGAGTGCCAGACAGGAAGTTTTGCTTTCCTGTCTGGCTTTTTTGTTGCTTTTTCTGCCCTACATGACCTTCGCCATGAAATTTCCCATCGTCTCTGCCGCTCGGTTCTGTTGCTGCCGAGTGGCGTGGGTGTAGGTGCGGAGGGTGAAGCCCGCGTCATAGTGGCCCAGCATACTGCTGACCGTTTTCACATCTACACCATTCTGGAGGGCAAGGGTCGCAAATGTGTGACGGAGGTCGTGAAATCTGATGTGCTCCAGCCCTGCGTCTTTCAGTATTTTCTCATGGAGTTTCACCACCGAGTCAGGGTGGTACATCTCTCCGGTCACTGGCGAGGGGAACATATACTGGTTGTCCGGGTGCTTGCTGCGTTCCTGAATCAGCAGATCGACCGCGTCCTGCGGAATGGATACTTGCCTGACAGACGTTTCCGTCTTGGGTCTGGAGAGCATTACCTCCCCGCTGGGGTTGCGGACGTACTGCTTGCTGACGGAAATCGTTTTGTGTTCTGTGTCCAGGTCAGACCATAGGAGTGCCACCAGTTCACCCTTTCTCAGCCCACTGACCAGTTCCAGGTAGAACATGGGCAGGACGTCTCTGGCATTGGCGGCGTCCAGGTAGGATTTGAGGTGTTCAGGGAGAAGTGTTTTCATCTCTACCTTCTGCACTTTCGGAGCGATGCAGTCATCGGTGGGGTTGCGTGGGATCAGCCGCTCTTTCACCGCCCTCTCAAATGCGCAGTGGAGGGTGAGGTGGACACTTCTGACTGTGGTGCTGCTCAGGCCGGGATTGCCCTTGCCGCTGCGCTTCTGGACTCTGCCGTGTTCCATCAAGTCTTTGTAGAGCTTCTGGAGATCACGGGAGGTCAGCTTCTTCAGTTTGATCTTCCCGATGCGTGGGATGGTGTAGGTCTCGATGATCAGGTGGTAGCGGTCTGCTGTCGCCGGCCTGACATTGGGCTTGGCGTAGAGTTCGTACCAGCTGCGGAGCCAAGTAGACACTGTGTAGTCTTCGCTACGGGTTACGTCCAGACCGGCTGTCTCCTGCTGTGCCTGGGCCAGCTTCTCTTTGACCTCTGCCTGGGTTTTGCCCAACACATTTCTGATGATTCGCTTGCCAGTCTCCGGATCGTAGCCGGCGGTGTACCGCCCCTCCCAGCGGCCGTCCTTGCGCTTGCGGATGTTGCCCTCACCATTTGCTCGTTTCTTTGCCATCGTTATCCACCTCCATTTCTGATATCGCCGTCATCTTCGTCCATACACTCAGCCATCAGCCGGACGCCCAGACGGAAGCCCAGGATGAAATTCTCGGTTGCAGTGATGCTGTCGATTTCATGCTGTGCCTTGACCAGCCTGGTGAGGAGTCCACGACCAACTTCATCAAGCATCTCTGTGAGTTGGTTTTCACACTGGGCGGTAGTATTTACTGCTCGCTGCAGCGTTGAGCCCGGTCTCATTATTTTTTCGCAGGGCGTAATATTGCCGTAGTAAAAATCTTCGAGGATTTTTCGCATCTGCTCCGCCTCCTTTGCAGTGACACACCATACCACACCTCGGCGGGAATAGCTACTACTTTTTTCGAGGACTTTTATTCTTTGTTTTGCAACGCAGAATTTGAATAGGGTGTGGGTGATCACAGACCGCCCCTCTGATAGCGGACAGCGTCGTCCAGCGAGATACTGCCGCTGGTTTTTTTCACGTCCTGGACATACCGTCCCCGCAGTGCGCGGAGTTGCTCGTCGGGAATCTCCATCCCCGCCACCAGCACGTTCATCACCATGCCCTGCTCCACCATCAGCTTGAAGAGCAGACGGCAGCTGTCCAGAGGACACATCTCTTTGATGAGTTGCTGTGTCTCAGGGGAGGTTCGCACGCAAACTTGTTTTTTCTCCTGGCATGATGCTCTTCCTGAAATTCGTAAATATCCCCGCCTGGACCCGTCAGTATTGCGGCGGCTGTAAGGACAGAGGAAAAACTGACCCCCGACTTGCCCCCAGGGGGTGAAAAATGACCCCCACGCTGATTCTTGTGAAATGGCAGAAAACCACCTATGACGGTCACCTTGCAGAAAGGCGAAACACTGCGCTTTTCTCTCTGAATTTTCTGATACCGACCACCTGCCACAGCAAAAAGTGGAAATTCCGACCACCTATGGAAAAGCCCCGACCCGCTCTGCGGGGCGGTGTGGCTGGCCGGGGGACGCATAAGCGACCCCCGGCCTTTATCCTGCACTTTTTTCGACCCCCCGGTTCACCTGCCACTTTCGGTTGTGCTGAATTCACCGGATGGTGCACACCGGCCACACACTTTTGACACGGCTGCGTCTGCGATGGACTGCGGCTTGTTACCCTCCGAGCATCAGCGAGGCCACACAGCGGCACACAGGTCGTCACGATGAGTGCACGCTATCACTGCGGAGTGCGAGTGCCGTTGCGACTCGCTGGCGCTCAGCTGCCACATCCATCTGCGCCAGCTGTTGGTCGTAGAACTGGTCAAGGGCCAGTTGGATCGGACGGATGGTGTAGAGCAGATTGCCGTTGCGCTTCAGTCCGTCTCTCGTGGTGACGGTCGTTCTCTCTGTACTGATGAGCTGCCTCTCCTCCAACCCGCACACATACTTGCGGGAAGTGTTGGTGCTTATCCTCACTGCTCTGCCGATGGTCTTGTAGCTGGGTCAGCACTGGTAGGTGTTTCGATTCTCACAGCAGAGCAGATAGGAGTAGACGGCCAGCGCACCGGGCGACAGTCCCAGCAGGAATATCTCCTTGGGCAGTTGGAAGTAGTTCTTGATTGGATCACGCTTGAGCCAAGGTGTGTATTTCAATCTGCACCTCTCTGAGTGTGCTGCGACACCCACTCCACGAATTTCTCTTTTGGTACTACGAGCCTGCTGCCGACTTTCAGAACAGGGAAGAAAGGGGACCCCGCACAAACGCACAGCGTTTGTGTGGGGAGAGGAGGAGCAACGGAGTGAGCGAGCCCTGCCGCTTGCGGTGGGGCGAGTGATACGGAGTTTGTGACGACGATGTGCATCAACTCGTACCCGCTGGACGGTGAGACGCCCAGCACCTTTGCCACTGTTGCTGCGTTCAGGAACAGTAGCAGCTCGCCGTAGTCCTTGTAGATGGATTCTTTCATGTTGCGCTTGACCTCCATTTCTTTATGACATGATTTCTTTCTCTGCTTTTCTGCACTGACTTCCTCACTCTTCTACCACAACCTCTGATGGCTGAAACGGAACTTCCTTATATACGAGTTTACAAATTGTTTACCAACAGTTTATTTTTCGTATGCTGAAAAATTTTTAGAAAAAATCACTCGCCAGAACTGAGTTTGGCGAGTGACTGTATCAAAAAATTGAGGAGCGTCTGATAGAGCATAGTACTTTCGATTCTGGCCAGTTCATAGTCTTTAAACTTTTCTTAAAATATCCTGTTTCCAGTTCTGTATTTCAGCAGGTTATGCTATACTGACTGTGTTTTCAGATAAAGAGGAGGAAAACTTACTATGCATGACTTTATCCGTACAATCTTCTATTTGTTCCGGCAGGCAATTCCTCCTGCCTTGATTGGCCTGGCAATAGGAGCAGTACTTCTCGTCCTGCTGAACCAGAAATACCGTCAGAAGGGAATACAGTTTCCGAAAGGACAAGCTGTAGCTGTTCTGTTGCTGTTATGCTACTTGGGTGGACTGGTCTCCATCACGTTTATGAACCGAATTGGAAACGGTATGCAGATGTATCAGCTTTATCCATTCTTGGCGTTTTGGGAAGCATGGAATGCCTTTACACTTCAGGTCTGGCTGAATCCTTTGCTGAACATTGCCATGTTTGTCCCCCTGGGTGTGTTTCTCCCTTTGGCGGCAAAACCCTTCCGACGGTGGTACTGGATGCTGGCGGCAGGAGCAGGAACATCCCTTATTATCGAAGTGGCCCAGTACATCCTTGGCCGGGGACAGGCCGATGTGGACGATCTCATTTGCAATACCTTGGGAGCTATGTTGGGGTACTGCCTGTGTATGTTGTTCGTCAGCTTGTCAGGAAAACGATGGAAAACCGCTGGGGCCTATGCCTTACTCCCGGCCTTGTCCATTGTGGCCCTGACGGGTGTGTTCTTTGCCTACCGTTTCCAGCCCTATGGCAATCTGGAGGATGCCCCCATCTATGCTGCCGACACCAAAGGAGTGGAGTGGGTACTGGAATGTGCGTTATCCGATGAACCGGGGCCATCCGGGGTATATTGGACGGAACCCTTTACCTCGGAAAGTTGTGATGCTTTTGCCGTGGACTTCCTTGGGCGGCAGGGCGCAGAAATCAATTTTGGTAGCCCCGATGTAAATTACTATGACAACAGCACATTCTACTCTGACCATCGCACATATAACCTGATCATAAATCACAATGACCGCTCTTACGAGTACACAGATTATCGGGTGGATAGCGACTTGCGTTACAGTAACAAAGGCGGAAGAATTACAGAAGATGAACTCCGTACCGCCCTGGGGACGTTGGGCATTGATGTACCTGACGCAGCCCAATTTGTTACTGTGGACGAGGAAAGGGGCGAGTATGCGTTCCGGGCAGAATGTGTGGTGGAAGATGGTGTACTGACTGCTGGTGAGTTGATTTGCCACATCGCGGAGGGTGGTATTCTCTATGAGGTGGACAACGCCCTCTCTGTCAGCACCCTTCACGGGAATGCCACTGTAATATCTTCCCAAGAGGCATATGACCTTCTTTGTGCGGGCCGGTTCTCCTGGCAGGACGTGCCGATGTTCAATTACCTGAAGCCCAATCAGGTGCGGGTTACCGCCTGCGCTCTGGAATACATGGCCGACAGCAAGGGGTTCCGTCAGCCGGTCTATGTCTTTACCCTCTCGGATGACCGGGATGCGGAGCTGCGCAGCGGCAACGGCTGGACTACCTTTGTTCCTGCACTATCCAGGTCATGAGTGAGTCAATAGTTGGAAATGTGTCAGTCGTAGGAGAAAACAGTCACATTACGAAAAACTTTTGCAATGTTGGGCGCATTCCCAAAAGAGTTCGGTAAAATTAGCTTTCTCTTTACCAAAGGGCCATGCCGCCAGTCCGAAGTTCTTAGATACTCCTTATTAGAACCCACCGAATGAAAGGCTTTAATTCTTTGTTTTCTGGTACGCAATATCTGAGCAGTAAATCTGTGCTCTGTTTTTGCCACCACGAGAGAGGGCCGTCCAGTTTTCTGGACGGCCCTCCTTGAGGACTATTCGCTTACGCGTAGAAATTGATGCTGTTGGGTATTCCAACGAACATGTAGCAGTAGGTGATACCGTCGTACTGGGTCACGCCCACGCCGATACAGTCGCATCTGGGGTCGATCATGGTCTCGAAATGACCGGGGGAGTGGATCCAGTTGTCGACGGCGCATTGGGCAGCGTCGGCTGTGCCGGTGAACACAGTGAGGTTGTCACCGAAGCCGTAGGGATATCCGGCCTCGGCAGCGGCCTGGCTCTCCTCCGGAGCGTGATGCCAGGTATAGCGCCGGTCGGAGCAGGCTTGGGCGGCGTTCATCAGGGCCTCGCTGACCGGCAGTTCCGGCACCTCGTTGGCCTTGCGGGTCTGGTTGATGAGGCGGATCATCTCCTGCCGTATCTCCAGGTTGTCCGTCAGGCCGGCGCTGTCCCCGCTGGCGGGGGCTTCCGGCGCGGCGGGGGTAGTGGAGCCGACCGTCAGCGTCATGCTCCCATGCTCCCCGGCGCTGTTGGAAGCGGTGATCTCCGCCGTCCCCACCGTCTTGGCGACGGCGACCCAGAAGGTCAGCACCTGCTCCACCGCCACCGTGTCTGGGTCGCTGGAGGTGACGGTGTAGTCCGCACCGCTGGGGCCGATGATGAGTCCGCTGCGTTCTCCCACTTTCAGGGTACTGCCCTTGTAGCTGCTCACTCGAATGGCTGAGGTCTCCACTGCCGTGGCGGGGATAGCGAGGGTTGTTGCGAGGATTGCTGCCGTCAGTGCGACAGTGGTGCGCTTTTTGATACTGGTCATTTGCTTTTCCTCCTGATTTCTGTATTTTAAAGGGCTTTCGCAAGCAACACGATACCGAAATAGGAGGCGAAAGTCGATAGGGATAAACGGAGAAGTACAGAGGTGAAAAGCAAGCGAACTGCACAGTGCCACAGCCCCTATATTGTTTACAGCGTAGCAAATTCTGTATGGGTGGCGGACTTGTATTTTGTGCTCCTATATGGTAAACTGTTACCTGTAAAGAGGTGATAGCGGTGCGGTTTGAGCCGTTTGTACTGGACGGAGAACATCAGCGGGTTCCAGTTTCTATTGAACCGATGACACAGGAGGATGCCGAGTCAACGGATTCTCCGCCGACTTGGCAGACTTCATGGACCAGCGAATATTTGGCTGATGACCGTTTTGAGAAATATGCGGCGAAAGCGGGCAATGAGTTGATTGCACTGGGGGCATACGAAATTCTGGAGCATTCGCTTGTGGTTCATATCGCCTATATGGAGGCCCAGCCGGGCTCGAATCCGACGATGGACGGCGGAAGGCCGAAGTACGCTGGAATCGGGCGGCTGATGATTGCCTACGGTATCAAGCTGTCCATTGACAACGGCTTCGCCGGGGACGTTGTGCTGGAGGCGAAGACGGGTGAACTGGCCCGGCATTATGAGCGGGATTTTGGAGCGGTAAGACTTCCGATGTTTGCTTCTTCCGCCCCAAGGTATTTGATAGCGGACGAGGCGGCGAAACGGATCTTTTTCACATACCTTGCTTGACTCAGGAGGTGCTTGGATGGAACACAGAAAAGAAAACCCCGTATCTGATGCGGCGTGGTATTGCCGCAGAGATGTGGAGGAAGATCGGTTTTACGAGATTTTTTTCCAGATGTGCAGGAAGTATGCTGTGAGATGGGCCAGCGCGGACGAAAAAGAGCGGCGATTTATTGAGGAGATCACCAGAGTCACCTATGAGCGGGAGCGGGCAATCAAGTTGGGACTTCCGCTCTCTGAGGTGCGTCCCGCCTTTGCTTCATGATTTGGGTTTGACCCACACCGTGACCCACACGCGGAAAAAAGCGGGCGGAGACAATGGACGGGAAAGTGCCAAAGACCATGCGCCTCCGCAACAAAAATGCCCCGAAAGTGCCAAACAGCGGCACTCCCAGAGCTTCCAATCACTTGGTAAGGACGGAGAGACGGGCCCATGTCGAAATAATACTGTCAAAAACGGGGAAGAATCTTCTGCAAAACCCGGATTCTTTTTGCAAATCAGCACTTTTCCTGCCGTTTTCAATTTGGCATTTTTGGCCTGACCACATATCTGCCCACAGACAGAAAAATCGGCCCACCTGGGAATTGTGTCCCTGGTGGGCCGTAAATTGGTTGTTAAGCCTCGATGCGCAGCTGTTGAAAATCGCCATTATCCCATGATCCAAGCAATTCCCCAGCGGTATCCGGGCTCTCAAATCGCAGGGCATTCGAATCTCGTCCGCTGTATGACAAATAGTTAATATTTCCATACCAAACGATACTGTGATCAATTACAGCGTAACGATGCCGGAGATTATTTTTTGTATCTACGGTAATCTTACGGCTTGCTAACAAGGCGATAGATTGTGCAATGGCGGCGCGCTGTTCCGGCAAATAATTTTCAGGCGGCCTTGTGTGGATTGTCACGGCAACACCGGCGGCAATCGCTTTCTCCAATGCGGGTAGTACGGCCTGTGTCCGGACTTTTTTCAAAAAAGGGCTGACAATCAGGATGTCTTTTGCGGCATCGCTCAAATCAGACACAAATGGGGCAAAATAATCTTGAGCGTTATAAATACGGCTTGAAACCGGATCATGTTCCGATGCTTTTATGCAGTACCCAAGTTCTGAATATCCTTTCAAACGCTTATGGTACATTCGCTCTAACGATGGGATGTGGATATCGACATAATCGTAGACACGGACTTCCTGTTTGCCCTCATAATTTCGGTGCAGACGGCCAACATATTGGGCAAGCGTACCTTTCCAGGAGATGGGCATTGCCAGCAGGATCGTATCCAGACGAGGTTCATCAAACCCTTCGCCTATATACTTTCCGGTAGCGACCACCACAAGGGATTCATTTGCTGGAACTGCTCGCAAGGAAGCCAGTTTTTCACGTTTCTCTTTCTGCTTTCCGCTGCCCAGAAGCAAAAATACATGATCCGCTTTGCCCCGAAGGGCCTCCTCCAAACGAATTGCGTGCTCCTTTCGTTCAGTCAGCAGCAGCGGTGTTCTTCCCTCCGCAACTACTTGGATTGTGCCAGAAATCAGGAAGTGATTTCTTGCCTCATTCTTCGCAATACCAGAATAGATATCTTGGATCGTTCGGGCGTCAGGCAGCCGTGTTCTGGTAAAGCGCGGAATTGCGTAATGAGAGAAACTCCGCTTTTCTGCCTGGTTTTTTGCATCGACTGAGTAACGTACAGGACCGCATTGCATAAAAATAACTGGCTGATGGCCGTCTGGGCGAACAGGTGTGGCGGACAGGCCATAGATATATCGAGCTTTCACTTCCCGCATGATTTTTTCAAAGGTAAAGGCTGCTAAATGGTGACACTCATCGCACAAGACCATCCCATATTCCGAAACAAAAGGCTTTACGTCTTTTTCTTCACCCTCAAAAAGGGATTGCATAATGGCAATATCAATGATACCACCCCGCGTGTTTTTCCCCGCACCGATTTGGCCAATCTGCTCGATTCGTTTCTTTCGGCCACGCCGCTTGGGTTGCTCCGGCAAGGGTTCCTGAACATCAAGAAAATTTTCCAGCGATGCTTTCCACTGTTCCAGAAGTGCGCTGGAGTGGACCAGGATCAGGGTGTTAACTTTGCGCTGCCCAATCAAATACGCGCCTACCACTGTTTTACCAAAAGCTGTAGTCGCGGACAGGACACCAATGTCATGGGACAAAAGAGCCTTAGCTGCCGGTATTTGTTCCTGGCGGAGTTCCCCACGAAAAGCAACGCTGATCTGCTGTCCAGGTTGACGCTGATCCGCTAAAATGTATGGAGTATCATATGTGTCAAGCAGATCCTTCAACGGCTCAAAGCACCCCCTGGGGATTCCCATAAAATCCGGATCTTCGTAGCTGCAATCAAGCACGCGGGGTATATTGTAGACGGGCAAGCGCATGGCTTGCTTTTTATAGAATTCAGGATTCCGAAATGCGGCCAAGCGTTTGACTGTATTTAACGCCTTTTGTGAAAAGCCATATTTATCAACATACAAGAGATTTGAAATCATGAGCCGGGCTTGTATCGGAAAATCTTCGCGATGCAGTTCCGGCGTTTTCCGCCTTAATGGCCACGGTTTTGGCTCTACAGATTCCAGCAATACTCCTGTTTCTCCGTTGCCGCACAGCTTTCCCACCATGTCCGCCAATTTTTCCGGCGTGATTTTAGGCAGGGCAGAGAGAAATGACCACTGATCTTCATATGGCATAAACTGTTCGTCGACAAATAACGTATTGCCTTTTTGCCGAGCTTGGCCTTGAAAAGGCAAGGCAATCAGATTTCCAAACCCGCCTTTTGGGACAGTGTCCTGAGAAGGGAACAACCGATCGTAGGATTTGAACTGCAGTTCGTGCCGGCGGGCCATTGCCTGCGTCAACAGCCCGCTCCCCAATCGACGGGCATCCGCAGCGGAAACAGGCTCAGAAAAGAAAAACCAAATGTGTGCTCCATTCCCTGAGCGGGAGCGTTCTACGGCGGGTGTAATGTTAAAGGCAAGGCAGGTTTCGCGGAAAGCAGAAGTGTCTTCCCTCCACGATTCTTCATCAAAGTCTACCGCCAAAAGCCAGGTTCGATCATCCTCCAGCATGGGGTAAATCCCCACAACATCCCGACAGAATTCGTCCTGTCCCATCATATGTGCCCAAATAATCTTTGCAGTTAAGGGCATGAAAGCCCTGTTGGGGCACTCGGGGCATTTTTGCGCCCTTTTATTGCAAAGTTCCGGCTTCCACTCGTTTTGACAAGCTGGGACATAGCCGCTTTTACCTGTCTTTAAGTTGTAGTAGCGTTTTGCATAGAGGTTTTCCCGTCCCCGGAACAAAGAGAGAAAGAATGTGATCTTTTCCTGCGCGGTACTACCGGTGTTAATGGGGGCAACCGGTTCTGAAGCTGCTGCCTCGGTGTGACTGAGCCAAAAATCCACTGGGCAGATAAACTTTTTTCCATCAGGATTTGCACACAGGACAAACTGCGAAGAATCCTCCACCGAAGAGAACATTTCGATGAAGCGGTATTCATATCCCGCTATCACTGCTATATGTTTCATAGATATGCCCCCTCGTGTAAGATGATGCACTATCATTTAGTGGAAAATTTTAATGTATTGTGCGGATTTCCCTTATAAAACTATATCACATATTCCTGAAATTGTATAGTATTTACTTGCGCTGGCCGCTGCTGACCGTGTATTCCTGTCAACTTGCCCCAAAGCTTACTTTTAGCCGCTCCTTTTCTGCGGCAATCTCTGCTTTCATCTGGAGGATCATCTCCGCCAGCAGCTGTTCACAGTCCTCTCTGGTTTTAGCGTAGACGTTGCGGGGATGCTTTTTGCCGTCCGGCCAGACAGGGGAATACCGTCCCTCCCACAGATAGTCGTTGATTTGAGTGACGCACCCAGTGCCTGGTTTGCGGCGTTTCCCCTTGTAAGGCTGGAAGGCGCTGGGGGTGAGTTTCCTGGCCGTGGTTTTCGCCTCCTGTGTGGACTCGATCTTGCTGATTCCCCGGTCGATTTTGCGTGCTGCCGTTTGTCGCATCTCATCGGTGACGTGGGCGTAGATGTTCAGTGTGGTGCTGCTGGACACGTGACCGATCACCGTGGAGAGGGTCTTGATGTCCATTCCGTGTTCCAGGGACATGGTGGCAAACAGGTGCCCATATAGTATAATAAGGACAAAGACGGAAACCCTTGTGGCTCAAGGGGATTCGGATTTGTCCTTATTCTTTTTCCACCTATTTTCCCTCAAAAAAGCGCTG
>CAJTEA010000035.1 GCA_910575265.1 Oscillospiraceae bacterium
TGCTGATTTTGGCTGGTTTCCGCTGTTTGGGAAAGCACTCTTTGATTTGCTCGTATTGCTCTTTCTTTATTTCCATTCTTTGATTATATCACAATCCCACTTATGTGAACACTACCTAGAACTTACACATCGGTAATTATGTCTGAATTTCGACAGGCGGAGTAATTTGAATCTTAATCGGCGTATACAGGTCAATGCTTTGATCGGGAGTTTCCAGTGAAACAACCAGCGCATATCGAATTGTCTTATTATAGCAATTCAAATATTTTCGTTCTTTCCACCAGCCAATTGCAGGGAATATACCAATGTGACTGCACTGGCTTAATTCAGCAGCGGTTCCTTTCCAAATATCAGAGTGTATGGAGCCTACATTACGATTGTTTTTCCCCAAATACCATCGATTGCTGCCGCTGGTTCCATCACCAGAATCTTGCTCATCGTCCCTTGCAGCTCGATTAATTCGTTTTTTAAAGTCTTCTAAGTTCTCATTTTTATTATTAAGGTCAAATCGCAATAAGCAAGATGGATAGCGATAACGATCTTTCCATCCAATGCACCCTGGCCCAGGTTCTATAAAATAAGAAAGCGTAATTTTGACTGCGACAGGTAATGCCCCCAGTTCCAGCAACATATCTTTGGGCCATGGGAGATTGTGGATATGCATCTCATTCGTGTGGATTTTTCCATCATCTTCAGCATAGGGGAGCAGTTCACCTTGGATAATCATATTTACATCATTATTCAATGTAAATAACGCTTTTTCCAATGAAGGAATTCCATATCCGCAGGTTCTTAACAAATTCCCTCGTTTGGCTTTATGTGTGGCTCCACACATAGAAATCATATCCTGCGTCCATGTTGCTGAGTGAATCACAAGTGCACGAACCGCCTCAGGCCAAAGTATAGGATATTTTTCGTAAATCTGAGCTGCAATATTTGAGGCTTGTGCAGTAGCAGAACTTGTCCCCAGATTGTAGTAAGCAGTCTTTCTTGAATATTGTGAGCTGTAGTCAGCAAGGATAAGACATCGCTTTCAGAATATAGTTGCCCGTCACTTATCATATTCCCACCATCACATAATATTTCCGGCTTAATGGGCCATTTTTTGTCCCATGTTATGGATGTAGTGGAATATGGAGATAGATTGCCAACGGTTGCAATCGGATTATATGATGTACCTTGTGGAACAGCCGCAATACCACTATATGCTCCCACTGTAATGGCATTCCATGCTTGTCCTGGACTATGAATTGATTTCATCTTATTTGTTAAAGGATAGCCCCCGCCTTGAGACATTTCATATGGATAGACGTTGCCTCCAGCAACAAATACCAATCTTCTTTTCCCATCGTGAGCCCCTGATGTGATGTTATCAACTTCTGCAGACCATGATGTAGGTGAACCGTCATTTGTGTTGAATTTTTCGGAGGTTATTGCCAAACAAATAACTCTATTTACCTCCGGCTTTTCAATTTCCGCCAGATATATCGCCTGACGAGTGACATCTCCATATAATTCCGGATCATTAGCATTGCTTTCACCCGCTGGAATAATCTTGACAGATTCGACTCTATGCATGATTTTTATAGGGCTTTGCGTCTCAAAACAAGCCTGTAAATTAAAAAATGTAGCAACACCGCACATTTCTGTGCCATGCCCAAATTGATCTGCTGTCCCCCACGCACTATTTATTGTTTGAGAGTCTTCATCAGAAATCAAATTTTGAAGTAATGGATGTCCATTATTTACACCTGTGTCTAATATACAAATCGTGGTTACAGACGGATCAATTTCTATACGGGAGCATAAATCATCAACCCACTCTCTTTGTTCAACGATATTTTGTTGTGTAAAGAATTCTGCGGTTTCAGGAGCTCTTCTAAATTCTGCGATATGGTCACTATAATCTATCAATTGCTGGAGTTGTGCTGCATTTGCTTTAATCAAACATACGTTTCTCTCGGGAAAGAATAAAATGCTATCTTTGTACTCAATATTTAGTTTTGAACATAGATTAAAAAATGCAATGACATTTTCGGCATTTTGTTCATATACAGTACGTTTATCATTTCTAATCCATGCTTCACACCACACTGGGACTTCTCCCGGACGATCTTCTTCTTTTCCTGTCCACATTGTATCCCAAAACGCATATTTTATCGCTTCGATACTTTCCATAAGTCGTTGGTTTTTATATGTCCCTTTAGCAGAAGGCTCGGACTGCATATAACTTTCTATTTTTTTCAAGAAACTATTTCGCTTGCTATTAGGAACAAACACAACAGCGTTTTCGACCTCATGAATACCATCGGGGGCATGGCTTTCTTTTGTAGTAGAATTTAAAAGAATAATTCCCTGACGCTTGTCTTCGAGGCTGTCAATCTTTAAATTGTAATCGGGTGCGCCTTCAAAATGTACATAGATTCCTTCTTTTGCGGGTACAGCAACAATAGGAGATGTTTTTACTATCTTCTTCATCATGCTTTGCCCATATTGCGCGCCATTGACGTTCAAGCAACTCTGCATGATTCTCTCTATTGCCTGGGAGCACACGAAATCCTGCTCCAAATGACCTGGTGGCAGCAAACCCAATAACTTCTGGAGGGGTTTCAATCAAAAGATGGTCATGTTTTTGTATTTCTGACATTTATGCCTCCTTGCAATAGGCGCTCATACGATCACTGAGCATACGAATCAATGTCTGCTGATCAACATTTTTGTTGGATAATATAGCAGTTTTTATAAAATCTTCACAAGCGCGGACTATTTCTGCGTGGCTTAATTGATTGGCAGCATCAATTACTTTATCAGTTAAACGAATGCTTATTGGACTGCCGGATAATTTGTAATTTAGTAGGGTCGCTATTTCGTTGGTTGAAGGTAAACTATAATGCAAAACATCATCAAATCGCCTAAACAGCGCTTGGTCCAACATTTTGCTATTGTTTGTAGCGGCAACAATTATACTATCGGATGAATCCTGCTCAATAAACTGTAAAAATGAATTTAAAACCCGCCGCATCTCACCTACATCGGTGTCCAAACTTCTATCAGCACCAATTGCATCAAATTCATCAAACAAATAAATGCCTAATACATTTCCAATGCTTTCGAAGATTTGGCGAAGTTTCAAACTTGTTTCGCCCATATACTTTGTAACAAGTTTATCCATTTGAATCGTGTACAACGGCAAACCCAGTTCAGCTGCAATAACCTTTGCAGTCATAGTCTTACCTGTTCCTGGATCGCCTTCCAAGAGAATTTTTCTTCTGTTTGCCAAACCGTATCTTTGAAGTTTTTCGCGCTGACGAAACTCTTGAAGAATCCGGTCTATGCGCTCGTGTAATTCTTCACTTACAACTAAGTCATTTATATGATGATTTAGGTCAGTTTACAAGGAACTACATGCAGACCGTGAAACGGGCTGCTGACAACAAACGGCGCTATGCTCCTGGCAAGGGGCATAGCGTCTGTTTGTTGTGGGGGTATCCAAAGGGGGCAGCGCCCCATTTGGCACACGACTTTGCGAAGCAAAGTGTAGTGTGTTATACGCTCTGTCGGCGTTGCCGTGAAAATGCCGTTGCCGCCGGAGAGGGCAAGGGCATTTGAAGCGGAAGGAAAACAGGGCTTTGTTTGGGGCTGGGAAGCCGGAAACAAAGGACTGGTTTCAGCAGCAGACAGGGCGTATATGAAAGCCCCCGTCCCCAGCCTATGGGACAAAATCTCCCAAACCTTTAGACACCGTGACTATATGTGTGACCACACTCATTTATTTTTAGGGGGCGTTCTTTTCTCAAAATTGAAATGGGCGGGAAGCCATTTTAGGGCTTTCCCGCCTTGATTGCCCTTTAATAAAGGCGGGCGGGGCTGTCAACGGCGGCGCATAAAATGCGCCGTTCAACTTGACCGTTGACTGGCTCGTCTGGCTTTGCTATTCTCTAAGATTTCCCCAAAGTCAAGGAGTATTTGCTGTTATGTCTATATCCGTATCAAATTGCTTGAGTAATTCAACAAGATCATCAGCACTCGGCTCTGCAATTACTGGCCTACTACGAATAATTTCTTCAAAATAATGCCGGACGAAATTATCTATTGTTTTATCTTGTGATTTTGCGGAAATCAAATCTTTAAATAGCTTTTTAAACTCTTTGGTTTTTATTGAGTTTAGTTTTTCAATAAGGACATCTATTTCTGTCTCTTGCAACATATATTCATAAATTAAATTTAAGAGTACGCCATTAAACATTCTGGAAAGGATGATACTATCATCCTCTCGAATTTTGTCTCCTAATGCTTTTACGGCTGTTCCCCCGATTGCCCCACCAATAAGACCACCGCCAACGCCAATGGCAGTACCGATTCCGGGATGAATGGTTGTACCTGTTGCTGCGCCGATTTTAGCTGCTCCAATTGATGCTGCTAAAGTCCCGCCACCTGCGCTAGCCATCGTTCCAATAAGAGATAACATATTCTTTGTATGTACCAGCGCACACGCTGCTCTGAGGATAAGGGCTGATTTATGGTCATGAAAATCTGCATTATCTGATTCAGTCCTGCCATTTTCGTGACAATTTCTGCTTGTTGGGTACGGCTGAACACTCTCTGACCACATATTTGCCCACAGACAGAGAAAAACTGGCCCACCGGGAGTGTCCCGGTGGGCCGCAGTTCTCAACCAGCCTTGCTCTCTGCCCTCAGCCGCTCCCTTTCGGCGGCTACCTCCGTTTTCATCTCGGTTATCATTACCGCCAGCAACTTTTCGCATTCTTCCTCTGAGTCAGCGTAGATGTCCCGGGTCCGTTTTGTTCCATTGGGCCAGGTCACCGTGTACCTTCCGTTCCAGCGCCCACCTTTGGTCCGCCCCAAGTATCCGCTGCCCCAGTAACGGCGCTTGCCCCGCTGAGCCTTGAAGTCCGTCATGGTGTGGCTGGTTGTTGCCTGGGAGCTTTCTATGGGAGTCTCCGCTCTACCAATGCCCCGGTCGATTTTTATGGCGGCTTGCCTTTGCATATCGCTTGTGACATGGGCATAGACGTTCAGCGTGGTGGCGGAGGAGACGTGACCGATGATGGTGGACAGCGTTTTCACGTCCATCCCATGTTCCAAAGCGTTGGTGGCGAAAACATGCCGGAGGTCATGGAAGCGAACCTTTTTGCACCCCGCATGAGTCAGGATTTTGCTCAGCCTGTGACTGGCGGCGGCTGGAGCCAGCGGGGCGTCCTCTTTTTTCGGAGAGGGGAACATCCATCGTGAGGATACAGTCTGCTTATATACCCGCAGGGCCTCGGCCACAGGTGGGGGAAGAATCACGGTTCGGATAGATGCCTTGGTCTTGGGTTCCTGGATCAGCAGTTCCTCTTTGGTTCGATAAACCTGCCGTTCAATCCTCAGTTCTCCGGTCTTGAAATTCAGATCGTCCCACTGGAGCGCCATCAATTCTCCTACTCGGAGGCCAGTGGTCAGTTCCAGCAGGAACACCTCGTAGTAACCTTCGTCTTTGGCCTGGATGAGCAGTCTTTGCAGCTCCTCCCTGGTGAGCAGCTGCATCTCCTCCCGTCTGATTGGCGGGGCCTTGCATCCCTCAATTGGATTCTTTACGATCAATCGGTCTGACACAGCTTTTTCCAAAGCCCTGCGGCATAGGCTGTGGCAGTTGCGCACCATGTTGTCCGAGAGACCGCCGCCCCTGGACTCTCTATGCAGAGTACGTCCGTCCTTCCTCATCCAGTTGAAAAACTGCTGGAGCTCATTTGTTGTCAGTTTGTTCAGGGGAGCGCTGCCCAGTTTTGGACGGATGTAGAGCCGGATAAAGTCCTCATAGGATCGCTGGGAACTGGGGCGGAGCATTGGCTTACTGTAGTTTTTGTACCAGAATTCTACCCACTCACCGAAGGGCATATCCGCCCTGGCCTTGACGGCGGTTGCAGGAGCCACGGACTCTTTCAGCGATTCCAGTTTCGCCACGCACTCCGTCTTGGTCTTGGCCAGCACATTTTTTGTTTTAGGTAGGCCCTTGTCATCGTAACCGACGACCACTCGGCCCTCCCAACGCCCGTCTTTTCTCAGCCGGACTGTACCCTCGCCGCTTTTGCGTTTTCTTCCCACGGTCTCAGATCCTCTCCGAAAATATCTGTCAGGAAATCTCCTACTACTTCCGATGCCCGCCTCTGCATGTCGCCGGTCGTATGGGTGTAGGTGTCCAGCGTGAACGCCGCTCTGGTGTGACCCAGGATACCCGATAAGGTTTTCACATCCACGCCCGACGCCAGAGCGTGAGTTGCGAAGGTGTGACGCAAGTCGTGGAAGCGAATATTCGGAAGGCCGGCCCGCTTCAGCAGGACCTTCAGTCGGCGGTACGCGGAGCCAGGATCGGTGGGCTGTTCCGGCTTCAGGGGGTTGGGGAATATCCACTCAGTCAGTGCGGACTTTTTTCGCTCACGGAGAACTGTAACTGTACTGCCAGGCAATACGACCTTACGAGTACCGGCGTTGGTCTTGGTATCCCCAGTAGTCAGCCCGCCGCCATCTTCTCGGTAGACGGTACGGCAGATTTTCAGTGTACCGCTGACCTCATCGAAGTCCTCCCACTTGAGCCCGCAGATCTCACCCCGGCGCAGGCCAGTGGTCAGCTCAGTGTAGAAGAAGTCACACCAGATTTCATCCTCTGCGATGACCTCCATGAACACATCCAGCTGCTTGTCCGTCAGTATCTGCTTTGCCCCATAGCTGAATCTGGGAGCGGTGATTTGCTCGGTCGGGTTGCTGGCGATCAGGTGCGCCTGCTGCGCTGCCTTCAGCGTACCGTGGAGCGTGGTGTGGATGCGGCGCACCGTACTGCTGGCCAGACAATCACTCAGCTTCTCGTAGAACCGTTGCACATCCTTCGGTGTAATTCGAGCCAGCTGTTTGTCTCCCAGGTTGGGGCGGATGTGGTTCTCGATGTAGCTGCGGTAGTTCTTCAGCGTGTTGGGTCTCAGAGTATCCGCCATATTCTCCAGCCACTGATCCAGCCACTCCGAGAGCGTCATCTTGCTCCGCTCTGTAAGGTCAGCCCCCTGGTAGCTGTCGATGTGCTGGCGGAGCTTTGTGGATAGTTCTTTCTGCGTGGGAGCGTAGACGTACCGGAAGATGGAGTCACCATTTTCCTTGTGGCCTACCACGATGCGTCCCTCCCAGCGCCCGTCCTCCCGCTTGCGTACCATGCCGTCACCGGACGGTCTGCGCTTTGCCATGAGTATCATCTCCTTTCTCCGATTCTGCAACACCAACACATACCACACTTCGCGGGGAATAGCTACTACTTTTTTCGAGGACTTTTATTCTTTGTTTTGCGGCGCAGAATTTGAACAGGGTACGGGTGATCACAGACCACCTCTTTGGTAACGGACAGCGTCGTCCAGCGAAATGTTGCTGCTGGTTTTTTTCACGTCTTGGCCGCACCGTCCCCGCAGCGCCTTGAGCTGTTCATCGGGAATCTCCATTCCTGCCGCCAGCACATTCATCATCATGTCCAGATCAACCGCCAGCTTGAAGAGCAGGCGGCAGATCCGGTTCTCCGTATCCTGCACTGTACCACGCAGGACGGATGCCAGTGCGGGCGGGAGATAAGCGGTGGTATCCTGACCGGAGACGTAGCCGGCGTAGAACCGGATGGCCTTCTCGATGAACTCGTTTTGTGTACGGTAGTTGTCTCGAGGACACATCTCTTTGACGAGTTGTTGTGTCTCAGGGAGAGATTTGCGGTGAGGACTTGATTTCTCTCTCGGCATGATGCTCCTCCTGAAATTCGCAAATATCCCCGCCTTGACCCGCCGATTTTGCGGCGGCTGTAAGGACAGAGGAAAAACTGACCCCCGACTTGCCCCCAGGGGGTAAAAAATGACCCCCGCACTGACTCCCGTGAAATTCCGGAAAACCACCTGTGACAGCCACCTTGTGAAAAGGCGGAACATGGCGGTTTTCTCTCTGGATTTGCTGATATTGACCACCTGCCACAGCAAAAAGTTGAAATTCCGACCACCTATTGAAAAGCCCCGACCCGCTCTGCGGGGCGGTGTGGCTGGCCGAGGGGCGCATAAGCGACCCCCGGCCTTTATCCTGCACTTTTTTCGACCCCCCGGTTCACCTGCCACTTTCGGTTGTGCTGATTTCGCCGGATGGCGTACACCGGCCACGCGCTTTTGACACGGCGGCGTTTGCGATGGACTGCGGCTTGTTTACCCTCCGAGCATCAGCGAGGCCACACAGCGGCGCACAGGCTGTCACGCTGAGTGCGTACTATCGTTGCGAAGTGCGAGAGCGTTTGCGACTCGCTGACGCTCAGCCGCCACATCTATCTGCGCCAACTGCTGTTCGTAGAACTGGTCCAGCGCCAGCTGAATCGGACGGATGGTGTAGAGCAGATTGCCGTCGCGCTTCAGGCCAGCCTTGGTGGTGACGGATGTGTTCTCTGTACTGATGAGCTGCCGCTCCTCCAACTCGCACACATACTTGTGGACGGTGTTGGCGCTCATTCGCACTGCTTTGCCAATGGTCTTGTAGCTGGGCCAGCACTGGTACGTCTTCCTGTTCTCACAGCAGAGCAAGTACGAGTAGACAGCCAGTGCGCCGGGCGACAGACCCAGCAGGAATATCTCGTTGGGCAGCTGGAAGTAGTTCTTGACTAGATCACGTTTGGGCCACGGTGTGTACTTCACTCCGCACCTCCCCGAGTGCGCTGTGACACCCACTCCACGAATTTCTCTTTGGGTACCACGAGCCTGTTGCCAACTTTCAGAACAGGAAAGAAAGGGGACCCCGCACAAACGCGCAGCGTTTGTGTGAGGAGAGGAGGAGCAACGGAGTGAGCGAACCCTGCCGCTTGCGGTGGGGCGAGTGATACGGAGTTTGTGACGACGACGTGCATCAGTTCGTACCCGCTGGACGGCGAGACGCCCAGCACCTTTGCTACCGTTGCTGCGCTCAGGAACAGCGGCAGTTCGTCATAGTTCTTGTAGGCGGATCCTTTCACGTTGTGCTTGACCTCCTTTCTGTTGAAGCAGTTTTCCCTCTGCCTTTCTGCACCGGCTTCCCTCACTCTTCTACCACAACCTCTGGCGGCTGAAACGGAACTTTCTTATAACCGAGTTTACAAAATATTTACTGATTCAGAGAGTGGGTTCCCTCATCCCTCTACTACAACCTCCAGAGTCCAAAAGCGACATTTTCTTTTTCGTATGTGCAGCAGTTTTTGATATATCAGGGCAAATTGTTCAGAGAGTTTTTGTCAAAGGTAAATTTCAAAACGCAGGCCACCTGCCCGAATTACAGCAGGTGGCCTGTGTTCAGTGGTGAACGATCCTCGTTCTACTTCTTTAGGAAATTCATAAGCATTTGCGCTGTCTGCGCCCGTGTCGCAAGTCCCTGGGGGCCTAACCGCCCATCGCCGTAGCCGCTGATGATGTCGTTCTCCACAGCCCAGCGCAGGGCCTCCAGCGCGTAGCCGCTGATCTCGTCCGTGTCGTTGAAAAGCAACTCCTTATGGGTTGCAGCGGGGCTTCCGGCGTACCGCCAGAGCATGACCGCCAACTGCTCACGGGTGATGTTGTCGTTGGGGCCGAACATCCCGTTACCATAGCCGCCCACGATGCCTTGGCTGGTGGCCCAGCGAACAGCCTCGGTGTACCATGCGCCGCTTGCCACATCGCCGTATTGCAGCAGATAGTTGACAACCGGCCTGCCCTCCCTGTTAAAGAGGATTTGGGCGAATTGGGCGCGGGAGAGGTTGTCGTTCGGCCCGAACAGGCCGTTCCCGTAGCCGCCCATTAAGCCGTTCTCGCTGGCGTACCGTACTGCGTCATAGTACCATGCGCCTTCGGACACATCGGAGAACGGGCTTACCCATACCGCCGCAGGGTCGTAGCCCACAAAGTACAGCGACAGGTGGCCGGTGGTGAAGATAGCCGCTTTGCTCCGAACGTCATACATGGTGGCGCAGGGGGTGATATTGCCGGTGCTGTCCAGGTAGTACACCACTACCCCGGAGGGGTTCTGCCCCGCCGTCAGGGTGTAGGGCAGGGACACAGTGGCATAGCCGCCCCGGAAGTCGGTGATGGCCCCGCTGCTGCTCCGCAGGGTCAGGTCGAATACCGGGGAATTACCTACGGCCTCTCTTTGCCAGTTGTTGAGGTCTGCGGTCCTGGCCGGAGTGACGGTCAGCGTGATTTGACTGCCCGCCCGGGCATAGAGTGCGGCAAGGGCCTTGCCGTCAAAGGCAATTTCGCCGGTGGTCAGCTTAATGGTCAGGCCCGTCACATCGTTGGCCGGGGACTGTGCCGCCGCCGCGATCTCGCCAATGGGGGCGGCGGGCAGCTTCACCGTGTCGATGGTCTTGCCCAGGCCGGTAAAGTCGATCTCCACCATGCCGGTTTTTACGCTGTCCCCAATCACATTGTTGATCTGTGCAGTGTTGATCCTGCTTACGGTGGCGGTGGAGCCGGACACGCTGACGCTGACGTGGATGGTGTTTTGGTCGCCGGACACAGGGACGGTAACGCTGGAGCCGCCGGACGTCCCACCTCCTCCGCTGCTGCCGCTTCCACTGCTGCCGCTGTTGCTCCTGACGGTGACAGTACAGGTGGCGGTTTTGCCCCCATCCGCTGTGGTGACGGTGATGGTGGCGGAGCCCGCGCTGACGGCAGTTACATTCCCGCTGGCGTCAACCGTGGCAACGGCGGTATTGCTGGATGCCCAGGTCACGGCCTTGTCAGTGGCGTCGCTGGGGGCAACGGTGGCGGTCAGCCGTTCTGCGTCGCCCACGGTCAGAGTCGTGCTGGTCTTGTTTAGCATAATGCCGGTGACGTAGATCGCTTGGGGAATAACTGTAATGATGCAGGTGGCGGTCCTGCCCCCGTCCGCTGTGGTGACGGTGATGGTGGCTGTGCCTGTGCCAACGGCGGTGACGTTCCCGCTGGCGTCAACCGTGGCAACGGCGGGGTTGCTGGAGGTCCATGTCACGGACTTATTGTCCGCCTCCGCCGGGGCAACGGTGGCAGTGAGCTGTTCCGAGCTGCCCACGGTCAGGGACAGTTCGGTCTTGTTCAGCGTGACGCCGGTGGGGTGGATGGCGGGGAAGGCCGCGAAGGTCCGGACACCTGCGATGATGAGACTGCCGTCGGCCTCCGCCTGAGCGGGAAGGGCCAGGACCTCCCCGCCGAAGGTGACGCTGGCGCCGAGCTGCCCCTTGTCCAGGCCGTAACCCGGTTTGGGGATCAGCCGGATACTGGCGGTATAGGCCACATCGGGCCGGAAGGCCGCATCCGCTGGGGACCAGAGTACCTCGGCGGTACAGACGCCGGCCCCGCCTACGGTCAGGGCTGTCACGGGCACACCGTCCCGAGCTGGGGCGGTGATTTCACCGCTGAGGGTCACCTGGGCAGGCAGGATGGTATAACTGTAGTCCCCGTCCGCACCGCAGACGGCGTAGCGGTTTTCCTTATATTCTTCCGTTCCGACGAAATAGCCGCTGAGGACGCTGGTCCGGCTGTTCCAGACCGTGTCGTCCACCGGCACGGATATGGTCGCCATTCCGTCCTGACCCGTCACGCCGGTGGCAAAGGTCTGGGCGCCGCTGACTCCGCCCTCCACCGAGACAGTCTGACCGGCCAGGGGCTGTCCCCCGCATTGCAGGCCCATGGTGACCTGGATGGTCTCTCCGTAGCGGTAGGTCTTGTTGTCCCGGTCAAAGAGGGGGATGGGGTCCAGGTATGCCTGTTTCTGGCCGTCATTCTCCTTGACCTTGATCGTATTGCCCTCTCTGGTCAGAGCGTAGTTTTCATTGACACAGGTAAGGCCGTTCAGGTTGTTTAGCGCCGTGACGCCCTCACCCGTAAACAGGGCTGCGCCTGTCCATGTTGCATCGGGTATCCTCAAACGGTCCACCCGGAGCCGTGCGCCCTCGGCGACCGTAATCCTGTCCACGGTGATAGGGACGATCTCGACCGCCGCATTGTAGAACGGTTCAAAATAAATACGCCCGCCGCCTGCCAGCTCCTTGACCGTCCGCGTCTTATTTGCTAACGCCGAAATGGAGATAGCGGCGGACTCCCTGATCTCCAGCCGACCCAAATCGAGATCATCTGTGGCGGTTGTGTAATTGACCCCCTCCAGAATAAGCTCGTCTATTTCCGTCAAAGAGGTGTAAATAAAATGGTCCATGCTGGCGTCCGAGTGGATGCAGGCGGAGACCTTCCCGGTGACGCCGGTTCCGTCCAGACCGCTGCCGTTCATCATGCTGGGACGCGTGGGGTCCATGGTCACGTCAAAGCTGGCAGAGCCCACGGTGGATGTTCCGGCATCAAGGTTTTTCGCACAGAAAAGAGCGGGGGAGGCGGGGGGCTCACACCCCTTGCCAATAATCATTTCGACCTCGTCCACATGGTCCCCCCAGCCGCCGCCATAGACATAGATATTCTGCCTGTTGGCGCTGACGCCCTTTCCGTGGAACTCCACGGTGGCGATCCCTACAGTCCCGCCGTTGCCGCCGCCATAGACCTGTATAAAATCATCCGCCTGTCCCATAAATTTAACAAGGGTGCTGCCGCAGATACAGCCTCCATCACCGTTGCCGTAAATCCACTGTGCGTCTCCCCCGTAAAAGATTACCTCTGTATTTCCGATAGTCCCTCCATAACCGCCTCCGAATATGGTGCCTCTGTCGGCCGCACTGGGGTCAGAAGCTTTCTGTCCCCAAATTTTCGACCCCGGGTTTACAGTTACGCGGCAGGTTCCAGTGACGGTGGAGC
Source organism: Oscillospiraceae bacterium (assembly GCA_910575265.1). Taxonomy (GTDB): domain Bacteria; phylum Bacillota; class Clostridia; order Oscillospirales; family Oscillospiraceae; genus Lawsonibacter. Next base: position 12,783 of record CAJTEA010000035.1, read on the forward strand.
TATTGCCGCCGCCGTAGACCCAGCCTACCGTTCCGCCATTGAGAGTGATATCGGTGTTCCCGTTTAATACATCGCCGTAGCTTCCGCCAAAAATTGCCTGAACACTTCCGCTTTCCATGACGATAGAGGTGCTGTCCGCATGTGCATTCCCACTGTCAAACCAGCCGCCGTAGATTGCGTAGCCGCTGACATCGGTTTCGCCGGAGAGCAGATTTCCGTCGGCGTCATAGATGCTTGTGATAACACCATTTTCCTTAATCACAATAGGGACGCCCTGTGCAAAGACAAAGCCGTCATAGGCCATATTGATATCCGCCGAAGTGGCCCGGAACTCCGGAGAAGATTCTTCCTCCGCCCACGCCGTCCCCGGCAACAGTCCTAAACTAAGGCCCAGGGCAATGATAATGCTTAGTATTCTGCGTTTCATAAAACATCCTCCTTGTGATGAGAGTAATCTCACTCCCCATGGGGAGTGAGAACGGGGCGCGCCCCGTTCTCATACTCTTTCTCAGCTGATAAAATGTACAGCGCAGCCATTTTCCTTTTTATTGTACCACAACCCCGAAAAATGCTTCACTACGAAAAATGTCCCTTATTTCGCTCTTCTGTTCAAAACTCGTACTTGACAAATTGACATTTCTGTGCACTGGCCTTATACTAAAAGAAAAAACGAGGTGTCTGCGTATGGAACAACTCAACATAGCGGTCTGCGAAGACGACCGGGCTGACCTTCAGCACCTCTGCAGATTGATCACAGCCAACGGCGCTTCTGCCAATGTCAGCGCCTTTGAAACCGGAGAGGATTTTCTTGCGGCTTGTCAGCCGGACCGGTTTGACCTGATCTTTATGGACATCTACCTGGACGGCCTGAACGGCGTTGAAACGGTGCGGCGGGTCCGGAGCATGGGAATCACCGCGCCGGTGGCGTTCATCACCATAAGCGAGGATTTCGCTATGGACAGCTACCGCCTGGACGTGGAAAAATACATAGAAAAACCCGCCCGCCAGGAGAAAGTAGATGAAAGCATTGCTCTGGCCCTGAGAAAAAAGGAAGAGCGGCGCATAGATATGATCGTATGGGGCCGGAGGGAGCCTGTCGAGTTTTCAGCCGCTCAGCTGCGCTATGTGGAGCAGCGGGAGCATTTCCTGACCTTCTACCTGACCGGCGGCAGAGTCTGGAGACGGAAAGGAAAGCTCAACGATTTAGAGCCTCTGCTGGCGAAGCACTCGTTTTTCCGCTGTCACAAGAGCTACCTGGTCAATCTGAATTTCGTCCTGAACATAGACAGAGAGCAAATGGTATTCCAAATGAAGGAGGGCGGAAACGCCTACATTCGCCGGGAAACCTTTTACTGGGCCAAGGGCGCTTGGGAGAACTGGCTGTTCACATCGGCGCGGGAAAAGGGGGAAGCGAATGAGTAGGAGGTTTTGGGTGGTTTTACCGCCTGTGTGTATCGCGGCGCTGATCGCAGCGCTCTTTGTTGCGGCATGGCTGTTTCAGCCGGAACGTCAGCCCGCTCCCGTCACGGAGCGGGTGTCGGAGTGGCGGCTGGACGGCGAAACGGTCGCCCTTCCGCTGACGGTGAGGCCGCTGCCCCCGCGGACTCCCCTCACATTGACGGCGGAGGTCCGACCGGAGAAGGGGGACTATCTCTATTTCAAAATGGTGTATGCCCCCCTGCGGGTCTACGCCAACGGCGTGTTGATTTTTGAGTACGGCCAGCCGGGGAGCTATCCCGATTTTCTTCTCGACCCGCCCACCAAGACGGCGCTGATCCCTTTGCCGGATACGGCGGGCCCTGTGACACTGCGGATGGAGTACCTCTCCCCGGCCCAGAGGAACTCCATCGCCCTCCACCCCGTCCTGCTGGGAACCAGCGAGGCGATCCTGATGGAACTGATCGGGCAGATGGGCTTTTCCCTGTTTTTTTCCTTCGCGCTGCTGGCCCTGGGACTGCTGCTGTTTCTGATTTCCCTGGTGGTGACCCGGTTTGAGGCGGCGGGGGCGGCGTTCTTCTGGCTGGGACTGTTCTGCGTGTGCGTGGGCTGTTGGGTGCTGGGAGAGTGCAATCTGACCGGGGTGCTGGTCGACGCGCCGGTGTTCCTTTACCTGATGGCTTTCCTTGGCTTGTTCACTATGGCGATCCCCATCCTGAAATTCGGCTGCGCGATGCTGGACCTGCGCCGGGACAGCCGCCGCCTGCTCCATGGGATGGCTCTGACGCTGGAGATCTGTACCGGGGCCGCAATTTTGTTGCAGCTTTCCGGTATCGCCGCTTTTTCCAAGACCATGTACCTGTTCCATGTGATCGCGCCGCTGTCCCTGTGCGTATTTGCCGCGGTCCTGATAAGAGAAAGCGCGTGGTATCAGAACCGCATAGCCCGGCGGTTCCTTGTTCCAACGGCGGCGCTGGCGGTGTTCGCGCTGCTGGAGGTGGGCAACTACTACCTGTTTTGCCTCCCTGTCCAGAAGTCGTTTTTCTTTCAGCTCGGTGTGCTGGTGTTCGTGGTAGTCGCCGGCGTCATCTGCGGTTATTTTGTGCGGGACGCGTTCCTGCTCCAGGCGCAGAACGGTATGATGAGTCGGCAGGTAGAGATACAAAGGGAACAGTACCGTCTCCTGCTGGAGACGGAGGAACACCGGAAAAAGCTGCGCCACAGCGTCAAGCACCACCTGGCCGCGATACGGGTTCTGCTTGTCAACGGGGAACGGGATACCGCGCTTGTGGACCTGAATACGATGCTGGAGGAGCTTTCCGCAGAGGTTTCCGGAAGACTGTGCGACAATCCACTGGTAAATGCGACGGCGGTCCACTATCAGGCTATGGCGCGGCAGACAGGGACGGCGGTGGATATCCTCCTTGACATTCCGGAGGATATCGGGCGTATTTCCGACAGCGAGCTGTGTGTGATGATCGGGGATATGCTGGAAAACGCCGTCACCGCCTGTCGGGGTGTGGACAGGCCCTTTATTAAAATGCGGAGCCGCTGTGCGGACGGCATTCTGACGGTGACCTTGGACAACAGCTATTCCCACGTCCGGCAGAACGCGGACGGAAGCTTTCGATCTACCCGGGAAGGCGGCGGACTTGGGCTGCGCATCATTGCCGCCCTTGCGGAAAAACACGGCGGTGGAAGCCGCTTCGAGGCGAAGGATGGTGTGTTCTATTCTTCGGTCTATCTGCGGTTGATGTAGCGGCAAGTAATGCGCCGGTCCTTTTATCATCTCGGGCAGTGACCCTCTGGGCGTGTGAAGTACAACTGAAATAGCGAGCTAGTTGTCCATTTGGCAAAACATAAGCGTCGGGGTCATGGTCCAGATCAGGGTCCGTTTAATGAAAGGCTTTCATTCTTTGTTTTCGGTTACGCAAAATCTGAGCAGTAAATCTGTACTTCCCGATGTTAACTTTCCCTGCCTGCACTCTGTTTTTTACCGACACGAGGGAGGGCCATCCAGTTTTCTGGACGGCCCTCCTTGGTTGCTACTTGGTTACGCATAGAAGTTGACGCTGTTGGGTATCCCGACAAACATGTAACAGTAGGTGATGCCGTCGTACTGGGTCACGCCCACGCCGATGCAATCGCACCTGGGATCGATCATTGTCTCGAAATGACCGGGAGAGTTAATCCAGTTGTTGATAGCGCGTTGAGCAGCGTTGTCTGTACCAGTGAACACGGTGAGGTTATCACCGAAGCCGTAGGGATATCCGGCCTCGGCAGCGGCCTGCCCCTCTTCCGGAGCGTGATGCCAGGTGTAGCGCCGGTTGGAGCAGACTTGAGCGGCATTCATCAGGGATTCACTGACTGGCAGTTCCGATACCTCATTGGCCTTTCGGATCTGGTTGATGAGCCGGATCATCTCCTGCCGTATCTCCAGGTTGTCCGTCAGGCCGGCGCTGTCCCCGCTGGCGGGTGCTTCCGGCGCAGCGGGGGCTGCGGAGCCAACCGTCAGTATTACGGTCCCACGTTCTCCGGCGCTGTTGGATGCGATAATCTCCGCGATCCCCTCCGCCTTGGCAATGGCAACCCAGAAAGTCAGTACCTGCTCGACCGCTATTGTGTCCGGGTCGCTGGAGGTGATGGTGTAGTCCGCACCGCTGGGGCCGATGATGAGTCCGCTACGGTCTCCTACCTCCAGGGTACTTCCCTTGTAACTGCTCACCCGGACAGGTTCGTCAGGCGCTTCTGTCGCCATGGCGGGGATGGCGAGGGTTGTTGTGAGGATGGCTGCCGTCAATGCTGCGGTGATGCGCTTTTTCGTACTGGCCATTTGCATTTCCTCCTGATTTCTGTATTTTGTGTAGGTTTCGCAAGTGACACAATATCGAAACAGAAGAGGAAAGTCGATAGGGATAAACGGAGAAATACAGGGGTGAAAATTAAGCGTATTACACAGTACTTTGTTGTGTTTGTGAAGGGGCTCTTTCGGTGTGACGATTTTCTTGACCACATAAACAGCCACAGACAGACATGGAACTCGTGGAAACACTGTTTTCAAAGAGTGCCGGAGAGTAAATGAAACAGAACAGAAACGGCTATAAACCATCAAAAATTGTTTAAAAAATCTTTGTGGGCCTCTTTGGATGTACCAGCGCACACGCTGCTCTGAGGATAAGGGCTGATTTATGGCCCTGAAAATCTCCATTAACTGTTTCAGACCTGCCATTCTCGTGACAATTTCTGCCTTTTGGGTACGGCTGGGTACTCCTTGACCACATATTTGCCCACAGACAGAGAAAACCGGCCCACCGGGCTATTCCGGTGGGCCGCAGTTCTCAGCTTGCTCTATTCTCTGCCCTCAGCCGCTCCTTTTCAGCGGCCACCTCCGTTTTCATCTCGGTTATCATTACTGCCAGCAGTTTTTCGCATTCTTCCGCCGTATCAGCGTAGATGTCTCGGGTGCGCTTTGTCCCATCGGGCCAGGTCACCGTGTACCTTCCGTTCCAGCGACCACCTTTGGTCTGACCCAGGTATCCGCTGCCCCAGTAGCGGCGCTTGCCCCGCTTGGGTTTGAAATCTGTCATGGTGCGGCTGGCTGTAGCCTGGGGATTCTCTGCGGAAATCTCTACTTTACCAATGCCTTGGTCAATTTTGGCGGCGGCTTGCCTCTGCATATCGCTTGTGACATGGGCGTAAACGTTCAGCGTAGTGGCGCTGGAGACGTGACCGATGATGGTGGACAGGGTCTTTACATCCATCCCATGCTCCAGAGCATTAGTGGCGAATACATGCCCATATAGTATAATAAGGACAAAGACGGAAACCCTTGTGGCTCAAGGGGATTCGGATTTGTCCTTATTCTTTTTCCACCTATTTTCCCTCAAAAAAGCGCTG
>CAJTEA010000036.1 GCA_910575265.1 Oscillospiraceae bacterium
CCCTGTCTTTGGGGGCGGAAGCACTGCTTTCACTCGTTCCCATTGTCCTTTTGTCAATTCATATCTCTTCATTCCTCTATTTTCGCACTTACCATCGATTTGTGCAATATTTATTTTTCAAACAAGCCCTAAGTAACAAAATATGTTTCTGTAGTTCTAAGCAAATATAACATTCGGTTTTTCAAGTCAACTCGATCAACATCAAAGCCAGCGTTGTAAATCACGTTAGAGATCGGACGGTGATCACCTGGATACCAATAGGAGTAGAATTTGAACGCCGATTTGCAGAGGGGCTTTCCGATCACCCGCTCAACGTCTGCGAAAGAGAGGGTAACGCTGTTCTCCGTCTGCTGGGAAAGGTACTCGCCCAGCGGGGCAAAGCTGGTATTCACGGCCACATACCGCTCCTGGGGCGGTTCTGCGGCAGCGGGGGCTCCGTCCTCCGGCTCGGTGGGCAGTTCCACCAGCCCGATGAAGTTGAAATAAACATCAACCCTCTGCTTACGCTTGTATCGGCCTACACTCACACGCTCATGGACAACGACCTTCTCCACAAACTCATTGAGCATGGGCGTGGTCAACTCGTCAAAGCTGGTGTAGCGGTCAACCAGGGCCATAAACTTATCCACTCTGCCGGTCTGCTCCTGTATCGTTTCCATTTCAGCGGCCAGACGCTTCAACTCGCTTTCAAGCTGCTCCTGTTCCGCTTCATACTGCTGGGAAAGTTTCAGAAATCGCTTGTCTGTCAGCTTACCCGCAACGTGATCCTCATAGGTGCGCTGAATTAGCACATCCAGTTCATCATATCGCCGCTGGTTGTCCGTCAATGCCTTGCGGCTTTCCTTCATCTGCTGGGCCTGCCGGGTAGAGGTCGTGTCCATTACCAACCGTTCAAAGGCTTCTCGATTGGCTTTGGCATACTCTGAAATAGAGCGCAGAGCCGACAGAATCAGATCCTGCACGACCTCTGAACGGATAAAGTGCATTGTGCAGTCACTGGTGCGCCTGCGGTAGCTGGAACACGCATAGGAATCTCTTAATTGCCCCTTGCCATTGTTTCTGCGCTCGTTATACAGTCTCGCGCCGCAGTCGGCGCAGTAAAGAAGTCCGGTCAGCGGATTGGCCTCTCCAAGACTGGTGGGGCGGCGTCCGGTTTTGCGTAGCTTTTGCGCCGTCTGAAAAGTTTCCTCGTCAATGATCGGCTCTTGGGTGTTCTCAAAAATCACCCAGCTATCTTTGGGAGTGAGATGCCGCCGTTTGTCCCGGAAACTGGTCTTTTCCGTCTTGAAATTGACGGTATGGCCCATGTACTCCATACGGTTGAGGATGTAAGAAACAGTAGTTCCCCACCAGCGGTAGGGGTCGGCAAAATCCCTGTTGCGGTAGTTACCCGCACCCTGTCCAGCCAGATAAGCGGAAGGGCAAAGGATACGCTCTTTCTCGAACATGGAGGCAATCTCATAGGGGCCTTTGCCGTTGATGGTCATGCGAAAGATGCGGCGGACTACCTCGGCGGCTTCATCGTCAATAATCCACTTCTCCGGGTTATCGGGGTCTTTCTTGTAGCCATAGAGCGGGTGAACAGCGGTGTGTTTGCCAGCCATGCCCTGAGCGCGTTTGATTGCCCGGACTTTCTTGCTGGTGTCTCTTGCGAACCACTCGTTCATGATGTTCAAAAACGGGGTAAAATCCGTTTCCTGCTGGTTTTCACTGTCGATTCCGTTATTAACGGCGATAAAGCGGACACCCTTCTGAGGGAAGAAAATTTCTGTATAAAATCCCACTTTCAGATAATCACGGCCCAGCCGGGACATATCCTTGACAATGACGGTTCCGATTTTCCCGGCTTCAATCTCGGACAGCATTTCCTGGAAACCCGGACGATGGAAATTTGTTCCAGAGTATCCGTCGTCTACGAAAAAGCGGATATTCCGAAAACCATGGTCAGCAGCATACTTGGAAATCAGTTCCTTTTGATGAATGATGGAATTACTGTCACCTTGTAATTCATCGTCGCGCGATAATCTGGTGTAGATCGCTGTGTCCTTTTCTGGCTGTCTTGTCATAGTACGACTTCCTTTCGAGACAGCCAGCTCATTTGCGGCAACACCAATATATCACAAAATCTGCGTGATGCCAACTGCCTTTTGCAATTTTTACTGGCTATCCGCAATCTGTTTCTTAATAAGGCGGCAGATTTTATCATTCATGCTCTCTTTGCTCTGCTCGTTGAAGCAGATGTGTACCTCGTAGGTGGCGTGACCAATGCGCTTTTCCAATGTCCGCTTGGTCTGCGGGGTGGATGCGGTAGGGGTAGTTGCTTTCGTTTTTGCCATAGAATCTCCTTTCAAATTTTTTGATTATCAGGTGATACGATCTGTCGCGCCGCTGCCTTGGTGCTGGCGGCATTGTCCTCCCGGAAGTTCTTCCCGGCAAAAAGGATGGGGGCGCAGCGTTCTAAAATCCGGTCATAGATACGGGCGTGGGCGAGGTCGGGCGGGTGTTTCAGCTCGTCCAGCTTCAGGTTGGTAGTCACGATCAGCGGCTTGTTACAGCGATAGCGGCTGTCGATGATGGAAAACATCTGCTCCATCGCATACTCGGTATTGCGTTCCACCCCTAAATCGTCTATGATTAACAGGTCATAGTCCCCCAGGCTGTCCAGAAACGCCGTTCTGTCCTCTCCGAACGTCCCGCACAGGCGGCTTAGAATGGTCGGAAAGTTGGTCATGAGTACGGGTACGTCCTGGTCGAGCAAGGCGTTTGCGATGCACCCGGCCGCGAAGGATTTTCCAGTCCCCACGTCCCCGAACAGCAGCAGTCCGATGTTCTGCTTGAACACCTGGGGCCAGTGATCGACATAGGCGTGTGCCTTCGCCATTGCCGGATTCTCGCCATTGTCATTGGCGAAGGTGTAGCCGTAGAGGTAACGGTCTTGAAGCCCCTGGGCCTTTCGCCGCCTGATACACTCCATGCGCTGGCGGTGTTCCTCGGCCTCTCTGCGGCGGCGCTCTGCCTCCTGCTGGCAGGAGCAGACACACCGGGGCTTGAAGCTGCCGCCCTTGAACGTGTCGGGAATGACTGCCTGCCGGGGACCTCCGCACTTCCGGCAATGGATCAGGCCATCAGCGGGGTCAAGGTATTCGTCCTCGCAGATCTCCGTCATACCGTGTCACCCTCCCTCACTCTGTAATCGCAGTCACGGGAAACGGGAGCAGCCTTACGCCGATCATCGGCTATCCAGCGGCGGATGGTGGCGGCGTGGCTTTTGTAGGTCTTGCCGGTGGAGGCCATGTACTCGGATAGACGCTCGACGTACTCCTGCCAGACGGTGGGGAAGTCGGTTTGCAGTTCGGACAGCTCACCAGCAGACAGAAAAACATTTTGGTAGCGGCCAAACGTGCGGGCGTGTTCCCCCTCTCTATTCTCTATACTCTGATCTCTATACTCTTTATCTCTAATCTCTAATATAGGGGGACATTTGTCCACCGGGTCTATGGGTGGACAAATGTCCACTTTGCCGGAGGGCAGCAGTTTTTGACGCTGCAACCGGCTCCGCTCCCGCTTCTTCCGTTCCCCCTCGGTAGAGGACTGCCCAATCAGCAGTTGAATATCTGCCATGTAGAAAGCACCATCTGTCAAAACTTCCACAAGGCCAAATTCCATGAATACCTTGATTGCCCTCTCCACTGTTCCAATCTGGTGCCGGGTGAAGGTGGCAATGGTCTGGACAGTGTGAGGAAGATGCTCGTTGAGCATGAGAATCCCGCCGCTTTTCAATGACATAAGGTACATTTTCAGCAGCAGATTTGAGTACAGCAGGCCGTCTGGCATACTTTCCAGGACAACCATAGTCTCGCTGTTGTAGAAACCTTCTTTCAGTTTGAGATAGTAAAATCTCCTGTTTTCAGCCATAGGGTAAAAACTCCTTTGTAGAATCGCCGTTGTAGGCTCTCTGAGGGCCTTCCGGGGTGTCAGATAGGGAATGTATCAGGCCCCTATTGAGCCACCCTCGGAAAGCCTTGCAAAATAAGCCCTAAAGCGTGACAGTTCTGCCGTTGTTTCCGCTTGCGCTCTGTGGCCTTTGCCCGCTTCATGCGAATGGAGCAGTCGGGACAGTATTTCGCCCGATTGGATTTCGGCAGATAAGAACCGCCGCAAAGGACACATTTTTTCAAATCAGCCCGATGGAGCAGGGCGGCACACAGGCCAGTGTCCAACGGCAGGACGGCGGCGCGGAACCATTTGCAGATCAGCGAGTATGTGATACTCTGGGGACAGATACATTCCTCGCCGTTGTCCAACAGCAAACAGTTCCCGCAATCATAATTGCAGCAGCTATGTACCAGCCGCCGCGCCGTCCGGTACTGCTGGTAGTTCATGTGGACAATCACGGCTCGTTCTCTCCTGTGGGTAACTTGATGTAGATGTGATAGGGGGTATGGAGGGCTATCAGCTTCTTCTCCACCAGCCCCACGGCCTCCAACTCCCGCAGAGATTGCGCCACGGTGCTGGAGGTGCGGTCGATGATCTCCGCGATGGTCTTGTTGTAGAACGCCAGATACCGCCGCCCGCGCTTGTCGGTTTGCGCGGCCTCGGAGTTCAGCGTCATATCCAGCATGATCGCGTAGACTTCTTTGGCCGTCAGCCGGATATTCATGCCCAGCAGAAACCGGGGATAAGCCAGGTTGGAGCCGCTGGTGATGTAGTCAGTTTTCATGTTCCTTCTCCATTTCGTGTCGGATTTCATGCACTTTCTCGAAAAATCCTTTGATTGCGGTCGTGACCGAATATGCACTGTCTCCAAGCTCATCAAATTGGGAAATTGTCATTCCGGCGAAAATTTCCGCCCGATGGTGGAGGGATTCAATGCCGGAAACATAGCGGGCACAGAGGGTCTTAAACTCGCTCAACGTCGCTTCGCTGTCCATCATCCCCTGCCGCTTCGGTGTGGGCGGCGATATGGTCAGAACGGCAGCGGCTTCCTCCTGCTGGTCAGGGGGCAGTCTGGAAATTTTCAGCGCGGCCCCTTTGCTAATCTTATCGCCAGCGTCCCGGATGGTTTTCTTTGCCTCCGGGGTCAGATTGGCAGCAGTCTGGACAAGCCGCTCCACGGTGCGTTTGCTCACGCCCAGCTTATCGGCGGTGTCCTCCGAAAAGGGCTTTGCCGCTAAAAGCGTCAAATTGTCGTTCTTAGCGGTTTGCCCATTTCGCTGGCCCTGGCGTGTCTCCGGGTGGATGGCCTCATAGAGTTCCTTCCGGCGCAGAAGCAGATCGCCCAACTCCCGGTGGGACAGGCCCGCCCGGACAAAGTTTTCGTCAATCTCGGCCAACTCCGCTTGCAGGCCGTCCGCCTCACTGACAACGCACTCGATCTCCGTCCAGCCCAGCAGCTTCACCGCCTCCAGGCGATGCAGTCCGGCGATAAGCGTGTTGTCCTGGGTGACGGTGATGGGATTCATCAGGCCCACGGCGGCAATGTTCCGGGCCAGTTCCTCCACGTTCCGCTGCTGGGTGTCCCGCCTCCCCGGATTGATTTTAATATCGCTGATTTTCATTTGCATGGTAATTGTCCTCAATGTGAAAACGTGGCGATAATCCGGTTGAGCATTTCCAGGTCAGAACCGTCCAGAGATTCCCCCAGCCTGCGGAGAAAAGTGATTTCCGCAGAGTTCAGCGAACGGCGGTCCAGGTGGAACTACTCCGCCACTCGGATACCGCCGTGACCGCCCTGCACCGTTTCAATCGGATAAGAGCAGGTCAGCACTACAATGTCGCGGCGGATGGTTCCCCGGCTGACGTTAAATTCATGTGCCAGATTGCCGTAAGTATCGTGCCGCCGGAGGCACAAAGCCTCCAAAATCTTCTGGCGGCGTTCCCACGGGTTCATATCCATTTTCGTAACCTCCTGATAAATTTATCGTTCATTTTCCTTCTGCTGGTTCTGTCCCTCACGGGCCAGCCGGTCAGCGGTCTTTCGCAGGGCTTCCACCGCTTTGATTTCATCCCGCATATCCCGCATTTTCTGATAATCGAAATCCTTCTGCATGGTCAGCTTTGCGGCCTCGGCCCGCCACGCCTTGGGCGTGATTGCCTCGCCGGATTCTTTCAAATTTTTCAGAAAATCGGCGGCAGTATCAAAGGCAGCGAGTTCTGCCCTATGCTCCTGCTGGTATTTCTCCCGCTTGCCCGGTTTCACCTTGTCCAGCTTTTGGCGGATGGGCTTGTACTTGTCGTACTGCGCCCAAATTTCCAGCCTTTCATCCAGGACGGCAAGGCGGCGCTCGGTTTTGACGATTTTGCCGCGCAAATCGTAATAGGCATCATTCATGGCAGAGACTTTTTCATAAAGCTGTTCCATGGAAGTAATACCGTTGCCCTGCAAAAACGCCAGCAGCTTTGCGTTCTCTTGGAGAGCCTTAATCCTGCCGGAGCGGTAGCGGGCTTTGTTCCTGTTGACCTCTGCCTGGGCTTCATATAACCGGGCTACAAGACTACCGCTGTCCTGGGGCTGTTCGGCCTGGGCCTGCTCCTTTGACCAGTTATAAATCCGGGTGATGCGGGCCTTGAGTTCCTTCAGCAGTTTGTTGTCTGCTGCAATCTGGCGGTTAATGTTCCCCTTCTCTGTCTGGATGCCCTGCCTCTCATAGCTGCGGTGATCTATCCGCTCCGGCCGGCCCGCCGCCTCCAACGCACGATTGGCATAAGTAGCCCACGCCGCCCGCCACTTCTCGGCGTTATCCCGATTGTTCCAGTCGGTGGTGTCCTCCCGGTGGTTCTTCCAGCCGCCTTTACCGTCCGGGATGCGGTTGCCCTGGCTGTCCAGGTCGTAAACTTTGCGGCACTTCGGCCCCCACCTACCATCAGGACGGAGAGGCCGGATCGTCAGCAGGATATGAGCGTGGGGATTCCCGTCACCCTTGTCATGGAGCGCAAAATCGGCGCACATTCCAGCAGCTACAAAATTGTCCTGGACGAAAGCCCGGACAAGGGCCAACTGCTCCGCTCTGGATAACTCCACAGGAAGGGCAACTTCGATTTCGCGGGCAAGCTGGGCATCGCTGGATTTCTCAATCTGCTCCACGGAGTTCCAGAGGGTAGAGCGGTCTTGAAACTCCGGCGGGGCGTGGGCTGGCAGCATAATCTCCTTGTGGACGATACCGGGCTTATGCGTGTAATCGTGGGTTTTGCCGTCCCACTCATTTGTCAGCCGTTCGCCGCTTCGGTAGGCGGCAGCGGCAACAGCCGAACGGCCCACGCTCCGCTTGATGATTTGGATGGGACAGTGAAAGATTGCTATGTCGTTTTCCTCCTTCCTCCGCAGTCGGTGGCGGGGGATATAGGCCAGCGGAAACGGAACAGACGCAAAGTGGATGTTCTGTTTCTGCTGGCGCACATGGGGTTTGGGGAAGGTACTTCCCCATCGCGTCCGCAGGACGCAACAGCCCCCGGCAGGGCGCACGGCACCGGACACGGTGTATAAGTGCGCCGTAAGAAACGGACTTTAGTTTGCGGGGACGCTTTTTTGCGCCTTTTCCGCCGCCTCCGTTGCTCCCGGCAGACGGGAAAGGGCAATCAGAAACTCATTGATTGCCTCGCCGTCCATGCTGGCGGTGAAGGGGAACACGCCCTCCATAATTGCGCCATGCACGATCAGGCGGTGGTTCCGCTCTCGACGTTCCAGGTCGCGCTGCTTGTTCAGCAGAATTTTTACCTGGTTCTCATACTGGCGGGCTTCTTTTTCTGCCTCGGCCTTTTGAGCCTCCAATGATTCTTTGTCCATTTGCGCATCAAGCCTCCTTCGGCATCCAACCGTTTTTGATGAAATACCGCTCCAGTTTCGTGATCGCACTGGCGGCGGCGCGGGATTGCCGGACTTGCGCCTGGGACAGATTTGCCAGCAGCCACGCAACTGCGGCCTCATCCTGGATCAGCAATTCCTCCAAAGGCAGTACCAGGAGGGAAGCGGGGATGCAGTTGATAGGGCGGCGGGGGTGTCGGTGGTGCAGTCTGATAATTGTCATAAAGACCTCCTTCAAATGTCAGAAGGGACAAGCCGCAGCAGCTTGTCCCTTCCGGTGATGGAGCATATCGCCCCTCACTTTATAGCCGTTTTAAACGGCTATTCACGAACCCATTTATCCGAAATATTTCAAAAACTTTTTTCGGACAGCATTGATACTTTTAAGAACCGCAACATCGGAGCATCCGCAGATTTTCCCGACTTCCTCATAGCTGAGATCGTAGAGAGCATGGAGCAAAAACCGCTCCCGCTGTTTCCCGGTGCAGAGAGCCAGTACCGCAAGAATTTCTGCGCGGGTTTCCACACGGCAGACATACTGCTCCGGCGATTCACAGTAGGGCAAGCGGCCCTCGGTGACAACTATGTATTCGTCATAGCCGCACTCGTCCCAATGGTCTTTCCACTCGCAGTAAAGGCTCCGGTCAAACTGCTTGGAAATCGCCCAAAGCTCATCAAGGGTGGTGGCATCATCATAGGACAGATTGCGCCTATGCTTTCTGATGGTAATTCCCATCCTGCATTTTCCTTTCGTTCAGATTCTTGCTGGGGTCTGAACGAAAGGTGCGGGGAGCGGCAGCGGGGCCAGTATCGCTGGCCTGAACATAGAAAAGCACCCGGAAGGCGCGGGGCCATTCGGGTGCAAGTGATAACATTATGGGCCGTCAGGAAACGACTATTTTTGCAAGTGTGGGTGGAGTGCGCCGTTACGGGGCTCAGGCTTTTTTTGACAAGTGCCTATCTCTCCATAGTCGCATGGTGGCATCCTCCTGTTGCCGCCGATGGGCATAGAAAACGGCGGTCTTGAAATTGTTGTTTCAAAACCGCCGTTTGGTGTTCATTTTCGTTTGGGGCGCGTTAATAGACATCCGCCATTCAACGTTTTTTTATGCCGTTTCCATTGGCGTCTAAACGTCTATGATTAACCTTTATTGCGCTCTCACATCAATGCTGGCATCAACTTGCCCTGTTCCCCAACTCAGTCAGTGCTTTCAGCGTGCCATCCAGGTTTTCCTTGTGCCAGTTTTTGAAGAAACCGGAATAAATGCTGGCGTAGATGCCGGAACTCCGCAGGTCGCTCAGCTCTGCCTGCTGGGTGGTCAGGCGGATGGTGTCCGACTCGGTGCGGATGGTGATGACCGTGTTGAGCATATCGTCTTTCAGCTCCACACACTGGATGTCCCCATAGGGAAGGACCAGGGATACATCTTTACGCATATTGCCCCATGTGGTGTTGAAGGGGAGCAGGATGATTTCGTGTTCACACATCTGGAGAACATAAAATTCCGAGTTAAAAAATGCCGTAATTTGTTCGCTCAGGTTTTCCGGGGCGTATTTGACGATGATACAGCGGTCCTCCAGCGGCTTATATCCCGCCTCCTGGGTGAATTTCTGGACTTCTGTTGCCATGGTTATGTGCCTCCTACATCGTTGAACTTTATTTTTGGTGCGGGCAGGCGGGATGAATTCGTGTTTTCCGAATTGGATGGATTTGTTCAGTTCACGGGGGTGACGATGGGCTTGCCGTCCGCGTTTACCAGCACGGTCATCCCCGTGCCGCTTGCCTTATTGTGAGAGCCCAGCACATAATTCACGCCGGTTTCCGTATCGACAACGACTTTCATCACATTGATGATGCCTTGGTTATAGACCTCCACAAAGCGCTCCTTTGCCATTGCGTTTCCCTCCTTTCTCGTCTCGCCTGTCTGCAAAGAGGAGCATACCACTGCCCGGCCCCGCCGGGGGCCGAATTTCCCAAACGACACAAATTCTTCCTGAGTGGCAAAAATAAAGAGGGCGCCTCAAAAGCTCCCTCTCAATTTCTTCTTCAATTCTGCCTTTCCGGTTCGGGACAGCAAACATATTCTGCCCCCTACCCGGATCTGATTTCCTCCCACTGTCTCAATTTTGTCCCACGCCGCCAGAAAGGACCGGTGGACCCGGACAAACTGTCCGTTCAGTTCCTTTTCCAGCTCGTTTAGACTGCCCACGAAATCCAGACGGCTGTCTGCCGTGTGAAGATATACATGGTGGGCTTTGGGCGCGGCCTCAAAAAACAGGATGGCGGCCAGGGGAATGTGGCGGGTTTCATCGCCTGTTCGCAGGGAGAACATCTCCACCGGGTCGCGGCGCTCGTCCAGTAAGCGGGCGTGGACCGCCTCCAGGCAGCGGGCAATGGCAGGGCCGGTCTGTTCTCCCTCCTTCACGATGTAGTCGAATGCCTCCAAATGGTACTGGAAGGTTTTCCAGGCCAGATCGCCATAGCTGGTAATGTAGACCAGCGTGCCATGAGGGTCCCGCCGCCGCAGCTCCCGCCCCAGCGTAAAGCCGTCCCACGCTTTGTCCTTCAAATCCACATCCAGGAAGTAGACGCCCCGGCGGCTGTCCTGCGCCGCGTCCAAAAGCGCCTGGGCGGTGGAGGCGGCGCAAACCACCTTCATGTCGTAGTTTTCCACGAAAATTTTCCACTCCAGGGCGGTTTTGAGCTGGTGACGAACACTTTCCTCATCATCACAAAGATAAATTGAAATCATGCTTTTTCTTCCACCACCAATTCCTGAACAAACACGCCATTGGCCCAGCTTGTGGACGCGGCCGCTTGGAGATAGTCTTTCAAGATCCGCTGATAGCTGGGCAGTCCCAATCCCCGGCGCTCTCCCTTGGTGGAAAAGCCCTCCGTCCAGATTCTATCCGGGTCGATGGCCCCACTGTAGGGGTTGGACACCCGCAGAGACAGCCTGTCCTTTTGAGACAGCAGAACAATCTCCACCCAGGGCGTTTCCACTTCCAAAGCGGCCTCGGCGGCGTTGTCCAGCAGAATGCCCAGACAGCGGGTAAAGTCCCACGGGTCCATTCCGATACGCTCCACAGGGTAGAGCGCCTCCAGGCGGCAGTCGATTTTCTTTTCTCTCATGGCTGCCAGCTTGGACAGCAGGAGGCTGCGCACCTGGGGGACTCTCACATTGCCCAGATGGACGGATGCCTGTATCCTCTCTCCGATGTGCTGGTCAAAGCCCGCGTCCAGTTGGGACAAGGAGGCCCGAAGTTCATCCAATTCTCCTTTCCCGGCCTGTTCAGACAGCCCTGCCAGCAAATTCTTGTAGTCGTGACGGAACGCCCGCACCTCCCGCTGAATCGCCTCCAAATCCCGCTCGTAGAGCTGCTGCTGGGCAATGACGTCCCGCTGGACTTCCATCTTCCGGGAGGCGTCCAGCCGCTGGGACAGGTAAATAACCAGCCCCACCGCCAGCCCCGCCATCACCAGCACAAGCGCATAGTAGGGAACCAGATATTCCGGTTGGACTCCCTCCTGTAAAAGAGAGAATGCCTCCATAGCCGCCTCCAGGCCAAAGAAGAACAGGGCCATGCGGCGCTGGACGGAGCTGTCCTCCAGCAGAAGGCGGAACCAGCGCCCGAAGCGGAGTCGGTGCAGCAGCGCGGCGGAGACCAGCGCCACAGCGCCATAGACGGCGATCAACGCCGTGTACGGGATCTTGCTGTCCAGAAGCAATATCTGGGCCAGGCCGGACGCGGCCACCTGGAACATGCCCGCCATGCACGCGGCGGCAAAGGCGTGCCAGAACCCGGTCCGCCACGCCCACCGAATCCACAGGGTACACATCAGCAGGATGGCGCAGGAAAACGCACAGTAGCGGACCACATAGTGGTCGGGAAAGCGCGCATACAAAACCGCATCCAGCAGGGTGGCCAGCAGCGGGGAGAGCAGCAGGGCGGGCAACTTTCTCACCACCCGCCGGCCCCGCGCGTCCATAATCACAAACAGATAGACCACCAGGACGGCGTGGGAGATTAGGGAAACTGTAAATTGAAACAGATAATCCTCCAGTGTGAGCATAGCGGACGCCTCCTTTCTGCGGGCTATCATACCACATGGAGGGAATCTTGTCCATGACAGGCCCAATCAGCAATATATCAATTCCTCGAAAAAATTTCCTCCACCTGGGCTTTGCAGCAATTCATCAGCCCCACCCAGGCCAGCGGGTCGCGGGACTTCAAACTCTCGGTGGCCCCAGCCTCCTTTGCCATTCCCGGCATCATGCTGTCCAGCAGGTCATGGGCGGCGTCCTCCACTTCCAGCAGATGGGCGTACAGCTTGTCCTTCATCACATACTCGGCCCAAATGATGGGACGATGCTCTTTCAGATACCGTAACCGCAACAGGCCATACTTGCCCAAACTGCGGTCAGGAGGCGGCTCTATCGTTAGGTCGGGGAGGTAGTAATCGCCCACTTTCACATAGTCCAATTCGATTTTCATTGTGCTGCCCTTTCTCCCTTACGGGTCATCGTCCGGCACCAGCGCAATCACATCGGAAATATCACAGTTCAGAGTTTCGCAAATCTTGATAAGGGTCGGCATGGAGATATGCTCCCCCTTGCCCATGTTGGCGATATGGTTCGTTGTCAAATGTGCCTGGAGCCGCAAATCTTTCTTGCTCATGTTCTTGTCGATCAGTGTTTTCCAGAGCGGTTTGTAGCTGATTTTCATAGCCTGTTCCACCTTTCCGGGCTGGGGCCAGCAGGAACAGCCCCGGCCCTATGGCCTTTCGACTATTATACCGCCTCCGTTGAGAAAACACAATGTTGTCTTGCAATTCTCCTCCAAAAACTGCGGCATACACAACGCATTTGTCTTTACATCAATTTAGGTGTCAAGTGCTTCATGCCCCGCGACTTAGCTCACTACGGATAAAGAAGCAAAGAGGGGTTAAAAATTTTTGCCGTTCCCATCCGGCGGGGCCTCGCCGGATAGGTCTGGCTCAATCATCAGGCAAGTCCACCTTGCCCACAAAAGAATAATAAATCTCAATGTCCTGGTGGCGCGTTCCCTGCTCGTCCTTCCAGCACTCATGCACCACGATCTCGTTGCGGCAGTCATTCGGGATGCAAATGACTGCGCTCTGGTATACGAGACCCTCGACAAAGCCATGACTGACAATCCGGACGCACACCCGCTGTTCCATAGCGACAGGGGCTTCCAATATACAACGCAGGTGTTCCACGACAAGCTGGCTGCGGCTGGCATGACCCAAAGTATGTCCCGGGTGGGCAAGTGTATTGATAATGGTCCTATGGAGGGGTTCTGGGGCATCCTCAAGAGGGAACGCTATTATGGGCGGCGTTTCACCAGTCGAGAGGAACTGGTCTGGATGATTGAGGACTACATCGCTTATTACAATTCCAGGCGACTCCAGCGCGGCCTTGGCGTACTCACACCTTTTGAGAAGCATGAACTGGCTATGGCGGCATAACCAGACCTTGCAAAATCTGTTTGGATGCCATCAGCGGACAAATAAATTTTGCAAGGTGCCACAGTGCTACAGCACTGTGAATTTTCAATGAATTATTTCACTGTCTACTTGACGGGGAGCAGTTCATTTTGTCGCCCACGTTGGAGCGGGGGAAGGGAATGTATCAGCCCCCCCTTTGAGGGCGGTCCGCAAGTCCGCTGATTGCAAGGCTTTCCAGTCTCTAAATGTCCACGCCTGCGGCGTTCCCGTTCGCTGGCGGCTTTCTTCTCCCGGCGCACAATGGCAGCGCACTCGTCACAGTATTTGCCTCGGTTAGAGCGCGGCACAAACATCGTCCCACACTCGGCGCAGGGCCGCGCCCGTCCTCGGTGGAGCAAGGCGGCACACAACCCCTTGTCTGTTGGCAGGACGGCGGCGCGGAACCATTTGCAGACCAGGGAATAGGTAATACTCTGGACGCAGACACAAGGCTCCCAGCCGTTATCAAGAGCAAGGCAGTTGCCGCCGTCATAGTTGCAGCACTCATGCACCAGCCGCCGGACGGCCCGGTACTGCTGGTAGGTCAGCCGGGGAATGTCCTTCACCGCTCCACCTCCCGCCGCTTCTGCCGGGTCTGCTCCTGCTGGCGTATAGCAACATTGGCGTTCCGTTTCACCTGTTGCAGCCTCCGTAAATCGTTCTGGATGGGCTTATACTGCTCATACTCGGCTGTGTACTCCTGTTTAAGCCTCGCCTGCTCCTGTTCCCACGCATGAGCGGGGATTTTACCAGCAGAGGAACGGTGCTTGTCCAGCTTCCGGCGGGCCATGTGGAACGTCCGTAACTCGCCCTCGTGCGCTCTCTCGAAGTCCTCCCGCTTGCCCTTCCACTTGATACCCTTCCACTCGTCATAGATGGGCTTGGTGTCCCGGTAGAGGTCAACAAGGCGAAGCAGTTCCTTCAACTCGTTCAGCCGTTCATGCTTCGCTTTCATGGACGTGTTGATGGCCTCCGCCCGCTCACCCTGGACGGCAATGTGGGCCTCTAAATCTTCCAGAGTGACGATGCCTTTCTCGGTCAGAAAACTGACGGCTGCGGCAAAATCTTTGAGGTTCCCAATCCTGGCGTTGCGGCTCCATGCTCCGGCGTTCCGGCCCGCATAGTAGTCGGTCAGCAGAGCGGCAAGGGTCGGGGCCTGGGGCTGGCTCAATTCTTCTTTTATGGCCTTTATCCAATCCGTCAGGCCGGCGATTTTCTTCCGAATATCCCGCAGGATATTGTTGGCCTTTTTTATACAGCGGTTCAGATCACCCTTGTCGGTGGTGATGCCCTTGGCCTCCATCTGGCGGACGGCCACGCCCTCATGGACAGTAGGCAGCAGGTCAAGGCCCTGCCGGTCATAAGAGCGGTGGTCGATGCGGCACGTCAGCCCCTTTTCCTCAAACTTGGCGTTCACCATAGCGGCCCACGCCTCTCGCCACTGTTCCAGCGTTTCCGGGCTTCCCCAGTCGGTAGTGGGAACAGCGTCAAAGAGGGCCTTGCCGTCCTCGCCCATGATGCGGTTCCCGTCCTCGTCCAGACGGTAGCGGCGGCGCTGCTTACAACCCCATTTGCCGCTTTCCTCGATAGGCCGGATAGGACAGAGAACGTGAAAGTGCGAGTTCGGAATACCGCCGTCCTCCTTGTCCGGCTGGTGGATGGCGAAGTCGGCAATCATGCCCCGGCCCACAAGCTGCTCCGAAACGAATTGCCTTGCAAGAGCGATGTTTTCCTCCAAAGAAAATTCGTTCTGCAAGGCAATGTCAAAGCTGTATGCAAGCTGGGCTTTCTTGCCGCGCTCGGCCTTCTCCGCGGCGTTCCAGAGGGTGGCGCGGTCATGATACTCGGCGGGGGCCTGGGGCGGCAGGAGAATGTCGGTGCAGACCACGCCGCCCTTGTGGGTGTAGTCGCTGACTTCACCGTAATACTCACTATACAATTTCTCTCCGGCTCGGTAAGCGGCGGATGTGACAACAGATTGTCCCGCGCTCCGTTTGACCTGGGTGACGTGGAGATGGAACAGGGCCAATTATCCGCCCTCCTGCTGGTCGGTGGCTTGGCTCACCAGGGCGGTAACTTCCGGCAGGGAAAAGACCTTTTCCATCAAAAGAAAAAAGGCTCTCTCGCTCATGCCGCGCACCTCCGGGGCGATACTCTCCACCGCCCCGCCACGGGTGATAAGGCGGTGGTTTCGCTTCTTCCTCTCGCCCTGGGTGTAGTAGCGGATGCGGTTCTCATACCGCTGGCCCCGGTGCTGGTACTGCTCCACCTTGGCCTTGGCCTCGGCGCACTCTTTTTCCAATTCCTCGCGTGTTTTCTTCATGGTGTCTGACCTCCTTCTTGGCAAAATAAAAGACCGTCTACCTGCTGTGTCGGGTAAACGGTCAAGGGTGACAGTATTCGGTTTTAGCCTCGCTGGAAAGGTGCAGCCGGGTCGCGGGTGTACCTTTCCAGCGAGGGCTCAGGGATAGCCGCGAAGCGGCGCAAGGGGTGCAGCCCCTTGTACGGAGCGTAGCGACGCAAACGGCCCGGACTTTCGGAAGTCCGGGCCGCAACCTCGCAGAGCGCACGATACATGGTCGGCAGACCATGTATAGAAGTGCGCCCTTCCTTCGCGGCGGGATTTTTTAGATTATGCGTTTTTCTTTCTCCTGTTTCGCTGGGAGACAGAACACTGAAATGCTTTGAACATTGCCGGAGACAGTTCGGGAGCGTCTTCATCAAATTGAACCTCTCGTTTTGCCGCCGCTTTGACCTCCTCCAATTGTTCCTTTGTAGGCGTTTGCCCATCCTTAATTGTAAAGGTTCTGGTCATAGTAGAGCCTCCTTTCCTTCTCCGTTGCCAACCGAGCAGAAATCAGCCGAATGTTTTCACCACGCTCTGTGAATACAACGAATAACAAATCACCAACCATCCCAATTGCAATATAACGATCCTCATCAATACTATGCTCAAAATCATACATCTCTATATAGAATTTGTCCTGAAAAACATATGATGCCGTTTCAAAAGATATGCCATGCTTATCTTGGTTAATTTTGTCTTTTTCCTCGTCCCATTCAAATTTCAAGTCCATACACTTTTTCTCTTACTTAGTAGGAGTACACCCTTGCTTTATGGTGGGATTTTCAATGCCCTGAAAAAATTGAATTTACTTAGACTTCTTTTCCTTTCCAACTTGAATTGCAGAAAAGATTGCTGCAATGACACAAAGAGTAGCCGGGATACTTGTTTCTAAATTGTTGATTTATGTTGCGCCTTTCCCAAACAACACAATAGCCGCAACAATATTCATAAGAATGCTGAAAATATATGATTTCATTACGTTTCCATCCCCCACAAATTCTGATTTATCCAGTTATATTCATAATAAGTATAGCACAATAGTGTATCCAAATCAATCGGCTGAGGAAGAAAATTTCTCAGCTTCCCTTGCGGCCCGTTGTGCCTCCCTCACCCGGCGCATACGAGGCCCGTCCTCTGAAAAAAGTAGTGGACGCGACCGCATGGCTGTGGTAGAATGAAGTGAAAGAAGGTGAGGGGACGGTGGACGAGAAAACGACAATCGCTCAGGGGCTGCATGTCACTGATGACAGCGCGGGCTATGATGCAGCCTGCAAACGCGTCCTGTCTGAAAAGGCAATCCTGGCGCGGATTATGAAGTCCTGTCTGGAAGAATACAAAGAGTGCGATGTCAACGACATTGCCGAGAAATACATAGAAGGCCAACCCCAGGTGTCCGCCGTCCCGGTGCTGCCGGACGAGGGCGGCACAGTCATCAGCGGTATGGACACCGAGGACAAATCTGTGCATGAGGGGACAGTCACCTATGACATTCGCTTTCGTGCCATCGTCCCCGGCTCCGAGGAACAAATTGCCCTCATCATCAACGTGGAGGCGCAGAACGATTTTTATCCCGGCTATCCGCTGATAAAGCGCGGCATATACTACTGTTGCCGGATGATTTCCTCCCAGTATGGCCGGGAGTTCACCGGTCCCCACTACGAGAAAATCAAGAAGGTCTACTCCATCTGGATTTGCATGAAACCGCCGCAGTATCGGGAGAATACCATCACCCGGTATCGGCTGGTGGAGGAACATTTGGTAGGCGAGGGCAAAGAACCTGTCAGAAATTATGATTTGCTGTCCATCATCATGCTGTGCCTTGGCGGGCCGGACGGGGCAAATTATGACGGCGTACTGCGGATGCTGGATGTGCTTCTCTCCAACGAAACCAGTGAGGCGGAGAAGCGGAAAATCTTGCAGGACGATTACGACATTCAAATGACGCAGACAATGGAAAGGGAGGTGTCGGTCATGTGCAATCTGAGCAAGGGCGTTAGGGAAAAGGGCGTTGCCGAGGGCATGACGAACGGTATTTTGTTCTCTATCAAAAACCTCATGGAAACATTGGGGCTGACGATTGAGCAGGCTATGGCGGCGCTGAAAATCCCTGATACTGAAAAGCAGAAATATATGGATTTGCTGGAACGGCAGTAACGGGCCTTCCGTAAAATCTTGTGTAAGCGATATTCGACAAAGTCAAGTATAGAGCTGTGAAAACAGAATAGAATGATGGCTGAAGCCCTTCCTGACACATCATCCCGGCGGGCCAGGCGGTATG
>CAJTEA010000037.1 GCA_910575265.1 Oscillospiraceae bacterium
CCCTGTCTTTGGGGGCGGAAGCACTGCTTTCACTCGTTCCCATTGTCCTTTTGTCAATTCATATCTCTTCATTCCTCTATTTTCGCACTTACCATCGATTTGTGCAATATTTATTTTTCAAACAAGCCCTAGGCACCCCATAAGTGGTACTAATGCAATAATTGGAAATACAGATGAAATATACTGGCTTTTTCCGATCTAATATGATAAAATAAGGCAAGCACGGATAATACATGATTATCCGTTATCTGGGAATAACATCTAAATATCATTTCTAAGGAATCGACAAGGATGAGGAAAGTATGAGACGATATTTTAGCGGAAAATCTCCCAATTTAAAATGGCGGATGAAGGCAGATTTGGGACAGAATTTTGAAGATTTTATCGCCAAAATTATTACGGCACAATTGCGCCAGTTACATCCACAAGTGCGAGTATTTCAAACTCGCCGCGTAGCGGACGGCGGCAAGGATGTTATTGTTTCTTCTCAGATTGGCGCTCTGAATATTTTGGGGCAAAGGTTTGCATCAAATGACGGAAAAGGAATTCAAATATGCTTTGAGTGCAAAAGCACAGACAGCGACATCTTAAGGTATGATAAAATTTCTTCCAGCAGTTCAAGGATGCAATTTCAAGACACTGAGAAGTATGATTACTATGTTCTTGTGACAAATAGTGAAATTTTGCCGCAAACATACTGGTATTTAAGAAAATCGCTGGAAAAAAGTAGCATATCGTTTCGGCTGATAGACAGTTTTCTGTTAGGCACATACCTTTTAAGCCTCGATGACCCGGAACTCCAGTATGCGCTTAGTAACCCGTATAATTTATCCGACCATGCGGATTTTTACTATGAGTACCAAGTTGATTCCATGTTTTTACAATTGACCAGTCGGTACGATATATACCTGCTTTTCCGCAATTACTCAAAGAATGAAAAGCACTGCGTTTTACAGTTGAAAACAGATGTCGACTGGAATATTTCCGAGGATAACATATCATTTGTAATTGCGCCTAACGGCGCAGTAGTAAAAAAGATAACGGTAGAACAGAATCACTTTGACGGCATCCCGGATCTCTTGTTTCATATTCAGATTAACGGTGCAGAATCGGTCGTTATGATCGATGGAATTAATGGCACACAGATTTTTGAGCCTCCGTTTTTCGGAGAATCAAGAATGCAAATTGTTGATAACCTTGAGCAAAAGTTGAAGTCAACTAAGCCCCCCAATATCGTCTGCTTTTGGGGAGATGCTGGGATTGGGAAAACAAGACTTGTGCGGGAGTTGTTTTTAAAACTGCGAGGCACATTATTCGACCTTTATGAGTGTAAAATGCAAAAAGACCATTCTCCCCAAAAAGGGATTGAAAGTTTTTTGCTTGACAAGGGATATATACAGCAGGGTCAGTATACAGATTTTATTTCTATGGTAGAAAACTGCAGCGCTCAATTTGGCAGTCAAGCAGTAATATTTTTAGATGATTTTCACAATGCGGATGACAAATTTCTTCATGAAATACAACAGCTGAACTCCAATTTTTCTCCAATAACGTTCCTTATTAGTGGGAGAACCGATTTTACCGTTGGAAACATCGATTACCTCTCATTTATTCAATGGACACAGGAAAATTTGACAGAGCTATGCTTCACTATAGAACCGTTCACCGACGAAGAAGCTAAAAATTTTATTAAAGTATTAATTGATGGGATCCCCGCTTATGCATTGGACAAATTATTTAATCTGAGCGCAAAAAATCCACTTTTTATCATTCAATATGTGGAGTATTTGCTTGATTGCAGTTTGGTAAAGCTTCAAAACAGGAATACAGTAGGCATTGTAGATATTAACAAATTTCATGCGAAGCGTTTTATGCCTAGAAAGATTGCCGATATCTACAGTCAACGGCTTGTCCATCTGCGCAAAGGAAGAATCGGCGAAGCCTGTTTGCATCTGTTGTATAAGCTTGCTCTATGCAATGGGAAAATAAGTCTCTCATTTTTTAACCAATTTTTTGAAGCTTCGAACGAGCAATTAAACGAATTGATGCGACGGCGGCTATGCAAATTTGAAGAAGATGAATCAATAGCGTTTATTCATGAGAGTTTATTTCTATATGTAAGTGAGCAATTAAAAGAGCAAAAAGCAATAAAAGCGTCTCTTGCGAAAGAACTTGTGTCAATACCAGATATTTCCAATTCTTTAAGTGCCTTTCAGGTTGGACGGCTCTATTTATATAGCAGAGATTATAAAAAAGCAAGAGAATATCTGCATCCAATTGAAACATGGCTAATTGAAGCGGACAATATTTCTAATGTTAATGTAAATTTGGCTTATTATGACTATTTAGACGATCTCTTCGAATTGCTTCGCCGCACCCGCAAAGATATTGCTCTAGCAAAAAAAGCGATGCTGCTACGAATATATATTACTCTTCATCATTTCGCTCCAATTAAAGCGGTAGATGAATGTGATATTGCGCTAAGAAAGCTCAAACAATATAAAATGGAAAATGATGAATCGCTTTATCAGTCTATCATGGAACTAAAGGCACATTCCCTAATGAACTCAGGCCTGTATCCGGACGGAGAAATTTTACTAAAGGAAATCCAGGCAAATTGGCTGTTCAATAAAGACATATTGACTGATGAAACCTTGTTCGACTTATATGATAGATTGGCGGCAGTCTATCGGGCGTTTAATTTATTGGACTTATCCCAGACATATAATACCCTGTCAGTAAAGTTAGCGAATAAACTAAATGACAATCGATTAAGAGCCTTAGCATATCGAACAAAATTTAAGATTAATTTGTATCCCAATGCAAATCTTTGCAGAGAAAGCTTAAAAAAGTCCGCAGAAGCAACTGAGATGATGCCATCCAAAAGGATTGAAATGGATAATTCTTTGGATTTTTGCGCATTAGAAATATTAAGTAACCCTACCGGCCTGCAGGATAAGACGATTTCAGAGCTTAATAAGTTGCTGCAAGATATAGAAGCAAACAATTTTCACCGCGCCCAGATTCACTGCTTCTTTTTGCTTGCCATTTGCAATCTGCTGAAAAACGATGAAAAAGCAACACTTCTAGCGAAGGAATATGTAGAAAAGGCTATTAATCTCAGCACATCTTATGGAATCGTAGGGTATTTGTGGCGCTTACATAATTTACAAGCACTTACCACAATGCGAATGGGCCTTGATTCTCATCACATTTATCAAGCCTTTTCTACAGTATTTGATATACTGAAAAGGCAAGGGCTTCTATATATAGGGAATCGCGACGTATGTGAAGGGAACATTCTAGCGTTAAGCAATATCGGATACTATTTGCAGGAGCGTAAATTTGAATCACAGTTCTATCATACGATGTCACTTGTTACATTTATGGGGCAGGAACACCATTCCCATCCGAATCAACAGCAACCTGATAATCCAGTTAATACCTTTTTGGTGCAACAATACGCAAAGGCGCGGAAAAAAGAAGTGCTGTTTGCCCGAACCGCTCCCGAAAATCTCCTTCGGGACGGCCAAACAAATTATTTGATTGTCCTCTAAGATTTGGTTACCACACAGTTACCTATTATCAAAACATCGATATTAGTTTTTAGAAAGGTGTTTAACGCATCCTGCGGAGATTCTACAATGGGTTCCCCCGCAACATTAAATGAGGTGTTCAACACGACGGATACACCTATGAGTTTTTTCAATTCGAGCAATAACTGATGTATAAACGGTTCGCTCTCTTCTGATACCGCCTGGACACGGGCAGTGTCATCAATATGTGTCACAGCTGGCAATTTTTTGCGATACTCTTCTCTAACCACCGGCGCAAGTAGCATATAATCCGAGGAGGCCCGAAGCGCAAAATATTTGAACTGATCTTCCTTCGCAACCGTAGGGGCAAAGGGCCGAAATTCTTCGCGATGTTTGACACGCCGATTCAAAATATCTTTCATATCCGGATGGGCTGGATTGGCTAAGATGCTTCTGTGGCATAGAGCACGCGGACCAAGTTCCGTTTTTCCTCTGTGCATACCGACAATTCTATTTTCAGATATGTATTTTGCCGCAAGCTTTGTCAGCTCATCATCCGCATACTTTTGGTAAGAAAGATTTTTTGAATTTATTGCAGCTTCAATTTCTTGCTGAGTATAATCCAACCCGATATATGGAAGATTGATATGGAAGGCAGAGTGTGTTCCGAACATCTCCATATAAGCGTAGTATGCGCTACCAAGGGCCTGCCCATCATCGCCGGCTGATGGGATTATAAAAACATTTTTAAAATTGCATTCGCAAAGTATTTTATGGTTTAATAAACAGTTTAAGAATAACCCGCCCGCGAGGCACAAATTTTCGCACGAATATCGAGCCTGATAATTTTTCAGCAGTGAAATGATTGCACGTTCCGTAAACTCTTGAACTGTGGCAGAAATATTCGCGCGTTCCTCCAAAATAAAATCTCTATGGGGTTTTCCAGACATAACATATAAAGCATGAATCTCTTCCAGCATATATTTATACTTTAGATCAAAATCCAAATCTCGAAAATCTAATTGCGAATAGTCGAAATATGATTTTCCATACGAAGCAAGGCCCATCGTTTTACCGCACTCTCCATAAGCAAAACCAGTTAAATGCGAGATTTGCGCATATTTTCTTGCTATACTGATTTGATGGTGGCGTACATAGTCCGGCATAAACGGATATACGTTATTTACTGGATTTTCCATTTTTCGTACGACCATATCCTGCGTTCGCATAGCAAGCTGCTGTATCTTCCCAGAACTGCCATAATACAGCGTTTCGGCTTCCTGCTTGTCTCCGATATAATCACCGCCGCCATCCGCCACAAATATCAAGCTTTCAGGATAAGTGGAGGAACAAAAGGAAGAATACGCATGTGCCAGATGGTGCGATAAAAAGAAAAATGGAATTTCACGACATCCATAATGGGAGAAAAAGTCATCCTTATAGAACTGCTTTACCTTTTCGCTTTCCACCCCCGCGCCAGACATACCAATACATGAAACCTGTGAAATATCTATACCGCAAAACTTCAAGGCTGTATCAACAGCGGCATAGGGGATTTCATGAGAAGCTGAGTACTTTACCCGATCCAGTCTTTCATTCGCTATATTGACAGCGACCTTTCCATCAATAATAACACATACGCTTCTGTCATGCTTCACATGAATTCCTAATACAATATTCATAGTGTCCTCCATTATCGTTTTTTATAAATAGACAATTTGGTGTTATTCCCAGATAACGGATAATCATGTATTATCCGTCATTAAAGGGAACGGCGGGCATCCCCACATCTCTGGGTATGTCCGCCGTTTCTTTACATAGCTTTACATAGAATGAATTTTGTTCCGGGGATGCTTTTCCGAGAGGATGTCCCTCTGCTTCTTGCCTGCTACATGGGTGTAGATCTGCGTTGTCACAATGGAACTGTGGCCGAGCAGTTTCTGAATATATCGGATATCAACCCCCTCATCCAGTAGCAGTGTCGCAAATGAGTGACGAAACATATGCGGTGTGATATGGTTTTCTTCTCCAGCCAACTGGCTGTACTTGTTGATGATGCCCCGAACAGATTGATCAGAAAGGGGTTTGCACAGCCTGTTGACAAAAAATGTACCCGCCAGTGCCATGGCATCCTTATATGCCTCCCGATAGCTAAAGAGCGCCTCTAAAACATCATGGTTTGCAATCTGCACAAAGCGTTCTTTGGCTCCTTTTCCGTAAATTTTGATCTCACCCTCATCCAGCCGGACATCGCTGCACTGGAGCGAGCACAACTCCGACACCCTGATACCTGTTGCAAACAAAAGCTCCAGCACAGCAATATCCCTCAGAGCCGCATCCCGCTGCTTTGAGGTCTTTGCGGTCTCTTTCATCTGGTAGGCAGCTGTCAGAATCGTTTCAATTGCCGGCAAAGGAATTGTTCTTGGCAGGATCGACGGAACGCCCAATTTCAATCGAATCCGTGCAAAAGGGTTTTCCGCCACTATCTCCTCATACTCCAGGTAACCGCAAAACGCTTTAACGCTGGCAATTTTGCGACGAATGGTTTTCGGCTTATAGAGCTGGTGCAGATCGGAGATGTACTTCATAATTCCTTCCCGTGTCAATCCAGAGTTGCCTTGGCCCATGAGTACGGAAAATTGGGTCAAGTCGATCCGGTAGGCTTTTATGGTTTTGGGATCAAGGCCCTTTTGGTACTGGCAATCCAGTAGATACTGTGAGATCCAATGTTGCAGGTCTTGCATTTACGATGCCTCCTTTATGTGATAGAAACATCATACAAGTGCACATGAGATTTGTCGAATACGGCTTTATAACGTAAGCTGACCCTTCTTGTAGGCGAAGAAAAACCCTTCCGCAACTGACAAAATCGTCAGGAACGGAAGGGCGCTATATCCTCTGAGTATAGCCACACACCCTGCTGGCGAGGATAAGACCGGCGGTGGATTTTAATTCTTTCGCGTATCACTTCCTGTCAAAATTTTGCTGTGTTGTTTGGACTAAATCAGCGCAACCCCGCTTGTATCAAGGCCTTGCTGGTTTAGTGGTATTTTACCACATCCATTGACCAGGATGTTGTGGATCACCTGATACGTCCAGCCCTGGATTCCGCAGGAAGTAGGAACCTCGTCCGCTTTTTCATGCTTGTGCCGGTTATGCCTTTGTCCGCGAAAATCCCGGCCATCTCCCAATCGGGGTTCTCCCCGATCTTCTGGGTGTAATAGGCTTTCTGGGCGGTGTAGCTGGTGAGCCGCTCCTCGCTGTCGGTGGACACCCGGCAGTAGGCGGCCACCCGCTGCTTGCTGCCGGAGGCTCGTCCAGGGGCCGATACCGGCTTCGTGGCGGGGATGATACGTATCTTCCGTTCCCGCTGTACGGTCTGTTCCATGACGGCTCCTTTCCCAATTTGTTATGAACGGTTACTTAAAGGTCACTGTCACCGCGTTCTCCGCAGTGATGGTGATATATTTGCTTCAAAGCAGGCGTACCGTGCGGAGATGCCCCGCAAGATCAGGGTCACCACGTCCTCCGGGTGTTCCGGCCTCTCCAGCCCCCGGTTGATGGCGTTGGTCAGGCGTCCGCCGCAAGGACAGCGCAGTGTCTCTCGCAGGACTGACACCGGACGCTCCCGATGAACGTGCTTCCCCCATTTCTTTTGGAGGAACGTCTGGACGGACTGGAAGGTCTCGCTGCCAATCAGGACAGGGTATCCGTCAGCGCCGGCGCATCGTTGGTTTCTGAGGGTCAGGGATATCTTGAACTTTGTCCACGCAGGACAGTCCGGGTTGTACTGGATGCCCTCGGCGTTCAGAACATCGGATATTTCCCACTGGAACCGCCCCTCCAGGCAGAGGGCAAATATCCGGCTGACCACCGCCGCTTCCTGGGGCTGGGGAACCAACTTCCCGTCCTCGATCTGATAGCCATACAGCACTTTCCGATTCATTTTGCGTCCTCCCCGATCCGTTCCGATACCTCGATGCCGCCGTACAGCCGGAACCGCAGGGCCGTGGGGCTGACTACGACCTGCTCTACCAGCTCCTCGAACAAGGCTTCATCGAATCGCTCCAGCCGTTCCGGGCCTTGGCGGATGGCGTCCGGCAGGATGGGCAGACCAGATCCGCCTCTCCGCTGGCTATGTAATCCCGTGTGACGATCTCCTCCTCGGAGTTGGCCGCCAGACTGTAGGTTCCGGGCAGATCCACTACCGTGTAGGCGCGTCCGCCGTGACGGAATGTCCCGATGCTGCGCTCCACTGTCTTGCCAGGCCAGTTTCCCACATGCTGATGGGAATCGGTCAGAGCGTTATAAAAAGCGGACTTTCCGGAGTTCGGCTGCCCCAGCAGTGCGATGGTCATTGTTTTAGCTATGCTCCGCCACCTCCACCACGATTCCTGTGCAGTCCTCCCTGTCCACAGCCAGAAGGGTGCTGCGGATGTTCAGCAGCATGGGATATTTCTTCTCGTTCCGCACCACGGAAAACTGCTCCCCGGTGTGATGCCCACTGTAGTGATCCTCCGCTGGAAGTCCGCTCTGCCGCCTACAGACAAGACCCTTCCGTTTTTTCCTGCTCCTACCTCATTCAAATTCATTGCGGGTTCCCCCTTTCCCCCGGCTCATGGCCGGTCTCTGTTTTTCTATAGCTCCGCCTACGGTACTCAAGCGGGGACATTCCCGTACATTCCCGGAATACGGCGCCGAATTTTCCCTGGCTGGCATATCCACAGTCGGCGGCGATGCTTCCAACGCTGTCTTTTGTCTGCGCGAGGCGCTGTTTGGCAAGATCCATGCGCTTTCCTCTGAGATAAAAGGAAATGGGTTCATGGCGGCTCAGGTCCTCGGTGATGCGCCGCTCCACATCATCCGCAATCGCTTTTTGCCCTTTCGTCACATAAGCTCGATCCCTGACCGGCGTCTCACCCCCATTCACCATGGTATAGAGACCGCCATGGTTTTCCAGCGCATGCCTGACCCAACTGTCATAATCACAGTAAGCGGACAATTCCGGGATCGGTTTTTGGGAGAGCCTATCCAGGTCAAACACGATCTCCAGTCCGGTATAACTCCGACTGGGATACCAGTATCTGTCTTTGGGCGTATGCTCATCAACGCAGAGCATTCCCAGCTCCATATACACATAGGTGCTGTCCAGCGGGCAGACTTCGCACCGGCCGCTGATGCGGATATTCAAGCCCGCAAAATGGGCCTGCAGGCCGGTGTCGGTATCAGGAGGACCGCAGTCAGTTGCGGCCCTCCTCGACATTCAAGCCAGTTTCCAGTCGGCGGCCTCTTTGCGTTCCCCAATGAATCTTGCGTACAGTCCCAGCTGGCCCAGCAGTTCCTCGTGGGTCCCCCGCTGGACGATATGCCCTCCATCCAGCACCAGGATCTGGTCGGCGTTTCGCACTGTTTTCAGCCGGTGGGCGATCATGACGATGGTCTTATTATGGGTCAGCGCTTCAATGGCGGCCTGCAGCTCCGCCTCATTCTCCGGGTCTACGCTGGCGGTGGCCTCGTCCAGGATGATGATGGGAGCGTCCTTCAGCATGGCCCTGGCGATGGAGATGCGCTGCTTCTCGCCGCCGCACAGACTCCCGCCGCCTTCGCTCAGAACGGTGTCATAGCCATCTGGAAGCTGGGAGATAAAGTCGTGGCAGCAGGCCCGTTTTGCTGCCTCCACTACCTGGTCGTGGGTAGCATCTGGCCGGCCAAACTTGATATTGTTCTCAATGGTGTCGTTAAAGAGATAGACGCTTTGGAACACCATGGAGATGTTTTTCATCAGGCTGTCCAGCTTGTAGCCCCGCACATCATGACCGCCAACACAAATCGAGCCGTCCTGCACATCCCAGAACCGTGCGATCAGATTGCAGAGGGTGGTTTTTCCTCCGCCGGAGGGACCGACAACAGCCGTGGTGGTTCCTCTGGGGACAGAAAGGCTGATGTGGTCCAGAATTTTGTGCTCCCCGTAGGAGAAACTAACATCCCCAAAGGAGATGGAAGCATCCGCAGGCGTCAGTTCCTTCCCGTCAATATCCATCGTCGGCGTGTCGTCAATGGAATTTGCCTTATCCATGGATGCCCCCAGCATTTGCAGATTGTCGGACATATTGCCGGCGCTCTCCAGTTCCCGAAAGATCATAAACGAGACCACCAGCATCAAAAGGCAGCGGGACAGAGGCAAGGTTCCCGCGCTGTAAAATGTCAGCGCCGCCCAAACAATTCCCGCGCTGAACAGATGAACCACAAACTGCCGCAGTCCAAACCAGGGCGCCGCAGATTTTTCCAAGGCCAGCGCCTTGCGGCAGCTCTCGTCTATTGTCCGGCCCGCGGTCTGGCTGGTGTCCCGCTCCAGGCCATAGGATTTGACTACGGCCATGCCTTGGATATACTCCAATACCGCCGCCACCAGATCCATCTGCGCGTACTGCCGGGCAGGGGCGGTCTGCCCCATGGCCCGCTGGCTCAGTTCTGTCATACCCAGATAGCAGAGAATACCGCAGATCGCAAGCAGCCCGAACCGCCAATCGGCTATGAGCAGGGCCAGACACAGCGCCAATGTGTTCAGAAACCCGCCGATCACCATGACCAGGCACCTGGCTGCGGTGTTCTCCACATCCCCCAGAGTGGTCGTGACCACGGCGGTGATATTGCCCAGGGAGTTCAAATTTATCTGTCAAATCCTCTTAGAACCCTGATACGTCAAGGCTTTTCCCTGATTAAATGTTCAAACCTTATGTAGTTTCCCTTGTTTTTGCCCTTATGGGCTGAAACAAGGGAAACTTTTTCACTCCCCGCAGACTACCTTATCCAGCAGTCGGGCGGAGGTACGCTTGGCCTCCCTTGTGGCGTGGGCGTAAATGTTCATCGTGGTACTGACATCGGCGTGGCCCAGCAGCTCCTGCACGTCCTTGGGAGCCGCCCCGTTGGACAGGAGGTTGCTGGTGAACGTGTGCCTGAGCATATGGAAATGGAAGTCCTCTAAGCCCTTTACTTTCTTCTTTGCCTGACGGCACATGATACTCACCGTACTCGGCGTTTCAATGGCCCCATCAGGCCGGAGGCATACAAAGGAAAGCTCCCTATACCCCTCCGGCATATCCGCCGTCCTGGGCAGGGTGTAGACCTCGTAATAGGCCCGATCTCTCTCCCGGACCTCGGTATAGTAGTTCAGGCTGTAAAGCTCCCCATAGCGCAGGCGGTTCCCAATCTGCTCTTTTTTGGCCCTCCGCAGGATCGCTGCCAGCGTGTCGCAGAAGTCCACAGTACGGACTTTCTTCCGCTTGGTGGCCCCAATCTCCGTCTTGTGCCTCGCCCCGTTGTAACGGATGCTCCGCCGCACCGTGAGGTACTGCTCGTCCAGGTTGACGTCCTGCCAGGTGAGGGCGCAAACCTCCCCGATACGAAGCCCGGTGTAGTAGGCAATCTGAATGGGCAGCAGGGCCGGGTTGTCTTTCCTTTTCAGAAAGTCCTCCAGCGCCCGGAACTGTTCATGGGTGAGGGTGGGCACCGCCGGGGCGTCCCCGTCCTCCTGGGAGAACAGTTCGTATTCCTCTTTCTTCCCCCGCCAGACCACACTCATTTACTTGCAGAAAAACGGATTGACAGACCTCGGAGAATTGGAAAGAGCCTGTGATACGGCAGTCCAAAAATTCAACGATTTGAGCGATCAGATGAAAGCCGCTGAACAGAGAATGAATGACATTTCTGAACTGCAACGGAACATTGGTACTTACAGTAAGACACGGGAAATTTACGCACAGTACCGAAAATTGACGGGCAGGAAACGGGAGAAATTTTATGAACAGCATTGCAATGAAATAACGGCCTGTCAAGCGGCGAAGCGGTACTTTGATTCCCTCGGTTTGAAGAAACTGCCGTCCATACAATCGCTGAAACAGGAGTATGCCATGTTGCAGGCGGAGAACAAAAAGCGGTATCCAGAGTACAAGCAGGCGCGAGAAAAAATGATAGAACTGCTCACCGCCAAAAACAACGTGGAGCGGATTTTGGGCGTGACAGAGAAGGAGAAAAATCGTAGCCGCCAGCAGGAGCCGCGGTGATAATTTTTCCTCTCCCTGCGGGTAACAGCAGACGCCGAAGGCGGCTTAAAAGGACCGGCGCAGCTGCGCCGGTCCTTACGGGGGCTTGGGGGCGGCCAGCCACCAACAAGCACGCCTCGGTATATACCGAGGCATTGCTTGCCGCTACCAGGATGATAGGAAAGCCCTGGCAATAAAAGGAGCAATTACATACCAATATTATCGGAAGCTTTGCGCTCTGAGTCCAATTTCAGTTGTTTCCCTTTTCAGCAAAACGGGGGTGATAATCTTATGAATTGGCTCCGTCAGCGGAACCGGCCTTCTCTTTTTTTGCTCATTCATCTGCTCCACAAGAAGGCTGACCGCTTCGTAGGCGATTTTGTCGATCTGCTGTCCGACAGTACTGATTGGGATGACCGCCTCTCTGGAGATGGGGGAATTATCGAAGCCAACCAGAAGAAAGTCATCTGGCATACGGCCGTATTTCCGAACCAACAGGTTCAAAAAAATATTTGCCTGGGTATCATTAGAAATGAAGATTCCCTTTTTACGCTGACCATAGGCGGCTGTCAAATTTTCCAATATATCCGCCATAGAACGCTGAAAGGATTCATGGGTGTCCTCCATCTCCTTGAACAACAGCTCATACTTTTGCCCCTGCTTCTTGCAGTAATCCACGAAACCGTGGATACGTCCATGAGCGGGCACATCTTTGGCGTCAGGAGCAGTGAGGTAATTGATATGAAACAGAATCTCACAGCCATGGGAGGCAAGCAGTTCCGCTGCCAGCCGGCCACCCTGGTAGTTGTCGGTATTGACGCTGCACACATGCCGGTCCTCGCGCTCAATGG
Organism: Oscillospiraceae bacterium; assembly: GCA_910575265.1. Classification (GTDB taxonomy): domain Bacteria; phylum Bacillota; class Clostridia; order Oscillospirales; family Oscillospiraceae; genus Lawsonibacter. The sequence continues at coordinate 12,430 of CAJTEA010000037.1, forward strand.
TGACAAGGGGGATGGAGAGCTCCGCCAGTTCTCGGGAAGGGATCGTATGGGTCAGTACGATCAGTCCCTCAATTTTATAGGCCATAAGCTCCTGAATATAGCGGCGCTCGGCTTCCTCCTGACCGTTGCTGATGAATACCAGAAACTTATAGCCAAATTCCTCATATGTGGCCAATATCTGATTCAGCATTTCGGAGTAGAAGTGGAAAAACAGGTTCGGGACAATGACCCCCACAAATTCTGTCCTTCCGCTGGCCAGAATTCGGGCAACCTTGTTTTCCTTATAGTTCAAATCAGCCAGCGCCTGAGCGATGATCTGCTGATTCTCCACCGTCAGGGAATCGGGATCGTTAAAATACCGGGAAATTGTGGTTTTAGAAAAATTCGTGTGCTTTGCGATATCGCCAAAGGTCACGCTCTTTTCCCACTTCATGGTCTGTCTCCTCCTGCTATTTGAATCATTGATTGCCCTATTATTATAACAGGTTGTGCAGCGGCCGGCTACTACAGAATTGGTTAAGTAACCGGTTTTGTATGAATGCACAATTTGTAATGTATGGAATTGGCGATACAGACAAAGTTATTTTTGGGGATTGACAGCAGTTTTTCACGGTGATATATTTTTTATAAAATAACCGGTAACTTAACCGGTTATATAGCAAAAGGCACGAATTGTGCAAACAAAAAAGGAGGAGTTGTCCATGGGAAGATCAACGGTGATGCATGGAAAAAGAAGGGGGTGGAAGCCATGAGCAAAAAAGCGCTGCGGAAACGACTCGCTTTGGGGCTTGCGCCAATATTGCTGGTGGCCTCGCTGACGGGGTGCCGCTTCGGGTTTGCCAGCGACCCGGACGACCCCAACGCAGACAAGCAGGAGGTGGTCATTGACACGTCAACGGATACCTTCGAGTATGACGCCTCCCTCAAGGGGACCAGCATTACGCTTCTGAACACCAAGGCGGAGATCCAGGTGGCTCTGGAAAAAGTCTCCAAACAGTTTGAGGAAAAGTCTGGCGTCCATGTGGAGGTTATGCCGGTAACGGACGGCGATTCTCCCTACACAAAGATGATCAGCCTCTATAACTCCGGAAACCCGCCCACGCTGGCAATTCTGGACACCACAGATGTGCTGGCGCTGGCAAAGGAAAAAGCGGTGGACCTGACCGGCGAGGCCTGGACGAAGGAGGCCCAGGGCTACCTGACCGAGCTGGACGGAGCGGTGTACAGCTTCCCTCTGTGTGTGGAGGGGCGCGGGGTCATCTACAATCAGGCGGTGATCGAGGCCGCGCTGGGAGAAAAATTTGACCCGGAGTCCATTACCACCCTGAATGAATTTATCACGCTGCTGGATAAATTGGCGGCAAACGGAATTGAGCGGCCAGTGTCCATGGCGAAAGAGGACTGGTCCCTGGGGGCCCATCAGCTGCAATACCTGTATGAGACCTACGACGGCACTTCCGAGGGCGCGCAGGAGGCCATTGAGGCCATCAAGGCCGGTAAGCTCGACCTGCACAGCTACAACAGAATGTCGGACTTCCTCAACATGTTCGACACGCTCAAAAAGTACAATGTGGCCGTAAAGGACCCCCTGGGCGCGGATTACGACGAGATGGCCATCGACCTTGTGGACGGAAAGACCGCTTTCTGGTTCAACGGGAACTGGGCCTGGCCCAACCTGGCCGAGGCAGGCGCCGAGGAGAGCGACGTATATGGCTTCCTGCCCTATTTTATGAACAATGATCCGGGCGATTTTGTAAACCAAAAGGTTCAGGCTTCCCCATCCAAACAGATCATGCTGGACGGACAGATCGCCACCGCGCAGCAGCAGGCCGCGGGGAAGGCATTTCTCAACTGGCTGGTTTACAGCGAGATCGGGCAGCAGATGCTGGTGAAGACCTGTAATCTCATCCCGCCCTTTACCAACAATCCCTATGAGCCCGCGGACCCCCTGAGCCGGGATATTTACCAGAAGGTGCATGACGGCAAAGCCTTTAACTCATCGGCCATCGTGCCCAACGACCACTGGTCCGCCCTGGGCGCCGCCATGCAGAAGTACCTGGTGGACCGCAGCGACCGGGAGGAACTGATGGCGTCCATCCAGAGCTACTGGGACGAACAGAAATAAGGAGGGGGGATTTTCAATGAAAAGCAAAAATAACGGAAAAGACTTCGGCATTTTCGCGCTGCCCGGAATCTTTTTCTTCCTTGCGGTGGTGATGGTGCCGTTTGTCTACGGCGCTTACCTGACGCTGACCGACTGGAACGGCGTGTCAAATGTGAAAAACTTTGTGGCGTTCAAAAACTTCGGCGGGGTTGTGAAGGACGCGCAGTTCTGGACCTCCCTGCTGCTCACCTTCCGGTATGTCATTCTGGTAGTGGTGATCGTCAACATCCTGGCTTTCGCCATTGCCTACCTGCTGACCCGGGGGATGAAGGGCCAAAACTTCTTCCGGGCGGGCTTCTTCACACCCAATCTGATCGGCGGCATTGTGCTGGGCTATATCTGGCAGTTTGTCTTTTCCCGGGTGTTTGTCAGCATCGGCGAGAGTACGGGATGGAGCCTGTTCGAGGTGTCCTGGCTGTCCGACCCCACAAACGCCTTTATCGCCCTGGTTGTGGTGTCGGTGTGGCAACTCTCCGGCTACATGATCCTGATTTACGTCGCGGGCTTTATGGGGCTGAACGCGGACGTGATGGAGGCCGCCAGTATTGACGGGGCCTCCGGGTTTACCAAGCTGAAAAATATTATCATACCGCTCATGATGCCCTCCTTTACCATCTGCCTGTTCCTCACCCTGTCCCGGGCATTCATGGTGTATGACGTGAACTTGTCCCTGACCGCGGGCGCACCCTACGGAACCACGGAGATGGCGGCCATGCACGTCTATGAAAAGGCGTTCACCTCCCGGCAGTTTGGCGTCGGGCAGGCGGAGGCGCTGATTCTGTTCGTGATTGTGGCCATCCTCAGCGGAATCCAGGTATATATGACGAAAAAACGGGAGGTGGAAGCATAATGAACCAGACGTCAATCGGAGGAACCAAAAAGAAGGTCGCGGACGCGCTGGCCATGACCGGACTGATCATCATTTTCATCGCGTATATGTTTCCGTTTATCATGGTGGTCATCAATTCCCTTAAGCAGAAGCGGGATATTATCAAGAGCCCGTTTTCTTGGCTGTTTACCATAAAGGGGCTGTCCTTTGACAACTTTGTGAAGGCGTTTAACCAGATGAATTTCCTAAACGCCTTCAAGAACTCCCTGATTGTCACCGCGTCTGCCACCATACTGGTGACCCTCCTGGCGGCGATGCTGGCCTATTATTACTTTAAAAAAACAATCTAGGAAAAAGATGTAGGAAGTGGTAAAATAGACAGCATGGAGTATATAGATTTACGAAAACTAAATAGCGGAGAACTCAAACAGAT
>CAJTEA010000038.1 GCA_910575265.1 Oscillospiraceae bacterium
CCCTCAACCGCTGTATCCTTGAACGGGGGCTGGAAACGATAGGAGATTTCTACGCCTGCGACTTGGCCGGTTTTATCCTCAACTCGGTGGAGAAAAATGCGGCATCCATGATTTCGGTGCGGCTTTTGGACAGCGTTTTAACAAGATAAAGCGTATTTATCTATCGCATTATACTTCCAGGGAAATTTATGCGGACGGTGTCCGGTGAACGCACAGCAGTTTTCTAACACGATCCACCGTCCCCGGCGTAGCGTTCCCGGTAGTCCTTGATATACTCGTCCAGGTATTCCAGGTACTCGGCCCCGCCGCCCTCAATCGTTTCCAAAATGGCAGTGATTTTGCGGCGGCACTCGGCTTCTTCGCTCGCCGTCATGGTGTGCGCCTCATTAAGATGGGTGGTGGAACGAGGGGCAACAACATCGTTGATGATGTCATTAAACAGGTTGTCCAGCATGGCCTCCGGCGTGTCAAGCTGCTCCGCGCCTGCCGCGCCGGGTTCATCAACCACAATCCAGACATAGCCGATTTTCTTGGAGTAGACTATATCAAAATAGTTCTGCCCATCAATGTAATTCTCAAATGCTTTGAGGATAGCGTCCAGTTCTTTCCGTACTTTTTCCGTATAAATCATATCGATACGACCTTTCACAAAATTGGTCCCTGGTAGCGTACCCGGTTCAGGTTGATTCTAATAAACGTGCGCCCTCTTAATTATATGATTGCTCAATATATTAGTCAATAGCCCGATAACAAGAGCGGATAACGAGGCGCAAAAATTTTATAATAAAGGCATCCTAATCACAGGGGGATGCCGTGGATGAGCAAGAAGGAAGTGGACTTCAGCAATCGGGACAGGTTTATCGAACTTGGCCTGATGATCGCCAGCCTGCGAAAAATGCAGGGGATGTCCCAGGAGAAGCTGGCGGAGAAGGCGAAGATCAGCCGTTCCCATCTGAGTTCCATCGAGGCCCCCAACATCGTGCGTCCCTTTTCCCTGGAAGTGCTATACAACATTGCGGACGCTCTGGGTGTCCGAGCGGGGGATCTGCTGAACGCCACCCTGCCCCCAACGAAATGAGAGCAACGCCTTGCCACCGGCAGGGCGCTGTTTTGTCCCCTATGCCGCCTCACCGCCGTAGAGGTCATGGTTGACCTGGGCGGCGTAGTGATTCTCAATCGTGGCCGGGGCGTTGTACAGCACCGCCAGCAGGTACTGCTTCATGTTCCGCACCTGGGTGGTGTTCTCCCGGAGGCAGTCGAACACGAAGCGGATGTGTTCGCTGTCCAGCTTCAGCAGTCGGGACTTCACCACAGCCTGGGGGAAGTCGTTCCCCGCCACTCGGAGGTTTTTCTTTTTGGAGCAGACCGCCTCCACCATTAACTCCACCATCTCGTCCAGCTGGCCAGCGTCATAGGGGCGCTCCCGCACGAAATCGTCATAGCCGATGTTCTCCCGGATCACTCCCCGATAGGCGTCCATCTCGCCCTGACTCATCCCGCTGCTCCTGCGCTGCTTCCTTCCCTTCGCTTCAGGCGGCTCTGCCGCCGCAGGCGTGGAGGTGGTGGGAGGGGATGAAGGGAAAGGAAAAGATTCTGTACTTACTGAGTCAGTTATTTTTTTCTCTTTTTTTACTGGGTCTTTATTTATTTGCGTTGGATTTCCCGTCTGCGTGGAACCCGTAGACGGATTCTCCGTTGTCGGGTTTTCCGGCAACGGCTGGGCCGGAGACGGCCCTTCCGGGGGCGGCTCGTGAGAAGCGGGGTACTCCCGGATGATGTACTCGTTGCTGCCGAATTTCCCGGCCTTGTCGGTGGTCTGGTGGCGGTGGATGTACCCAGCTTTCTCCAGCTCCACTACGGTGGCACGGACGGCGTCCTTGCCCTCCAGGCTAATCCGGGCGAGGCCGGCCAAGGTATAATCCCAATTTTCCGGGAGACTGAGCATCATAGACAGCAGACCCTTGGCTTTGAAGGAAATCGTCTTGTCCCGCAGGTGGTAATTGCTCATGACGGTGTAATTCTGGGTGCGTTCCACACGAAAAACTGCCATAACATTTCACTCCAACTTCATAAAAATTAGAGCCGGGAAACAGGACGATCCTGTTCCCCGGACTCTTGAAAATTAGTTATAAATAGGGCAGCCGTAACCCCAGATCTCGTAATGGCCCACACTGTAGGTGTTCTGGCGGCAGCTATCGCCGGAGTTGCCCTCCACGGTGTAGACAAAGCCGTTCTCCACCTTCTCCACGATACCCACATGGTCGGCAAGGTCGTCCTGGGGGCCGGAGCTGCCCTTGTTGTCATAGCGATAGGTAATCCGCCGCTTTTACTGTCCTCGTGAGAGAACAGCAGTCAGAGCGGATTTTCCCCCGCTTCGCACCGTGCGTGCGACTTTCACCGCACACGGCGCTCCATCAATGCAGATTATTTGTTGCGTGTATGTGAAGGAACCAGTTTTTCCCTGTAACCGATAATTTTCTTCTGTGCTTTCACATCAAATTGGCTGATTTCTTGGTTCGGATTATTCACCGCCATAAAGCATTTCTTATGGAGTGAGACCAGATTGTTGACACGATTCACCTTGTCCAGCGGGAGGTAGGGGTTAACCCGGTGCGCCCATGGCGTGCTGGAAATGAGCCAGCCGCCGCAGACCCGGCACTTGAGCTTGTCACGATTCAGGGCATAAGCCCGATTCATAATGAACTCAAAGTTGTTGAGCTTTCCCCATTTTCCATAGCTGATGGCCCTTGCCGATTTCTCCGAGTACAGTTCATCGAAGCGCGCGTTGATACGCTTCTTTTTCGTACGCTCGAAGTTGATTTGCCTTCCGGCTTCGGTATAGGGAGTTTCTGCTTGGTTTTTTTGCAAGACTTTTTCCCACTTGCAAAAGGTGATTGCGGTAAAGCCAACGTAAATGTCACGATATTTGATAGAGGGTATTTTCTGCCTATACTGCTGGTGGACACGGGGAAGGTTCTGCGTCTGGTTTGCTGGAATCCATTTCCCCTTATATTGATTCAAGCGAGCTTTTTCCACCATCTGTAATCTTCTCCCACACTTTTTCATGGAAGTACCGACCCAGGTGCAGCATTGATAATATTGGATAAGCCCTCTAATTTGGCTGTTAATGCGATTGATTGCGCCAATCATCTGTTCCCGACTGTAGTTTAGGGGAATCTTCTTGATGTCATGGGCAATTTTGTCAACTTTCCGCTTTAATCGGTCTCTGTCTGGAATTGTCCTTGATATATAGCCCCGGCGGGATTTCCCCGGCACCATTTTGAACTCGTAGCCTATAAATTTGATGTGTTTCTTTCGGATGTCTGTTATCAGCGTTTTCTCTTGGGATAGCGTCAGCTTCATTTTGCTTTGTAGAAAGGCTTGCAACCGGGCTTTCCAATCTTCGGCATGGGCGCGGGTGTCCGTGATAATCACGAAGTCATCCGCATAGCGGACAAGGTAGCCTGGTATCAGATTGCTCCTTTTGCGCAGAGCATGAAGTCTGGTTTCTGGTCTGGAATACGCTGTATGGGTTTTCTTGCGCTCCCATTGACTGGAAATCCATTCATCCATGATATCCAGATACACATTTGCCAGCAACGGACTGACGAGTCCTCCCTGCGGTGTTCCTTCCTCGTTCACCTCGCACTCGCCCATAACCCCGGCTTTCAGCATGGCCTTGATAATTTGCAAAACCCGCCTGTCCTTTACGCCCATATGGTATAAGCGTTTCAGCAAAATGGCGTGGTCAATGCGGTCGAAGCATTTGCTGATGTCACCCTCGACAATCCAGTAATAGCCTGTATTGAACACAAGCGTTTTTGCCCGTTCTAATGCCATAGGCGCGTCCCGCATAGAGCGAAAACCGTAGGAATGGGCAAAGAACTGCGCTTCAAATATTGGCTCCAGCACAATCCTCATACACTCTTGTACGATTCTGTCCCGTATCGTAGGAATCCCCAGCGGGCGTTTTTCGGTTTTTCCCGGTTTGTCGATATACACCCGGCGTATCCTCTGTGGTTCAAAGTGCTTAAATGCGTTTTGAATATCCTTTATCACCCAGGAATGTGAGCGTTGTAGATAGTCTTTACGCATGGTCTTAGAATCCACGCCGGGGGTCTCGCTGCCACGATTGCTCTTGATGTTGTGAATTGCTGTGATAATGGTTGCTTCTGCTGACATAATTTCCAGCAGGCCCCTAAACGCTGGGCGACCGCCCGCATCATAGGCCTCTTTGCTGTGCTGATACAGCTTATCCTGGATTTCGCGTAGTTGGGTTTCGGTTTTTGGGCAGTCGAATTGTTGTGCCATAACGCACCGCCTCCCTTCGGAATTGGTGTTTCTGGTGTTAGTCAGGTATGCCTACGGCTTCCTCGACTTTCTGTTCACATACGAATCTGCACTGACTATGCCCCTTCGCTCCACCCCCATTACAGGGGCTTCATCGCTACTACGGGCTGATGCCCCATGGATTAGCAGGTCATTTCCTACCCGCACGGCGAAGGTGTCACTTCACTTACTTCAACAAATTGAAGTGCCGTCCATGGTTCCTTTGTTCCCTATGCTTTAGCTTTACATATCGGTTTTAGCCCGTCCCTGTAGCCCGACTGCCATCTCTGACTTGTGTGATATTCTGCCAGAGACATTCGACCTCAATGGTTTTCTGCTGTTTTCAGCGATTGGAAACCTCAAACAGCGGCAGTACCCCGCATGGGGGCGGATGGCTGGATTATCATCCTTTCTTTTACGAGCCGTACTCTCAGGACATTTGTCGGTTGCAACAACACATACTGGACATGACCGATTTATAGCCTCCTGCGGCGCAATACCGTCTCAGATATCGCCTCCGCTCTTTACCGAGCTTCGTACATCCCGTATGACACTACGGGCGCACGTCGGAGTATCAGAGTTTTTGTTACCCGTCACACCGGGTCAGGCAGGTTCTGCCCCTGCCGAATCAAGCATAGAGTTCAGATTTCTTGCGAAATCTGCCTTGTTTTATTGCGTATTTCTACGCAGATTGTCAAGGAACAAAGCACGCCCAATCGAAAAATATTAGGTCACCAGGGTGCGGCTCATAGCCGCCGTCCTGCCACTGTCCCCGATCCTTGAACCAATTAGAGCCGCCTGTGCAGCCCGCAAATTTGGGGATCACCCCGGCGTCAATGTAGCCGCACTCGTTGGCGCACCAGCTCACGAAGCAGGCACACCACTCCACCCGGCTGTTGAAGCCGTACCAGTTCCAGTAGGGCTGGCCGCCCACATTGCCCACCTGGGACAGCGCCACGGCCACGATCTCGCCGCTGGAGCCGTAGAGGAGGGTATTCCACATCTCCTGGCTTGCTGCCGTCAGCTCCGGCCCGAATAAGTGGGGTTACGGATCACCTGCCCATCCCCGAACAACCGTCCCAGCTCCTGCTCAAAAAAGCTGCTCATTTTTCACCTTCTTTCTCATAAATAATGTAATATTCTGTTCCGTCATTGCCCCAGCGGATGGTTTCCATGCACTGCAATTCTCTGACCAGCCACCCGGCTTGGCCCATGATGGCGGCCACATCGGCGGCTTGGACACAGCGGGCACTCCGTTCGACCCAGCTTCCACGGGGCTTGATTTTTCCTGTGAAAGCGTTTTTCTTCATCCGCTTGAATGCCGGGGAAGATGCCTCTACCGACATTCCGAAGGTCGTGCCGTTAAATTCCCTCATATGGAGATCCACTATCCTTTTTGCACCTCCTCAGACCCGTGGTAAAACGGACAGGTCATACACACTGTAGTGTTGGGCAACTCGTAGTGCCGCCCGGTGAACAGACAAGCACGATTGTCACAGCCGCTGGTTACCCGCCAGGGAGCCTGTTTTCGTTTCCTGCTGTGGACGCAGGTCTCATAGCCATGTAAATACTTGATTTTCATCGATCCCGGCCCTTATTTTTTGGCTTTTTCTGTTTTTCCTGGGGCTGGCAAGGGGCCAGTTCGTCTCGTGACGGGGCGCGGATGATCGTGCGGCCCCGATCATCAATGATCAGCGTGTCCAAGGACTCATTGAGGATTTCCTCACCGCTGATTACCACTGCGGTTCCGGTTAATGTCACATCGCCAATCACCTTGCCGTAGACAGAACAGCTTCCGGTGAGAATGGGTGCAGCTTTGGTCGTGGGGGACTGGAGGACCATGCCGTTCCCGGAGACTCGTGCGCACCGGCTCAGTCTGCCTCCCCGGATGTAAGCGTCATCCTCAGCTCTGGAATCGCCGGACATTTCCGTGCCGTGGGAGGCATAAGCACAGCCGCAGACAATGGCCCTCTCCCGCAGGACGGAGCCTTTGTCCACACAGCCTTCCCCGGCGGCGATGGCATCGTCAAAGATCCAGGCGTTATCTCCCGTCTCGAAGGACAGGTTGCTCTCGCACTCCACAAAGCCGCCTAGGTCTCCGGCCTTGACCTCACTGCCGATGTCCCGCAGGGCACGGATGCGGTAGAGGAAGGGGTACTTCTCATGGGCGAGGTCCGTGATCTCGTATTTTGTGTTGCTCACAGTTGTGTCATCTCCTTCCACGTGAGAAGGGAGCCGTCCGCACGGACCACTCCCTTCTCATACAGTTTAATTTTTTTCGTTACCAGAGCCGCACTCCTCGATCCACTCGCCCAGGCTCAGACTGTCCGCAATCAGGATCGCTGTCTCATGGATTACGGTCCGGTCCTGGGCACACTCCAGTTTAACCGCTGTTTCAAACAGGCCCCAGAGCAGTTCGACAATCATGGGGCCATCGTAACTCTCCAAGTCCTCATCCGGGGGGAGAACGCCCTCTCCGCTGCCGCTGAGGATGTTCTGTTTCTGGCGTTGAATCAGGTCGATGCTGCTTTGCAGGGTCTCCTGGGGCAGTTTCCACGCCTTTGCAATGAGGCCGACGGCAGTCTCCAGTTTAATAATGCTTGGGTGGTCGATCTCTCCGCCCAGCTCCAGGCCATTGATGGTCTCCGCTGTAACCTGCCGGAGCAGCTTTTTCGGCGCGGGGTGCTTGTTGATTTCCTTCATGATAGCGCCTCCTTGATATTATTTTTTGAGAGGGATTCTCTGGCACCAACGATACCCGTTTTTGAGGGAAAAAGCTATCACGATACCCAACAAAAATCCGCTGTCAATCCCCAGCAATACCAACAATCCCCGGCTATGCCGCCTGTCTGAGAGCAGCTTTGCCGTCCTCCTGCCGGAACAGGACATCGATGTCGGAGAACTTCTGGGTGCGGTTGAATTTCTCCGTTGCCTTTCCTGGTATGGCTTGTAACTCCAGCATCCTGGCCCACAGGTCCGGGTGGTGGTCGTAGAGGTGGCGCAGTTCCGGCAACTTGGCATTGGGACAGAACCAGCAGCCACCCCGGTTGGTGAAGGCATAGATAGGCGAAAGCAGCCCCGCTTTCTCGCAGAGCTGCCATGCGTCCTGTTCTGTAAAATTGTATTTTGCCAGCAGAGACACCTGCCTGCCGCTCTCCAGCCGCAGCAGCCGTTCCTGCTCATCTTTGGCGATGCCGATATACTGGACCGTCCCGGGCGGCAGGTTTTTTTGATACCGCTGGATGGGCCGGATCTTGCAGTCACGCTGGACGGCGCACTTCCCGCACAGAGGGAAGGAGCGCACCATGCCCTTTTTCGGGCCGCGGGTGACCCGCCCGGTGAACAAGTCTACATAGGTCTTGGCAGAACGCAGGACGATGATCCTGACCCCCATCTCCTCCAGCCTTGGGATGGCAGTTTCATAGATGAAGTCCCGATGCTCCGGTACCTCGCCGGAGATACCCTTGTCAAACATCACTTCGCAATAGACCGCCTCATCCAGAGGCACCCCATGCTCTTTTGCAAGCAAAATGGTGGCCAACGAATCTTTCCCGAATGAGCATGAGGCGATAAACTTGGGCCGCTCCACTGTCACCGCTCCTGTCTGGGCGCTTTCTTCTTGGAAGCGGTCTTTTGGCCGGACTTATCCTTTGCCGGAGACTGCTTCTGTGCCTTGTCCTTTGTGCCGAAGATCGCATCCTCCAGCCGATCCAGCCACGTCATGTCCGCTTCCTCAGCTTTACATTCGATTTTCCTGATCTTACAGCCAAACTCCTCCAGCGCCTCCTGAACACACTGTACACTGTAGGTGGAGAAGCTCTCCGCTTCAGCCTCGTTTTCATCATGGCAGTGAAAGGTATATTCCAGATGCACCATACGGCCATTAAAGCGGAAATTGAGATCGCTGGAGACATAGCCGCTGCCCAAGGTGTTGTCCTTCTCATAGACTTCCTTAACGTGCTGCACAAATTGCTTCTGCACATCCGGGAGCAGCAGCATATTGAATTCGCCAGAACCGTCAAAGTCGAGACGGAAACTCACTTTAGTCTGAACATCATAATCCATTCCGTCATCCATTGGAGCGGTCACCTCCCACAGCGTCCACCAATACGGCGGCCCGGTCCGTCTGCTCCCAGGGGGCGTCCTGGTGAGTAAAGTGGCCATAGTTGCAGAACTGCGCGAAGATGGGCCGGTCCAGCCCCAGGGCGGAGATCATCCCGGAGGGGGGCAGGTTGAATGCAGCCCGGACGGCCTGCTCCAGCACAGCCTCCGGGTACTTCCCGGTCTGGTGGGCGTCGATGTCCACCGCCACCGGCTCGGCCCTGCCGATGGCGTAAGCGAGGCTGACGGTGCATTTCTCCGCCAGCCCAGCGGCCACGATGTTCTTGGCGATGTACCGGGCCATGTAGGCCCCGCTGCGGTCCACCTTGCTCCCGTCCTTGCCGGACAGCGCCCCGCCGCCATGGGGGGCCAGTCCGCCGTAGGTGTCCGCCATCAGCTTCCGGCCCGTCAACCCGGTGTCCGCCTCAAAGCCGCCCAGCACGAACCGCCCGGAGGGGTTGATAAAAACCTCCGTCTTGTGGTCCGGGTACAGCTCCCGCAGAGCGGGGACGATGACGTGCCGCGTGATCTCCCGGCGCAGCTCGTCCATATCCTTGTCCGCGTCATGCTGGCAGGAGACCACCACTGTGGCGATCCGGCAGGGCTTACCACTCTGGTACTCCACGGACACCTGGGCCTTGCCGTCCGGCCCCAGGCCCTGGATGGTCTCGGTTTTCCGGGCGTTGGTCAGCAGCAGGGTCAGCCGGTGGGCCAGCACCACGGGCAGGGGCAGCAGCTCCGCCGTCTCCGAACAGGCAAAGCCATACACGATGCCCTGGTCGCCGGCGCCCATCTGGGTCTCCTGAGCCACAGCGCCGGCGATATCGCCGCTCTGGTCATGGGTGATGACCTCCACCTCATAGTCCGATCCATAGCCAGTTTCCCGAACAGTCTGGCAGACGATGGCCGGGATGTCCGGCAGCTCGGCGGCGGTGATCTCCCCGGCCACGATAATCTTCCCGGCGGTGGCCATGACCTCGCAGGCCACACGGGCGGCGGGGTCATGCTTCAGGCAGGCGTCCAGGACGCTGTCGGCAATAGCGTCGCACAGCTTGTCCGGGTGGCCCTCGGTGACCGACTCGGCGGTCAGAATGTAGTTATCTCTCATAAAAGGCATTTTTCCTTCCTTTTTGTTTTTTGGTAGGCGTCCCCACATCAGGCTCCCGGCATTGGGGCAGATCGAAGCCCAGAGAGCGGATCTCCTGATCGGACATTTCCAGGGTGTCATGGAGGATGCCGTACAGCTCGGCGCTGTCATACCGCTCTCCCATATAGCCGATGATGGCCTCCATCAGTTCCCGCTGGGGTTCCAGGGATTCCGCCGCCCTGGTCAGCGCGTCGGCGTAGCCGTGGAGCCATGCGGCATTGTAGCTGTCCTGGTTCGGCTCCTGATTGGCGCGGATATGGGCCAGCTCTGCGGAAGCGGAGACCGCCCCGATGCTGGACAGGTCATAGTTGGGCATAGGTTCCCTCCTCTGAAAAAAGGAGAACGGCGTTCACCGTTCCCCCTTGGACTTGGGCTTTTTCTTTTTTTCCGCTGGCATTTCCTGGGGAGGCTGCTCCTTGACCGCAGTAACGATCATGACGTTGTCATACAGATCCTTATAGCGTTGGATCTGTTCCTCTGTCAGAGAGACAAAATGCTCCCCGCTGACACCAGCCATGAAAAATGTTCCGCATACGATGTCATAGGGCAGGCCGCTCTCATCCATCAGCGGACGGTTATAGGGCAGATCCAGGTTTCGGCCCTCCTCGTTGCAGATCACAGCCACCTCCTCCTGGAAGGGATACACAGCTTGGATGTATCCGCCCACGAGGGCCTGCATGGTCTCCAGGGTGTCAGGGATCTCCCGCACCTCGCAGGGCTTCATCGGCTCCACCACCAGGATCTTGATCTTATCGCGCATAACGGTCTTTCCTCGCTTTCTTTGGATCAGGCGGCAGCGCCGGCGTTTGGGGAACAGGCGGGCGCTCCTGTTCTCGATCCATCTCCCGCAGCATCTTCAGTGTGTCCCGGAAAGCCAGATACCGCTGGATCTGTCTGGGGTCATCGGTCAGGGTACGGACCGTCTCCCACAGGGGACTCTCGTGGTGGCTGATATCCTCCTGCACAACAAGGGCGGGGCGGTCCCCGCCCTCGTCCAGCATGACCCGCTGATCCCGGCACTCCTCAGCGTGGCTGTAGAGGCCGTAGGCCACGCCAATGACCTTCATGGCCTCCAGCGCGTCCACGGTGGTATAGACGCTGCCGGTGCTGATATGCACCTCGCCGGTCAAAGAGATTTTTTTACTGGACATAGTGTTTCTCCTCCCATCATGACCTCAGCGGTCATGACTGCCCCGCCGTTTCGGCGGCTTGGGGCGGTCAAAAATGCTGGCGTTGATCTGTTCCGTCTCCTGATGCACCTCCTGAACAGCGTGTTCCCATGCCTTTTTCAGCGCAGACACCGGCAGTCCGTTCTGTTGGTAGCCCTCCAGGATACCGTTGTAGTAGGACTCGGTGGGCAGCATGGGTTCCCGGAAGCGGTCATCCATAATATAGGCCATAACAGACAGAGAGCGGCCCTCGCTGTCCCGGACGATGACCATCTTCTTGTCATAAAAGCGGGGATAGCCCTCGTAGCGATCCAGGGAGCGCTCACATGACTGCGTGATGCTCCACAGCAGACCCTGGACGGTCTCGCCCTCCTTGGGGGCGATGGTGGCGAAGCCGCCACTGCGGAACAGCAGTTCCCAGCCCTCCAGCACAACCGGCCCCACCACCGAGGCGTCCGGGCAGCGGTACTCCATCTGGCCCAGGTTGATATTGGACCCATAGGCGAAATACAAGGTATTTTCCATATTCATTCCTCCAAAATGACCAGCGCCCCGGCCTTAGCCAGATGGGTGAACATGGTCCGGGCCTGCTGCTCCACACCGGACTCCGGCAGGGGACAGTCCAGGTCGGTGGCCCGGATGAAGTTGCTCCGAAGCTGGTGGATGTAGCTCTCCGTATCCGGGTACTCGGTGGGGTCGAAGGTCTGCTGTCGGAGCTGCTCCATGATCTCCGCAGCGCTGCCCTGGTAGGCGCGTTCGTCAATGCAAATTTTCATTGTCATCTCTCACTTTCACGGCGTTTTTTCTTCTTTTGATTGGCCGGGTAGCTGTCCTTATCGTGGCGCCACGCCCTATCCCCCTCCAGGTGGGCGAGTAAATGGTCACGGGTATGCTTGAATTCCTCACCGTTGAGGCCCAGGCGGACCAGCCAGACCCGGAAGGTGAACAGCTCGTTCTCGCTTTTGGTCTTGCGCATGACGGTGCTGCGCTGGGCGATGGCCTGGGCGGAGATGGCAAGGCACAGGTTCACATAGGCGGCTATTTTTCCGGCGTGGAGGGTAGCGTTGAAGCACCGCCATTCCACGGTGCCGCGGTAAAAGACAGAATGCAGATTCAAGGCATGGTAGCGTGTCCAGTTATAATGCTCGGTGTTTTCCACGACTCCTTCGTACCACACCCGTTCCAACTGGGTGAGGTCGGTGGTCTCGTCCGAGGACAGCGTCCGGGCCTGCCGCAGCATGGGTTCCCGTACCTTTTTGCACCAGCGCTCCGCTCTGGACTCGCTCACCTGCAAAGCCTTAAATAAAATATCTTCCTTGGAATACATGATGCCGATCAGGTTCTTCAGGCTCTGGCGGTTGTGGTTGGCGGCGTCCACATGGACGTGGATGCCGCAGGAGCCGTTGACCTTGGCCCCGGCTTTTCGTACTCTGCGCACACATTCCTGGAACTTGAGCAGTTCGGCGTAGGTCAGCTTGGGCGTAACCATCTCTACCCGATACTCTCCACTGTCCATGCCGGAAGCGGATATGTACCCACCCGCAGTTTTCTTCTCTGGCTTGATGCTGCTGTCGCTCATCAGCTTCCACACCTTGCCCTCCGGGTCGGTCACGCCCCAGGTGTCGTAATAGGTCCCCAGATATTGGGGCGATGTTCCAAAATAGGCGGCCAGTGCTTCGGCGGCCTGTCTGCGGGTGATACCCGTCATCTCCACCTCTACACCGAAGCATTGATCCTTGATGCCGATCTCGCTCATGCCGCGGCCTCCTTTCGGAGCTGCTCATCCACCACCCGGATTCGGCGGCCAATGGCTTCGATCACATTGACGGTGACAGAGTTTCCGGCCTGTTTGTACGCCTGGGCGTCCGAGGTGATGGCCAGCAGCCGGTCGATCTGGTCCTCCTCGAAGCCCTGGAGGCGGAGGCACTCCCTGGGCATCAGGCGGCGGATGCGCCCGCCCTGGTCCACAATGCCCTGCACACTGGCGGCGTCATGGGCCAGCTTGCTTACCCGGCCACCTCTGGTCTTGCTGTTTGGAAAGCCCAGGTCCACGCTGTCGCCGGGAGCGGCTTCCGTGTATCCCTTCTTGGAGGGATCACGAATCATCAGTACCCCAGATCGTTCGGCTCTGTGGTTGGAGAGGGTGGTCTGCCCATACCGGGCAGTGAGGCACCGGGCAGTGTCGGTGCGCCTGGGTTCCCCTACAGACAGATCCATAAAGGCGGCTTCGGGCGGAATCAGGTACAGTCCGGTTTTGCCGCCCATGCCCCCGGCCCCCGCCGTCTGGGTGCAGGCTACTCCTTCGATATCGTAGACTCTCGATCCCTGCGGCCCTCCAAGGATTTGAACAAGAGCCTTTCCGTTTGCTCCGGCGATAGGAAATACTTGGCCGGCGCATCGGGGATCAAGATATCCGACAATATAGACCCTTCGCCGCGATTGAGGCACTTGGTGGTCTGCGCTGTCACACACATTCCATTCGAGACCATACCCCAGCTCATGAAGCGTGGAGGGGATTGTCGCAAACGCCCGTCCCTGGTCGTGGAGTAAAA
Source organism: Oscillospiraceae bacterium (assembly GCA_910575265.1). GTDB lineage: Bacteria > Bacillota > Clostridia > Oscillospirales > Oscillospiraceae > Lawsonibacter. The sequence goes on from CAJTEA010000038.1 coordinate 13,299, forward strand.
TTCGGGGAACATTATGAATAGAAATCAATTATGCACTTCACCTCCAAAAAACAGTGGGATAGAGTGATTTGCCCCTGTCCCACTGTGCATAATTATTGATTTAGATGTTGGATATAATTTGAGTTTAAGATGCGGTGAGTATAAATAAAACGAGGCTCCCATTAAGAAACCTCGTTGAAAATGTATATGCTAATTACACGAATGTTTTCCATTGTTGATTTTCTTTAACCTGATCAACTTCTTTAACTAACGCATCGATTTCGTCCTCCGATATTTCTTGTCCAACAAAGGGCTCATATTTTGGGGGAAATCTGTCTGGAATTTCAATATAAGTTTCATAGCACAGAGCATATTTTTTTAGTTCAAATGCTCGCTTAGAGTATGAAAAGCCTTCATCGGTTTCGTAGAGCAGTCCTAATGCTCTGTAATCATCAACATAGTCTTCGTCTCGTGATATATTGCCTGACTCAATTCTTTCGCTTAAAAACAGCAGATCTTCCTCTGTTAGATTTCTTATGCATCGGCTTAACTGAAAGAATTTTCGTGTATCAATCTGCTTAGAAAGTAGTGCCCGTGCTATATTAGCCAAATAATTTGCCTTTTGCTTAGTACCGCAGTCATCGATTAGTTTAATTAATCGCTTAGCATACTCGGTCAGCTTTTCAGGATCACCTTGGTAACCAGCGTCTGCATTAGGACTTGCCTCAGCCAGAGCTACTGCGAGCGATTGTAAATTTTTCGCTTCAAATTGATTTGTTTCTTCATTAAAACTATAGGAACACAAAATAAAAGTTTCAAGGCAATCCCAAAATATTCCGTCACGGATTGTGGATGGCAATCTTTTTAAATCTTCTGCCAAAGACCATGCTGCATTAGGGTCATGCATAAAAACCCCAATCACATCTTTAAGAATGTTTTTTCCAGGCTCTATGGCTGGATGTACAATTTTTGATATGTTGTTCTCCATATGGTGCGCCTCCTTTATTTTAGTTTATCATCCAACTATTAATTTTTCAATACCTGAGTTTAGCCAAGCGAGGACAGCCACTCAATCAACTTAGCATCTTGCTCCCAATGGGATGCTTTAGGAAGACCAAAGTGGGCTGTAGCTTTTTCCAAAGCAGCTCGCTTGGCCTCGTTGTCTGCTCTGGTATAGACCTCAGTGGTAGAGATGTCGGCGTGCCCCAGATAATCTTTAATAAAAACTGGATTAACATTTGCTTGTACCATATGCATGGCTTTCGTATGGCGAAAAACATGAGGTGAGATTTTCACAGGCATTCCAGGGGCCATTGTCCGCGCCATATCTGCATATTTCTGGACAATGTACGTAACCCCAGAGCGGGTCAACTTACGTCTACTGCCATTCCAAAACAGGGGCATATCCGGATTGTGCCGCACATCAACATGATTTTCGGCGAGGTAACTTTGCAGTAATTCGGTTGTCTGTTTCATAAGCGGTACAGTACGAATTTTTCCACCTTTTCCATGCAAAGTAATGACTGCAGGAAAATCCAATCGCACGTCCCTCATACAAATATCTGTAAGTTCACTGACACGCGCTGCCGTATCATACAGGACCGTAAGCAATACAAGATGCCTTCGCCCTTTCGGAGTAGAGGTGTCCGGCATAGACAACAGATGCTTCAGATTTTCTGGCGTCAAATATTGTGCGGGCGGAGCAGGAGATACCATGCTCTTAATTTTGAGGATCGAAATACACTGCTCCATATATGCCGGTTCTTCGGTCATAACATAGTCAAAAAAAGCGTGGATTGCGCTGAGACGCTGGTTGTATGTGGATGGAGAAGCGAAGCGGGTGTTCGTCAGCCACAAAAGGAATTCCTCTACACACTTTTTGTCCAGTTTATCCAGACTCATTTTTGCAATATTGAAGCCCTTCTCGTCTCTACAGAAAATCAGGAGGAGTTTAAATGTATCCCGGTAGGACCGAATCGTATTGCTGCTCAGATTTCGCTGTACAGGCAGATAGTGCGTAAGGTAGCGCGTTAAGAATCTGGAGAAATCAGATGCTTTCATCGGACACCTCCAGCGGTGGGATCAGGCCACCAAATTGCGCTTCCAATCTGGCAACAATATGCGGATACATTTGAGCAGTTAATTGAAGATACTTTTGTGTGCCAGCCAATCCGTTATGCCCAAGGTACCGTGAAAGTACAGGTAACGCTACAGTAAGATCCTCACCTGAAAGCACCCAATTATTCAGACAGTGTACCGCAAAAGTATGCCCATATAGTATAATAAGGACAAAGACGGAAACCCTTGTGGCTCAAGGGGATTCGGATTTGTCCTTATTCTTTTTCCACCTATTTTCCCTCAAAAAAGCGCTG
>CAJTEA010000039.1 GCA_910575265.1 Oscillospiraceae bacterium
AATCCGATATCCGCCATAAAACAGTTTCTTTCATGCGTACCTTACAACATTCTCCTGATAGGGTCTCCGCTTTCTTTCTGCACAACCAGATTTCCTATATTTTTATTCGGGAGTAATACTTTAACCATTTGGCCCCTGACAGTCAAGGGATATTTCTTTAAATTTTTTATAAACGCGCCATCGGCGCAAAGTTCCGGTAATAACGCTTGCAAAGCATGTCGGTTTCTGGTATAATGAGGCGAAAACAAAAATGCGGCAGCTTTATGGGTGCGCCAACACCCGCAAAGCCTGCATAGGTGGACTCATCACCTACACAACGGCCATCGGCCGCACCGCATGGATATTATACGACGGACGGTTCTTTTTGTAAAGGGTCTGGTTTGTTGTGGTATCCATGTGGTCGTGTTGCCGAAGATTTTTCTTTGCTGTGTAGGCTTTGCACCTGCACGGCGTTTTTGTTTTGACCCCACACGGCTCTGGAGGTAGAGACATCTCCAGAGCCGCGCAAAAACGAAGAAGGGATTTGGTATTTATGAGTTACTGTGAAAATCATCTAAAAAAAGAGAAAGGCAGTGCGGTTTCGGAAATCATCATGTGCATCTGTGCGGTCCCATTCGCGCTGGTCGGCGTAGTCTTTCTGTGTATGCTGGGATATATGTCGATCTTTGAGTGGGCATCCTTTGGGGTTGGCGGCGTAATAATATCGCTGTTTTTCGGCGCGGCTTTCCTCTTCATCGGAATCTGCTTTGTCTGGGGCGCCCGTATCCACCGCAAAAAGCGTCTCGCAATCAACGAGGACGTTGAAAACAGCGCTCTGATCCAGTCGATCCGTACTCAGCTCCCACCGGATCAGGCCGGTCTCCCTGTTCCGGAGCTGTTCGCTCTGGTGGACCAGGACCTGTCCGGAGGCCGGAGCTTCGGCAGCATTGATTTGGGCCGCGCTTGGGTCCTGATTGGGGATCAGGCTGTCCTGCTGCGCAATCTCCGGGGCCTCTTTTTAAAGAAGCGGGTCCATACCACCAGCAAGGTGGTTTCCACCTCTTTCGATGTCTATATCTATGATTCCACCCATCTGATCGCATATATTCCGTTCGCCCGGAAACGGACCGCCAAACAATGTATCGAAGCTTTGGCCGCCGCCGCGCCCCAGGTTCAAACTGGCGGGCCGAAAGAGGAAGAAACGTTCCAGAAACAGCTCTTACCCAACGCTAAGTAAGCAAAAAATATACCCGCCGCAATTGAAAGCGGCAACATCATTATAACAGACTTCGACAAAACAAGAGAAACAGAAGCCGCCGTCACGAAAGCGTGGCGGCGGCTGTTCTTACTGCTGTGTTCCAGCAATATAAGCGTCAATCAGTTTTTCCAGTTCCTCTGTGGAGTACATCTTTTCAGAATCTTGCTTCAAGATTCGAAGAAGGTCATACGCCATAGCCTTTTGAACATCTTTCCTTTCATTTTCAGTCGGCATATTGTCGGCCTCCTTTCTTTTAGATAGTTCCATTATAATTTACTGTAACCGAAATGTCAATCCTTATCCAAACATAGAGAACAGATCCATCTGGCTGGTTTCAGGCAGGTCGCCGAAAGCGCCGGCATCCTTCAAGAGCTGGATATGGGTCTTGGACACCTTGGGGCAGGCGGCGGAGACCTCCTCGATGGAGATAAACCGCTTTCCCTCCCGCTGTTCAGCCAGAGAGACGGCGGCGGTCTCCCCCAACCCAGCGACAGAGACGAAGGGCGGGCGCAGGGTCCCCTTCTCCTCGTCCACGGCAAAGTGGACAGCCTGAGACTTGTACAGGTCCATTCGGTCGAACTGGAAGCCCCGGAGGTAAAACTCGTAGCACACCTCCAGGGTGGTGAGCATGTCCTGCTCCACGGCGGTGGCCTCCTTGTCCTTGGCGATGATCTGGCGCATCTTCTGCTGGCACATGTCCATCCCCCGACACATGAAGGCCTCGTCAAAGGCCTTGGCCCGGATAGAGAAGTAGGCGGCGTAAAAGGCCAGGGGGCGGTGGACCTTGAACCAGGCGATGCGGAAGGCCATCATCACGTAGGCCACGGCGTGAGCCTTGGGGAACAGGTAGGCGATTTTCTTGCAGGAGCCAATGTACCAGTCAGGCACCCCGGCGGCCTTCATCTCCTCCTCGGCTCCGTCGGGCAGGCCCCGGCCTTTTCGGACGGCCTCCATGATCTTGAAGGACCGCTTAGGGTCCATCCCTTTGGAGATGAGAAAGAGCATGATGTCGTCCCGGCAGCCCACGCACTGGCCCACGGGGATGTTCTGCTGGAGAATCAGGTCCCGGGCGTTGCCCAGCCACACGTCGGTGCCGTGGGTGAAGCCCGAGATGCGCAGCAGCATGTCGAACTGGGTGGGCTGGGTCTCCTCCAGTACGCCCCGGGTGAACCGGGTGTTGAACTCCGGGATGGCTACCGCTCCGGTGGGGCCCAGCACCTTGTCGTTCTCAAAGCCCAGTTCCTTGGAGGAGGTAAACAGGGACATGGTGGCCTGGTCGTCCAGGGGGATTTCCCGGGCATTGACGCCCGTCAGGTCCTCCAGCATACGGACCATGGTGGGATCATCGTGACCCAGCATGTCCAGCTTGAGCAGGTTGGACTCCATGGAGTGGTATTCAAAGTGGGTGGTGATAATGTCGCTGTTGGGGTCGTCGGCGGGGTGCTGGACGGGGCAGAAGTCGTAAATTTCCTTGTCCTGGGGAATAACCACCATACCGCCGGGGTGTTGGCCGGTGGTGCGCTTGACGCCGGTGCAGCCGATGGCCAGCCGGTTCTCCTCCGCCTTGGAGGCCACCTTCCCCTTCTCCTCCAGATACTTCTTTACATAGCCGAAGGCGGTCTTTTCCGCCACCGTACCGATGGTCCCCGCCCGGAATACATGGGTCTGTCCGAACAGCTCAAAGGTGTACTTGTGGGCGTTGGACTGATACTCGCCGGAAAAATTCAGGTCGATGTCCGGCACCTTATCGCCGCCAAAGCCCAGGAAGGTCTCAAAGGGGATATTGAAGCCGTCCTTGACGTACTTGGTCCCGCAGACGGGACAGACCGCGTCGGGCATGTCCGCCCCGCAGCCATAGGGGTGGGCGGGGTCCTGGGCATAGTCGAAGTCGGTGTGCTTGCACTTGGGGCAGCGGTAGTGGGCGGGCAGGGAGTTCACCTCGGTGATGCCCGACATGAATGCCACCAGCGACGAGCCCACCGAACCCCGGGAGCCCACTAAGTAGCCATGTTCCAGGGAGTTCTGCACCAGCTTTTGGGCGGACATGTAAATCACGTCGTATTTGCACCGGATGATATCCCCCAGCTCGGCCTCGATGCGGTCTACCACCAGCTGGGGCGGGTTCTCCCCGTACAGCTCGTGGGCCTTGCCCCAGACCAGCCGCTTCAGCTCCCCGTCGGAGTCCTCCAGCTTGGGGGCGAACAGGCCCTGGGGCAGAGGCTCGATGGGGTCGCACCAGCTGGCGATCAGGTTGGTGTTGGTCACCACCACCTCCTTCGCCTTCTCCTTCCCCAGATAGGCGAATTCCCTGAGCATCTCATCGGTAGTCTTGAAGTAGATAGGCAAACTTTCGTCCGCGTCCTCAAAGCCCTTGGAGGCCAGGAGGATGTGGCGGTAAATCTCGTCCTCCGGGTCCAGGAAGTGGACGTCCCCGGTGGCGCACACCGGCTTGCCCAGCTCCTCCCCCAGCTTCACAATGGCCCGGTTGAAGTCCCGCAGCTCCTCCTCCGAGCGCACCATCCCCTTGCGGAGCATGAACATGTTGTTGCAGACCGGCTGAATCTCCAGGTAATCGTACCAGGAAGCGATGCGCTTCAGCTCATCCCAGTTTTTTCCGTCGGTCAGCGCCCGGAACAGCTCCCCCGCCTCGCAGGCCGAGCCGAGAATCAGCCCCTCCCGGTTTTCATTAATCAGGGATTTGGGCATGGTGGGGTAGCGCTTGAAGTGCTCCAGGTGAGACAGGGAGATGAGCTTATACAGGTTACGCAGGCCGGTCTGGTTCTTGGCCAGCACAATCAGGTGCTTGGGCTGGCGCTTGGCCTTGCCTTTCCCCCGGAGTTTTGGCATATAGGGGTTGATCTCCGAGAGGTTATGTAAACCAATCCCCTCCAGCTGTTTGAAAAAGTGGGGCAGCATATAGGCCACCGTGGCCGCGTCATCGCTGGCTCGATGGTGATTAAAGGCGGGCAGATGGAGGTGCTCCGCCACGATGTCCAGTTTATATTTGTTCAGCTCGGGCAGCAGGTTTTGGGCCAAAATCAGGCTGTCCACCGAGGGATTGCGGAAGGGAATGCCATACTTCTCGCACCCAGCGGCGATAAAGCCCATGTCAAAGTCGGCGTTGTGGGCGGCCAGGGGCCGGTCCCCGGCGAAGGCCAGAAAGGCCTCCAGCGCCTCCCGCTGAGAGGGGGCGCCCTCCAGCATCTCGTCGGTGATGCCGGTGAGGCGGATGATCTCCGGGGACAGGATGCGTCCCGGGGCCACAAACGTGTTGAACCGGTCGGTGATCTCCCCATTTTTCAGCACCACCGCGCCGATTTCGATGATGACCTCATACTTCTTGTTCAGCCCGGTGGTCTCAATGTCGAAGCAGACAATTTCGCTGTCAAAGGGGGCGTTTGTCTCCCCATGGACAGCCACCCGGTCGTCCACATCGTTGATGAAGTAAGCCTCTACCCCGTAGAGAATCTTGATTTTTTTCGCCGAGTGCCAGGCGTCCGGGAAGGACTGGGCCACGCCGTGGTCGGTGATGGCGATGGCGGGGTGCCCCCAAGCCTCCGCCCGCTTGACCACGTTTTTGTCTGGGCCCAGCTTAGGCCCCACAGAGGTGAGGGCGTCCATGGAGGACATGGTGGTGTGCAGATGCAGCTCCACCCGCTTTTCTTCGGCGGTGTCCTCCTTCAGCTTCTTTTCCGCCGTGGTGACGGCCACCGGCTCCAGCACCATGTCGCCGTAGAAGCGGTCCATATTGAGTCGGCCTTGGACCTTTAGGTGCATCCCCTTCCTGATGCCGTCCACCAGGGGCTTGCCCTCCTCTCCGGGGAAGAATTTGTTCACCCGGATAGAGCCGGTGTAGTCGGTCATGTCGAAGGCCACCACCCAGGCTCCCCGCTTTTTCAGCTCCCGGTTGTCGATGGCGAACACGTCCCCCTCCACCACCACCATACCCATGTCTAGCTCCAATTCTCCAATGGGAGTTGAGGGCTTGGAAACGGACCGGCCGAAGATGGCCTTGCCCTGGGGCTTCTTCCCTCCCTTGACAGGAGCGGAGACAGCAGGCCGTGCGCTCCTTTGCAGCGCCGCCCGGCGGATGGCCTCGGTGCGGGCAAAGGCGTCGGGTTCGGAATCCGCCCGCTCCTCCACCGGGGCGGCCTGCTTCGGCGCGGCGGGAGCTTCAGCCGGCGCCGCCTCAATCTTCACACTGTTCAGGCCGTAGGCCCGGCACAGCGTTTCTTCCGCCTGGGCAATCAGATTTGGCCCCGCTCCAGAGGCCCTCTCCACCACGATTTTGGCACTTCGGCTGGCCTTGTCAATGGCGGCGGACGCAATCAGCCAGCCCTCCACCCCGTTGGACAGCTCGGTCCACTGGCGCAGAGCGGCAAACATCTGTAAAAACGGTATCTTCTGGGACATTCAGTCGGTCTCCTTCGTCCATACATGGTGATCGGACAGCAAAATAATAAAATCGGAGTGCTTCTCCGTCCAGTCCGGGTTCCAATCCCGATAGTGCCAGTGGGACAGGCTGTCCAGCTCCGCCCCGGCGGACTCCTCCCGCACACTCCGCAAAAATTCAATGAGCTGGTCCAGTTCCTCCCGGGAGCAGTCCAGGCTCACCTCCCGCAGCGTCTGGGGCAGCTGGCCCTGGCTGTTCCACTCGTGACCGTATGCTAACATGATTTTCCTCCCTCACAGCGTCTCAATCAGAGCAAACAGCTCGTCCACCAGCCGGTCCTGGGGGACTTTTTTGATAATCTCCCCCTTCTGAAACAGCAGGCCCTCACCGATCCCCCCGGCGATACCGCAGTCGGCGGCGGAGGCCTCTCCGGGGCCGTTGACGGCGCAGCCCATGACGGCCACGGTGATGGGCTTGTCTACCGTGTTCAGACGCTCCTCCACCTCATTGGCCAGGGCGATCAAGTCAATCCGGGTGCGTCCGCAGGTGGGGCAGCTCACCAGCTCCGGGCCCTCCTTCCGCACCCCGGCGGCTTTCAGGATGTCCCGGGCGGCGTAAATCTCCTCCACCGGGTCCGCGGACAGGGATACCCGCATGGTGTCCCCGATGCCCAGGGCCAGAAGCCCCCCGACGCCCACGGCGGATTTAAGGGTGCCCATCCTCACCGTCCCCGCCTCGGTGACGCCGATATGTAAGGGGTAATCACTTGCTTCTCCCATAAGCTGATAGGCTTTCATGGTGACGGGCACGCTGGAGGACTTCAGCGACACGCAGATATCGTCAAAGTCAAATTTGTTCAGCAGCCTGATGTGTCCAAAGGCGGATTCCACCATAGCCTCCGGGCAGATTCTGCCGTATTTCGCCAAAATGGGCTTCTCCAGGGAGCCGCCGTTGACGCCGACGCGGATAGGGATGTTACGCAGCCGGCAGGCGTCCGCCACCGCCTTCACCCGGTCCTCTCCCCCGATGTTGCCCGGGTTGACGCGCACCTTGTCCGCTCCGGCGGCGATGGCCTCCAACGCCAACTTGTAATCAAAATGGATGTCCACTACCACTGGTATAGGGCTGCGCTCCTTAATCTTCCCCACCGCTCGGGCGGCGTCCATATCGGGAACGGCCACCCGGACAATCTCACACCCGGCGGCGGCCAGCCTTCTGATCTGGTCCAGGGTGGCCGCCGCGTCCTGAGTTGGGGTATTGGTCATGGACTGGATGGTAACCGGGGCGCCCCCGCCGATGGGGACACCGCCCACATGGATCTGTTTTGTCATAATTACCTCCCGAACAGCTTGCCCACATCGCTGAGGGTGACCGCCACCATCAGACACATGAAGGCGGCCAGGCCGACCAGATGGACATACCCCTCATACTTCGCGTCAATTCTCTTCCGGAACAGCCCGTAGAGCAGACTGTTGAGGGCCAGGAAGAACACCCTGCCGCCGTCCAGGGCGGGCAGGGGAAGCAGATTCATCACCGCCAGGTTGACGGCAATCAAGGCGGCCAGATAACCCAGATTCCAAGCCGCGTCATAGAGCGTGGGCGAGTGGCTGCCCACCTCCCCCATCATGTTCACAATGCCCACCGGACCGGACAGTTCCCGCAGACCCACCGCCCCAGTAATCAGGTCCCCCAGGCTGATCCAGACCACCCGCACAAAGTCAATGGCGGTGTTCCAGGCGTAGAGCAGCTTGCCAAAAAAGGTGGTGGACTCCCCCACGCTGAGCATGGTCATACCCCGCAGCCGGGTAAAGTTGCCGTTTTCATCGGTGCGCTCCTGATAGGGCAGATGGACGTCCTTCAGCTCCACCCGCTGGCCGTCCCGTTCCACCACAAAGTCGAGGGTTTCCCCCGCCCGGTCCAGATAGAAGCGGGCGTTGCCGTAAACCAGAACCCGGTGTCCGTCCACCGAGAGAAACCGGTCTCCCTCCAGCAGGCCGCAGTCCTCAACGCCGTAGCCCTCAATGGGACCGCCGTAGTACTCCGCCCGGAAGCCGGTGGCCGGGGCGTAGAGAATGGCAATGATAATCACTCCGGTGATGAAATTCATAAAGGCCCCAGCGCACAGGATGATGATTTTCTTCCACCAGGCTGCCCGCCCGAAGGACCGGGGATCGGCGGAATCGTCGTCCTCCCCCTCCATGGCGCAGAAGCCGCCGATGGGGAGCAGACGCAGACTGTAAACCGTCTTATCCTCCTCCCAGGGCTCCTCTGCCCTTTTCCCGCTCTGCCAAATGGCGGGACCCATGCCGACGGAAAACTCGTTCACCTTCACCCCCAGCAGCTTGGCCGTGACAAAATGACCCAGCTCGTGGGTAGCCACCAGAATACCGAAAATCAGAATCGATACGATGATATAGAGCATAGAACCGGGACCTCCAAACAATTTACTTAACCGCTTCCCGGGCCGCGGCATCCGCGTCCAGGATATCCCGCATGGTAGGGTTCTGAACCACCGGCAGCTGGGACAGGGCCTTTTCCACCCTGGCCGGGATATCCAGGAACCCGATTTTCCCCTCCAGGAACCGGCCCACCGCCGCCTCGTTGGCCCCGTTGAGGATGGCCCCGGCGGTGCCTCCGGTTTTGGCCGCCTCCAGGGCCAGGGCCAGGCAGGGGAAGGCCTCCAGGTCGGGAGCGCCAAAGGTGAGGGGCCCGCAGTTCCACAGGTCCAGCGGGGTGGACGGGCCGGGAATCCGCTTGGGATAGGTCAGCGCGTACTGGATGGGCAGGCGCATATCCGGAGCCCCCAGCTGGGCAATCATGGCATTATCACAGTATTCCACCAGAGAGTGAATGATACTCTCCCGGTGGACCACAACTGAAATTTTTTCCGCCGGCATCCGGTACAGGTGCATGGCCTCGATGACCTCCAGCCCCTTGTTCATCAGGGTGGCGGAGTCTACCGTAATTTTGGCTCCCATGGACCAGTTGGGGTGCCTCAAGGCGTCCTCCACGGTTATGTCAGCCAGTTCCTCCCGCTTTTTGCCATAGAAGGGACCGCCGGAACAGGTGAGGATCAGGCGTTTCACCTCTCCCCGGTCCCGGTTCGCCTCCAGACACTGGAACAGGGCGGAGTGCTCGGAATCCACGGGGTAGATTTTCGCGCCATAGTCCTTCGCCTCCTCCAGCACCAGGGGGCCGGCGCATACCAGCGTCTCCTTGTTGGCCAGACACACCCGCTTCCCCTCCCGGATGGAGGCCAGGGTGGGCCGCAGCCCCGCCATGCCCACCAGGGCGGCGATGGACGTGTCCGCGCTGGAGATGGTGGCCGCCTCCAGCACGCCCTCCAGGCCTCCCACCACCCGCACGTTGGTGTCCGCCAGACGCACCCGCAGGTCGGCGGCGGCGCGTTCGTCCGCCAGGGCGGCCACAGAGGGCCTGTGCCGCCGGGCCTGCTCCTCCATCAGCTCAGCGCTGGAGTTGGCCGCCAGGGCCACCGCCTCCATGCCGCAGGCGGCTATCACCTCTAATGACTGCCGCCCAATGGAGCCGGTGGAGCCTAACACTGTGATTTTTCTGCTCATAGCTTGCGTTCCTTTCCATCCGGACGGCCACAGGCCGCCCCTACGTGCGCTCGTCCTTCCGTCCCATCAGATAGTCCAGGCTGACTTCGAAATAGTCGGCCAGAAAGACCAAGCCAGGGACCTCGGGATAACCGTCACCGTGTTCATAATATTGATAGCTGCGCACATTTAAACCACAGATTTTTGCCATTTCCGTCTGTTTCAATCCGCGCTCCTTGCGCAGTTCTCTTATCCGTTCCGCAAAAGTCGCCATATTTCCTCCAAAACACTTGACATGTGGTTAAACCTCTCCTATAATAGAGATGTGGTCAAACCTCATGTGAAGGAGTTGTTTTCTATGAATGACATGCTAAAAGCCTTGTTCCTCGATAATCCCTACATCTCTGAGCAGATCTACCACTTTTGCAGCCAGCTCCCGGAATTTTGCCAGGCCGAGCAGGACTATGAAGCCGCCGCCGCGAAGCTGCGGGCGCGGCTGGGGTATGCGGAGTTCGAAGCCTTTGAGGAAGCTCTCAACTGGCATATCGCCCGATACGCCCACGCCTATTATCTCTTTGGACTGTCCCTTCGTCAAGAGATACTTTCCGCCCTGGCATCCTAAAATGCCGGCAGAATCTCCACCAGCAGCAGCAGCATGGGGGCGGCGAAGGTGGTGGAGTCGAAGCGGTCCAGCATGCCGCCGTGGCCGGGGAGCAGGGTACCGTAGTCCTTCACGCCATACTGCCGCTTGATGAGGGAGAAGGACAGGTCGCCCAGCTCGGTGATGGCGCTGCCCAGCAGGCCGTAGAGGGCCATTATGGGCAGCTCCACCGCGATCCCGGCGAACCGCCGGACCAGCAGACCGTAGACCAGCATGAACAGACAGCCGGACAGAATTCCGCCCACGTAGCCCTCCAGGGATTTGTTGGGGCTGACCTGGGTGATTCCCCGGTGCTTTCCCAGAAAAACTCCGGCGAAGTAGGCCCCGATGTCGGTGGTAAAGGCGCAGATCACCGGAAGGAGCACATAAAACTGTCCGTTGTCAAACCCTTTAAGCTGGACCAGGGCGGACAAAAAAAGCGGGATCACGGTACCTCCGAAGAGACAGACGGCCACATGTTCAAACCGAATCTCCCCCGGCGTACCATACAGGCGGATCGCCAGAAAAAAGATCACGGCCATGAGCAGCAGAACCACCGCCCGGGCGGTCCAGCTGCCGTACCCCAGGCCATGGCCAACGGGGACCGCGACAGCGGCGGCGGCGGTGAAGATGTACATGCCGTTGTGGTGGGCCACCTTTGTGGCCCGCAGCAGCTCAAAGGAGGCGGCCCCCGCGATCAAAGCCACCAGCACCGCCAGCCACAGGGGCGGCAGGAAAAAGAGCGCCGCCAAAAACGCCGGGCCCAGGGCCACGCCTACGATAATCCGTGTCGCCAAGCTTACACACCTCCAAACCGGCGGTTCCGGCCTTGATAGGCGGCAATGGCCCGGTGGAGCTCTTCCTTGGAGAAGTCGGGCCACAGCACGTCGGTGAAATAAAATTCCGCATAGGCGGACTGCCACAGCAGGAAGTTGGACAGCCGCAGCTCTCCGCTGGGCCGGATAACCAGGTCGGGGTCGGGGACGCCTTTGGAAAATAGATAGCCGCCGAACCGCTCCGGACTCAGGTGGTTGGGGTCGGCCCTGCCCTCGATACAGTCCTGGGCATAGGCCTGGGCCGCCCGGATCAGCTCGTCCCGGCCCCCATAATTCAGACAGACATTGACCTGACAGCCCTCATAGTGCCGGGAAATCTCCCGGGTGCGCTCGCACAGCTCCCGCAGCTCCGGGGACAGGGGGGACAGGTCCCCAAAAAATTCCATCTTCACCCGGTCCCGCTCCATCTGCCCGATGGCTTCCAGCAGGTACTTTTTCAAGAGCCCCATGATGGAGGAAACCTCCGCCGAAGGCCGCTTCCAGTTTTCGGTAGAAAAGGCGTATACCGTGAGATAGTCAATCCCGATGTCCTTGCAGTAGGTGGCGATGGCGCGGAAGGTCTCCGCCCCGGCGGCGTGGCCCGCCGTTCGAGGCAGGCCGCGCTTCCTGGCCCACCGGCCGTTGCCGTCCATGATGATGGCGATATGCCGGGGCAGGCGGGTGAGGTCCGCCTCCACCTGAGCCGGCTCGTTTTTTTTCTGAAAGAGGGCCATGGCGGTCGCTCCTTTTTCGGTTTATCGTTCCATTGAAAGGCCCCCTTGAGAAAGGGGGCCTGCTTTTTATTTATCCAGGTTTTCGGTCACAATACCCAGCGCCTCCAGCTTGGCCTTTGTGGTCCTGATTTGGTACTCAATTTCGTTTTCCCGGTCAGAAGCCGTTTTGATGCGCTGTAAATCAATACATTAACGCAGTGGCCTGTTCTTTTTCAGTCATAACCTCATTCATGCTTTCTTCCTCCTGTTCGGAGCAAATTTACACCGCCATGAGCTCCTTTTCCTTCTTGGCGGTCAGATCGTCGATGTCCTTGCACCGCTTGTCGGTCATGTCCTGGAGCTCCTTTTCCAGCTTCTTCTGGTCGTCCTCGGTAAGCTCAGACTTTTTGGTCCTCTTCTTGATGTCGTCCATGGCGTCCCGGCGGATGTTGCGCAGGGCCACCTTGCCCTCCTCACCGTATTTGCGCACCTGCTTGGTCAGCTCCTTGCGGCGCTCCTCGGTGAGCTGGGGGAAGTTCAGGCGGATGATACGGCCGTCGTTCTGGGGGTTAATGCCCAGATCAGAGGTCTGAATCGCCTTCTCAACGGCCTTCAGCAGAGACATATCATAGGGCTGAATGGTCAGGGTCCGGGGGTCAGGGGAGCCGATGTTGGCCACCTGGTTCAGAGGGGTGGGGGCGCCGTAATACTCCACGGTAATCCGATCCAGCACGCCGGCGTTGGCCCTGCCCGCCCGGACGGAAGCGAAATTGGACTTGACCACCTCGATGGTCTTCAGCATTCTCTCATCATAGCTTGTGATTTCAGGACTCATGGTCGTAACTTCCTTTCTTATCTTATTCCACAATGGTTCCAATCTTCTCCCCCATGACGGCCCGGTAGATGTTCTCCGGGTCCTTCAGGGCAAAGAGGAGAACAGGGATCTTATTGTCCATAGACAGCGAGGTCGCGGTGGTGTCCATTACCTTCAGGTGCTGGGCCAGCACGTCGTCATAGGTAATGGCGTCGTACTTTTTGGCGCTGGGGTCCAGTTTGGGGTCAGCGGAGTAAACGCCATCAATATTCTTGGCCAGCAGGATCACGTCGGCGTTGATTTCGGCGGCCCGGAGGACGGCGGCGGTATCGGTGGAGAAGAAGGGGTTTCCGGTGCCGCAGCCGAAGATGACCACCCTCCCCTTTTCCAGGTGGCGGATCGCGCGGGAGCGGATATAGGGCTCGGCGACCGTCTGCATCCGGATGGCGGTCTGCACCCGGACCTCCACGCCCTTCTGCTCCAGCACGTCGGCAATGGCCAGCGCGTTGATGGTGGTGGCCAGCATGCCCATGTGGTCGGCGCGAACCCGCTCCATCTGGTCGCCGCCGTCCTTCAAGCCGCGCCAGAAATTGCCGCCGCCTACTACCACGCCTACCTCCACATCCATCTTCACACAGCGCTTAATCACATCGCACACCTGGCCGATGACCTGAAAGTCCAGGCCGCGGGAGGCGTCTCCCGCCAGGGCCTCGCCGCTGATCTTCAAAAGTACCCGTTTGAATTTGGGCTGCTCCATACAGAAACCACTCTCCTGTCCTTTTTCTTGTTCCCTATTTTAATATATTTTTTACCGTTTGCATAGAGGGTAAGCCAAACTTTTTCAAATTGTCCACAATTTGCCCAGAGGCGAAAATTGGGGGTTGCATTTTCCCTACGCCTGGCGTATAATACCGGTAGACAACTGGATACGATGTCTTCAGGGCGGGGTGAAATTCCCCACTGGCGGTAAAGTCCGCGACCGGGCGCAGAACTGCGTCCGCTGACCCGGTGAAACTCCGGGACCAACGGTTACAGTCCGGATGGAAGAAGATGTGTGTTAAACAGAACACGCGCTGTTTTGGCGCGCGAAAAGCACGCCTCCTTGTTTGTTTTGACACCTGGAAGACATGGTCTTTCAGCGGTCAAATACAAAAAAGGAGTGTTTTTTATGTCCAATCCCGCCGCTGTCTCCCGAACCCGAAGCACCATCTCTATCCGCGCCATCACTGTCACCGCCATGCTCTCGGCGGTGGCCTGCGTCCTCAACATCTTCGACTTTCCCATCCCCTTCCTGATCCCCACCTTTGTCAAAATGGACATCGCCGACCTGCCTGAGCTGCTGGCCGCCTTTTCCCTGGGGCCTGGGTACGGCGTGGCGGTCACCTTCCTGAAAAACCTGCTCAAGCTGGTCATCAAGGGTACCTCCACCGCCTACGCCGGGGAACTGTGCAACTTCATTCTGGGCGCCGCCTTCTCCTTCACCGCCGGAATGATTTATCACTATAAGAAGTCCCGGAAGTCCGCCCTTATCGGCGCTCTCGCCGGCGCGGTGGTGATGGCGCTGCTCTCCATCCCCTGCAACTACTATATCTCCTACCCTGTTTATACCCAGTTCATGGCAATCGACAAAATTATCGCCATGTATCAGGCCCTTCGTCCCAATGTCAACGGCCTGCTGGAGTGCCTGATTGTATTCAACGCCCCCTTCACTCTGCTCAAGGGCCTGCTCACCGCCGCCCTGTGCTTCCTGATCTACAAGCCCCTCTCCCCCATTCTCCACGGCGCCGGCAAGTAACAGCCGAGCAGTCCTCCCTATACCAAAAGCGGGACAGGTTTTCCCAGCCTCCTAATAAGAAAACATGAGATAGTCCAGTAAAATCAATGTTTTCAGAGGTAAGGAACACGATGTGAAGTCAAAAAATCAAATACTGGCAGGATAAAGGGTGCTGATGTGAAATATCAGCACCCTTTTCCTGTCCCAAACGCCATAGGAAATCCTATGGCGTTTTTACTTTCCATCAAGTATACGGAAAACTGTATTGAAAGGGGTGAGAAATCAAAGGTATTTCTTCATGTAGGAAATGCAAATCAAGTGTCCATAGGTTTTCCTACATGGAGAAGCAAGTGGGCACAGAATTGAATTTTTCCCGAAAACGAACACTTTTCCAGGCCGCCGGAGGGAGGTGAGATTATGGCGGTATTTCGCATTGAGAAAACCCGCGACTACACGGTGATGGCAAACCATCATCTGCGGAACACGGCGTTGTCGCTGAAAGCGAAGGGGCTGCTGTCCCTCATGCTGTCCTTGCCGGAGGATTGGACGGTATCCCGGTATGTGAAGCAGCTACGGGAAGAATACGGGCTGAAAAAGAGCGCGGCGCCGAGAGAGTATGAGGCGGTGCCGGAGCTGCCGATGGGGAAACAGATGCAGGTGGATTTCGGGCAGAAGCTGATGCCCAACGTGGACGGCGGGCAGACCAGGGTGTATGTGGCGGCGTTCGTGCTGTCCCGGTCGCAGTACAAGTACGCGCAGGAGCAGAGCAGGCCCTTTACCAGCGCAGACCTTGTGCGGATCTGCCATGACTGCTTCCAGTACATGGGCGGGATGCCGGAGGAGCTGGTATTCGACCAGGACAGCATTGTATGCGTAAGCGAAAACGCCGGAGACATTATCTACACCTATGAGTTTGAGAAGTTCCGGCAGGAATGTGGTCTGTCCATCCGGATGTGCCGCGGAGCGGACCCGGAAAGCAAAGGAAAAATTGAGAATGTGGTGAAGTACATCAAGGGGAACTTCCTCAGCCACCGGCTGTATGTGGACGATGGCATCCTCAACGGGAGCTGTCTGGAGTGGCTGGAGCGGACCGCCAACGCCAAGGTGCATGGGACCACCAAGCTGGTTCCGGCGGAGATGTTCCAGGAGGAGCGCGGGTACCTGCGGCCCCTGCCGGTCTGTGACCAGTTGAAGCGCCCGGTGATCTGCCGGACGGTGCGCAAGGACAACACCATCATCTACGACAGCAACCGCTATTCCGTCCCTCTGGGCACCTACACCACCCAGCCAGAGGTGCGCATTGAAACACTGGACGGGGTTCTGTACATCCAGACGCTGTTTGGCGAACCCATCTGTGAGCACCGAATTTCTTCCGGCCGGGGGCTGCTGATCCAGAGCCAGTCCCACCGGCGGGACCGCACCTCAAAGTTGGACAAGCTGCTGGAGGAACTGGACACTGAGCTGGACGGCAGGGCCACCGAGTTTTTGACAGCAATCCGCGTAGACAAATCCCGCTATGCCAGGGACCAGTTCCGCCTCATTCATTCCCTGCTGGACCAGTACGGCAAAGAGGCGGCGCTCCAGGCCATTGGCTTCTGCCAGCGCAGCAGACTCTACGGGACTACCTGGAGCACC
>CAJTEA010000040.1 GCA_910575265.1 Oscillospiraceae bacterium
GATGCCGCATTTTTCTCCACCGAGTTGAGGATAAAACCGGCCAAGTCGCAGGCGTAGAAATCTCCTATCGTTTCCAGCCCCCGTTCAAGGATACAGCGGTTGAGGGCGGCATAACCTGCGGAGATGTCCCAACGGCCCCGGCAGCAGAGGTACAGATAATTCCCAGCGGGCTTCTCCTTATAATAAGGGAAGTCCGCTTTTTCTTTGATTCGGGTATAGAGGTGGCTGATGGCCCCTGGCCCGCCCTGCTCCCCCGGCTGGTGGATGGCCCCCAGCTGGAAGTCGGTCTGTATCCCGTATTGGCTGCACAGCGCCCGACACCGCTCCAGCACAACGATCAATGCTTCATCCTCGCTGGCCTCCGGGGTCATCAGCCCCTCCAATTCCCTAACGGGGAGGGCCAGCAGGTGCTCCCGCTCAAACCAGGCGGTCCGGGGGATCATGTCCGGCCTCGACTCAAACTCCAGGCTGTGCAGGGCGCCGAACAGCACAAAGTCCATGTGCTCCAGCTTCTGCCGCTCCGCTTCCAGGCGGACCCGCTGTTCCCGCAGCAGCTCCAGCGTTTTGGCGGTGTTCTGTCCCTGGAGACAGCGGCGGATCTCCTCCAGGGGTGTGCCCGTCTGGCGGAAGATGGAGATGGCGTAAAAATCGTAGAACTGCTCCACGCCGTAGTAAAAATAGCCGTTGTCCCCCTGATGGGCTGGGAGGAGCAGTCCCACGTCTTTGTAGTGGCGCAGAGTTTCCTTGGTTGTACCGCACAGGGCGGCGAAAGCCCCGGAGGTCAGCCATCCTTTTTTTCTCTCCATAAAAATTTCCTCCAAAAATTAAAAATACCCCTTGACTGCGTGGCGGCCACACGGTTTATGATACCCCCTGTCAGAAATAATTGCAAGTCCACTGGACAACAATATGAGAAAACAGGAGGTTTTTGATATGGATTTTGGATGCAGCAGCTTTACCTGGAGGACAGAGGACGGACGGCACCTTTTGGGACGGACCTACGACCAATTCGGAGACCTGACGGCCAACCGGGTCATCAGTGTTCCACAGGGGATGCCCTGTGTCCCTGGACTTCACGGGGAGGGGGCGGCCTCCGGCGAATACAGTTACACCGGTATGGCGGTGCTTGGCTTCGGGGAGCCTATTCTGGTGGACGGGGTAAACTCCGCTGGCTTGATGGGGGCCCTGCTCCATTTCCCGGAGTATGCGGTCTATGAGGAAAGTGCCGGCCCGGGCAGAACAGCCGTCCATCCAGGCCGTCTACTGGCTTGGCTGTTCAGTCAGTGCGCCAGCGTGGAGGAGACCGTGGAGGCTTTGAAGGGAACTGCTTTGGTGGACGAGCCCATCCAGGGAAAACCCCTGCCCGCCCACTATATCCTCAGCGATAAAACCGGCGAGGCCGTCATCATCGAGCCGGAGGAGGGTGGCCTGTCCATCCACCGGGAGACCATCGGCGTGCTGACCAACAGCCCGGACTACCGCTGGCAGCGAACCAACCTCCGCAACTTCGTGGGGGTTACCAATCTACCCAAGGCCCCCCAGACTATCGCCGGGCATGAGATCCGGGAGTTCGGGGAGCGCCTGGGCGGCGGTTCCGGCCTGCCGGGGGACTATTCCTCTCCTTCCCGCTTTGTCCGCTTGGCTTTTATGAAGGAGCTTGCCGTTCCCGGGAAGGACGAGCTGGACGGGGTATCCCGGATGTTCCGGGCCTTTGCCCCGGTGGACATCCCCGAGGGACTGGCAAAAGCCGATCCAAATTACGACGTGTACGAGCAGACCCTGTGTACCAGTGTCATGTGTGCCGAGAGCGGCGTGTACTACTTTGCCCCTGCCCAGAACCGGCGCATTTCCGCCGTCCGGCTCCCGGAGGCAGGGACGGAAATGCAGTATTTCGACCTGGGAGACGGACAGGACATTGACTGGAGGAATTAGGACATTATGGACAAACTGGACTCTTATCACCTGCCGGTCACGGGCCGGAACATCCTGAAATTCGCATTTCCAACCATCGTCATGACGGTGTTCAACACCTTCTACACCATGGTGGATGGGCTGTTTGTCTCTAACCTGATTGGCATGGAGGCCCTGTCCGCCATCAACCTCACCGCCCCGGCCATTGCCCTGATCACGGCCATCTCCGGAATGCTGGCTACCGGCGGCAGCGCCGTAGTCATGAAGAAAATGGGGGAGCACAGGGAACAGGAGGCCCGGCAGGACTTCACCCTCCTCATTCTCACCAACGCAGTAGTGGGCGCGGTGATGATGCTGCTGGGCTATACCCTGCTGGATACCCTGCTGGGGACTATGGGCCTCTCTCCGGCGGTGTTTGGCTACTGCCACACCTACCTGAGCAACTATCTGCTGTTCACCATTCCCATTCTGCTGATGTATAACTTCTCCCTCTACCTGATTGCCGCCGATAAATCCACCCTGTCCCTGATCTGTACTGTAGCGGGGGGCGTGACCAACATCATTCTGGACTATGTATTGATCGCTCTGTTCGACATGGGCATCCAGGGGGCGGCCATCGCCACCGGCCTGGGCTATTCCATCACCGCCGTGGTGGGCTTTCTGGTGTTCCGAAAGAAGGAAAACCTGCTTCACTTTGAAAAGCCGGTGTTCCGGGGCGGGGTGCTGTTCCACGCCTCCACCAACGGCATGTCGGAGCTGGCCACCTCCCTGGTGTCCGGCATCACTACCCTGCTGTTCAACCTGGCCATGCTGAAATATGTGGGCGAGGACGGCGTAGCGGCCATCACCATCATCATGTATGTACTTATGTTTGTCAGCGCCCTGTTCATCGGCTACTCCTACGGCGTGGCCCCTATGATCTCCTACTGCCACGGGGAGCGGAACCATGAGAAGCTGAAAAAGCTGGTGAGATTCAGCGTCAAATTCATTGTTGGAGCCTCCGTCCTCTGTACGGCGATCTCTATTCTGGCCACCGTGCCCCTGGTGGGCGTCTTCACCCGGCCGGACAGCCCGGTGTATGAGCTGGCGGTGACAGGAAACCGCCTGTGCTCCATCGCTCTGCTGTTCGTGGGGCTGAACGTCTTTGCCAGCGGTATGTTTACCGCCCTGTCCAACGGCGTGGTATCCGCCGTGCTGGCCTTTTCCCGGTCCTTCCTGTTCACCGTTGCCAGCATTCAGCTCATGCCCGTCCTGCTGGGCGGCGTCACCGGCGTGTGGCTGGCGACGCCTGTGGCCGAGCTGCTGGGGACGGTGATGGCGGCGGCGCTGCTGCTGAAGTACCAGAAGCGGTACGGGTACTGATTCAAAATATCTGACCAAGAGAACATTTGTCAAGGGGAGATTTACGATTAACTGTCATTTTCTGCGTCCTCCTTCTTTTTCCGATACTGCCCGATGAGCCCATCGTATTTTCTGCCTGTGACCTGGAAGTAGATATCAAAGCCAATGGTCATAACCAAGAAGATGAGGAAAAAGATACCGATAAACATGCCCCATGCTCCTGTCTGATCCGCCGGAAACCATTCTGTTTTCCAGGCGGCAAGGGACATCACTGGGAGAAAAAGAAGCACAAACAACAAACTACGCCACGTATAACGCATCTTTTTGATGATCCAGTCTGAGAAACACACCGCTTGGATGAGAGCCCCGGCGACGCTTACCCAAAACAGCCCCCACAGTAATGCAGTGGATACTTCTCGGTTATCGTATACAAGGCAAAAGCACAGATAGAGAAACATAGCGGCGGTAAACATGGCGCAAGCCGACAATTTACATTCGATTAAACCCTTGAAAAACTTTTTCATTTGAAAATACTCCTTTCCGCTTGCTGTAATTTTTCCTTCAGTTCCCCGGCGTACTGACGGGATACCCAAATCTGCTCGTTGTTATCCATGGTTACCAGCCACCGCCTCCCCAATTCCGGGCGGACAGACCGCACCCGTCGGAAATTGAGGATGGTAGATCGCCCAGCTCGAAAGAAGTCCAGTTCCTTTAAGGTATCCTCCAGCTCATACAACCGCAACGCACTTTGAAAAACCTGTTTCTCTGTGTAAAGAAACGTCTTCTTGTCTGCTGTGTCGATGTAGAGGATATCCTTCACGTCCAGCAAATGCCGCTCTCCATCCAAAATACCGACCAGTTTTTTCTGGTATATACGGAGCATAGCTACCAGTCTTAAGATATCCTCGTCCGCCTGATGACAGTTGATGATGACCTCTGTTTCAGAATAAGATTGATCTTGATTTATTGTGATTTTCATGGCCTCCTCCTTTCGTAACTATTTTATCAGATAACAGTAGGATTACAATCCAATCTTCCTCTGTGACCGTTTTCATCAACTAAGACGTACACATTGAAGGTCGATAGCAGTGGTAGCAAGCACTGCACCGGTATATACCCGGGCGCAGCTTGTTGGTGGCCGACGGCCCCTAAGCCCCCGGAGGGCGCACGGCTGCCGTCAGGCAGTACCACCATCGCGCCCTGGCAGTTGGTGGTTCAGTGCGCTCTTAGCATGGGGCCTATAAAAACGGAGCGTCCAAGCCATCCCCGGACGCTCCCCCCCTTCGGTTCCCTCCTGCTGGCCGATCACCGCCTTTCCGGCCTGCGTCATTCTGCCACAAATGAGCCTCAGTCAATGTAATGTAGTGGTCTGGTGAAACCACCCTTTATACATTACATCTCAATATTCCATCAACATCCTTTCCAGGCCAGCGGGGCGGCGGCTGCTCCGCTGGCCTTTTGATCGGGATGAAAACATTTCATGACCTATCTGCGACATTTCATAACATTGGGGGTTGTATCCCTGTTTCTCTTTTGTTATTCTAAATTTATTCTATTCTCCCCGTCTCTGGCGGGGAGAATAGAATAAGAGCGTCAAAACCGTGGTGGTGAACATGATAAAAATTGCGATCTGCGACGATAAACCACTGATGGCTCAGGAGCTTGCCGGCCATCTCGCGGACTATATGAAAGAAAATCGAATCACCGCTTACGACATCAGCAGTTTTCCCGATGGCCGCTCCCTTCTGAATGCGGCTGATCGCTTTGATGTGATTTTTTTGGACATTCAGATGGAGCAGCCGGACGGGATGGAGACGGCCAAGCTGCTGCGCCGGCGGGGAGACCACAGCCTGCTGGTCTTTGTAACGGTGCTGAAAGAGCTGGTTTTCGACGCTTTCCAGGTGGAGGCGTACGACTATCTGCTCAAGCCTCTGGACAGCGCCCGCTTTCACCAGACGATGGATCGGGTGCTCCGCTCCCTGGAACAAAAGACGACCGAGGACATCGTGATCCAGCGGGGGACCGGCTGCGAGGTGGTTCTCCTGTCGGACATTGTGTACTGCGAGGTATTGGGCCGGAAAGTCTACCTCCACAAAAGCGATGGGACAGTGAGCGATTACTACGACAAGCTGGAAGATCTGGAGCGCCGGGTGGACGGGCGTTTTTTCAAGTGCCACCGGAGTTATCTGGTCAACCTGGACTATGTGCGCGGGTGTCAAGACGGGCAGGTACTGCTGTCTCAAGGGGAACGCGTCCCCGCCTCCCGGCTGCGGGAGCGGGAACTGACCCGGGCCCTTTTGCGCTATATGAAAGAGAGGGGGATCTGATATGGACTATTTCGCGCTGCTTCTGGACAGCCTCTGCCTCCTTGTGGGACATGGGGTGACGCACATGGTCTTTATCAGCCGCCTCACTGGGAAGAAACTGAAAACATGGTACTTTGCCGCTTATTTTCTCCTCCTGGGTATGATCCAGCTTATCTCGGACAGACTCGCCCTTGGCGGAACACTCCCTGTTGGCGCTGGCGTGCTGGCGCTCTACGGACTCAGCCGCTATGGGATGGGAAATCAGCGGTCCGTGTCCTGGCTGGCCGCCGTGCTGTCCTTCTATATCTCACAGCTCTCCTTCGGGATCGTCAACTCCGTGGAGGCGGCGCTTTTTCCACGCTTTATCGGCAGTCCACTGTTTTATCCGCTGTTTTTGGCGGCACAGATTCTTTTCTTTGCGCTGTGCGCCGGCTGCTATTATGCCGTGCTCAAGCTTCTGGCCTGGACGGAGGACAGCCAGACGCCTTATATCGGACTACTGCTGTTTCCCGGACTGTTTTTCTTTGCCGCGGAGCTGTATATCCTCGAGACCGCCTACAGCTTTTTTGCCCCCGTCGTTTCTCTGGAAGAGGTTGGCAGGCACAGTACGCTGCTGCTCCTGCAAGTCATGGGACTGGCGGCGCTGCTGTGTACCCTGTACGCCTACCGCCAGCTGTGCTGGGGCTTTCAGGCTCAGGTGGATCTGCAATCGCTGGCCCAGGCGGCGCGCGCGCAGAAAGTCTACATCACCGAGGCCCAGGCGCGTTACGAGCAGACAAAGTCCTTCCGCCACGACATCAAAAATCATCTGTCCGTATTAGACGCTTTACTCAAAAATGGAAAACTGGAGGAGGGCAGGGAGTACCTGAAAAAGCTGGATGCCGTCTCGGAGGCCCTGTCCTTCCCCCATCAGACCGGCAACCCGGTAGTGGATATTCTATTAGGGGAAAAACTGGGACTGGCAAAGGAGATTACGGCAGAGGTGTCCCTGGTTCTGCCCCGGCCCTGCGGGATCGACGATTTTGACTTGTGTGTGCTGTTCGCCAACGCCCTGGACAATGCCATCGCCGCCTGCCGGGCCAATGATGGAGCCAAGGCCATCCGCATCGGCGGAAAGCGGCAGGGAGATTTCTACACGCTGACCTTTGAGAACACCTGCTCGAATGAACCGCTGCCCCCGGCGGGCACCGGGCTTTCCAACATCAAGGCGGTGGCGGAAAAGTACCACGGGGCGCTGATGACGGAAAAAACCGGACGGCAATTTTATTTGAGTGTGCTGCTGAATATTTCGGCCTTACAATAAGGCGGGCTCCGCGTGGAAGCTAACGATGGAGCTCCTTTTTCAAGTTAGAGATAGCAAGTATTGACATCGAACGAATTCTTCCATCCTTTTTGTAACATTCAGAGAGCATCTCGTGACAACCAGGCGGATGGCCGCTTGCCAGTGGAGGGCAGGCGTAGTATAATATTTCGTCATAATAGTAAGGGAGGTGGAGTTTCCATGCTGCGTATTGCCATCTGCGACGATGACAGCGCCACCGTCCAATCCAACCGGAACCTCACGGAGGACTGCCTGAAGCAATGCGGGAGCGCCGGCGAGATCGCCGCCTATACCCACAGCGACAATCTCCTCTACGACATCACCGAGGATGGGTTTTTCTTTGACCTGATCCTGCTGGACATTGAAATGCCCGGCAGCACCGGGATGGAGCTGGCCGGGAAAATCAGGCCCTTTCTGCCCAACGTGAAGATCATCTTCATTACCTCCCATGTGGAGTATGCCATTGACGCCTTTGAGCTGTCCATCTTCCGGTACGTCCCCAAGCACGACATCGCCCGGCGGCTCCCTGGGGCAATCTGTGACGCCATCTGGCTGATCGAGCTGGAGGAGGGGAAGTTCTACACCATCCAGACCAACAGCCGTTTAGAGAAAATTCCCTATAAGGAAATTCTTTTTATTGAGCGGGACGGGAAAAACGCCAGCATCACCACCGCAGGCGGCGCGGCAAAGGCGCGAAAGAGCTTACAGCAGGTTTATGAGGAGCTGGGCGCGGAGGAGTTTATCTTCATCGACCGGGGCTGTATCGTCAACATGATCCACGTCACGCAGGTCAAAGAGGGCATGGCCGTTCTGAAAAACGGCGCCGCCCTCCCCATCAGCCGCTCCCATCTGCAAGAGGTAAAGGCGCGGATCAACGCCTACTGGGGGGCGCGCATATGACGGACGTGTTTCTGCTGCTCTCCGGCATATTGACCGGGGCGGTGCGTGTGCTTGTGGGGCTGACTCTCGTTCACCGGCTGCTATTGACCAAAAAGCCCGATGGCCGAAGCCTTGGGTTGGGGCTGGCCGGGGTGCTGGCCCTCACGGTTTTGCTGTCCCTGCTCCATGCGCCGGATTTCTACCGGATAGCTCTGGAGGCGGTGCTGATTGCCGCCTACGCCCACCGGACGCAAGGGGCCGAGCTGAGAATGGGCCTGTTTGTCGGCGTCTTTTACGAGATTGGCGTCTCTTTCTGGTCGTTTCTCCTGCCGGCATGGGTGGGTGTGCTGTTCCGCTCCCAGGACTTTCTGAGCGCCAGAACGCTGGCCGGACAGTCCGTCCTCTGGCTGCTCCACGGGCTGCTGGCCGTTTTAGCGGCCTGGCTCTCCAGAGGCTGGGAGATTAACCGCAAATCTGCGTTCCGGGCCGTCTCCGCGCTTACGCTGGCGGGGTTCCTCGGGGTCGTCACGCTGTCGGAGCAGACGGTTCTGGCGATCCCCGACGACACCCTCTATATGTGGACTATCCTGGCGGTGGTGCTGATGATGTCGGTGCTGGTGTTCAACATCAACCGGCAGTATGAGGTGGAAAAGGAGCTGGCAAAGCTGAAATCGGAGCAGGCCGAGCTGCTGGAGCGGGACTATACCGCTGTCAACCGGGCCTACCAGGTCAACGCCAAGCTGTTCCACGACCTCCACAACCACATCGGCGTCCTGCGGCAGTTCCTCACCCATGAGAAGTACGGGGAGGCCGTCCACTACCTGGATGAATTGCAGGCCCCTGTGCGGAACCTCACCGCCACCGTCTGGACCGGGGACGAGACGGCGGACTACCTGATCAACAGCAAGGCGGCCGTAGCGGAGGCCGATGGCATTCGGTTTCAGGTCCAGGTGGAGTTCCCCCGCCGCACCAACATCCGCAGCGTGGATCTGTGCGCGATTTTGGGGAACCTGCTGGACAACGCCATCGAGGCGGCCCAGCAGGTGCCGGACCCATCGGGGCGGACGGTGGCCCTCACCATCCGCCGTATCCACCAAATGCTGGTCATCAAGGTGGAGAACAGCTTCGCCGCCTCCCCCCTCCAGGAGGGCGGCGAGCTGAAAACCACCAAGACGGAGGGCGGCCTCCACGGCTGGGGCCTGAAAAGCGCCCAGACTGCCGCAGAAAAGTACGATGGTATGGTGCAGGCCGGTGTATCCAGGGAGGTTTTTCGGGCGGTGGCTACACTGTCCTATAACCAAACAGCTTGAAAAGAATTTTGACTCTATCAAGGAATGGAGGATTTTTCCCATGAGTAAATACGATGCTTTGTGGGCCTATGTGCAAGAGGATGGAAGCCCGATCCTCAAACTGACCTTCGGGCAGATCCAGGAGATTGCGGGGATACCCATTGACCACTCTTTCCTGAAATACAAAAAGGAATTGACGGACTATGGGTATCAGGTCGGGAAAATTTCCATGAAGGAGCAAACGGTTATCTTTAAGAGGACATGAGTATGACAGGTCGAAGAAAAATGATCGTTCTGATAATGGGAGCGTCACACACCGGAAAGACAGTCCTTGCGCAGAAGCTGCTCGAAAAATATAAATATCCCTACTTATCAATAGACCATCTGAAAATGGGGCTGATTCGGAGCGGACATACGGAGCTTACTCCACTGAGCGCGGATGCTGACCTCACGGCATATTTATGGCCCATTGTTCGTGAAATAATCAAAACCGCCATAGAGAACGGGCAAAACCTTACCGTCGAGGGGTGCTACATCCCTTTTGACTGGAAAAAGGATTTTGAGGGGGAGTATCTCGACCACATCAAATATATTTGCCTGATTATGAGCGAGAACTACATAAGAAATCATTTTCCCGATATAAAGGGATACGCAAGTGTGATTGAAAATCGTTTGGATGATGAAGAATGCACAATGGAGGGTGTGCTTGCCGATAATGCGCAGATGTTGAAACTCGCCCAAAAATATGATGTGAACTATTTGTTGATAGATAATGAATACCATATTAATTTATAAAATTTCCAGGGCGCTTATCTGTAGAGGGTAAGCGCCCCTTTTCGCGGCCAAAAACCAACCGTTTGCGGACATTCCCGCACAGCGCCCGGTTTTCTGTTATGATGCGGATACATCAAAGGAAGCACTGCTTCAAGGAGGAAACTGTTATGCGTCATGTTTATATTCGTGGTATCCTGGCTCTGATCTGGCTGGCGGCGGCGGCCGTCAGCGGCCTGTCCGGCAATTTGGAGATGACTGGACTCTATATCCTGATGGGGGCGGCCTTCGGGTATTCTGCTTGGGCCTCCTGGAAAAAGGCAAAGAACGGCAAGAGGGGGAGCTGACCATGGGCGAAAACATCCTGGAGCTGCAAAACCTCCGCGCCTGGTACAGCCAGGGGAAAAACGTGCTGTCCGGCTTCTCCCTCCAGCTGCGGCCCCATGGGGTGGTGGGGCTGATCGGCCTGAATGGGGCCGGAAAGACCACATTTCTGAAAACCCTGTCCGGCCTCCATGAGGGCTTCCGCTGCGACAGCATCCGTCTGAACGGCCAGACGGCCAGCTTCCGGGACAAGGGCTTCAAGCTGCGGCGGTACACCGTCTTTGCCGAGGACAACTCCTTCCAGTATTTCACCTTCCGGGAGTACCTGTCCTATGTGGCGGCGGCGTACAAAATGAAATTGCCCGATGTGGCGGAACTGGTGCGGGGCTTTCACTTTGAGGACTACACCGATATGCTGTTAAAAGATTTGTCCACCGGCAATAAGAAAAAAGCGTTTCTGATCACCGCCTTCGCCCTGAAACGGCCGCTCCTCCTGTTGGACGAGCCGGTGAACGGGCTGGACTTCCAGAGCACGGAGTACCTATATCAGCTGATCGCCGGGTACAAAGAGTACGGGACGGTCCTGTTCTCCTCCCACATCCTGGAGAGCATCACCCTGACCTCCGACCGGGTATTGGTGCTGGAGGACGGACAGATCCGCCGGAGTTTTGAGAGCGGTGAAATCAACGCCGCCAATATTCGGGAGGCCCTGCATGATGAAAATGAGTTTTGAAGTCACCGCCAAAAAGCTGTTTGGCGTTAGATATGAGCGGCTTATCCGGACGCTCTTCCTGGAGCTGGTGGTCTTTTGGGGGCTGCATATCTCTGGACTCCAGGTGGAGATTGCCCCCTCCATCCTGTACCTGATGGCCGGCGCTTTCTCCGGCGGGATCATGTGGCAGGCCCTCTCCTCTGACGATAATCGGGCCAACATGGAAAATATGTTCATGCTCCCTTTTGAGGGCCGAACCCTGGTGTTTTCCTATGTGGCCGCCCTGGGGGCTTATACGATGCTCACCAAGACCGCCGGACTGCTGGCGGTGGTCTGGGCAGTCGGTCACTGGAGCTGGGCGGAAATTTTTGGGAGTATCCTCTGCGCCCTGGCCGCTATTGTGATCGTGTCCTGTCTCTATCCCCTGCGCCTGGGTCGTACAGATGCCTACGCCTTTTATGTCCGCCCAGCCAGCCATAGGCGGACAGTCAAATCCCACCGCCGTTACTCCGTGTGGCGCTACCTCTTCCGCTACATGATGGCCCACAAGAATTATCTGGTCAACACTGCGGCCATGTGGGGCGTGGCCTGTGTCCTGCCGGTGCTGCTGGGGCAGCTGGAGGCCCGGTTCGTTCTGCCCATCGGCTTTGCCATTCTCTCCCTGAACACCCCCATCTGCATCCTGCTGTCCTGCGACCCGGCACTGGAGCGGGCGGTGCGGTTCCTGCCGGGACAGGGCAAGGCGTTCTGTGTTTCCTACTGCCAGTTCATTTTCCTGTGCAATCTGGCGGCGGACGTTGTTTTCCTGTGTAGCTGGCAGATCCAACTCGGCGGGATCAGCCCGCTCCATGCTTTGACGGCGGCGGCCTGCGCTCTGCTGAGTGCCACTGGCTCCGTCCTGCTGGAGTGGTACTGTCCCATCCGGGGCTGGAAGATTGAGAGCGACCTCTGGCACCACCTGCGGAAATACGTTGTGCCGACCGTTATGCTCCTGCTGGCCGGGCTGGTGAGTATGATCTGAACAGATTTTCTGCCTGGGCGGATGGGATCGCTCAGGCAAACTTTTTTCAAAAAGACAGTCCGCTGTAACATTTCTCGGACATTTATCTGTTATACTGCCCTTATCACCAAAAGGAGGACAGGCCATGAAACGGATACTGATTGTGGAGGACGACGCACTTTTGAATAAAACCTTAGCCTATAACCTGGTCTCCGATGGCTGGGACGTCACCCCCGCCCTGAATGCCAGGACCGCCGAAACTCTGCTGGACAGAACAGAATACGACCTGGTGCTGTTGGACATCAATCTGCCGGACGGGAACGGCTATGACCTGTGCGGGCTGATTAAGCCGGAGCACCCGGATACGGTGGTAATCTTCCTCACCGCCAACGACCAGGAGCGCAACCAGCTCCGGGGCTATGAGGCGGGGGCGGTGGATTATATCACCAAGCCCTTCTCTATCGAGGCCTTGCAGCGGAAGATCCGTGCCATGTTCGCCATGCTGGAGCACCACAGACCGGCAAAGGATCTCTACGACGACGGCAGGCTGTTCCTGGACTTCTCGGAGCAGTCCGCCGCCCTGAACGGAAAGCCAATTACCCTCTCCTCCATGGAGTATAAGATGCTGTACCTGTTCTGCAAAAATCCCCGCCAGGTGCTGACCCGCCAGAGGCTCCTGGAACGTCTGTGGGACGTGGACGAGAAATTTGTGGACGAGCACACCCTGACCACCTCCATCAGCCGCGTCCGGGGCAAGATCGAGGCGGAGGGCGACACCTATATCAAGACCATCTACGGCATCGGCTATCAATGGACGGGAGGCGAGCGGAAATGAGGCGTCTGCCCGTCAAAACCATGTTTCTGCTGGTGGAGTCCGGCGCAGCTGTCTCCATGCTGGTACTCACTTTCCTCCTCTCCAACCTGACGGGCCAGGGATGGGTGCTGCTGGCCGGCGCGGTGCTGACGGCCTGCGCTTTATTCTGGCTGTTCCTGCTGACGTTGTGTTTCGCCAAGCGGCTGTCCCAGTTCACCAGCGACCTGTGTCAGACCATGGACAGCATGATTACCGGCGGCCAGGAGCCGGCCAGAGCCGAAGACCGTGAGACCATCTTCGCCCGTATCAGCTACCGCCTCTCCCGCCTGTACGGTATCCTGCAAGAGAACCGGCGCAAGGTGGATGAGGAGCGGCGGGAGCTGCAAGAGCTGGTGTCGGACATCTCCCATCAGGTGAAAACGCCGGTGGCGAATCTGAAAATGGTAACGGATACCCTGTTGGCGAAGCCTGTCACGGAGCAGGAGCGGCGGGACTTTCTACAGGGCATCCGCAGCCAGACGGACAAGCTGGAATTTCTGGTGCAGTCCATGGGGAAAGCCTCCCGTCTGGAGACCGGGGCCATCACCCTGGAGAAGAAGGACGGCGCACTGCTGGACACTTTGGCTCAGGCCATGAGCGGCATCGTCTACAGTGCGGAGCAAAAGGGCATCTCCGTCGAGGTACAGTGCCCGGAGGATCTGCGGGTGTCCCACGACAGCAAGTGGACGGCGGAGGCCCTGTTCAATCTGCTGGACAACGCGGTGAAGTACACCCCGGCGGGCGGGAAGATCAGCGTGTCGGTGGAGCAGTGGGAGATGTATGTCAAACTGGACGTGGCCGACACCGGCAAGGGCATCCCGGAGAGCCGTCAGGCCGCCATCTTCCGGCGTTTTTACCGTGAGGAGGAGGTCCACGACCAGCCGGGGGTGGGCATCGGGCTGTATCTGGCCCGGGAGATTGTCACCCGGCAGGGCGGCTATATCCAGGTGGCCTCGAAACCCGGCCGCGGGTCTACGTTTTCGGTGTTCCTGCCCCGGCGGTAAACTGTTCACAAAAAATTCACATTCAAAGCTCCAATTCGGACATTTCTGAGACATTTGGATTTTACAATCGCTCTGCAACAGGCGAAGAGCCGTGAAAGGAGCAGACAAAAATGAACGTATTACAAACCATCGACCTGAAAAAGCAATATGGCAGCGAGCCGAACATCACCCGCGCCCTGGATGGGGTCAACCTCTCTGTGGAGCAGGGGGAGTTCGTGGCCGTGGTGGGGACCTCCGGCAGCGGCAAGTCCACCCTTCTCAATATGATGGG
>CAJTEA010000041.1 GCA_910575265.1 Oscillospiraceae bacterium
AATCCGATATCCGCCATAAAACAGTTTCTTTCATGCGTACCTTACAACATTCTCCTGATAGGGTCTCCGCTTTCTTTCTGCACAACCAGATTTCCTATATTTTTATTCGGGAGTAATAAAAGTCTTTAGGAAGTCGCTGAAATCAGGATGGGGATACCTCCAATCATTATTTTCCTCGCTCCAAAAGCTGGTAAACTCCGTCCCACCGGAATAACGGCGAGTTTTATCCACCTTGGTATAGAAGAGAGAAACCTCTGGCTGATCTGGCAGTTTTTCTTTTAAGATTTTCTTATAATAGAGGTAGAAACTCCGGCTTTTGACTGATAACGAAGCAGGTTCCAAGGCTCTAAGCATTTTCAGTGCCTGCTCCCAGTCTTCCGATTCCACAGCCGTCTGGAACTCCCGCACCTGAAGCTGCTCCTGAAGGAACTGCATCCGTTTCCCTATAGAGAGATCCCGGCAAACCTGTTCTGCCTTGCGCACATAGTCCATCAGGTAGTCCTCAAAGGTTTGCAGGGTCTCTCGGTACTGAGGCCAGGTAATGGCTGCACGGTGATCTGCTGGCTGATACTAGAAAGGATAGGAGTAATCATATTCTGTGCTGTTCCCATGGCAGAAGCCCCTGTGAGAACCGCTGAGAAGCAGATAGATGTCCTGTGAACAACCCTGGTCTGCAATATAGAGCTGCCCACTTTCAAACAAGAAATGTCCCACTGTATTCTCTATAAAACGATACCGTGCTTCATCCCAAGCACTATAGTTCATCCGTCGCTCTTCTGGTGTCTGCTCGCAATATGTCGTATACAGCTGATCCTCATTTTCATGGGAGTATTTAAACCACTTGCAGGACAATTCCTCAAATCGTTTTGCATGGTCATCGCTAAATACTACCGGTTCCCTCAGACTATCATCCAGAGGACAGCAGAAAGAGGCGATTCCATAGGCGGGGCCAGCACCGCCATTCCCCAGACAGGTAAGATAGGTTCGGTAATCCTCCGGCAAACGCAGCTCCATCAATTCTTCCCATGCTTCCAGCTCCTCCATAGGCAGGGGAGGCCGGAAAAGGTGGGCATGAGAGTGGCTGCCAAAGATGGGATAGTCCATGTCCCACTGGCTGGCTTCTTTCAGAACCGCTTTGATTTTGGGTATATCCAGCATTTGCATTCATCCCTTCTGCGATTGCTTTACAACCCATGCTCGTATTTCATCATAGGCCATCTGTAACAAACTCCTTTACATATCGGTTAAATTCATAACGACAGTCCTTCTAATTTTGTGTTATGGATGGAATGAAATATTCATCTTCCCAATAACGGTAAAGGTCATACAGCTGACTTTTACCGTGGGCCTTACTGGATTTTATCATAAGCACAAAAACAATTCTATGTGGATTAAAGTAAGCCCTCTTGCCTACAAGTTTCAAAATAACTGGTCTGTTGGCAGAAAATTCATTTTTGGGCTTTGCTCGATACCCCCAATACAGGTTTGGATAGCTTTTTAGTATTATTTCACCGAGGTAAATAGATATATCCAATGCAAGAGAAAGTGTTTCATCTGTATATTTCATAGTCTCTTTTCTGATTTCTTCCTCTATCCATTTGGGATATTTGGACACTTGGTATTCAATCTCTTTTGCGGTCATGGGAACCTGCTCGATCTTCGTCTCATACCATTCCCACAATGGGATCAGCGACTCCGGTGAGTAGTCGAACGGCTCCGCTTCCGGGCACTCCTGCTTCATGTACTCCCACAGCAGAGCGATCCGGTTCGGGATTTCACTCTTGTACCACAGGAAATATTCTTTGGCCTGCTTTGGGGTCAGCTCAAAGAACGCATAGTTATCAAAAAACTGCCGCGCCGCAATCTTCTGGTGTCCTGCAAAGTCGATTGGCGCAATCATCAAGGAGTAGGCCATCTGCAACAGGCTCCTTTACCTATGTGTTTAGGTCGCTGGGGGACAAATAAGTACAAATGAAATTTAGGCCATAGAGCTGCTATTTCATATTTTCCCATTCCGCTCTCCAAACGTTTGTGAGTTCTCCGTTGTTCCATCTAAATCGCGGGTCACCATTATCAAAAATCAGGCGTTCTTTAGCGTTCCACACGTCTGGGCCTAAATAATAGGTTCCGTAGTGCTTAATAGAAATCTTACTGAACGAGGTTTCAAACAGATTACTCAGTTTTCGCAGCAGAGTCCCTCCATACTTGGGACAACCGGCCATATAGGTAATCATTCCTGGAACAACGACATCCTTCATATCTGTTCTAAGCCCGCCCAGAATGACATCAACAGTATTATGCGTGAGCATATCAATCGCATGAAATATTTTTGGTGATTGGTTATCTTGAAGCCTCTCAAAGAATAGTTGATGAAATTGTTCAAAGCGCACACTCTCTTTGTCACACCAATAGCGCATAGAGCTTTGTGTCTCCAACTGTTGAAAAATGGTCAACATATCACATGATGTCGCATAAAAATGTATCTCTGGTTCTGGAGGGAGACAGGAAAACGGTGTGTTCATGATTTCTGGAGTAAGTGAATTACACCATGTTTCCAATGCTGTAGTGTATCGCTCTTGTCCAGAAAAGGAGAATGTAGTGTCTCCTAAAAACACTAAATGTTCCCGTTCCTGAAAAACCTCCGGGCCATACAGAATACCGTCAATACTTTGCCACCTTTTCCGCATTGTCCTTTTGATGGTCAAAAAAAGGTTTCTATTTTGTTTTTCTGCTCTCGGTGGGCAGTATAATTCGTTCATAATCAACGCCCGATCTGGAACCGTTTTGGTAGCTGTATTGCAAATATGCAGTTGAACTCTCTCGTTGGGAAAATAGTACCCCCCATCATTTTGAATCAGGTTAAATGTTGTATCACGGAAATGGATGTCTATCCAATATGTAGAGTCAAGAGCATATCCGAAACAGTCAATTTCATTACATGAATCAAATATGTTCAATACATCAAGGCATGGAACACCAAATCCCCATGTGTAACATATACCAAGCATCTGTTCAATTTCTTGGAATAGAGCCTTAATATCCGTTGCTGATGCAAAAAATCTTTGTAACATGCGTACTCCTTTTTTGCCAGGAAACTAAGAAATACTAAATATAGACAGTTTTTACTCCACCTGAGTATTTTTAGGAGGGCCGAAACAATCCCTGCTCCCGCATCTCCTGGTGCCGGGTCAGTACTTTATCTTTTCCATTCCCGTTGCGTGAGTAGAATAGTACCTCCTCTGCAAAAGTAAACCAGGTGCAGCTTCTCCCGCTACCCGCACTTTTCACTTTTCTTTTCAATAGAATGGAGTATAAAAGCTCCCATTGTGATAATCACAAATACAATAGAGATGTATGGCGTAAATTCAAAGTTCACACCGCCAAAGACTTCATCAACAAGCACTCCAACTATCAAACCGACAAGCCCCATGAAAAGACTTGCAAAAATAGCAAATAATACTTTTCTCATAATATAAGGTTCTCCTTTTCATCCTCGCACTGCTTATTTCTTTTCCTCTCTTCTAAAGCACAGAGCAAGACCGATATTTTACGCCATATATGGAAAGCGATTTTTACTGTTATGTAAGCAACTTCACGATCTCCTGATAATATCCATTCATAATGCTGCGGAAATCCGTTGTTGCCACGCCTCCATATGCGTACTGGTTCCTGACACAAAACTGATTGATTTTTGCGGAAACATCTCCGCTGGACAGGTTTGACTGAGAAAACATCTGATAAGCGTAGGATGCCTGATCTGCGATGTAGTCACGATAGTCCTCCGGCAGTGTACCGCTAACACCCGTTTTGCTCCACTCATTCCACTTCTGGACGCTGCTCTTTGCACTGTTATCAAACAACCTTGTGAAATTGTCCGCAAATGCCTTGCCGACGCCAGAGGACAGCGTATTGGCGTACTTCACCGCCGCCGATTTCAGCATCCCTTCAGCGGCGAGGCCAATATACATACTGGTTCCAACACAGCCGTACTGGTTGGACTGCTGTGAAATTTTCTTTCCGGCCTCCACCATATCGAATAGCTTGGAAACGCTGACCTCTTCGCCGCAGAAGGAGAAGGTGGTTTTCATTTCCGACAAGGCAGGGGTCCGCCCGGTCTCCAGTATCCCCGCATATTCGCGGCATACCGCCTCAAAGGTCTGAGCAACAGATTGGGTGTCATCCTCCGAGAACCACTGGCACAGCCCCTTGACAAAAAACTCTGTAGCCGGGTGGTAGGGGTCATACCCTTCGCCGCTGACAATGGCTTTGGCCTGCTGCTCAATGTCATCCGTGCGCAGCTCAAAGAAATAATCCGCCACCGCGCCGTTCTGTGCCCGCTCCTGGGTGAGATAGTAGTCCCTGCCGGAGAGGGCGTTGTAATAGACCCGTATTTTCGCGTCGGGGTCCCAGGCAGGCGCATCCGGGCCGGCCTCAATAGACATGGCGGGATCACTGTATATGTGCGTCGCCCCATTTTCACTGATGGACACCTTATCAAAGCGAGGGAGGGCATCGCCATGAATTTTCTCCGCAGGCTGGCCGGTTTCGGCGGTCTGATGCACAGGGTCAAAGTCAACCTGCTTGACAAAGGCGGCGTTATTCACCAGTTCGGCGGGGAGCCGGTTCACGGGTGTCTGTGATACGATCAAGGACATTGTTTTTACCTCCTATTTGTTCCTTATTTAATTACGCCTGCATATCCACACCCTGCCGGTAGCCGTCCAGGATGCTGGTATCAAAGGGCTTGCCCCAGTCCCAGCTGGGGTCCTGCTGGTGGACGTACTCGCCCAGCCGGGTGGCCTCGCTGTGGAAGATTTCATTCAGCGTCCAGGAGGCGCTGAGCCGCTGCTCCGGCGCAAGAGACATGGTATAGTCCCGAATGACCTTGCTGATGTCCTCGCCATCGCTGACCCCGTAGCCGTTCTTCATGTGGTCAAAGGCGATCTGCTTGACCTGCTGCACCACGCCCTCGTCCACGGGGACCATCTTCCGGAAGTCGCCGGCGTCGTTCAGGCTCATGCCAGGCGTGCCGTAGGGGTTGACATGGGGCTTGCCCTGCTGCTTCTGGGCCAGCTCCCCGATGCGCTGCTGCTGGCGGTTTTGTACCATCTGTGTGATTGTCATAAAAGTAACCTCCTGATGATTTGATGATTGCGTTTCACTGATGTTACCCATTACTCATAAATAGAATCTATCATCTGCTTCAGCTCCTCCATGGTAATATTTCCGCCGATATAACACTCTGCCGGACCGTTGGCCCAGAGTGCCACTGGGCGTCCAGCATTGGTAGTAAGCAGATGTGTGATGCCCCCCGCTTCGTAAGGGATAGGGTCTCCTTCATCCTTTTGAAAATCCCAAAAATTATCCGGTCCTTGATTTTCGTCTTCCAGATAGATATTCACTTGAACGATCAAAAAATCCTCGCTCCGCTGATAAGAGGAGTGAAATACGATATCCTTACTGGCCTCATCACCATATATCACCAGATCATACAGCACAAACCCTTCTGGCAGCCATTTGGGAACTACAGAACGGTTTAAGCCGTAAGCCGTCAGTGCCTCCTGGAGATCCGTATACTCTCCCGGCTCCTTTGGGATATGTAGGTCGTCCGGGTCTATGTATTCGATCTGCCCCGGCGCGAGGGTGATCTGCTCTGCCGTCCACTCGGCCAGCATCCGCCATATATCATAGCCAGCGGCGGCGGTTGCCACTGTGAGCAGCAGCAGGAGCGCTACCAGCGCCGCGACAAGCTGCCCGGTCCGCAGCAATCTGTGCCGGGCAGGATGGTCAGCCTGCCGAATCAGATTCTTCATCTTTCGCTCAAACTCCGGGGAAAATTCATGCTCCGGCAGTTCCTCCAGAAGCTCGCCATACTCCAGCCGAGCCGCGTCCAGTATCACCCGGCGGGCCAGGTCGTCCAATACCTGATCTGTCATGGGAATCCCTCCTCTCTCGTTGTGTCGCTCTGGGGCGTGACTGCCCGGCAGCCACAAAATCCCCCTCTACTATGATTAACGCAGCGAGAGGCCGGATTCTCACAGGATTTTCAAAAATTTTTGGAAAAATTTTCTCTGAGCTTTGACGCCCATATCCTGGTTCCTTTG
This sequence comes from Oscillospiraceae bacterium, assembly GCA_910575265.1. Taxonomy (GTDB): domain Bacteria; phylum Bacillota; class Clostridia; order Oscillospirales; family Oscillospiraceae; genus Lawsonibacter. The sequence continues at coordinate 6,105 of CAJTEA010000041.1, forward strand.
CGGGCTAAGCGAAAATCCGCCCCTCACCATGCTTAACGCAGCGAGGAGGCGGATTCTCACAGAAACATCAAAAACATCCGAAAAATTTTTACAACCTTTTGGGGCAGGGGCATCTACGCCTCCAACAAGAACCCCTCCCGCTCCACAATATCCCGCAGAAGCCGGCGTCCCCGGCTGATCCGGGTACTGACCGCCGTTTTACTCAGGCCCAGCTTGGCGGCGATCTCTCCATCGGAGTACCCGGACAACAGTTTCATCTCCATGACGGCCCGGTAGGTCCGGGGAAGCCAGGCAAAGCTGTCCACCAGCGCATGGTAGTCGCTGATGGACTCCGACGGCTCGGCAAGGCCGTCCCAATCCTCCAGCGTGGCTTCTCCCTTCTGCTTCCTCTGGAGCGAAATGGCTTCATTTCTGGCGATGACCGCAACCTGCGGGGCCAGATCCTTTGCCGGAGTGTTCTGAAACCTGGAAAATTTTTTGATGATTCGCAAAAAAGCGTTATGCACCGCGTCCTCCGCGTCCTGACGGTTGTGCAGGATGCCGTCCGCTACCTGGTACATAAGGCCTCGGTATTTCAGATATATCTGCTCAAACCGCACTTTTTCCTCCGGCGTGTCGAGCATTTGCAGATAATAGATCAGCATCGGCTGTACCTCCCGTTCCCGGAATCTGGGCATGGTTCAGGTATATAACCTCTTATCTATTATCGGCAAATGACGTGAAAAATTAAGTTTTGCAGGGGATGGGGGGGAGTTATGCTTATTTATGTCGCATCCGGTTCGTTGGGTTCGTCCAGGTCGAAGTCTGGGACGATGGTGGTCTCGGGGTATTCAGCGGAGACGCTGCCCTTGTCAGAAATATCATCAAGGCTGACTGTGATATTTTGTTCTACGAATGTTAGTGTATCATCATTGCGCTCCAGTTGATACAGGACAAAGTAATTACCCAACGAGGTTGGATAAATTTCGGTTCCAGCAATCGACCAAGGCTCATTATGAATTTCCCTCAAAACAAATACAGAATGCATTCCTTCGTGACATCCAGATAACCCAGGGGCTGGAACCATGTCTGCGTCTAATATTTCGTTGGAATTGCTTGCGCAAACAACATGAACCTCTGAATCAGCAGTTCCGCTCAACACTTCCTCCACTGCAATCGTCATGGTGGTGATATACCATGCTGTGTCGGAATCCTGCACACAAACACTGTTTAAGGAAGTAACAGTCCCTTGTACTGCTGTATTATTTTTAATGGTCGTTATTATCTGTTCCTCTGTAACAACCGGCATCTCGCTTTCATCAAAAAGGTGGGGAGCAACAATCTCTCTTGCTTCCAGGTTCATTTCTTTCATATAGTAAAAAAGAGGAATCAGGCTACTGACCGCAGGCCCAGGGCCAGGAGTGGGAATCTTTTCCGACCCCCTCAAAATCCCCGGCAGCGTCGTCAATGCCACTGTGAGGAGCAAGCCAAAGCACGCCGCCACAGTACCCCATTTCAGCCAGCCGCTTTTCTTCTTGCGCTCACAGGAGGCGGTTTCGCTACGCTCCAGAATATCGTCATCCACCGCTCGCATAGCAGTGTATAGGTCTATGCTGCTCATAAATACCCCTCTTTCGCAAATTTGATTCTGAGCTTCTTTCGGGTTCGGCTCAGGATCACCGCAACATTGTTTTCCGTCAGGCCGTACTGCCCAGCGATAGAGGCCACCGGCTCCGTGAAGAAGTACCGGCGCACGAACACATTCCCGTCCCGCTCCGGCAGGCCCCGGACGAAGCGCCGGATACACTCCTCCAGCTCCTTGACCTCGTATGCCGCCTCCGCATCCGTCCCGCCGGCCAGACAGTCCGCCAGTTCATCCAGAACAAGAATGATCTCCCCGCCGCCGCGTTTCTCCGCGCTGCGGGCGTTGAAGCGGTTGACGGACAGATTGCGGGTGATCTTTGCCAGGAACATCCGAAGCACGTTGGGCTTTTGGGGCGGCATCGCGTTCCAGGCGTGGAGCCAGGTGTCGTTAACGCACTCCTCGGAGTCCTCCGCGTTGTTCAGAATGTGATCCGCTATGGTGAAGCAGTAGGCCCCGTATTTGCTGGATGTCTCGGATATAGCGTCCGCGTTCTTCTGCCAGTACAGCTCTACAATTTGGCGATCTTCCATGCGATCCCACCTCTCTGTCCTTTTGAAGGTCCCTTCATCTTATAAGACAGCAAAGAACCAGAAAACCTTACAGCAATTTTTCAAAAAAATTTCAACTGCTATTTACGTCTATTGTATCAGACGCAAAATGTGGCGGGAAGTTCATACTTGCGCCAGATTTTCTACATGAATCAGGCCCTTTTTCTCTCGTTTCATGGCGTACTCCACCAGCTCCCACGCATTGCTGACCGTGTATCGGGCGTAGGCGATGAGGAACTGACTGTTGTCCACCATGTATCGGTTGGCCCGGACGATTGCCAGCTTCCGCGGGGCTGTCTCCATCCCTGGCGGATAAAAGGAGCCGTCGAAACCGGCGGGAGTAAAGGACCGCTCCGCTGGATGGTAGGGCCGCAGATAGAACAACAGGATATCCGGGTGCTGCTTCTTCGCCTTCCGGACGGCCTGTGCCGCCAGCAAGTCAAACCTACCATAATTGCCAACCACAAACTGATCCACGCCATCCTCCACGATGCGTGTCTCTATCGCGGCGAACAGGGAGGGGAGTATGCTGTCTGGAGCATCCCGGTGACCAATGAAAAAGCAGGTACTCATTTTTCTCCATATCCTTGTCAGATTTTTCTCCGTAACTATACCTATAAAGTCTGTTGCACTTACGGGTTATTATAACATAGCCAAGTTGCACTTACAATACAAGTATCTAAAAATTCGGGGGATACTTGCGGTATGATTGACTATAAAACGGTTGGGCTGCGCATTCGTGCGGTACGCCTGGAGAAAAAACTGACGCAGGAGAAGCTGGCGGAGGCCGCTGGGGTAGGGGTCACGCATATCAGCCACATTGAGACCGGCAACAGTATCCCCAGCCTTCAGGTCACGGTGGATATTGTCAACGCACTGGGCTGTTCTATGGACGAGCTGCTGTGCATGGACGTGGAGCAGGCCCGGCCTGTGCGGGACAGCTGGCTGGGGGAGCTGGTGGCGGATTGCAGTGATGAGGAGGTCAAGCTGATCTCCGACACCGTCCTTGCGCTGAAAGCCTCCCTGCGGCGATTGAAGATTACAGAACGGTGATTTGCGCTGTGCTTCATTCTACTGCTTCCGGATGAACCTACGATTCGGCGGAAACGGATGTCCACACTTTTATTCTGACTATAAATATAGTCATTGACAAGTCCTGACGATTGTGATAGACTCCTTCTTGACTATGGCCATAGTCAAGAAGGAGTTATCACTATGTCGACAAAATTAACAGACGCTGAATTGAAGGTTATGGATGTATTATGGGAAGAAGGTGAGCTGTCCGCAGTTGAACTGGCAAAAAAAATGAACGCCCGCATTGGCTGGGCGCGCAACACCACATATACGGTTGCCAAGAAGCTGGTTGAGAAAGGCGCGGTGAAACGTCGTGACCCGTTTATCTGCCAGGCAGCCGTATCCAGAAAATCCGTCCAGCGGGAGGAGGCCACGGAACTGATCGACAAGCTCTTTGACGGCTCTGCGGAGCTGTTCCTGTCGGCCTATATCAGTGGGAAGAAGTTGTCCAGCGACGAGATTGACGGCCTGCGGCGGATCGTGGAAAAGCTGAAATGAGGGGGCCTATGGATATTGTTCAAATGAGCGTGCAGGCGGGGGTGCTGATTGCGGCCATCGTGATCGTCCGCGCCATCACGCTGTACCGGCTGCCTAAAGCCAGCTTTCTGGCACTGTGGGGAATTGTCATCGCAAGGCTGCTGATTCCCTTTTCCCTCACGTCGAGGTGGAGCGTTTACAACCTGTTTGCCGGACTTTGGGGACATGAGGACACGACGGTTCCCACTGGCAGCTATGTGACAGTCTGGGGCGGTCAGGCCCAGGTTCCGGCATTGCCTGAAGCCGCCCTGTCTATTCCTCCGCTGACTGCCCTGTGGATGGTTGGCGCAGTGGTGCTTGTTGTGGTATTTGCCGTCCTGCTGGCAAAGAATTACCGGGCACTCAGAGCCGCCGTTCCCGTGGAAGACCACGCCGTTATCACGAAATGGCGGGAGGAGTACCGGCTGCTCCGGCCTCTGGCAATCGTCCGCTCTGACAAGGTAAGCTCCCCGGCCTCCATCGGCATCCTGCGGCCGCGCATCATCTTCCCGCAGGGGATGGATTTGGACAATGAGCAGATGGTTCGCTATATTCTTGTCCATGAATACGTCCATATCCGCCGCTTTGATACGCTGTGGAAGCTGCTGGCCCTGTGCGCGGCGTGCGTCCACTGGTTCAACCCCCTGGTCTGGGTAATGCTGGTTCTTCTCAACCGTGACCTGGAACTGTCCTGCGATGAAATGGTTCTGCGGCATTTCGGCGGGACAGAGCGGGCGTCCTACGCCCATTCGCTGATCGACATGGCGGAGCGGGGCCGTCCCTTCTCCTTCATGCACAGCTACTTTAGTAAGAACGCCGCAGAAGAAAGGATAATTGCTATTATGAAATACAAGAAAACATCGTTGCTGGCCGTCGTGCTTGCCCTTGTCCTGACCCTCGGCATGGCGACCGGATTTACAACGGGGGCCGTGGCGAAAGAGAGCGATTCTGCCCTGCCGTCCGGCCAGCCCACGGCTTCCGAGGGCAGCAACCAGGAGGCTGGGCCGCAGGATACCGACAGCGCTTTGGGCGGCTTGGCGTCGGTGAACCGTGGGGACGAACGCAAATTCACCCCGGAGGAATGGGCTGAGATTTTGAAAAAGGTCGAGGCCGGAGAAATCCTGCTCTTTGAGACAGCGGAAGAGGAGCGGGCGTTTTGGGCGGATGAGGACAATGCTGCCCTCAAGGAATCTCTGCTTTCAAAAGGGAGCAATAGTGTGAAGTGGAAATATCTCCCTATCATAGAAAGCATTCTGGCGGGAGAGGTCGAAGCGGGCACGATGCTGGGAGACGGCGCAGAGTACCAAGTCAAATTGGTTGAGGGCAACGGTATGGAGTACCAGTGGATCTCCGTGAGTGAAGTTTCCTGAGAAAAGGGCAAGTATGTTCTTTATGTGAAAAACATCGGGAAAACCAGTGCCGGCTTCTCTATCAGCTACCTCATTCAATAAAGGAAGCAAAGTCCCGCCGGCCCTGTCTGTTTGGTGGAGCCGTTTATAGGAGATAAGTCCAAAAGCGCCGCCTGTGTCACCATGACATAGGCGGCGCTTTTTCTGAAATGATTTGAACAGTTTGCTTGCCTCCCAGACAGCGCAGGAGAACGGCACAGACGGGAGCGCGGCGCAAGGGTAATGGGCTTGCGGGGCGAGGCCGGGAGGGGGTACTAAACTTCTCCCGGCCTTGTTGGGCATTACCGCGCCGTTGTTCTGTCAGTGGGTAGCAGTTTGCAGAAGTGTATTATTGGGGGAAGAATAAATTGGCCAAATAACTTTTCCATTAGAAAGTTCAATTCTTGTAGGCTGATTATTTATAGAAATCTCTATCAAACTATTCAATGCCAAAGTTCTATTTTCTGAACTCTTGATTATGTGTTTTATCTGAATAGCACAAGCATAAAATTCCTGATATTCTTTTGAACCCTCATCCGCACCATTATCGGTTTCATATATCGTATTTAATATACCGTCAATTACGAAAGACTCACAATCCCAGCTAAGTCTCAAAAATGTTCCGTTAGGATATTGAGATAAAGTTCTCACCATTTCGTCTATAACCATGAATACCTCCATTCCCGCCGCCCAGACTGCGTGACCGAGGTACGCATGGGCAACACTGGCCTCATCGTTTCCGACTACTTCAAAATGACAGAAAGATATTTACTATCAACAAAACCACCCCAGCCATCCCATGCCGACATATGCTTGATTTTGCTTATATCTGGGAATGGAATATCATGTTTAGATAAAAGCTGCTGCATATCTCGAAAGACACTTATCGTTTCTTGAAACGCATAATCCAGACTTGCACCATCGCAGGTATTGCAAAATTCAATGGGCAGCATCAAGAGTTGATTGATTTCATCCTCTGCGTTGCCAGTTGTCAGACCTGCAAACAAGGCTGTCAGTTCTTGATAATCTTTTTCGGAAAGTGTCCCATTATAGTTTCCTGTATTTGTCTTTTCATAGCCCTCAAACTCAAAAAGAAATTCGGGAATAACAGCAGAATAGATGTCCCAGCCCTTGTCCCAATAATCTTCCGTCCACTGCCAACAACGCTTTGCTACTGGTGTCCAATCTCGTTCGGGGAAACGAGTGACCAAGTATGTTTCAACACACATAAAGTACAGTTTACAAGGGACTACACAGGGTAACGGTCTGACGGGCGCTGAAATGCCCGTCAGATTTTCCATGTGATGTTCAAGCTGTCGCTTGTGGCGGCGATAGTGGTAATCATCAAATCCACCACCCGCCGCTTGTCGTCAAAAGATACATTCTCCCAAGTGTCGAGGTAGCCAGAAATCTGGCTGACCTGTTCCGGGCTGATAGCTTCCACCGTCAACTCCGCTATCTTCGCCAGGAGTTCCTGCTTGCGTCCGTCCAATTCGGCTATCTTCACATTCACATAGGAGAGCAGCACATTATTTGCGCCTGTCAGACTGTCCAGCAACTTTTCAATCTCGCTATCCACATGGGCAAGTTCCACTTGCAGGGCGGTGATTTTGGGATTGGCCTTTGCCGCTTTCTTCCTGCCCGTCAGTGTCTTGTAGCTGTCCAGCTTTTTCACCATCTGCCGATACACCACCGCTTCCAGTTCCGCCGTGATGATTTTCCCACAGCCGGGACAGCTTTTGTTGTCCAGCCGTTTCGTACAGCGGAGGTACTGTCTGCCGGAGGGATTGAAGATACTCATAAGGGCGTACCCGCAGTTCCCGCACTTGATTTTCCCTGCCAGCCATGTGTGGGTGGCTTTCCGGGCGGATTGGATTTTCATGTTGTTCATCAGCTTCTTGCGGCAGGTCAGCCATATATCCGAGGGGACAATCCCCTCATGGGGCGCAAGCACCAGCATTTGGTCTTTCAGGCTTTGGGCCTTGCCCGGCTTCACATCCCGGCCTTGATAGAGATAACACCCGTTCATGCCCGTGAAGTCGGCGGCGTCATTGACAAGCACCGTCCCCTGGCTCTTGAAAAACTCGTACACATCCAAGTCCGCCTGCACATAGACGGGGTTGCGTAACATCTGCGCCAGCGTGGGGCGTATCAGTTCCCGGCCATTAAATAAAATGCCCTGTTCCGCAAAGTGCCGGGTAATGTCCCCATAGGAAGTTGTCGGCTCGGCGTACATTTCAAACATCAGCCGGATATTTGCCGCTTCCTCCGGCTTCACTACCAGCCGCTTTGTATTGATACCGTCCATCTTGATAGGCTCCGTATGGAAGCCATAGGGGGCTTTCCCGCCCATCTTGAAGCCCCGCTGACTGCGGGAATAGTAAGCGTCCGTCACCCGCTTTTGTATCGTTTCCCGTTCCAACTGTGCGAACACGATACAAA
>CAJTEA010000042.1 GCA_910575265.1 Oscillospiraceae bacterium
TCAAGCGTTTTCGCCGTATTTTTACCCGCTATGACAAGCTTGATGTTATCTTTTTGACTTTTGTCTATTTTGCACTTATTGTTGATGCCCTTATGTGAACACTACCTAGGACAATATACGCTGGCGAAACAATTCCAGTATAAGGCGAAAAACCAACACGGCTTGTAGAAACATTCTCAAGATCAATTAACTTGAATACCAGTTCACCCCGCTTTAATACCTGGTATCCATTGAAAGCATCAGGCTGCAGCCCTGTACGATCTTCTTTAGGCCTTTTTATTACTCCATTTAGCGTAAGGGCCAGTCTTTCGTACTTGTCTGCTGATTCTCCCACAACAAATTTGTGCGTTGTATAATAGTGTTTAACTCTATCAAACTTCCAATTAACCGGAATAGCTCCCAGCCACGCAACCCCACTGTCCCTCATCTCCCGTGCCATCACTCGCCCTCCTCATGGAACAGCGCCTTTAAGCTGGCGGCAATATCGGCCTCCAGGGTGGTGATCCGCTCCTCGATGTCCTCTACCGGCTCCGGGGGCTGGTACTTGTAGAAGTACCGGGTCATGGGAATCTCATACCCCACCTTGGTTTTCTTGTGGTCGATCCAGGCATCGGGGGCGTAGGGCAGCACTTCCCGCTCAAAATAGCGGTCAATGTCCTCCACCAGTGGTACATTTTCCGTGTCTCGCTTTGCCACACTTGGAACAGGTTTCCCCTTTTTCGTTACAATTTGCGATGTATCATCTTCTTGTCGGCAGAACTGCACAACGATATCAAAGTCTACCATGAGGCCGCCAAAGCCGTGGGCATTTAAGGCCGCTTCTACTGCATCACGGAACTCTTTCTCATTGTCGAACAGCTTAGTTTGGTCTATATCGCGAAGGGCTGTTTGCCACCGGAGATACGGGGGATCATACTCTTCACCCCCACGCAGGTCATCCAATACATCAGGTTCTTTCAATCTTTGGATACGCTCCTCCGCAGTAGAAAAGTTATATCGCAGAGGCCGCTCCACTATGAGCTTGTTGTAGCCAAACTCCTCCGAGCCGAACACCTTGCTCTCGCAGTAGACGCCGCCCTTATCGCCGTACACAGAACCGTCCCGGTACTCGCCGTAGGCCCGCACGATCAGGCTCCGGCACAGGTCGGTGATGTCGTTGCGCTTGGTGCCGATGTTCTTCCTACGGGATTCGTAGCAGTGGGAGGCGTCGATCAGCTGCACCTTCCCGGTACGGTAGTCGGGCTTGTCCTTGGACAGCACCCATATGTAGGTACTGATGCCCGTATTCATGAACTGGTCGGTGGAGAGCTGGATAATAGCATCCAGCCAGTCGTTCTCCAAGATATACTGCCGAATATTGGACGGGCCGCTGCCGGCGTCCCCGGAGAACAGCGGGGAGCCGTTCTGGATGATGGCCATTTTCCCGTTGGGGGCCAGCTTGGACAGGCCATTCAGCAGAAAAAGCTGCTGACCATCGCTGATCTTCGGCAGGCCCGGAGCGAAGCGGCCCAGTTCGCCCAGAGCAGCCTCCGCTTCCACCGCCTTCTGCTCTCGCTTCCAGTCGATGCCGAAGGGAGGATTGGAGATGCAGTATTGGAAGGTGAAGCCCTTGAACTGGTCATCGGACAGGGTATCGCCAAACCGCATATTGTTGGGATCGCCGCCCCGGATCATCATGTCGGCCTTGGCGATAGCGTAGGTGGCCGGGTTCAGCTCCTGGCCAAAGCAGGTCACTTCGATCTCCTCGTTCAAGTCGTGGATGCGTTCCTCCATACAGGAAAGCATCTGAGAAGTACCCATCGCCATGTCGTAGACGGTGACATTACCTGCGTGGGTCAGGTCTGCGTCGGACAGAAGAATATCCGTCATCAGATAGATAATATCCCTGCTGGTAAAGTGCGCCCCGGCCTCTTCATCGTAGGACTCAGAGAAGCGGCGCACCAAATCCTCAAAGATGTAGCCGCAGTCTACAGCGCCGATCTTGTCCGGGCCAAGGTAACCTTTGGGGGACGCAAATTCCTTGATTACCAAATACAAAGAATTGCATTCCACCATTCGCTTGATGATGTTGTCAAAATCGAATTTGGCAAGAACATCTTGAACATTGTGTGAAAAGCCCGCCAAGTAGTCCCGGAAATTCGCCTCAATATTGTCTGGGTCGGAAAGTAGCAGATCGAAGGTGTACTTACTGGTGTTGTAAAACTGATAGCCAGAGGCGCGGGTCAGAAAACCGTCGATGACGGCTAACTTCTTTACCTTCTCGTACTGTTCCCGCACAGCGGCATGGGTGGGAAGCAGACAGTCGTGGAACCGTTTCACAACTGTCATAGGGAGGATCACAAGGCCGTACTCGTGGGGCTTAAAGTAGCCAAACAGGGCGTTGGCAATATTCCAGATGACCGTGGCCTTCTCCTGTATATTGATGCCCACCTCGGTAATTTTGTCGTTGCTCATGCTCATACCCTCCCACGGTTTTACACAATTCGTCTTATTATACCATCCCCGAATATTTTCGGCAATAAAAGCATCCCAGTTCTCCTCAACAATTCCCCGTATAGACAAAGGACAGGTACTCCCTCGCCACATCCGCCAGCCGGTACACCCGCTCCACCGGCGTAGAAAGCTTGTCCATCATCCGGTAGCGGGGGAAGAACCGGGACAGGTGCAGCGGGATATCCCGGTCCACCGAGGCCAGCCATTGGGCTAAAGCTGTGACCTCCTCCGCGCTGTCGTTCTCGCCAGGGACCAGCAGCGTGGTCACCTCCACATGACACCGCTCCGCTGCCAGGGAGATGGAGCTCTTCACCGCCTCCAGATTGCCGCCCAGCCTCTGGTACCACTCTGGGGTAAAGCCCTTGAAGTCAATGTTAACAGCGTCGATCAGCGGGACCAACGTCCTCCAGGGTGCCTCCTCGATGGTGCCGTTGGTGACCAGTACATTGACCATCCCCCGCTCATGGACCAAGGAGGCGCAGTCCCGGACGTACTCATAGCCCACCAGCGGCTCGTTATAGGTATAGGCTATTCCGATATTGCCGTATGGCCGCAGCTCCAGTGCCTTGTCCGCCAAGGCTTCCGGGGACAGCTCCGCCGTCTCAAGCTCCCCCTCTCCGGCCATGGAAATCTCGTGGTTCTGGCAGAAGGGACAGCGCAGATTGCACCCGAAGCTGCCCATGGACAAAATCTTGCTGCCGGGGTGGAACCGCCGCAGTGGCTTCTTTTCAATGGGATCCAGGGCGATGCTGGTGATCTTCCCGTAGTTCAGCGGGACGATCATGCCATCCCGGCAGGCTCTGGCCCGGCAGAAACCGGTCTGCCCCTCGGACAAGTCGCAGCGGTGAAAACACAACTCGCAGATCATGTGTGCCGCACCACCTTAAACCGCTCCAGGGTATACCTTTCCCGGGAGCTGATGCCGCCCTTCTGGCGGGCGATGTCGATCTGCTGCTCCACCGTGTCTACGCCCTCCAGGTCGGGCAGCAGCAGGCCCTGGCGACCGCCGCAGGAGACAATCACACCGTACTTTTTCACGTCCAGCTCCGCCGGAGAGGAGATAGGCTCTGGCGCGCCCAGCACATCCACGCTGTACTCCAGGCTGTCCAGCTCTGTCACGGTCACCGGCGGAAAGCGGGGGTCCCTGGCACAGGCGGAGACGGCGTTCTGCACGATCTCCCAGGCCACGCTGCCCGTGGTCGGTCCGGTGGTCCCGATGCAGCCCCGGAGCCGGCCGTGGGCGTGGAGGGAGACAAAGGCCCCTGCAGCCTGCTTGGTCAGCTCAGCGGGCAAGTCCTCCGGCAAATGTTTCAGTTGCTTTCCTGTTTTCACAAAGGTCTCCAGGGACAACCGGGCCAGTTTGACCCAGGGGTCCTCGGAGGCTTTTTTCTCTGCCAGATGAGCGCGCTCCAGTTCTGCGCACTGTGCACCAAACCGGCGGTTCTCGTCCGGGCCGGTGACAGCAAAGGTGGCCACCCCGTAGCCCACGCCGGTGACGCCCTCGTAGCTGAGGAGCTTCGATTCCACAGCTCGTCCGTCCAGCGCGCCGGCCATGATCTGGAAGGAGCGCAGGCCGCACTCCGCCGCCCGGCCGCAGAGGGCCGGCGCCATGGTCAAAAAGCGCAGGAAGTCTCCGGCGGCCATAGCTCCGGTGATCTGCCGGTCGAACTCCGGTCCCTCTGGGGCGAAGCCGTAGGATCCGTCGTCCTTCAGCTTGTGGGACAGGTCGCCGCTGGCAATGAACACAGCCCTACGTCCCAAGTTCTCCACGGCCTGAGCGATGCACTGCCCCAGCCGGTAGTGGTCCAGGGGAGAAAACCCGGACAAGCCGATGCGGAGGATGGGACAGTCCACTCCGGCCTCTCGCAAAAAGTACAGAGGCACAAACGTACCATGGTCCAGGTACGGGTCCCGCTGACCCAACGTCCCGACCTGGAGCCCAGCGGACTCCCCGCAGCGGATGATCTCGTCCCGCAGCTGAGCGTCGTATTCCACGCGCAGCTTTGTCTCGGATGCTCCGAAAGCGGCCATATCTCCGGTAGCACCCCGGCCCGGTGAGATGTGGAAGTAATCGGCGTACATCACCTGGTGGGGTGAGGTAATGATCAGCACTTCCGGTTTCCAGTCGGCCACCTGCTTTGCGGCAGTCCGGTATGCATCGATGGTAGCTTGGACTTCCTGCTCCCGCCCGCGTCCCACTGCGGGAATGATCAGCGGCGGATGGGGGACGATCACTGCTCCGAGAATTGCCACATCAAATCCTCCTTGTCAAAATAGGTTGCACCAGTGTATACAAAGATAGGGCCACGCTCACTGACGGTTCAGTTCCTCACGCAGCCGTTCCGCAATAGCGGCCTTCTCGTCCTCTGTTTTTGCTCGGTTATACTCTGACAGCGCCTCGTCCCGGAGCCGCTCGGACTCCATCTCCCATGCTAGAAAGTCTGGCTTGGTCATGGTGCCCTTTTTTGTGCGGGCAAAGTATTTTTTATATGCCCGCTGGTGGATGGCCCAGATCTCATTGTTGAGCACCTTGGCCCGGAAGCTTTTGCTGGAGCCCACCTCCCGGCAGGTCTTGCCCTCCTCGCTGTTGGGTGCGGGCTGGTCGCAGTAGTTGTAGCTGGCGCCCGGCGTTTGCAAAAACCACCTGCCGCAGTTGGCACATCGCTTGGGGACAAAGCCTTGCTGCAGGCCTCGCATCAATTCCACATAGACGAAATCTTCCAGTCGGTCGAAGTACAGCTTCTCCACCAGCTCATGGTGTTCCTCATCGATCTCCAACACGGCGTACTGAATGTTCACCTGGGGCGCGTCCACATCCGGCGACTTTCCCAAGCTCACACCGCTTACAAAAGCGTCCAAACAGTTTTCATAGATCTGCTGGGCCAGAGGAACCTTCCTCTGGCCCTTCCTTTTTTCAAAGGCCTTCCGCTGGAATGCTTCCGTTAAAAACCAGGAGTACCTCTCCCGGATGAAGCAGATGGCGCTGACCTGCTCCCGCATATAGGCAGCATCCTTTTCTCCGCCATCGTTGAGCTGGCGCAGATCAGACAGGAACAGGCGAAAATAGGGAAGGGAAGACAGCCCCTTTATCGCATCCATAAACGCCTGCGGTGCTGTCTGGTCGTCCTTCTCCTCTTTGGCCTGTTCCAAAACACAAATCGTGTGCTCATACGATGCGACATCGTAGTTCAGCAGCTCAGTCAAGACCTCGCCGTATGGATGGGGCGTTGGGTCATGCTCCACCCAGTAGGCATTCTGTCCGAACTGTACTTTCACGTGTGTGCGTGGTCGGTCTATGTCAAACAGGTCTTTTCCCAAAACACCCATGTCCCTGCCTCCGATAGATAATGTAACTCATAAAATAGTGTATACGCCTATATGATACAAAACCTATTGACGAATGTCAAGCGGGATGTTAAGCTGGAAGCGCAGAATAGAGAATTGAATACAGAAGAACAAAATCAATTTTGTGAGCTGTACCTTGACAACTGAATACCCACCACCGGAGTTCATACTCCCTGGGAGAAGCAGCGCCAGAACCCCCATAGACGGAGCGAGCGTGCCAACAGGGTAAAAACGCCGCAGACGACCTGGGGCAGGAAGGTGTACGGTGCGTGGCCAAAATCAAAAAAAGAAGAAAGGAACCAACATGAAAGTATCTCAAATCAAAGACTACAGCGAGCTACCGCTATTCCTCAACGCAGAGCTGGTGGCAAAGGTGCTTGGCGTGTCACCGTCCAGCAGCTACGAGCTGATGCACGAACCGGGCTTCCCGATTCTGAAAATCGGTAACAGGATGGTCGTACCCAAGGAGAAATTCATCCAGTGGGTGGAGGAGAATACCATCGGAGGTGGCAACTGATGAGACAGCGATCCACTCCCATTGGCTGGCCACGCCGTGACCCACGGCACTACCGATTCGCCGTACCCAACGCGGTGTGGGAGTACAAGCTCAAGCCGGTTGAGTTCGTGATTTTTTCCTATCTCTGCTATCATCGTCCTTCTGGTACATTCACACCAGAAGTAATCGCAACAGATGTCCACATGACGACAAGCACAGTGAAAAAGTATCTGGAGGCTCTGGTGGACAGAGGACTCGTCACTGCCGAACGATCTCTTGCGCTGGACGTTCAGTGCATCACCAGCGAAAAATTTTTCACTCTGCCTAACGAGGTCTTCCTGCTGTGGCTTCCGCCCTCTGCGTTTATGGTCTACGCCTATCTGCTGCTGATCGAGGACCGGCGGACTCACGCCTGCCACCCCAGCTATAACACCATCGCCGCCGCAACTGGAGTCTCCAAGAACACTGTAATGAAAAGTATCGGCACACTTCTGGACATGGACCTCATCACTGTGGAACCCAGCAGCTACTTCGACAAACGCGGGATGAAGTGGAAGGGCAATAACCTCTACACGATTCAACCAGTGAGGCCGGCGGTAGATGCGTTCCACCAGCGGCAGCTCCGTCAACTGGAGTTGGATGTGGAGCGTAGGCGTGTTATCCGGCGACAACAGGAATACGACCGCCGTCACCCCAGAGCGGCACTGTGTACCCCGGCTGTCGCTGAGGCAGCACTTGACCCAGCCCAATCACAAGAAGCGCTGTGCGCCCGTTGAACGCCAGCGTACAGGGGGACGATAAGGAGCAGGATAAAAGCGTGCCGCCTTGTTGGCGTCCCGCTGGCCACTTCTGCCCGCAGTGCGGGCAGTTTTCGGGGGTACGGGGTGACCTCATTTCAGAGGGAAAAAAGAGCGTTTGACCTCATCTCAGGGCTCGCCCTTAGTGCGGCAGAGCTTTCCCCGGCACCAAACACACAATTTGGAGGATATTATGAGCAAAACAGAAAATACGCACAAAATGACCATCCGACTGTCCCCAGTAACGGAGTTCCGATTAGAACGGGACTACCGTCTGGACGGCAGCCGAAGCAAAAACGAGTTCATTGAGAGAGCAATCACTCGCTACCAGGATCTTCTTGAGGTGGAACAGAACGAGACACTTCCAACGGCGATCCAGTCCGCTATCGATGGACGGCTGGGAATGTTCGAGGACAGACTGGCCCGGCTTTTCTACAAGCTGGCCGTAGAGATGGACATGGGTATGAGCGCCATCCTCGACTGCATTCAAATAGATGCGGACTATCTGCGAAAGCTGCGCTCAGACAGTGTGAAAAATGTGAAAGCCACCAACGGTCTGCTGACCTTCGAGCAAAAAGCCAGGGAGCAACTGGACGATGGAGCAGGTGATGACCAGTGGCCAGACTGATCGTTAAGAGTCCCTACATCAGCGGCAGCGGTGTTGGTGGCTACCTGAAGTACATCGGTACCCGCGAGGGCGTGGAGCTGCTGCCCGCCGGCTACATGGAGTACATGTTGGAGCGTCCTCGCTCTCACGGTCTCTTCGGTGATGAGGACTGCGTAGATATGAATGCAGTAGCACAAGAATTGAACAAATACCCCGGAAACATCTGGACGCACATTATCTCCCTCAAGCGGGAGGACGCTGAGCGGCTTGGGTACGACCACGCCGCTCAGTGGCGCAACCTGATCCGAACTCACCGCAACGAGATCGCCGCCGCAATGAATATCCCACCCAGCGACTTCCGCTGGTACGCCACCTTCCACGACGAGGGTGTCCACCCCCACATCCACATGATGGCGTGGTCGGCAAAACCCGGTCAGGCGTACCTCTCCAAAGACGGTATCCGCAAAATCAAGTCTGTGTTGACCAACGACATTTTCAAGCAGGAGATGCTCCACACCTACGAGCAGAAGTCCACCTCCAGGGATGAACTGGTGCGCAAGACCAGAGGGGAACTGAAGTCTCTGGTTCAAGAGATGCAGACCAGCATCGGCAGCCATCCGGAGGTGGAAGCGTTGATGATGACGCTGGCCGCTCAGTTGGAGACAGTGAAGGGCAAGAAAAAATACGGCTACCTCCCAAAAACAGTGAAGAAAACCGTAGACGAAATCGTTAATCAGTTGGAACAGATGCCGGTCATCAATGAGTGCTATCAGGCGTGGTGGGAACTCCAGTGTCAGATAGAGGATTTTTATTCGAAGAAAGAGCGCCGACGTCCACCGCTCTCTGAGCAGAAAGAGTTCCGGCCTATCAAAAATGCGGTCATCCAGGAGGCGGAGAACATCCGCATGGGTAAGGTCACTTTCGAGGATGAGGAGATGGAGGAAGCTACAGATTCCTCTGACCTGTCATACGACTGCTGGGAGCTGTGGATGGTCACCCAGGATAACACTGCTCCGATAGCAGACAGAGATGAAGCGGCGGCACAACTCATCAGCAAAGCCGAAAGTGGTGATCCCAGCGCACAGTATCTTGTGGGCAAGCTCTATCAGGACGGCCCAGTACTAATCCCGGATAGTGTGGAGGCCCGATACTGGTTTGACCAGTCGGCTCGACAAGGCTACACACCAGCGCAGTATGCTTTGGGTAAGCTGTATCTCAGCGATGACACAGAAGTCTGTGACACGGTGTTGGGAGTCCAGTGGCTGGAGTACGCTGCCCACCACGGAAGCGACTGCGCCGTCTACCGTCTGGGCAAAGAGTATCTCAAGGGTGAGATCGTAGAGAGGGATATCACCAAAGCGGTGGAGTACCTCACGCAGTCCGCTGAGACCGGAAATCAGTACGCACAATATGCCCTGGGCAAGCTGTATCTGGACAGCCAGGATCGGGAGCAGGCGCATTACTGGTTCACCCGGTCAGCCGCTCAGGGTAACGAGTACGCTCAGTTTTTCCTGGAGCGCTGGGATAATCTGAAGCCGACTTCGATCATGCTATCGATCACCCGGCTGCTCTACTACATGAGCCGTATCTTCCAAGAGCAGATGCCAGTCCCGACTGTTCCTGGCGGAATCCGGATCGACCGAAAGCGGCTGGTACAGCTCAGAGAAAAGAAAATCGCCATGGGCCACAAGGCGGACGATCATGAGGAACAGGTCCCGAGCCAGACGATGTCGATGGGGTAGCCGTCAACTGCACCACCGTCTGCAAAGAGAATTGGCGACTCCCAATATGATAAGTTTTTGATAACTCTGCTTTGAAGGGGTAGCTATTCAATCGCAGTTACGATATTGTGTGTTGCTGATAAGGAGGCAGGTAAAATGAGAAAAACCTTGGAGGATCTCTACTATGGCAACATCACACCTAATGAGCAGAGGATGACACCTGACTCAGAGCTGGAAAAAGCGGTAGCTCGTGTCACCAAATATGAAAATCAGCTCATGGAACAGCTGGAGGAAATCGATCAGGAGACTCTTACAAAACTCATCCGGTCACAGCATGAGATCAACAGCATCACAGCAACCGAGAATTTCATCCTGGGCTTCCGGCTGGGAGTCAGGCTGATGGCCGAGTGCATGGACGAAAACGACGGTGATATTCGGACAGGAGGTGAGTAACAAATGGCAAGGCGCAGACCGTCTGGCGACGGCATGGTGCGCAAACGGGACGACGGTCGGTGGGAGGGCCGCATCGTGGTAGGACACAAGGAAAACGGCGACTCTATCTTCCGCTACGTCTACGCTGATAATCAAAAAGAGTTGACTGCAAAGCTCCGCCAGAATATCGACGCCTACCAAGGCATTGACCTAACGGAGCAGAGCAGGATGACTCTCGGGGAGTGGCTGGACACATGGCTGGAGCAGATGGCGGTCATCCTCCGGCCTGGCACGCTGGAACACTATCGCAGAGATATGGAACATCATGTGAAGCCCCGCCTGGGGGCAAAACTGCTCACCCAACTGACAGCGGCTGACCTCC
This sequence comes from Oscillospiraceae bacterium, assembly GCA_910575265.1. Classification (GTDB taxonomy): domain Bacteria; phylum Bacillota; class Clostridia; order Oscillospirales; family Oscillospiraceae; genus Lawsonibacter. The sequence goes on from CAJTEA010000042.1 coordinate 10,274, forward strand.
GAAAGCTCTACGATGCCTTGAAGCAAAGCGGTAGGGTAAACCCTCGACATGGTCAAGACCGAGGGCTGTCCAGCACTACCGTCCACAGCATCCACACTACGCTCCACCACGCACTCAAAGCAGCAAAAGATCAGGGACTCATTCCTGTCAATCCCGCTGATGAGGTGGAGCCGCCCAAGGTAATTCACCAGCCTATGAAGATTCTAACCGAGGAGCAACTGGATATTTTCCTGACAGCGATCAAAGCCGACAAATTCTGGTACGACTTCTTCTACACCGAGCTGACCACCGGTTTACGCCGAGGAGAGATCTGTGGTCTCATGTGGACTGACTTCGATGAGCGTGACGGCGCTCTGAAAATCAACCGCACCCTTCACAGGGAAAAAGGCGGCAGGCTGGTGGCTGGGGATACCAAAACCTACGCCGGCACCCGGAAAATTGTCCTGCCGCCCAGCACAGCGGAGTTGTTGAAAGAGCGAAAGCGTAAATCCTTCTCTCCCTGGATCTTTCACGATCCACTTCGTCCAGAGGCTCCTATGAATCCCGACAGTGCCTACCGACAGCTGAAGAAATTTCTGGCGGAGGCTGGACTGCCAAATATCCGCTTCCACGACCTCAGACACACATTCTCAACTCATGCGCTGTCCAGCGGTGTGGATGCCAAAACCCTGGCTGGAATCCTTGGCCACACCAAAGCGTCCTTCACTCTGGATACCTATACCCACACCACCGGCGATATGCAGAAGCGTGCCGCTGACATTGTCGGCGGCTTTCTGACTGATTACCTTGGAGAGGAGATGAAACCGTGGCAAAACGCAGAAAGCGCGGGGACGGCGGCGTCAGCCTGAGAAAAGACGGCCGCTGGGAGGGGAGGGTAGTCGTCGGCTACGACGATAAAGGCCTCCCCGTCACCAAAAATGTTCTGGCAAAGACCAAGTCGGACTGTATCGCAAAACTCAAGGCACTGAGGGACAGCATCCAGGCTCCTGCTCCTGAACAGCCTAAACCTGGAATCCTATTGGGGGACTGGCTGGATATCTGGTATCAGACCTATAAGAAATCCAATCTCCGCCCCAATACTCAGATGTCCTACGAGCGGCGCATCTACCAGCACATCACCCCAGCCCTGGGAAACATCCAAATGGACAAGCTGACCACCAACGACATCCAGCAGTTCTACGCTAAACTCAAGCAGGGCGGCAGACTCCTCCGCACAGAGTTATACGGGGAGGGACTGTCCGACCAGACTGTTCGAGGTGTCCACACCACCCTCCACGCCGCACTGGACAAGGCGGTTTCCGAAAAGCTCCTATTCCGCAATCCCGCTGATGGCTGCCGCCTTCCCTCCGCCAAAGCCAGAGAGATGCAGGTGCTGGCCCCGGAAGAGATCCAGCGGTTGCTAATCCAAGCCAAGGAGGACAACTGCTTTGAGCTTCTCCTGTTGGAGCTCTCCACTGGACTGCGGCGGGGCGAGATATGCGCCCTCCAATGGGATGACCTCAACCTCCGCACTGGGGAACTCCGAGTACAGCGACAGGTTCATCGGATAAAGAGCAAGCTGGTGGCCTCTCCACCCAAAACCAAGGCTGGCAACCGCAGCGTAATCCTCCCTGTGCCTGTTCTGGGTGTCCTCAAGGCATACAAAAAAACCGTGAACTCCCGGTGGATGTTTCCTTCCCCGGTCAGTGAGGACTCTCCCAGAGACCCAGCCGCAGTTCGCAAAAGATTACAGACCGTTCTGGAACGGGCAGAATATAAGAAAATCAGATTTCATGACCTCAGACACACATTTTCTACCTGTGCTTTGGAGCATGGGATGGATGTTAAGACCCTGTCTACCATCATCGGACATGTCTCCAGTAGCACCACGCTGAACATCTACGCCCATGTTACCGATGAAATGCGAAGAACTGCGGCAGTGAAGATAGATCAAGGTATTGGCAAATCCAATTCGCAAACAGAGTGTCAGTTAGCACCTCGGAAGCCTCCTCCCAGTACATTCCAGGCCCACAAAGGCCAGCGGCGTAAAGCGGGAACCGGATGCGTCACGCAGATCAACGAAAAACTCTGGGAAGGCCGCTACTCTCCTATCTGGCCGGACGGCAAAAAGCACCCCCGGAACATATACGCTCACAGTGAGGAAGAGTGTGAAAAGTTGCTGGCAGAGATGATAGCAGAAATGAAAACGGAAATTGCCGCCGAAAGGGAGCGTCTGAAACCAGGCTGACAAAAATCTACGACTCAACAAGTGGGATATCCCCTCGGAGAGCCATTTTTCTCTGTCTGTGGCTGTTTGTGTGGTCAAACCCAGATCCAGAAATCCAAATCAGCGGGAAAAGTGCTGAAATAAAAGAAAAGTCCATCCTTTCCAGAAGAAAAAGCTGGACTTTATGGAGCTGCTACCCAGATTTGAACTGGGGACCTCATCCTTACCAAGGATGCGCTCTACCGACTGAGCTATAGCAGCGAATAAATGGCGACGCGGAAGGGACTTGAACCCTCGACCTCCGGCGTGACAGGCCGGCGTTCTAACCAACTGAACTACCGCGCCATTTCTAATATTGAAACAGACTACTCTGCAACTCACATGGCAGGGGCAGAAGGAATCGAACCCTCGGCACGCGGTTTTGGAGACCGCTGCTCTACCTGCTGAGCTATACCCCTATATGGTGGGCCTTCACGGGCTCGAACCGTGGACCGGCCGGTTATGAGCCGGCTGCTCTAACCAACTGAGCTAAAGGCCCATGGCCGTGAAACCTTATTTGGGAAAGAACGGCTTGCCGTCAAGCATGGCGGCAAGCCGCTTTTGGCGCCACCTGTTGGACTCGAACCAACGACCCTGCGGTTAACAGCCGCATGCTCTACCGACTGAGCTAAGGAGGCATAAGAAAAGGATCCGGCCCAGCGGGCTGGACCCTTTTATGTTGGCATTACCTATCTTCCCGGTCCGTCTCCAGACAAGTATTTTCGGCAGAAGCGAGCTTAACTTCCGTGTTCGGAATGGGAACGGGTGGACCCTCGCCCTAATCAACACCAACTACACTTTCCTTTTGAAAAGAAAGTAAGCAAAGAAAACATCACATTTTTCTCTCCTTACCATCTTCCCAACAGTAAGTATTATAACCAATTTTCTCAGAATGTCAAGAGAAATTTTTAAACTGGTGACCCGTACGGGAATCGAACCCATGTTTGCGGCGTGAGAGGCCGCCGTCTTAACCGCTTGACCAACGGGCCTTATGGTGCGCCTTCAGGGATTC
>CAJTEA010000043.1 GCA_910575265.1 Oscillospiraceae bacterium
TGCCGGCGTATCTGTTTGAGTTCTCCGCTATTTAGTTTTCGTAAATCTATATACTCCATGCTGTCTATTTTACCACTTCCTACATCTTTTTCCTAGATTGTTTTTTTAAAGTAATATAAAGGAAATACTCGCTCCAGATAATATTCGACCTCGATACTATTGCGGCCAAAACGAGAAAAATCTTTGACAATAATGCAGTTGACAGCCCCTTTTTGCGCTAGGTCAAACAGTTTTTGGACAGCAGGTCGCTCGAAGTTGGTCCCGGTAAAACCATTATCGATATATTCTTGAACTTCTGGATTACTTACATCCTCCATAGCATCGACATACTGGTGCAGGGCATACTTTTGGTTCTCAATGCTCATGCTCTCTGCTTTCAAATCTTCAACCGAGAGACGTATGTAGAGAGCAATTATATAAGGTATACGATTCATTCTTGCACCACCTTTCCAAATTCGTCTCTGAACTTAAAATGCACCGATATATTTTGTTCGTCATAGACAACAATCCGCTCTACTAGCCGGCCTATCAAGTCACCGGTCAGAGTTATATCCCCTTTTAGAGATGCAAGCCTATCGGACAGTTCAATATAGTCGTTCAGGTCCCTTTCCAGACTCCTGTTCTGTTCCAAAAGCTGTTGTGACCGGGACGTGGCGGCCTTGATTTTTTGTTCATAACCAGTTTTTAATTCAGTATATTCTGTTTTTGAAAGCACTCCAGAAACAAAATGCTCATACAGACTGATGAGGTATTTGCGGTCACGTTCTGTTTCCTGTTGAAGCCTGGCTATCTCTTTCCCTATAGCTGCGCTTTGCTCAGCAACTTTGCCGTTACGTTTCGACCAGCACCCATTATTGATTATTATAGAAGCCTGTTTCTGGATAATATCCAGAATGACTGAAATCAGTTCATCCTCTGGGAGAACACGAATGTCCCCTGGACAGCTTCCTTTTCTGATTCGGTCGTTGGAAATACACCTAAAAAAGTACCGGTCATGACTTCTCTGCCGATGTAGAGACTTACCACAGTGGCCACAGAAAATGCGGCCTTTAAAAATGTTGGGACTAAAGGATAGTTTCTCTGTTTTGGCATATTTTTGGGCCGCTTGAGCCCGAACATTTTGCGCCTTCTGGAATAATTCTCGGCTAACCAGCGGCTCGTGAGTATCTCGTATTACAATCCAGTCTGCCGGGTCAGTAGGGACCTGCTTGCGCTTGACCGACCTGGTTTTGCCCTGTACCATATCACCAACATAGACTTCATCCGCCAGAATTTTGCCCACCGTCCTGGTTTGCCATTTTCCACTGCCCATAATCTTATTATTACTAATTAGTCCGATACTGGCCAAGTAGTGGCTGGGCGTCGGTACACTGGCCTCGTTCAGTTTCTTAACGATGGCATTAAGAGCTACGCCATCTGCGGCCCAGCGAAAAATCTGACGCACGACCGGGGCGGTATCAGTGTTGACCAGCAGCCTGTGACAGTTGGCAGGGTCCTTGCGGTATCCATACGGCGGGCGAGACCCGATAAATTCTCCAGCCCGCATCGCCTGATGCTGCTGTGCCCGGACTTTGCGGCTGATATCGAGGGCATAAGCCTCATTCATGAGGTTTTTGAGGGGCAAGGCGATCTGTCCAGTCCCGTTGTTTTCGTCCTCGCTGTCATATTGGTCATTGATGGCCAGGAATCTGACACCATGCAACGGGAAATACTTTTCAACATAATATCCAGAATCAATGGCGCTGCGGCCCAACCGGGATAAGTCTTTCACCGCAACGCAGTTAATTTTCCCAGCCTCCACATCAGCCAGCAGACGCTGGAAGGAGGGCCGTTCAAAAGTTTGGCCCGAAACACCATTATCTATATAGACCTCCACAACCTCAATGTCAGGGCACAGGGCGAGGTGCGCCTCCATGATTTGCTGCTGAGTTTCCAACGAGTCGCCATGGCTTCCGTTGTCCTCTACTGACAGTCTGATGTAGAGTCCGGCCCACCAAACCTTCATATGAGGTGTTTGGGAAAGTAAAAATGTTTCTTTGTTCTTTCTGCTCTTTCGTGCCATTGTTAAACCGCCTCCTTACACGAAGACAACATTTTCAGAGCGTCTTTGTATTCATCCTCAAATCGGAAATTGATTTTTAACTCCGTTTTACTGATGACCCGGACGGATTGGATAAGGGTAACCACCGCCCGACGATCCAACGTAGACATTGTCTCAAACTCCCGGAACTGCTTTACCCATTTTAGACGGTCGTTGCTATTGTTCAAGGCCTGCTCCATTTCATGCCGCAGTGATGAAATGGCATCCCGGAGTTGTTCCGCCTGCGTTGTATAGTGGCGGCTCAGCGACTTATATTCGGATTTGTCAATGATTCCACTAGCGAAGTTTTCATACAAGGAAGTTTTAAAACGGGTGATTTGTGCCAACTGCACTTCGGTTTCTGCAATTTGAGCCTTATAGCCCTCAACCAAATTGCGATTGATTCGTTCTTCGCTAATATTAGCCAGTAATTCCCCAAGAGAAATCACACTTTTAATATGTGCCTGCAAACAGGCCAGGACACATTGAACCAAGACATCCTCACGAATCATGGCGGGGTGGCTGCAGCCGTGGGCCTTGCCCGTGGGACAGCGATAATAGACGTATTTCCGTCCTTTATAAGTATTGACTTTGCGCGTCATACGTCCGCCACAGCAGCCGCAAACCAATATCCCTGAGAACAAATAGACAGAATCCTTACCTGCCGCGGCCCGAGTATCCAACTGAGCCAGCTTTTGCACCAGGTCAAAATCTTGCCTCGAAATGATTGCTTCATGGGCATTCTCAGTGCGAACCCACTCTTCCGGTAATTTTTTGATTTGATTTTTTAACTTATAGTTATGAGTTGTCTGCCGTCCTTGGACCAGAGTTCCGGTGTAAGTCTCGTCTTGCAGGATGCGGATGACCGTCACCGCGGACCATTTAGCGCCCGGGTGGTCGGCACACCCGCCGGTGGGGTGCGGGAGTCCCTTGCTGATTTTGTAAGCTAAGGGTGACAGCACCCCCAGCCGGTTTAGCTCCGTTGCGATTCGGTCCGCGCTGGCCCCGTTGATACGAAGCCGATAGATGTCCCGCACGACTTGAGCAGCGTATTCGTCAGGGACTAGATGATTTTTGTTCTCGGGATCACGCCTGTAGCCATAGATGGGACAGGCACCCACATAGTCCCCATTTTGCCGTTTAGCCTGCAAAGCACTTCGTGTTTTAATGGAGATATCCCTACAATAGTTGTCGTTCAGAATACTTTTAATTGAAACAACCAAGTCATCGCCAGTATGTTCATCCTCCGAGTCTATGTGATCCGTCACCGCGATGAAGCGGACCCCTAAAGCGGGGAAAATCTGACGCAAGTAACGACTAGTGTCGACGTGCTCGCGGCCCAAGCGCGAAAGGTCCTTGACAATGACGCAATTCACCGTTCCATTTTTGATATCAGACAGCATTGCCTGGAAGGCTGGCCGGTTAAAAAGAATACCGCTGTAGCCGTCATCTATCTGTTCCGATACCAGTTCAATATCGGGATGCAGAACCAAAAAGTCTTGAATTAGCTTTCTTTGAGTGGATATGCTGTCACTCTCTGCGCTACGGTCGTCTGTATACGAAAGCCTCAGGTATGCAGCAGCCTTGTATTTTTTGGACACAAAAAACACTCCTTGTACGGGAAATCCCCATCAAAGAGCGAGTCGGCTGTCCGTATTTAGTTCTTTTTCCGGGGAACATCATATCATTGCCGCTGAGGGCAGAACCATAAACCATTGGGCTGATTTAGTCGATTAGCTGTTTCAGACATTCCATCAGCGTGGGTCCATCCACCGAATAACAAGTGTGGACTTCAATTTGACCACATTTAAAATGATATGGATTTTTGATTTGCGACAAATATGCAGCAATTCGCTCCTCCTTGGATTGGGAGGGGTCAATAGTAACAGAGTTGATATCGACCAGTTCATCTTCTCCTGAGGGTAAATGTTTTATCCTATTCCCCATAGCATCCTCCGGGCATGAAAAAAGCCAGGCCCGCTTTAACAGCAGGTCTGGCTCTTCGTGCTATTTATTATTGTAGATGCTACTATTATATCATGTTTCGGTTCCAAATCAAGAACATCTTTATACTGGCAGATTCCATCTTTGTACCTGTTAGGACGTATGTCCCGGACAAAGTACTACCTCCCGGCAGATGGGGCACCCTCCCATACAGGCCGACCGATGTTCACAATCGGGACAACTCTGCCTGAAATATCTTCTGAAATCCTCAAAAACAGAGCTGTCCCACGCCTCTTGGATCGTGTGGCTTCTCAGGTCCACCGCCCATCTTTTGGACTGGTTGTCAAAACTGCACGGGAGCATCAACATATCAGAGGTGATGTAGGCCGACCAGCGGGCACCTTCGCAGGTATCGACGCTGTCTTGGTTGACATCGATTGATTGCGAAATCAGCCCCGGAATGGAGCAGGAGTCAAATCCTATCTTATACCCATGGTTACCGCCACAGGCAAGTTCAAGAAACTCCTTCACTCGAAGGTCATCACATTTCAGAACCTGTGCCTGGCTCCCCAGTCCAACCGGCTTGTGAAGCAAAAACACAATGGCATTGACACCAACTGGAAAACTGCGCTCCTTCAGGCGGGTCACCGCTTCTTCGATGGTGCTATTGCTGACAACGTAATGGATATTGGTTTTCACGTCAGCTTGGAACAGCAAGTCAATGGCTCGCAGTGTGTAGGTGCTTCTGTACCAACTCACCGCCACGGCCCCGCAGTGTTTTTTACAAAGTTGGGCGAGTTCAGAATTTAACCCAAGGCCCGAGGTGGTGAAGTTCGGCACGATGCCAGCCTGATGACAGGTCTCTAAAATGTCCGCAAAGTGCTCGTGTTGGTCGGGGTCTCCACAGCCGCCCAAGGCGATTTGATACGTTTTTCCCCTGCACTGTCGGACGATTTCCTCAAAATCCTCTAACGCCATATTGGGAGCATTCGCATGGAGTCCGTCCTGGTAGCACTCCACACCGGCCTGTAGGCACAGTCCGCTCTGACCATGCCGGCAATGGCCCATGATGCCGACATCTAGCAATTCGGGAAAAGATGCCATGAAGGGGTCTTCCGCTGACTCAACTCCATTTTTAATAATACCTGACCGCACATAATGGCCGGTAGTCTCATTGAAAAATGAAATGAAGTCCTTATCTTTCCGCATTTTCATATGTAAAGCGGCCTCCTGGCTTAGTAGTTCAAGTCACCGTCTAAAATTGAGAAAGTATCCGGGGCCGCATTCTCCAAGACCTTCCACAGCCGCTCAAAGAGTTCGGCATATGTGTCCTCACAGCATTCAAAGTCAACATCGCCATGGCGGATCGTTTTCCCTTCTGCCAGAGCCTGACGAATGGCTGCCTGCTCATCGTCATCCCTTATATAGTTCTCTTTGAATGCTTTATGGATTTCTTCTTCTGAGCTCTCCGGGGTCAGAATGGCTTCTCCCAACATATTGTCCATGACATATTTAAGGATAGTCTCTTTCTGAGCCTCGCTGAACTCTCCTTCTTGTGCTAAAATGAAACTGCTGCTACTGGAATTGGTGACAAAGTCGGTTCTGATTTTCATGTTGCTGCATCTCCTTTATAGTTTTATTTTGAAGATGGCGTTTACCTGGGTACCGCCCGCTATAAAATATACCTGCTGTGGCCCAGGCTGTACAGAATCCGACAGGATAACGTATGTCCATCAGTATAGAAAATCGCTGGGTTTTTGTATTGAACGCAAAAAAGTGCCAGACCCACTGGCCGGCTGTGGGTCTGGCGCTATCTCTTTATGGCGGATGGCTCAACTTGTGGGTCCGGATGCTTCGTTTCGCCGCACAAACAATTTCCGTAAGGACGACTCGCTCCAAAACGGAGCAGTCGGCCAAAAGTTCCTGAACCTCCGGAAAAAATGCGACCGTATCCTTTTCCTGATTTCCGCTGAGCAGCCGGTCCACCGTAACATCCAGGCTATCAGCCAGCCGTACCAGTACCGCCAGACTGGGCTTTTTGGTACCTCGTTCTAGGTGGCTGATGTAGGGTACGGACAGGTCCGCAAGCTCCGCCAATTTTTCTTGCGTTAGATTTCTTTTCCTGCGAAGTTCCCGAATTTCTTTGCCTAACGCTATATAATCCATATCTGTCAACCTCCTATCATGCGGCACATTCTTGATATGCATGGGTTTTAGTGACCAACATGGAGCGGCGAGGCGGAGCCTCACGCTGGAGCGCCGTGGCCAGCGCATCCGGATCGCCGACAATAACGACCCGCCGCTTTGCTCTGGATATGGCGGTATAGAGCAAATTCCGATGGAGCATGCTGGCAAAACTCTTTGATAGGGGCAGCACAACGGTGTCATATTCACTCCCCTGAGCCTTATGGATGGTAATGGTATATGCCAGTCGTAGCCGGGACAGCGGATTTGCTTTCTCACCACCCCAGGCAGCTATGCGGTCTCGGTTACACGCCACGCCGTACAGGAGCATCCCGTCTGCTGCCTTGTGGTAATATGTTCCGATATCGCCGTTACAAACTTCTTGTGCCCAATCATTCTGCAAAATTATGACCCGGTCTCCTGAGCGGAAAAATACATCTTTTATGGTATTCTCCGCTGTGGCAGGGTTGAGCTGTTCACGAAATACCACATTGAGCCCATCACTGGACAACAAACCGCTGCGGTTATAAGGGGAGAGAATCTGGACGTCAGCACCGAGCCGATAGAGGTTGATACCGCCCCGGCAGATGCAGTTTCGGATGGCCCCGTCTTCCGTGAGCGGAATGAACTGAAAACTCTTGTCAAAGTGCAGGTCGTTCAATGACCAGCAGGTCCCAAACTCCCGCACATTGTGGGCTAGAGCACTCTCCTTATCGGCTTGCCGATGGAAGCTGCTAAGCCGGATATTTGGCACGTCTAGCGCCAGAAGGTCGGGCAGCACATTACCTGGGCCGACGGAGAGCAGCTGGTGAGGATCGCCAATCAGGACTACTCGGCAGGCGGGATGAACGACAGCCAGGATGCCTGCCAACATCTCCAAAGTCAACATACTCGCCTCGTCCACAACCACAAGGTCGGTATAACTCCAGTTGATTTTCTCATCCAGAAAATCATCATCTGGAACCTTGCCAAGGGCACTATGGACAGTGCGGGCCCGCAGGCCGGTGCGGTCCGTCAGGTTGCAGGCCGCCTTGCCTGTCGGCGCACACACGACCACACCAAAACTTTTTACCGGGCGGTGCTCCGCTAGCGCCCGGATCAGCGTGGTCTTGCCACTGCCGGCGCCGCCCAGGATGATGGACAGCCTGTGGCTCAGCGCCAGCTGTACAGCTTCTCGTTGTTCTTCAGTGAGCTGGATATCCAGTACGGTCAGTTTCTCCGGCAGGAACACCTCGTCCAAATCATTGTGGGCCAGGATTTCAGCCAGGGCTTTCGCCGCAGCATTCTCGTATTCCCAGATATTTGTCTGGTAGAGCCGGGTCCCCTCCAGACGCAGGAAACCTTCCTTTAATAGAAACGCCCTGTCTGACCGGAACTGGTCATAGGTCATGGCCTTGTGACTGCGCTTGGCGAAGCGGTAGAGCTGGTCACTGGAAACGTAGGCGTCCCCGTTCATGGTCATCTCCTCCATGGCATTCAGCAGATACTGCCCCCGAAGGTCTTTTTCATATGTTTTCTTCACTGTGTCTCTTCCTTTCTCGCGGGAAAACAAAACACCGTGCAGGTACAAGGGCCTACACGGTGTCAGGGAGGACACAGGATGGACCGGTCCAACCGCAGGATTTTTCTTGCGTATTTCCCTGAAAAAGGGTATACTGGTCCTGCGGTGTGGACGCTGTCCATTGTGTAGGTGGGCATTTCACCTGCGCAGGTGCAAGGGAACGGCAATTCCTTTGCACTGCCGTATTTTGTTTTCGGTTCCAGTAGGTACGTGCTCCTGGTTTGGCAAATTTTGCTTTGTCTCTTACGTAACATCTCCTTTCTGACCGCAGTCTCAGCGGCCTTATTTTGCTTGGGATATGGTTGGAAAAAGAATAAGGACAAGTCCGATTCTCCTTGATTTTCAAGGGGTTCCCGGATTTGTCCTTATTATAACATATGGGCACCTGTTCGCCACCATGTCCCTGGAGCATGGAATGGATATCAAAACTCTCTCCACGGTGATTGGTCACGTTTCCAGCAGCACTACGCTGAACATCTACGCCCATGTCACGGACGAGATGCGGCAGACGGCGGCACGCAAGATCGACCAAGGGATTGGCAGGGTTGAGCCTCAAATGGGGAAACAGTCAGCACCACGAAAACCCACTCCCAGCACCTTCCAGCCTTACAAGGGTAAACGTCGCAAGCCAGGCACCGGATGCGTCACACAGATCAATGACCACCTGTGGGAGGGCCGCTACTCCCCCGTCTGGCCTGACGGCAAAAAGCATCCCCGCAACGTCTACGCCAAGACCAGAGAGGACTGTGAGCGGTTGCTGGCGGAGATGATCCTCCAGATGAAAGTGGAGATCGCCGCTGAAAAGGAGCGGCTGAGGTTGGAAAAGCAAGTTAGCTGATATATGCCGAGGGACTCTGGAGCGCAAAATCCAGAGTCCCTCGGTTTTTCTCTGTCTGTGGGCAGATATGTGGTCAGGCCGAAAATGCCAAATTGGAATGGGCACAAAAAGTGTTGATTTACAAAGAGAGCCCGCCCTTTTGCAGAAGAATCTCCCCTATTGTTGACGGTATCATTTCGGCATGGGCACGTCTCTCTGTCCTTACCAAGTGATTGGATACCTCGGAGTACCGCTTTCCGGTACTTTTGGGGCATTTTTGTTACGGAGAGCCATGGTCTTTGGCACTTTCCTGTCCATTAACTCCACCCGCTTTTTTCCGCGTGTGGGTCACGGTGTGGGTCAAGCGGATATCTCCGTGTCAAAAAAGCCACGGATGGGCTGCGCCACAGCACTTTTCTTTGCCGTCTCCCGCTCAAAATTGATGCGGGTCAGTTCCTCAATAAAGGCTTTTTGCATTTCGCTAGCCTTGGACCAGGACACCCCAAATTTCCGACACATGGAAAAAAAGATTCGATACCACAGTCTGTCCTCATCGCTCTCGTGCGTGAAATACCACTTTGCGTCATCCATAATCAGCCCTCCTCCAAGTAGGATGTGAAAATGTTTATGGCAGCCTCATCACAAATCAAGTACCGTGGAGCCGCGCCGCTCTTACGCCCCGGAATCAAGAGCGCACCAAAGTTCTGCTCGTAATGCTTCGCCAACTCCGGCGTTTTTGCGTCCAGTGTCACATCTCCATTGAAACCGGCATCCACAGATAGCTTGATACCGTAGGCAACCAGCGCCCGTCCGATCCCCCGGTACTTCGGCTCTTTACAAAGGGTCGGATTACTTTGAGCTTGGCTCTCCATGTAAACGATATGGACAGCAACAACATTTTCCTCAATCCCATAAGCACCCAGGGCCACCAATTCACCCTGCTTGGTTTTTAACGCATAGATTTCAAATCCGCTTCCTACAATATACTCAGTCGTCCAGTCCGTTTGCCATACGGGTGAGGCAACAGTAAATTCCAAGTCTTCTCTTGTCGCTCTAAGCGCCTTGGCAGGGACTTTCTTTCCCAACCGGTCCCAAACAAAAAGTTCAAATCTCGCCACATTAACCGCCCCACTTTTCTTTTTTAGTATACCATAGAAAACCGAGAGATACAAGTCCCGCACCCACACAGAATTTGCTATGCTGTAAACAATATAGGGGCTACTGCTGTATGTTCGTCGGAATCCCCAACAGCGTAAACTTCTATGCGTAAGCGAATAGTACTCAAAGAGGGCCGTCCAGGAAGCTGGATGGCCCTCTCTCATGGCGGCAGAAACAGAGTGCAGACAGGAAAATATAGCACCGGGAAGTACAGATTTTCTGCTCAGATATTGCGTAGTAGTAAACAAGGAATTAAACCCCTTTATCAGTCCCAAAGGAGTGTATCGTAAAGGAACGGGGACACCCCGAAAACAACAGGCAGTCAGGCCGCAGGCGGCACAGGGGCGCGGGAAAGGACGTGCCAAGGTGATTTTGACGGTAGTATATCACAGACAACCGAATATGGAAAGGGGGCTAATCCTATGCCGACAGTAACAGCAGACAGGACGAGTGAACGCACCGACAAGCCGCTGCACATCACAAAGCGGATTGGCTCCACGACCTACAAGGTGAGCGTTCATTTCAGCAGGACGAGCAGGGAAACCATGAGCGATAAGCTGGTACGCCTGATTGAAAGGGACGCGGTGAAACAGTGAAAACGACACCGAGAACCGCCGCGCCGGACAGCCGGAAAGAGGGAACCATGAACGACAACAAGCTGACTATCCTTTACGAGAGATTGAGCCATGAGGACGGGCGGGAAAACGAATCCCTGTCCATTGAGCATCAAAAGGAGTACCTGGAGGAATACGCAACCCGGAACGGCTTCACCAACTTTGTCCACAGAACCGATGACGGCTGGAGCGGCACACGCTGGGACAGACCCGGATTTTTGCAGATAATGGAGGACATCGAGCGCGGCAATGTGGGCCAAATCCTGATTAAAGACATGAGCAGATTGGGCCGCGACCACTTGCGCGTGGGGCTGTTTCTGGAGCAGTTACGGGAGCGGGGCGTCCGGCTGATCGCCGTGGCCGAGGGCATCGACACCGCCAAGGGCGAGGACGATTTCATGCCCTTCCGAAACATCTTTGCGGAGTGGCACGCCAGAGATACCAGCCGGAAGATACAGGCGATTTTCGGCGCGAGGACGGCGGCGGGAAAGCACGTCACCGGCGCACTCCCCTACGGCTATCTGCACGACCCGGACGACCGCCAGAAATGGATTTTGGACGAGGAAGCCGCCCCCGTTGTCAAGCGCATCTTCCAGGGCGTTATCGAGGGCAAGCCCCTTGCCCAAATTGGGGAGGAACTGACCGCCGAGCGGATACTCACACCCGCCGCCCATTGGAGGGCTATCGGGGAGCGGGTGAGCATGGGCGCGGCGGGCGCAGACCCCTACAAATGGGCCACCGCCACCCTTATCCAAATCCTCAAAAAAGAAGAATATATGGGCTGGACAGTCCTCAACAAGACCGCCACGGAAAGCTGCAAATCCAAGAAGCGGGAGGCCACCCCGCAGGAAAACCGGCTGATTTTCAAGGATACCCACCCCGCCATCATTGACGAGGAAACATGGAATGTCGTTCAGCGTCTGCGGGAAACCAAGCGTGTCAGGGAGCGCATCGGCGGCGAGCCGAACCCGCTGACCGGCGTTCTGTACTGCGCCGACTGCGGAGAGAAGATGTACCACAAGAGGGGCAGTACCGGCAGACCCGACCAGCCCCACCATGAGTATGTCTGTTCCAGCTACCGCCACTATTCCCGAAGCTGCACCTGCCACTACATCCGCGTCAGCGTTGTGGAAAGCCTGGTGCTGGAAGCCATACGGCGGGTGAGCGGATATGTGCGGGAGAACGAGGCGGAGTTTATCGAGCGTGTCCGGGAGAAATCCTCATTACAGCAGAAGGCGGCGGTAAAGGAGAGCCGCAAAAAGCTGTCAAAAGCCACGCGGCGGCGGGAGGAAATCAGCGGCTTAATCAAGAAACTTTATGAAGCCTACGCCACGGGGAAGATACCCGAAAACCACTTTTCCGAATTGCTGACCGGCTACGACAACGAGCAGAAAACCCTTGACGGGGAAATCGAGAGGTTACAGGCCGAAATCGACCGCTACAACACCGACAGCGTGAGGGCTGACAAGTTTATCGAACTGGTGAAGCGGCACACCGAGTTTACCGAGTTTTCCGCGTCCCTGCTGAATGAATTTGTGGAGAAAATCATCGTCCACGAGGCCGCCAAAGTGAACGGGGTGCGGGAGCAGGAGGTTGAAATCTATCTGAACTTTATCGGCAAATTCGACCTGCCCGAACAGGAGGAACAGCCGGAGGAAACGCCGGTAAGAAAGAGCAAGAAAAAGCGCCGCCACGAAATGACGGAGGAACAGCGGGCGGCCTTGCGTGAGCGGGACAAGGTACGCTATGCCCGAAAGGTAGCCGCCAAAAAAGCCGCCGAGGAAGCACAGCGGGCGGCAATCCTGAAAGGCATAGCCTACGAAATCAGGCCGCAGGAAGCCGGAGCCGCCCATGCCGCCATCTGAACCCCACCAAGCCGCCATGCTGAAAAAGAGCGTGGCGGCTTTTCCATTCCTATCCATTCCAGACCGAAAAATTGAAAGGAGATTTTGACAAATGGCAAAGACCAAAATTGAGAAAATCGCAAGCATCGAGGAAGAAATCAAGCAGCTTGAAAACAAGAAAAAGCGGCTTATCCAGGAGCAGAAAGAGCAGGAGCGCAAGGACAGGACAAACCGCCTCTGCAAGCGCATGGGATTTATCGAGAAGCTGCTACCCGACACCATCCCGCTGACCGAGGAGCAGTTCAAGACCTTTTTGGAGCAGACCATCGCCACCGAACACAGCCGCCGCATACTGAACGGATTGACCGCCCAGAACGCCGCCACAGCCCCCGCACAGGGCGCGGGAACGGCGGGGAGGGGTAACACCCAGCCCGCCGCCAAAACCGCCCAGACAGCGCAGGAGGACGGCGCAGACGGGAGCACAGCGCAGGGGTAACAGATGTATGTGAGGACAACGAAGTGAGTTATTCTTGACCCAAGTGAAGTCTACAATTTATCTCTTGAATTATAATATTTAATTGTGTTTCTAACTGTGTGGTATCACAGCCATCTTGATTAGGCCTTGTTTGAAAAATAGCGAGGAGTAGGCTAAATCAACAAAATAGCAATAGAAGCCAAGTAAACGAAGGCAAGAAAAGAAGCATCTAACTTGTCATATCTGGTGGCAATTC
>CAJTEA010000044.1 GCA_910575265.1 Oscillospiraceae bacterium
TCAAGCGTTTTCGCCGTATTTTTACCCGCTATGACAAGCTTGATGTTATCTTTTTGACTTTTGTCTATTTTGCACTTATTGTTGATGCCCTTATGTGAACACTACCTAGCGTTGGCACAGTTCTTTCTTGCTGTCCTTTCCGGTTTTCTCTTGCCTTTCGGTCAGGCCATTCGAAGCTTTTGGGCTCTTCTGCGCGCTTTTTGATTTTGCTCATTTAGAGATCCGTATATAAGCAGAGCCCGCCGTTCGGCGGGCTTCGCTTCACTGTAAACTAAGTTTACTGATTCTGTCCATGCAGTTCAAAAATAGACCTTGTAAGCCGGTTCTCCTGCTCCTCCGGCATTTCTAAAAATTTGCAGCCGTACTCAAAATATCCATGCCGCCTCTCGTTGATCCGCAGGATCTGGCACGGCAGGGTCAACGTTCCGGACCGCACCGGCAGGGTCAGCCACAGGGTAAGCTTCTCCCCCACGTTGTGCCGCACGGGGGTCCCGACACATACGCCTCCGGTACTCATGTTGACCACCCGGCAAGGCTCCTGCAAGCCTTCAAAGCTCAGAAAGCCGTCCGTATCCACACTCACACGGACCGAGGCCCGGTTGTCCCCCCGCTTGACCAGAGCGAGCCGCTCCGCCTGCCAGCTTCCGCTGGGGCTCAGCCGAATCCGGGCCTTCATAACCACCGCTCGGTTCTCCTTGCTGCTGAATCCCCGGATGGTCACAGGCACAGGACCATCCCCCTTGGTCAGCAGGCTGCCGTCTATGCGGGGTATGAGCCGCGCCCGGTCGCCCCGCAGGTCGGTGAGCTCAGCGGCAAGAAACATACGGCCGTCGTCGGTGGTCACCTCCACCCGCATACCGGAGTACACCTCCAAGTCCTCATTCCGAGCCAGTTCCGCCGCTCGCTCCCGCTCCCGCTGCTTGCCGCTCTTTCCAAAGAAATCAAACAGTCCCACTTTCGTTCCCCCTACCTTTTCCCCCGAATCAAACGGGGTATCATTTCTCACACAGCTGCTCACCCTTGGCGGTAGACCAGATTACCCGGTTCCGGCCATGACGCTTGGCGTCATACAGCATGGTATCCGCGATTTTTATCGGTGCTCCGCCGCAGATATGTAGTGATCATCCTGGCCACAGAGATAATGACCTTATCCCCAGCCGGATGTCCAAAGGTGTCGTTATACTTCTTGAACTGGTCGATATCCATCATACATATAGAGATGGGAACACCCAGGCGGGTCGAGTCCTGCCACCGCTGCCGGTAACAGGCGTCGTAGCTGCGCCGGTTTGGTACTCCGGTCAGAGGGTCCACCATGGACTGGCGTTCCACCTGGCGGCGGTAGCGGTAGAGCTTTATGTGGGTGTTCACCCGAGCCTTGACAATATGGGGGGATAAGGCTTACTGATGTAATCCACCGCTCCTAGAATCAGCCCGCGCTCCTCATGCTCCGTATCTCCAAGGCTGGTGATCAGGACTACTGGTATGTGCTGAGTGATAACCTCCTCCTGAAGAGCCTTCAGCAGCTGAAAGCCATCCATTCCGGGCATAATCACATCCAGCAGCACCAGGGAGAAATCCCCGGCCCTGGCCAGCCGCAGCCCCTCTTCCGCGGTATTTACAATGGTAATCTCATAATCCTCTATCAGAATCGACCGCAGCATATCGGCCTGAACCGCGCTGTCATCAATAATCAGAATACTTTCCCGCTTTTCCATGCGTTCGTCTCCCCAAAATATACACAGGCTCCCAGGTCAGGAGCGGCAAAATCTTCAAGTTGTTTGACTATACCATTATTTTGAAGATTTGTCCAGAGGAAACGAACATTTTCTTTCATGCTTTACATAAAACCAACGAATTCAGCAGCTCAAAAGCTTTTTCAGCCCGCTGACCCCGTAGCTCTTTTTTTCCGAAATCGGCAGCCAGAGCACCTTGTCAATACAGGGACTGTCCGCAAAGAGGATGGAGAACAGCTGATACATAAATTCGTCGGACACCAGCGCCGCCGTACGGCAGTCAGGCCAGAAGTTCTGGCAGTAGTACTCCAGCGACTGGCGCGCGCCGCCCAGAATCACGCCTTCGCCATAGGAAAAGCGCTGGGCCGGGGTGCCCTCGCCGAAGGCATCCATCGTCCGGCAGATATACAGGGCCCGGTTGAAGCCGAATTTTCGCAGATTTTCATAGCCCTTGAGAACCATCTCCCGGTCGGGAGGCGTGCCGTCCCAGTTGAGTACAGGAGACAAAATGGTCTCCTTCTGGATGGCATGGAACAGCTCGCCGGTAAAGTTGGAGATGATGCCGGTGATCTGCTCCCCCTGGAGGTAGGTGACATGAGTGTGGGAGCCGGGCAGAATCATGGCCAGGTTCTCAGGCGCGCCCAGGCTCTGGAGCTCGTCCAGCGCGCCGATGATCTCAATTTCCTCCCCGCGCATATTGTTGACATAGGTAATGTCATCGTTGACCGTTTTCAGGCCGGGCACCAGGATAATTTCCCGGTGGAAGCAGGTGTCCTCCAGGACGGAGACCAGGTGGCCGGCGAACCCTTCCACCGTGAGGGGGAGCGCCAGGTGGGGAACCTCCTTCAATCCGTAAGCGCAGGTAATCATCCCTGAGGCGTAGATGGCGGAGATGTCCCCCTCCTCCAGGCCGTTGGCGGACAGCACATCGTCGTACAGCTCCTTCAGGCCCTCAATCAGGACACGATTGCTCCCCGCGATGGCGGAGTCCTTGGAACCCACAGCCTTTTTTATGGTGTATATTACGGCAAAGTCCCGGTCCAGCAGATAGGCACGGGTGTTGGAGGTGCCGGAGTCGTAATACAGAATATAGTCTTTCATTTCAGCTTCTCCCTATAGGCCCGAGCGGTGGCGGTGATCTTGTCGAAGTGGCCCTCCTTCACCAGCAGGGCGCTGACCAGGCTGCCCCCTACCCCTACGCCCACCGCGCCGGCCTGGATAAATTCGGCGCAGTTGTCCACTGTGATGTTGCCCACCGCGCTGACGGGGATGTGCTTCAGGGGAGCTTTCACCGCCTTTACATAGGCTGGCCCCAGCAATCCGGCTGGGAACAGCTTGACAATATCCGCCCCGCACTGGTAGGCGAAGGCGGTTTCCGTGGGCGTCATGGCGCCGGGAATGGATATTTTGCCCAGAGCCTTGGTGGCCCGGATGACCGCCTCGTCCACGTTGGGGGAAATCATATACTCCGCCCCGGCCTGGGCAGCCCGCTCCACCTGCTCCACCGTCATAACGGTGCCAGCGCCCAGGCAGATAACATCTCCCAGCTCCGATTTGATGGCCCGGAGGGAAGCCAGCGTGTCCTCCGGCGAGGTCTGGTCAAAGGTGACCTCGATACAGCTCACGCCGCCCTCGGCCAGAGCCCGGGCCAGATCCACGATCTGGTCGCTGGGGATACCCCGGACGATGGCGATGATTTTTTCCTCATAGATGCGTTCCAAAACGGACTTCGCCATGGAATATTCCTCCTTGTTGAAAAGGGCGGAGCGCTTCCGAACCGGAGGGCGCTCCGCCGTAACATTACAGTATTGACCTGGTCAGGCCGCTTTCTTCTTAAAAAGCAGGGCCTTGATCTTGCCGCCGAACAGGCTGATGAAAATCAGGGCGATAAAGAACCAGCAGATCACGGAGTTGAAGAACACGGTGGGATCGCCGCCGGATTTCAGCAGAGCGGTGCGGAAATTCTTCTCGGCCATGGGGCCCAGGATCAGGCCCAGGATAGCGGGGCTGGTGGGCACCTTGACCTTGGCCAGGAAATAGCCCACGATGCCGGCGATGAGCATGACCCACACGTCGAACAGGCTGTTCTTCATGGCGTAGGAGCCGATGACGCACAACACAAAGATAGCGGGGGTGAGGATTACCTTGGGCACACTGAGCACCTTGGTGAACAGGCGGATGCCGGCGAAGCCGAACAGGCACATCAGGGTATTGGCGATGAACATGCCCAGGAAGATGGTGTACACCAGCACCTTGTTGGTGTTGAACAGCATGGGGCCGGGGGTGAGGCCCTGAATGGTCAGGGCGCCGATCATGATGGCGGTGACCGCGTCGCCGGGGACGCCCAAGGTAAGCATGGGAATCATCGCGCCGCCGGTGACGCCGTTGTTGCCTCCCTCGGGGCCGGAAATGGCCTCCACCGAGCCCTTGCCGAACAACTCAGGCTCCTTGGCGATAGAGCGGGCCACGTTGTAGCCCACAAAGGAGCCGATGTCCGCGCCCGCGCCAGGGATGATGCCGATGAAGGTGCCGATCAGGCCGGTGAGGGGAGCGATGCGGATGATCTTTTTCAGGTCCTCCTTTTTGGGGAGGATGTTGGTCAGCTTGGCCTGGACCTCCTCCTCGCTGAAGATGTCCTCTACATTCTCAAAGGCCTGGCTCATGGCGAACAGCCCGATCATAATGGGGATGTAGCTGATGCCGCCCATGAAGTTGAAGTTGCCCTCGGGGGCGAAGCGGATATAGCTGGTGACGCTGTCGATGCCGATGCAGGCCACCAGGATGCCCAGACAGCCGCAGATCAGGCCCTTCTCGATGTCATCGCCGGAGATGTTGCCGATGATGCACAGGCCGAATACAGCCAGCAGGAAGAACTCCGCGGAGCTGAACTTCAGCGCCAGGTTGGCCAGCAGGGGGCTGATGAGCCACAGGCAGGCCACCGACACCAGGCCGCCCAGATAGCTGGACAGGGTGGCGGTGCCCAGAGCCCGTCCGGCCTCACCCTTCTGGGCCAGGGTGTAGCCGTCGATGGCGGTGGCGGCGGAGGCGGGGGTGCCGGGGGTGTGCAGCAGCACGGCGGAAATGGAGCCGCCGTAGATGGCGCCACAGTAGATGCCCAGCAGCATCAGGATGCCCTGGGCGGCGTCCATGCCGAAGGTCATGGGCAGCAGCAGGGCCACGCCCATGGTGGCGGTCAGACCGGGCAGCGCGCCGATGCAGATACCGGCCAGCACGCCGACAGCCATATACAAAAAGACCATGGGAGTCAGACTGGTCGTAAAAATCTCAGCTAATAAACTCATGAATGTCCCTCCTTCTTAAATGGTGAAAATGCCGAAGGTATGCACCGGCACGTTCAGCAGGAAACGGAAGGCACAGTACACCACCATAGTAATGGCGGCGGAAATGACCACAGTAATAACCGGGTTCTTCTTGGCAAACCACTGGATGAAGATCAGCTCCAGCACAAAGGTGGCGATGATAAAGCCCAGGAAAGGCAGCGCAAACAGATAAACCGCCAGAATAGCCATGGTGAGATACACCCGGCGGGTCCCGGTAGTCCACAGCTCGATTTTGGTGTTTTTCTCGGGATCCATTCTCAGGGTGCGGAAAATCAGGATGGCCGTACAGGCCAGCAGGACGATGGAAATGACGATGGGCCACAGACCGGGACCGGGGACACCGGTGCCGTAGTCGGCCGCTTTGGGATACCCGGAGGCCATGGCGATGACGCCAACGCCCAGCACCGCGCAGACGGCGGCTAAGACCAGGTTGCCTTTTTTCATACGTTTTCTCCCTCTAAAATCATCAAAATGGGCCGGGGAGCGGAAGCATTCAGCCCGCTCCCCGGCCATCAAGTGCCAATGGTGCTTTACAAATCAGTATTAGCCGATCTTCAGGCCCAGATCCTCCACCAGTCCGGTGTACAGCTCCAGCTGCTCGCCGATCATGGTGTTGAAGGACTCGCCGTCCATGATATCGATGACGTTGTTGGTGTTGGCCATGAACTCCTTGAAGGCGTCGGAATCAGCGGCCTCGGAGAAGATGCGGTACAGCTCGTCCACCACCTCGTCGGGGGTGGAGGCGGGTACGCCCAGGCCGCGCCAGGTACCCAGGACGGCGTCATAGCCGCACTCCTTGCAGGTGGGCACGTCGGGAATGGCCTCCAGGCGGTCGTTGGCCATAACGGCCAGGACCTTCAGGTCGCCGGACTGAACAAAGCTGTTGACCTCAGCGTAGGACACGGCCACGGCGTCGATGTGGCCGCCCAGCAGGTCGGTGATCGCGCCGTTGGCGCCGTCATAACCCACGTGGTTGAACTCGGTACCGGCGGTCTTGGCCAGACCGGCGGCGGCCAGATGCCAGATGGCGCCGATGCCGGAGTTGCCCACCTGGACCTTGTTGGACTTGGAGTACTCGATGAAGTCCTCCAGGGAGTTGAACCGGTCGTCGTCCGCCTTCACGGTGATGGCGGCGGCGGCGGAGTTGACCATCATAATGGGCTTGAACTGGGTGTAGGTCAGGCCGGCGTTGTTGCCCATGGCCTCCAGGGTGGCCAGCTCCACGGTGATCATGGTGACGATGGAGCCGTCGTTGGCGGCCTGAGCGCCGTACAGCATACCGGTAGCGCCGCCCGCGCCGGAGCGGTTCTCAACCGTGATGTTCTTGAAGCTGCCCTTGGCCGCGTCGGCCAGGCCGCGCATGACGGCGTCGGTGCCGCCTCCCGCGTCGTAGGGCACTACACAGGTAACACTCAGGCCGGACAGGTCCACGCCGCCGCCGGCGTTGGAGCCGCCAGCATTGGAGCCGCTGGCATTCGCGCCACCGCTGGTGTTGCCACCGTTGCTGGCATTGCCGCCGTTGCCGCCGCAGGCTGTCAAAGACAGGGCCATGGCCAGCGCCAAGGCAAGAGCAGTGATTTTCTTCATCTTCATACTTCTACCTCTTTCCAAATAAAGTTTGGTTTCTATTTGACATCCGGAAGGATGGTCAAACCGTAGCATCCGCGCGGCGGATGCCGCGCGGGAGCAGGGGCCGGCCCCTGCTGTATTTTATCCGTGGCTATGATACTCCAATTCAGCCAAACAGTCAACTGAAATATGGAATAATTTAGTTGTTTTCACAAACCTCTCAGCGTTGGATCCGCCCGGAACCGTCGCCGCCGGCCAGCTTCTCCACCTCGGCCAGGGTGACCATGTTGTAGTCGCCCTCGATGGAGTGCTTCAGCGCGGAGGCCGCCACCGCGAACTCCACCGCCGCCTGGGTGTCCTTGCCATGGGTCAGGGAGTAGATCAGCCCGCCGCCGAAGGAGTCACCGCCGCCTACCCGGTCGATGATGTGCAGGTCATACTTCTTGGAGAAGCAGTACTCGTCCTTCGCCACATTGTAAAGCATGGCGGACCAGCCGTTGTCAAAGGCGGAGTGGGACTCCCGCAGGGTGATGGCCACCATCTCAAAGCCGAACTTGTCGGCCAGCTGCTTGGCCACGGACTTATAGCCCTCGTGGTTCAGAGAACCGGCGTAGATGTCGGTGGCCTCGGCCTCAATGCCGAACACGTCCTTGGCGTCCTCCTCGTTGGAGATACACACGTCCACATACTGGCACAGGTCGGTCATGGCCTCCCGGGCCTGGTCCCGGGTCCACAGCTTGCCCCGGTAGTTCAGGTCGCAGGAAATCTTGATTCCCTTGGCCTTGGCGGCTTTGCAGGCCTCCCGGCAGATATCCACCACATTGGGGCCCAGGGCCGGGGTGATGCCGGTGAAGTGGAACCACTCCACCCCCTCAAAGATGGCGTCCCAGTCGAAATCGGCGGTAGTGGCCTCCTGGATGGCGGAGTGGGCCCGGTCGTAGATGCACACACTGCCCCGCTGGGAGGCGCCCTTCTCGTTGAAGTAGATGCCCACCCGGTCGCCGCCCCGGACGATCTTGGAGGTGTCCACGCCATAGCGGCGCAGGGAGTTCACCGCCGCCTGGCCGATGGCGTGGGCGGGGAGCTTGGTGACATAGGCCACGTCCATGCCGTAGTTGGCCAGGGAGACAGCCACGTTGGCCTCGCCGCCGCCGAAGGTGAACTCCAGGTGGTCGGCCTGGACGAAGCGCTCATAATTATAAGGCTGGAGCCGGATCATCAGCTCGCCGAAGGTTACTACTTTTGCCATTTTTTATTTCCTCCTTATTTTTGTACAAGATGGAGCGCGAAGCCGCCCACCTCACCCTTGAGGTAGATAGCCTTGGGCTTTCGGGTGGATTCGTCGAACTCCACGCCCTGGCGGCTCAGGTGGTAAATGGCCCGGTCCAGGTTGTTGGTGGCGATTGCGATATGGCCGTTTTCGCCCAGATAGGGGGCCTTCATGCACTCCACGGCGCCGCCGGCGAAGATGGAGGAGTTCCCCGGCTTATAGTCGAAGCCGAAGAAAGCGCACAGGGTCTTGGCGGCCCGCTGGGCCTCCACCTCGTTCTTGCAGTTGATGCCCACATGGGCCAGGGAGAAGCCCAGCATGGTCTTCACCGCCTCCTTGCACATGGCGGTGATCTCGTCCCACTGGCCGGCCTTGATCATGTCGCTCTTGCACATCCAGGTGCCGCCCACCGCCACGATCTGGTCGTAGCCCAGGTAGTCGTTGACATTCTTGGCGCTGACGCCGCCGGTGCACATCCACTTGCAGCTCTTCAGGGCCGCTCCAATGTTTTTCAGCATAGCCACACCGCCGTTGGCCTCGGCGGGAAAGAACTTGACCACCTCGCAGCCCTGGTTCATGGCCTGCTGCATCTCACCGGCGGAGGCGGTGCCGGGCATCATCAGCCCACCCTTGTCGATCACGTGCTGGGTGACCTGGGGATCGTAGCCGGGAGCCACAATGAAAGACGCGCCGGCGGCCATGGCCCGGTCGGCCTGGTCGATGGTGAGTACGGTGCCCGCGCCCAGCAGCATTTCGGGGACTTCCTTATGGATGATCTTAATGCAGTCCTCCGCGCAGGCGGTACGGAAGGTAACCTCGGCGGCGGGCAGGCCGCCGGCCACCAGCGCCTCGCACAGAGGAACCGCCTCTTCCACACTGTTAAAGGCGATGACGGGAATGATGCCGATATCGGAAACGCGCTTGAGAACTTCATTCATAACTGCTTTCCTCCAACTATTATTTGCGCTTTTGAGCGTAGCGGGAGCTTGGTTCCGCCTCCTATTATACAACTTGCATACTAGAATACAATTGGGGAATCAACAAAAATTTGTTGCTCTTTTTTGTACAAAACCCCCAATTACAATTTGATGTCCCCCGCCGCGGTCCCACGACAAACTTGTTTCAGGGTTTTTTGCGGAATATATTGTGAACCCCTCCCAAACTGTGATATACTTTCTGAACACGAAACCTTCCACAAAGGGAGCATAGCTATGAACATAAAGCGATATATCCCGGCTCAAAGCCTCCAGCAGGCTTATGAGCTGAACCAGAAGCCTGGAAGCCGCGTTCTGGGCGGCGCCCTTTGGCTGCGGCTGAGCGGCGCGCCCATCTCCACCGCCATCGACCTGAGCGCTCTGGGGCTGAACGCCATTGAGGAGACGGAGGAACAGTTTTCCATTGGCGCGATGTCCACCCTCCGTCAGCTGGAGACCCACCCAGGCCTGAACGCCTACACCCAGGGGGCGGCGGCGAAGGCCCTCTCCCCTATCGTAGGCGTACAGTTCCGCAATCTGGCGACAACAGGAGGCAGCGTATTCGGACGGTTTGGCTTCTCCGACACGCTCACCCTTTTCCTGGCCCTGGACACTCAGGTGGAGCTGTATCACGCCGGAATGGTTCCCCTGGAGCGGTTCGTCCAAATGAAACCGGACCGGGACATTCTGTCGCGCCTCATAGTCCAAAAGCGGCCGGGAGCGTTTGTCTGCCTGTCCACGCGAAACAGCCGCACCGATTTTCCGGCGCTCACCTGCGCCCTGTCCCGGATAGACAATGAGTATCGGGCTGTCTACGGCGCCCGTCCCGCCCGGGCCATGGTGCTGCGGGACACGGAAGGTATTTTAAAGGAGGGCGTCACCCCGGACAGCGCCCGGGCCTTTGCCCAATACGCGGCGGAGCATGTGCCCACCGGGAGCAATACCCGGAGCAGCGCCGCCTACCGCGCCCACTTAATTAAGGTACTTACTCAGCGGGGACTGCTGGAATTGGGAGGAAACCGCCATGGAGATTAAACTAACCCTGAACGGCCGGCCTGTCACCGGAAGTGTGCCGCCCGGCCTCCCCCTTCTGGACTTTCTCCGGGAAAAGGGCTGTCTGAGCGTAAAACAGGGATGCGAAACCTCCAACTGCGGGCTGTGCACCGTGCTGCTGGACGGTGTCCCGGTGCTGTCCTGTTCTCTGCTGGCGGCGCGCGCGGACGGGCACAGCGTCACCACCCTGGAGGGCTTGCGGGAGGAGGCCCGGCAATTTGTAAGCTTTCTGGCCGACCAGGGTGCGGACCAGTGCGGCTTCTGCAACCCCGGCATGGTGATGAACACCATCGCTCTGCTCCGGGAAAACCCGGACCCCTCCGACGATGATATCCGGGCCTGGCTGGCGGGCAACCTGTGCCGCTGCTCTGGCTACGAAAGCCAGCTGCGGGGTATCCGGGCCTACCTGGACAGCCGAAAGAGGTGAGACCTGTGAAACAAAAAAAATACCGCGTAGTGGGCCAGCCTCTGCCCAAAAAGGACTCCATGCAGCTCCTGCTGGGCAAACCGGTATACATGGATGATATCACGCCTCACGGCGCCCTGGTGGTCAAGCTGCTGCGCAGTCCCCACGCCCATGCCCTGGTAGAGGAGATCGACACCTCCACCGCATGGAAGGTTCCCGGTGTCGCGGCAATTTATACCTGGAAGGATGTGCCCAGCCGCCGCTTCACCATCGCTGGACAAACCTATCCGGAACCCTCCCCCTACGATCGGCTGATCCTGGACCGCCACCTCCGCTTTGTGGGCGACCCGGTGGCCATTATCGCCGCTGAGGACGGGGAAAGCGCCCTCCAGGCCGTGAAGCTCATCAAGGTGACCTATCAAAAGCTGGAGCCGGTGCTGGACCTCCACGCCGCCAAGGACAGCTCCATCCTGGTCCACCCAGAGGAGGACTGGTATCCCCCTTGTCCCGTGGGCGGGGACAACAAACGCAACCTCGCGGCCAGCGGCGGAGATTCCGACGGGGATGTGGACGCCGTCCTGGCCGGCTGTGACATTGTAATTGACCGCACTTACCATACCAAAGCCTTCCAGCAGGCTATGATGGAGACCTTCCGCGCTTACACCACGCTGGACCGGTACGGGCGGCTCCATGTGATCTCTTCCACCCAGATCGTTTTCCATGTGCGGCGGATTCTGTCCAACGCCCTGGGCATCCCCAAGAGCGGAATCCGGGTGGAGAAGCCCCGAATCGGTGGGGGCTTCGGGGCCAAACAGACCGCGGTGTGCGAGGTCTATCCCGCCTTTGTCACCTGGAAAACTGGACGCCCCGCTAAGCTGATCTACACCCGGGAGGAGAGCCAGATCGCCGGCTCCCCCCGCCATGAGATGGAAATTCGGGTCCGGCTGGGGGCCAGCCGGGAGGGAAGAATCCGGGCGCTGGACCTGTACACCCTGTCCAACACCGGGGCCTACGGCGAGCACGGACCCACCACCGTGGGTCTGTCCGGCCACAAGTCCATTCCCCTGTATACCGGCGGACTGGAGGCCTACCGCTTTGCCTTCGATGTGGTGTATACCAACCTCCAGCCCGCCGGGGCCTACCGGGGCTACGGGGCTACCCAGGGTATCTTCGCCGTGGAGAGCGCCGTCAACGAGCTGGCGGAGCGGCTGGGGATAGACCCGGTTGTCCTCCGGGAGAAAAACATCGTCCGGGAAGGGATGGTCATGCCCGCCTACTACGGCGAAACCGCCAACGCCTGCGCCCTGGACCGCTGTCTGGCCCGCTGCGAGGAGATATTCGACTGGGAAAAGCGCTATCCTGTCCGGGAGCTGGGGGACGGTAAGGTCCGGACCGCCGGGATGGCAATCGCTATGCAGGGCTCTTCCATCGCCGGGGTGGACGTGGGCTCGGCCACCATCCGTCTGGGGGACGACGGCTGCTACAATCTGATTCTGGGCGCGGCGGACATGGGCACCGGCTGCGACACCATCCTGGCCCAGATGGCGGCGGAGTGCCTGGACTGCCCTGTGGACAGCATCGCCGTGTTCAGCGCGGACACCGACGTGTCCCCATACGACTCCGGCTCCTACGCCTCCTCTACCACCTACGTCACCGGTAAGGCGGTGGAGCTGGCCTGTGGCCAGCTGAGGGAGCGGATACGGGCCATCGCGGCGGACATGCTGGGCTGTCCGGCGGAGGAAACGGAGTTTGGGGGAAACTGCGTCCGCCAGCTGGGAACGGACGCGGAGGTCCCCCTGTCCCAAATCGCCTATCGGGCTCAGGTAAATAACCGTTGGGCCGCCGAGGCCACCGTTACCCACTCCTCCCCCTTCTCCCCGCCCCCCTTTATGGTAGGCATGGCGGAGATCGAACTGGACCGGCTCACCGGCCAGGTGACCGTTTTGAACTACATGTCGGTGGTGGACTGCGGCATTCCTATCAATCCCGCCCTGGCTCGGGTTCAGGCGGAAGGTGGCATTGTTCAGGGCATCGGCATGACACTGACGGAAAACGTGACCTACGACCCCAACGGCCGGCCTGTGGAGCGCTCTCTGATGCAGTATAAGCTCCCCACCCGGCTGGATATGGGCCATCTGCGGGTGGAGTTTGAACACAGCCATGAGCCCACCGGCCCCTTTGGGGCCAAGTCCATCGGGGAGATTGTCATCAACACTCCCGCCCCCGCCTTGGTCCACGCCATCTACCGGGCCACCGGCGTGTGGCACCGGGAGTTGCCTGTTACGCCGGAACAAATCGCGCTGGGTCTGGAATAGAGGCTATTCGGCATGGTGCTGGCAAAAACGCTAAAACTGTGACCTGGACCAGTAAGGGGCTGAGATCATACGATCTCAGCCCCTCAGCTTGTCGAAAAGCGGCCTGATCTGGAAGGAACCAGGCAGGCCGCAAAATTTGAAGAAAGATATATTTGAAAAAGTTGGAAAGCAGGAGCGGGGAATGTCGCCTTGTTTTCCATCTGGCCAGCTTTTTGAGG
>CAJTEA010000045.1 GCA_910575265.1 Oscillospiraceae bacterium
CATACCGCCTGGCCCGCCGGGATGATGTGTCAGGAAGGGCTTCAGCCATCATTCTATTCTGTTTTCACAGCTCTATACTTGACTTTGTCGAATATCGCTTACACAAGATTTTACGGAAGGCCACAGAGGGACGAAACAAGCAAGTTTGTTACACGTTACCTGCAAACAACTCATTGTGATTTGTTTTTTGCAGATGCTGCTATTTTGGTAGAGGGTGCGGCAGAAAGTATGTTGTTACCGCATTTTATTCGTTCTAAATATCCTGAACTTTACCAGCGTTATATCACCATCCTAAGCATTAACGGGCGGCATTCTCACCGTTTAGCTCCATTGCTTCAAAAACTATGTCTTCCAACACTCGTTATTGCAGACTTAGACGCTGCTGAGGCTGGCGGGCATCATAAGGCCGCCCTACCGCAACGCAATAAAAATCTTATTAGTGGTAATTACGTTATTGTAGAATGGCTGATTGGAGAAAAAGAACTGGACAAACTTCTAGATCTTCCAAAAGAGAAAAAAGAACTTTTTTATAAATCACCGTACAAGTATTCCATCCGTATCTCATACCAGACCCCGGTAATAGTTGACTTCAATGATTCTAAGAAAGAGGCAATATCAGGTACTTTTGAGGATTGCCTCATATATACAAATTATAAACTTTTCAAAGATTTAACGATAAAAGAGGCCGGTAGCTTGGTG
Organism: Oscillospiraceae bacterium; assembly: GCA_910575265.1. GTDB lineage: Bacteria > Bacillota > Clostridia > Oscillospirales > Oscillospiraceae > Lawsonibacter. Next base: position 700 of record CAJTEA010000045.1, read on the forward strand.
GAAAAAGTTCATAATATACTTAATTCGGATTCGACATTTGACAAGCTTCACGAAGATATCTATAACACGCTACGCAAGGGGAAATCCGATCAAAAGGCAGAATTTGCATTAGATGTAATTTACGAGATTGATCCTGATAAAATTGTAGTCCCACCATACATTGCTGAAGGGTTAACATGGCTTCAGGATTATCTGCATCCGGAGGATTAGGCAATGGCGAAAGAAACGTCCAAAACTGAAGAATTATTTGATGACCATGTCGATGATCATGTCGATAAAGAAATTGAAGAATGTTTTTCAAAAGAAAAGCCGAAATGTTTCTTTGTGTTTGCTGGTGCTGGTTCAGGTAAGACTAGAAGTCTCATCAATACCTTTACCTTTTTAGACAGTAAAATAGGAAAATGGCTATTGGCAAATGGTAAGCAGATTGCAGTTATTACATATACTAATGCTGCTTGTGATGAGATATCAAGGAGATTGCACTACAAATCGATATTTTCTGTTTCAACTATACACAGCTTCTTGTGGGAACTTATTAAAAATCATCAATCAGATATTAAGACATGGCTCACAGCGTCAGTAAAGATTGAAATCGAAGGACTTGAAGAAAAACAGCGAAGAGGCCGTGGGGGAAAGACCGCAGAGAAACGGGCTGAAGATATAAAGAAGAAAACTGAACGTCTTTCCAAAATTGCTGTTGTAAAAAGGTTTTCATATAATCCAAACGGAGATAATGTGGGCTATGATTCTCTTAATCATAGTGAAGTTGTCAAAATGGGTTCGGAATTTATTGAAACAGAGAATACAATGCAAGACATCCTAGTTTCAAAATATCCGATTTTGCTTATTGATGAAAGCCAAGATACAAAAAAAGAACTGGTGGATGCGCTCCTTACTGTATGTGAAAAGTACAAGGGTAAATTCATTGTTGGTATGTTTGGAGATACAATGCAAAGGATTTATCTTGATGGAAAAGAAAATCTTGCGTACTGTATCCCGGATGATTGGGAAAAGCCCAAAAAAGTCATGAACCATCGTAGCGCTACTCGCATTGTTCAACTAGCTAACACTATAAGGCTTACTATCGATAATCAACAGCAACGGCCAAGATCTGATGCAGCAGAAGGTAGTGTGAGACTATTTATTGCCGCATCAGATGCAGACAAAGAATCTATCGAAAAACAAGCCGCAAGAATCATGGCAAAGGAAACAGGAGATGGTGGATGGAATGAAGATACAACATATAAGAGCCTAATATTAGAACATCATATGGCGGCAAGCCGTTTCGGGTTCTTGGATTTATATGCACCATTGAATGAGTCCAAAGTGTTTGATACATCATTACGAGACGGGTCAATTTTTGAGCTTTCGTTTTTATCAAAGATTATTTCTCCGCTTATAAGAGCATACAAGGCCAATAATGAGTTTGAAGTTTCAAGAATAGTTAGGCAGCACTCTCCTTTAATGGATAAACGGAAGTTGGAAAAAGTTGATAACCAACTGGAGGTATTGCATAAGGCGGAAAATGCAGTTGATTCTTTGACGGCGCTATGGAGCAACGATAATGTACCATCCTGTTTGGCGGTTTTACGTTCAGTACACGAAACGGGCTTATTTAAACTGGATGCCCGTATAGAAGATTTGCTAACTGATTTCACTGAAGGAGAGCCTATAAAAATAACGGCCTTGAGAAATGCACTTTCGGTATCTTTTGATGTCCTGGAAAGGTATTCTGCTTATGTTACTGATGCCACAAGGTTTGCCACACACCAAGGAGTTAAAGGTCTGGAATTCCCCAGGGTTATGGTCATTATGGATGATACAGAAGCAAAAGGATTCCTTTTTAGCTATGAAAAGTTATTCGGGGCAAAGCCTAAAACAGACTCTGACATAAAAAACGAAGAGGAGGGAAAAGACACCAGCATAATGCGCACGGCACGCCTTTTCTATGTTGCATGTACCCGTGCGCAAAAAAGTTTAGCAGCAATTGCGTATACCGAAAGTATCGAAGCTGTTAAAGAAACTGCAATATCTCACGGCTGGTTCACAGAAAATGAAATATATTTTCTGTAATATTGGCCCACGCTCCTTTTTCAAAGTAGGAATAACTATGTGCAAAAGTCCCGTATCTATTGTGCCACATAATAGATACGGGACTGCATCTTTTTTATCTACAGAAGGAATATCTTCCATTCCTCCTGGGGCTTGTCCAGCCGCTTCTTCAACTTAAAGGATTGTCTGAATGTGCGGAAATTCACCGTGTCGCCGGTGTACTCCTGCCTGTCCAGAATAGCGGCCACGGTGGAGGAACACCAGTTATGCGGGTACACAGGGGGCTTAACAGGGCAGTTTACGCCAATGCTGTGAAGATACTCGCTGGGGGTCAATACGCCCTCAGAGCGCAGTTTCTTGGCGATTTGAGTAGGCCCCAGGCCGGACACGCTCATTCGGAAAATCCGTTGTACTACCTCTGCCGCTGGCCTGTCTACCAGCCACTTGGTCTTGTCCTCCGGGTCTTTTTTGTAGCCATAAGGGACATTAGTGGTGAGCGGTATTCCGGCGTTGCCACGGCTCTGCATGACCCTCCGTACCTTGTCGCTCGTATTTTTCGCGTGCCACTCATTGAACAAATCTTGCATTGGAACGATGTCGCTGACGCCATTTGCGGTGTCGATGTTGTCCATGATGGCGATGTACCGCACATTCAGCTGGACAAAATCTTCTTCCAGAAGCTGGCCTACCACAAGGCGGTTCCGGCCCAGTCGGGAATGGTCTTTAACCACCAAATTTGCCACAAGCCCCTGTTCGGCTAATTCCATGATCTCCATAAAGGCCGGTCTTGTGAAAGACGGCGTTAGATAACGATACTTCTCAAAACACAAGAAAATCAATGGGTATGGACGGCAGGTAAGCATGGTATGTATGAAACAAAAAAGCGGTGTTCTCCGCCTCGCTTTGGCTGGGAACGCCGCTTTATGTGCTGAAAGGAGCAGAAATGACAGTATTTCATGTTGCGAAGAACACAAATTACACAGTCATGTCCAACCATCATTTGCGGAACCGGGAGCTATCCCTAAAAGCCAAGGGCCTGCTGTCACAGATGCTCAGTCTCCCGGAAAAGTGGGACTACACCCTGCAAGGACTGGCCTATATCAATCGGGAGCAGACCGACGCTATCCGTCAGGCCGTCCACGAGTTGGAGCGGGCCGGCTATATCGTGCGGACAAGGGAACGGGACAACCGGGGACGGCTGCGGGGAGCGGAGTACACCATCTACGAAGAACCCCAGCCGCCGTCCAATCAACCGGCGTTGGAATAACCTGCGTCGGGAAATCCGATGTTGGAAAATCCTATGTAGGTAAATCAGACGCAATAAAATAAAGATATAAGTAAATAAAGAAAAATCAAGTAAAGATTTATCAATTACCCATTCCTTTCCTATCCTTTCCCCTACCCCCTCCCTTGGAGGACAAGCGGCAAAGCCGCCGGAAGGGAATGGAAGGGAATGGGAATGCAGAGAGGTCAAATAGCAGCGGGGGTTATCGTGAACATTATCTGACCCGCAGAAACCGTACAGACGCGAAGCGGGTGTACGGTTTCTGCGGGTGTCACAAGAGGGCCGCAGGCCCTCTTGTGTGACAGCACAGTTTCACAGTCCATCAGAAGCCAGGACAGGAGCGCCGGAGTGTCGGCCTCCCGCCCTGGCTCTGGCTTTTTGTGTCCTTCTGTACGCCGTTAGAAGCCCGTTTTGGCGAGTGCAGGTCAAATCGTATTGCCCCCCTATCGACCACAGCCGGAAAGCCTTGAAATATCAGGGCCGTTTTGCATCTAAAGCGTTACACATCAGCCCTATCTTGGCGGCAGGGGTTTCTCGCCCATTTCTACGCAGTTAGAAACCCGTTTTTGAGGGTGCGGGGCAAATCGTATTACTCCCTACGTGACCGCCACTTGAAAGTCCTGAAAACAGGCCGCTGGATAGGCCCTAAATGCGTAGGCTGGCGGGCTGATTTAGGGCTGTCAGCCAAAGTGTCGGATAGCGGGGCTGTGTAGAAAGAGTTACCCCCATTTTCGGAGGAACAGATATAAACACCTTGCCCCTTTCCGATACCCACGAAAAAAGCCTGTGTTTTCAGTACCTTTGAGAGCTACTTTTTCTACGCTTGACCCCGATTTTTGCCCCCCTCTTGACTGACACATTATCAAGGTAGCCTTTTTTTCGTTGGACTGACGGGGTATGCCTCTGTGGCTACTATATCTTCGCCAATATCGCCTCCGCTCGGCATAAGGGTTTGGGACTATCCCAACAAGCAAAACGGACACGGCCCGGCAGGGGCCGAATTTGGCCGTTTTTCGGGAGTGTGGCCACACTCCCTATGCTTGCTACGTTAGCGTCCTCTCTGCTGTTCTTCCTATGTCTCTCCTATATTTATGGCGTTATAGAACAACCAAAATGTCCGCTGGAATTGACAATCTCAAAGAAAACCGACAGTATTTCTTGCTTTTCGATTGACAGCTTCTTATAATGGGAAAACCGCAAGAATGATGAAAAGCGACATTATCCATTTTGCTATAATGAAAGCCGAAAGGGGGGGAACCATGAACGGCCATAAGATTGAGAATATAGCGGCAGTGATTTCCTACATTGAAGCACATCTCAATGAAAAATTGGATTTAGACACTGTTGCAAATGCGGTTGGTTACTCCAAGTACCACTTGCACCGAATGTTTACGGACACGGTTGGCATCACGCTCCACGACTATATACAGCGCCGCCAACTGACCGAGGCGGCAAAACTGCTGGTCTTTTCAGAAAAGCCGATTATTGAAATTGCGCTGATTGCTGGCTATGAGAGCCAACAGGCTTTTACGTCCATTTTCAAAACGATGTATAAGCAAACGCCGCTGGAGTACCGGCAAAACGAGGTCTTTTATCCTCTACAACTGGAGTTTACATTGAACAAAAATCCAACTGCTCCTGATACGATTATGCAGGAAATTTCTTATGCTACGCTGGCGGATATTCCCGACTGGATGAATTTTATCACCCTTGTTATTGACGGTTTTCCCTGCCTGGATGAAAGCTCCCATCTGGAACAGGTCAAGCAGTATATTCACCAGCGACAGGCTTTGATTATGCGGGATGGCTCCACAATTATTGGGGCCGCCGCGTTTTCCTATCAGACCGGGAGCATCGACTTTCTGGCGGTGCATCCGCAGTATCGGCATTATGGAGTGGCAAAGGCTTTTCTTGATTTTATGATGTGCAATCTATTTGTGGGCCGTGAAATCAGCATTACAACTTTCCGCGAGGGGGACAAGGCCGATACAGGTCAGCGAGAGGAATATAAGCGGCTGGGCTTTGCTGAGTCGGAGCTTCTCACGGAGTTTGGCTACCCCACCCAGCGGCTCATTTTACCACCAAAACAGGAGAAAGGCGACAATGGATGATAACATTTTAGACCAAAAATGGAGCGCAGGGTCACTCCTGCGCTTCGCATTTCCCACCATCGTTATGATGATTTTTATGGGACTATACACCATTGTGGACACAATCTTTGTGGCGCAGTTTGTGAATACGGACGCTCTTTCCTCTATCAATATTGTTTGTCCCATTATCAATATCACGGTGGGCTTGGGGACAATGATTGCAACAGGCGGGAATGCAATTGTCTCTCGAAAAATGGGGGCGGGTGAAAATCAGGTGGTAAAGGAAGATTTCACCTTGCTCATACTCACAGGCGCAGTAATCGGATTTCTCATTCTTTTAGGCGGAACAATCTGGATTGACAAAATTGTTTATGCTCTTGGGGCCAGTGACCTGCTGTTTCCCTATTGCAGGGACTATCTCATGGTGCTGTTTCTGTTCATTCCGGCCAATATCCTGCAAACACTGTTTTCAAACCTGTTTGTGACGGCGGGAAAACCGGGCCTCGGTTTTGGGCTGTCTGTTCTGGCAGGCGTGGCGAATATCATTTTGGATTACATTTTCATTGTCCCCTGTGGCCTGGGCATCCGGGGCGCTGCTTTGGGGACAGGCTTCGGCTATCTGATCCCTACGGTTGCCGGGCTGGTCTATTTTACGCGGAACAAAGGAACGCTGTCTTTCACAAAGCCGAAATTGAAATGGGCCGTGATTGGGGAAAGCTGTTTTAATGGCTCCTCCGAAATGGTGAGCCAACTGGCAACAGCCGTCACGACATTCCTGTTCAATCGCACCATGATGAACCTGCTGGGAGAAAATGGCGTTGCGGCGATTACCATTATTATCTACTCTCAATTCCTGCTGAACACACTGTATATCGGCTACTCTATGGGAATAGCGCCCATTATCGGGTTTAACTACGGAAACAGAAATGATGTCCAACAGAAACGGGTTTTCTCTATCAGTATGCGGTTTATCGGGTTGGCATCAGTGCTGATATTTTCGATTTCCATGTTTGGCGGCTCCTACATTGTGCGGCTGTTTGCGGATAATACATCGGAAGTCTACCAAATTGCGGCGAATGGCTTTGTGATTTTTTCATACAGCTTTCTATTCTGCGGCTTGAACAGTTTTACCTCCGCGATGTTCACAGCCTTGTCAAACGGAAAAGTATCGGCGGTTCTTTCCTTTTTGCGGACATTCGGCCTGCTGGCGGTCGGCATCCTGTTACTGCCTTGTATTTGGGGAATAACGGGGGTATGGCTGGCTGTTCCACTCGCAGAGGGGATTATGTTCGTTGTATCTGCGGTTTGCCTTTTCCGCTATCGGAAACGATATTCCTACTAAGAATCCACTTAAAAAGCATCTGCCCAGCGGCAGAAAAGAAAAAAACCGCTGCTGGGCAGTCCCTTTTCCATGCACAAAATTATTTCCTGCGGCGGTTTTAAGAAATTAAAGCCGCTGTTCTTTTATCCTCAAAGGGAGCGACGTGGTAAAGCTTACAGACACGGCGGCTGACAGGAGGCAGCCGCTATGAGGTACATCGCTATTCGATGCAATCTAACAGCCCTTGACTTGTCAAAAAAAGCCCGTCCCCCGCCTGGGGGAATTGCGGCTATAAAGTTATACTATACGATGCAGGTATAGCAAACTATACAGTGCAAACCGCCCGGTGGGTCTATGACCTGCCGGGCAATTTTTGTCGTTTCCTGCGGTCTGGAAAATTTTCTTCACTTTTTTCTCTGCGGAAAGCGGTTTTGCGCGCAAAACCTGTGCCGCTGAACGCTCTGTTAGCGGAAAGGGAGAGTACCACCACCATCCCCAAACGAAAGGGGGTGAGAAGATGGAACCCAACCCCCGCGACTATGGCGAACGGTGCAGGCTTGACGCCTTTTATAAAACCGTGTTGAAGCATGAGGCAATCGACTACATCCGGGAAATGAAACGGCGGGCCAGCCGGGAAACGTCTTTGGAGCGTCTGCCGCAAACGGCGATGGACAAGCTGTGTTTGGCGGACAGTTACCCCAGCGACAGCTATGTGTTTTCGTACTGCGGGTACGACCTGCCGATCAGAAGCCAACAAGTGGCCGACGCCTTTGCCGGTCTGCCGGAGCAGGAGCAAAGCATCTTGATTTTGCGCCTGGTTCTGGATTTGACGGACAGCGAGATTGGCGAGGCCCTGGGGCTGTCCCGGAGTGCCGTCCAGCGGCGCAGAACAAAATCGCTGAATGTCCTGCGGACAAAGCTGACAGCAAGGAAAGGAGGTTTAGAACCATGAAGCGCCGTATCTACAAGGGCCATGAACTGCTGCCGCTGGCGGTAAATGATGCGGCCCGCGCCGGGGACGCCGACGCTGTGGAGCAGGTTTTGAGGTACTATGAGGGCTACATAAACAAGCTCTGCACCCGGACAGTCTACGACGAAAGCGGCTGTCCCCATGCCTGCCTGGACGAGTACATGAAAAGCCGTCTGGAAAACAAGCTCATCCGCGCCATTCTCGGCGTGAACTGATAAACCGGCCCCAGCGGGAGGAACAGCTTACCCTTCCCCTGTTTCTCCCGCCTGCGGGCTTTGTCCTGCGTTTTGGAAAGGGGGAACATCTTTGCCGAAAAATCGGGTTGAAGTCACCACAACGAAACATCAGATCGGCAAAACAACCTATCTTGTCTGTGCTTCGGCCAGCGACCGGGCGACTGACAGCCTGGACGGAAAAATGCGGAAACTTATCAAAAAGGACATGGAGCAAAGCGGAATATTTGACAAACAGTGAACTTTTGAGCTGACACAGGCGGCGGTTTGTGGTAAAATGGTAGCAGTACATAACCATGCTTGCCTGCCGCCGGAAAGGAGGATTACCATGTTGCAGGCAGGCAAAATCACCGCCCTCTATTGCAGGTTGAGCCAAGAGGATATGCAGGCCGGGGAGAGCGAGAGCATCCAAAATCAAAAGCTGATTTTACAACGGTACGCTGATGAACATTTTTTCCTGAACACCCGCTTTTTTATTGATGATGGATTTTCCGGGGTCAGCTTCGAGCGTGAGGGACTTCAAGCCATGCTCCGTGAAGTTGAGGCCGGAAATGTGGCGACGGTCATAACAAAAGACCTTTCCCGCTTGGGCCGGAACTATCTGAAAACCGGGGAACTTATCGAAATCATTTTCCCGGAGTACGATGTGCGCTATATTGCCATCAATGACGGCGTAGACACGGCAAGGGAAGATAACGAGTTTACCCCTCTGAGAAATTGGTTTAATGAGTTTTACGCCCGTGACACGTCGAAGAAAATCCGGGCTGTCAAGCAGGCCAAGGCCCAGCGGGGCGAACGTGTCAACGGGGAAGTTCCGTATGGCTATCTGGCAGACCCGAACGACCGCAATCACCTTATCCCCGACCCAGAAACGGCCCATGTTGTCAAGCAGATTTTTGCCATGTATGTGCGGGGCGACCGTATGTGTGAAATCCAGAACTGGCTGCGGGATAACGAGGTTTTGACTGTTGGCGAACTGCGCTACCGCAGAAAAGGCGGAAAGAAATTTCCTCGCCCCCAGCTTAACGCCTGGTATACTTGGCCGGACAAAACGCTGTATGACATCCTCACTCGACAGGAGTACCTGGGCCATACCATCACAGCGAAAACCTACAAAGTGTCCTATAAGTCCAAAAAGACACGGAAAAATCCAGAGGACAAGCGGTATTTCTTTCCCAATACTCACGAAGCGTTGATTGACGAGGAAACCTTTGCCCTTGCCCAAAAGCGTATCGCCACCCGACACCGGCCTACCAAGTCCGATGAAATCGACCTATTTTCCGGGCTGCTGTTTTGCGGGGACTGTGGTTACAAAATGTATCTCCAAAAGGGCACCGGAACGCCGGAGAGGAAGCACGCCTACACCTGCGGCAACTACCGCAACCGGGCCAGAAACGATTTTCTCTGCACAACGCATTACATCCGCAAAACTGTCCTGAAAGAGCTTGTCCTTGCCGATTTACAGCGGGTTTTGGCCTATGTGAAAGAGCATGAGCAGGAGTTTGTTCGTACCGCCGCCGACTACGGGGAGCAGGCCGCAAAAAAGGCCCTTGCCCAGCAGAAAAAGGAGCTGGACAAAGCGGACAAACGGCTACTGGAACTCAACGTATTGTTCCGCAAACTTTATGAGGACATGGCTTTGGGCCGTTTGTCGAACGAGCAATTTGCGCTTCTGACCTCTGGCTATGAGGACGAGAAAGCGGCACTGACGAAACGGGCGGCGGAACTTCGGCAGGAGATTGACACCGCCGCCGAGCGAGGGGCGGATGTGAAGCGGTTTGTTGCACTGGTGCGTCGGTACTCGGAGATCAGCGAACTAACCTATGAGAACGTCCATGAGTTTATTGACCGCATTTTAGTCCATGAGCTGGACAGAGAAACGAACACACGGAAAATCGAAATCTTTTACAGCTTCGTGGGCAAGGTAGACAGCGGCGATGAACCGACGGAAAGCATATCCTATTTCCGACAAATTGGCACTGATGTCAAGAGTTTTGCCGTCTGATAATACAAAATGCTGGGGTAAGACAGCGCACCATCTTTTATGGTTACGCTATCTTACCCCAGCAAACGAAACGCCTGAGTAGCCGTCATCAAAGAAAAATCTTGGATTTGGCAGGCGGTTGTCGCTGGCGAACTTCTCCAAAATAGCCCTTTGATTCTGGATGCTGCCTGAGATACCCTCTTTCTCGTCGTCACGGGACAATCTGGCGTATAACGCTGTAATTCTCTGATTATTTGGCTGCTTTTTCTTCAAAATGCGCTCCTTTCCGCAGCCGGATGTGATATGAATTGCAGGGTATTATTATCATACCACATCCGGCGTAAGACTTCAACACTTTACAGTGTGATATTTTGATTGAGAATGCGATTTACTTTCCCGTCTGCGGTTTCAGCGCCCTTGCTGAAATGGGCGTTGACGGTGTAGACGGTGCCACCGATCTCCCGCTCAAAACTGATAGGGCGGGGATATTGATGCTCTCGGAACCATGCAAGGCGCTGCTCCCGACTCAATGTAGCGAGGTGCGCCATTTCCTTTTCCACGCTGGCCCATACTTCCTCAACGATTTCCCACTGTTTTTCTGTCAATTCAATCTGAAATACGCTCATCTGGCAACACTCCTTTCACGTTTCCTGTGCGACGCTCGGCCCATGCGCTGGGCCTGCATTTCCTGTTCCAGCTTTAAATTCTCTTTCAGCCGGTCACTCCGGGAGAGTACGCTTTCGGCGGTTTTGATATTCTTTCGGCAGGCGGCCATCGCCGCCGTTAGACAGTCACGCTGGGCCTTGATCTGGATAATTTCAGCCTCATCCTCACAGCGGCGCAGGCGGTTGTAGCACTTCTGGCGGGCGGCCCCCAGTTCTCTTATTTCAGCCTGTTTTCCACTGATAAAGTCCGCAACAGCTTCCGTTGTGTCCAGTTTTTCCCGGCAAATCAACTGCGCGTGTTGGCTGATGGCGTCCAGACGGCGGCATTCCTCCCGCAGTTCTGGAGAGAGAGGGCGGCGACTGTTCCCTTTGGGCAGGATGTCCAGGCAGTAGCAGTAGCGGAGATACAGCCCCTGGAAACCGCCAATCTTCTTCACTGTGCTGAAAGAGCCTTTTAACTGTAAGCGCCTGGGCCGTGGCCGTTGAATGTGGACAGGCTTGTAGCGCTGATAACCCAGGTCATAGGCATACCGCTGGCGGTTTTCCTCAATACGCTCCCGGAGGGCGGGGAGGTCATAATCTTCGCCCAATCGGTAGAGCCGAACCGCCTTTTTGCTCCCGATCCGCCGCAGGGTGGCGTACTTGTGGGCGGGGTTGGCGTCCAACTCGTACCCCTGCTCCCGGAGGGCTTTCCGCAGATCGTTCCCGTCCACGCTGACCTTGAGGGCGGCATCCAGGGCTTCACGCATGAGGTTGTACTTCGTGGGTTCTCCCCTCTTTTCAGCAAAGTAAATGCTCCGGGGCGTTTTCCCTTTCGGGTTTTTGATGGTGGAAAGCTGGTATTCTTTGCATAAATCATCTGACAACTGGCGAAACTGATAGTAGGCCCGTTTGTCGCAGTTGAATTTTCTGCCGTCCCACAGGCCCACGGAATTGACGACAAAGTGGTTATGATAGGTGCCGGTGTTGAAGTGGGTGGCAACAAGCACCTGATAATCGTCGCCCCACATCCGCTTCGCCAACTCCATGCCGAGCCGGTGGCACAGCTCCGGGGTGACTTCACCGGGTTTGAAGCTCTGATAGGCGTGATAGGCCACGTTGCCGCCCGTCTTGCCAAACCGCTCCTTGACCGCCTGCATTTCCTGAAAAGCGGTGTCCCGGTTGCAGTTCACGCCGGTGACGAACATGGCCCGTTCCTCACCCTCAACGGTCTTTTCCCCGTTGGCGGCGTAATGGAGAACATTTTGCAAATCCGAGTAAATGGTCTTATCCGGGTTTTGGGCATAGTCCACCACACGGGCCAGACTGTCCTTGACAGGCC
>CAJTEA010000046.1 GCA_910575265.1 Oscillospiraceae bacterium
TTTTGTACTCCTAACATACCAGTATCGGATTATAATTGCAATTAACTATTGGTTCAGGAACTGCAAAAAAATTTAAAAAATTTTTTGCCTTGTACTTGACATAAGGGTGACGCAGGTCGTGGAAGCGAACCTTTTTGCACCCAGCATGCGATAGGATTTTACTCAGCCTGTGGCTGGCGGCTGCTGGAGCCAGCGGAGCGTCCTCCTTTTTGGGCGAGGGGAACATCCATCGGGAGGAGACGGTTTTCTTGTACTCCTTTAGCGCCTCGACCACAGGCGGGGGAAGAATCACTGTTCGGATAGATGCCTTGGTCTTTGGCTCCTGGATCAGCAGTTCCTCTTTGGTTCGATAGACCTGCCGCTCAATCCGCAGTTCCCCGGTATTGAAATTCAAATCGTCCCACTGGAGTGCCATCAGCTCCCCCACCCGAAGCCCGGTGGTCAACTCCAGCAGGAACACCTCATAGTATCCCTCGGCCCGGGCCTGGATCAGCAGCTTTTGCAGTTCCTCCCGGCTGAGCAGATGCATCTCCTTCCGTCTGATTGGCGGAGCCTTGCATTCCTCAATTGGATTCTTTACGATCAATCGCTCTGCCACAGCTTTTTCCAACGCCCTGCGGCAGAGACTGTGACAGTTGCGCACCATATTGTCCGAGAGACCACCGCCTCTGGATTCTCTATGCAGTGTACGCCCATCCTTTCTCATCCAGTTGAAGAACTGCTGGAGGTCATTCATCGTTAACTTGTTCAGAGGAACACTGCCTAATTTGGGGCGGATGTAGAGCCGGATAAAGTCCTCATAGGATCGTTGAGAACTGGGGCGAAGCATTGGCTTGCTGTAGTTTTCATACCAGAATTCTACCCACTCGCCGAAGGGCATATCTGCTTTGATCTTGACAGCGGTTGCGGGAGCCACGGACTCTTTCAGTGATTCCAGTTTCGCCACGCACTCCGTCTTGGTCTTGGCCAGCACATTTTTTGTCTTGGGCAGGCCCTTATCATCGTAGCTAATGACTACCCGGCCCTCCCAGCGCCCATCCTTTCTCAGTCGGATGGTTCCTTCGCCGCTTTTGCGTTTTCTTCCCATGGTCTCAACTCCTCGCCGAAAATGTCTGTCAGAAAATCTCCCACCACTTCCGAGGCTCGTTTCTGCATATCGCCGGTGGTATGAGTGTAGGTGTCCAGCGTGAACGCCGCCCTGGTGTGGCCCAGGATGCCGGACAGGGTTTTCACGTCCACGCCCGACGCCAGAGCGTGAGTCGCGAAGGTGTGACGCAGGTCGTGGAAGCGAATGTTCGGAAGGCCGGCCTGCTTCAGCAGAACCTTCAGCTGTCGGTATGCGGAGCCAGGATTAGTGGGCTGTTCCGGTTTCAGCGGGTTGGGGAATATCCACTCAGTCAGAGCCGATGCTTTCTTCTTACTGAGCAGAGCTGTTGTACTGGCGGGCAGCACGATTTTCCGAGTGCCGGCGTTAGTCTTGGTATCCCCGGCAGTCAGCCCGCCGCCAGTTTCCCGATAGACGGTGCGGCAGACTTTCAGTGTGCCGGTGACCTCATCGAAGTCTTCCCACTTGAGCCCGCAGATCTCACCCCGCCGCAGACCGGTGGTCAGTTCCGTGTAGAAGAAGTCATGCCAGATTTCATCCTCCACGATGACCTTCATGAACACATCCAGCTGCTCGTCCGTCAGTATCTGCTTTGCCCCATAGCTGAATCTGGGAGCGGTGATTTGCTCGGTCGGGTTGCTGGCGATCAGGTGCGCCTGCTGCGCCGCCTTCAGCGTACCGTGGAGCGTGGTGTGGATGCGGCGCACCGTACTGCTGGCCAGACAATCACTCAGCTTCTCGTAGAACCGTTGCACATCCTTCGGTGTGATTCGAGCCAACTGTTTGTCACCCAAGGCAGGCCTGATGTGGTTCTCGATGTAGCTTCGGTAGTTCCTCAGCGTGTTGGGCCGCAGAGTATCCGCCATGTTCTCCAGCCACTGATTGAGCCATTCACTCAAGGTCATCCTGCTCTGCTCCGTCAGGTCGGCCCCCTGGTAGCTGTCGATGTGCTGGCGGAGCTTTGCGGACAGTTCCTTCTGCGTGGGCGCATAGACGTACCGGAAGATAGAGTCGCCGTTTTCCTTGTGGCCTACCACGATGCGTCCTTCCCACCGACCGTCGTCCCGCTTGCGAACCATACCGTCGCCGGATGGTCTGCGCTTTGCCATGAGTATCATCTCCTTTCTCCGACTCTGCAACACCAACACATACCACACTTCGCGGGGAATAGCTACTACTTTTTTCGAGGACTTTTATTCTTTGTTTTGCGGCGCAAAATCTGCGTATACCCCCGCCTTGATTCGCCGATTTTGCGGTGTCTGTAAGGGCAGAGGAAAAACTGACCCCCGACTTGACTCCAGGGGGTGAAAAATGACCCCCGCGCTGACTCCCGCAAAATTTCTGAAAACCACCTGCGACAGCCACCTTGCGGAATGGCGAAACACTGTGGTTTTCTCTCTGAATTTTCTGATACCGGCCACCCGCCCCAGCAAAAAGTGAAAATTCCGACCACCTATTGAAAAGCCCCGACCCGCTCTGCGGGGCGGTGTGGCTGGCCGGGGGACGCGTAAGCGACCCCCGGCCTTTATCCTGCACTTTTTTCGACCCCCCGGTTCACCTGCCACTTTCGGTTGTGCTGATTTCGCCGGATGGCACACACCGGCCACACGCTTTTGACACGGCTGCGTCTGCGGTGAGCGGCGGCTTGTTACCTTCCAGATAGCAGAGGAGGCACACAGCGGCGCACAGGCTGTCACGCTGAGTGCGCACTATTGTTGCGGAGTGCGAGTGTCGCTGCGACCCGATGACGATCAGCTACCGTGTCCATCTGCGCCAACTGCTGGTCATAGAACTGATCCAACGCCAACTGGATCGGGCGGATGGTGTAGAGCAGGTTGCCGTTGCGCTTCAGACCAGCCTTGGTGGTGACGGTCGTGCTCTCTGTACTGATGAGCTGGTGCTCCTCCAACTCGCACACATACTTACGGACGGTGTTGGCGCTCATCCTCACCGCTCTGCCGATTGTTCTGTAGCTGGGCCAGCATTGGTAGGTGTTACGATTTTCACAGCAGAGCAGGTAGGAGTAGACGGCCAGAGCGCCGGGTGACAGGCCCAGCAGGAATATCTCGTTGGGCAGCTGGAAGTAGTTCTTGACCGGATCACGCTTTGGCCACGGTGTGTATTTCACTCCGCACCTCCCTGGGTGTGTTGCGATACCCACTCCATGAATTTCTCTTTGGGTACTACGAGCCTGCTGCCGATTTTCAGAACAGGGAAGAAAGGGGACCCCGCACAAACGCGCAGCGTTTGTGTGGGGAGAGGAGGAGCAACGGAGTGAGCGAGCCCTGCCGCTTGCGGTGGGGCGAGTGATACGGAGTTTGTGACGACGACGTGCATCAGTTCGTACCCACTGGACGGAGAGACGCCCAGCACTCTCGCCACCGTTGCCGCATTCAGGAACAGCGGCAGTTCGTCGTAGCTTTTGTAGGCGGATTCTTTCATATAGGACTTGCCTCCTTGTCAGTTGTGACAGTCTTTTCTCTCTGTGATGGAATACAGGACAGAGTGTGATAGCCGTCCACGCTGTTCCCTCCATACCAGAAAAACAAAAGACCTACACATCCTTGCTGGCAAAACGACCAGCGGTACAGAATGTCGTACCGCAAGGTCTTGCACAGCCTCGGATATGTAAGTCGGAAGTAGAGCGAGGCAGGTTGTTTAGTTGTTGTAATCGAATGTATGTTCTATATATAGGATACTTGATTGAGTAAGCTTTGTCAAGAGGGAGCGTATAAAATTTTTTGCAACTGGACATAATAAATAATTCTGCTGTGAGTGCCACTGAAAAAATACACCCGCAGAGGTTGACCCTTGCAGGTGTATTTCGTGAAACATCATGATAGATGTGCATAGAACTATCATTCCGGTATCGTGTTTAGTTGCTGCATAAGCTCTTGGAAACCATCCAGTGCGCTCTGGAGATTTTCGATAATATCCAGAGCCAATTCATCCGGTGTGGGCAGGCTGTCCAGGTCCGCAAGAGATTATTATCCACAGAACGACTGATCCATAGAAATTGACGCCGTTGAGTGTTGCGAAGAAAATGCAGTAACAGGTCTTGTTGTCATGCTGCGTCACATAGTTTGGCAGCTGCTATTTCTCTGTACATTAGCAGCAAAAACAGCAAGAAAAGCCCCCAGAACGGTTAAGCTAATTTGATGTATCGCAAGCCAACCCGGAACATGAAACGCTGGGTCTAATTTTTCAACCGTCAACGGAAATTGAGAGAAGAAGCCGCTCAACGAAAAATTGATTGCCGGAGGCAGGGGTAACACAGTTAATAAAATTACTGCCGCCATAAGAGCGTAGATTAGAGTATGGTTGAAGCGGCTCAACATCATTCCTGCTCCCAGGCAAAAGACAATGGGCGGGATCAGGGTCAATAGAGCGGGTAAAATCAGTTCCCCATAATCCACCCACCCAAACAGCGACACATAGAATCCAACCGCCAGGGCTGCAAGACACAGGCAGAGAATAGCCGTCGCTGTCAGCACCGCTCCACACCGCAGAGCCGCATACCGCCGCTGCCTGATTGGGGTGGCTTGGGTCAAGGGCCGGAGCAGACGCTCCTCCTTGGAGAAGAAGAACGCAAGGAAAAACAATTCTCCCAGGCAGATCAGCGGCAGCGCTTGGCTGAGATAGTATCCAAAGCTCCATGGGGAAAAAGGCGCTGTGTGAGCCACGCCCCGGACCACAGAGCCAGTCAGTGTCAGCCAGCCATATCCCAGGGACACCAGCAGAATACCGAAGAACAGCTTGTTCCACAGCAAGCGCCGCAGCTCATATCGAAATATTTTATTCAAGGTTTAAGTCCTCCTCTGTCAGATGGCAGGCATCCAGAAACTCCTGATAGGTCAGATAGGGATACTCCGGGTTCAGCTCCCGGCCAAAGAGACCTTTCAAAATCTCGTCCATAGCCTCCTCACCGCCCACCAGTTGTTCAGCCTTCAAGATTTTCAAGGGCATTTCGTTATATTGCCGCATCCCTCGCAGATTGTTGGCGATGTCAGCCTGATACTGCTCCGGCAAGGCGGACAGGTACTCCGGGTGGCGGACATAGAAATCCTCGTAGTAGTCGTCTACGGCCTCCTGCCAAGCGTCCACAAAGCTGGCCTGGGCCTCACGTTCCCCATACAGCGCCTTTACAATGCGGTAGGTGGTGTAGCAGGTCAGACCCTCGGCAGACCAGATGCCGCTCTCGTCCATGGGGTCAAACATATTCCCCAGGCCCCACCATTGATGGACAATTTCATGAATTGTCACCTGAGCGGGGGAGCCGCCTTTTGCGCCGTTGGCCAGGTTTTCAGCGGTATAGTCCAGCTCGTCTGCAATGCTGGCGCCGTCTCCGGCATATCCGCCGCCGCTGCTTCGCCGCTCAATCAGGTTAAAGGTCCCATCTCCATAAAAAGACAACGGGCCGATATGTTCGGTACAGTATTCAATGGTCTGGCGGATGGATTCCGCGGCGTTCATAGCCTCCATGACGGGCTGATGCTTACGGCTGTAATAGAAATTGACAGTAATGCCCGCCCGTTCCACCGGAATTTCCTCCCGGATATAATCCCCGGCATATATAATCATGCGATAGCTGTCCCGCTCCATGCGCCATGTTTTTGTGCTGTCCGGATTTTCCCGCAGCAGCTCAGTGGAGCCAACCCCAAACAAAATGGGAGTCATATGTCCGGGGAGGGTAATGTCCGTCACGTTAGGAAGGTGATCTCCCTGATACCACACGTTATAGGGACAGGGCGACAGCGCGTCGTTTTCTAGCTCCATATAGGCGCCGCTGATTTCCAGACTGCCCTGTTCAGCGGACACGATATTCCACTCCTGGGGAAAACCGCCATATTCCATGGTAAGCTCAATTTCCGGGGCGGTAGGGATGACCACAACGAACGCCTTTTCGTTGATTTCCTGCCTATCCTCCAGGGTAAACGGCACATCCGCGCCATTTGCTTGAATGGAGGAAATTTCGTATCCCGGATTGATAAGGAAACGGACATTCTGTTCCTGACCGCTGGTATTTTGAAGCTGAAATTGGGCCTTCCCATATACGCTGCCCGTTTTGGGGTCGGGACGCACGTCTGCATAACGGCCGGAACAGGTGACAGACTCCATATATTCAGAGGCAAATACAAAATCATAATCGATATCCGGGCTGCTGTGATCGAGGAAGGGCTGGCCCATATAGAGCAGGCTGGAACAGGCCGCCAATGCCGCCGCCAACGCCGGACGGTAAAATCGCCGGATATTATGAGCAAATGAGCCGAGCGGTCCCTTCCCATATTGACGCACACAGAGATAGGACAACACCCACAGTCCGGCCATTGCCAGCAGCCAAGTAAGCCGCATATAGGCCACCGAGCGAAAAATACGGTAATTGGAAAAATCATCGGAGACTGCCCAAACACAGGGATTCAGCCAGCAGAGCTGCCACTGTTCTTTCCAGACCGTCAGGCTGAGGGCGGCAAAGGCGGCAAAGAGGGCCAGAGAAAGATCAGCCCGCCGGGTGAATTGACAGGCGGCGGAGGCAAACAAAATCGCCAGAGGAATCGCTCCATACATAAAAATCAGGTGTATCAGCAGATAGCTTTCCACATCAAAGACCGCACCCAGTTTCATTATGGCATACGGAAGCCAGGCCAACGTGGTAATGGCCTGGGCCAGAATGGAGACACACAGCAGCGCCCCCAGCCGGGTCAGGGCGGCGGTCATGGGAGACACCACCGCATGGGTCAAGGTTTCCATGCCGTCCCGCCGGAGCCTGTCCATACTCCAGACGGTGAGGATAGCAAATACGACAGCCCCCAGAATACCGCCAGCCAGGGCCGGATTCGCAAGATACATCCCCTGCATGGTGGTGACATAGCCGCTGTCGCTGCTGGAATACAGAGGCCGGTAGACCGCCAGACCCGCAATCGGAGAGAGGGCGGTCACGAGAATCGCCAGCCAAGTAAGGCGGTTCTGGAGCAATCGAGCCAGCTCCAAAGGAAATTGCCGCAGGGTGTTCATTGCATCGCCTCCCTGGAGATGAGATAAAGATAGGCATCCTCCAGTGCGGGCTCCACCTGTTCCACAAAATCAGGAAGTTCCTCCGCCACGGCGCGGCAGACGATACCCTGGGCCGTGTTGACACGGGAGGTAATATGCAGGCCCGCTTCCTGCCGCCGGTCTTTCTCTCGGAATATACCAACGTGGCCCACAGCTCCGGCGATCAGCTCGGCGGGAGTACCGGCAAAGCGGATACGGCCCTGGTGTATCACAATAAGCTGATTGCACACTGACTGAACATCCTCAATAATGTGGGTGGACAGAAGCACCAGCCGGTCTTGGGCCATTTGGGAAAACAGATTGCGGAAGCTGATCCGCTCCTCCGGGTCAAGACCCACCGTAGGCTCGTCGAAAATCAGGAAATGAGGATTGCCCAGAATGGCCTGCGCGATTCCCACCCGCTGGCGCTGTCCGCCGGATAGAGTACGGATTTTTGCTTTCTGCTTTTCCTCCAGATTGGTACTTTGGATAGCGGCGGCAATGGCCTCCTTGCTGTTGACGATTCCTTTCAGCGCCGCCATGTAGTCCAGGAACTGCCAGACCGTCAGCTCGTCAAACAGCCCAAAGGACTGCGGCAAATAGCCCAAGCGGGCTTTCAACAAGCGCTCCTGCTTCATCAAAGGTTTCCCGTCTACCGAGATCACTCCCTCCGTGGGGAGCAGGCCTGCCACCAGGAGCTTCATCAGGGTGGACTTTCCCGCTCCGTTCGGCCCCAGGAGGCCGATAAGATTTGGGCTGCTCAGGTTCAGATTGATTTCCCGCAAGGCGGTTTTACCTGATGGGTAGGTCATGGACAGATTGCGAATCTCCACATTCATCGGTGTTTCATCCTTTCCGCTTGAGATTGCAGTCAGGATAACAGAAGAATGTGGAGTTCGTTTGTGGTTAATATGTGGTTTGTGTGGAGTTTGGCAGAATCAGCGTCGCGCAAACTCCTCTGTCGGTGTTTTGGATTTGACAAGAACCCCCATGCTGTTCCGCTATTTTCTGAACAAGATAAAGTCCTAATCCACTTCCGCCTGTCTGACGGCTCCGGGATGGGTCGCTGCGGAAGAATGGCTCAAAAAGGTGCGGCAGCTGCTCCGGGGCAATATGCGTTCCTTCGTTTTCTACACTTAAAATAATATTGTCCTCTTTCCTACGGGCGGAAATCCAAATCTTGATGCCCACCGGCGAGTAGAGCGCGGCATTAGAAAGCAGATTGCCCAGGGCCTTTTTCAAGAGAGCCGGGTCTCCCACACTCCAGATTCCCGACGGTAAATCTGCAACAACCTCTTGTTCTTTCTGCCGGAAAAGTTCATCGTAATTTTGCAGACAGTTCCGAATCAGAGCGGTGAGTTCCACAGGAATCATAGACAGCTCCCCACCCCGTTCCATACGGGAGACAGTCAAAAGCTCCTGTACCAAGCTCTCCATCTGGTTTGCCACAGCCAAGCTGCGGGCCAGATATTTGTCCCGATCCGCATAGACGCCAATTCCGTCCAACATCCCGCCCAGCTGACCCTTCAAAACGGTGATGGGGGTTTTCAGCTCATGGGAAACCGCCGAGAAGAAATCCCGCTGGGCCTGTTCCAGCTGCTGTTCTCGTTCCACGTCTTTCCGAAGGGTGTCATTTGCGGCCTGAAGTTCCTGCATGGAATGAGAGAGGCGGTTCGCCAGCTCGTCAAGATTGTGAGCTAATGTGCCGATTTCGTCAGTACGCCGCTCCCTGCACCGCCAGCTGAAATCCAATTCAGACAGCTTTTGGGAGATGCCGCTCAATCGCACAATGGGTCGTGTGATGAAGTGCGCGTAGAACAGGGAGGTAAGCACGGACACCAGCAGAATGGCCGCAGCCAGCCAGGGCCAGATATGTCCCAAGGCCTCCGCTGCCTGATTGACCGCGCGAGTGCTGGCAAAGATCAGCAGCTGACAGTTTTCGGAGGAATCCTGAAAAGAAAACTCGGTTCCAATACAATGTACGATATAATCCTCGTTTTCTTTGTTGGGCTGAATGCCCTCGACCGACGAATGGGTCGGCGTCATTTCCCATTGCCCATGTTCTCCTGTCGGTATGATGTCGGAGGGGTCAACGCCACCGACAACATTCCCCGCGGAATCCTGGATACTCACCGGGACGCCATACTGAAACGTGAACTGTGAGAGGAGCGGCCCACAGTCAGCCAGTGTATATTCTTCCAGCTGCTTTACAAGACGTTCTGCCTGGGCAGCCAGCAGACGCTCCTGATCTACTGTGTAGGTCAGCGGCATAAGCTGGGCAATCAGGCCATAGGTCAAAGCACAGACTGCCGTCAGCAGCAGGCAGGTAACGAGGAAAATTTTTGTTGTCAGACTAGTTTTCAGCTTCGTAATCAATGCGATACCCCACCCCTCTGATGGTTTCGATGTAATTCAGTTCCAGCTTTTTTCGCAGATTCTTGATATGTGTATCGACAATCCTCTCGTCGCCATAAAAGTCATAGCTCCATACCCGGTTCAACAGCGTTTGCCTGGATAAAACACGCCCTTGGTTTTGGAGCAGGACCTTCAGCAGTTCAAACTCTCTTTGGGTCAAATCAACAATTTGATCGGAAACATGGACCTTGTAGCCTTCCAAATCCAGGGTCAGAGCTTTATATGTTATCCGACCGGAAATGCTGTCTCCCATTGTACGGCGCAGAATTGCACCAATTTTACGGAGCAAGACCGGCATGGAAAAGGGCTTTGGAATGTAATCGTCAATCCGCAAGTCAAAACCTTTTAATTGATCTTCTTCGCTGTCGAGAGCTGTCAGCATGATGATTGGAATATCTGATTCCTCCCGAATGGCCCTGCATACTTCATAGCCATTTAAGCGGGGAAGCAGAATGTCCAGCAGGATTAAATCGACATGGGAGCTGCGGAATACTTCGATGGCCTGTTCGCCGTCGGAGGCGGTAACAACCTGATAGCCCTCATTTTCCAAATAGTTCTGCAAAAGCTCCCGGATGTCGTACTCATCCTCGACCACTAAAATTTTCACCATGTGATCCACCTCACCAACGCGATTATAGCAGAGAATTATGAATTTTGTGTGGAGTTTTGTTTTCTGCCGCTTTTAATCATTGATAGAATTTAGCTCTGGTATATTGGCCCCTAATTCATTGTTTTCTGCTATGCAAAATTTGAGCAGGAAGTCTGCGCTTCCGGGTGTCATATTTTCCTGTCTGTACTTTGCTTTTTCCGCTATGAAGGAGGGCCATCCAGCTTTCTGGACGGCCCTCCTTGAGTACTGTTCTCTTATGCATAGAAGTTGACGCTATTGGGTATTCCAACGAACATGTAGCAGTAGGTGATGCCGTCGTACTGGGTCACGCCTACACCGATGCAGTCGCATCTGGGGTCAATCATCGTCTCGAAATGGCCCGGCGAGTTGATCCAGTTGTCGACGGCGTGTTGGGCAGCGTCGGCTGTGCCGGTGAACACGGTGAGGTTGTCACCGAAGCCATAGGGGTAACCGGCATCTGCGGAGGCTTTACTCTCCTCCGGAGCGTGGTGCCAGGTGTAGCGCTGGTTGGAGCAGGCTTGTGCTGCGTTCATCAGGGCCTCATTGACCGGCAGCTCTGACACTCCATTGGCCTTTCTGGTCTGGTTGATGAGGCGGATCATCTCCTGCCGTATCTCCATGTTGTCTGTCAGGCCGGCGCTGTCCCCGCTGGCGGGGATCTCCAGTGGGACGGAGTCAGCGGAACTGACCGTCAGCGTCATGCTCCCGTGTTCCCCGGCGCTGTTGGTTGCCGTGATTTCCGCAGTCCCCTCCGCTTTGGCGACAGCAACCCAGAAGGTCAGCACCTGCTCCACCGCCACTGTGTCCGGGTTGCTGGAGGTAACAGTGTAGTCCGTACCGCTGGGGCCGATGATGAGTCCGCTACGGTCTCCTACCTCCAGGGTACTTCCCTTGTAACTGCTCACCCGGACAGGTTCGTCAGGCGCTTCTGTCGCCATGGCGGGGATGGCGAGGGTTGTTGTGAGGATGGCTGCCGTCAATGCTGCGGTGATGCGCTTTTTCGTACTGGCCATTTGCATTTCCTCCTGATTTCTGTATTTTGTGTAGGTTTCGCAAGTGACACAATATCGAAACAGAAGAGGAAAGTCGATAGGGATAAACGGAGAAATACAGGGGTGAAAATTAAGCGTATTACACAGTACTTTGTTGTGTTTGTGAAGGGGCTCTTTCGGTGTGACGATTTTCTTGACCACATAAACAGCCACAGACAGACATGGAACTCGTGGAAACACTGTTTTCAAAGAGTGCCGGAGAGTAAATGAAACGGAACAGAAACGGCTATAAACCATCAAAAATTGTTTAAAAAATCTTTGTGGGCCTCTTTGGATATTGCGCACCAGATATTTTCCTTGAGAACATGTTGTATGTATCTGGAACAGAAAATACAGCAAAAGTTATAATTGATGTAATAGCATTACTTCTTAATATTTTTGCAAGTTGCTTGGTCGCTGCAGCACCTGAAATTGCTGCTTTTCCCGAACATGGCTCTAATCGCATTGACAATATTTTGTGTTGCTTTAAATCCCAAAGATTTTACCAAATAGGTACTAAGCGGTATAAGCTGTTTTGTTAATGTTGTTCTAGCGATTTGCGAAGCTAAAATATGTCCTACGAAAGATAAGCCAAAGACTTGTATTCCTGCTACAAGTGCAGCATTTAATGATTCTTTTTTATTTCCTGTTTGAGTAAAGCATATAACATAAGTCGTTAAAAAAGAAATCCCCAATGCAAATGAGCAACAGACAAATCCTGTTGCCGCATCATATGTAAGCGATTCGATCGTTCCAGGTTTGCATAGATTAAGCGCTTGCTGATAAGTCAATTTTCCTTTTCGTATATACTTATATGCATCATCTGGATTTGTAGCACCGGGGACTTTACCTTCCAGAATTTTTGCTCTAAATGTATTTATTGCTTCGTAATATTTATCTGATGGAACTTCTATCTGCATAGGTGTGCCATCGGGATTAAAATATCGAAAGGCCTTCCGTAAAATCTTGTGTAAGCGATATTCGACAAAGTCAAGTATAGAGCTGTGAAAACAGAATAGAATGATGGCTGAAGCCCTTCCTGACACATCATCCCGGCGGGCCAGGCGGTATG
>CAJTEA010000047.1 GCA_910575265.1 Oscillospiraceae bacterium
GCCATGCACGCCGCGTCAATCTCCACCTGATACCCCTCACGCGCTACCTTTACCACGTCCTCTATGCTCAGATCTACGCCGTTTAAGATTACTTTGTTCATCGTCATCATTCCTTTGCTTTTATAGTATAAGTCTTAAATCAAGTCGCGGAATTTTCCGCCTGACGCACACTGGCCGCCCGCAGGAACGCTTCGCAGTCGGGAACATACCGGTTTTTGCCCCATCCTCGGATTCCGCCTCTGATACTGTTATCATAGAACATACCAAACCCGGTATATCCGCATATGATTGTTACAATCGGGACGATATAGCCCCAAACATAGTAAGGAGCATAATCCAGTGTAGTCATACCGAACAAGCCGGACATATAGGCGCCTCCACTGGTCCATGGGGCGAGACACTGAACGACAACGGCCATTTCACATACGCGGGAGAGAACCTTTCGATGGATTTTCCAGTCGTCATAGGCGGAGCCAAAGGCCGCGCTGGTCAGAATATAAGCGCCATAAGAGTTCCCGGTCAGGTAACACAAAGCTGTGGTTGTAACGGTGGAGGAAAGCACCACATTTCCGGGCGAGGAAATCAATCCGCGGAAATGGTAGACAATGGTTTCCAGTGTCTTGGTTTCTCTTAAAACGCTGCCAAGGGGCATGCCACAGATAATGATTGTAACAACGCTGGTCATAGAATTTAAACCACCCTTGCCCAGCATGGAATCGACCGCCGCTACACCGGTATCCAGTTTAAGGCCGCCGGACAGAGCGGTGCAGATTTCCGTAAAGCTGAAGCCCTGGGTCAAAGCAAAGATTATACCAACAGCGATCGCGATCCCCAAGGCCTGAATGGAGCCCATTTTTTTAAAGATACAAAAGCCCAGGACCAGGATGGGAATCAACAGAAGCGGATTGAGCCAGAAATTTGCGCGCAGCGCCGAGGACAACTCCGTTAAAGCCGACATATCCACCGAGGAACCGCCATATTTCCAGCCTAAAACGCCATAAATAATACAGGCCAAAATGGTAGAGGGCACAATGACAAACACCATGGAGTGTACATGCTCCATCAGATCGGTCTCCGCGGCCGCGGCCGCGCAGTTCGTAGACTCGGATATAGGCGACAGCTTATCGCCAAAGTAAGCGCCGGTCAGAATCGGTCCAACAATCATAGGCGCCGGGATTCCCATGGTGGTGCCAATGCCAAACAGCGCCAGGCCCACAGTCCCGGCGGTAGTCCAAGAGCTGCCGCAGCAGACAGACAAAATACAGCAGGCAATACAGGTCATCGGAAGGAAAAATCTGGGCACAATAATTTGAATACCAATGTCAATCAGGTAAGGAACAACACCGGCAGCGCACCAGGCCGCGATCAGCATGCCAATCATCAGGTTAATAATCATGGCCAGGGCGCCTACCCGTATTCCGTCCATCAGCATGGCCTCAATCCGACTCCAGCTGAACCCCAAATATCCGGCGAAGCAGCAGGACAAAAACAGGCAAATGGACAGGGCAATCTGAGCGGAAATATTGCGGAACAGGATCAGCCAGACCAACAATGCCAGAACAGCCAGGACTATCAGCATGGCCTCTCCAAATTTAGGCATCCGTCCCGTGTGATCGGCTTTTTCCGATACGGTATAAAATCGTTTCTTTTTTTCCTGTGACATGTTGTTCTCTCCATTTCTGTTTGATGTGAGAAACAAGGCAACCTGTTACAAGCCAGCGTGTAAAACCTCATTTCCCCTTTTCGCCAAAGCGACCAGCTCCTCAGCCTCCTGAACCGAAGTGATACAGGGCATCAGTTGTCCGCAGACTTCCCATGGGAACACCGTGTGGAACCAGCGATACATCCGGGTCAAATAGCCAAACCAACTCCACAGAAGGTCCTTCAGATCCTTCTTGTTGTCAATGGTATCGAAGCTTTCTACTACATGGTTATAAAAACGCCAGGCCTTCGGCACATTAAACCACGCGGCCGGCGCGCCGTCCGGGTCCTCATCTCCCAAAAGCTTGCACTTCCGATAATAAGTAAAAATAAACAGCTTTTTAATATGCTCCACATCAAACGAATCATCCGCCAACGCCTGATACATCATAGGCTCAACGATGTATGGTCCAAGTCCTTGCAGCTCCGAGACTTGAAAGAACAGATTCCCGAAATAGTTGCCGTGGGCCGCGCCGGCGCGCCCTGGGAAATACCCCTTTTTGCTTAACGTAACCTCAATCGGTTCGTCCAGCCAGATGGCGTCCAATTCCCGCTCAATCTCATCCTTGACTTCGGTCCAATGCATTGCCATATCAGTTCTCCTCCCTCTTTACGTTCAGAACAGCCAGCTTGTGGAAGAAATAGGTGTGATTCCATACATCCTCGCCCGCTTTTATAAACGCCTCAAGATCCTCTTCATCCACCTGAGCCGTGACCGCGCCCGCGATACTGGGTTCTGTGCAAAAGCCATATACCACGTACAGTTTCGTTCCAGACCAGAGCAGATTACCCGCTTCCAGTTTGGTGTATCCCACCTTGTGCCGCCCAATCGGGTTCGCCAAATGGGATTCTGTATTGGGACTCCGGCTGGGCCGGCGGAACGCCGGGAAGGAGAACCCAGTGGACAGTGTGTTGTGACAAATCAGAGACTGCTCCTCCTTCGCGAAATCCCACAGGCTCTCACACAGCTCAGGTTCCTCTGTTTCCCATAAGGTCGCTTTTACCTCTGTACCATTCGGAAAGATAAGCTTTATTTTTTTCATACGCGATCCCCTTTCTGTTCGTTGTGCCGCAATATGTGGGCTGTATTTTATTTTAGTGGCATCCTGAGCGCTTCCACAATTGTTCAAAACACCCATAACATATAAAAATCATGTTGGAGGAACAAAATAGAATCCGTCACTTTTATACGTTATCTCACTGTTTCGCAATAAACAGGCCAGTCATTTTTGCACAAGTATTTTTATGGAAATACAAAAATATTATTTATTTTTGGCAGCTAAAAGTTTTTAGAATACACCATTACACAATTCTATGGTATAATAAGCTTAAAATAATGTCTTGGCCGCCAGCATCCTGCGAAAGCGAGGGAAAACAATGGAATTCCGTCAATTAGAAGCATTTGTCGCGGTTATCAATCATAAAAGCTTTTCCAAAGCGGCAGAGACGCTGCACTTATCCCAGCCCGCTGTCAGCAATCAGACTATCGCGCTGGAAAAAGAGCTTGGCACAAAATTGCTGATTCGTTCCAATAAAGAGGTCCTCCCCACCAAGGAGGGATGTGTATTTTACCGTTATGCCTGTGACATTTTAACCCGGCGGCAGCAGGCGGCACAGGTATTTTCCAGCCTTCAAAACGCGACCAACAGCGTCGTATCCATTGGCGCGCCCTTAATTCCCACCAGACATTGTCTGCCGCAGCTGATTGGACAATTTCGCAAGCGGCATCCCAATATTTCCTTCCAAATCTATACCATGAACAGCAAAGATATTGTGCAGGATGTTTCTGACGGAAGGATTGAGGTTGGCATTGCCAGTATCTTCGTTTCCTCTCCCGCCTGCCTGATTGAGGAGCTGCTCCATGACCGCTGGGTCCTGATTACCCCCAACACCGCGCGCTATCGGCAGCGGCTGGAGGGCGGCTCCCCCATCGAATGCATCAGACGGGAGAGGTTTATCAACCGTCAGCCGGGCTCCGGTACGCGAAAGGATCTGGACCACTTTCTTTCCCGGCTTGGGGTTGAAAGCGGAGCGCTCAAAATCACCGCCGAGCTGGACGACACCGAGGCCATCATTAAAATGGTTTCTGAGGGTGTTGGAGTCTCCATTGTTTCGCGTCTGGCGGCGGAGTCCTATCACAAAACAAACAGCATTCTCTGGTTTGAGTTTCATCAGACTGTTTCTCTGCGCCCTATTTATATCCTCCGAAACAAAAATATCACTCTGACCAATTCCGCGCAGAAGTTCTATCACTTTACCCGGCGGTTTTATCAGTCAGAGGGTTAACCCCAGCCGCGGGCCAGGGCTGGGTTATCATTTCGGTTCAAAGCCCGCCGGCGGAAATTTTTTTTAAAAAACTGTTGATTTTCGTCCGAAACTATGTTATGATATCAGTTGCGTTTACAAGATTACCCTCCTAAGGAGAAAGAGGTGAATATAATGAAGGAAGGCCTCCACCCCAATTATCAACAGACCACCATCCGGTGCGCCTGCGGCAATGTGATCGAGACCGGCTCCACCAAGAAGGACATCCGCGTAGAAGTTTGCTCCAAGTGTCATCCCTTCTACACCGGCAAGCAGAAGATGGTGGACACCGGTGGCCGTGTCAGCCGCTTCAACAAGAAGTTCGGCTTCGACAAGTAAGACCCTGTTGTACAAAAGCCGCACCGAGGTATCGGTGCGGCTTTTTGCGCATATGCTGTTTTAAATGATATTACAGGAGGAATCCCGCCATGTTTCAGAAAATTGATCCCAAAGCCCTGAACCAAAACGTCTTTTCCGCCATCGGAGACCAGTGGATGCTCATTACCGCCGGAACGGCTGACAAGTGCAACACCATGACCGCCTCCTGGGGTGGACTGGGGATGATCTGGGGCGCCCCAGCGGCCACCTGCTATATCCGTCCCCAGCGGTATACCAAGGAATTCATGGACCGGGAGGAATATTTCACCCTCACCTTCTTCGGGGAGGAGTACCGCAGGCAGCTTCAGCTGTGCGGCTCCCGGAGCGGCCGGAATACCAACAAGGTGAAGGAATGCGGCTTCACTGTCGCGGCGGCGGAGTGCGGAGCTCCCTATTTTGAGGAGGCGGAGCTGGTGCTGGTATGCCGCAAGCGGTTCGCCCAGCCCATGGACCCGGACCGTATTCCCCAGGAAATCAAAACAAAGTGGTATCCCAAGCAGGATTATCACATTTTGTATATTGGTGAGATCGTAGAGGCTCTGGTGAAGGATTGAACTCACAGGTGAGGCAGACCGGTCCGGTAGGCGCGGAGGTGTCCTTCCTGTTCCCGCTGAATAATCTGGTCCAGCATGGAGAGTAGGGACTGCCGTTCCTCTGGAAGCCTTCCTTGAAACTGGTAGGCGTTGGACGCCCCCAGGGCGGCGAAGGTGACCGGGATATCCAGGTGTGAGATCAGTGTTTTCAGCTCCTGAAATTTTTCGATCTCCCCGGCTTCTGTCCAGCTGCCGGCCTGGATCTCTTGATACAGCCGGGAATCGGGGTAGATTGTGAGCATCGAGGAACCGATCAGCCTGGGGTGGAGCTGGTTAAAGATCTCCGCGCTGGCCAAGGCGCCGCGTTCTCCCTGACCCGCTCCGGCAATGCCGGCGAGATAGAAGAAGTGGTAGCTGATTTCCGCGCGGTCCAGCCGTTGGCACTGGATGAGAATATCCTCCGGCGTGTATCCCTTGTCCATGAAAGCCAGAGATGAGGCGTCTCCGGTTTCCACCCCGATGGTCAGCCCATCGTACCCTGCGGTACGGAGCTGGCTCAGTTCCCGATCCGTTTTCAAAGCGATATCGGTGATCCGAGCGAAGCATCCAATGGTTTGAACCGTTGGAAGATACCGCCCAATCAGCCGGGCAATTTCCAGAAGGCGGTCCGGTTTCAGGACAAAGGGGTTGGCCCCGGTGAGAAAGGCCCGGTCCGGCCCCTCTTGTACAGGCTGCCCCCGGAGGGCGGCGGTCAGCTTCCCGATGGGAGAGTGGAGGGCGGTCTGAACCTCCAGGAGATCGGCTTCTATGTCCTCCAGAGGGGACATACGGAATGGAAACGGCAGGTCGTTGTAAAGGGTACAGAATTTACAGCGGTGATGGGTACAGCCCGCTGTAACCTCTATGAGCAGAGAAGCGGCCTCATAGGGCGGCCGCCAGATGGTGCCGGTAAAGCGCATAGCAGACGCTCCTTTCATAATGTGTCCAGCGGGGGCCCTCCGCCGGTCAACCATACCTTACACTAAGAATAAAAGAAGCGCAAGTACGGTCTTTTTTTGGAACTGGTACACTTTTTGATACCGTGAGGGGAAACCATGAACAAATTTACCGCTCCCGAATCGTTAGCCCGGTGTGAGTCCATGGGGCGGCTGCAATCGGTGCTGGGAGGCAAATGGAAGATTCTGATTTTGTGGTATGTGGCCTTCTACAAGGTCCAGCGCTTCGGTGAGCTGCGCCGCCGGCTGGAGGGCATTACCCAGTCCACCCTGACCAAGCAGCTCCGGGAGCTGGAGGAGGACGGCTTTCTCCACCGGGAGGTCTTTGGTGAGGTTCCGCCCCGGGTGGAGTACACCCTCACCCCCCTGGGGGAGAGCTTCGCCCCGCTCCTCCACGCCATGCTGGAGTGGAGCCGGGAGAATTTGACGGAGGAAGCCGGACGTGGAAACCCATGACCTGATTTTGGACAAGGCCCGCTTCGCGGACTGGGAGGACCTGTACCGCAATGTATGGTCCCGGCCCGAAACCGCCCGGTATATGCTGTGGCGGGTCACTACCAGCGAAACGGAGGCCAAGGCCCGGATGGAGCGGACGGTTGCTTGGCAGAGGGACCACGATGTCTGGACCGTTTACGAAAAGGCTGTCGGGCAGGCCATCGGCTGGGCCGGGCTGGCGGAGCTAGCCCCCGGGATTTGGCAGGAGACCAGCATCGCGTTGGGGCCGGACTATGTGGGCCGAGGCTATGGGCGGCAGCTTCTGGATCTGCTGGTAGAGATAGCCCTGGATCGAGGCGGGACCGAGTTCCGCTGCTCCACCCGGGCGGGGAACACGGCCTCACAGGCCCTGATTCGTTCCTGCGGCTTCACGTTAACGGCGGCAGGACCCTGCATTGACTCGCGGGACGGCAGGCCCTATGTGCTGGAGGTCTACAAACGGGAGCTGCGGCCCCCTGTACGCGCGATTATTTTGCCGCAATTTGACAAGAAATGAGGAAACTTAGCCTATATGCAAATGATTCAAGAGAAAACACAGTTTAACCGCGCTGTTCTGGTGGGGCTGGACGCCTTCAGCCTGAGCCGGGAGGAGAACGCCGACGAGGAGAGCATGGAGGAACTGGCCGCCCTGCTGGAGACGGCGGGGGGCGAGTGTGTTGGGGTGGTCACCCAGTCTAAGGACAGCCCCGACCCCCGCACCTTCATCGGCGAGGGCAAGGTGGGCGAGGTCAAAGAGCTGGTAGAGGCAATGGACGCCGACATGGTGATTTTTGACAACCCTCTGTCCCCCTCCCAGCAGCGCAACCTGACCGAGGCGCTGAAGGTAGGCGTGCTGGACCGGTCCGCTCTGATTCTGGACATCTTCGCCCAGCGGGCCAGGACCAGGGAGGGCCGGCTCCAGGTGGAGCTTGCCCAGTACAAATATCTGCTGCCCCGTCTGCTGGGCATGTGGAAGCATCTGGAGCGGCAGGAGGGGGCCATCGGCACCCGCGGCCCCGGCGAGACCCAGCTGGAGTCCGACCGCCGGATCCTGGGCCGGAAAATCGCCAAGCTGGAGAACGAGCTGAAAGATGTCCGCCGGGTGCGGGCCACCCAGCGGGAGCGGCGGATCAAAAACGAGGTCCCGGTGGTGGCCATTGTGGGCTACACCAACGCGGGGAAGTCCACCCTGCTCAACCACCTGACCGGGGCGGAGATTCCCGCCAATAACCGCCTCTTCGACACCCTGGATACCACCACCCGGACGCTGGAAATTTCCGACACCTGCACCGTCCTGCTGTCGGACACGGTGGGTTTTATCCGCAAGCTGCCCCACCACCTGGTGGAGGCCTTCAAAGCCACCCTGGAGGAGCTGGAGTACGCCGATCTGCTTCTCCATGTAATCGACTCCTCCAGCCCCCAGTGGCGGGAACAGGCGGAGGTGGTGGACCAGCTCATCCACGAGCTGGGGGCCGACCAGACACCCCGCATTGAGGTCTTTAACAAGTGCGACCTGTGGACCGGGGACATCCGGCCCCATGGGGACAGCCAGGTGTCCATCTCCGCCAAAACCGGCGAGGGCGTTCCTGATCTGCTGGCCGCCATCGGCCGGGTGCTGGACAACAGCGCCCGCCGGGTAACCATCCACCTGCCTTATGACAGGGGCGGGCTGCTGGACAAGCTCTATCTGGAGGCTAAAGTGGAGAAGGTGGACTACGGCGAAACCATCGACGTGGTGGCCGTCTGCACCCCTAAGGTCGTTGGCCAGCTGGGCCCCCTGGTGGAGGGCTGGAGGCCCCATAAGGAATTTTGGGAGGATTGACCAGCCCAGAGCCCTGTTATAAACAGACCCTGGCCCTCTAAAAAGGGGCCAGGGTACATCTTTTTACTCAACAGTCACATAATGGCCGGTATCCCGCATATACTAATATGTATGCCAGTAACCGCACATAGGAGGAGCCGTATGAATGATATAAAGCCCTTACCATCCAAACCGCCTAATCCTCCCGCTCCCAGTAATCCCGATCTGGACGATCTGATTTTTCAGGGAGAAGGATGGCTGATCAGCGACCGATAAGAACAGGAGAGGCTCCATCTTGATGGAACACTCTCCTGTTCTTATGTCACAATCCTGACAGGCTGTTTATTCCCGGCCATGCCGGGGAGTCTTGGCGACCAGGACGGCCGCTTCACTGATGGCCGCTACCACATCGGCCCGGGACTGAAGCTCGTAGCTTTGCAGCTTAACCATCAGCCGCCCCTGCCGGGTGGCTACGTAATGGGGCTCCAGATGATTCAGAGCGTAGGCAACCACATCCGATTTGCAGGCGTCACAGGTGCATCCACCTTCCGCCGCCATAACCGAGTCCAGGTTTTGCAGTACAATATCCTCCATCAGGTTTCGATATTCCATGGCCATCTCCGATATCCTCCTCTTTGTATTTCCGCTGAAACTACACCCCTATTATATTTCTTTCCGCTCCAAATTACAATCCTAATTTTCAGCTTTCCCTCCTGTTAAAACATTTGGACCTGACATTAAGATTTCATAAAGAACCTGTGAAGTTCTCTCTGATTCCGGTATAATGGAGAGGAAATTCAACCGGAGAGGAGCTGGTGCCCTTGCGCCTTAACAAACAGCTTATGGAAAAGGTACAGGAGTCCATGTCCTCTGTGCTTCCCATCACCGCCATCGTTTTTCTGCTGTCTATCACCATCGCTCCCCTGGACCCCGGTACGCTGGTGCTGTTTCTGTTTGGCGCCATTCTGCTGGTGGGGGGCATGGGGCTGTTCACCCTGGGAGTGGATATGTCTATGATTCCCATGGGCGACGGCGTGGGCGCCACCATCAGCAAGAGCAGGCACTGGATCATCCCTCTCGCGGTCTATTTTCTGCTGGGTGTTCTCACCACCATGGCGGAGCCCGATCTGACCGTACTGGCCAACCAGGTGCCCGCCATCGACAGCATGGTGCTTATCCTCACTGTGGCGGTGGGTGTGGGCCTATTCCTGGTGGCGGCCACTATGCGCATCCGGAGGGGCGTTCCCCTGCGCCGTCTGCTCCTGATTTTCTACTTTGCCGTCTTTGCTCTGGCCTTCCTGGCCCCGGACAACTTTATCCCCGTCTCCTTCGACTCTGGAGGCGTCACCACCGGACCGATCACCGTCCCTTTCATCATGTCCCTGGGCCTGGGCATCGCCTCCACCCGCAGTGACAAAAACTCCGCCAGCGACAGCTTCGGCCTGATTTCCCTGTGCTCCATCGGGCCCATCCTCTGCGTGCTGATGCTGGGGATTATCTACAGGCCTCAGGATGCCGCCTCCAGTCTCAGCGTCATCCCCAGCATCGCCACCACAGCCCAGGCCGCGCACTATTTTATAGAATCCTTCCCCTCCTATTTTGAGGAGGTTGCCACAGCCCTCATCCCTATCACCGGGCTGTTCCTGGTCTTTCAGCTTATCACCCGCCGTTTCCGCCGGGGCCAGCTGATGCGTATCGGCACCGGCCTGCTGTATACATACTTCGGCTTGGTCCTTTTCCTATGCGGGGTCAATGTGGGCTTCATGCCCGCCGGCCAGCTCATTGGAGCGACCATCGCGGAGGGGACCTCCAAATGGCTTCTGGTCCCCATCGGCATGCTCATTGGCTACTACATCGTCAAGGCTGAGCCCGCCGTGGCCGTTCTCACCAAGCAGGTGGAGGAGGTCTCCAACGGCTCCATCTCCCACCGGGCCATGGGGCTGGCCCTGTCCATCGGCGTATGCGTCTCTGTTGGACTGACCATGGCGCGGGTACTTACTGGGCTGAATATCTTCTGGCTGCTTATTCCGGGTTATGCCATCTCCCTGGGCCTCACCTTTTTCGTCCCCAACATCTTCACCGGTATCGCGTTCGACTCCGGCGGAGTGGCCAGCGGCCCTATGACCGCCACCTTTCTGCTCCCCTTCGCCCAGGGCGCCTGCCACGCCCTGGGGGGCAATATGATGACCGACGCCTTTGGTATCGTGGCTATGGTGGCCATGACACCGCTGGTTACCATTCAGGTGATGGGCCTGTCCAGCGTGGTTCGCCACAAGCTGGCCCGCCGCCGCCTGCGCTCCCGCATGGAGCGGGTGGAGGACTTGGTCCTCTACTTTGATTGATTGGAGGGGAATGGATGGAAAATATGAAGCTGATCCTCTCCATTGTAGAGCGGGGCCAGGGCTCCGCTATGATACGCCTGTATCGCAAGCGGCAGGTTCCCATCCATGTCCAGTGCGCCGGCAAGGGGACCGCCACCTCGGAGATTATGGATATCCTGGGCCTGGGCTCCAGCGAGAAGGATGTGGTGTTCAGCTTTGCCGCCGCCTCCGCGGCCAAAAAGCTGCTCCACGACCTGGACAATGAGCTTCGGGGACACACCGGCGGAGCCGGGATTGTAGTGTCGCTCCCTGTATCAGGGCTGAACAGCCTGATCGCCAACCTGGCCGCCTATCACGCCGAAAGCCTGAAGGAGAAAGAGAGGAGAGATGAAATGGAACGCGCCGAAAACAGTCTGATCCTGGTGGTCTGTGCCCAAGGTTGCACAGACGATGTCATGTCCACCGCCAAGGCTCACGGCGCCCGGGGCGGCACCGTGATCAAGGGCCGGCTCTCCGGCCGTGAGGAACTGGAACAGGCCTATGAAGTGGAGCTGAAGGCGGAACGGGAAATTGTAGCCATTGTAGTACCCACCGACCTGCGCGGGCCTATTATGGAGGCGATCAACACTGAGCACGGCCTGCGCAGCGAGGCCCAGGCGGCGCTGTGTTCTTTGCCTATTGAACAAATCGTCCGATTGGGATAAAATAATGGACGGCCTCGGCCGTCCACTTTCTTTATGAGGTGATTTTATGGAGCAATTACACATTGTCGATGCATGTAGGGAACAGCATTTCCGGGACATGTCCCTCCTCCACGCCCTGGGCTGGCGGGCCGCCTACCGGGACAGCATCCCCGCCGATTACATGGCCCGTGAGATCACTGACGAGCGCTGGGTCCCGGTTTTCCGTCAAAACTACGGGGAGGGCCGCTATCACGGCCTTCTGCTGTATGCCGGGGAGCAGCCCCTGTGCTGTGCCACCTACGGCCCCGCCCGGGTGGATCAGTCCGCAGGGGACACCATCTGCGATTTCAGCTCCCCCGACCTGGCCGCCTGGGGAGAGCTGGTCTCCCTCTACAGCCACCCCGACCACTGGGGGGAGGGCTGCGGCTCCATCGTCATAAAGGAAATCCTCCGGCGCTTCCGTGAGACAGGCTATCCTGGCTGCTTCCTGTATGTCCTCCGGGAGAATGACCGCGCCCGGCGGTTCTATGAGAAGCACGGCTTCGCTTGGGACGGGCACAGCTTGGAGGTGACATTGACGCCAGAAACCACGCTTACTGATTTTCGATATCGCAAAACATTTCCTTCTACACCATAATGGATAAAACAAAGAGCCTGCCGAAAATTATAGCAGGCTCTTTTATCACGCATAATTCAAGTAAGATTCTAGCTCTTTTAAAATCCTATCGCCAGCAGCATGGCTTTCCATAATAAAGAGCAGGACAGCAATCACGCTGTCCTGCTTTGTGTAGGCACTACCTATCTTCCCGGTCCGTCTCCAGACAAGTATTTTCGGCAGAAGCGAGCTTAACTTCCGTGTTCGGAATGGGAACGGGTGGACCCTCGCCCTAATCAGCACCTACTATTTTAATCACCGAAGCGACTAAAATCATTATGAAATTTTAATTGGTGACCCGTACGGGAATCGAACCCATGTTTGCGGCGTGAGAGGCCGCCGTCTTAACCGCTTGACCAACGGGCCTTATGGTGCGCCTTCAGGGATTCGAACCCGG
>CAJTEA010000048.1 GCA_910575265.1 Oscillospiraceae bacterium
GTGAGGTGTTCCCAACTGGGGACACCTCATTTTTGCCCTCTTGCCAATCGAACAAAGACGCGATATACTATGGTCAAGCCGTTTACCACCGGGTAAACGATAAAGGGGGTATGCAAAATGAATCAGACATTCGGCGCTTTCGTCCGCCAGAAGCGGATGGCGCTGGGAATTTCCCTTCGGGGGCTGGCCGCGCGGCTGGGCCTGTCTCCCGTATATATGAGCATCATCGAAACAGACCGTAAACCTGCGCCGGCCAAGGAACATCTGGACAGGCTGGCAGAGGAACTGCATCTGAGCAAAGAGGAGCGGGAGCTGTTTCTGGATCTGGCAGCCGCGTCCCAAAAAATGAAGGTCCCGGTAGACCTGCCGGAGTATATCATGGAGCGGGACATCGTCCGCGCCGCTCTGCGCACCGCCAAGGAGGTGGATGCCACTGACGAGGAGTGGCAGGAGTTTATTGACCGTATCACCAAACGGACGTCCAAGAACAGGAGGGATGGACCATGACAAATATCTATTATCAGGAACAGGTGCTTGAAAATATCGTGCGAAAGGTGCTGTGCGGCTATGATTCCGCTCTGTACTACGGTTCCCCTGCCGCCGTCCCCATTGAGGAGATGATCGAGGCCCACGGCGTATCCCTGGAGTACCAGTATCTCCGGAAGAATGGCCGCATCCTGGGCATGACCATTTTTGACGGAGGACTGGAAGCGGTGTATGACATGGAGAATCATGAGTATATCCTCTTCCCTGTCAACGCCGGAACCATCCTGATTGACGCATCTCTGTGTGAGGAGGACGCCAGCACAGGCCGTCTGCGCTTTACCTGCGCCCACGAACTGGCCCACTGGGTACTTCACAAGGGACTGTACGCAGGAACAGGAGAAAGCGCGGCGCTGTTGGCGGAGGCATCGGAAAACAACATGGAGGTGCAGGCCAATATGCTGGGCTCCGCTATCCTTATGCCTATCGCCCAGATCAAGCGGTGCTTCTACCAGCTCCGCCGAGGCCGTCAGGACCACCAGCTCATCAACGATATGGCCAATGTGTTTCAGGTGTCCAGACAGGCCATGCGCATCCGGCTCACCAACCACCGACTGCTGTAAAGTTTTATCGTTATGTTCACTAAAAAGGGAACAGCAGGAGGTGGAAATGAAGGAGAAGGAATCCCGCACGATCTACTGCCCGGTTTGTCACCGGGGCCGTATTCTGGACGCGGCAAGCCAGACAGATCCCGCGCACCTGCGGCTCTTCGGGCCACGGCAGTCCGCCAAAGCGGAGTGGTTCACCAAATGTCCAAAATGCGGGGCGCAGATCGGCATGATATTTCAAAGAGAAGTCAATTCAGAGCAGCAGCAGGCGGGAGCGTGATCCCGTCTCTCCCTCGACCCCAATACTTCGTCAAGCGCACCAACCGCCCGTCATCACCGAGCAGGCAGCGTATCACATCGCACTACACTGCCTCTCCTGACCGGCCCCGCCCGATACTCGGGCCGCGGCAGGCCGGGATATCAGGGATGTAACTACGGGAGCCATCGCGTTCGGAGCCTTACAGGTAGCTTTTTAGCTATGTGTAAGGCTCCTTTTTTGTTGTCCTTTTCGCCAGCTGAAAGGCGGAAAGGATTTTTATGTCTCTGCACGTTTGGCAGCCCTATACAGCGAAATACCCGTGACCTCCAATCTCAAAACCGCACCTTTCCCCCAAATTTTGAGATTGGAGATCACCCAAATGAAATTTACATATTTGGTCTATAAGCAGGTCAACGGTACCCGGCAGCTTGCCGCCGCGACACAAGAGGAGTGGGACGCCATTCTGAAAAAAAACAGGCGGCTGCCGTTAGAGCAGCGCCGCCGCTTCATGAAGGACTGTATTGAGGACGGGGATGAAGTGGATTGTATGTATATCGAAGTGCCCGCCTCGGAGCATCGGGAGTGGAACAGCAAAAATACGATCAAACAGAAGAATCGTAAGCTTGGTATGCGCTATACACATCAGTCTCTGGACGCCGGAGTCCCGGATACTGATGTAGAGACGCTGCACGAATGCGTTCCCTCTGGATTCAATCTCGAGGGCGCTGTAGCGGATCAGGTTCTCATAGAA
The DNA here is from genome assembly GCA_910575265.1 of Oscillospiraceae bacterium. Taxonomy (GTDB): domain Bacteria; phylum Bacillota; class Clostridia; order Oscillospirales; family Oscillospiraceae; genus Lawsonibacter. The sequence continues at coordinate 2,102 of CAJTEA010000048.1, forward strand.
GAACTGAAATGTGCGCTGCGGGCCTGGCAGCCCTGGGCGGAGGAGCTGATGGATCTCTACATGGCCGGGGCAAAGCGTTCCTGCACAAACGATCTATGCAAAAAATACCGTCTCAGTGATCGGACTGTTCAGAGGCGGAAAGAAGCCTTTGAAAAATTTGTTTTGGAATTTTTGAAAAAATAATGTCGGTTTCAGGCTCTGGAGGTTGTGGTAAAGGGATGAGAGGGCAAAACAGCCCCTTTCGTTGTTCCTTGAAAAACACCGCTCTCTGGCGGTCATATCCGGCAACTGGAATACGTTCCCTGACGGTCCGCGTGAGAAACGGAAAGCGATAGGTCAGATGCGCCAAGACCACCTGTAGCGGCAAAGGAATTGCAGTGAATTTCCTTTTCTGTTATAAAAGACGGCCAAATAAGGTGCCCAGCGGTCCCCATCCAGACAAAAACAGCCCTGGCAAGCTGTTTCGCAACGACCCCGTCAGAACACAATGATACTCCTGCCCAGCCACAGACGCAAGCAATGGGGGCAGCTCGGAGCGATCCTCGGAGGGGTGAAACGCCCGTGATGTGCGCCAGCACAGTTCCAGACTGCCGCCCAAGGCTCGGGAAGTAGTGTCGAATAGAGCCAGCAAATGATCAACGATAAGCAAGCGGGGCCGCTCTCCGCAAAAAGGATAGCAATATCTTTGCGCCAACCTGCGCAGGAGCGGCCCCGTCTTTTCAAAACAGAGGAGAAAACGACTATGGATTTCAAGAGGACCCGTCCCATTCAGCGGGGCGATATCTATTACGCCGATCTCACGCCGGTCACCGGCTCGGAGCAGGGAGGCATCCGGCCTGTCCTGATCCTCCAGAACAACGTGGGCAACCACCACAGCCCCACCGTCATCGCCGCCGCCATTACGGGGTACGTCAAGGGCAAGCGCCAGCCCACCCATGTGCGGCTCAATGGTGCGGCCTGCGGCCTGTTCCGGGATTCCACTGTCCTGCTGGAGCAGGTTCGGACGCTGGACAAGTCCCGCCTGGGTGAGTACATGGGCAGCGTGGGTGAGGACAAGATGTGGGAAGTGGACGCCGCTTTGCACATCAGCGTGGGGCTTGCAGAAACATACCACTGAACTATATACATAGCGGAGACTTTGTCTCTGCTGTTTTTCCATCAACCCATCGGGGCCGCTCACGGTTCCCGATGGGCGGCTCTCAGATAAGGAGGGCGTTAATGCTATGACTACAAAGGAACTGCGGGACAATGTCACCTTCCTCTCCGCTCTTCGGATGCTGGAGAGCATGGCGGAGCGAAAGCTCCTGTCGGAAGCGGAGACGGAGCGGGCCAAGGCCGAACTGAAGCGGCGGCTCCGGCCCACCTTGATTTTTGCCTGAGAACAGGTACATTCTGCTTGGTTTTGAGGGCTGTTTTTGGTTGGTATTGGTGAATAGCTGTTTCAAAAAACTTGTGATATTGTGTGTCGCAGAAAGGAGGTCAAAAAAGATATGGTACAGACAAACACTACTGCCGCAAGGCGTCCGAGAATTACCGTCATTGACCCCAGGAAGCCCGAGGCGGCAAAGCTCCGGGTCGCGGCATACGCCAGGGTCAGCAGCGACTCGGCTGACCAGCTCAACTCCTACATGGCCCAGGTGGACTTCTACACCAAGTTCATCTCCTCCAGGGAGGACTGGGAGCTGGTAGACGTCTACGCCGACGAGGGGCTGTCCGGACTGGAGGCCCGGAAGCGTGAGGAGTTCAACCGCATGATCGCGGACTGCCGTGACGGGAAGATCGATCGGGTGCTGGTCAAGTCCACCTCCCGCTTCGCCCGGAACACCACGGACTACATCCGGTATGTGCGGGAACTGCTCCGGCTGGGCATCTCCATCTGCTTCGAGAAAGAGAACATCGACACCGGGAAGATGACCACCGAGCAGATCGCCCAGATCTACGGCGCTTTCTCCCAGATGGAGTCCACCAACCACTCCAACAATATGAGGGTCAGCGTTCGGATGCGGATGGAGAAAGGGATCTTCGTCCCTCCCTCCACTCCCTACGGCTACCGGCTGGCGGGACGGGAGCTGGAGATCGTCCCCGAGGAGGCGGAGATCGTCCGGTATATCTACAACGCCTACCTCAAGGGCCAGGGGACGGCGGATATCGCCCATGAGCTGAATGAGCTGGGGGCTGTCCGGGGCCATGGCCGGGAGGGATGGCATCCAAACACGGTGCAGTACATCCTGACCAACGTCTCCTACACCGGCGATATGCTCTGGCAAAAGAGCTTCGCCACCGATACCATCCCCTTCCGGCAGGTGCCGAACCGGGGACAGAAGCCCCGGTACTTCGTGGAGAACTGCCACCCGCCCATTGTGTCCAAGGAGGACTTCCAGCGGGTGCAGGACCTGATGGCCCTTCGCCGGACGCAGTTCGCCGGTAACTCCTCCAAGCCGGAGGCGTCGGTCTACAGCAAGCGCATTGTCTGCGGGGGCTGCGGCTCCATCTGCCGCAGGAAGGTCACCAACGGCAAGACCTACTGGGTGTGCAACCGCCATGACGACGCCAAGTCCCGCTGCCCCGTCCCCCAGGTGCCGGAGGCGGAGATCACAGCGGCCCTGCTTCGGCTTTACCACAAGCTGAAAGCGGATGGCGGCACGATTCTGCGCACCGTGCTGGAGCAGCTCCGGGAGCTGCGGGAGCGGGAACTGCGCACAAACCGCAAAATCAGCGACATCGACAAAGAGATCGCCCGTCTGTCAGAGCAGAATCTCGTACTGGTTCGACTGAAGTCGAAAGGGTACGTTGATCCTGCTCTTTATTTATCCCAGCAGGGTGAGATCGAGCAGAAGCTGAGGACGCTGAGACGGCTGCGCCGGCGCATCATGGACTCCACCAGCGAGGACACCCAGATCCAGGACACCGAAATCATGCTGGACTGCCTGGAGGACGGCCCCCAGTGGCTGGGGGAACCCAGCCAGGAGCTATTCGAGTCACTGGTCAGGCGGATCGTGATCGTCTCGGCGGACACCCTGAAATTCACCCTGCTCAACGGCCTGGAGCTGACAGAGCGGATTGGAAAGGCGGTACGGTAATGGCATGGCAGAGAAAGACCCCCTTCGGCTACATGGTGCGGGGCGGCGAAACCGTCCCCTGCCCCACGGAGGCTGACGCAGTTCAGAACATCTTCACCCGTTACCTGGCGGGGGCCTCCTTCGGCAGGATCGCGGAGGAGATGAGCAGAGGGAACATCCCCTACCACCAGCATACCAGCCAGTGGAACAAACACATGGTCAAGCGGATTCTGGAGAATGGGAAGTATCTGGGGACAGGCGTCTACCCACGTCTCATCAGCGATGAGGAGTTCCTCGCGGCGCAAATCCAGCGGGAGGACAAAACTGACTACACGCCCTGCCCCGCTGAGCTGAATCCTGTTCGGGAAAAAGCTGTGTGCATGGTATGCGGAACCAGAATCGCGCGGGACACCAAGTCCCATGGACGGCCCCGCTGGGTCTGCCCGGACTGTGGTGCCATCGTCCACATCAGCGATGAGGAGGTGCAGAAACGGATATCCCATCGGCTCCGCCATCTGGCGGACACCCCCGACCTGCTGCCCCAGCCTCCCATACCGGAGGCTGTCCCCTCCACGGACGCCCTGCGCATCCAGAATGAACTGAACCTGTGCTTCAACCGCCCGGACATCAACCCCGACTACATGAAGACGCTGATCTTCGCCGCCGCCGCAGAGCGGTACGCCGTCCTGCCGGATCTCACGCCAGTCCATGACATGGAGGTACTTCGGGAGCGCCTGGAAACCGGTCCCGTCAGTGACAGCAACCTGCGGGAACTGCTGGCAAAGGCGGTAAAGGCCATCCGCATCGGCGGACAGGATTACATAGAACTGGAACTGACCAACGGAACGATGATAGGAAAGGAGCAAACCACATGACTACACAACAGACTCCCCAGAAGCGGCGGATCACCGTCATTCCTCCCAATCCCCAGCTTACAGAGCGGGACATTCACAAGAAGCACCTCCGGGTAGCCCCCTACTGCCGGGTATCCACGGACAGCGAGGAGCAGCTCAACAGTTACAACGCCCAGATCGCCTACTACACCGAGAAGATCGCCGCCACACCGGAGTGGACTATGGTCCGCCTGTACGCTGACGAGGGCATCACAGGCACGTCCATGAAGCGGCGCAAGGAGTTTTTGAAGATGCTCCGGGACTGCGACCGGGGTAAAATTGACCTCATCATTACCAAATCGGTGTCCCGCTTCGGACGCAACACCCTGGACGGTCTGGACACCGTCCGGAAGCTGAAGCGGAAGGGAATCGGCGTCTTCTTTGAGAAGGAAAACACAAATACCCTTTATATGGATAACGAGATGATCCTCACCTTTATGATGAGTCAGGCCCAGGCAGAGAGCGAATCCCTCAGCGGCAGCGTCAAGTGGGGCCACCGGAAGAACTTCAAGGACGGCAAGGTCTACTACCACTACGCCAGCTTTCTCGGCTACCGCAAGGGGCCGGACGGCCTGCCGGAGATCGACCCCGATGAGGCGGCCATCGTTCGCAGGATCTTCGCCCGATACCTGCTGGGCCAGAGCGTCCACCAGATCTGCCGGGACCTGATGTCGGACGGCGTCAAAACCGCTCAGGGAAGTGATTCCTGGCACGACAGTGTGGTGAGGAAGATGCTGCAAAATGAAAAATACATCGGGGACGCCCTGCTCCAGAAGACCTTCATGGCGGATCTCTTCACCCACGAGCAGAGAAAGAACATGGGGGAGCTGCCCCAATACTACGTCCACGAGTGCCACCCCGCCATCATTGACCGGGACACCTTCCAGCGGGTGCAGGAGGAGCTGGCCCGGCGCTCCAGCCTGCGGAAGACCTCCTCCAAGGCCAAGACGGAGCTGGGTAAATACTGCGGCAAGTACGTTCTCAGCGAACTGCTGGTCTGCGGCGAGTGCGGCAGCCCCTACCGCCGGGTGGTGTGGAGCCGGCCCGAGGGTAAGCGGATCGTCTGGCGTTGCATCAACCGCCTGGAACACGGAAAGAAGATCTGCAAGAAGTCCCCCACCTGGAACGAGGCGGATATCCACGCCGCTGTGACCGCCGCCATGAACGAGCTGTTCCATGCCCAGACCGCAAGGGAGGCGCTGGAGGCCAGCATCACCGCCGCCCTCGCCGGGGAGGATGGGGAGCTGTCCCTGCCGGCGCTGGAGACGCAGATCCACAGCCTCACAGAGCGTCAGCTGGAGCTGTTCCAGCTGGCCGTCAGCGCCGGACCCGACTGCCTGGAATATGACGAGGAGATCCAGCGGGTCAATATGGCGAAAACCTCGCTGATGGCGAAGAAGGCGGAGCTGGAGCGTAAGGGACGAACCGCCGCCGCGTTCGACCGGAGGATGGAGGACATCGCCAACGAGCTGGCGCAGACGGCTGGGACCATCACAGAGTTTGACGAGGTCACCGTCCGCCAGCTGGTCAGCAACATCAAGGTAGTCAGCAAGGATACCCTGCTCATCTGCTTCAAGGATGGGACTGAGATCACTCAGACGATATAGTGAGGGAGACTGCATGATCTATATTACCGGCGACACCCATGGCGACTTCCAACGGTTTAACACCAAAAATTTCCCACAGCAAAAGCAGATGGGCCGCAGCGACTATGCGGTCGTCACAGGCGATTTCGGGGGCGTGTGGGACGATTCTTCCAGGGAGGCATACTGGCTCAACTGGCTGGAGGAAAAGCCGTTTACCACCCTCTTTGTGGACGGGAACCACGAAAACTTCGATAGACTCGGTGAACTTCCCGTCCACCAATGGCAGGGAGGAAAAGTCCACTACGTCCGGCCCCATGTGCTCCACCTGATGCGCAGGCAGGTATTCGAGATCGACGGAATATCCTTCTTCACCATGGGCGGCGCTGCCTCCCACGACATCCAGGACGGCATCCTCGATCCGGCGTCCCCCGGCTTCGAGCAGGAATACTGGTTCAAGCGCCGGACGCGGCAGATATTCCGGGTGAAGGGCGTCTCCTGGTGGCCCCAGGAGATTCCCTCTGAGGAGGAATACGAGGAGGCCGTCAGGAACCTGGAGAGGATCAACTGGCGAGTGAACTGCGTCCTGACCCACTGCCCCCCCACCAGCATCCAGCAGAAGCTGGATCAAAGCTACACCCCGGACCGGCTGACGGACTTCCTCCAGATGGTCAAGCGGCGGTGCCAATTCGATTGCTGGTTCCTGGGCCACTACCACCAAAACTGTGTGGTGGATGACCGCTTCATCATCCAGTGGGAACAGATGGTGGAGCTGCAATGGGAGTGACGACGACACGACCCGATACCGCTGAGGAGCAAGCCCTCGGGGGACCGAGGGCTTGCTCGTTGGCGATTTCAAACTCCAGAGAATAAAAACAGGCGCACCCGCGCCGGAAAGGAGAAGTCAGAATGAACGTCAGAAAACCTGTTGACTACAGCGCCATGTTCGCGGCGCTGGACACCCTGATGGCGGCAAATCTTCCGCAGATGGAACTGTGCTGTGAGATTGGCCGGCTGGTCAGCGACAGGCCAGAGAAAGGCGCCGCTGTTGCTGCGGCGGAGTATCTGTGCGGCGCATACCCTGACACCTCCGGCTTCTCCCCCCGGAACCTGCGCCGGATGTGGGAGTTCTATCGTACCTATGAGAGCGCACCGGAAGTGCTGGCTGAGGCCATGGCCATCGGCTGGACTCAAAATGTGGTCATCCTGGAGGCGGAGCTGTCCACCCAGGAGCGGGCATGGTACATCAAAGCGGCTGGGCAGTTCGGCTGGTCGAAGCTGGAACTCCAGCAGAGGATCGTGGATCATGCTCATCTGGAAATCGTCCTCGACTTTGCGGATGAAGTGTGCTATACTGAAAAAAACACCGCCAGCATGGAGTGTATAGCCAATGACAAAGATCCTGTTTGTGTGCCATGGAAACATCTGCCGCAGCCCAATGGCCGAGTTCGTGATGAAAGACCTGGTAAAGAAAGCGGGGCTGGAGTCGGAATTCCTCATCGAGTCCGCAGCCACCAGCACCGAGGAGATCGGCAACCCAGTCTACCCTCCGGCCCGCCGCAAGCTGGCCGAGCATGGTATCGACTGCGCTGGCAAAACAGCCCGCCAGTTGAGGAACGAGGACTACGAGCGGTACGACCTCCTGATTGGAATGGATCGGGCCAATCTGCGAAATATGCACCGCATCTGCGGTGGCGATTTCGATGGCAAGCTGCATCTGCTGATGGAGTTTACCGACCGCCCCGGCGATGTAGCCGATCCTTGGTATACGGGTGACTTCGAAACTACCTGGCAGGATGTGTCAGTTGGGTGCAGCCGGTTGCTGGGTTGGCTCATAAGCCGGGATCAGAGCGGGGAGATCGTAAAATGAGTGAGCGGATAAAAAAACAGAAAGATAACATCACAATTCGATCCAGTGCCGCTGAATATCTTACTTTTGTAGCGTCCACAGGCGATAGCGCAGAAAGCATCGAAATGCGTTACGAGGATGAAAATATCTGGCTTACACAAAAGATGATGGCGGAGCTGTACAATGTAGATGTACGAACCATCAATTACCACATCGGCAAGGTGTTCGAGGATTCCGAGTTAGAGGAGAGGTCAACTATCCGAAAATTTCGGATAGTTCAATCTGAGGGGAGCCGTCAGATCAGCCGCGAGGTAAATCACTATAATTTGCAAATGATTATTGCCGTGGGCTTCAAAGTGAACAATGAACGTGCTGTTCAGTTCCGCAAATGGGCCAACGCCATTGTGAAGGACTACACGATCAAGGGCTGGGTCATGGACGAGGAACGGCTGAAAAATGGCGGTACCGTTCTGACAGAGAAATATTTTGAGGAACAGCTGGAAAAAATCCGGGAGATACGGCTGTCTGAGCGGAAATTCTATCAGAAAATCACCGACATCTATGCCACAGCTCTTGACTATGACAGAACGGCAAAAACGACTAAGGATTTTTTCGCAAAAGTCCAGAATAAGATGCATTTTGCTGTTCATGGACATACCGCCGCTGAAGTGATATACTATCGGGCTGATGCGGACCAGCCGCATATGGGTCTGACCTCCTGGAAAGAAGCACCTCTTGGCAAGATTATGAAAAGCGATGTATCTATTGCCAAAAACTATCTGACAGAGGATGAATTGTATTCATTGGAACGTATCGTGTCCGCCTATCTTGATCTGGCAGAAGACCGGGCGCGGCGTCGTATTCCCATGACAATGGAGGATTGGGCAAAGCGGCTGGACATTTTCCTGATGGCCGATGACCGGGAAATCCTGACGAATGCTGGAACAATCACTGCCGAGATTGCAAAAGCTCATGCCGAAAGTGAATTTGAGAAGTATCGGATCATTCAGGACAGATTATATGAGAGCGACTACGACCGCTTTCTTGC
>CAJTEA010000049.1 GCA_910575265.1 Oscillospiraceae bacterium
AGCAGACCGCCGATGTCCATATCCGAAAGCCGGTTTTCCAGGTCGGTGACAACGGCTGTAATGTCGATGCTGGTATTGCCGATGATAACCCCGGCGCTCTGATTGACGACGCTTTGGGTGATGTCAAACACGCCCATGACGATGTTCCAGGTGTTGGACACAAGGATGATAGCGGCGGCGGATTTGAACACCCAGCGAAACAGCATCCAACTGTCCATGTCGTGCATACTGTTCCGTTCCGCGATCAACTGTATCAGCTCGTAGCACATGATAAGGGCGAGGATTGCCCCAGCGATGGGGACGACCACCGTTTCCGACAGGCTGCGGAGCATATTGAACACGCCGCTGTTCCAGTCCTGCGGTGTGGCTCCCACGTCGGCGGCGATCTCGCCCACTTTGCCGTTCACCGTGTCAAAAAGGCCGGTGAGGTTGCTGGTGATGCCGTCGATCAGCACACCCTTGAACCATTCTTCCAGCCAGTCAAGTATCATGGGTCAAGCACCTCCTTTCCCGCGGCCCCCGCCGGGGGCGGGAGGCCGCGAGGGGATTTAGCGGGAAGCATCAGCCCAGCAGGCCGGACAGCAGGGGAACCAGGGTAATGCCGATCAGGGCCACGCCTCCACCGGCGACAAGCTGTTTCATCTCAAAGTTAATGAAACAGCCCACGGCGGGCGGCGGCATCCTCGGTCAGCATCACCCCGGTTCCTCTACTATCCGGGCCTAATGTTGCGATATTCAGTTATTTCTCGCGGATAATCCTGCGTTTATCCGCCTTGTCGTTGAAATTGAAATGGATTTCCACAGTCTGGCGAACAGTCTCGCCGTCTATGTCCTCGTGGATGACGATTTTCTGAATAAGCCGGTTCAGCGTCACAGCGTCCAGCTCTTGAATGTCCGCATAGTCCTTGATGATTTCCAGCCAGCGTGTGCTGTCCTCCTGCTCCTGGGTCATCAATGCTGTCATAGACTGCTGCCTTGGAGCAGCCGCACAGCCGCCCAATCTCTGCATAGCTGTAATCGTACAGCGCATAGAGCAGAAACCTCTCCCGCTGGGTCTTGGTGCAGAGGGCCAGCACTGCCAGAATTTCATCCAGTGTTTCCTGCTGGCAGACCAGTTCTTCCGGGGTGGCACAGTAGGGCAGAACGCCCTGGGCGGCAATTATGTACTCGTCACACTCGCGCCCGTCCCAGTGCCGCCGCTGTTCCCGGTCAAGGCTCCGTTCGGTGCGTTTGGCCAGCTCCCAGAACTCGTCCAGAGTGGCGGCGTCCTTATAGGTCATTTTGCGGCTGTATCTCTTGATGGTGATCTCCATCTTGTTTTCCTCCTGTTCAGATTTGGGGTAGGCGGAATCTGAACAGAGAGGGCGGGCCGCGACACCGGGGCCGGATGGAGCGGCCCACAGAAAAAGCAAAAGCGCCCGAACAGCTCAAGGCTATTCGGGCGCTGGGGGTGGCGGTATGTGCAGACAGGAAACGACTGTTTTTGCAAGTCTGGGCGGAGGTCGCCGTTGCGTAGGTCAGGCTTTTTTTGACAAGGGCCTATCTATCAGCAGTCGCATGGCGGCATCCTCCTAATTGCCGCCAAAACAAAAAAGTGGCGGCTCTGATTTCTCAAAGCCGCCAGAAATAAGCATGATAATGGACTGCTGCACGACGGCTTTTTTCTTTTGCCGTCGTGCGGCAGTTTTTCAAATTATTTCATTGATTTACTCAAAATTAGAATGACAATCCATTCAATGGGGACACTGAACATCCACTTCACTTTTCAATACTTATCACTCGATGCACCCAGCCGTTATAAAAATTCTCCTCATGCGAAACAAGCAAGACGGTCCCAGCGAAGTTTTTCAATGCTTCCTTCAAAGCGTCCTTTGCCTGAACGTCTAAATGGTTTGTGGGTTCATCCAAAATCAAGAAGTTGCAAGGGATAAGTGTCAGCAGACACATTTTCACTTTCGCCTGTTCACCGCCACTCAATGACCCAATAGGCTGCATGGCGTGTTTGCTTGAAATTCCACATTGGGCAAGGTGTTTCCGAATTTCTTTCATCACCATATCGGGATGAGCATCGGAGAGAATTTCTATCGGTGTCCGGTTATTATCGTCCCATACTAAATCCTGTTCGAAGTAGCCAAACGTAACTTGCGCCGAAAACTTGAACTGTCCATGCAGAGCCGGAAGCTGTCCAATCAGTGATTTTAGCAACGTTGACTTGCCAATTCCATTGAAGCCAGTAATGACAACCTTCTGTCCGCCCTTTATGGCGAAGCTAATATCAGATAACACGGGATAGTAATATCCAACTGCTAAATTGCTGACTAACAAATGCTCCGTATTTGTCAGAGGCAGCGCCGGAAAATGAAATATAGGTTTAATCTCCTTTTGGTCTAATGCTTCCAGCTTGTCCATACGGTCAAGCTGTTTCTGCCGTCCTCTTGCCATCTTTGATTTCCGCCCAGCAATATTCTTCCTGATAAATTCCTCGGTTTTCTTAATCTCTCGCTGTTGTGCGGAATACTGGCGCACATAATCTTCCCGCAGGAGAGTTTTCTTTTTGAGAAATTCCGAATAGGTGCCATAATATTTGGCAATCTGATAGTTGTCTATATCACAGATCCGATTTGCAATTTTATCAAGGAAAACGAAATCGTGTGATACGACCATGAAAGCATTTTCCAGCTCCGATAAATAGTCAGCAAGCCATGCAACGTGTTCTTTGTCCAGAAAATTTGTAGGTTCATCCAGCAGAAGAACATCCGGTTTTTCCAGCAGCAGCTTCGCCAGGATCACCTTTGCCCGTTGCCCACCACTCATTTGGTCAATCGTCCGGTCAAGGCCAACTGCGAACAAGCCTAATCCACTTGCAACCCGCTCAATGCGTGTGTCAATCGAATAGTAATCCTCCATCTCCAGACATTCTTGGAGTTGAGCGGCGCGGCCTAAACATCCCATGTCTCCATTCGCAGCTTTCTCATATAGCGATGCCATTTCAGTTTCAATATGATACAATCTTAAAAATGCCGATTTCAAAAAATCTCTCATTGTCAGACTGTGGTCTATTTCTGCATATTGGTCTAAGTATCCAATAGAGGTATTTGCTTGCCAAATAATCTCCCCAGCATCGGGGAGAACCTGGTCTGTGCATATCTTTACCAGAGTGCTTTTCCCTGTTCCGTTTTGTCCTACAATGCCGATATGTTCTCCCTTGTTCAGTGTTAATTCTGCATTTCTATAAAGAAGATTTTCGCCAAAAGAGTGCGTTAATCCATGTATTTCCAACAAACTCATTTCTTTTAATTCCTTTCTCTTTAATGCGTGAAAAAAGAAAAGGCAGAGGATAAATACGCACAAAAGCGCGCCTACCCTCTGCCTATCATTTTCTCATACGAAATGAAAAGCAAAAGGCTATGGACAAAACATTGCCCATAGCCTTTTACGCTAAATTCATGTACGGGAAATAAGCAATAGCCATCCAAAGTGACACAATCAACTTGGACGGGTACTGCTTTGTTCCCGATGAAATCCTAAAGCGTTCTATACGCTATACTCTGCACAATGTTTCATCGGTTCGGATTGTACAGAGTTAATTCTCTTCACTCGTTTATCAGTCAAACGGAAATTCATACTGGCCCCTCCTTGGGAGTTTTTGAAACCTGGGTAAGATTATCATATTTTGGCGCGTTTGTCAACACACAAGTCAATATTAGACAATCTCTCCGCAAAAATGATACTTTTCGCCTGTTTCGCAAAGTGTTGTCAGCAACTCCGCTCCATAATTTTTGTGGTCTTGTCCAAATCAGTGAAATCCTCCTGCCGGACAAGGGCGTCCGCTTTATCGCAGTCAACAACAATATCGACAGCGCACAGCCCTCAGACAACGATTTTGCCCCGTTTTTGAACATCATGAACGAATATCTCGCCAAGGACACAAGTAAGAAAATCAAGGCGATCTTCCATTCACGGATGCAGGCCGGAAAGCGGTGCAGCGGCTCCGTTCCCTATGGCTACACCCGGCTGGACGGCGACAAGCAGACCCTCGTTGTTGATGAAGAAGCGGCGGCGGTCGTGCGGCGGATATTTCGGCTCGCCTGTGAGGGGCTTGGTCCCACGCAGATTGCCGAAACCCTAACGCAGAACAGGGTGCTGATACCGACCGCATATATGGCGGAGAAGCACCCGGAGCGGAAGCTGGAACACAGGTACTCCGCCCCGTATTTCTGGTCGGGCAACACGGTCGGCGCCATACTCGACTGCCGGGAATATCTGGGACATACCATCCTCGGCAAGACGGTCTGCGAGAACTTCAAGACCAAAAAGCGCAGGCCAGCCACGCCGGACGAGCTGATGTTTTTCCCAGATACCCATGAGGCCATCATCGACCAGGAGACATGGGACACCGCCCAGCGGCTGCGGATACGCAAGCCCAAGCGTCTGTCCGGCGGCACAAATACGCACCGTCTGTCCGGGCTGGTGTTCTGCGCCGACTGCGGTTCAAAAATGCGATATACCAGCCCGGAGGCAAAGAGTATCAGAGGCGAGAAGGTATACGACTCCGATTCCGCTTTCCAGTGCGGCGGGTTCAGCAACGACCGCAGGAACAGAAAATGCGTCTCCCATTTCATAAAGGCATCGGCATTGGAGGCGGCGATTTTGGCGGCTATCCAGAAGGTAAGCGGCTATGTCCTTGAAAATGAGGCCGATTTTATTGAGCAGATGCAGAGCCGATGGAAAGCCCAGCAAGCGCAGACCTTCGATGATGACCGCAAGGAACTGGCCGACATCGAGCGGCGCATAGACGAACTGGATATCTTGATAAAGGGTCTTTATGAAAGCAATATGCTGGGCAAGCTGCCGGACCGCCAGTACCAGCGGCTTATGAACCAGTACGACAGTGAACAGGCGGAACTGGAACAGCGCAGGACGGAACTGGAAAGCGCCGTGGCCGCCAACGAGCAGAAAAAGCCCGACACCAGCCGCTTCATCGGCCTTTTGAACAAATACCAGGAGTGTTCCGAACTGACAGACGCCATGCTCTATGCGTTCATTGAGAAAATCGAGGTTCATGCCCCGACTGGCGGCTGCACCGTCTACCGCCAGCAGAGAATCGACATCTACTTCAACTTCATTGGGAACTATGCTCCGCCCGTGGCGGAGGTCAGCGAGGAGGAGCGCATCGCCGCCATTGAAGCCCGCCAGAAGGAAAAGGCGGAGGCAAAAAAACGGCGGTATGAGCAGCGGCGGCGGGAACGCCTCGAAGCCCTCCGGGAAGCCGCCCAGACTGACCCGGAAGCGGCGGCGCAGTATGAGGAGCATCTTCGGAAGAAGCGGGAGGCCGGACAGCGGCAGCGGGCAAAGCTGAAAGCCCTGCGGGAGGCCGACCCGGAGTATATCCGGCAGATGGAGGAAAAGGAGCGCATCGAGGCGGGAAAGCGGCTTGAGAAGGAGCGAAAGCGGCAGGAACGCGCCAGCCGGAAACAGAAAGAGACCCGTTCGGAACTGGTGGCAAGGGCCAAGACCGACCCGGAGGCGGCGGAACAGCTTGCGGCATTGAGGGCAAAGGAGGCTGACAGGCGGGCGCAGAGAAAGGCGGAGCAGGAACGGCGTATGGCTACTGACCCAGCATACGCAGAGCAAATCCGGCAGCGCAATCTGGAATACAGCCGGAGACACACGGCAAGGCGCAAGGCTCAGCGGCTGGAACTGGAAGCACGGGCGGAGGCCGGCGATGCAGAGGCGGCGGCACAGTTGGAGGCACAGCACGCCTATATGTGCGAGGCGCAAAAGCGGAGCCGCCAGAGGATGTATGACGAGGCCGCAACAGGCGACCCGGAGGCAGTTGCCCGGTATGAGCATTACCTGCAAATGCGCCGGGAGAGCTATCACAAAAAGAAAGAGGAGGTATCCGCATGAAGGAACTGAAACAGCGTATCCATGAGAACGGCATCGACTATGTGCTTGTGGGCGATTACTACATTCCTGCTGTGAAGCTGCCGGAGGAGGAACGCCCCATCGTGAAATGGGGGCGTATGCACCGGGCGTATCTGGAGGACACCAATCCCCTCCTGCTCAATCATCTTATCCTGACCGGGCGCATCTTCACCTACCTTGCCGACCTGAACGAACAGGCGCAGGACCGCTACCAGCGCATCGTCCGGCAGATGATGGAGGCCGAGGGCGTGACCGAGGACATGAAGCGGCGGTCACAGATGGAGTGGGTGCGGGCCATGAACAGCATCGCCAGCCGCGCCGAGGAAGTCGTGAAGCATGAGATGATTTACACCTGAGTATTCCCATGCAACCGCATATATGACAAGACGCTGCCCTGCATCATGCAAGGCGGCGTTTTGCCGTACATAGGGGCTGTCCTATGGCGACCCCTAAATTTATTCAACCAGGAGGACAAGACTATGAAGCTGAACGAACTCACCCAGGAACAGCGCAACGCCCTCTGCGCCTTTGGGCAGGCCGACCAGGACGCCACAGTTGCCAATCTGATGATTGCGGGCGCGGCGGCGGTCAAGCCGGAGGCGGTGAATGTCCTGACGGAACTGGCCGACCGGCTGTACCATCTGCCCATGAGCGACACCGAGTACCAGACGCTGTTCTACACGGTGAAGTACCGCAAGGAGCAGGCCATGACCCGCCTGATGCTGGACTACCAGTGCGTGAGCGGCGACATGGAGACCACCCGCCCTTGGAAGCCCTACGCCAAGCACCTGATTCTCTCCGCCTTCGGCAATGAGAACGCCATGAACACTGTCCGCCGCCTGCTGATGGCCGAGAAGGTGATGGTGGACCCGGCAATCCGGCAGACCGTCCATGAGCTGGTCTCCGACACTGCGGTTATGGCGGTCTGCGCCCCGCAGAAGTACGCGGCGTATCTGGCGGACAGCAGGAGCATTGACGCAGCGTATGTGATGGACGGTGACGAGGCGGTCATCCGGCAGAAGTAAGAGGTCACGCCGAGCCTTAAAAGCCTGTTATGGGGCTTTTAAGGCCCTACATAGGGGATATGATTTCAATGCCTATCTGTGCTCTGCGACAAACGAAATATAGGCTTGAAGTTTTCAAGGAAATCTTGTAATTGAACAGGGCGTGTGATATACTATCCATGCAGCATTTGCATGACAATACTGGAGGGAGCGCAGATATGGCTGTTTGCTATAACAGGCTTTGGAAACTTATGATTGACAAGGGTTATAACAAGACACAGGTGTGCGAACAGGCCAAAATCAGCACAAATGCAATGGCTAAAATGGGGCGCAATGAGGAAGTGCGGCTCGAAGTGCTTACCAGGGTATGCGCCTTATTAGACTGCACTTTAGACGATATTATTGAATTAGTGCCGGACGAAGCCGGGACATAATAACACGGGAGGATCAATCAAATGGCAGAAAGAACAAATGCCAACATCGGCTTTGAGAAACAGCTTTGGGATGCGGCCTGCGTTTTGTGGGGCCATATTCCCGCGGCAGAATACCGAAAAGTAATCATCGGGCTTATTTTCCTGCGCTACATTTCCACAGCCTTTGACAAGCGTTATCAGGAACTTGTAGATGAAGGCGATGGCTTTGAGGATGACCGCGATGCTTATGCTATGGAGAATGTATTCTTTGTCCCGGAAGAGGCAAGATGGAGTACCATTGCTTCTGCCGCCCACACCCCGGAGATCGGCACTGTCATTGATGCGGCCATGCGGGCGATTGAGGCGGAGAATAAAACGCTGAAAAATGTACTCCCGAAGAACTACGCCAGCCCCGACCTTGATAAGCGGGTGTTGGGCGATGTGGTCGATATTTTCACTAACAATGTCGATATGAGCAACACGGAAGAGAGCGAGGACCTTCTGGGGCGCACCTACGAATACTGCATTGCTCAATTTGCAGAAAAGGAAGGCGTGGGCGGCGGCGAATTCTACACGCCGTCCAGCGTAGTCAAAACACTGGTCGCTATCCTGCGCCCGTTTGACAACTGCCGTGTTTATGATTGCTGCTGTGGCTCCGGCGGTATGTTTGTGCAGAGCGCAAAGTTTATTCAGGCGCATTCCGGCAGGCGTGGAGCAATCTCTGTTTATGGGCAGGAAGCCAATGCCGATACCTGGAAAATGGCGAAAATGAATATGGCCATTCGTGGGATTGACGCGGACTTCGGTCCCTATCAGGCCGATACCTTCACGAACGACCTGCACCCCACATTAAAGGCGGATTTTATCCTTGCAAATCCCCCATTTAATTACCATCCCTGGAATCAGGAAAAGCTGTTGGGAGATGTGCGTTGGAAGTATGGAACGCCTCCCGCCGGAAATGCCAACTACGCATGGATTCAGCACATGATCCACCACCTTGCGCCGAATGGGAAAATCGGTCTGGTGCTGGCAAATGGGGCGCTCTCCACGCAGTCCAGCGGCGAAGATGAGATTCGCCGGAAAATCATAGAGGACGATTTGGTGGAGGGCATCATTGCCATGCCAACACAGCTTTTCTACAGCGTCACGATCCCGGTTACACTGTGGTTCATTACCAAGGGCAAAAAGCAGAAGGGCAAGACGCTGTTCATTGATGCCCGCAAAATGGGACATATGGTTGACCGCAAGCACAGGGATTTCTCCGAAGAGGACATCCAGAAGCTGGCGGATACCTTTGAGGCTTTTCAGAACGGAACACTGGAAGATGTGAAAGGCTTTTGCGCTGTCGCCACTTTGCAGGATATTGCCAAACAGGATTACATTCTGACACCGGGGCGCTATGTGGGGATTGAGGAGCAAGAGGACGATGGGGAGCCGTTTGAGGAGAAGATGACCCGTTTGACCGCTGAGTTGTCCGAGATGTTTGCCAGGTCTCACGAGTTGGAGAACGAAATCTGCAAGAAATTGGGAGCAATCGGCTTTACTATGGAAAGTAAAGAAAGAGAGTAGCTATGGGCATATACGAAAAAGCGTATATCTATTTTGATACAAACATTTTAGAATGTCGGCATTCTGGAAAATCTTTATATCTTTCTCAGTTTACTGTAAACCCGTTGTATTATGAGATTGAAGATTTAATCCGTAATATGGGATTAAGTAATAAAGTTGAAATATGTATACCGGATGTTGTTTGGTTAGAGCTTCAGGAACACTTAGTGAATCATTTCAAATCAGAAAAAAGTTCTATGGAATCCAAAATTGATGCTTTTCGCAAGTCTTTTGGAAATTTAGCTGAAATAACTTGTGAGTTTAAAGATTGTATTGCGGAGACAGACTATGCGGATTATGCCAAACATATAGCTCAAAGTTTTCTTGATAATCCTAGAGTAAATGCAAGGGTTATCTTCAGCCCAAAGGATGAAGACACAATACAGCAGATAATTGGGCAAGCAATTCACTCTATCCGACCATTTAGAACTGCTAAAGCTGGCGGAAAAGAATATACTGATGCCGGATTTAAAGATGCTTTGATTTATAATACAATTCTCGTACACACAGGAAATCAACTCGGCATATTGATTTCAAATGATGGCGATTTTTCGGAACTTTTTAATAATATGCGTGATGGCAATTTAAAAATGTGCAGTAATGCCAAAGCAGTTCAAATGGTTCTGTCACAGGAATTTAGTGTGGTATCTTCTGATATGATAGAAGGACTTTTGAAAACAGATAGCTATTTAATGCAACGGATACTTTCAGAATGCGAACTTGATGAAAACGCTCATGTGTTTAACTTAAAAATTCTATCGTGTGAATCAGAGGAAGACAGCGTTAGTGTTAGGTTTATAGCGATAGTGAACGGAGAAAAACAATCTTTTGATATTACATATAACATGAATGCCAACGAACTATTAGAGGCTTCGTGTGAAATCTTTGAGGAAAAGGAGGGAGGATAGATGTTTACAATAGCTCATCTATTTGAATATATAGAGATAAATCCCAAGGAGGCTCTTCCCAAAGGCACATTGGCAAAAAAAATATCAATGGACAAACTTCAACCCTTTTGCAGGGATATCCCTGAGTATGAACTGGCCGAATTTTCAGGAGGGGCAAAATTCAGAAACGGGGATACAATTATGGCACGGATTACTCCTTGCCTTGAAAATGGGAAAACTGCAATGGTTAATATTTTGGCTCCAGACGAGGTTGGCTTTGGATCAACTGAATTTATTGTGTTTAGAGCCAAAGCTGGTTGTACCGATCCTGATTTTGTTTATTATCTCGTGAAAAGCTCTGTTGTGAGAGAGCCAGCAATTAAGTCTATGGTTGGTTCGTCTGGCAGGCAGCGAGTCCAAACAGATGTAATACAAAATCTTGAAGTAGTATTTCCTGAATTGTCTGATCAGAAAAAAATTGCGGGTATTCTTAAAACAATTGACGATAGGATTGCTCTTAATAATAAGATAAACGAGAATTTAGCGGCTTAGAGCTGGATGCTTGATACGTCGATCTCGCCGGACATGAGTTTGGGCAGCAAATTATCTCTCAAAGCAGACAAAGAT
>CAJTEA010000050.1 GCA_910575265.1 Oscillospiraceae bacterium
ACTGCCGAGATTGCAAAAGCTCATGCCGAAAGTGAATTTGAGAAGTATCGGATCATTCAGGACAGATTATATGAGAGCGACTACGACCGCTTTCTTGCTATGGAACAAGGTGCGGCCTCCGATGAGGATGGGCAATCCGGTCAAGGGATGACATTGCTTTGAAATATGAAAAATCGATTTTGCCGCCTTAGTCCAGATGGACATTGGACGAACACCTATTATTTCAAAGGCGGCTTCGCCGTCATGGTGTGGTTCTGATGTCGAAACGAACAGCGGAGGTCAAGGTGTAAAAGCCTTGGCCTCCGCTGTTTTTATCGGATTATTCTTTTACCTTGTGCTTCCTGCCACTCCGCAAACTCCCGCTGGCCCTGTTCGCTGTCACAATATTTCCGTATTTCCGGGACAAGGAAGCGGGCAAAGGTTTCTATGATAGCCTGCGGCAGTTCGATTTGACAGGTTTCAGTTCTGATTTCAGGTTGTTCTTTCGTCAAAGGCATTTCCCCTTTCCAAAACGCAGGACAGGGCCCTGCGGGCGGGAGGAACATGGAAAGGGTAAGCTGTTCCCCCAGCCGGGGCCGGTTATCAGTTCACACCGAGAATGGCGCGGATCAGTTTATTTTCCAGACGGCTTTTCATGTACTCGTCCAAGCAGGCGTGGGGACAGCCGCTTTCGTCATAGACCGTCCGGGTGCAGAGCTTGTTTATGTAGCCATCATAGTATCGCAAGACCTGCTCCACGGCATCGACGTCCCCAGCCTGGGCCGCGTCGCTCACCGCCAGTGGCAGCAGCTCACGGCCCTTGTTCTGGCGCTTCATGGCGCTAACCTCCTTTCCTCGCTGTCAGCTTCGCCCGCGGGACATTCAGCGATTTTGTTCTGCGCCGCTGGACGGCACTCCGGGACAGCCCCAGGGCCTCGCCGATCTCGCTGTCTGTCAAATCCAGCACCAGGCTCAAAATCAAAATGCTTTGCTCCAGCTACGGCAGACCGGCAAAGGCATCGGCCACCTGTTGGCTTCTAATCGGCAGGTCACAGCCGCAGTACGAAAACACATAGCTGTCGCTGGGGTAACTGTCCGCCGAACACAGCTTGTCCATCGCCGTTTGGGGCAACCGCTCCAAGGATGTTTCCCAGCTGGCCCGCCGCTTCATTTCCCGGATGTAGTCGATTGCCTCATGCTTTAATACAGTTTTGCAAAAGGCGTCAAACCTGCACTGTTCGCCATAGTCGCGGAGGTTGGTTTCCATCTTTTCACCCCCTTTCGTTGGGGGATGGTGGTGGTACTCTCCCTTTCCGCTAACAGAGCGTTCAGCGGCACAGGTTTTGCGCGCAAAACCGCTTTTCGCAGAGAAAAAGGTGAAGAAAATTTTCCGGGCCGCAGGAAACAACAAAAACCGCCCGGCAGGTCATAGACCCACCGGGCGGTTTGCACTGTATAGTTTACTATAAGGTCAGTACGCATAAAGGACAAGACGAAAATCAACACATAATAAGGCAGTTACCAAAAAAGCAAACCTTTGTGACAAAATCAAACAGGCAGAAAAACGCACGATTTGACAATCAAAGTCAATCATGCGTTTTTCATTTTCAAAAAGGAGGGCAATCTATGCCGAGCGTAACTTTATCAGACTATTTTTGCGGCGATGAAGAAATACAGTTTTCACACTTTCGCATTCCCCGCCAGCTTATCACCCATCCCCATTTCAAGCCCCTGTCCGCTGATGCCAAGCTACTATATGGTATGCTACTGAACCGCATGAGCCTGTCCGCAAAAAATGGCTGGCACGACAACACCAGGCGGGTTTATATTTACTTCACTGTAAAAGAAGTCTGCGAAGCCATAGGCTGCGGGCGAAACAAGGCCATGCGGTTATTGGCAGAGTTGGATACCAGCAAAGGAATCGGCCTGATTGAGCGCGTCAAACAGGGCCAGGGCAAGCCGGACAGGGTTTTTGTCAAGCGGATCACTGTACAGGAAAATACGGAGGCACCCGGTCAAGGCCCTGCCGCACCCATTTCATTGGCTGATTTTTCCGACATCCAGAGGTCGGAAAATCCGACTTCAAGCCGTCCGGAAAATCGACGTCTTGAGGTTTCAAAAGCAAACCCAAGTTATATTGATAAAAGCCAAACTGATTTTATCCATACTAATCAATCTATCTATCCCCCTACCCCCATTGCGGAACGACTGGAGATGGATGGATACAAGTTAAGAGAGGAACGCAAAGAAAATATCAGGTACGAGCGTTCACAACAGGCACTGTCTACTGTCAGCATCTTACAATGTCCCCACCACAACAGTCCTATACAACCTTTTCACTGTTCAATACGATTTTGGAGAAATGCGTCTCACCGTGAAACGTATTTTTTATGTACGAACAAAGGAAACAACGATTCTGGCAGCGGAAAACTTACAGCCCATCTGCTGGACATTGATAAGACCGCCAGCGAGTGGATGGACAGGATGCTCCCTCAAATGATGAAAGCTGCTGGGGTGACAGAGGAATTGAAAGCCCGCAATCAAATGGCGTGGATAGGACTGGTGAACAACTGCAAGGCCCAAGTGGAGGAAATCATTTTTTCTGACCTGATATATGTTTAGCTCCCAAATCAAGTGCGCCCCGGCCATGCTGGGATGCACTTTTTACATCAATTTTACAATACTTGACTTTCGATTTTTACATGGCGGCAGTATCCTTTTCTCGTACCCCAAAATCGAAAGGAGAAATTTGAACATGAAAAAATCAGCAAGTCTTGTGCTGGCCGCTGTGCTGGCCCTGTCGGTCATGGCCGGATGCGCTCAGAAAACGTCCGGCACCGTCACCACCGACGGTTCCACCTCCATGGAGGAGGTGATCGGCGCGCTGGGTGAAGCGTTTGAGGCGCAGAACAAGAATGTGACCTTTACCTATAACCCCACCGGCTCCGGCTCCGGCATCCAGGCGGTTTTGGAGGGGCGCTGTGACATTGGCCTCAGCAGCCGCGACCTGAAGGCGGAGGAATCCGCCCAGGGCCTGACCGGGACTGTGCTGGCCTATGACGGCATCGCGGTGATCGTCAACCCTGATAGCCCTATCTCCGACCTTGACGTGGATACCATCGCCAAAATATATACCGGCGAGATCACCAACTGGAAGGATGTCGGCGGGCAGGACGCAGAGATCGTTCTCATTGGCCGGGAAGCGGGCAGCGGAACAAGGGACGGCTTTGAATCCATCACCGGCACATCGGACAACTGTCAGTACCGCCAGGAATTGACCTCCACCGGCGATGTAATCACCGCCGTGTCCCAAAACCCGGACGCCATCGGCTATGCCTCCCTTGCCTCTGTCAAGGACACGGTGCGGGCTGTCACGGTGGGCGGTGTAGCTCCCATGGAGGATACGGTGAAGGACGGCAGCTATGTCATCCAGCGGCCCTTCGTACTGGTCACAAAGACGGACACGCCTCTTTCGGAACCGGCGCAGAAGTTTTTCGACTTCGCTATCTCCCCTGACGCAGCAGAACTGATTTCCAATGCGGGCGCTGTGGCGGCAAATTGACTATGCGCAGTAGAAAGCAACTGCTGGAAACCGCAGTCCACGGGATATTTCTGATGCTGGGATTGGTTACGGTAGGCTGTGTCTTGCTGATTACCGTATATTTGGTGGTCTCCGGCATCCCTGCCATCCGGCAGATCGGGCTTGTGCCCTTTCTACTGGGTGACACCTGGGAATCTACCGCCGCACAGCCCTCATACGGCATCCTCCCGTTCATTCTCACCAGCATTTACGGCACAGCGGGCGCTATCCTGTTCGGTGTCCCGGTAGGATTTTTCGCGGCGGTTTATCTGGCGAAGCTGGCTCCAACCCAAGTAAAATCCATCGTTGAGGCCGCTGTCAGCCTCCTGGCGGGTATTCCATCTGTGGTCTACGGTCTGGTGGGGATGCTGGTGCTTGTGCCGGGTACCCGGGCGCTGTTCCATGTGCCGGACGGGGCCAGCCTGCTGGCGGCAATCATCGTCCTGTCGGTCATGATTCTGCCCTCCATCATCAAAGTATCCATTACTGCGCTGGAGGCAGTACCGAAAGAGTACGAGGACGCATCCCTGGCCCTCGGTGCGACCTCGATAGAAACCTATTTTCGGGTATCCGTCCCTGCGGCGCGAAGCGGTATCGCGGCGGCGGTGGTGCTGGGAGTAGGCCGGGCCATCGGGGAGGCTATGGCGGTGATGATGGTATCCGGCAACGCGGCAAATATGCCCTCACTGTTTGAAAGCGTCCGATTTCTTACCACGGCGGTATCCAGCGAAATGTCCTATTCCAGCGGCCTACAGAGGCAGGCGCTGTTCTCCATCGCCCTGGTGCTGTTTCTGTTCATCATGCTGATCAACGCCGTGTTGAATTTCTTCCTCAAGGGGCAAAAGGAGGGCTGATTATGCTGGACAGACCAATCTCCCCATCCCGGAGGGCCTATATCGGTGTAATGGGGCTGCTGTGCGCCCTGTCGGTGCTGCTGGTGTGCGCTCTGGCGTTGTTCCTCATAGGCTATGTGCTGGCTGCGGGCCTCCCCAACCTGTCCTGGGAGCTGCTGACCACCAAACCCAGCTACCTGTCGGACACCATCGGTATCCTGCCGGACATTTTGAACACCATCTACATCATCCTTGCCGCTCTGCTGATCGTCCTGCCTTTGGGGGCAGGGGCGGCGGTCTATCTGACCGAGTACGCCACAAATAAGCGTCTGGTGTCTGTCATCGAGTACGCGGCGGAAACCCTCTCCGGCATCCCGTCCATCATCTACGGCCTTGTGGGGATGCTGGTATTTACCGGAGTGTTCGGGACTTCCCTGCTGGCCGGTGCGCTGACCCTGGTGATGATGAACCTGCCAACTGTCATGAGAACGACCCAAGAGAGTTTGAGGACGGTTCCGCAAAGTTACCGGGAGGGGGCCTTTGGCCTGGGGGCCGGGAAGTGGCGGGTCATCCGCACGGTGGTACTGCCCGGATGTGCGGACGGCATCATCACCGGCTGCATCCTGTCGGTGGGGCGAATTTTGGGTGAATCGGCGGCGCTGCTGTTCACAGCGGGCTTTGCCCATGCGCTGAACGGCTTTTTTACCGGCCTCGCCAGTCCGGGGGCCACTCTCACCGTGGCGCTGTATGTCTATGCAAAGGAGCAGGGGGAGTTTGGCGTGGCCTTTGCCATCGCCGCGATCCTGATGCTGCTGACGCTGGCGGTCAACCTGACCGCCGCCCTGGTAGGCTGGTATTTCAGGAAAAGGAGGGCGCTATGAGCAACGCGATCACCGCAAAAAATTTATGCCTGTGGTATGGCAGCGCCCAGGCATTGAAAAATATCAATATGCAAATTCTCGAGAACAACATCACCGCTCTGATCGGTCCTTCCGGCTGCGGAAAGTCCACGTTTTTGAAAACGCTGAACCGCATGAACGACCTGATTCCCGGCGTGAAGATCACTGGGGAGGTACGGTATCAGGATACGGATATTTTTGCTCCCGGCCTGGATGTGAACGCTCTGCGTAAGGAAATCGGCATGGTGTTCCAGAAGCCCAATCCCTTCCCCATGAGCATCTATGACAATATCGCCTACGGCCCCCGCACCCACGGCGTCAAAAACAAAGCCAAGCTAGATGAACTTGTGGAGCAGTCCCTCCGGGGGGCGGCCATTTGGGACGAGGTGAAAGACCGGCTGAAAAAGAACGCCCTGGGCCTGTCCGGGGGCCAGCAGCAGCGGCTTTGCATCGCCCGCGCCCTGGCCGTGGAGCCCAAGGTGCTGCTGATGGACGAACCCACCAGCGCCCTGGACCCCATTTCCACCTCAAAAATTGAGGAGCTTGCAATGGGGCTGAAAGAGCGGTACACTATTGTTATCGTGACCCACAATATGCAGCAGGCGGTGCGTATTTCCGACCGCACGGCATTCTTCCTGCTGGGGGAGCTGATCGAGTATGACGAAACGGAAAAGCTGTTTTCTCAGCCGGAATGCAGGAAAACAGAGGACTATATTACCGGGAGGTTCGGGTAAGTGAGAAATAAGTTTGATGAACAGCTTGCCCTTCTGAATACGGAACTGATTCAAATGGGGGCGCTGTGCGAGGAGGCCATCTCAAAGGCGGCAAAGGCATTGGAGGCCGGTGATCCTGCGCTGGCCGAACAGGTCAAGCCATTAGAGGGCGAGATCGACCAGATGGAGCGGGACATTGAGACACTGTGCCTGAAGCTGCTGCTCCAGCAGCAGCCGGTGGCCCGCGATCTGCGGCAGATCTCCGCCGCTATGAAGATCATCACGGATATGGAGCGCATCGGAGATCAGGCGGCGGACATCGCAGAGATCATACGGGCGTGCCTGGCTCAGGGATATGTGCCGGAGGACGTGGGCCATATCCGGGAAATGGCGGCGGAGGTCATCAAAATGGTTACGGAAAGCGTGGATTCCTACGTCCAAAAGGATACCGTCCGGGCCAAGCTGGTGATTGCCCATGACGACATTGTGGATCAATGCTTTGACCGGGTAAAACAGGTGCTGATTGGGAACATCGCGGCAAACCCGGACTGCGGCGAACACGCTCTTGATTTGCTGATGATCGACAAATACCTGGAACGCATCGGAGATCACGCGGTCAATATTGCGGAATGGGTGATTTTTGCCGTGACCGGGGAACATAAAGGAGAAGCGCTATGATTTGGTGTGTAGAGGACGATGCCAGTATTCGGGATATTGAGCTTTACACCCTGCGCTCCACCGGCTTTGAGGCCAGGGGCTTTGAGGACGGCGGAGCGTTCCTGGCGGCGCTGGAAACAGAGCGGCCGGAGCTTGTCATTCTGGATGTCATGCTGCCGGGAATGGACGGCGTGGAGTTGCTGCGGCGGATGAAGGCAACGGTACATCTTGCGGATATTCCCGTCATCATGGCCACCGCCAAGGGCGCGGAATACGATAAAATCCAAAGCCTGGATCTGGGCGCGGATGATTACCTGGTGAAGCCTTTCGGCATGATGGAAATGGTGTCGAGAGTAAAGGCCGTCCTGCGCCGCTGCCGCCCGGTATCTCCGGCAAAGCAGCTGACAGCCGGGGGCCTGACGATGGATCTGGAAGAACGGACAGTTACCGCAGACGGAGCGCGTATTTTGCTCACCTACAAAGAATTTGAACTGCTTCGCCTGTTCCTCTCCCGCCCCGGCGTTGCGTTCACCAGGGAACAGCTTTTATCCGACATTTGGGGCGTGGATTACACCGGGGAAACCCGGACGGTTGATATGCACATCAAGACGCTCCGGCAGAAGCTGGGAGACTATGGCGGGATGATCGAAACGGTGCGGCATATCGGCTACCGGCTGGAGGCAAAGGCATGACAAAGAAAATCTTCCGTTCTATCCTGCTGGCGGCGGTTTCCGTTCTCCTGGCAAGCCTGGTGATTATCATGGGCTGTCTGTATGACTATTACAGAAACGTCCAAGAGAAACAGCTGCGGGATGAACTTCGTTTGGCCTCTTATGGGGTGGAAGCAGGTGGAAGCGGCTATTTGGAGCAGTTGGCCTCTCCCTATCGGTTTGCGTCCGTAGCGGACTGCCGCCTGACCTGGATCGCTGCTGACGGCAAGGTGTTGTTCGATACCCATGTCCCGGCGGCGGAGATGGAAAACCACGCAGATCGGGCGGAGGTTCGGGAAGCCATGGCCGAAGGTGAAAGCGGCGGGGTTCGCTACTCCGAGACATTGACCGAGCGGACGCTGTACTATGCACAGCGGCTGACGGATGGAACCGTCCTGCGTATTTCCATCAGCCAGTTGACGGTGTTTGCCCTGGCGATGGGGATGCTTCAGCCGATTTTGCTGACTGCAATCATAGCGGCCATTCTCTCCGCTCTGCTGGCCCATCGGATGGCGAAAAGCATCGTTGCGCCGCTGAACCGTCTGGACTTGGACAGGCCATTGGAAAACGACGCCTATGAGGAATTATCCCCCCTCCTGGGACGCATCCACCAGCAGCACAGGCAGATCGAGGCGCAGCTCCGGGAATTGAGAAGGAAAACCGAGGAATTTGAGCAGATCACAGAAAACATGAGTGAGGGGCTTGTTCTGCTGGATGGGAAAGGCGTCGTTTTGAGCATTAATCCCGCTGCGAGGATGATCTTCCGTGCAGGCGGCTCCTGCGTTGGACAGGAATTTCTTGTGATAGACCGTGACCATACAATCAATCTTGCTATTCAGACCGCGCTGGAAGGGGGACATAGCGAAGTCCGCGCTGTGCGAAATGACCGGGAGTACCAATTTGACATCAGTCAGATCACGGCGGATGGTGCTGCGGCGGGAACGGTGCTGCTGGCCTTTGATGTTACGGAGCAGGCCGCCGCAGAACGCAGCCGCCGGGAGTTTACCGCCAACGTGTCCCACGAACTGAAAACCCCCTTGCAATCCATCATGGGCAGCGCCGAGTTGTTAGAGAACGGCCTTGTCAAGCAGGAGGATGTTCCGCAGTTTGTCGGCGTTATCCGCACAGAGGCGGCACGGCTGGTAACGCTGGTGGAGGACATCATTCACTTGTCGCAGTTGGACGAGGGGATCGCACCGGCAAAGGAACAGGTAAACCTTCTGGAGCTGGCTCGCAGTGCGGCTTCCACTCTTTGGGAGCGGGCGGAGGAACGGCATATTGACCTGTCTGTTTCAGGAGAAAATCTGATGGTAGACGGAGTGCGGAGCTTCCTATATGAAATGCTCTATAATCTGATAGACAATGCCATCAAATACAACATTGACGGCGGCAGAGTGGAGCTTTCTGTTTCAGCAGGCGATACTGGCATAACGGTTTCCGTGAAAGACACCGGGATCGGCATTCCACCGGAGTACCAGGCCAGAGTGTTTGAACGGTTTTTCCGGGTGGACAAAAGCCGCTCCAAGGCTTCCGGCGGCACCGGGCTGGGGCTGTCGATTGTCAAGCATATTGCCCAGTATCATCACGCCGATCTCGATCTGCATAGCACTATCGGGGAGGGAACTGATATTTCGGTTGCTTTTCCAAATGAACACCAAATGAGCAAATAAAATTGAACATGAATCAATGAGAGCGGGGCGATTTTCCGCCCTGCTCTTTCAAATGCCATGGCAAAAAATTATAGAAATGAAAAAGGGGGTTATCTGGAATGACATATAGCGGATTAGCAGTAGGACTTGCTGACGAATTGTATGCAGCTCTGCGAAATTCAACTACTCAATACAATCTTTGCTTTACTGCATCTGTATCTGTGCGGGAAGCGAGCCATCTGTTAAACCACCAGACATTTCACCTTCTGATTGCAGACTTGGAGTACCTTCGGGACAAACGCCAAACAGAATGGCTGAGCGGAATCCGGCGCATTAGTTTCATTCCTGTTATCATCCTTTCTGATGCTCCGGAGAGAGACTTAGGCGGTATGATTCAACTCGGAGCAGATATATGTATTTCTGGCAGGTGTCCCTGCTCCACGATTGCAAATTTGACCTATGCGCAACTCCGGCGTTACACAGAATATAACCACTACAATGACCCCGGCGGGGCGGGAGTCTCATCCTTCCAGGTAGGCGATATTTTCATAGACTCGGCCCGCCGCCAAGTAGAAGTCCATGGCCATCTGGTGAGCCTCCGTCCCCGAGAATTTTCTCTGCTGCTATACTTCATGCGTAACCCAAGAATTGTACTGACCGCAGAGCAGATATGCGAACACGCCTGGGAGATGGAGGGCAGCTATAACCGTGGCGTTTCCGGCCCTGTGGCTCTTCTGCGGAAAGCCATTGAACCGGACATAGCAAATCCCCGGTACATCGAAACCATTCCCCGCATCGGCTACCGCTTTACTGCATATCATGGCGAAACTTGCGATGATTGTAGTAGTTTTGTAGGACTTTTATAGGGGTTCTGTAGGACTGGTATTGTAGAATACTCCTATCACGCAGGAAAGGAGTATTCACATGAGAACACGGCCAAAGATTTTGAAAAAGCAGCGATTGACCGCTATCCCGGACAACGGGATGGCGGTCATTTTTTGTTCGACAAGAACACCGCCGTTACCTGATGAAACCCGTTTTTCTGATGGCTGACGACAAGCAATTTTTATGAAATGGAGGGATGCCAATGGAAGAAAAAGAAGCCATATTGAAGCGGCGGGACGAAGCAAAAAAGAAAGCCGCTCAGTACGAGAACCAGGTAAAGATTCTGCTGAACAAGCAGCTGCTGGCGGAGATCAATGCGAACCGGGAGGCCCATGGAAAAAAGCCTCTAAATGATGAGGACGAACCACCCAAAGCTGGAGGGAAGAAACGGGACAACACCTCAAAAAAGAAGCA
>CAJTEA010000051.1 GCA_910575265.1 Oscillospiraceae bacterium
CTTGCCGTTCTTTGCCTTTTTCCAGGAGGCCCAAGCAGAATACCCGAAGGCCGCCCCCATCAGGATATAGAGTCCAGTCATCTCCAAATTGCCGGACACGCCGCTGACGGCTGCCGCCGCCAGCCAGATCAGAGCCAGGACACCGCGAATCACAACATGACGCATAACAACAGTTACCTCCTTGAAGCAGTGCTTCCTTTGATGTATCTGCATCATAGCAGAAAACCGGGCGCTGTGCAGGAGTGTCCGCAAACGGTTGGTTTTTGACCGCGAAAAGGGACGCTTACCCTATGCGGATAAGCGTCCCGCTGAATTGGAGATGATCCATAGGTATGCTTATTTGCTATTTTTGACCCATGTACCGACTTCCGATGATTTTATCATGACAAGACGTTTGTAGAAATCCTGATCCGAAAGTACGATTGCCCTTTTTGCGCCTTGTTCTTTCGCGCGGTTTACGGCTTCGTAAACAACCGCCTTGCCAAGCCCTTTGCCCCTATGCTCGGGAACTGTTGCGACAGGCTCTATATATGCAGTATTTCCGCCATTGTACCACACGCCGCAATGAGCAGCATATTCTCTATCCCTAATTGCAAAAACCTTGATGTATTCTGGAATTTCGAGATGCTTCTCGGCTTCTGCCACCTCCGCGCTCGGTTCTTGCGGAATACCCTCATGATCAAAGCCATGATGTATTGCCAATCGCCATTGCCAGGTATCAATTTTTGAATCTGGGGCATTAAAGTAAAATCCTTGCGGTAATTGGAAAGAAAGATTATGCGATAAGTTTATTTCCAGAACACTCTGCGAATACTGGTTTTCAAAGCCTGCGTTTTCAAGCAATTCGCACAACATTGTATCGCTGAGATTTGCCTTTATGGTTGCCGTATGGGTGTCTGTTCTGATTACATACTCCATCATCTGTCTCAAAAGGTTTTCATCAGAAATTGAATGGAGGATATACCACCTGTCGTCAAAACTTGTATCATACATTGCTGCGCCAACAAGCTCTCCGTTTTCTTTCCTGAACAGAGCATTTCTTGATAACATTTCGACATCTAAATAGGAATGCGCCATACCCCAATCAAAACGGCCCCAATGGAAATGCTCGTTATAGCCGGTATCTGCGGCTATTTGAAGAAATTTGCTAATTTCTTCATACTGTCTGTTAAATCGGAAATTATCTTTGTAGTTTTCAATTAAATACATTTCTATTCACCCTCTTTTCTGCTCCTGTAAATGTAAATTACCAGCACAAATGATTTGTATTGCATTTTATGGTTCTTCTCATATAGTTACCCTTTTCAAATGACGTTTGTTGAATCGTAGTTTATAAACTAATCTTGTATATATCCGCTTGTTTACCCTCAAACTCAAAGCTCCGTTCGTATTTTCCGCCATTTCGCATGATGGTTTTGATAGAGGCTTCATTGTCCCGTTCAACAGACAAATGCAGCTCTTTCATTCCTGCGTCTTTCGCAATCGGCAGCAGCAAACGGAGCATTTCTGTTGCATATCCCTTCCTCCGCTCGGAAGGACGAACGCTGTAACCACAATTCCCTAAATTCTTCAAAAAGTCATTCAGTGTATGCCTCAAATCAATAATTCCAATGATCTGGTCTTTTTCATCCACAGCAAAAAAAGTGTCTGTGACCACCCAGTTGACACTTACCGTTTCAATGCTTGTATTAGCGGCCACAGCCTTCAGCCAATCCTCGTACTGATCCGTCTTATCAAGCAATTCGCTTCCGTTAATTACCATCTCGTGGTTATCAAAAAATTCTTGCCTGAAATTGATTGCCTGTTCCTTTAATTGTTCCGTAGGTCTTACCAATCTGATTTTCACTTTGCCTCCCCATTCGATAAAAAGTCAGTTATCAATCACCACTTTCCCATTGCTGTCAAGCAAGGGTGTGATAGACGAACCGCCAACGCCTTCTGTCATAATGTAATTAACGCCTGTCTTTGTATCAACGATGACCCGGATGGTTCCGCTTCCACTATAGCTTTCCGCTTCTTTTACGCTGAATCTTTTTTCTTTCTTTCCGAACATAATCATTCCTCCGCTCGTCTGCAACACTATGCCCCAGACTTCCATGTATGTGCCTCTTTCAGCAAGCGGCCTATCAGTTCCTGCTTGCCTGTGGTATAGCTCCCTCGGTCATCTGCAAATTGCGCCACCAACTTTTTCTTACAGACGTCATACTCTATTGCTTTATCAGGAAAGCGGTTCAAATAATCCCGAAAATTGATATAGTTGTTCCATTCAGCTCCGTTCCATCTGACCACATGGATGTGGTGTGTACGGGTGTCCTTTTCAGAATCACCCATTACAAACAGCAGCTGTCCCGCAACATCTTCTCCGCGAAACACAATATCATGCTGTTTGAGCAATTCGACATAAGGCGCTATATCGTCCAGGTTACGAACGCCTACGACAAGATCAATAATCGGTTTTGCATGAATGGAGGGAATAGCGGTGCTCCCGATATGCTGGATGTCAACTGCAACAGGTTCTAAAAGCCGGTTTAATACTTGAATAGTCCTCTCCGCATTTTGTGTCCATTCTTCTTGATGCGGCGCCAGCATGACTGTTCCTCTTTTCAGCCCTGTCATACTCATGTCCTCTTAAAGATAACCGTCTGCTCCTTCATAGAGATTTTCCCGACCTGATACCCGTAGTCCGTCAATTCCTTTTTGTATTGCAGGAAAGAGTGGTCAATGGGTATCCCTGCGATCTCCTGGATCTGCCCGAAGGTCAATTTGAGGGTCGGGCTTCCATCCTTTTGCACATAGGCCCACAAAGCATCGTATTT
Organism: Oscillospiraceae bacterium; assembly: GCA_910575265.1. GTDB lineage: Bacteria > Bacillota > Clostridia > Oscillospirales > Oscillospiraceae > Lawsonibacter. Next base: position 2,817 of record CAJTEA010000051.1, read on the forward strand.
ACTCATGAATATCCTCCATTCCCTGATAGGACAGTGTAGCCACCGCCCGGAACACCTCCCCGGAGACGCCCGCCTGCACCATGCCGTCGTACTTTTCCGCGGCGGTCTGGGCGCTTTTCAGGCCCCAGCCGTGGAGGCCGCCCTCGGTCTTGGTGGTTTTCAGTTCGCCGCCCTCCTGGACAGGGGCGGCGGCAAAGCTGTTCTCCACCTTGATGACCAGCATCTGGTGGATGCGGCGGATGGTGAGGGCCACCGTCCGTCCCGACGGGTCCGGCACCTGCCGGGCGGCCTCGATGGCGTTGTCCAGCAGGTTCCCTAAAATCGCGCACAGGTCCACGCTGCGGATGTTGGTACGGCGGGGGAACTCCACCTGGGCCTGGAACCGGATGCCCGCCTCCTCCGCCATAGCCGCCTTGCTGTTAATGAGGTAGTCCGCCGTCTCGTCCCCTGTCCAGACGGTGGCGGTCAGGTTCCGCACCGGGGCTTGCAGCTCGTCCAGGTAGCGGACTGCCTCCCCGTACTTCTCATGGGTGAGGAACTGCCGCAGGACGCCAATGTGGTTGTGGAGGTCGTGGAACAGCCTGGCGTTGACCTGGTAGGCACGGTTGACAGCGGTGTAGTCCCGCTCCAGCAGCTCGGCCTGCTCCGATTTCAGCCTTGCCAGCTCCTTTTCCACCTCATACTGCCGGTTGATGTTAAACACCAGCACCGACATCATCAGCACCACCGCCAGAATGGTCCACATATAGAGGGTATCGTCGGGAATCGCCAGAACGGTCTGCTCCGACAGCGTAATGACCCCCAGGAATCCCGCCAGCGTAAGTGCGGAGACGGCCTGGAACGCAGATTTGCGGTTAATCTCCCAGCCTCTGGAGAGCCAGACCGCCAAAACGGCCAGCAGCCCGTGGAGCAGCCAGAGGGCGGACTGTCCGGCCAGCGTTCTGGCGCTCAGAAAGTCCTGGGAGCGGAACAGCACGCCCATCCATGCCGGCAGGAGAAAAGACCAGAAAGAGACGCCAATTTCGTAAAAGATCCCGACAAACAGGCCCATTCTTAGGTCGGCCCCTTGCAAGTGGTGGGTACAGACGGCAATCAGAACCGCCTCCAGAGCCATCAGGTAAAAATCCGGCGCATGGAGCAGAGACAGCAGAACCGTGAGGGCCAGCGCCCCGGCCAGCCCCGCCGCGATGCTTTTTCGATCTGGCCTTTTTATGGACAGCAACCGGTGAACGAGGAACAACCCTACAAGAACACGCACCGCCCCGGCCAACAGGCCGGAGAACAGCAGAAACACGTCCGTCATATGTGTGCCCCCCAATAGGCGTTGATCTGCGCCTTTACCTCTTGCAGATGGGAGCGGCTGATGGGCAGCGCGGCACCGTTTTTCAGGATGACCGCGCCCTCCTTGACCTGCATGACGTGGATCATGTTGACGATGCAGCCCCGGTCGATGAAGATAAATTCCTCTGCGGCCAGCTCCTCATAAACCTGCTGTAAGCTCTTGCGCACCTTGGCCGCCCCGCCCGCGGTGGTGATGCTGGTGTTCTTGCCGTCCCGCGAAAGGAAAAGGATCTCCTTATACGGGATTTTCTCCAGTCGGCTGTTGGTCTGGATGGTGTAGAACTTCCCCTCCTCCAGCTCAATCAGGCGGATGGCGTCACAGATCGCCCCAGGGAGCCGCCGGGCGATGTCGTTCTTGGGGACGTACCGGAAGATGGACAGTTCAAAGGCGTCGATGGCGTACTCCACATGGGAGGTAATGAAGATGATCTTCACATTGGGCAAAAAGGGCCTGATCTTCCCGGCCAGCTCCATCCCGGTGCTGCCGGGCATTTCAATGTCCAGCAGGATCAGGTCAAAGAAAAAGCCATCCTCGGTGATGTCGTAGAGGAGATTGTCGCTGTGAGTATAGGCGGCGATCTCGCCGGCACTCCCGCATTGCTTCAGGCAGTCCTCTGCGATGCTTCGATTGGATTGGACGATGGCACTGTCATCGTCGCAGATGGCAATACGCAGCATGGAATGCTCCACCTCCCTTATGATTATGACGAAATATTATACTACGGCTGCCCTGTACTGGCAAGCAGCCATCCGCCTGTTTGTTATGAAATGCTCTCTGAATGTCACGAAATGTTTTGTAATGGTCACTCCGAAGCGCCCAGAATAGAAAGAGACAAATATTTCTCATTTTCTTATTGACACGAAGAAAGAGAGGTGATATATTTGTCTCATCAAGAGATAAATATATCTCGTTAATTGGAGGCACTACATGAAAAAGAATCAGGTAAAAATCTGGGTTGGCTGCGGGATCTTCTGCATCGCGGCCGTGCTGCTCTCAGTCTGGTACGCTGTTACATTTAACGACTCCCGCCTGGTCACTCCCATGGACTTTGGAAGTTACTCCTTCAACACGAAGGATCTGCCCATGATTTTATCCATCTCCCTCACTTGCGTCTATGCGCTCGCTCTGTTTATCCATCTGTTTATCAGCGTAGGAAAAAGCAAGAAGAATGTCGCAAAGACAAACATGACACGCAAAGTCAATCCCAAGCTGGGGTTCCTGGGGCTGCTGGGATTTTTGGGCCTTGCGGGTTTCTGGACCTACTCCGCCATGGGCGCTGTTTTCCCCTTTGTGTTTTTCCTGTTTTTCGGCTTTTTTGGATTTTTCTATGAGGGAAAAATGTCTGGAATCTTCATGGATGAACGCTTCCGAGAGAATGTTGCCCGCGCCCAGCTCAATACTTACAAAATCACGTTCAGCATTACACTGATTGCGCTGGTCATTCTCTGTCAGGGGAGGTTGTTCGGCAGCCTGGAATATACCCTGATTGCCACGATTATCGTACTCTCCCTGACATTGGCCCTGGGCATTTTTCTCCCGGAGTATCTGCTTTACCGCTATGACCACGACGACCAGACGGAGGAGGGCGGAGAATAAGACATGGCCGAGTTTGAGTGCAGATTAAAAAAGTACCGGCAGCTGAAGGATTTGACACAGGAACAGCTGGCCGCGCAGGTAGGTGTGCGCCGGGAAACCATCATGCGGCTGGAAAAAGCACAGTACAATCCCTCTCTGAAATTAGCTATTGATATTTCGAGGGCGGTTGAGGCCCCCATCGAAGAAATATTTATTTTCGATTGACGGCCTCATTCCGCCGCCTGTATCTGTTCTTGAGGCGCTATAAAATAGCGGATACGTCGAATCAGTTCCGGGATGTTGACCGGGGATGTCAAATAGTCATTGACGCCCTCCTGCCGGTATTGGTATTCTGTTGCGAGATCCCTGCTGTCTGTCAGGATAAAGAGCGGTCTGGATTTTACAAGAGTCCCATACCGTTCCGCTAAATTCCGCTGGCTGTGGAGCAGATCAAGCCCTGACCCATCGGGCAAAGTTGTGTCGCACAGGATCAACTCAATATTGTCATCCTCCAGCAGCAGGTCATTTGCGCCGACCAACGTCTCTGCGGTCACAATATAGAATCCTTTTTGAAGCATAGCCGCGCTCAATACCCCGGATCGCAGTCCGTTACTGGTATCAGCGGTATCGGCATGAACATACAGCAGCTTGTGAAAGTCTGGCTGCGCCTCCCCGCACGATTGCCGGTAGGCGTATTCGATCAGCTTGTCCGCTACGAAATTGATTCTCGTTTTATCCAGACAAAGCGTGACGCCCCGCCGCACAGCCTCCGCTTCATAGTGGCTTGGGTCGTGGCAATAGGCAATTAGGAATGGAATATCAGCGTCAGCGGCCCGAACCATGTCCAACAGCTCCAGGCCGGAGCCATCCGGTAAATCAAGGTCGGAGCAGATAAAAAGAGGCGACTCCTTTTCAATGACCTCCTTGGCCCCGGCCACGGTAGCCGCTATTTGCACCCCATAACCTCTGCGTTTCAACAGCTTTGCCAGTTCTTGTGCGATGGCGCTGTTGTCGTCAACCAGCAGAATTTTTCGCATAAACCGCACCTCGCTTCCTTTGGTGAGGCCATTGTAAAACACAAATGTCACAGAAATGTCCGAAGTGCTCAAAATTTTGAAAAATTAAATAATAGCCATAGAAGCATCCGGACAGCGTGTGCTGCCCTGATGTAAAGGAAATGCCGAAGGGAGCGGCAAAAAACCGCTGCCCTCCGGCATTTTAGGATTTGCTATTGAATAATGCCAGCGCCTGCTTGACCGTCCGGGCGTTGTCAACCGAATAACCGTTGGTTTCCAGTGTGTATTCCAGGCCATCAATCAGACTCAGATCATCTTCAACATAAAGTATCGTTTCCATCATCAATTTCCTTCTTCTTGCCGTCTTTTTTTGCCTTTTTCCAAGCTGTATATGTGGAATACAAAAACAAAATGCACAGAACAGCGTAGCGGGCAGCGTCCTTTGGTTTACCAGATACACCACTTGCAGCCGCTACGATCAGCCAGATTGCGCTAATCATTCCACGAACATACACATGACGCATAAATGATCCCCCTTAAATTAAGAATTACAGGGCGAAATATTCAGCAACACACTCAGATAATACTGCCGTCCGTTTTTCTCCGTCAATAGCGCCCCGTGGTACTTTTCCGCCACCGCTTTGATGTTGGAAAGTCCGGTGCCCGCCGGGGGCAGGGGTTCGTCCGAGCAGGTGTTCTCAAAGGTCAGCATGTAGAAATCTCCCTGCTGCTTCCCGCTGATGCGGATGGCCTTGGCCCCATCGTCGGCCCGGCAGGCGGCGATGGCGTTGTCCAGGGCGTTAGCGAAGAGCACACACAGGTCAAAATCGTCAATCCCGCATGGCTTGGGCAGGACCAGGGACACCTCCGCCGCGATCTCCTTCGCCAGCCCCAGCTTCTCCCCCAACAGAATATCCACCACCGGATTGCCAGTCTGATAGGGGAAGGACAGGGCCTCCGAGACGGCCTCCAGTTTTTTCAGGTACTCCCTGCCCTCCTCCAGCTTCCCGCCCCGGAGCAGGCCGTCCAGGACGGATAGATGGTTTTTGATGTCGTGGCGAAAGGATTTTGTCTGCTCGTAGCGCGCCTGGGCCTCCGCAATATAAACCTTTTGCTCATGGGCCGCCTGGGTCAGCGATTGCAGTTCCGCCTGGGCCTGAAAGCCCCGGCATAGCTGGCGGTAGGCATACAGGGTACACAGCAGCGCCGCCAGACCCATGACTTGCAGGAGCAGCAGCGTACTGTGCCTGCCAACCTCCTCCAGAGAAATGGTGGGGGCAAAAAAGCTGTAGGCGGTCTGGAGGATATACAACTCTGCGGCGAAGAAAAACAGTCCGGGAAACAGCAGAAGCCCGATATAAGGTGTCTGGCTGTCCTCCGTCCAGGCCAGGAGCTTCAGCACAGCATAATAGCAGCCAGCGCACAGCACAAAGAACAGGAGCTGTGCCGCCAAAAACAGCGGATAAAACAGCGGACTGCCAATGAAGCGGGGAAAGAACGCCGCCTCCACCGAGTTGATGATCCCGAAGGAGAGCTGTGAAACGTAGTAGGACAGCAAGGCGGCCAGCCAGGACACGGACCGCTGATTTCTCATCCCATAGCGGCTGAGTTCGTAGAGCGCCAGTACGCCTGCGCCAACGGGGAGTGTTCCGTCAAGGGCAAGTCTGTTCGAGATAAGCTGAATCATACCCAAGAGGAGAAAATAAGCGGCAATATACCATTTTTTCAGTTTCTTCCCGGTGAGACGGCTGATAAAGACCATGTGCATCACCCCATGCCCCACAAGGAGGCAGAGGCTGTCCAGAAACAGCGCGAAATAGTCCATGTCAGATTCCCCTCTCTTTCATATAGCGCAAAAGGGCCTGTGTCAGCTCCCGCTCCCGCAGCCGGGAGGCGGGGATACGCTCCCCCTGGAACAGCAGGACCTGCCCATCCTGACACCCGCGCACATAGTCCAGATTGACCAGATAACTCCGGTGGCACTTGAAAAAGCGCCCGTCCACCCGCCGCTCCAGGTCCTCCAGCTTGTCATAGTAGTCGCTCACTGTCCCGTCACTTTTGTGGAGGTAGATTTTCCGGCCCAATACCTCGCAGTACACAATGTCCGACAGAAGAACCACCTCGCAGCCGGTTCCACGCTGGATCACGATGTCCTCGGTCGTCTTTTGTTCCAGGGAGCGGAGCACCCGATCCATCGTCTGGTGAAAGCGGGCGCTGTCCAGAGGCTTGAGCAGATAGTCGTACGCCTCCACCTGGAAAGCGTCGAAAACCAGCTCTTTCAGCACCGTTACAAAGACCAGCAGGCTGTGGTCTCCCCGCCGGCGCAGCAGCTTGGCCGTCTCCATGCCGTCCGGCTGTTCCATCTGGATGTCCAGAAAAATCACATCAAAGCGATCAACCGCATTCAGAAGGGAGCGGCCATCGGGAAAACTGCTGATGTCGTAAGCGGTGATTCGATTTTCTTTCATATAGTCCGCAAGATGGCCGGCAAGCTCCTGGGCCATCATGGGTTCATCGTCGCAGATCGCAATTTTTATCATGTTCACCACCACGCTTTTCTATCAATCTATCAGATTAGCAAAAGAGGACCAGGGATACAACCCCCGATGTCATGAAATGTCGCGGATGTGTCATGAAATGCTCTTGACCCCAAAAATTTGCTCAATACCCGTACCGCTTCCGGTATTTCAGCAGCAATGCTGCCGCCATGACCGTCCCCAGCAGCTCGGCCACAGGCGTCGCCAGCCACACGCCGGTGACACCGCCCAGCAGGACGGGCATGATCTGAATGCTGGCAACGGTGAACAGGAAGGACCGGGAGAAGGCCAGCACGGCAGACACCACGCCGTAGGAGTAGCCGATGAACAGGGCGCTAACGAACATAAGTACATACATGATGATGGTAATAGCCGCCACGCCGTCTTCGCCCACATATTTCAGCATCGCCAGGTTAAACAGCAGGGTGGTGATGCCGGACACCAGGGAGGTGGCCAGCTCCGACATGCCGTTGGTGGAGGCGTGGAACAGCACCCCGCCCCGGAACACCGGCTTTTCAAAGTGAAGCAGGTTTT
>CAJTEA010000052.1 GCA_910575265.1 Oscillospiraceae bacterium
GTAGTCCCATCAGTTGTCCGAAAACTCCTTCAGGGGTACTCCGTTCGACTTGCATGTGTTAAGCACGCCGCCAGCGTTCATCCTGAGCCAGGATCAAACTCTCAATAAATTGATAAGGCTCTTCTTGTTGATATCTTTACAGTAGTTTCCTGAAGCACTCTTGCCTTTCAAAGGCTTCGTATACCTTCATTGTTTAATTTACAAGGTGCAAATTATTGTGGATAAAAAACTCAACTATTCAACGTAATTCTATCGCACTGAGAAAGTGAATTGAGGCTTTTTAAATGATCAATGAGAGCATCTCGCAATATTTGAGAAAAATTTACTTGATACTTTTCAGCAAGCATATTTAGCCATTCCGGAATTGTCAACGTTTTTTTCACTGCACGTACCGGTTTAGCAACTCTAAGTGTGATTATTTGCACAATTGTATTTGGATTATTTTTTTGAACTGATTTGAAATCTGATGCTTTAGGCAATGCTCCACGCTTTTCAGTGCAATAAATCATCATAGCCTCTTGTGCATTATAAATAGCCTCTTCTAAAGAATCTCCTTGAGAAAAGCATCCAGGCAAGTCCGGAAACTCTACTAAATATTTTCCGTCATCCATCTGTTCAAAGAAAGCAACGTAACCAATAATTTCATTAGCAAGCATTATAGACACCTCCTTTCCGATTGTAATAACAATCTTATTCTTAGCCAGCATTCCATTTCACCACAGGTTTCCGAGAGGGGCGGAGCACAGGGCACTCCGCCCCTTCATCGTATGTTCTCACAGCCCTAAAGCAGCCTTGATTTTTTCGACCAATTGGGCGACCAAAACGGTTACTTTTGGAATCGTCACAACTATATCGATGTCAAGAGTTTTCCGGACACAAAAGTGTCCTTCATACTCTATGACCTCACAGCCCGCCTTTACAGCAACAGAGATCAGTTCCTGTGGCGTCATACCAGCGTCCTCCTTTCCGTCGTTTTTGGGCTTCTAATCCATCAAGACATCAGCCTCACCAATCCTTTCCATCTTCAACAGTAAGACTAACAGCCTTCTCATCCATACAATACACGTGTATTACACGTGTTGTCAAGACCAAATTGAAATTTTTTTTGACAGCATTCACCAATATGGAAAATCCTACTAATATGTGTATCCTTTTGACAATCTCCTTGCAATTTCTCCCGTAAAGCGTTACTCCTTCACCTATTCACGAGTTAAATAATCTTTTAGTGATTATACCAAATATGAGAAGACATCAAATCCAGAGTGGATATACACATCGAATTTTGCAATTGTTCACGTGCATGTCGTATATTGAGAAACCAAGCGCCATATCAGACAGAAGAAAAAGTCATGATGCAATACCTAAGGCTGATGTGAGTGATGTCAGTAGGGGTTCGAATCTCTTCATTTATACGTTTTACGCTCTAATTTTGAACTGGTTATCTTTTGTCAGTGATACATAGTGCCCAAAGTCAAAAAAGCCTGTAGCCTTTGAAAGGAAAGGGCTACAGGTAAAAAACGGCCCTACCCAATCTGGACAATTGACACCAATTTGTTCAGATTGGGTAGGGCCGTTCAGTTCATGATTGCTTCATGATTACCAACAATTTCATAGCGATCTTTCTGGCCAGTATTTTTGATTTGCTTATGATTTAAAAAGCTTGCTACAAAAGACTTTTGCAAAACCACTGCCCCAAAGTATTCTCATTGCGCAAGATTTTTCTTAAAGTTTCCTTGCTCCAGACCGCCTTTCCCCTCGGGGATGGAACACCTTGTTCCTGCAATTCCTGTGCAATCTGCGACAAACTCACACCTTCACCAGATAGTCGAAAAATCATCCGAACAACCTCGGCTTTTTCTTCGTCTATTATCAAGCGACCATTTTCATCGTGTTTATAGCCATAGCACACTCTTTGATAGTATTTGGAATCAGGATCTGCAAATGATTTCTGTATACCCCATTTGATATCCGCGCTTCTTGATTCACTTTCATCCTGCGCTCTGGTGCAAATCAACGTCAGCATAAATTCTGAATTTTCGTAAAGTGTATGAATATCATCCACTTCAAAGTAAATATCGACCTTCCATCGGCGCAGCATTCGAATAGTTTCCAGAGCATCCACGGTATTCCGCGCAAACCGATGGGCTGATTTAATCAAAACCATATCTATTTTGCCGCGCCTGCAGACAGATAGTAATGCATTGAACCGCCTGCGCCCTTTTATAGTAGTCCCACTGCCTATATCAGAGTAAATCCCGGCAAACTTCCAATTTGGATTTGCTCTTATCCGTTCTTCGTAATAGCACTCTTGTGCAGCCAAGTTGTCCAGCTGCTCCTGCGATTTTGTACTGACACGACAATAAGCAGCCACCTTTTTTAACGATGGCTCCCTACTCTGGGGAGGTATTGCTTTGACAACAGCCATAGCTTGGCCTCCTAATCACTCATCGGACAATCGTCCGGCTCTTGCTCCTTTTATGTTTTTCTTTCTGGACAGCATCAAAGAGTTCACGGGGAATGATAGCTGGATGATGATCCTTCATGCAGACTTGACTTTCAGCATCGAATGACTTTACCTGAACGCCACCAACAACCTGTGTCTTTCCTAAAATGACATCTCCCACGTATTTCTCATTTGCCAGAATCTTCGAAATTGTTTCCCGGCTCCAAGCAGCCTTGCCAGTGGGAGAAACGATTTCCAAATCGGCCAATGCGGCAGAAATCTTCCCAAGGCTGTCGCCAGCTTCAAAGCGTTCAAAGATATAGAACACGATGACAGCCTCTGTAGGGTATACGATCAATTTGCCGGATGAGGTAAGTCGGTAGCCGTAGCAGACGGTTGATGCCTTGGCAGATGAGCCACTCTGAAAGCTCTTTCGGAGTCCAACTCGAATTTGCTCACTTTTTGTCAGTTCCATGGTAACATATTCCTTTCCAAATTTCAATTCCAAATAGCAAAAGGCACAGCCCGAAAGCTGTGCCAAATCCATAGATTATTGTTTGTGGTCAAGGGTTCGAGTCCTTTCGCGCACTGTGCCAACATTTTAATAACTCTGAAAAGCATAAAAAAGTTGACAAACTCCTAAATTTGGCCACTTTTTGACCTTGAAGTTTGTCAACTTATCTTGTCTTGCGTTGACAAAAAAGATGCAGGCTCGTAGCCGTTGTGCCATAGCGGTTTCCAAAAATATCACAACGTACAGAAATGGCGAAAGCGCATTTGAGCCAGACCAGAAAAAACTTTCTAAAATACCCTCCATTAATTCAATCTTTTTCTGTGATTAACTGTCCACAGTTCATATTATCATTTTTCATTGAATAGAAAATATAATTTCTTATACCAACACTAGAAAGCAATTCACTAAATTCCTCTGCGCTTGCAGGTGTTGCCGGAAACAATCCGTTTTTCTTAGTAGCTTTTGTTTCGTTCAACTTAGAAATTCGTATAATAACCTTATCTTTTATTTCTGCAAGCGCTTCTGCCAAGTGATAAAACTCCGTTTTGGAATCATTTAAACCTTTTATCAGAACATAATTAATACGAAAATATTGTCTGTTTGAATTTTTAACAAAATCTCTTATATCTTTAAAATCAGGTGCTTCACTTGCGTAAATAGGCATAACACGACTCAAGATATCTGAGTTGTCGCTGATACAGGTAAACTGAATATTCCGAATGGCTAATTTCGTTTCTAGTTGGCTTATCCGATTAAGTAAGGTCCTATTCCATAAACAAGAGGATAACGTAACCTGTAGGTTCTCATAAGAAGTTAGTCGTTGCAAAAACTCAAGTGTGTTGTCAGGGTTGAAAAATATATCCCCAATTCCAGTTAGCGAAACCACGGTAGTCTTGTTTGCACAGATATGATAATGGATATTATATAATTCTTCAAATAGTGCCATCATCTGTTCTGCATGTAATGGGCAAAAATTATGTATGGATGATGATGCGCAAAATCTGCATTTTGAAGGACAACCATAGCTGACAGGCAGTTCAATAACTGATTTTACAAACATAGTATCTAAGTAATGTTCGAAATATCCAGCTTCTAACTCCATTTGGACATCGTGGTATATATATTTCTTTGTTTTTTCAAAATTCCAGCCATGCCCAGAATATTGATTTTCAGTTTCAAAGCAATGTACCAGCTCCAAAAACTGCTCCTCCTTTGGTGGCATGTTTAATCCTTTTGTATATTTTATTGTAGCCTACCTTTGGTACTATCAATGAGAATTCCGCCAAAGGCTATCTCACTTATCAACAGTGGCCTTTGGGGTTAGAAACTGATACCACTATCATGATACTTCGAAATTTCCAATACTTTATAAAACGGCTTTTGCGTTCTTCATATAAGAGGAAACATAATCCCAAATGTATTGATATATCTTATGATCCCTCTTGTTTATTAGATAGTGTGGCATATCAGCACGCCCAAGGCCTTCTTCATTGCCAAACGCACCATTTAGATAAGGGGAATACAGGCAAAGTGAATCGTCTGATTCAGGATCAATGATCATGGCGGCTAAGTTTGGATTTCTGGACATTTGAAAGACTTTAAAGTTTGTTGTTAACTTTGGTTTTTTACGTTTAAAATCCTGGAACCGAGATAAGCTATTTTGTAGCTTAATCTCTGTATCTTCTTTCCGTAATGCTACCAATTGCTTTGATCCTTCGGAGTTTGGTTCCAACATATAGCATATAAAACTTCCTCTGCGCTCCAGCAATCGATAAACAGCATCGCGGTAGGGTACAGGTCGTTCCGTAGAAAACAAATAGTTGGAACAAGTATTGAGTGTAGTTCCAAAATCTATGACCATAGTTTGTGCGGAATCAATTAAATAAGCTTTGTCATTTTGACTAATTCTTTCTTGATAGCATTGAATTTTTTCGCAACCAGTAAATCCCTGCCTTGCGCTCCAATTAAGACACACAAGACGGTGATTAGATTTAGGTGTTGAAACATATATATTACGATCTTCAAATACTCCCACATGGACAAAAGCGGTTTGCTGATCAGGTTGAAGAATATCATAAATATCTTTAGAAATTGCAACCGAATCCCGAGGGGTAGCTTTCTCCAAATGTGCACCCCAATTAATATCAGCAGAATGGATAAAGCCCTGCTGTCCATCTTCTGTATACTTAATGGTTCCTTTATGAACTGCGATACGAAGGTGCAGCTCACCGTTAATGGACTCATTTTTGAACTCATCCTGCAAATGCGGTAAATCTAAGTTTAATATATCCTGTACAAAGTTTAATGTGGTATTTAAAGAACATTCTTCCTTTCTGTCATATATTGCAATAAGGCCACCGTCGCCCAGCCAAGACCATATAACAGCAGTTTCACACTGATTCTTATTAACAACCCTATTTAACCTGCTATGTATTCTTTCATATAACATATCAAAAGCCTGTACAGCTAAATTATGAGGATTTTTCTTGACCACATTAGAGTGCCCTGATGCATCAATAAAAACTAAGTATACATTATCATAAACTTGATTTTTTTCAAATCCGTTAGTTTTCACAATAATCCCTCGTTTCTTTATAAAGATTCAACAAAATCAACTGCAGCAAGAACCAAGCGCTCGGCTTCCTTCTCTAAAATAGCCCATTTGCTTGATGGAACGTTTTGCGGCGCTTTACCTCCTAGCATACCGCAAGCTGTGACTTCTTTTCTTCCAAAAGAGGAAAATAATTTAGCTTCAAACCCTTTTCTTTTGGCATAATCCAGGATTTTTATGCTCATATTCTCATCATAAGGATCATATGTCCCTAAATCCGGTGATCCATTAAACTCACAAAAACTAAGCCGCACCAGTTCAGGGTCAAGTTCAGCCAATATTTCCTGTATTGCATCGAAATCTGTGGTATATGGCTTATCCGAATTTATCGGGATAAAATTTTTTAAAAGTAAAATGCCAATACATGGTTTTTCGCCTGTAATAGGTGCAATTTTATACAATTCCTTCAAACTTTCCTTATATGCGAAAAGATTATTAATTGGCATAATCTGACTACGTTTTTTCGTCCCATGCAAAGAGAAATGCATAGTAGTTCTTGAGGAGAAAAATTTTTGCTGGACATCATTTATGTACTGCTTAATCATCTGCGGCACTCCGCTTGTAGCAATTATGTGGCGAAAGACGATTTGATCCAATTTGTCCATCACTATATTCGTTATTTGAATCGCTTCACGAACTTGATTATAGGAAAAGCCGGGGTCACCTTGTCCCATGTATGCAAATTCGCGCTGATTGTTTCTTAAATCTGGATAATCTGAACAGTTCATATCGCAAAGAACCATAAACACGTTTTGCTTTGCGATTTCTATAGACGTTAAACCAGATCCAAATGGCAGTTGGGTCCCTGTCCGGCAAAACTTACAGGCTAAATCCATATCCTTCAGTACGCAACCACTGCTAACTGAAGTTGTATAACCGCAAATATTATCTTTAGTACCTTTTGAGTGTTGCATAAAAGTTGCACTTTCTACATAATACGGCGAAGTCTTACTCTCCCATGCATACCGAATCCCTTCACTACCGCCTGGGCCTAAAACATCATATCCGACTAGCTGAATATCCATATTATTACCCCCTATTTGCAATAGGTGTCTAATAACTGTTCCCCTGATAATTTGGTTCAACTATTGTTAGAAACGTTTTATCACTTTGTATTGCAAAGCAGCTTTCATAAAATGGGCACTTACTAAACGCTGGCTTTAGCCATTGTGATTTCTCACCCTGCAATTCACAATCCGGACATTCTTTTAAACATACTGAGCGCCCAATCCACCATTCAATCGTATTAAGAGTAATGATGTCACAAGAAGTAATCCATTGTAACGTGTAAAATGTCTCTGAACATAATTTCCGTAATCCCGCCACAGTTCGTTCTTTTCGCTCAATATTCGGATTGAAAATAAAATCATAAGCAGGTTGATTTTTTGGAATTACTAGCCCCCTTCGTAAAAATTCTCGTATTATGTGATAATCTACGGCCGGTTTACAATATTTTGATAGTTTAAAAAGGGGGTCATATTCAGATAGATTCTGCAATAATAATTGTATTTTTTTCTCTTCAGGATCATGTGCAAAAGCTTCCATGGATTTAATTATGTTTAGTATATTCTCTGTATTTCGAAGAACCCCATCTTGCAAAAAGAAAATGTCAGAATAACTATAGTTTAGTTCAAGAAGGCTATTGCCAAGTGAGCGCAAAAGAAACGCTCGTTCTTTTTCCCGAATGCGCTCCGGCTTATTATATCCTTCCAATAACTGAGCAACTTCCTTAGATGTAATTTTTGAAATTTTTTGAGGGGCCATCCATGTGAGATCCAGTTTAGTTTTTTCATATATAGCGCTACGCAAGAAATCCCAATTGATTTGGTGACATATTGCCGCACAGATAACTTCACATCCAATTGCATTTTTCAGAGATAATTCGGAAAAAAGTGAATTTCTGGGTGGCAGGGAATTGATGATTTTAGTATATGTTTCCCTAAAATTTGTCATGTCAAAGGAGTAATTAGCCACATCAAAGGATTCTAAAATATTTTCTGATATGGCGCCCCCATCCTTTATCATCATACCACTCCTAAATAAGTGTTTTTTGTATATGTTAGTAATTTAATCAGAAAAGAAAACGAATTATGAAATATACAAGGGTTATATATTAGGAGCAAAGGGACATACCACAGGTGAGGCCATTGAGGACACTTACAAACTGCTTCTTAACGAGGGTAAAACGTTAGAAGTATCTGTCACCACTACGCTTAGGGCCATGTAAGATATTCTATAATCTGATTTTTCTCTATCAGAGTTAAAAAATCTACTTTTATGTATTATATCAAATTTCTTATATAAAATCAATAGATTTTGTTATGGTTTCATGATGTTTTTATGTGTGCATACAATACATATTGGGACAGAGGACGAGAAAATTATTGAGAGTACCACAAAATCGGTTAAAGTTTGGATAGTCACACACCAACATAAGCAGAAAGTAATTACACCCAAGACGAAATTTAAGTGTGGAGTGGATTTGTACATCAAATCTTACGATTGCCGGTGTCCACATTATACGTTGAGAAACCAAACGCCATGTCAATCGGAAGAAAAGGCCATGAACTGCAAGGCCTAAGACCGACATTGGTGATGTCAGTGCGGGTTCAAATCCCGCAATTTACACGCTTTGCACTCTGATTTTGAACTGTTTGCTTTTGGCTAGTGACATATGGTGGCCTAAGTTAAAAGAGCCTGTAACCCTTGAAACACAAGGCTACAGGCAAAAAAACGGCCCTACCCGATCCGAACAACTGACAACAATTTGTTCAGATTGGGTAGGGTCGTTCAAGTTGGTGCCGGTGGGGGGACTCGAACCCCCACGATGTCGCCATCGGCGGATTTTGAATCCGCTACGTCTACCAATTCCATCACACCGGCGATTCGCTATGCTATTATACACGATATTTCGTTTTTTGGCAAGGTAAATTTTCAAGGTCTTTGATTTGCTGATTTAAGCCGTTATATTACTTCTTTTCGCGTACGCCGCGCGGGAAAAACAACGAGACAATTTGCGGTTCAAACGTTTTTTCGGCGGGAGCTTGCGGGCCGCGCGGTGGGATAGGGCGGTACAGTTTGGAGCGGCCGAAAAAAGTGTTGAAAAAAATTTTTGAAAGGGGCTAAACTTTTTGAAAATAAGGCCGATTAAGTAAATAAGCGATGGTGAGACGCCAACGGGCCGGAGGGCCGACAGGCGGCTCGATCCGTTTCGGTTTCAACCGGTTGACGAATCGGCTGGAATATATAGTACCGCGTTGTACCCCGGCAGTCCGGCCGGATACCGGGAAACAGCGCACAACCCAATGTGCCGGAGCATGGAAGTACTGGCACGACGGACCGCGTATTCCCAAAAATTTTTGAAAGGAATCAAAGACTATGCGTATTCAGCACAATATTATGGCTATGAATGCCTACCGCAACTACAACACCAACACCAGCAAGCTGGCGGGCAACCTGGAGAAGCTCTCCTCCGGCTACAAGATCAACCGCGCCGGTGACGACGCCGCCGGTCTGGCTATTTCTGAGAAGATGCGCGCCCAGATCACCGGTCTGGAAGCCGCTCAGAAGAACGTGAAGGACGGTATCTCCCTGGTGAAGACCGCTGAGGGCGCCATGCAGGAGATCCAGGACATGCTCAACCGCATGGACTATCTGGCCACCCAGTCCGCCAACGGCACCTACGACAACGACGTGGACCGCGCCAACCTCCAGAAAGAGGTAGACGCCCTTAAGACCGAGATCGACCGTATCGCCGACAG
>CAJTEA010000053.1 GCA_910575265.1 Oscillospiraceae bacterium
TCAAGCGTTTTCGCCGTATTTTTACCCGCTATGACAAGCTTGATGTTATCTTTTTGACTTTTGTCTATTTTGCACTTATTGTTGATGCCCTTATGTGAACACTACCTAGGACATGAAGAAGGACTTGCCGATTTTCGGGGAACCGGCAAAGAGATAAGTCCCGCTGTAAAGCAGTCCTTCAATGACCGGGCTTCTGGGCGGGAAGGCCATGTCATAGAGTTCCGTCATGGAGACCGTGTGGAGGCTCGGCTTTCTGATAACCGGCTGCTGTTCCGAAGGGGGATTTTGATACTCGTTCATTTTGGGTGTTCACTTCCTTTCCTGTGAGATGGCATACCGCCAATCTGCTGTCCTGCTCTTGGATGCCTCCCTTCCTGCGGTATGTAAACCGGGCATACTGGAAGGACAGTATGCCCGGAAATGAAAAAAGCGCCTGACTTTCTTTTCAAAAATCAGATGCCCTTCAATGCTCTATATTCTGTTTTATCTGCCGGGTCTGGCTCTGCTCCTGCTCCTGCGCCTGCTGTGCTTTCCGCTGATTGGCTTCGATTTGTTCCAGCACCGACTTCTTCCCATCAATGACGGTGGGCAGGGCATCGGGCAAGACCTGACGGACACACCAGCGCACCTGTTTCAACTCGTCAAGGCTGGCCTGTACTACTTCAAGCTGGGCGGTCAGTTCTGCGCTGGATTTCTTTAATGCGGCCTGCTCCGTCCGGAGCGGTTTCACATCAAGTGGGAGAGCTACCTCGTATTTTTTCAGCAAGCGGAACGCCCGGTTGAACCTCTGCAACTCGTCAGCGTGTTCCCCGGCGAATTTCTCCTTTTTCGACTTCCAGCCGATTTTCATATACTGGTCGTGGAGAGGCTTCAACTCCCGGACAACTGCGGCGGCCTCTATGATGGCGTCAATGGTGGAACTGCGTCTGTCGTTGCTCCTGATTTGATTTCGCAAACTGTTTGCCGTTGCCCTGGCTTCGTCCAGATGCGCCCCCAGTTTTTGAACGGTGGTGATGTCGTGGGACTGCAAGAAGATGATTGCCGCCGACATCTTCTTCAGATCGTTGACCTGGGCCTTTGTCTGTCCGGCCCTCGACCAGTCAGAACGCCCGTCATGGCGGAGCGTCATATAGGCGGAGAGGACTTCGGCAAGGTTCTGTTCCTCCGGCTTTTGCGCCATCTGCTCCCCGATTTTTTCAGAGAGGTCGGCCAGCCAGTTTTTCAAATCCCGGATGACCCGGCGGATGGAGTCAAAGAGACGGTTGGCGGATACGATGTCCCGGTTCAGGTTGCCGAGGTTGGTCTGTATGCCCCTGCGTTCCATAGCGGAGGCTGACGGGCCGAGGTGGACCTGCGGGGCATGGGGATTGTTCTGCCGCTCAAAGGAGCGCAGATCGACACGCTCCTGCCGGCCGGCCGCTTCAAGGTAGCGGTTCTGTATGACCTCCCATTCGTGCCGCCATATCTCGCCGTACTTCTGCTCGTTCCAGTCAACGGTGTTGACCCTCCGGCTTTTCCATTCACCGTTTTTCATTTTGATGCGCTGGCCATGTTCATCAAGGACATATTCCTTGCGGCACTTCGGCAGCCAGTGTCCGTGTTCGTCCATCGGGCGGAGGGTGAGCAGGATATGGGCGTGGGGGTTGCCGTCACCCTTGTCGTGAATGGCAAAATCGGCAATCATGCCCTTGGAGACAAACTGCGCCTGGCAATATTCCCGCATGAGCCGGATTTGTTCTTCCCGTGACAACTCCCTCGGCAGGGCCATGATAAAACGCCGGGCAAGCTGGGAGTTCCACTGGCTCTCCACGGCTTCAACGGCGTTCCATAGAGTGTTGCGGTCTGCGTATCCGGGCGGGGCGTTTTCCGGCAGGAGTATCTCTGTATGGACGATGCCCTGTTTCTCGGAGTAGGACTTCTGCCGCTGGTCGTATTCGGAAAAGAGCCGGTCGCCGGACTGGTAAGCGGCGGCGGCAACAGCGGACTGCCGCTTGCTCCGCTGGACGATTTTTATGTCGTAGTGTGGGCATGGCATTTCGAAAAACCTCCTGCTTCCTGTTTTGGGGCAACTCCCAATTCGCTTTCGTGTTCCTACTGCTCGTAGACTTATTGATACGCAAGCATTTAGACCCTATCGGGAACATGAAGTTGAATTGGGGCTTGGGCAAAAGAAAAGCAGGAAACCTGAAAAGATTTCCTGCTTGCTAAACGATATTTAATTTCGAACATTAAGTGCAGTTAGC
Organism: Oscillospiraceae bacterium; assembly: GCA_910575265.1. Taxonomy (GTDB): domain Bacteria; phylum Bacillota; class Clostridia; order Oscillospirales; family Oscillospiraceae; genus Lawsonibacter. The sequence continues at coordinate 2,244 of CAJTEA010000053.1, forward strand.
AAAAGATTGTTTCTCAAACACTTTCGCCTACTCTATTTAAGGAAAAGTCATCGCTTTCTTTGCAAACAATGCGCAATTGATAAGGCTTTTTTATTTTATGGCTGCTCAATTTATATGAAGCTATTATAATATCCAACAATTTCTGTTGATTCAGGGAATCATCTCCCATGCGAGTGACACCAGAACCTAAGATTGGCAAGGCTACATCTTTCTGCCCATAATACATCTCAATCTCACGCCATAATATTGAAAGGCACTCAAGAAATTCGTCCCGAGTTAATTCGCCCGACCCACCAGAATTCAATTTGGCAAATGACAACAACAGATAATCCTCAAACGGAACTAATTTGCCTGATTCATATTTCGTTTTGCCTTGAAACTTGGACTTGCCTTTTGCTGGTTTCAAATTAACACTATCAATTAGAGACTGCATATTTTCTATCGGATGGCTCTGAAGAAATTGCCCACAAACGGAATCTGAATTAACATCTGAAGGATTATCTCCCACCTTTGTGGTAAAGCACTCGTCAAAGGCAACTACTTTCTTGCAATCGGATATTTCAAAAAGGTTCCCGTACTCCACTTGAATGCTGTAACTATCACCTTTTATAGTTATGCGCTTTCGGTGATGGAGCCACCAAGCGGATATTGCTACTGTCAAGACAAACACAACAACTAAAGTTAGGAGCCGATTTAGCATGATGGCTGTTTGCTCGGAGATGTTTATTACCAATATACCCCTACTAAAGCACGCTTCTGGAACAAAAGTAAAAATCCCGGTTGTTATACTCAAAGCCACAGTAGCACATCTTTTCCAGAACTTAAACATATCCGAGCGCACCCTTAATAAGAGCGTAGTTGCCAACCCTTCTGCCAAGACTATCTCTCACCCAAAAGGGCTGTGCGCTTGATGCATAACCGCTCATATAGGAAGGAAGCCATGTCGGTTGCCTATATAAAGAATTATAGACCACAACAATATTCTTTCCACGCTTTTTCGCCTGCTCAAACTCATGTCGCAGATAAGAATATGTGTTTACTGGATTTACATCACTTCCAGAATAGGGTAGCATAGACATCTTACACATTTGAACACCTTTTGTGTTTTGCTTATACGGAGTACAAGTACAATAGTAAAACTGGCTTTGAGTTGCACGAGAACAAGCACTGCCAGCTGTACGGGATGCAGTCTTATCTCCAACAACTATAATAACAGCGGACGATGCATTGATTTGCCGGTTGAACTCATCCTTCAAATCGCAAATGCGACAATTGGAATCCTTAGAAACACTTCCAGAAGCCACCTTGGCCATATCGATGAAATCTACCTTATGGAGACTATCGCTTCCCCACTTGTTGAGTTCAGCAACAACATCCCGATCTCCGCTACCCTCTGAGTAATCTGCACTAATATAAACTTGTTTGCTCATAAGCCTCGAATCTCCTTGACTTTTTTGATTGGAATGTTATACCGCAATCTTTTCAAGCCGTAAAGATGGAAACGACGAATTTTTTGTAAATTCGTCGAATGGGGGTAGCTGGCGAAGCCAGCGCAGGGGGAGCGCAGCACCCCCTGGATGGGAATGGAGGCCCTGCCGGAATGGACATCAAGCTCCCTGCAAGGGCCTTCGGAGAACGCAACGCACCGATTTATCGGTGTATAGTTGCGCCCTTGTCCAGAGCCAAGGGTTTCAGCAAGTTTCATTTTCGGCCGTTTCCCTCCGGCGCTCTATCAGCATCCCCAGCTTTTTCTGCGCCGCCTCGCCGTGGAAAAGGAAGGTCAGCAGTTCCATCACATCATCGTTTGTCAGCAGGGACGGTTCCCAGATGAAGGTCTCCAGCATACCGCCACGGGTGCAGAGGCGATGCGTCCGTTCCGCTCTTGTCAGCCTCGCCATCTCATGGGCGAGGGCCTTTTCGTCATTGGCGGCTTTGCGAAGATGCCGCTCCGCCTTGTCACGCTCCCGCCGGAGTTTGTCCAGTTTTTCGCTCATGGGTCAGTCCTCCTCTCTGGTTTTGGGCAAAAGAAAAGCACCCAACTTTTTACGGTTGAGTGCCTCGCTTGCAACATATGAATTGGCTTAGGATACCATATCAGTATTGTCCGTCCACAACTCGCACTGTGTCATGACGGTTTGCACCGCATCGTCCATACCCTCCGGCGGGTAGCGATGCTTCCGCAAAAGTTTCTTAATCATCATACGCATTTTTGCTCTTGCGGAGTCTCGCTTCTGCCAGTCTATAGTACGGTTTTTCCGCAGGGTATCCGCCAGTTCTTTGGTAATCGCAATCAGTTCTTCATTCTCATAAAAATCCTTGATGGCCTGCGGCTTGGTGAGTGCGTCATAGAATGCAAGTTCATCCGCCGTAAGTCCCAGTTGGTCTCCTTCTTTTTGCGCGGCGGCAATCTGCTTGGCAAGGTTCAGCAGTTCCTGGATAACCTCTTCATTCGTCAGCATACCGTTTAAGTATCGGTTCATTGCGCTCTGGATGATCTCACTGAATTTTTCGGATTTGACCACATTGGTACGCCGATAAATCTGAACCTGCTCAGCAATCAGTTTTTTCAAAAGTTCAACAGCGAAATTCTTCTCTTTCATCTTGGAGATTTCCTCCAAGAATTTTGGGTCGAACAGAGAAAATTCCTCTGATACATCGGAGAACAGGTTGATAACACCCTCGCTCTTAAAACTCTGACTGAGAAGAGCGTTGACTCTGGCGTTCATCTCAGGCAGGGAAATTTTCTTCCCCTCGCCCTGGCTCATGAGGCGCATAACAAGTACCCGCACCGCTTCAAAGAATGCCGCCTCTATGCGGGAACCTTCTTCAACAAGAGAAGAGCAGAGGGAGAGCGCCTGACGAAGCATAAGGGCTTCTTTGAGAAAATCCTCTCGCTCTCGCTCTTTATCAACCGCAACGATGAAGTTGACAGCGCCGCTGATGGCTTTTGAGCGTTCAAGGTCAGTGCCGGTCGTGAATTTAGAATAGTCATATCCGTGGAAAATATCCCGGCAGACAGACAGCTTTTCCAAAAACTTCGGATAGGCCACCTTTGCAACATCGGTATCGCCGTAGTTCTTTTTGTCACGGGAGGTGTAGTCATTCATCGCCTCTTTCAGTGCGGCAGCGATACCCACATAGTCAACGACAAGCCCACCCTCTTTATCAGCGAAAACACGATTGACACGGGCGATAGCCTGCATTAGATTGTAGCCATGCATGGGCTTGTAAACATACATCGTTGCGAGAGACGGAACATCAAATCCTGTCAGCCACATATCCACGACAATGGCAATTTTCAAAGGGCTGTCGTTGTCCTTGAACTGTTTTGCCAGCTCGTCCTTATGACGCTTGTTGCCGATAACAGCCCTCCATTCTTCCGGGTCTTTGTTGCTTTCCGTCATCACGACAGCAACCTTCTCCATCCAGGAGGGGCGAACCTGTAAGATGCGGTCATAAATCTTCATGGCGATAGCGCAGGAGTAGGCAACAATCATTGCCTTTCCAGTCAGAAGGTTTGCACGGTAATTCTCGTAATGGTCGAGAATATCATCTACCAAGGAGGCAATCGTCTGTTCATTGCCAAGGATGGCCTCCATCTGCCCAAGCTCCCGCTTACTTTTCTGAATCACTTCCGGGTCAGCATTGTCTGCCATCAGGTCATATTCTGCATCAATCAAATGCAAGGTCGCTTCATCCAGCTTCAGTTTGATGACCCGGCTCTCATAGTACACCGGCCGGGTGGCGCCGTCCTCCACGGCCTGCGTCATATCATAGACATCAATATAGTCGCCAAAAACTTCTCTGGTGCTTCGATCTTTTGTGGATATGGGCGTTCCTGTAAAGCCGATATAGGTAGCGTTTGGGAGACTGTTGCGGATAATGCGGGCTGTACCGACCTTGATTTTCCCCGTTGCGGCATCCACCTTTTCTTTCAGACCGTATTGCCCCCGGTGGGCCTCGTCAGCCATAACAACAATGTTTCTGCGCTGGGAAAGCGGCTCACTGGACTCCTCAAATTTCTGCATAGTAGTGAAGATAATGCCGTTGGCCTGCCGCCCGTCAAGCAGAGATTTCAGGTGTTCCCGGCTTTCAGCCTGAACCGGCTCCTGGCGTAAGAAAGCCTGACATTTTGCAAACTGTCCAAAGAGCTGGTTATCTAAATCATTCCTGTCTGTCAGCACAACGATGGTCGGACTGTCCAACGCCTCTTGCAGCCGGTGGGCGTAAAACACCATAGACAACGATTTGCCGCTGCCCTGCGTATGCCAGAACACGCCTCCCTTACCATCGGTTTCCGTGGCGTGTTTCGTAGAGATGACAGCCTTATTTACGGCAAAATATTGATGATACCCAGCCAGTATCTTAAATTGCTTCAGGCCCTCATTGGAAAAGCAGATGAAGTTTTTGATAATGTCCAGCAGACGCTCCCGCTCAAAAATGCCCTCAAAGAAAGTGTCGAACTGTGCGTACTGCGTATTCTCATAGTTGCCGTCCTTGGTTTTCCATTCCATAAAACGGTCTTCGCCGGAGGTGATGGTGCCGGCTTTGGAGGTCAGATGGTCACTCATGACGCAGATGCAGTTATAAATGAACATGGAGGGGATTTCGTGCATATAGTTTCTGATCTGTGCGTATGCCTCTGATGCGTCTGTCCCTTCTCTGGACGGGGATTTGAGTTCCACCAGGACGACAGGAAGGCCGTTCAAAAACAGCAACACATCCGGGCGCTTGTTGCTGTTTTCGATAAAGGTCCACTGATTGGCAACGATGAAGGAGTTATTGTCAGGATTTTTGTAATCCACAAGGTAGACAAGGCCGGAACATTCCTCACTCCCCGCAAAATAGCGCACTTCAACGCCATGCTGGATATGATCCATAAACACGGCGTTCTTCTGGACCAGTTCGGCATTTTCAAAGTTTTTTAGCTTGAACAGGGCGTCTGCTATGGCCTCCTCCGGCATGGTGGGATTCAGCCGATGCAAAGCGGCGGTAAGTTCCTCCTCGTAGAGCGGACTGTAAAAATCCCGTTCCACATCGGGGCCGTAGAGATAGGTATATCCAAGATTCTCGTTCAGCAGTTGGAGAATGGCATTTTCATAGTTCGATTCAGTATAATACCCTGCCACCTTATCCCCCTCCTTCATTTCATTATCTCTTTTTTCAATCTCATCAGATCCGCTTGAGAGAACAGCATGGCTGCACTTTGATTTTTACTTTGATTGAAATCCTCCAGATATATGTATTTCCGATTCCCAGCATTACTCAAAAATATATTGCTATGTGCAATGGCGTTTCTGATATGCCTTAGGACACATTGGTAATCAGTTTCATGTTTATCTTTTCTTTTGCAAACAAAGCCTTTTTGTCGTCTGGATATCTTACTTTCACCACTTAATTCATATTTTTCAAGATACTTTTCAATTTGTGTATTGGGTGAAATAATAATGCGATTTTTCTGGTTTATAGATTGAATATAATTGTTCCAATTATGAGCAAGCCGGTTTTCGTCCAACACAGCGGCTGTCTGACTGTCAATTGTAGGCGCAGAACTCAAAAAGAAACTAAAAAGTTTGATAAGCCTAATATCATCTACATTAAAAGGTTCTATTCGATTTTTCTTTATCTCCTGTATATTCATCAAAATCCCTTTCAACAGTAAACGAGAATTTAGCGGCTTAGAGCTGGATGCTTGATACGTCGATCTCGCCGGACATGAGTTTGGGCAGCAAATTATCTCTCAAAGCAGACAAAGAT
>CAJTEA010000054.1 GCA_910575265.1 Oscillospiraceae bacterium
GAATTGCCACCAGATATGACAAGTTAGATGCTTCTTTTCTTGCCTTCGTTTACTTGGCTTCTATTGCTATTTTGTTGATTTAGCCTACTCCTCGCTATTTTTCAAACAAGGCCTAATCTCCTGCCAGACCTCCGCATAACCCTGGCGCAGATCTTCCACGTCCTGGGCATAGAGGTTGCGGGTACTGTTGCAGCGGCGGGCGATCTGGTTCATATTGCTGGAAATGGAGCGCAATAGCTTCACCATCTCCACCACGCTGGACATATCCAACTGGACCACATACCCGTCCACCGCCATTTTCCGCAGATACGCCCGCAGATTCATCGTCCCCAGGAGGGCCATTTTCTGGTCGATCACCTCCTTTTCCTCCGGGGACACCTTGGTGTAAAGGCCGATGGTCCGTTCCTCGTTCTTTCTCACAATATCTCCTCCCTCCGCTGGCCTCTTTCAGCGCCAGTAGCCACCGGCGCGGGCGGGCTAAAGTCCCGTATTGCCTGCCGGATGGATGGTTTATCACCCTGGGGCGCAGGTGTGCTGGAATCGTCCCGTGCGGGAGGATCATCGCCATCCTGGGAGGGCAGTCCAGCGCCGCCGTCATTGTCCAGTTCGATGTTCAGTTGGGACAACCGGGCGGACTTCGTTTCCAGCTCTGCCTCCTGGGGGAATGGCCGGTTCACTTCCTCTTTCGCCGGGTCCAAATCCCGCTGAAGGTTTTTCAGCGCCAGCTTCTGCCCCTCCAAATTCTTGGGTATCCGCTCCAAGGCGTTGTTGATGCGGGTGATATTGCCCACCACATCATCGGACAGCTCCGCCGTGTAGGTGAGGTTCTGCTTCATCGTCACCCTAAACTTTGCGCCGTCAAAATGGAGCTGCATGGGGAATCCCCGGTACTCGCCCAGGTCAAAGGGCTTCTTCGGGTCAGGCATACTCTTACAGGCTTTCACCAGAGCCATACCCGCCTCCTTGCGTTCGGTGTAGGTCTTGCCCAGGATGGTCATGGAAAAAGCGTCCTCCTTGACCGGGTGGGCCTCCAAAATGGGGAGATCGGCGGAAAAGGCCTCAATGAACAGCCGCGCCTCGGCCATCTTCTGCGGAAAATGCTTGATAATCATATCCTCCGTCTCATACCGCTGGGCCATGTGATTGGATTTCAGCAGCTTCAATTTTGCCACTTGAATGTCCAGGTCCATCTTCTCTTTGATCCGGGGATCGCCGGTGGCGATCATCTTGACCTCGGCATAGGAGAAGGCGGTGGCGTCCACATCCTCAATGGAGCGTGCAGGGGATTTGCTGGTCATCACCTGACCGATAAACTTCTGCTTATTTTCCACCAGCCCCCAGTTGTAAGCGTCAAAGGTGCCCTTGGTCACATAGCGGTAAATCTTCACCTTCTCATTCTCATTGCCGCGCCGGATAATGCGGCCTGCCCGCTGCTCCAAGTCGGACGGACAGATTTTGCGGACAATCAATGAGTAAATACCTTGAGTTTAGTATTGCCTTATGATATAATTTTAACATGTCAAATCAGATAAAAGGAGGTCATATCTATGGGTTTTAGTCCCAAAAACATTGAATCCTGTAAATATTGCGGGGAAAAAGATTTAAGATATGGTTATCTTAGTGGATACAGCAGATTAAGTGGTGCCCCAGGATTTTTGGAAAACCAAGAACCAATACATTGCCTCGTTTGCGGGTGTTGTGGTTCTATCGTATATTCATGGATTACCAATCCTAAAAAATATCCTAAGACAATTCCTGAAGGTACATATTAAGCAATCTTTTTTAAGTTGGATGTTCGATAACGGCTCTTGCTTTCATTACTTTGCCGTCTATGAATTTTTTTGGCGCAGGGCTTACAATATTTTGCCACCGCTGAACCGGGCGTGAACTCTGCCCCACAGCATTGGCACCGCCTGGGGGAGAGGGGGGCCGCATAGCGTTTTGTGACCTTGATATGTAACTCGTTGGAGAGAACTCCAACGAATTTGTAGTAGATTTTGATGGTCTGCTCCACCGTGCCGTCCTCTTTCTGGACACGCTCTCCCACTGTGATTTTTTCAATCAGGGCGTTGACCATAGCGGCGGACAGCTCGGCGGCGTCGGCGTACCCGGCAATCAGGGAGAAGAAGTCCGTTACCCCGTTGTCGGAGGTTTCCTTTTCAGCCAGTGAAGCGTCGATTTCCTCAATCCGGCCCGAAAGCTGGGCCTGCTCCGTTTCGTACTTCCGGGAAATCATGTCAAAATTGCGCTCCGTGATACGCTCCATGACCTTATCTTCATACAGGGCTGAAAATAGCTTGTCCAACTCGCCCAGCCGCTTGGACAGCTTACGCTTCTCCCGTTCCAGTGCCTTTTGCTCGGTGGCCCCGGTGGAGGATAGCTGCTGCTGAAGCTGGCGCACCCGCTTTTCATCCCCCTCCACCGCCAGCCTCGCATAATGGCGAATATCGGCCAGCACAGTGTCAAACAAGTCCCTGGCCTCGATGGTGTGGGCCGAACAGCCCCCGGTGCCGTTGGTGCCGTAGTTGTTGCACACATACTGCACACAGTCGATGGGATCGGGCCGCTTGCGGCGGTTGGCGCTCATGGCCCGCATGGCGTAGCCGCAGTCGGCGCATTTCAATATCCCGGAAAAGATGTTGTCAAATCCGCTCCCGCCCTTGTCCCGCCGCCTGCTGGTCATAAGCCGCTGGACGGTATCAAACTGCGCCTGGGTGACGATGCCCTCGTGGGTGTTGGGTATCACCTCCCATTCCTCCGGTAGCTTGGAGGGGCGCTTCTTGCTTTTCATGCTCACCGCCACCCGCTTATACCCCACAAGGTTCCCGGCGTACACAGGGCTGCGTAGAATGGCCCTGACGCTGTTGTTGCTCCACTGGTAGCGGTTATCCTCCTTGCCCTCAAAGTGCCGCTCATAGCCGCTCTCACCCCGCTCTGCGGCGGCGTAGGCGGCGGGGCGGAGGATATGGCTGGCGTTGAGGTGGTTGCGTATCTTGCCAATGCCAGCCCCATCCAGCGCCATTTGAAAAATCAGCTTCACCACCGGGGCCGCCTTTTCGTCGATGATAAGGTGGTTGTGGTCGGCGGGGTCTTTCAGGTAGCCGTAGGGGGGAGAGGTGGACACATACAGGCCGCTGTTGAACCTGGCACGGAGGGCCGATTTCACCTTCATGGACACGTCGGCGGCGTACATCTCGTTCAGGATATTGCGAAACGGGGTGATGTCCATGGCGCTCTTGTTCAGCGTGTCCACCCCGTCGTTGACGGAGATATAGCGCACCCCATGCTCCGGGAAGAACACTTCCAGATACAGCCCGCAGTCCAGATAGTTCCGGCCCAGCCGGGACAGGTCTTTGGTGATGACGCAGTTGATACGCTTGGCCTCAATGTCCTGGATCATGCTCTGGAAACCGGGCCTTTGGAAAGCTGAGGTTAGATAACGTAACTTCTGAAAGTATAGGAAAATCAAGGTTTTCGAGCGGCGGACAAGCATGATATGTACTAAAAAATCGAATATCGGCGCATGAGCGGCGTTCATATCCCCTGCCGGGGAGATGGGACGCCGCTTTTTTCATGTCCAGACACCGAAAGGAGCGGAGAACCATGCCAGTATTCCGCGTGGAGAGGAACAAAGGCTACACAGTGATGTCGAACCATCACCTGCGGAACAAAGACCTGTCCCTGAAAGCCAAGGGCCTGTTGTCGCAAATGTTGTCACTCCCGGAAGATTGGGATTACACGTTAAAGGGCCTGGCCCTTATCAACCGGGAGAAGATCGACGCCATCCGGCAGGCTATCCGGGAGTTGGAGCAGGCGGGGTACATCGTCCGTTCGCGGGAGCGTGACGAACGGGGACGGCTGCGGGGCGCGGACTATGTGATCTATGAACAGCCGCAAACGCCGCCTGCATTGGATTTACCTACGTTGGAAAATCCAACATTGGATAATCCTACGCAGGAAAAACCTACGTTGGAAAATCCAACGCAATTAAATAAAGATATACAAAGTAAAGACCCAAGAATTACAGACCCATCAAGCACCCATTCCATTCCCTCCCTTTCGCCCCCTCCCGCTGGAACGGCTGCGGCTTCGCCGCCGGAAAGGAAAGGAACGGAAGCGGCCACGCAGAGCGCCGTTGAGATTTACCGGGAGCTTATCAAAGAGAATATCGAGTACGACCACCTCCTGCACTACTCCAAGATCGACCGGGAGGAATTGGACGGCATCGTGGAATTGCTGGTGGAAACCGTCTGCACAGCCCGCAAGACAATCCGTGTCGCCGGGGACGACTACCCCGCCGAGCTGGTAAAGGCCAAGCTGCTGAAACTGAACAGCGGCCATATCGAGTTTGTCATGGACTGTATGCGGGAGAACACCACGAAAATCCGCAACATCAAAAAATACCTGCTGGCGGTGTTGTTCAACGCCCCCAGCACTATGGGAAGCTACTACACCGCCCTCGTCGCCCATGATATGGCGGAGGGCAAAATCTGACAAAGGAGGCCCCGACTATGAAACAGGGCGCATTGATCTTCGACGAGCGGACAGACCGCTACGACATCCGCTTTGACCTGGCCGACTACTACGGCGGCTTGCACTGTGGACAGTGCTTCGACGTGATGGTGGGCGGCAGGTGGAAGCCCACCCGGATTGAGTACGCCGCCGCCTGGTATCTGGTGGGCATCCGGGCCGACGATCTGAACGGTCTGCGGGTGCGTATCTGATGCGAATTTACCTGCGGCGGCTGATAGTGCCGCCTTAGTTTTTATCCCCAACTTCTGGCAAAGGAGGTATGACACTTGCAGGAGGAAGTCACGCAAAAGACCATCGCGTTATCCATGAAAACCGGGAAGCTGACGGCCCAAGTGCTGCAAATAGCCCTGAAAAAGTTTTTGGAGGCCAAAAAGCACGGCCCTAAACTCCATCAAGGCCAGCAGAGCCTAAAGCAGTTGAAGCAGCACGGGGCGGCACTGTCCAACATCGAGATCACCGACGCCAACATCGCCGCTTTCAAGCCCTGCGCCAAGAAATACGGCGTGGACTTCGCCTTGCGGAAGGACAAGACCACCCAGCCGCCCCACTACATCGTGATCTTCAAGAGCCGGGATACGGACAATCTGGAACAGGCTTTCAAGGAGTTCACCGCCAAGAAGCTGTCGAGGGAAGCCAAGCCCTCCATCCGCAAGGCGCTGTCCGTCCTGCGGGAAGCGGCTGGCCGGAGTGTCCAGCGGGCAAAAGAGAAAATCAGGGAGAGGGGGATGGAGCGGTGAAGCCGGATATAAAGAAAATCATCATCACCAACCTGCCCTATCTGCTGTTCGTGTGGCTGTTCGGCAAGGTGGGTGAGGCGTGGCGGCTGGCGGCTGGGGCTGACCTCACCCAAAAGCTGCTCCATTTCATGGACAGCCTGGCAGCGGCATTCGCCAACGGCCTGCCCAGCTTCCACCCCTTTGACCTGTGTATCGGCGTGGTGGGCGCGGCCTTTGTTCAGCTGGCAGTCTATCTTCGGGGTAAGAACGCCAAAAAATACCGCCACGGCATGGAGTACGGCAGCGCCAGATGGGGCGGGGCCAAAGACATAGCCCCCTATATCGACCCCGTATTTGAAAACAACATCCTGCTCACGCAGACCGAACGGCTGACAATGAATGGCAGGCCCAAAGACCCCAAGACCGCCCGGAACAAAAATGTGCTGGTGATCGGCGGTTCAGGCAGCGGCAAAACGAGATTTTTTGTTAAGCCCAACCTCATGCAAATGCACAGCAGCTATTGCATTACTGACCCGAAAGGCAGCCTCTTGATCGAGGTAGGACAGCTTTTAAGGCGGGGCGGATATAGGATAAAAGTTCTGAATACCATCAATTTTTCCAAGTCCATGCGCTATAATCCGTTCGCCTACCTGCACAGCGAAAAGGACATCTTGAAGCTGGTAAATACCATCATCGCCAACACCAAGGGCGACGGGGAAAAATCCACCGAGGATTTTTGGGTGAAGTCCGAACGGCTTTTCTATACCGCCCTGATCGGCTACATCTGGTACGAGGCCCCGGAGAACGAAAAGAATTTCACGACGTTGCTTGAAATGATTAACGCTTCCGAGGCCAGAGAGGACGACGCCGAATTTCAAAGCCCCGTGGATGAAATGTTCGCCCGGCTTGCGGAAAAGGAGCCAGAGCATTTCGCCGTCCGGCAGTATCAAAAATTTCTGCTTTCCGCTGGCAAAACACGGAGCTCTATCCTTATTTCCTGTGGGGCAAGGTTAGCGCCCTTTGACATCCGGGAAGTCCGTGAGCTGATGGAAACCGACGAAATGGAGCTGGACACCCTGGGCGACCGCAAAACGGCGCTGTTCCTGATAATGAGCGACACGGACACGACCTTTAACTTCATTCTGGCGATGCTGCAAAGCCAGCTTATCAATCTGCTGTGCGACCGGGCCGATGATGTGTACGGCGGGAGGCTTCCCGTCCATGTGCGGCTGATTTTGGACGAGTTCGCCAACATCGGGCAGATACCCAACTTTGACAAGCTGATCGCCACCATCCGAAGCCGGGAAATCTCGGCTTCTATTATTTTGCAAAGTCAATCGCAGTTAAAATCCATCTACAAGGACGCCGCCGACATCATCAGCGACAACTGCGACTGTACTTTATTTTTGAGTGGGCGGGGAAAGAACGCCAAGGAAATCTCCGACGCGCTGGGCCGGGAAACTATTGACAGCTACAACACATCGGAGAACCGGGGCAGCCAGACCTCCCACGGACTGAATTATCAAAAATTGGGAAAGGAGTTGATGAGCCAGGACGAAATTGCCGTAATGGACGGCGGAAAGTGTATTTTGCAGATACGGGGTGTGCGTCCTTTTTTCAGCGAGAAATACGACATCACCCGGCATCCGCAGTACAAATACCTCTCCGACGCCGACAAGAAGAACGCTTTTGATGTGGACGGGTATCTTGCCGCCATGCGCCGCAGGCAGCGGCAGGTGGTGACGCAGGAGGAAGTCTTTGACTTCTACGAAATAGACCTGTCGGACGAAGAAGAAACCGGCGAAGCCGACGCCGCCGAAGAATGAGGCGGCAAATCCAACAACAACATTTTGAAATTATGGAGGTAAATCTATGGAGTTTTTTAACAGCGCAATCGAAGTTTTGCAGACCCTCGTTGTCGCCCTGGGCGGCGGACTGTGCGTGTGGGGCGGCATCAATCTCCTGGAGGGCTACGGGCAGGACAACCCCGGTTCCAAATCGCAGGGCGTCAAGCAGCTTGTCGCCGGGGGAGGCGTGGCCCTGATCGGCATTACCCTGGTTCCCCTGCTGTCCGGCTTGCTGGGCTGATGCTCTCCGCTAAATCCCCTCGCGGCCTCCCGCCCCCGGCGGGGGGCCGCGGGAAAGGAGGTGCTTGACCCATGATACTTGACTGGCTGGAAGAATGGTTCAAGGGTGTGCTGATCGACGGCATCACCAGCAACCTCACCGGCCTTTTTGACACGGTGAACGGCAAAGTGGGCGAGATCGCCGCCGACGTGGGAGCCACGCCGCAGGACTGGAACAGCGGCGTGTTCAATATGCTCCGCAGCCTGTCGGAAACGGTGATCGTCCCCATCGCTGGGGCTATCCTCGCCCTTATCATGTGCTACGAACTGATACAGTTGATCGCGGAACGGAACAGTATGCACGACATGGACAGTTGGATGCTGTTCCGCTGGGTGTTCAAATCCGCCGCCGCGATCATCCTTGTGTCCAACACCTGGAACATCGTCATGGGCGTGTTCGACCTGACCCAAAGCGTTGTCAATCAGAGCGCCGGGGTTATCATCGGCAATACCAGCATCGACATTACAGCCGTTGTCACCGACCTGGAAAACCGGCTTTCGGATATGGACATCGGCGGTCTGC
>CAJTEA010000055.1 GCA_910575265.1 Oscillospiraceae bacterium
CAAATCCGATATCCGCCATAAAACAGTTTCTTTCATGCGTACCTTACAACATTCTCCTGATAGGGTCTCCGCTTTCTTTCTGCACAACCAGATTTCCTATATTTTTATTCGGGAGTAATATAATAGTCGTCGTCCCCGGTCTTGTCGGCGGTAAACTCCTTGTGGCCCGTCCCGATCAGGTAGTACCGCCCGCCGTAGACCAGCAGCTCGTCCTTGAACACCGGCTCGGTGTTATGGGCGGTCAGCCCTGCCGGGAAACAGCAGTTGGCGGTCTTGATGTTGCCGTAGCCATTGTCGATGCCGATGATCTTTATGCCCTGATAGTCCTTCACCGGCTCCATTCCTCCTTTCGCTGTGTCAGCCCCAGCTTCCGCTGAAGCAGGTCGTTCACGTCCTTGCCATAGGGAGGCGGTCTGTCCTGCACCGTGTACTTGTCCCCCAGGCCCTCCATGATGCCCGCCGCCGCATCCCGGCCTACCTCGTCATTGTCCAGATGGAGATAGAGCGTGTTGGTGCCGGGGTGGTCTTGGAGGTACTGGCTGAGAGCCAGGGGAATGACAAACTCCTGTTTCCGCTTGAATACCCCGCCCAGAGATAGAAGCGCGTCCTGCCGCCAGTCCCGGCCATTCATTTTCAGCAAAGTAGCGTAGCTCAACAGGTCGATGGCCGATTCAAACAGGTGGACGCCGGAGGCGCTGGGGTTCTCGATGATCGTGAACGAGTACCGCTTGTCGCTGCCGGGGGCCTCGCCCTTGAAGTCCCCCCCGGTGCCCCGCAGGGCGGCGTACCGGGGCTGGCCTTTCAGATCACGGCCCACGAACACGCAGTTGTGATAGGGCAGGCTTTCGTACAAGCGCCCGGTCTGGATGCAGTAGTCGATCACGTCATAGTCGATGCCCCGCCCGTGGAGATAGCTGACCATGTGGGTGGCGCACCGGCTGGACTTGGGCAGGGACAGCACCCTGGGTTCCTGCTTTTTCGGCTGGGCCTGGGGTACATGGGGCAAGGGAGAAAAATTCTGCCCCACCAGGGCCTCCACCGCCTGGGTAAAGGAAAAGCCCTGGACTTTGATAAGATAGTCCAAGGCTGTCTTGCCGCCGATGCCGCGGGAAAACCAATTCCATTTGCCGTTGCTGATTTTCAGGCTGTCATGCTCACGGGTGCAGTAGGTGTTGCCGCTGACGTGTACCAGCTCATGGGGGTCGTACCGTTGGAGGTAGGTCAGCAGGTCAAGCTCCTTGGCCTGGGTGATCTGTTCCGGCGTGACGTAGCCCATCTACCGTCCCTCCCGCTGAGACTTCTGCTGCTGGTTGTAGGAGATAACATCTTCACAACGCTTAAAGGCGTCCCTGATGCCCTCCAAATAGCCGACTTGGTGATTGCGCCACTGCTTAAACACGTCTGCCAGCGGAGTACGGGACTTTAACAACGTCCCGGCCTGTCCCATCGGCAAATCATCGTCCTTCGCCATCTCCAAAATGTCCTCCCGGATAGCGTACTCAAGGGCATGAGAGAGCATTTTACCAGGAGGCTGGCCCAGCAGCCAGTTCCGATACTGTTCCTGTTCGGCGCTCATCCGCTGGTACAGCTTGGTCAGCAGTTCTTCACCTGTCATGGTTTATCAGCTCCTTTGAAGATAGTAATAACCAGTAGACTTTCGGGCTGAAAATCTACTGGCTATGTATCCTTTATCCTGCTATAAATTGGTTGCTATAGCTCCAAATCAAAATTATATTCGTTAATTTCGGGTTCGCAGTACACGTTTATATTGGCTTATATCGAATTTGAACCGCCTGAGGGCAATTTCTTTTGTCCGGCTTTTGTCTTTGTTCAAATCGCCATTTATATTTTCGCATACATAATCAAATATTTTGTTTGCAATTTCACTGTCCGCAGAAAATATATCCCAAAGATTCGAAAAATGATACACTCTTTTTACTGCATTGCAAAAGCAATGGACTTCTTCGGAGCTAGCTTTCCCCAATCGCTCTATAAATTTATGATACTCAAATAAAGATAAAAATCTTCCTTGATTTGCGAATTCATCCTTACTATCATAGCAAAATTGTTCAAAGGAATTATCCCACATCATCTCACATAGGGTTGTTCCTTGTTCGCCTGCTAGTATTTTATCGCGTTCCGCTTGCTCAATTTTTTCAATTAACGGCATAGTTAATTCCCTATAGTTGTACATAAAGTATTGATCATCAGATATTGCTCTGATTGTCTCTTTTGTAATTACAAATCGAGGATCATCAAAATATTTCACCATCAAGTCAACAAATTCCGAAATGTTAAATTTTTCCCAATCCGTATATATATGATCTTCCTCCGTTGGTTCTGACAGAGGTATATCAATAAATTGATCTGAATTAGTTGAATCATAAACTGTGACATTCGTATTGTCAAAACTCTTACTCTTTTCGGGGGTTAGTCCAAAATTTGTATTGTTAATCTGCATCAATGTGATAATAATATCCTTAAAATCCCGAGGGACATATTTTTTCTCTCGCAGTTCAGTTTTCATTTCAGAAACAAGCCGTTTGACATCCTCATCGGGCAAAAGGTACCAATTAAAAAGTCTATGAAGCGACAATAACTGATATTTTTCACGTTCTTCTATACTTAGTTTAGTCGCAACTTGCTCAGAAATTCTTGTTTTAATATCGGAATGAATGACTTCACGGTCTATACATTGTGTACTCCAATATTCATCAACAAATGCGTATCCATATACTTTGGACCCTTGTACAGGAAAAAAACTACCATTCAGAAATCCATAGCGTACTTTAGGCGGCCAAACATACTCGTTTACTCCATTTGCCCTCCTTATAGCCGAATAAATTGTATAAAGCATAATCCTAAGGATTTCTTCACAAAGAAACTCTTTCTCCGAAAATCTATCTTGATTTATAACCATAATAATGTCCTGAATGGAGATGCTTGCGACAATTAAAGTGCGTAGGTTCCTGTGATCTTCTTGTTTGAATAAATCAACAATTTTTTCTTTATTCTCTTTAATTAAAACCTTGGTTGGTTCATCTGTTATATATTTTGATATTATTGCGTCAAATGATTCTTCAACCGAAATATTATATGGTATGGTTAATCCGATTAGCTTCTCTCTAGTTCTGTCGTATGTTGACTTTCGGGCAAAATAATGGTTTGTAATTTTCTCTAATTCTTCCCGATTAATTTTTATTGTTTCTTGTCCATCGTGGCTCGTACCCTTTTGAGAGACAAATTGGTCCACATCCAGCCTGTTATTTAAGGCAATTTCATATTTTAGTGCTGTTAAGATGTCATCCTCATTTTTTTCAATTTCTTGCTCATTAGCTACCAATATTAGTTTATAACCATTATTTTCAGATAGATTGTTAAGGAATCCCATCAATTCGATTATATCAATTTGACATCTTTCAATATCATCAAAAACAAGAACTGGTTTCTTATATTTTCCAATATTTTGTTCAAGAATAGCTTTCGCAGTTTCTGCTGCAGAACCATCAGTCCCAATTTTACTTTCAAAAAACTGAATCGCACCTTTTCCAAATACACCAATTCTTTTAACTAATGTGTCACAAAACGGGCCAAATTTTTCTGTTTTTTCACTGACCACGTTTTCTATCCATTTCCCATAAATCATATCTTGTATTATTTCAATGCTAGATACACCATACAAAGATATTTGAAATATTTGATATTTTTCTTTATCTATTTGAGGTATTAACATCTCCTTAATAAAAAATGTTTTTCCGCAACCCCATTCTCCGTTCAAAAGAATTGCCTGATTTTTTCGATCATCTTCAATATAGTCTAAAATTATTTTCTCTATCTCATTTGTAGAAAGTATTTTGGACACTTTGAACCCCTCCTCGATATAATCTATTCTGGTGAAGGCAATTTGTAAAAGCAAATTCCTTGTATATTAATTGTACCAAATATTTCAATTATATGCTACCCCTACTTATATAAAAACGGTGTCAGCTTTTGCTAACACCGCGCTTTGTTACAGAATACCCGCTTTTCTGAGGTAGCCTACGCTGTCATAGCAGCCTCGGAAATATGCCGCCTCCATTTCAATTTCTGTGCGCTGGTTCCGCAGGCTGGCGATCTCAATTACCGCCGCGCACTCCGCCTCGGTCAACGCCGACACAGCCTCCCGGTCAAACAGCCCCATCACCCTGGGATACTGCTCATAGATGGCGTTGATACGCTCCTGGATGGCACGGGAGTTTTCATCCACCTTGGGCAGCTTCGCGGCAATCATACTCAAATATTCCCGGAAGTCCACACCCTGGGCCTCCGCAAAGGCTTCAAAATTGAATTTCTCACTCATGACGATTCCCTCCTTCAAGCGTTGGCCTTATTATATGCCGCCATACTTGTCAACTCAAATGTGCGAATTATTTTTCTGCCGCCTGAACTATATCCGTATTCTACGGTTACAGATTATTATAATATCCCTTCACAATGATTACAATAAAGATGATAAAAACTTGTTGCGGTGGAGGGGCCTCATGGAGCGGGAACTTGATTACAAGGCAATCGGCAAGCGGGTCAAGATCGCCCGGATCAAAGCCGATATGAAGCAGGAACACGTTGCGGAAAAATCAGGGCTGTCCCCTACCCACATCAGTAACATTGAAACCGGCACAACAAAGGCCAGCCTTTCGGCCATTGTCAGTGTAGCCAACGCCATTGGCGTCACGGTCGATGACCTTCTCTGTGATAACCTGATACACGCAAGGCCGCAGTTTGAACAGGACATTGCCGAACTGATTGAGGACTGCGACGATTATGAAATCCGCATGGTGAAAGACATTACTGAGGCGCTGATCGCCACCCTTCGTCGGGACGCCCACCTGCGGCAATAATACTGTGAAATATGTACGGGGGCAAGTGTGTAACTTGTCCCCGTGCTTTTTGCTCACCGATCCCGGTCAGGATCATCACGGGCGGGGGCGTCGGCTTCATCCCCCACATCCCCATCCACGATCTCGTTCTCCTGCTTGTCCATATTCAGCAGAATGTTCAGTTCATCCAGACGGGCCGATTTTGTTTTCAGCTCGTCCTCCTGGGGAAACGGCTTCTCAACCTCTACCTTTGCGCTGGCAAGTTGGGTTTCGTAGGTGGTTAAATCGTTTTGGGCAGATTTCAGTTGGTACTCAAAGTTGTTGAGCAGATTGTCAAGCCTCTGGATGTTGCCAAAAACGTCCGTACCCAGGCTTACACTGTGGTCATGGACACCTGACAGTTTTACGGTGTAATCCTTGTAAAATGGGTCAAAAGAAAGCTCCATCTGAAAGCCCCGGTACTCTCCCAGGGGGACAACGGCGTTATTGTCTGTCAGGGTTTTGCGGGCGGCGAGGATGGCGCTGCCCGCCGCCTTTTTTTCAGCATAGGTTACGCCCATCACCACCATGGGGGAAAAGCCGTCCTTATTGGGATGGGTATTCGCGTCCCGGATGGCGATATTCTCCTGTGCGCTCTTGATCTCCGCCTTGGCGATGGCGATCCGCCGGGGGAAATACTTGATGATGCTGTCCTCCAGGGAATACTTCTGGCTCAAATGGTTGGCTTTCAGCAGTTTCAGCCGCTGAACGTCAATATCTAAATCCATCTTCTCCTTGATCCGCTCGTCACCGGCGCAGAGGGCCTTGATCTCGGCGTAGGACAGGGCGGTTTCATCAATGTCCTCGATGGAGCGGGCCGGAGATTTGCTGGTCATAATTTGCCCGATAAACTTCTGCTTGCTCTCTACCAACTGATAAAGGTAGCTGTCAAAAGTGTCCTCGGTGACGTAGGTGTAAATGTCCACCTCGTCGTTCTCGTTCTTCTGGCGGATGATGCGTCCCTCCCGCTGTTGGAGGTCGGACGGACAGACTTTGCGGACAATCTATCTGCTATGCCGCTTTCCGGGCGGCGGCACGTCTGCGCCGTGTGCTTTCTGTATTCTGCTGGGTGTGTATCTTTTGGGCGCAGGGCTTACAATACTTTGCCACCGCCGAACCGGGTGTAAACTCTGCCCCGCAGCATTGGCACCGCCTGGGGGAGAGGGGGGCTGCATAGCGTTTTGTGACCTTGATATGTAACTCGTTGGAGAGAACTCCAACGAATTTGTAGTAGATTTTGATGGTCTGCTCCACTGTGCCGTCCTCTTTCTGGACACGCTCTCCCGCCGTGATTTTCTCAATCAGGGCGTTGACCATAGCGGCGGACAGCTCGGCGGCGTCGGCGTACCCGGCAATCAGGGAGAAGAAGTCCGTTACCCCGTTGTCGGAGGTTTCCTTTTCAGCCAGTGAAGTGTCGATTTCCTCTATCCGGGCCGAAAGCTGGGCCTGCTCCGTTTCGTACTTCCGGGAAACCATGTCAAAATTGCGCTCCGTGATACGCTCCATGACCTTATCTTCATACAGGGCTGAAAATAACTTGTCCAACTCACCCAGCCGCTTGGACAGCTTGCGCTTCTCCCGTTCCAGCGCCTTTTGCTCGGTGGCCCCGATGGAGGATAGCTGCTGCTGAAGCTGGCGCACCCGCTTTTCATCCCCCTCCACCGCCAGCCTCGCGTAATGGCGAATATCGGCCAGCACAGCGTCAAACAAGTCCCTGGCCTCGATGGTGTGGGCCGAACAGCCCCCGGTGCCGTTGGTGCCGTAGTTGTTGCACACATACTGCACACAGTCGATGGGATCGGGCCGTTTGCGGCGGTTGGCGCTCATGGCCCGCATGGCGTAGCCGCAGTCGGCGCATTTCAGTATCCCGGAAAAGATGTTGTCAAATCCGCTCCCGCCCTTGTCCCGCCGTCTGCTGGTCATAAGCCGCTGGACGGTATCAAACTGCGCCTGGGTGACAATGCCCTCATGGGTGTTGGGTATCACCTCCCATTCCTCCGGCAGCTTGGAGGGGCGCTTCTTGCTTTTCATGCTCACCGCCACCCGCTTATACCCCACAAGGTTTCCGGCGTACACAGGGCTGCGTAGAATGGCCCTGACGCTGTTGTTGCTCCACTGGTAGCGGTTATCCTCCTTGCCCTCAAAGTGCCGCTCATAGCCGCTCTCACCCCGCTCTGCGGCGGCGTAGGCGGCGGGGCGGAGGATATGGCTGGCGTTGAGGTGGTTGCGTATCTTGCCAATGCCAGCCCCATCCAGCGCCATTTGAAAAATCAGCTTCACCACCGGGGCCGCCTTTTCGTCGATGATAAGGTGGTTGTGGTCGGCGGGGTCTTTCAGGTAGCCGTAGGGGGGAGAGGTGGACACATACAGGCCGCTGTTGAACCTGGCACGGAGGGCCGATTTCACCTTCATGGACACGTCGGCGGCGTACATCTCGTTCAGGATATTGCGAAACGGGGTGATGTCCATGGCGCTCTTGTTCAGCGTGTCCACCCCGTCATTGACGGAGATATAGCGCACCCCATGCTCCGGGAAGAACACTTCCAGATACAGCCCGCAGTCCAGATAGTTCCGGCCCAGCCGGGATAAATCCTTGGTGATGACGCAGTTGATACGCTTGGCCTCAATGTCCTGGATCATGCTCTGGAAACCGGGCCTTTGGAAATTCGTTCCAGAGTACCCGTCGTCCACATAGGTCTGGACAAGGTGCCAGCCCCGCTGACGCACATAGTCGGTGAGGATGGCCTTTTGCGTCCCAATGCTGGCGCTCTCGTCCCGGTCACCGTCCTCTTTTGACAATCTGCAATAAATCGCCACGTCATAAATGGTGCTGTCTTTTTTCGTTCCCATCGTGATACCTCCTTGTGTTGAACAGACTTTACGGACAGTTTATCCGCTCTCGCCCTCCTTGTCCAAGGTGCGGCGGCGTTCAAGCTGCCGCCGCAAATCCTCGTAAATAACGGGGAAAAGAACATCTTCCATGCTCTTTTCCCCG
>CAJTEA010000056.1 GCA_910575265.1 Oscillospiraceae bacterium
CAAATCCGATATCCGCCATAAAACAGTTTCTTTCATGCGTACCTTACAACATTCTCCTGATAGGGTCTCCGCTTTCTTTCTGCACAACCAGATTTCCTATATTTTTATTCGGGAGTAATACATCGTGCGCCATAAAAATTGGGTCTCCAAGCTCATGCTAGCC
This sequence comes from Oscillospiraceae bacterium, assembly GCA_910575265.1. Classification (GTDB taxonomy): domain Bacteria; phylum Bacillota; class Clostridia; order Oscillospirales; family Oscillospiraceae; genus Lawsonibacter. The sequence continues at coordinate 164 of CAJTEA010000056.1, forward strand.
CTTATGGTGGCGTCCATGATCATCCCCTTCCAAGCTATTATGATCCCCCTGGTCAGCATCTACGGCGGGATGCTGAACGTGCTGAACCACAGAATCACCCTGATTTTCCTGCACACCGGGTTCTCCATGGCCATGTCCGTGTTCATGTTCCACGGATTCATCAACGGAAATATCCCCATCGCCCTGGAGGAGGCCGCATACATTGACGGCTGCACCCATGTCCAGACCTTTTTCAAGATCGTGTTCCCGCTGCTGCGGCCCATCATCTCCACTATGGTCATCCTGAACTCCCTAGCGTTCTGGAATGACTTCCTGCTCCCCTCCCTTGTGCTGACGGACAAGGAGCTGCTGACCCTGCCCCTGTCCACTTACAGCTTCTATGGGACCTATTCCGCCGATTACGGCACCATCATGGCCGGGCTGTTGCTGTGCGTGGCGCCCATCCTGATCCTCTACGTCGTGCTTCAAAAGCAGATCATCGGCGGCGTGGTGGCCGGCGCGGTCAAATAACAACAGTTTCTTGAAACAATTCCCCTCGTTTTCCATCCGAGGGTGGAAAACGAGGGGAATGGAGGAGTGTCACAGTGAAGGACAAAAATCTGCTGTTTACAAGGGCATATGAACAGGCGGTCGCGCAGGACGCTGCGAGCGAGATCAAGCCGGTGTTCCATCTGGCTCCCTATATCGGCTGGCTGAACGACCCCAACGGCTTTTCCTTTTACCAGGGCCAGTATCACCTGTTTTACCAGTACAATCCCTACTCCACAGAGTGGGACTCCATGCACTGGGGCCACGCCGTAAGCCGGGACCTGCTGCGCTGGACCCATCTCCCCGCCGCGCTGGCCCCCGACGAATTCTATGACGCTTTCGGCTGCTTTTCCGGCAGCGCCATCGAACTTCCCGATGGGAAACACCTGCTGCTCTATACCGGGGTGCGGGAGGAGGGTGGCGGCAAGACCGTCCAGACCCAGTGCGTGGCGGTTGGAGACGGATTGGACTATCTGAAATACGCCGGCAATCCTGTGATCGATGAGGCCGCCCTGCCCGCCGGGTTGAGCCGGAATGATTTCCGGGACCCTAAAGTCTGGAGGGAGGCGGACAACTCTCTGCGCTGCGTGATAAGCACCTGTAACATGGACGGCCTGGGGCGTGTCCTCCTGTTCAGCAGCCCGGACGGGCTTTCCTGGAGGTTTGAAAGCGTTCTGATGGAGAATGACGGCCGGTTGGGGCGGATGTGGGAGTGTCCTGACTTCTTTTCTCTGAACGGAAAACACGTCCTGCTGGTCAGTCCCATGGACATGCTGCCAGAGGGCTTTGAGTACCACAACGGAAACGGAACGGTGTGCATGATCGGGCGCTATGATGAGGGGGCGAAACGCTTTATCCCGGAGGCGGATCAGGCTATCGACTACGGTATCGACTTCTACGCGCCCCAGACTATCCTGACGCCGGACGGCAGGCGGGTGATGATCGGCTGGATGCAAAACCCGGATACCTGCACGCTCAACAGGATTTCAGAGCGCAAATGGTTTGGGCAGATGAGTCTGCCCAGGGAGGTGTCCGTCCGAAACGGGCGGCTGTACCAACGGCCCGTCCGTGAACTGGAGCAGTACCGGAGCAACCCGGTTTTCTACAAAAGCATCACCGTTCTGGGAAATCTCAGGCTGTCCGGCATAGAGGGACGCACCGTGGATATGGAAATGACCATCCGTCCCGATTATAACAGCGGCTTGTATCAGAAGTTCACGGTCTGCTTTGCCCAGGACAAGCAGTACAAGACCTCCCTGAGCTTCCGGCCCCATGAATCCACACTGAAGATTGACCGAAAATTCTCCGGCTCCCGCAGGGCCTGCATCCATCAGCGCCGCTGTCTTGTCCACCATGAGAAAGGTATGCTGAGGCTTCGGATTATCCTGGACCGATTCAGCGCGGAGATATTTGTAAATGACGGAGAACAGGTCATGTCGGCTGCCATTTCCACCGACATTGCCGCCAAGGGTATTTCCTTTTTTTCGGATGGTCAGGTTCTAATGGACATAACAAAATATGACTTGTTTGCGTAGAAGTGAACAGATGAAAAATTTTATCCAGAAATAAGATTGATAATTTACTGTAAATATGTAGGCCGCCGTTTATGGACATTTCCATAACGGCGGTTCTTTTAATGAAAAATCCAATTCGTTTTGCCAATTTTTTGTGAGTGTGGCTAATAAATAATGAAATGATATATTTCCCCTTGACAAAAGCTCTCTGAGGATCGTGTTGCGGGGACGTTGAGCGTGGAGCGGTTTGCAAAGCTGTCCGATGGATACGAAAAGGAACAGGCCGAGCTGAAGCAGTCCATAGAGGAATTGCGGGAGGTTGTAGCCGCCGCCGAAGCCCAAACGGTCAATATCCAGAGCTTTATGAAAATCGTGAAGAAGTACACCGAGCCGACGGAGCTGACTCCGACGCTCCTGCGTGAGTTTGTGGAAAAGGTGGTTGTTCACGCCCCGGACAAATCCAGCGGCCACCGTGTCCAACGGATTGACGTACACTATAATTTTATTGGAGAGATTGGTTTTTCCCCGGAATTTAGCCAGTACAGCAAAAAGACAACTGTATGACACTTTCGCATCATACAGTTGTCTCCCCAACAGTGAAAACTTCTTTATACGTACTGCCCATATTTAGAGAAAAAGGTTTATGAGATCCCACTTGCCGAAAGTACTGACAAGTGAGCCAACAGCGCAGGCGAGGCAGTGCGGACTATGGTGGGCGTTTGTTTGGGCTTGTTTTGCCTTATGGAACAATCCAATATTTGCTAAAACAGTCAAGGAAGTGCAGCCTATGACAGAGTTTACAGATTTAATAGCAATGAAAAAATCGAGAAAGACCCCACAAAAGGGGGATGTGTTCGTGGTTCAACCGTTTCAAAGCGTGTTTTACTATGGGAAAGTAGTTAAAACGAATATACATAGCCCTGATTCATGTGTTAATGGGATGTTTTTGATTTTTATATATGATAAGATGTCTGCGGTTCCTCAAATACCATGCGATTTGGATAATAGTAGTCTGCTGATTGCGCCAACGATTGTGAATAGGCTGGGCTGGTCAAGAGGGTACTTTGAAACAATTTGCAACCTTCCCCTAACAGAGCGGGAGGAAAATATGCCCTATGGTTTTTGGCACTTTCAGAAGAAATGCTTTGTCAACGCAGAGGGAACTGTATTACATAGCAGGCCCAAATACCATACAGATTATGGGTTAGGAAATTACTGTGTAGTTGGGGAAAAAATTCAAGCCGCTTTACAGAAGCGGTTATGGAGGTAGCGTATGAGACGGGGCGAAGACGATTTTGCCGCTTATAGACAGCAACAGAAGAACCAGGCTGCTCCCTTTTCTTACATATACCCGCAGATGCCGCCCCGGTTCCGCTGGTGCCGCCGCTTCGCCCAGGCGCTGTTCCTGATAGAGTGGGGAGGCTTTGTGGTGCTGGTTCTCAGCAACTTTCCAGCGGGTGTTGTGGCGCTGCTCTGGGGCAAGGAGGCTCTGCTGGAGGGAGTTGGAGCCATGGCGTTCCTGCTCTCTATGGTATCCTTTGTGCTGCTGCCCCTGGCCTTCCTCGCCAGATGGCTAAGACATACAGCGAAACTCTTCTGGCACTGTCCTTGCTGCGGACAGTCTTTCCCCTACTACGCTTCAAAGGGGAGACATGAGGAAATGTGGAATAGGGAGTGCTACTATACCATCCGGCAGATGCGGATCGGATATGTGAAGACAAAGCTCTGCCCGCTGGTGATCCCATCGGAATGCCCAGCGTGCAGACGGAAGTTTTTTAAGATGGCAAATATCCCCTTAAACAAAAGGCAAACAAGAACATAGGTAGATTGGGCAATGACAGTAGAGCGATGTGAAGAAGTATTGAAACAGCAATTACTCAAATACGACTTACAAGTTGAAAATATCTGTACTCTTGATAGATATGATGATTCTGTGTCCGAAAAAGTGTTGGCACTTTTATTGGAATGGGCCTGTTATGGACAGCATATGTCAGGACTCATGATGGGACGCAAAAAAATCGCAGAAATACCACAAATATGGTTAAAAGCACATCTGATAAACGTTGTAAAAAGCAGCTTTGATTATTTCGATTACTGGAATTACAGAAGACTTTTAGAGGTGGTGGTTGAGTTAATTCCGGAATTAAAAGATGCGATATTATCCATAAATTCAGGAACAACAGACCCTGACTTAATCGAAATAATAGATGATTATAGAGATATGTGAAACGCATTCCAACAACTGGAGGTGACCTATGAAGAACGAAGCGCAAATTCGGATATTGCTGCTCCAGCAGTATCTCTGCACCCTTACAGATGAGGAGCACGCCGCCTCCGTTTCAGACATCCTCCAATTCTGGGAATCCCACGGCATCCAGGCCGGCCGCAAGAGTGTGTACGGCGACATCCAGATCCTGATTGACCAGGGCGTGGACATCGTCTGTGTCAAGAGCACCCAGAACCGCTACTTCGTCGGCTCCCGCCTGTTCGAGCTGCCGGAGCTGAAGCTGTTGGTGGATGCGGTGGAGTCCTCGCACTTCATCACCAGGAAGAAAAGCGCCAGCCTGATCCGCAAGCTGGCCTCCCTCACCAGCCAGGAGCAGGCCAGACAGCTGAACCGCCCTGTCTACATGGAGGGCACAGCGAAGCAGGACAACGAGGCGATCTACTATGCGGTGGACATGATCCACACCGCCATCCAGGAGAAGCGGCGGATCGCCTTCCAGTACATAGAGTACACCGCAGAGAAAGAAAAAGTCCTCAAGCACGACGGCTATCGGTACGAGTTCAGCCCCTATGCCCTGATCTGGAGCCGGGACTATTACTACGCCGTGGGCTGGTCGGAGAAACACGGCAAGCTGGCCCAGTTCCGTGTAGACCGCATGACCGCTGTGAAGCTGCTGGTGCAGGAGGCCATTCCAGCGCAGGACTTCGATCCCGCGGCGTATGTCCACCAGGTGTTCGGGATGTTCGGAGCCGACATCCAGAGGATAACACTGCTGTGCGAGAACAGCACCATGCGCAGCGTTGTAGACCGCTTCGGAGAGGAGGTGCAGACAGAGATCATAGACGGAACGCACTTCCAGGCCACCGTGGATGTTGCCCCCAGCCCGCCCTTTTTCGCCTGGGTCTTTACGTTTGGCGGGAAAATCCGTATTATGGAGCCGGAGGAGATTGCGGCGAAAATGAGGGAGATGGCAAAATGGCTGCAATAGCACTACTTTCAAAGCAAGTTGAATTGAAGGGATATTTGAGATATAATCAACACTATACACCAGGAGTTGAAGAGGATATTTTATGATTGACAAATCAAAAAAATATTGGACAGGTGATTCAGCCAAAGACATATCTGAATGGCTTTGCTTATATACAGGAGATGATTCCTTGGATGTGAAATCTGTGATTTGCCACACCTGTGGAGGTGATTCGTTCGAGCTTCGGGTCGATCAAAACGAGAGCGCAATTCAAGTGAAATGTACAGCTTGCGGAACGAAAAATATATTACTTGACTGCGGCGATATTTGGGCAGACGCAAAACCGAGGCTTAGAAAGTGTTCTGTATGCAAGACCAGTAAGTCATACAATATCAAAGTTGGTTTTGTACGTCGGGAAAACGGATGCGTCAAGTGGGTCTACATCGGGAACCGCTGTACAGAATGCGGTACATTAGGCTCCTACCTGGATTGGAAAATCGACTATGAACCAACAGACGAGATGGAGCAGAATATATAATTCCCTGCTTAATGCCCAATATAGCGTCAAAACTGTCGAAACCTCGTGAGGTGTTCCCAACTGGGGACACCTCATTTTTGCCCTCTTGCCAATCGAACAAAGACGCGATATACTATGGTCAAGCCGTTTACCACCGGGTAAAC
>CAJTEA010000057.1 GCA_910575265.1 Oscillospiraceae bacterium
AAGCCGGTACATAGACGCACCAACCCAGCGGGAGTTTTCCTCTCGCTGGGGTTCTTGTGTGGTTGTCTATGTACCGGCTGAAAAGCCGTATTCAGTTCATCCAAATAAGTGAATATTACATTACCACAATAGAGCAAAATTGTCAAGCCATACTAACTGCTTTTTAATAAATTTTTCGTAAATATGTATTGGCAAGTCTGGGGCAATTGTGATATACTTATTCTGTATAGATAGAGGGGAGGGACATCCATGCAATTTAGTGAAGATGCTGTCAAGCGACTGATTACAGAAATTGGGTATACTCCCCAAGACGGGAAAAGTGGAATTTATCTTAAAAGCTATCAAAAGCATGATGGATATTGTATTTTTGTGGATTTTAACAATCAGCAAATTATTTACGATTCCAATGAAAATCCATTAGGTGTTGCTATAAAAGTATGGGAAAGAACGACCGCCAATTTTTCACAGAGTGAAAATTTCGTGGTTTTGGAGTGTGTGGATCGCCTGTTGGAAAAGGGATACGCGCCTGCCTGTATTGAATTGGAGTGGACGTATCCCTCTGGACGTGGCCGTTCCGGTCGAGTTGACATATTGGTCAGGACTCCCGAGGGTGAACCGTTTCTTATGGTTGAATGTAAAACCTGGGGCAGTGAATACGAAAAAGAAAGGGCCAAAATGTCCAAAAACGGTGGCCAACTGTTTACATATTACTCCAACCTGAGAGCTACACGCTACTTATGCCTTTATGCCTCAAGGGTTAACGGGACGGCAGAATATTGTAACAGTATTGTCGATGTTGAAGATTCTTGGGCCAGCCTGTCGGAAACGAAGGACATATACGGCCATTGGAACAAAAATTTCAAAGATAACGGTATTTTTGACAGTTATGCTGCACCATATGATGTTAAGCATAGGGCACTTACGTATGGCAAATTGGAAACTCTTAAGGAAGAGCATAGCGGGAAAATCTACAACCAAATTATGGAGATATTGCGCCATAGTGCCATTTCTGATAAGCCCAATGCCTTTAATAAGCTGCTGAATCTTTTTGTCTGCAAAATTATTGATGAAGCAGATAAAAACCCGGAAGATGAACTGGAGTTCCAATGGTTAGAGAGTGACACAGACGAAAGTCTCCAATTACGTCTGAATGATTTATACAAAAAGGGAATGTGGCGTTTTCTTGAGATTGAAGTAATCGACTATGAACAACGCGAAGTGTCCGAGAAATTAGCAAATATTGAAGATTCTCTTACAAGAACATGGATTATGAAAATGTATACGGACACTCGCCTGAAGAAAAGCTCTAACTTTGCGTTCGTGGAAGTTCAGGATGACAGGACTTTTGAGTTGAACGCAAAAGTTGTTCGTGAAATTGTTGAGCTACTTCAAGCGTATAAGTTCCGCTATGAGCAAAAACATGAATTTTTGGGGAACTTCTTCGAGCTTTTGCTTAACACCAGTATGAAGCAGGAGGCAGGGCAATTCTTTACCCCTGTTCCGATTACTCGTTTCATTATTTCCTCACTACCGTTAGCTGAGCTTGTCCAGAACCGTGTTGACAACAGGCAAGATGAACCGTTGCCTACTGTAATCGACTATGCCTGTGGAAGCGGTCATTTTCTGACCGAATATATGGCTCAGATGCAGGAAATTATTGACAGTAAAATTGATATTTCCCACACATCACCGAGGATCAAGAACCTTATTCAATCATGGCAAGGTTTCACGAAATTCCTTTGGGCCAAAGACAGTGTATATGGAATTGACTTAGATAATCGTTTGGTCAAGACCACAAAAGTCAGCGCATTCTTTAATGGCGATGGGGAGGCCAATATTGTTTGGGCTAATGGCCTTGACAGTTTTACAAAGTCAGAAGTGTTTAGGGGAAAACTTGTAGGGGCCAGTGGGCAGGATAATGGGAAATTTGATATATTGATTTCTAATCCCCCATATTCTGTTGACGCATTCAAAAGTACAATCAACTACGGGGAAGAGTCTTTTGAACTGTACTCGGGTCTTACAGACAATAGTTCTGAGATTGAATGTCTCTTTGTAGAGCGCATGAAACAGCTTTTGAAAGTTGATGGCTGGGCAGCGGTTATTTTGCCGAGTTCAATTTTGACAAATAGTGGTATTCATGCAAAAGCAAGGGCAATCCTCCTCAAATATTTCAAAGTGAAAGCGGTTGTTGAAGCAGGCTCTAATACTTTTATGAAAACCAACACAAGTACGGTTATCTTGTTCTTAGAGCGCCGCAGTAATGATGATCATATCAATATCAGCCGAGCTATTGACCGATTTTTTACCTCGTATCATGATGTCACTGTTTCTGGCATTGAAAATGCTTTTTCAGTCTATGTGTCAAATGTGTATGACCGGCTGGCCTTTGAGGACTATATCAGCTTGTTCAGCGGAACTCCCAGTGTAACGGCAAAAGCCCATGAACTTTATGAGGATTATGTTAAGACGTTTGGCGAAGATTTCCGTTCCAAGGCAATTGAAGTTGAAAAGGAAAAGCTGCTGTACTTTTTGTTGACTTACAACCAGACCATCGTTTTGGTTAAAACGGGGAAGGGAAAAGAAGAAAAGAAATTCCTCGGCTATGAGTTTAGTGAGCGCCGTGGGCATGAAGGTTTGCATTATCTGCCTGGTGGAACAAAGCTGTATGACGAAATAAATCCTCTAAATCCGCAAAAGGCTGGTGGCTACATTTATCATGCATTTTTGGAAGAAGTTGTAGAAATTGATAAAAATTTAGCAAAAAATATATCGTATAGACGCATGAGCGGGTTTGTTGAATTTGGTACGAGCAAGTTTGATAAGGTAGTTAATTTAGGAAAAGCTGCATTTATTCAAGAAAGGGCGACTACAGGAATTTCCCGTTTTGCATTACATCGCCTGGATGATATTTCCCTTATGGTAAAGCGCGGAAAATCAGCAAAATATGGAAATTCTAATATTCAAATCATTAAATCTGGACAGGCCCGGGGATACTGTCATTTTGACTTTAGTAAGCATTATTTTGTTTCCGAGAATTTTGTTTCCGACGAACGCAACCTACAAAAAGGTGATGTATTAATCAATTCAACTGGTGTGGGAACTGCGGGAAGAGTAACTCTCTTTAACCTTGATGGTGAATATGTCGTAGATAGCCACGTTACTATTGTTCGCCCAAACACTGAAAAGGTTCTACCTAAATACATGCTATATGCGCTTGCCGATATTGGGTTCAAAAATATTGAAGCTATGGCTAATGGCCAAAGTGGTCAAATTGAATTAGCTTTGAACACAGTTTGCGGCATCAAAATTCCTCTTCCGTCCCTTGAAATTCAGCAAAAAATTGTGGCTGAAATCGAACAGATAGAGAACAAAGAACAATTTGTGTCTGCCCAGATCACTGAGCACTACTATACAATTGAGCACATTTTTGACCCAATTAGTGCGTCCCATACCGAATTATTAGGTAAACTTGCAGAGTGTAATCCCCCCAAGGTGGATATTCCAAATGATACCTTAATTAGCTTTGTTGAGATGGCCGCCGTTTCAAATGATGGTCATATTGTGAGTGCTGTTGATCGTCCAATGTTAGAAGTCCGAAAAGGAAGCTACACCTATTTTCAGGAGAATGACATAATTATTGCAAAGATTACTCCATGCATGGAAAACGGGAAGTGCGCTCTCGCAATGGGTTTGACCAATGGAATAGGTATGGGAAGTTCGGAATTTCATGTATTTCGATGTGGGGCTGAGATTTTGCCCAAATATCTATTTGGCTACCTGAATCGTCAAGTGATTCGTCAAGAAGCTGAGAAAGTAATGACTGGATCAAGTGGGCACAGAAGGGTTCCAATCGGGTTCTATCAGCAATTATTGATTCCGGTTCTGCCACTTAGTGATCAGCAAAAGATTGCTACCCAAATTCAGCAGGCAGAGGATCAAATCACTCAATTGGATGCTCGGTTAAGTGCGCTAAAGGCAAAAAAAGAATCGGTTCTAAAAAAATACCTATAACCAACGTGAGCGGCACTCCTATCCCCATCTGGAGTGCCGCTCACTTGCAATATTGTATTCAAGAATAGATTAATTCAGTATTAATAATTTCTTCTGTCCTCTGCCGGATATTATTCATGCGGCCTACCCATTCTATCTGGCTATCCGCTTTAAGCTGTTCTGTAATATCCTCCTGAGCTGCCATCTGCTTCACCATCTGAGAAAACATATTTTCAGCCTGCTGGTCGATGTCAGCCAAAGGTTGAATTTCCCTACAACTCAATCACATTCGGCTGACTTACACAGTTGTTGGATTTGGCTTCTTTATGGATAATCTCCCGAGGGCGATTATTTTCTACCTAATCTACTCCCACCTGAAAGCATTTCTGTTGGTATCTGGGGTCAGCGACGGAAACACTACCTGAAAACGCAAAGAGAGCCTATCTATACCGCCCTACTTCTCAGCGGCAAGCTGGACAGCCACCTGTCTAAAGTGGATGCTCAAGCAAAGGCTATGTTTTTCCAGTTGGTCAAGCGACTGGAAAAGCGGGAAGGAATTACGGAACAGCTCAAAGCTGAGGATCAGATGGAATGGGTTAGGCAAATGAACAGCGCCCGAAACCGGGCAGAGGAAGTTATCTATAACGAGTTGATTTACGTCTGACATTAAGAACCCTGTAGAGAACATTTAGCAGACTGCCCTATGTCCAAAGATGCGGGGCAGTCTGTTACTGTCCAGCCCGGTATTTTTCTATCTCGGCTTTTATTTTCTCCCTGGCCCGTATGACCGAGTGCCTGATTGATTGCGGCCTGCAATGCTCCATCTCACTAGGGCTTGTTTGAAAAATAAATATTGCACAAATCGATGGTAAGTGCGAAAATAGAGGAATGAAGAGATATGAATTGACAAAAGGACAATGGGAACGAGTGAAAGCAGTGCTTCCGCCCCCAAAGACAGGGAAACGAGGCCGGCCTCGGAAAGATGACCGAAAAATGCTCAATGGAATGCTATGGATTGCCCACAGCGGAGCGCAGTGGCGGGAACTGCCGGAGATGTATGGCCCCTGGCAGTCCGTTTATGCCCAATTTGCCAAATGGCGGGATGATGGTACATTGGAAGCGATATTTCACGCCTTGTCCGAAGATGCGGATATGGAAAATCTGAGTTTGGACTCTACTTGCGTTAAGGTTCACGAAAGCGCCAATGG
>CAJTEA010000058.1 GCA_910575265.1 Oscillospiraceae bacterium
TGATGACCTCCTTCCGGGAAGGATGTAAGAAGTCACATTGTCCCGTAGAAGCGGGCGGTATCTCCCATCCCTCCGTGCGTGTTTGGAACGGACGTGTTCAAGACCGGGCGGGGGCAGGTACACAACATTTGCGCCCGCAAAAAGATACCGCCATGCTTTGTTCACTCCCGCTCTCAAAGCATAGCGGTATCTGGCGGTGGCTGTGCTTCTCGCCCCGGCTCGCAGCACAACCGCCAACCCAGGCGCAAGTGTTGTGTAACCCACTACACCTTGCAAGCAAGGTGGTGGGCCAGAGGGCTTCCCTCTGGACTCCCTTCCGCACGACTTCATAGACCGTCCCCATCCGGCATCGACCATAGCCACACAGCCCCGGCCTTGACAGAGCGGACGCCCAAAAGCTGCTTCGCCTTTTTCGCCGTACTCTCCCCAACGCCCGCCGCCCTCAGCTTCTCCATGACCTCCCGCTGGGGCTTCGGCCCGTCCGAGAGAAGCTGACTTATTACCTCCTTGGCCTGCCGCATTTGGGTGTCAGGCCGGCCCAGGCTGGCGAACACGTTGCCCAGCACTTCATCCGCTGTCCTGGCGGTTTCCTCAAGCCACTGGACAGCGCCGCCACCTACTGAAAAGACGATGGCGCTGCCGGTAGGCCCCACGTTACACTTCACCTGGGCCATGATACGCTCGTCCGGGTGTTCCCGGTCTGTCCGGGCCACCAGCAGGACGCTCCGGGCAGCGCCCACAATGTCCACGGAGCCGACAGCCCGGTTGATGGCCTTTTGCCCGATAGCCTTGTTCATGTGGTGGACGATGAGGACGGCACACCGCTGCTCCCTGGCGATCTCGATGAGGGGACGGAACTGCCGCCTGACCTCGTTGGCGGCGTTGATACCTGTTTCCTCCCCGATGTAAGCGGAGAGGGGGTCGAGGACGACAAGCCTTGCGCCCGTCTGCCTGACGGCTTGTATCAGCCGTTCATCGGAAAAGGAGAGATACCGCTCCTTCTCGCTGATGAACAGCAGGCGCTCCGGGTCGCCCCCGGCGCTGATGAACCGGGGGACGATGGTATCATCGGCGTCGTCCTCGCTGGCCTTTGTGGATAAGGTACAATAAGTTGCGCAAATAAAAAAGACAAGGTTTGCGGCTCTCAGGTAGAATGAAGTAGCGACACACCATTCTGAGAGGAGACAGCAAACCATGTCAGAGAAGATTGTACAACTGAACGAGGGAGTAATCAAGGGTCAACTTAAGGAGCTGGTTCGCGGGAGCGTGGAAGAAACGTTGAATGAGCTGCTGGAGCAGGAGGCGGAGAAACTGACTCAGTCAGCCCGGTATGAGCGAAATGAGGCTCGCCAGGGGTACCGTAGTGGTCACTACAGCCGAAACCTTACCACCACCTCCGGCGATGTTACGCTCCATGTGCCCCGCCTGAAGGGAGTATCTTTTGAAACGGCGATTATAGAGCGGTATCGCCGACGTGAAAGCAGTGAGGAGGAAGCTCTCATCGAAATGTACCTGGCTGGCGTCTCGGTGCGCAGAGTAGAGGATATCACCGAGGCGCTGTGGGGAAGCAAAGTGTCCCCAGCGACCATCAGCGAGCTGAACAAAAAAGCGTATGTCCACATTGAGGATTGGCGCAACCGGCCTTTACAAGGCGGACGCTATCCGTATGTCTATGTGGACGGGATCTATCTGCGGCGGAACTGGGGCGGAGAGTATGAGAATGTAGCCGTTCTGGTGGCGATTGCGGTAAATGAGGACGGATACCGTGAAGTTCTTGGCGCCGCTGAGGGTATGAAAGAGGACAAGGCCAGTTGGGTCAGCTTCTTCCAGTGGCTCCGAGGCCGTGGCCTGGACGGAGTCAAGCTGGTGGTTGGGGACAAGTGTCTTGGTATGCTGGAGGCTGTGGGAGAAGTGTTCCCAGAGGCCAAATACCAGCGGTGTACCGTCCATTTCTACCGCAATGTCTTTTCTGTGACACCGCGCTCTAAGGTGAAGTTGGTGGCCAAGATGCTCAAGGCGATCCATGCCCAAGAGAGCAAAAAAGCTGCTCGGGAGAAGGCTAAGGCCGTGGTGGCCCAGCTGCGGGAAATGAAGCTGAAGGAGGCGGCCAAGAAAGTGGAGGACGGCATTGAAGAGACGCTGACCTATTGCGACTTTCCCAGTGAACACTGGACTCGTATCCGCACCAACAATGTCATGGAACGGCTCAACCGGGAGATCCGCCGCCGTACCAGAGTAGTGGGCTGCTTCCCGGATGGCAATTCTGCTTTGATGCTGGTCTGTGCCAGGCTCCGCCATGTAGCTGGCACCCAGTGGGGCAACAAGAAGTACATGAATATGAAGCACTTAGTGGCTACCCTGGGGGATGCCTCTACTGCTGGCTGATTCTATTCTGCCAGAGCCTGCAAACTATTTTGCGCATTATTCTTGACATTACCGTAGATGGCGAAGGTTTCAAAGTCCAGTGCGTTTTGTCAAGGATATTTTTCATATAATTAGAAAAGCAGGGCACAGCGAATAATCGTTGTGCCCTGCCAAATGGCCGAAAAGTGCTTTAAAGAAGACAATTTGTGCTAATACAATTTACGTATCGCATAGTTATGAAAATGCAATTTAAGCTATATCCATAAGTTGCCTTAAATCTGTTATCATATATGTAATTTTTAATTCCCTATCATCTATGGCTCCTTTTGGGTTAAACCAACAACAATCAATTCCAACATTATTCGCCCCTTGAATATCGGAGGACAGAGAATCTCCAACTAACAAAATTTTCTTGCGGTCAGTACATTGTATGAGGTTAAAAGCCTTATCAAAGAACTGTTTATTAGGTTTAGCAACTCCAATGTCTTCGGAGATTAGGATATGAGAAAAATATGGAGATATTTCTGATGCTAAAAATCTTTTCTTTTGCGTTATACCAACACCGTTAGTGACAATAGAAAGTGTGTGGTGCTTAGATAATTCAAAGCAAACTTCTTTTGCATGGGGAATTAACCATGTTTGAGAAGACAAACTCTCCTGATATAGTGAATTGACCTGTTTTCCGTCTACGTGTTTCCCTATAGCATCAAAAAAGCGGGCAAAGCGTTCATTTTGAACCACATCTTTTGATATCGCGCCTTCATCAAATTTGCTCCACAAAAAATGATTAATGTCTTCATAACACAGGTAAATATCTTCTGAGAATTGGGTTCCATATTTTTCTAGCACATACTTAAAACTTGCTAGCTGTGCTTTTTGAAAGTCCAGAATTGTATCATCCATATCAAACAAAATATGTGTGTACATCAATGGCGTCTCCTTTTTCTATAGGTTTATAATAAAACCGTCCTGTCGCAATATATTTGTTGAATCTTTAAACCTACGATCCAAACTACGAATAACTACTTTTAATGCTGGTATCAATTCATCTACTTCTTTTATGGTATTCCAATAATCACTTTTGACACGCACGTAGTGCTCAAACACTTTGTCTGAATAATCTTTGAAATTCATCACATCAATAATGACTGCTCCAGCCTTAAACATTTCTTTTTGAATGGTTTCTATGGCCGCCTCATACAATTTAATTACGAGTTCATAAGCTGTTATACTTCCTTCTAATTGTATCGAAGAAAAAATTTTGCTTTTGTGTTTAAAGCTATCCTGATAAAGGACAATAAGTCTATTCAAATGATCAATAAAGTCTAACCAAGTATCATTGATACTCAACCGATATATTGCACTCCAGTCCATATCATGAATTAACTTATAAAGCTCTGCGTCAGCAGCTTTCAAAATATTAATAAATGTACTTCCTGTTAGTCTATTGCCAATCAGGGAAAGGGGGGCGGCATAGCTTGATATTCCATTTGCATAGGCAAAGCCTCTATCAAGAATCTTACTTACTATTTTAATCTCGTATGGAAACGCTCCGCATTCTTCTTGGAGCTTCTGTTCTACAGCACTTCGTTGAAATAGGCTTCTTCGATCTTCTGCAATCAGAATTAGATCATTGAATATTTTCCCTAAATGAATAGCATTGTTCACGGGAAGTGTTGCACAAATATTGTTGCAATTATTATTTACTTGGGTTATCACTGATTGACGAAAAGTCTCATCTGTATCAAAAATTTTTCTAATATATAGGTCACATCTCGATTGAACGATTTCTTTTATGAAGACATTGTAAAAAAACTGTGTATGATTAGAATTGTATGCTAAATATTCAAAATGGTTCTCTAATTGTTCCTCTGGAAATCCCCTTTCTAACACTTTTTTTCTGTTATTAAAGTAGTTCCAAGGATTATTACGATGCTTTCTATCAAGGATTAACCGTATTTTACCATTATCCCAAAACGGTTTAAGTTTCATTAATATTTCAGTCGTCGAATCAAGTTTGACACAAGCCGGAACCGACATGCATAGTGTTTCTTCTGAAAAGAGTAGTAAGTCAAATCGCAACCTGTCAGTGGCTCTATCAATATTAAATGCGCCACTGACTGTATGATCTAAATAATCTATATAAATTTTATCAGATTTCATTTGCATAATTAATCTCTCCACGCAAGTCAAAGAACACAGGCTAATATGTATCCTTGACAAACTACAGCAATCTTCACAGTACGTGATACCTTGTATGGGAGCACATTGTGCGCCCATACAAGGCCACTGTCAGAAATTTAAAAATATTACTATAGTTGCATAAAAACAAGATGAAATTCTAAATCATAGAGTGGCGTTCAAAGCGATTTTATCTGAAACAAATTTGGAACAGGAGTTACTCACAGCAATCATAAAACAGCAAGGACTGCAATTAATTGTTGATTTTTATGTCTCCGCAGGAAGATTCTGTTCCATGATACTAGGCCTTGTTTGAAAAATAGCGAGGAGTAGGCTAAATCAACAAAATAGCAATAGAAGCCAAGTAAACGAAGGCAAGAAAAGAAGCATCTAACTTGTCATATCTGGTGGCAATTC
>CAJTEA010000059.1 GCA_910575265.1 Oscillospiraceae bacterium
GAATTGCCACCAGATATGACAAGTTAGATGCTTCTTTTCTTGCCTTCGTTTACTTGGCTTCTATTGCTATTTTGTTGATTTAGCCTACTCCTCGCTATTTTTCAAACAAGGCCTAGTTGTAAAAGCTAAAAAAGTCGATACTGTTCTAAAAGCTCTCGAAGCATTGAAAGAATATGATATTTCTCAAAAAGTTCAGCAATTTAACTACTATACGAATGGAAATTTAAAAAAGATTCAATTTATTTATGATGAAAATGAATTCAAATGGGAAATGAACTATCTTACAACTAATACTGGGCAAGTAATCGGAACGAAAGCTAATTACAAACGCACTATTCAAATGTATCACTCGGTTTTGGAAAGCCCAACTGCCGGATTCTCTATTGGCGGTACCGCAACTATGGAAAGCCAGGAAGAATAAAATCCCTGGTAAAAGTTTTCAGATAACCGTGATTATTGCCAACTCAATACAAGGCCACCCTGGAAAAACTGGGTGTCCATGTCCTCCGACGTCAAGGGTGAGATCTATGAGGGCCTGCTCCAAAAAAACGCGGAGGACGTAAAGAGCGGCGCAGGGCAGTACTTCACGCCTCGCCCTCTCATCCGGGCTATGGTGCGCTGCATCCGTCTGGGTAATGTCAAGAATAATGCGCAAAATAGTTTGCAGGCTTTGGCAGAATAGAATCAGCCAGCAATAGAGGCATCCTTCCGGGTAGCCACTAAGTGCTTCATATTCATGTACTTCTTGTTGCCCCACTGTGTGCCAGCTACATGGCGGAGTCTGGCACAGACCAGCATCAAAGCAGAATTGCCATCCGGGAAGCAGCCCACTACTCTGGTGCGGCGGCGGATCTCCCGGTTGAGCCGTTCCATGACATTGTTGGTGCGGATACGAGTCCAGTGTTCGCCGGGAAAGTCGCAATAGGTCAGCGTCTCTTCAATGCCATCTTCTACCTTATTTGCAACCTCGCTCAGCCTCATGGTACGAAGCTCCTCCACCACAGATTTAGCCTTCTCCCGAGCAGCCTTTTTGCTCTCTTGGGCATGGATCGCCTTGAGCATCTTGGCCACCAACTTCACCTTAGAGCGCAGTGTCACAGAAAACACATTGCGGTAGAAATGGACGGTACACCGCTGGTATTTGGCCTCTGGGAACACTTCTCCCACAGCCTCCAGCATACCAAGACACTTGTCCCCAACCACCAGCTTGACTCCGTCCAGGCCGCGGCCTCGCAGCCACTGGAAGAAGCTGATCCAACTGGCCTTGTCCTCTTTCATCCCCTCGGCGGCGCCAAGAACTTCACGGTATCCGTCCTCATTTACCGCAATCGCCACCAGAACGGCTACATTCTCATACTCTCCGCCCCAGTTCCGCCGCAGATAGATCCCGTCCACATATACATACGGATAGCGTCCACCTTGCAAAGGCCGGTTGCGCCAATCCTCAATGTGGACATACGCTTTTTTGTTCAGCTCGCTGATGGTCACTGGGGACACTTTGCTTCCCCACAGCGCCTCCGTGATATCCTCTACTCTGCGCACCGAGACACCAGCCAGGTACATTTCGATGAGAGCTTCCTCCTCACTGCTTTCACGCCGGCGATACCGCTCTATAATCGCCGTTTCAAAAGAGACCCCCTTCAGGCGGGGCACATGGAGCGTAACATCGCCAGAGGTGGTGGTAAGGTTTCGGCTGTAGTGACCACTACGGTACCCCTGGCGAGCCTCATTTCGCTCATACCGGGCTGACTGAGTCAGTTTCTCCGCCTCCTGCTCCAGCAGCTCATTCAGCGTTTCTTCCACGCTCCCGCGAACCAGCTCCTTAAGTTGACCCTTGATTACTTCTTCATTTAGCTGTACAATCTTCTCTGACATGGTTTGCTGTCTCCTCTCTGAATGGTGTGTCGATACTTCATTCTACCAGAAGGCTGCAAACCTTGTCTTTTTTATTTGCGCAACTTATTGTACCTTATCGGGGAGTTGGATAGCGTTACATACTATTTTTCGTCTTATACGACGTACTATAATTACAGCGCAAAAAAAACATGGTACTCCGGGTTACTACATGTTCAGGAATGCAAATGGCAATTATGCAAATATTCAAACAGCGCAATCGCTTCAGGATAAAAAAATCAACAACGTATCAAATAAAAGAATCGCTTTGCTTTTGGACGGACCCGAAAGTGTTGCTTCCGTCAATGAAGAACAAGTCAATTTAGGCTCAAGCGCTCACGTCATAACTTCCATGCCAGCCATATGCCTCCTGTGCCTCAATAACAATGGAACCAAATCAAGGATAATGCCAGCTAAATTATTTTCTTGTCAGATTGAGAAGGAAGGATCTTTGGTTCGGGATTTGGTTCCATGTATAGATCCGTCCGGCTCTGTTGGGGTGTACGATTTAATAGATGAAAAATTCTTTGGAAACGCTGGTACAGGTACGTTTACAGCAGGCCCCGTTGTTGAGCTATAAAACGCCGCCCAGACGGGCGGCGGGAATTGACAAAATACGGCGCAATGGTATAATAAAAGCGCCTCCTCAGCCAGAGGAGAGGCCGGAAAGGCGCTGTTACATAAAAGGCGGTTGGCCCACAAACCTCTCGCGAATACCCAACAGAGGGGAGTGGTGCTTATGGGAAACGATTTCCGAGGGTTTCTCCTTCGTTTCGTGGTGAGCCTGGGCATTGTCGTTATGATTTTGCTCCTCACCGCCCCAAAAGCGTGTTAGCCGCCCGGATGGCTCCCGAGCGGCTAACGTGAGTTAGTTGTAAGGATACGGGCCAACCGTCAGTAACAGCGCCCTTCTGCGCTTATTATACCCACCCGCCTCTGTTTTGTCAACAGGGGCGTTTTATTTTTGGGAAGGAGCTGGTTCACCTGGATGAACGAAGCCGCTGGACGGCGTATCTGTCCGCCCTGGAAGGGCCTTTTATCAAGCTGGCGAGGCTGGATTTTCTCCAGCCGGACGGCTCGCTGGCCTTCTCCATCGACAACAACCCCAAAAACCGCCGCTCCGGAGCCTTCCTCCAGGAGGGGGAACTGTCTGTCAACCTCCAGAGCGGCCAGCGGCGGCAGGCCACCGTTACCCTGTCCAACCTGGACGGGGAATACGACTTTAACGTGAACAAAATTTGGTTCGGCCAGCAGATACGGCTGATGGAGGGCCTTATCCTCCCGGACGGGACGGACTACTACCTTCCCCAGGGTGTCTTTTACGTGAAGGACCCGGAAGAAACCTTTGAGCCGGGGCGCAAAACCGCCCGATACAATCTGGCGGACAAGTGGTCCAGTCTGGACGGGACCTTATTCGGCAATCTGGAGGGGATTTACCAGATCAACCGGGGCGAAAACCTGTTTACCGCCATCGCCACCCTGCTCCGGAAGGACCGGGGAAACGGCCAGCCGGTGGACGGCCTCCCCCCGGTTTTTACCACCTACTACAATAACCGGACCGTCACTCTCCCGGACGGCACATCAGCCTCCTGGCTCGCCGCCCCCTACACCTACCGCTGCGACAGCGAGAACGGGACCTATGCCGAGGTGCTTCTGGAGGTCAACAAGATGCTGGCGGGCTGGATGGGATACGACCAGGCGGGGCACCTTCGGGTGGACGCCGCCTATGAGGACATTTTGGACATGGATAAACCGGTACAGTATCGGCTCTCTCCGGAGCGGACTACTTTCCTCGGCGCAACGTATACCGTGAAGAACACGGAGGTTTTCAACGATATCATCGTCCGGGGGACGGCCATCAACGAAAACGGGCCCATCCCCAAGGGACGGGCCATCAACGCCGACCCACGCAGCGACACCAACGTGAATATCCTGGGCTACCGCACCAAGCGCTTGAGTGAAACCGCCTATTATGCCGATTCTCAGTGCCAGGAGCTGGCCGAATTTCACTTGAAGCGGAATACCGTGCTGCAGAAATCTGTCACAGTGCGGACCTGCCAGCTTTTCCACCTGGCGGAGAACAACTTGATCACCATCCGCCGGACAGACAAGCCCGGCTCCCCCGTGGAGCGACACCTGCTCACCGGGTTCTCCCGGCCCATCGGCCAGACCGGGGCCATGCAGCTCAACTGTACCTCGGTCAATGACTTCCCGCTGGCCACTGCAGCTCCGGCGCCGGGGTGAGCCAAATCTAAAGATATTTCGGGCCGGGTTTGGCGGGCTGGATCGGCTTTACGCAGCGGGGTTCGGAAAGCCCCGCACACCGGGAAATAGTTTGCGCCCACTGCTTTGTCATGGATGCCGGGAGGTTCGGACTTACAACAATGCGGCTAATGGTGCTCCGATTATTCCCTGGATAATACCGGATTTCCAGAGCGTTTTTGCAGGCTACCCGCTCTGTCCAGGTCTTCCCCTGAGCGGCGATGGCGCTGGCAACCCCCACCGCCGTCCCGCCAATCATTTCTCCCCAAAAGGCCTCGGAAACAGGGTTGCGCTCGTGAGTAATGATCCTTTCCCATTCAATATAATTGACCTGGACAAGCTGATGAAACGGCAAAACAGCGATTTCCTGATCATCAGGGAGTGTTGTAATGGAAATGCACCGCTTTTCCCGCTGGGTAAGCAGCCCAATATTTTGCTTATAAAAGACACCCGGAACCCCTTCTAAATGTTCCGCCGGCAGTCCCCACTGATCGCTGCTTAATTTAAAGAAGTCTTTCAGTCCCACAGGAATCCCCCCTTCAATATTTATTTTATTACTCCCGAATAAAAATATAGGAAATCTGGTTGTGCAGAAAGAAAGCGGAGACCCTATCAGGAGAATGTTGTAAGGTACGCATGAAAGAAACTGTTTTATGGCGGATATCGGATTTGGTC
>CAJTEA010000060.1 GCA_910575265.1 Oscillospiraceae bacterium
CTGCTGGACAGCAACTGACGCTGAGGCGCGAAAGCGTGGGGAGCAAACAGGATTAGATACCCTGGTAGTCCACGCTGTAAACGATGGATACTAGGTGTGGGGGGACTGACCCCCTCCGTGCCGCAGTTAACACAATAAGTATCCCACCTGGGGAGTACGATCGCAAGGTTGAAACTCAAAGGAATTGACGGGGGCCCGCACAAGCGGTGGAGTATGTGGTTTAATTCGAAGCAACGCGAAGAACCTTACCAGGGCTTGACATCCCGGTGACCGCTGTAGAGATACAGTTTTCCTTTCGGGGACACCGGTGACAGGTGGTGCATGGTTGTCGTCAGCTCGTGTCGTGAGATGTTGGGTTAAGTCCCGCAACGAGCGCAACCCTTATTGTTAGTTGCTACGCAAGAGCACTCTAGCGAGACTGCCGTTGACAAAACGGAGGAAGGTGGGGACGACGTCAAATCATCATGCCCCTTATGTCCTGGGCCACACACGTACTACAATGGTGGTTAACAGAGGGAAGCAATACCGCGAGGTGGAGCAAATCCCTAAAAGCCATCCCAGTTCGGATCGCAGGCTGCAACCCGCCTGCGTGAAGTTGGAATCGCTAGTAATCGCGGATCAGCATGCCGCGGTGAATACGTTCCCGGGCCTTGTACACACCGCCCGTCACACCATGAGAGTCGGGAACACCCGAAGTCCGTAGCCTAACCGCAAGGGGGGCGCGGCCGAAGGTGGGTTCGATAATTGGGGTGAAGTCGTAACAAGGTAGCCGTTCGAGAACGAGCGGCTGGATCACCTCCTTTCTAAGGAGAACTCAGTCATTGAGCAAATGGCTGTAGAATTCCTAGGTCAGACTTCAGTGAAGAGTGAATGTTACGTTGTTTAATTTAGAGGGCGCACGCGGCTAAGGGAGGCGGCGAAAGAGTGGACGCTCGACGGGGGTTTAGCTCAGCTGGTAGAGCACCTGCTTTGCAAGCAGGGGGTCACCGGTTCGAGTCCGGTAACCTCCACCACACGGGCCCATAGCTCAGCTGGCTAGAGCGCACGACTGATAATCGTGAGGTCGGTGGTTCGAGTCCACTTGGGCCCACCACTTCTTTTGAGGGTAGATTGAAGTGTTTGTCCAATAGGATGAGCATTTCAATCTGGCCTTGAAAAAGGTTGGAACTGCACCTTGAAAACTGAACAGTGAAGCAAGCAAGAAATTGCGAGCAAGCAACAGAGAGGTAACAAAGTTTTTTGTGGACTTTTAAAATAAGGGTAACACAAACTACAATGAAACCAAATCTGAGGCCTGCATAATTCTTGTGAGAACCAATATCTCTTGACTGAGATAGGTGCGTGAGCGCCAATAGGTCAAGCTGAAAAGAGCGCAAGGGGAATGCCTTGGCATCAAGAGCCGAAGAAGGACGTGACAAGCTGCGATAAGCCGTGGGGAGCCGCACATAGGCGATATTATCCACGGATTTCCGAATGGGGAAACCCGGCAGAGCAATACTCTGTCAGCCTGCGTTGAACAAAATAGGCGTAGGTGGGGAACCGCCTGAACTGAAACATCTAAGTAGGGCGAGGAAGAGAAATCAACAGAGATTCCGCTAGTAGTGGCGAGCGAACGCGGAAGAGGGCAAACCGGAGGATTTATTCTCCGGGGTTGTGGACTGGCACAACGGAGCGATAGGTTAGGCGAACGGTATGGGAAGGCCGGCCATAGCGGGTGAGAGCCCCGTAGCCGAAAGCTGAATTGCTTTAGTCAGGATCCAGAGTACCGCAGGACACGTGAAACCCTGTGGGAAACTGGGGGGACCACCCTCCAACCCTAAATACTACTTGATGACCGATAGAGGAGCAGTACCGTGAGGGAAAGGTGAAAAGGACCCCGGGAGGGGAGTGAAAGAGAACCTGAAACCTTGTGCTTACAAGCACTCAGAGCACGTTAAGGTGTGATGAGGTACTTTTTGTAGAACGGTCCGGCGAGTTATTGTATGTGGCAAGCTTAAGGTGTTGAGCACCGGAGGCGAAGGGAGACCGAGTCTGAACAGGGCGAAAGAGTCATATGCAATAGACCCGAAACCAGGTGACCTATCCATGGGCAGGTTGAAGTGGAGGTAAAACTCCATGGAGGACCGAACCGACCCCCGTTGCAATGGTGGCGGATGACCTGTGGATAGCGGAGAAATTCTAATCGAACTTGGAGATAGCTGGTTCTCCCCGAAATAGCTTTAGGGCTAGCGTTGATTTAGATTACCGGAGGTAAAGCACTGAATGGGCTAGGGGCTGATAAAGTTACTGAACCCTATCAAACTCTGAATGCCGGCTAATTGATGATCAGCAGTCAGACTACGTGAGATAAGTCTCGTGGTCAAAAGGGAAACAGCCCAGACCCACAGCTAAGGTCCCTAATACATGCTAAGTGGAAAACGATGTGGAGTCGCATAGACAACCAGGATGTTGGCTTAGAAGCAGCCACTCATTAAAAGAGTGCGTAATAGCTCACTGGTCGAGTGGCTCCGCGCGGAAAATGTAACGGGGCTAAGCATGTAACCGAAGCTTGGGATGCAGCAATGCGTGGTAGGGGAGCGTCGAATACGGGGTGAAGTCAGAGCGGAAGCACTGGTGGACTGTATTCGAGTGAGAATGCCGGAATGAGTAGCGAGAATTATGTGGGAATCATAATGGCCGAAAATCTAAGGTTTCTTGGGGAAGGTTCGTCCGCCCAAGGTAAGCCGGGAGCTAAGGCGAGGCCGAAAGGCGTAGTCGATGCACATACGGTTGAAATTCCGTAGCCACCGAAACTTAAACCAGAAGGACACTTGGAGCTATCCGGACCCGGGCGTTGGTTGACCCGGGCGAAAGGGACCGAAATTAAGTAGGGAAGCCGGAGAATGACGAGGCGAGAAAAGTTCTGGTGTATGCTAAGGTGCCCGTACCGCAAACCGACACAGGTAGATGAGGAGAGGATCCTAAGGCCAACGGGAGAAGGGTTGTTAAGGAACTCGGCAAAATTACCCCGTAACTTCGGGATAAGGGGAGCCCCCGTGAGGGGGCCGCAGAGAATAGGCCCAAGCGACTGTTTACCAAAAACACAGGTCTATGCTAAATCGAAAGATGACGTATATGGGCTGACGCCTGCCCGGTGCTGGAAGGTTAAGAGGAGGGCTTAGCGCAAGCGAAGGTCTGAATTGAAGCCCCAGTAAACGGCGGCCGTAACTATAACGGTCCTAAGGTAGCGAAATTCCTTGTCAGGTAAGTTCTGACCCGCACGAATGGCGTAACGATTTGGGCGCTGTCTCAACAGCCCACCCGGCGAAATTGTAGTACCGGTGAAGATGCCGGTTACCCGCAACTAGACGGAAAGACCCCATGGAGCTTTACTGTAGCTTAATACTGAGGATTGGTAAATGATGTACAGGATAGGTGGGAGGCTTGGAAGCCCGGGCGTCAGCTCGAGTGGAGCCACCCTTGGGATACCACCCTTGATTTACTGGTTTTCTAACCTGCGGCCGTGAATCCGGTCGGGGGACACTGTTAGGTGGGCAGTTTGACTGGGGCGGTCGCCTCCTAAAAGGTAACGGAGGCGCTCAAAGGTTCGTTCAGCACGGACGGAAATCGTGCAGTGAGTGTAAACGCAAAAACGAGCCTAACTGCGACACCGACGGGTGGAGCAGTAACGAAAGTTGGAGTTAGTGATCCGGCGGTATGCAAGTGGAAGTGCCGTCGCTCAACGGATAAAAGCTACCCTGGGGATAACAGGCTGATCTCCCCCAAGCGTCCACAGCGACGGGGAGGTTTGGCACCTCGATGTCGGCTCGTCACATCCTGGGGCTGAATTCGGTCCCAAGGGTTCGGCTGTTCGCCGATTAAAGTGGCACGCGAGCTGGGTTCAGAACGTCGTGAGACAGTTCGGTCCCTATCTGTTGCGGGCGTAAGAGATTTGAAGGGAGCTGTCCTTAGTACGAGAGGACCGGGATGGACAGACCTCTGGTGCATCAGTTGTCCTGCCAAGGGCACAGCTGGGTAGCTACGTCTGGACGAGATAAACGCTGAAAGCATCTAAGCGTGAAACTCTCCCTAAGATAAGATCTCTCATCCTTTAAGGAGTAAGGCTCGACGTAGACTATGTCGTTGATAGGTCGGAGGTGGAAGCACGGCAACGTGTGCAGCTGACCGATACTAATAAGCCGAGGGCTTGACCTACAATTGGTTCAAGTTAAGAATGCAGGCGCTTGTAAGCGATGGAAGATTGTTTCACTGTTCGGTTTTCAGGGTGCAGAAAGCGCATACCCTCATCTTGAGAGGGAGAAAGCAGTATAGGAGAGCATAGGAAAGCTTTCTTTGCTTATTTTCTTTCTCGAAAGAAAGTAAGCGCCTTTAGCTCAGTTGGTAGAGCAACTGACTCTTAATCAGTGGGTCCCGGGTTCGAATCCCTGAAGGCGCACCATAAGGCCCGTTGGTCAAGCGGTTAAGACGGCGGCCTCTCACGCCGCAAACATGGGTTCGATTCCCGTACGGGTCACCA
>CAJTEA010000061.1 GCA_910575265.1 Oscillospiraceae bacterium
AGGTTGCTGATTTTGGCTGGTTTCCGCTGTTTGGGAAAGCACTCTTTGATTTGCTCGTATTGCTCTTTCTTTATTTCCATTCTTTGATTATATCACAATCCCACTTATGTGAACACTACCTAGACCTAATCCGCACAAACGACTTGGAACAGCCCTATGAGACGCCCCTAGGGCAAATGGCCCGGGAACGGATACAAGAGGTGCGCAGTGACAAGAAGCTGGAGGTGTCGTATATGACGTATGCGCAGAAGATGATGGATGAACGCAGAGTAGGTTATATGGACGGATTGGAAGACGGCCGCGCAGAGGGCATGGAAAAAGGATTCAAAGATACAATTATTGCATTAAAGGACATCCTTGACCCCGCCGTAATTGCAGAGCGTTTCAAGATGTCCCTGGAGCAGGTGATGGACATTCTCAACCAGAAATAGCCTTATGAAATCAGGGCGGCCCCATATAATGAGGCTGCCCTGATTTAGTCTATGAAACCTTAGCCCTTTCTCGCAGAAACTCCAGGAACAGCTTTTCAATTTCCTGGTCACTGCTGAACTTCTCCAAATAGGGGGCAAACTGCTTGCGGTCAAAGGATATTTTCCTGGGCGGGGCCATCATACGTTTTTCCGCCGCATTCCGGGCTTCACGCCAAGCGGCGTACATTTCCTGCCGTCCGGCAGTCGGGGGAGGGCATTTGCAGACAATGTGCTGCATAATGGCTTTGTTCATCGGATAGCCCTCAATAGAACACATCTCAATAAACGCTTGCTGAGACGCAGCGTCGTAGTCCGCAATCAGGTCGGCACAGGCGAGGTTGAGCTGCTTTGGGGTGTTTTCCAGAATATCGGACAGCTCCGGTATCAGTTGGGTCAGCTTAACGGCTTTCCGGATCTCGTACTCAGTAACACCGAAAAATTCCGCGACCAGTTTACGAGCATTATACCTCTGACGGCCATCAGCTGTTTGTGCGGAGCATTCGTCAAACTTTTGGCGATTCTCGCCAAGAGTTTCGGCAGCGTCAATGTACCACTGACCATGCCGGTTTTTGGCGTCCAATAGGGCCTTATACGCAAAGCCACGTTCTATAATAGAGAGTCCTTGCCGCTGAATCAGATTGGTGGAGGTAGCAATCACAATGGCACGGGCATCATCTACGTCAACCACTTCGGCCGGAATTGTGCGCCACCCAGCCAGCATAGCGGCAGCCACGCGGTTGTGTCCACTCAGTACCTCATAGTTTCCGGCACTTGCTTTCCGGGTGATGATCCTGACAAACAGACCATCTTCCTGAAGCTGTTCGGCCAGTGCCTCCAGCTTCGCTTGGGGATAAGGCCGAAAACCGATTTTTGCCGTATGAAAGGAAACCAGCTTATCTAATGGGAGTTCACAGAGTTCAACGGCTGGCGCTGGGACCTTTTCCCGGAAAATCTGATTATAGGCTTCATCGCTGGTTTGCAGTTCAGACGCCTGCTGGGTGGCGGTCATTCTCCGCTTCAGCATGTCGTTCATGTTCGCTTTAGGCAAGCCTCAGCACCTCCTCTGCCAGACTGCGGTAGGACTCAGCGGCAGCATTCTTCGGAGCGTAATCGAAAATGCTCTGCCCGGCGGCGGGACACTCCGCTACCTTGATGGAGTATTCTATGGGCCGCTCAAAAACATGAAACGTTTCGCCGTAGATCTCGCCCACACTTTCCCGGACGCTGCGGCACAGCTGAGGCCGGGACTGGTACATGGTCAGCAGGATGCCAGCGACCTGGAGTCTGGGGTTGAACCGTTCCCGCACTGACCTTACCAACTCCAGCACCTCCGGGATACCCTCGCTGGCCAGAAAGTGAGCCTATTCCTCTCGAAAATAGGGAAGCCATTTCTATATAGATACCTCCCAAATCAGCCCACCAGCCTACGCATTTAGGGCCTATTCAGTTGCCTATTTCCAAGGTTTCCGAGCGGCGGTCACACAGGGGGCAATACGATTTGACCTGCTCCCTCAAAAACGAGGTTCTAAATGCGTAGAAAGGGATATGGAAAAGCCAGGACAGGAGGCCGACATCCCGGCACTCCTGTTCTGGCTTCTGCTGGACTGTAAAACTGTGCTGTCACACAAGAGTGCCTGCGGCCCTCTTGTGGCACCCGCAGAAACCGTACACCTGCGACCCGGCTGTACGGTTTCTGCGGGTCAGATAAGGGCCTCGATAAGCCCTGCTGCTATTTGGTCTCCCTGCTTTCCGCTTCCGTTCCATTCCCTTCCGGCGGCTTTGCCGCCCATCCCCAAAGGAGAGGGCAGGAGAAAGGATAGGAAAGGAATGGGTAATTGATAAATCTTTAATTAATTTTTCTGTATTTACTTATATCTTTATTTTATTGCGTCGGATTTTCCTACATAGGATTTTCCGACAACTGTTTTCCCGACGCAGGTTATTCCAACGCCGGTAAAGCTGACGGCGCTTGCGGCTGTTCGTAGATGGTGTACTCCGCTCCCCGCAGCCGTCCCCGGTTGTCCCGTTCCCGTGTCCGCACGATATACCCCGTCCGTTCCAGTTCATGGACGGCCTGACGGATGGCGTCGATTTACTCTCGGGTGATATAGGCCAGCCCTTGCAGGGTGTAGTCCCATTCTTCCGGGAGTGACAACATTTGCGACAGGAGGTGAGCAATTTGAGCGATATAGGCAAAAGAATGAGAACGCTCCGGGAGGGCATCGGGTTATCCCAAGCCAAGTTCGGAAAAATCGCTGGCATCCCTCAGGCTACCATCAACCGGTACGAAACGGGCTACTCCGCCGCTCCAATCAAAGTGCTGATCTGGTATGCGGATTACTTCGATGTGTCGATGGATTATATCTGCTGCCGCACTGAAAAACCCCAGGGCAAGCTGTACGAGTACAAGCCAAAAATTCTGGAAGAAGATAAGGACATGAGGCGGTTTGTAGAAATGTGCTTTGACCCCGCCTCCCCCATGAATGACCGCTTGAAAAAAGCCATCATTGAAATGCTGGAGGGTGTGTTGGAGAGCATGGCCGAATACTACTCGGCGGAGCTGTCCCAAAAGATACGGCGGGGCATGGACATCAACGCTGAAAAGTGTTTGAGCAATGGGAGCAATCCCGGCCTTGGCTGCTATGTGGACGAGGAACGCTGTTTCCATGTTGACCCGGAGGGTGCTGCCGTTGTCCGGGAAATTTTTGAGATGTACGCCAGCGGAAAGACTGTCGCTGAAATCACAAAATACCTCAATGCGAAGCAGATTAAAACCTCCCAGGGCAAGGAGTTTAACAAGAACAGCCTGTACCGGCTTTTGCGGAACAAGCGGTACATCGGCTATTACATCACCAGAAAACTGAAAGCCTATGTCCTGGACCTGTTCGCCGACTTCGCCTCCAAGGAATACCCCGGGCAGGAGCTGACCCCCGAGATAGCCCTGTCCTTCCGCCGGTCGCTCTATGATCTGGCCCCGAATTCCGTGAGCCAGTACATGAAGCAGCTGCGAAGTGCGTTCTCCTTCATGCTGGACGCCGGGCTGGTGGAGGGGGAAAACCCGGTGCGTCCGGTATTTGTGGGACAGGAGAAGTACCAACCCTATGACACCCTGCTCACCAGCGCCGACATTCAGCGCCTGCTGCGGGACGGCTGCCCGGACCAGCTCAGCGGGCGGGTGTACATTCGGGCCCGGGCCATGACGCTTTTGTGCCTGTCCTCCGGGCTGCGGCTGGCTGAGCTGCTGGCCCTGGCGCTGGAGGACCTGGATTGGGTACAGGGGAAGGCCCTGGTCCGCCACGGCAAGGGGGAACAAACGGAGGACCGTTCCCTTCCATCCCATTGCCCAGGAGGCGGTGAGGGTGTATCTGAAGGCCCAACGCAGGGGCTGCCCCGACGGCCTGCCCCTGTTTGTCCAGGCTCCGAAAAAAAGGGGGGCTTTAAGCCCCTGTCAACCCGCACCGCCCAATATAACATCAGCCAGTATGTAGAAGGAATAACAGGCCGGACGGACATCTCGCCCCACGATCCGCGCCACTCCGCGGCCTCTGTAATTCCAACCTTTAATTGTACAATTTCATCTGCCATATCTTTCGCTCCTTAAAATTGATTTGGCTTGATTCTCCCGAAAAGCGGTGCTATTACTTTAAAAAAACAATCTAGGAAAAAGATGTAGGAAGTGGTAAAATAGACAGCATGGAGTATATAGATTTACGAAAACTAAATAGCGGAGAACTCAAACAGATACG
>CAJTEA010000062.1 GCA_910575265.1 Oscillospiraceae bacterium
ACGGCCTTGAACCTCAAAAGAATGATTAAATACTCAGTGTGATGCCGAAAGGCATCTTTTTTCTTGCTTGAAATCTCCCTTGTCTCTTTATTTCAGGCACTTTGTCAACAGCTCCACTTTGTCCCAAAGCCCATTTATGCAAAGGCATCCGGATCGTCAATATCGTCATAGTTGAGGATGTCCTCGTCCTCGCCTGTGAGCCCATTGTCCTCCACGGACACCTTATACACCTCGCATAGTTCCTCCGGCCCGGGCCGCCTGCGGCGGTTGATGAGCCTGTCGAGGTCAAAGGCGTTTTTAATTTTATCGGCCTCAGCCGTGTATTTGTAGTTAGGGTGCTTTTTCAAATCATATTTGGGAGAGAAGAACGGGGGCAGGCCCCGTAACTGCAAAATGCACTTGTCCCCCGGCATAGTTGCCAGTTCCGCCGGGGTCATCAGCTCCCGGCCCAGCCGCTGGTTGTTCTGGCTGTAGCTTTCCGACTGGCCACGGGAGCGGCTGTCGGTCTGCATGGAGATCGTGGCCTTTCCCAGCCAGTTCTCGGATATTTCCTTGATCGTGCTGGCCTCCCGGCCTCCGAGGAAGATCACGCTGTCCATATTTCCCAAAATCGTCTCAGCGTGTTTGTCGTAAATGGCCTTGCACTGCGCTAACTGCTGGTAAAAGAGGGTCAGCGACACCTCCCGGGAGCGGATCACCGCCACAATCTTTTCAAGCTGGGGCACCTGGCCCGTGTTGGCCGCCTCGTCCCACAGCACCCGCACATGGTAGGGCAGGCGGCCCCCGTGAACATTGTCGGCCCTTTCGCACAGGAGATTGAACATCTGCGAAAAAGCCAGGGCCACAAGGAAGTTATAGGTCTGGGTGGTGTCCGAGATAATAAAGAACACTGCCGTTTTCCGATCCCCGATGCGGTCAAGCTCCAGCTCGTCATAAGACATAATCTCCCGGAGCTGGGGGATGTCAAAGGGCGCGAGCCTGGCCCCGCAGGAAATCAAAATGCTTTTTGCCGTCTTGCCGCTGGCCAGCTTGTACTTTTTGTACTGCTTGACAGCGAAACAATCCGGCTTTCTCTTTTCCAGCCCGGAAAACATATAGTCCACGGCGTTCATAAATTCCTCGTCATCCTCTTTGACCTCCATCCCGGAAATCATATCCACCAGAGTGTTCATGTTCCGATCCTCGGCGGGGCCCTCGAAAATGATATAGGCGATCAAAGCGCAGTAGAGCAAAGTTTCCGATTTTGTCCAGAACGGGTCGCCCTCCTTGCCCTCGCCCTTGGTGTTGGAAATGAGGGCATCCACAAATTTAAGGATGTCGGCCTCGTTCTTGATATAGGCCAGCGGGTTATAGTGCATGGATTTTGAAAAATCAATGCTGTTGAATACCTTGACCTTATAGCCCTTTTTCTTTTGGAGAAAACAGCCCACCTGGAACAGCACCCCGCCCTTGGGATCGACCACCACGAAAGAGGAATGAGCCTGGAGCAGTTGGGGCGTGAGCCAGAACCGGGTTTTTCCCGAGCCGGACGAGCCGATCACGCAGCAGTTTAGGTTGCGGGCGTTGGCCGGGATCTTGGGCCGGGTATTCATAGTGAGAAATTCCGTCCCAGTCAGAATGACATTGTTTTCAAACTTTGGATCGACAAAGGGCTTGATGTCTTTTTCCGTCCCCCACCGGGCCGATCCATACTCTTCATCCCGGCGGAATTTTTTAGCGTTTTTGCTTTTTACATAGATCAGCAGACGGAACGCCGCCGCCCCCACAATGCCGATCAGCCAGTCAAAGGGATGGACTCCCGGGGCGAAGTCGGCAAAGGCCGGGCCGATGGTCTGGCCCAGCCCGATCAATTTGTGGGCGAAATCCGTACCCGCCGCCAGCCGGTAGGCCGTCCCGATTTTCAGACAGGCCCACAGGATAAAAAGGTAGGGGATGTTGGGTATCAAATATTTTTTTATGCTATCTGTCCTCACGGGCCGCCTCCTTTACTCGTTCTTTCGCCCGGGGCTTTTCCACCGCAAGCCGCTCCGCCGCCTGTTTCAGTTGCTCCCGGATAGGGATGCGGCTGGATTTTGACTGCGTGAGCAGTTTCCGGGAATAGCTTTCAAAGCAGGCGGTAACAGCGTCCGCCTGTCCCGCCTTGAAAAACAGCAGATACTTGTCCGGCCCGGTTTTATAAAAGGCATAGTCCACATTGAAACGGCGGGCCATGCGGTCAAAGAGTTTCGGGGCCTCCACTTCGATGCTGTTCACATTTTCGCCGTGGGCCATGAGCTTTTTCACGCTCTGCCTGCCGTGGGGCCTTTGGGCCGCCCGGTGCCGTTTGGCGATCTGGCCCCCAGCCGCCTGGAGCACATAGGCCAGCCCCCGGGCCGTCAGTTTGCCAGCCCGGACAGAGATCGCTATGGAGCTCCGGGAAATTTCTTCATCAATCAGTTACACCGCCTCCTTTCTCCGCTTTGGGACAAAATGTCTCGAAGTGCCTTGTCAGCGTTCCTCCCGGCCTTTTTCGGTCAGCCGCCGAAAGCCCTCTTTCGAGGAACCGTCAATCACCTCTTTGTAGGCGGCCATCTGCTCCCGGATAGAAAGCTGGGGATAAGAAAACACCTTATGCTCGGCTGGGATGTCCTGGGGGCCGTGATAATATTCCCTAAAGTCTCCGCTGGTCTGAACCACATAGCCGCCTGGGGCCATGTGGCCGCCCTCGTTGATGGAGATGTCCCTGCCGTATGCCTCATAGTCGAAATAGTCTTTCAGTTCTTCCGGGATCGGCAAGTCCTCCGCCCAATAACGGCCCAAGTCCTCCTCATTTTCAATATCCGGGTAAAATTCAAAGCAATCCAGATTTTGCGTCAGATTGATAATATCTGCCACACTGGAGGTATGCGCCCCCGTATGGAGCACTGCCTCAAATTTTTCAAGTTCCCCTTGATCGAGTTCCGAGAGCAGGCAGGCCAGATGGTTAAGCTCGTCCAGATTTTCATATTCACCCAGATAGTCATAGAGCCCCAGCACATCGCCGTCAAAGCTGGTAATAAAAAATTCCTCATACCGTATGCCGTCCACGCCGATATGTTTCAGCAGCGTCTGCACCTCCTGGGGGCTGGTGGGAAATTCCAGTGTTTCTCCCACCAGCTCCCCCTCGTTGTATTTGCCGAGGTTGGTAATGTAAGCCTCAAACAAGGATGCCATCAGCGTTTGCCCTGGCCCTTGACGGTCAAAATGCCCTCAAGGGTGGTGGCGGTAATCCCCAGCCGCTGGGCCACGGCAATATCGTTTTTCATGGCCTCGGTCATGCTGTGGCCGCATACCACCAGCACCCGGGAGCGGCGGAGCAGGTCACGGCCAATATCAATGCCGCTTTTATGCTCCTCGGGTACTGCGTCATTGAGGAACAGCGGCAGATAGAGGGCGGGGCAGATCGGGGCAAAGCCCGCCTCATATACGGCCCGGCAATACTGGGCCGCCAGTTCTGCGTTTTCACTGTCGCCGCCAAACCATGCGGCGGTAATGTATGCAAGGGGTCGTTTCATAAGTAAAAACCTCCGTTCTGTAATAAAATCGTTCAACCCTAACCCCCCGCCCTTTCCCAATCATGGGAAAGGGGGCGGCTCTGGAGGATATACCCCCGCCGCTTGGCCGGAGATAGCACAGCCGGGGCAGGCCGTAAAGGGCAAGCCGCCGCAAGCGGCGGGGCCGTTGGCCCCCTTGACGGCCCGCTCCCGACTGCGCTTTTTTATCCCCGGCGACGGGGGATATATACCACCAGAGCCATCGCAGAGGGGCAGAGCCCCTCGGGACAAAATGGAGCTGTTGACAAAGTGCCCCCAAATCGCTCGAAATATGGTATAATTAGAGCAGGGGGGCGAGGAAATGCAGTTAAAATATCACATGGTAACGATAGAGGATTTGG
>CAJTEA010000063.1 GCA_910575265.1 Oscillospiraceae bacterium
CTGGTAAAACAATCCGCCGATAGTCGTCTTTCCCGCGCCGGCCAGGCCGGTGAAGAAATAAACAGTTCCCTTTTCGCTCATATGTAAACTTGTCCCTTCTCTAATGGTACAGCGGCTGCTCCAGCAGCGCCGGGTCCGGCTTCAGCAGGGGCATCATGCGCAGCGGCTGGCCGTTTTTCCCCACAAAGCGCAGCTTATCCATCAAAATATTCACAATATTCACCCGGGTTGTATAAACTTCCTGCATATAATGCTCCAGCATCTGTATCTGTATGGATTCTTCCAGCTCATTTTCAACAGACTCGCCATTATGAGTCACTCTAATATCCGCGAATACAACCTTCCAGGTTTTCCTTATATAACTGTCTATTGTGTCGAAGCCCTTTATCAGTTCTTTTACCCGCTCCTCGCTCATAGGCCCGCCGTCATAATACTGAAAATCATAGCCGTAATACCGGTACGCGTCCCGGAGAAAATATTCAATAAATATCCGCTCATTGTCATTGATGTAGTCGTCATAGGTTTTATAGACGGGGGCCGGGTCAAATCCCTTTGTCTCCGGGTGGGGGTCCCGTTCATTCATGTCGGAGCAGTAAGTCATGCTTTCTGTATAGGGGATATCCAGGAAAGCCGCCAACGCGGTGAATGTCGCCTTGGGATTCAGCTTGCCGTCCTCAAAGCGGACAACAACACTGTCCCGGTAAATTCTATCCTGCCTGTCCACCATAAAGCCGCGATTCAGCACACGCTCCGAGACAGCGTCTGTAACAGTTGTGGTCAGGTCATCTTTCCCCTTCCTCCTGTTTGCTTTTTCAGCCATGTAATCCATAAACCGCACGGTTCCGCCGTGGCTGGTGGTAAAACGGCGCATGGGCGTGAACGTTTTAATGTACTTAAAACCGGTAAAGATAGGCAGAGTCCGCAGAATATCCGCGTCCTCAGAATACAGCACAGCCCTATTTTTCTCATCCACTTTCAGAGAGTAGATAATATGGGCGAAGTGGGGCTGGAAAAACAGTGGCGGCACAACCCGGGAGCTGGTATCCAAAAATCCCGTGTATTCCTTCCGGAACAGATACAGCGCCACCAGGATGTCCTTATCTGTCCTGGCCCGGTTGTGATACAGCTCCTCGACCAGCTGGGGCGCCTCCCACTGGCTGAAACTGTACAGGGCCTCCTCCAGGCTGTCGCATGCCTCCAGTCCCTCTCTGACCTTTTGAATCGTTTCCTGGATGTTGTCGATCATAATGGAGGGCATGGCGATCAGATTGGGGTGGGCGTCGAACACCTCGTTGAACAGGTCGCCGCCGTTGTGGCTGCTCAGCTGGGTGTGCCAGATCATTCGGGTCACATCCCGGATCGCCAGGGGTTTCACCGACATCTGGCTGTAATCAATGTTATAGCGTTCCTTAAAGTCGATTGGGTACTTCGCTATCTCCTCCTCAAAGAGGAAAACAATTTTTTTCTCTTCCAGCAGGGGCTTCATGTTCAGGCAGGTCAGGTAGGCGCAGAATTCCGCCCAGCTGCTGTAGTGGAGGTATATGTGGTTTTCCCGGGCTACGTCCTCGCTGCGGCGCACGTTGTCCCGAAGGTATTCCAGCTCATACTGAGAATAAATATCCTTTGCCAGGATAGGATTTTCCAAGTCTTTAAAAAAGTAGTGCTTAATAACGGTTTCTCTAAAATTTATATAGTCACCGAACCGCTCTTCCGCCGGGTAGTAGGGGGTATAGCTGTTGTCGTCGTAGGGATAGAAGCGGATCGGAAGGTCTTCAAATCTGAGAAAGTCCTCGCGAAAAATATAAGGGTATTTTTTCAGCAGCGCGCAGTTCTTCCGGTAGCGCGTCTGGATCAGCTTAACGTTTGGAGCGTAAAACGCCCCGTCCATCACCTGTAAAATGTCTTCCTTGCAGAAGCCCTGATTGTACAGCCCGCAAAAAACCGTGTAGGATACCTTGTAATCGTCCCCGCCGCCAAATCGCAGGATGTACAGCGCGGCCTCCAGCTCCGCGGCGAGGTCTGTGCCGTCGCTCTCGTGCAGGACCAGGGTATAGGCCTGACAGGCTTTTTCCGTCTCATTCAATTGGGCAAGCTTGCGCGCGATCTCCAATGCTCTCATTCCGGGTGTCTCCTTTTCCGCTCAAAAAGGGGGGCCGGGCGAAGGCCCGGCCCCCCTTTTGATTGTGCATATAGGATAATGTTTCAGCCGTTGGCAAATCAGCCCAGCAGCTGGAGCACGCCCTGGGGCACCTGGTTGGCCTGGGCCAGCATGGCCTGGGCGGACTGAACCAGGATGTTGTTCTTGACGTAGCTCATCATTTCCTCGGCCACGTCGGTGTCCCGGATGGTGGACTCGGCGTCCTGGATGTTCTCGGCCATCACGGACAGGTTGTTGGTGGTATGCTCCAGACGGTTCTGGATCGCGCCCAAATCGCCGCGGACGGAAGAGACCTGGTTGATGGCGTCGCGGATCTTCTGGATCGCTTCCGCGGCACCTTCCTGGGTGCTGATGTCCAGGTCGCCAATGCCCAGAGCGGTCACATGCATGTCGCCGATCTGAACATCCATCTTGTTGTAGTCGTCAGAGGTGTCGCCAATCTGCAGGGTCAGGCCGCCGGAAGCGCCTTCCATGCCGCCCTCCTGGCTGAACTTGACCAGCGGGATAGCGTCGCCGCCGCCGGTACCCATCCAGTCAGCGTCTGTGGTATTTGTGGAAGTTTTGACCATATCGTTGGCGTAGGGACGGTTCTCCAGCTTCTCAGTCAGATACACAGTGCCGGACGCGTTGCTGCTGGTCACCTTGAACCAGGAGTTGCCGGAAGCGGCCTGGGACAGCAGGCGGGACGCCTCTGTCGCGATTCCCGCGGCCCCCGCCTTCATATGGGTCAGGTCGATGACATTGCCGCTGACACCACCGGCATTGCCGTCCTTGCCCACCTTGAAGGTGTAGACATCCTTGCCGATCTTGATCTGGGCGCCATCGGTAATCATGGCGGAGGTCAAAGTGAACTTGCCCTGGGCATACTTGGCGGTATCCTGCTTGATGGCCGGTTTTTCAACCTTAACGCCCTCGGGCCAGGACTGGTTGCCAGCGCTCATATCGGCCTTCGCGCCGCTGATCGTTACCTTCATAGAGGCGGTGAAATCGGAGGTGGGCACCTTGGTCATCTTCAGGATGATCTTGTTGCCGCTCTTGGTGACAGAGAAGCTGACGCCGCCGATGGTCACCTTGCTCTCCACATTCTTGATCATGCTGGCCGTGAAGGTCGCGGGATTGGTGGCGGTAGCGCCGGTAACAGACGCGCTGGCGACAGTGGTGCCGCCCACCTTGATCTTGATCTCGCCGGAGGAGGAAATCGCCTTGAACTGGGACAGATCGATGGAGTACTCGCCGGCCTGGGCCTTCCGGATATCAGTGGTAGCGTCGCGGACGCCTGTAACCTGAACGGCCGTGCCCATGCTGTCGTCGCCGCCGGTGCCGCCCTGAGAGCCGTCCAGCAGCTTGATGCCGTTGAAGTTGGCGCTGTCGGCGATACGGTCGATCTCGGTCTTAAGGGCGTCTACCTCTTTCTGGAGGTTGGCGCGGTCCACGTCGTTGTCGTAGGTGCCGTTGGCGGACTG
>CAJTEA010000064.1 GCA_910575265.1 Oscillospiraceae bacterium
CCATGAACCTCAAAAAGCTGGCCAGATGGAAAACAAGGCGACATTCCCCGCTCCTGCTTTCCAACTTTTTCAAATATATCTTTCTTCAAATTTTGCGGCCTGCCTGGTTCCTTCCAGATCAGGCCGCTTTTCGACAAGCTGACTTCTGGCGATTCTCGCCAGAAGTATTCAGCCCGGGCCTTGGTCGCCGAATTTTTTGGCGTCACCGAGTATGAAATACGGAAAGCCGTCAAGCTGACCCAGCTGATACCGGAACTAGCTGATATTCTGGAGAATACGCCTAAATCAGCTCAACCTTGCCTGCGCCGACCTGATAGCCGACTATGACATCGAGTCTCAAAAGGTGTTTATTGAGATATGCTCTATTGAAGGGTACCAGATCAACAAGGCCGCCATGCAGCACATTACCCGCAAATGTCCGCCTCCCACAGCCGGCCGTCAGGCCGTGTTTGCCGCCTGGCACGAGGCCCGGGTAGCGGCGGAGAAGCGTCTGACAGCCCCGCCCAGGAAAATATCCTTTGACCGCAAGCAATTTGCCCCCTATCTGGAAAAGTCCAGCAGCGACCGGGGGATTGAAAAACTGTTCCTGGAGTTCTTGCGGCAACGGGCTGGATGACGTATAATGGGCAAAATACAGATTGCGAGGGGTACATATGAGCGAACAGGAACTTGTCCAGCGATTTGAAGATCAGCCTATTTGCGCTGCATGGGATGAGGAGCAGGAAGAGTGGTATTTTTTAATCATTGATATGATTCAGGTGCTCATTGATCAGAATGACTATAACACCGCCCGAAAGTATTGGAACAAGCTCAAACAACGTCTGAAGGACGAAGGCAGTCAGTTGGTGACAAATTGTCACCAACTGAAATTGAAATCTCCCAAGGACGGAAAACGGTATGCGACCGATGTGGCCACAATACAGCAGTTATTCCGTATTATACAGTCTGTGCCATCCCCCAAGGCGGAGCCGATCAAAGTTTAGCTGGCTCAGGTTGGCCGGGAGCGGATTGAGGAGACTATCGACCCGGAACAGGCCATTGATCGGGCTTTGGAAACCTATCAGCGAAAGGGATATTCCCCCGATTGGATACATCAGAGAATCCTGGCTATCCGAGTCCGCAACGAATTAACAGCTGAGTGGCAGGCAAGAGGTGTGGAACAAGGTCGGGAATACGCCATTCTTACCGATGAGATCACCCGCGCATGGTCTGACATGACGACGAAGCAGTATAAACAGTTGAAAATAAAGAAAGAGCAATACGAGCAAATCAAAGAGCGCTTTCCCAAACAGCGGAAACCAGCCAAAATCAGCAACCTGGACGTATTGAACGCAGTGCTATACGTAGTGGAAAATGGGTGGAAATGGAGGAGCTTGCCCAAAGAATACGGAGCTTGGCTATATGCCTGTTGTTCCGCCAAAGAGCAATCGTAAAGAGCCTTGGGACTACGATAAGGAATTGTACAAACAGCGTAATCAGGTTAAGAGGCTTTTTCGTCGCATCAAGCGTTTTCGCCGTATTTTTACCCGCTATGGCAAACTTGATGTCATCTTTTTGACTTTTGTCTATTTTGCTCTTGCTGTGGATGCTCTTATGGGCGTTATATATTAGGAAAACAAGCAAACGGAATTGTTTTGCGGTTAGGGGGTCAGCCAGCGGCTCCCTCAACCATTGGGGAATTGAGCTCGATGTACTCCGCTATACGGCGGAACTCGTCAGTGTACTTAAATTTCACGCTGATGTTGCCACCCTCGTAAACCTTAATGTGATCGATCAGCTCACCTAAAATTTCCCGTGTCAGCTTGTCAATGTTTTTATATTTGAGAAATGCGGTAAAACAGGGGCTTTCCGCATCCACGCCATTTTCCAGCTCTTCCTGCTCCGTTGCCAGCGTTTGTATAATGCGGGAGAGGGACTCAATCTGCTGTTCATAGTCCTCGCTCATGTGCCGATAATCGTTGCGGGTAATTTCCCCGTCTTTCCAGTCTTGATAAAGGGCCTGCTTGTATCGCATGATCTTGGCAAGCTCTTTTTCTTTTGCGGCTATGGTATCTTCCAGCCGCTTTGACTTGCTCTTTTTCAGCGGTGCCGAGTTGATACGGGCAACGAGCTCGGAATAGGTAATTGCCAGATGCACTTGTTGTTGGATTGCGAACAGCACCCCGGCCTCCAGCCGATCACTTTTGATAGAGTGCATTGTGCAAGCCTTTTTTGAA
Organism: Oscillospiraceae bacterium; assembly: GCA_910575265.1. Taxonomy (GTDB): domain Bacteria; phylum Bacillota; class Clostridia; order Oscillospirales; family Oscillospiraceae; genus Lawsonibacter. The sequence goes on from CAJTEA010000064.1 coordinate 2,217, forward strand.
AGGCTTTTATATGTCCCACATTGGTAATAGACATAAATGCCTTTGGATGCGATCCGGGACATCGCCCGGCCACAATCGGCGCATTTCAGAAAGCCGCTGAACAGGTAAAGCTGTTTTTGTTTGGGGGCGGTGCGGGTGTCCCGTTTGAGCAGGCTCTGCACCTTTGCAAAGGTTTCCCGGTCAATAATGGCCTCGTGGGTGTTCTCCACGATAAACCATTCTTCCTCCGGCACCTTTTCTTGAATGTGGATTTTATAGCTTTTCACCCGCTGGCGGCCCTGTACCATATCCCCTACATAAACACGGTTTTTTAAGATTGTGTCAATAGTGATTGTGCTCCACATAGGATTGCCCTGGGCATTGGGGGCGTTGTACTTGAGCCCTTGCTGTTGCTTATAAGCTGTGGGACAAAGTGTCCCGTGGTCATTCAAGTATAGAGTGATCCCCCGTTTGTTCATGCCGGATAGGAACATAGAAAAAATACTTTTTACCACTTCGGCGGCCTCGGGGTCAACCAACAAGGCGTGTTTGTCATTGGGGTCTTTCACATAACCATATGGAGCATACGAGCCGATAAACTCACCGTTGCGGCGTTTCATATCAAATACCTGCCGGATCTTCTTTGAGGTTTGATAGCAGTATTGATCGTTCATTACATTCGTAATCGGCACGATGATGTTTGACACGCTGTCCGGGCTGCGGTAGCTGTCCACTCCCTCAGCCAAGCTGATAAACCGTACATTCAGCCGGACAAAAAGATTTTCAATCAGGTTTCCAGCATCGGTATAATTGCGGGACAGGCGGGACAGGTCTTTGACAATCACGCAGTTAATTCTGCCGCTATACACATCGGCCAAAAGCCGCTGGAAATCTTCACGGTCAGTATCTGTCCCAGTTTTACCGTCATCCACATACACATCCTGCTCTGTTCCGTCATAGAACTCGTCCAAGTGTGTCTGGTGGTACTGCTCCAAAAGCCGCCGCTGGTTGATAACGCTGTTGCTTTCGTCCCGTCCCCGGAGTAAATCTTCTTTGGAGAGCCGGATATATTTACCCAGCCTCCAGCGCATCGTATTGTATGAAGTAGGGGCGCTGGCGCTTATTGTCCCTCTGTTCGCTGTTCTTGCCATTTGTCCTCCTTCCCTATCACATTACATCTATATTATACCTCTGCCTGAGAGGGACAACAAGGATGCCTTTGCCTTGGGACATTTTGGAGCTGTTGACAAAGTGCCTGAAATAAAGAGACAAGGGAGATTTCAAGCAAGAAAAAAGATGCCTTTCGGCATCACACTGAGTATTTAATCATTCTTTTGA
>CAJTEA010000065.1 GCA_910575265.1 Oscillospiraceae bacterium
GGGTCAATGCTCCCGCTGTTCCCGCCTCGTCTAACACCCACCGAAAGATCGCCTCAATTGTTTCTGGGGTATACCGATGCCGGAAGTTATAGCTTACCGTTGAAAAATGCGGAAGTTCCTCACTCAATGTGTATCCCAGAAACCACCGGTACGCTATATCTATCTGGGCCCTGCGCAGGGTCCCCCGCAAAGACGTATTCCCGTCCAGATGCTGGAGCAGTACGATTTTGAACAGCACCACTGGGTCGACGCTCCGCCGTCCTTCGTCCTCGCTGTACAGCGGCTCCACGATTTCGTACAGTTTCTTGAAATCCAATGCCTCTTCCACCTGCCGCAATAGATGCTCTCGTGGTACCAGGCTTTCTGTGTCTACTATTTCTATAACCCCTCGCTCATTTTTTCCTCGCTCCAACATCTTTCTCACCCCTGTCCTATTTTACTACATTTATTTGAAAAAGTCTGCCTTACGGCAGACTTTTTCGACAGCCTGTGGGGAGAGGTGTTTTACACCTCTCCCCTTTTCTGTCTTACATGTGGACCCGATGATACACCTTTTTGCCCTTCTTGACCATCAAACCGTCGCCGGACAGGTCATCGGATGTGTAGCTGGCAGCAGCGGCGGCCACCTTTTCGCCGTTCACCTCTACCCCACCCTGCTCCACTAGGCGGCGAGCCTCCTTTTTGGATGGAGCCAGCTTGCATTTGACCATCAGGTCCAGAATGCTGACAGCGCCGTCGGTGAGGTCATCGGCGGTGAACTGGGTGGCGGGCACATTGGACATATCGCCGCCGCCCACAAACAGGGCTTTGGCGGCCTCCTTTGCCTTGATGGCCTCCTCCTCCCCGTGGACCAGCTTGGTCAGCTCAAAGGCCAGGATCTCCTTAGCGGTATTCAGCTGACTGCCCTCCCATTTGTCCATCTCGTCAATCTGCTCCAAGGGCAGGAAGGTGAGCATCCGAAGGCACTTGAGCACATCGCCGTCCCCCACGTTGCGCCAGTACTGGTAGAACTCATAGGGAGAGGTCTTGTTGGGGTCAAGCCACACAGCCCCCTTGGCGGTCTTGCCCATCTTCTTTCCCTCGGAGTTGAGCAACAGGGTAATAGTCATGGCGTGGGCGTCCTTACCCAGCTTGCGGCGGATGAGCTCAGTGCCGCCCAGCATGTTGGACCACTGGTCATCGCCGCCGAACTGCATATTGCAGCCGTGGTGCTGGAACAGGTAGTAGAAGTCATAGGACTGCATGATCATGTAGTTGAACTCCAGGAAGGACAGTCCCTTCTCCATGCGCTGCTTGTAGCACTCCGCCCGGAGCATGTTGTTCACGGAGAAGCAGGCCCCCACCTCCCGCAGGACCTCCACATAGTTCAGCTTCATCAGCCAGTCAGCGTTGTTAATCATCATGGCTTTGCCTTCGCCAAACTCGATAAACCGTTCCATCTGCTTCTTAAAGCAGTCGCAGTTGTGCTGAATGGTCTCAGGGGTCATCATGGAGCGCATGTCGGTGCGACCGGAGGGGTCGCCGATCATGCCGGTACCCCCGCCAATGAGGGCGATGGGCCGGTTACCCGCCATTTGCAGCCGCTTCATCAGACACAGGGCCATAAAATGCCCCACATGGAGGGAATCAGCGGTGGGGTCGAACCCGATGTAGAACACCGCCTTGCCCTCATTAATCATGTTAGAAATTTCCTCTTCATTGGTCACCTGGGCAATCAGTCCCCGGGCTTTCAATTCCTCATAACAGGTCATAGTTCATTCTCCTTATTGTTTATTGATACTCCACTGACGATTGTCTCGCTAAAATCACATTATAAAGCACCACGCTGCCTACCACGATCATAGCCCCCACCAGGGCGATGGGACCGATCATCTCATGGTAGAACACCGCCACCAGGATGGGGTTGAGCACAGGCTCAATACCGGACACCAGGCTGGCTGTGACAGGTGGGGTGGTTTTCAGGCCTTCCACCATCAGAATATAGGCCAGGGCTACCTGAAATACTCCCAGCACCAGCAGGGCAGTCAAGATATTCCCCGAGAAATCCGTCTCGTATCCCAGAAAGGGTAGGCCTACCACCGCGCTGATTACGTCCCCAAAAAAGACGGAGGAGATAGGGTCGCTGCCCGGCATGTCGTTCATCATAAATACACCGGCATAGGATATCCCGGATATTAGGGCAAGGATATTGCCCAGCATCCCCCCTGCCGACAGGCTGTCGACGAAAAACAGCAGCACGCCGCCCAGTACCAGCCCGCAGGTATATATGTCCAGTTTCTGGGGCTTTTTTCCGAAAAAGAGGACGGAGAACAAAATCACAAAGATGGGCGCGGTAAATTGGAGCACAATTGCGTTGCCGGCGGTGGTCAGCTTGTTGGCGATGGAAAACAGGATATTGGTGCCGCAGACAGCCAGCGCGCCTACCAGCACCCAAAGATTCATTTGCGGCTTATGATGGGTCAGCTTTAAATAGAAACCAATCACCACCAGAGCAATAGCGGTACGTGCGCCGTTAATGGCCATGCCGCTCCAGGGGATCAGTTTGATACAAAGTCCCCCGATGCTGTACAGTACAGCGGCCAGGAACACACACAGCGTTCCCTTTTGACGCGCTGACAAAACAATCACTTCCTTAACAAAAAGCCCTCCGCCCGAAGCTCGGACAGAGGGCTTGCTACATTGACACACTCTACCATATTTTTGTCCCGTTGTCAACTGGCGTTTTAATTCAGCCAGTAGTTTGGGCCAAAATATTTCTCCTGTTCGGAAATCAGTTCCTTTAACCGTTCCAGCTTTTCGGCAAGTCTCCCCCGCTTTTCTTCCAAGTCTTCCTCGAGATAATCCACGAAGGAGACCCATTCGTCCATACTGCCGCTGATATCGGCGTACAGACTACGGCAGAAATCAATCATGCTGGTATGGGAATATTCCTGTACCATTCTTTCTTCCGTATAGGGCTTTTCTGTTTCACTTTCCACCGTGATGTAGCAGCTCCAGTAGCTTACCATGCACAGCATTCTGTCCGGTTCCAGGCTTCCCTTGACGCAGAAGGGATGCAGTGTTTCCAGACCATGGATTGCCTGCCCAACCCACTCGAAGGCAACATCGGTGAGATAGCTCAGACCATAAACGGATGTACCGTTCAGACTGAAATCTGACCAGCCGTACTGGGGTTTTGTCAACATTTTGTCACCCTCTTAGGTAGTGTTCACATAAGTGGGATTGTGATATAATCAAAGAATGGAAATAAAGAAAGAGCAATACGAGCAAATCAAAGAGAGCTTTCCCAAACAGCGGAAACCAGCCAAAATCAGCAACC
>CAJTEA010000066.1 GCA_910575265.1 Oscillospiraceae bacterium
TCCGGCAGGTCCTTCAGCGCCGCCACATGGTCCGCATCCACGCCGGTGAACACCGCCTCGTAGGTGTCGGCCACCTGATTGCGCTGGAGCTGCGCCACAGAAACGGATAGAATTGCCGCAAAAGAGATCAGGAACGCCGCCAAAGCCACGGCGGTCACCACCATCAGGTTCCGGCGCTTCTCACTGGCAAGGCTCCGCTTCGCCAGCTTCTTTACAATGGCGCCGGTGTCGTTTTCAAAGGGCCAGGTCATGATTTGCCACCTCTATTCTGTCACGCGAAGCTGTTCGACTACGCTGTTTTGCCTGCAATACAGGCTTGCCCATTTTGTAAGGATACATTGCAGCGCAAGTGCCAGCAGGAAATAAAAGCATACAGATATAATGGGGAACGTGTAATCTACGAAGCTGAATCCAGGTACATTTCCTACTGCGGAGCAGATTGCTTTTCCAACGGCCAGACCGCCAACAACAGAAGCTGCAAAGCTGCCAAAGGTCTGGAAACCATTTTCAAAGCCTATCATACCGGAAAGCTGTTTACTGTCCAGTCCAATGGCCCGAAAGAGCCCCATCTCCTTCCTTCTGGAAATGATATTGGTCATGCTAGTATTGACCAGATTGATGATGCTGAACGTGATAATGACGGCTAACAGGGCATATGCCGCAGCAGAAATTGTGCTGAAAACACTTTTGTACTGCATTGTTGTATCTTTCAGCGTTTTCAGGCGCAAGCTGTCACTTGCCCCGGTCAGCGACTGCAATTTGTCCTCAATTCCAATATAACCGCTGTCCCCCGTCTGAATTATGAACGCGCTGTTTGCGTTATAGGGAACCGCCCGCTCCATTTCCGCTGCGGGTAAGATAAAACTGGAAGCGCTGTTCTTATCAAAGACGACGGCGGATACAACATAGGTCAAATTGCCCTGCAAATTGTTCCCTGCCTGAGAAAAAGTAATGGTATCGCCGGCCTCATAGCTCTTTTGCAGATAATCCAGTTCTGGGCTACCCATATTGATTACAAGAGAGTTTTCCCCGGTATGGTCACAATGGGGCAGTTCCCCAGTCATGACCCGATGCTCCAGCGCCGCGTAATCCTCTGCGTTCATGCTCCGAATCGCTGTTTCCATTCCGTCAATCGTGACGCAGATTTCCTGCTGGCAGACAATCCCACTCACGCCGTCTATCGACAAAATCTCATGTTTCAATTCATCTGTCAGAAGATTGTTTTCCTGTAGCCGCATAAGGGAAAACGTGGGCGTAACCAGCGCCCGGTTCAGCTCCACCACATAGGAGCCCTCGTAGGGAAAGCTCTGCTTTGCCCGTTGCTCAGGATCAAGAGAGGACAGCAGGGAGGAAATTCCCACAAGCATCATCCCGCTCAAAATTAGTGAGGTAAAGGTCAATATGCTTTTCTTCCTGTCCCGCAGTAAATTCATCGCCGCAAGTGAAAGAGGAGTGAGGGGTTTCCTGTCTTTTTTCAGGCGTTTCCCGCTCTTTTTCAGGCACTTCCCGCTCTTTTTTACCTCGGCATAGCTGCTGTAACGGGATGCTTCCATGGGTGAAACCGACATTGCGATTTTGGCCGGCTTCAAAATGGACAGCTTGACACAAATAAATACGACGGCACCGGACAAAAGCACGATCACAATGTCAGGAAACAGCTGAAAAGCGTCTCTGTCTATCAGGAAGGACAGCATCCCGCCCACAATGCACCCAAGCGGAATAAAACGGAAGGCAAGATAGTTTCCCTCCTTTGAAATGATTCGCTTGATTTGCTTTTTCGTGGTGCCAAGTGTACGCAGCTGCCCAAAGGAGGTAACATTGTTCATGACTGAAATAAAAAATATGTTGTAGATGACCAGGGAACATACGCCAATCAAGACCAGCCCAACGAGCAGAACCGTCAGTACCGTCTCTTTTGACATATTATTGCTGTCAATGTATAAATTGTTGATCTGAATATTGTCTGTGGAGATTCCGCAATCCAGGCCAATCGTCCGCACCAGTTCTTTCAGTTCCTGGTTCGTATATTTCGCGGTATTACGAACAGAAATCATAGCTGCCACAGGCCCGGCGGTAAGAGCAGAGTTTTCCTGAACAAAGCTCTGTGAAACGATGGCGTTATAAGCAACCCTGTTTCTATCATTTTCAGCGGTTGTCTGAATAAAGCCAGTGATTTGAAAATCTACAGTTTCTAATTGGCGGCTTGCCTGGTTGCGGTAATGAACAGATATGGTATCTCCAACATCCGCTTTCAAATTCAGAGCGTCTATATATCCCTTTTCTACAAGCAGTTCATTCGCGGCCTGCGGCATACACCCTTTAATCAGTTTGATATTGGAAAGCCGCATAGTTGCTTCGTCGGAACATACGATGCCCATTGTGATTCCGTTCTCCCGCTCCGTCATGCCGACGGATTGGTAAACGCCTACACTCTCGATACGGGGATCGGCTGTCAGCAGGGAGATGTTCTCCTGAGAGAGATTTTGAAAAATTCCCTGATACGCAGTAGATGCCGCATATTCACTTGTAACATTGAAGGCATAAGAAGAAACAAAAGCCATAATGGCGGCGGCCATAAAGATAATAACCCCAATCAGACGGTTTCTGAAATGATGCTGTTTGAGACGGGCGTTTGACAGTTTGCGGATGACCGCGCTGGTGTCGTTTTCAAAAGGCCAAGTCATCGCCGCCACCCCCCTCAGCCCACGATTTTGCCGTCCTCGATCCGCACGATGCGGTCGGCCAGCTGGGCGATCTCGTTGTTGTGGGTAATCATCACAATGGTCTGGTTGAACTGTGTGCTGGTGCGCTTGAGCAGACCCAGCACATCCGCGCTGGTCTTGCTGTCCAGGTTGCCGGTGGGCTCGTCGGCCAGGACGATGGCCGGTTTGGTAATCAGGGCACGGGCAATCGCCACCCGCTGCTGCTGTCCGCCGGAGAGGTTGTTGGGCATATTTTGCAGCTTATCTTCCAGGGCCAGCATGTGGACGATCTCGTCCATGAATCTCTGATCCACCGTGTCCCCGTCCAGCTCCACCGGCAGGACGATGTTCTCATAGACATTGAGAATGGGAACCAGGTTGTAGTTCTGAAAGATGAAGCCGATGTTCCGGCGGCGGAAGATGGTCAGCTCCTCGTCATTCTTCTTCGCCAGCTCGTCCCCCCGGACGATGACGCTGCCGGAGGTGGGGGTGTCCAGTCCACCCATCATATTGAGAAGGGTGGACTTGCCGCTGCCGGAGGTCCCCACCACGGCCACGAACTCCCCCTGCTCCACAGAGAGGTTGACCCCATCCAGGGC
>CAJTEA010000067.1 GCA_910575265.1 Oscillospiraceae bacterium
TCCGGCAGGTCCTTCAGCGCCGCCACATGGTCCGCATCCACGCCGGTGAACACCGCCTCGTAGGTGTCGGCCACCTGATTGCGCTGGAGCTGCGCCACGGAAACGGACAGAATTGCCGCAAAGGAGATCAGGAACGCCGCCAGGGCCACGGCAATCACCACCATCCGATTCCGGCGCTTCTCGCTGGCAAGGCTCCGCCTCGCCAGCTTCTTTACAATGGCGCCGGTGTCGTTCTCAAAAGGCCAAGTCATAATAGCATACCTCCTTTGACTGTCATCGTTTCATTTCAGGCGGGGTCAGTCCACCGCCTTGATCCGCTCCACCAGAGAGAGCCTTCTGGTATAGCGGACCGCGCAGGCGGAGAACACCCCCTGCACCAGAAGCAGGGCGGCGGCAAACAGCAGCACCTGGAGCACCGGAAAATGGTAGGTGAGCGTTCCGAACATACCGATCCGGTCGAACACCCGGCACACGGCCAGACTGCACGCCGTCCCCAGGGTCAGGGTGACCAGCAGCGTGATCCCAACATAGTACAGGCACTCAAAGGACAGCATGTTAGACAGCTGCCGGTCGCTCATGCCCACGGACTGGAACACGCCAAACTCCTGCTGGCGGGTGAGCAGATTGGTAATCAGGGTGTTGGCAAGGTTAATCAGGGAGAACACGAAGATAAAGACTAAAATGCCGTAATCCCGGGCCAGCTCTCCCCGCAGGCCCCGCTCCAGCTCGGCGGACAGATCGTCCAGGCCGGAGACTGCCACCCGCTGGTCAGACACGGCACTGAACACCGCCCGCCGCAGCTGATCGCTGTCCTGCTCCGTGTGGAGATTGACATAGCCCGTAAAATCCGAAATTTCCGGATAGAGGACAGATAGTTCTTCTTCGGGCAGAATGAAGAAATGAGTCGAGCTGCCGATCTGGACATCCTGCACGATGCCCATGACGGTATAGGTCTTGGACTGCCCGTTGTAGCAGGAGACAGTGACGGTATCCCCCACTTGGTAGCCGGTCCGGTAGATCTCCTTCAGCGCGCTGCCGGCGGGGCAGACCAGGATGCCGTCTCCGTCCAGCAGCTGCCGGTAGTCCGCGGTTCCTTCCAGAACCCCGCCGCCCCCGTACATCTCCGCCATGTTTTCCTCAGAAATTCCCCTGACAACAAACGGCTCATGTTCGCTGTTGCCCGGAATGGCGCTGATGGCGGGAATCTCCACGCAGGTCAGGCTGTAGGCCGTGACATAATCCACGCCGGGGATAGCGGCCAGCTCCTCCCGCAGAGTCCGGCCCAAGGGGTTCTCCCTCTGCATCTCCACAAATTCCCGGCCCGCGAAGTCCTCATATTGCAGCAGATACTGGCTCCGGTCTCCGAACTGGGACTGGGCCATTTCCTTTACGTCCACTGAATTGGCGTAAGCGGAAACGCACAGCAGCAGAATCCCGGTCAGGCCCAGGGAGAGGGTGGTGACGAACGCCTTTTTCCGATTCCGGGAGAAGTTCATCCAGGCCAGACGGGGCATGGTCAGGCGGCGGTGGAGCTGCCTGGAAACGCTGGGGCTCTGTTGCTGGGAATAGGCGGTGGCGCGGATAGCCTCAATGGCGGATACCTTCCCTGCCATTGCCATAGGTTTCCGGGTGGCGATCAAAACGGTGCCATAGGTCAGAAGGGAGACCACCACGGCGGACCGGAGATTGTCCCCCCAGGACCAGTAGCCGGGAACGGCGATCAGCGCGATCCCTGCGGCGCAGACCAGCCCCAGGGGAATGGCGATGGCGGCCAGGAAGCGGCGCTCCCGCTTGACTACCCGCTTCAGCTGTTTTGGCGTAGTCCCCAGCACCTTCAGGCGACCGTATTCCCGCATTTTGCCCATGACGGAGATATAGAAGATGTTGTAGATCACAATGGCGCAGACCACGGCAATCAGGAGCGCCGCGGCATAGACCTCCATCCCGTTTCCAAGGTAGAGGTCCACCATGCCGAAGTAGCTGGAGCTGTAAAAGGTGCGGTCCTCCGGGATGCCCATTTCCGCGAAGAACTGCTCAATGTCCGCCCGAAGCTGGGCCGGCTCCATACCCTGGCTCCCGGCAAAGCGGAACCGGAGTTCATAGGGACTCTCCGGCTCCACGGCGGTCTCCGAAATCCAAACCGTGAAAATACGGCTGATGTTCTCTGTTTCCAGAATACCTGTGACAGTATAGCTCCTTTCCCCATCGCCCAGGTCCAGAACGACAGTCTGACCGACTTCCTCCGGCAAACCGAAGTAGCGGAAAAAGGTGCGCTCCACACACAGCTCGTTTTCCGCCTGGGGGTATGCCCCGGTAATCCTGCCGTAGCCCATCAGGTCGATCATCTCCGGGCTGACATAGCTGATCCGCAAAACGCCGTCCTCATGGCGGGCGGTTCCCGCCTCCACGGTGCAGCCCCATTTTTCAAACTTTCCAGCGTCTACCAGCTGGGCAACCTCCTCTCGGGTCAGCCCGCCGCACCCGGCCTGATACTGCCCCAGGATACCGTCCAGGGTTTTCAGCTGCTGGGCGGAGTAGAGAAAGCAGAGGCTTCCCATCAGGCAGACGGCCAGGGCGATGGTCAGGATGACAAACACGCTCCGGCGCTTGTCGGCTCTGATGCCGCGGCTTGCCAGCTTCTTCTCCACCGCGCTGGTGTCGTTTTCAAAAGGCCAAGTCATCGCCGCCACCCCCTCAGCCCACGATTCTGCCGTCCTCGATCCGCACGATGCGGTCGGCCAGCTGTGCGATCTCGTTGTTGTGGGTGATCATCACGATGGTCTGGTTGAACTGCGTGCTGGTGCGCTTGAGCAGGCCCAGCACATCGGCGCTGGTCTTGCTGTCCAGGTTGCCGGTAGGCTCATCCGCCAGGACGATGGCCGGTTTGGTAATCAGGGCCCGGGCAATCGCCACCCGCTGCTGCTGTCCGCCGGAGAGGTTGTTGGGCATATTTTGCAGCTTATCCTCCAGGGCCAGCATGTGGACGATTTCGTCCATGAACTTCTGGTCCACCGTGTCCCCGTCCAGCTCTACGGGCAAGACGATGTTCTCGTAGACGTTCAGAATGGGAACCAGGTTGTAGTTCTGGAAGATGAAGCCGATGTTCCGGCGGCGGAAGATGGTCAGTTCCTCGTCGTTCTTCTTTGCCAGCTCGTCCCCCCGGACGATGACGCTGCCGGAGGTGGGGGTGTCGAGACCGCCCATCATATTGAGAAGGGTGGACTTGCCGCTGCCGGAGGTCCCCACCACGGCCACGAACTCCCCCTGCTCCACAGAGAGGTTGACCCCATCCAGGGCG
>CAJTEA010000068.1 GCA_910575265.1 Oscillospiraceae bacterium
AACTGTGCCGAGATCGCTGATAGTCCCTATTGCCCATTCAGAGTCAGCGTTATCAATAAATAATGCTTGAAAGAAAGCTTGGGCTTGCTGCTCTAAATTCTCGTTTAACGCTGTAACTCGGAAAGGAATTGCTATATGGCAAACAAGAAGAAAACAGAAATCACTATACATTCAAGTGCCGCTGAATATCTCACCTTTGTAGCCGCCACGGGGGACAGCGAAAACAGCTATGAAATGCGCTATGAGGACGAAAATATATGGCTGACGCAAAAGATGATGGCGGCACTCTATGATGTTTCGGTTGCCGCTATATCTCAGCATATCAAGCGCATCTATGAGGATGGAGAACTGATGCCGGAGGCAACTATTAAGAAATACTTAACAGTTCAATCCGAGGGGAGCCGCCAGGTCTCACGCAATCTGGATCACTATAACCTCCAGATGATTGTCGCTGTTGGGTTCAAGGTGAACAATCAGCGGGCTGTCCAGTTCAGAAAGTGGGCGGGGCAAATCGTCAAGGATTATACGATTCAAGGCTGGACGATGGACAAAGAGCGCCTGAAAAACGGTCATATGTTCACAGATGAATACTTTGACCGTCAGTTGCAGTATATCCGGGAAATCCGCCTGTCGGAGAGGAAATTTTATCAAAAAGTTACCGACTTGTATGCAACAGCCTTTGACTACGACAAGGACGCTAAAACAACACGGCTGTTTTTTCAGACGGTGCAGAACAAAATGCACTTTGCCGTCCACAGGCATACAGCGGCGGAACTCATTGTAGAGAGGGCGGACGCAAGAAAAGAGCATATGGGCCTGACGACCTGGGGGAACGCCCCGGACGGAAAAATCATCAAAGCGGATGTTACCGTTGCGAAGAACTATTTGAGCGAACAGGAAATGTCCTACCTGGAAAGAATCGTGACCCTCTATCTGGACTATGCCGAACTTCAGGCGGAGCGGCATATTCCCATGAGCATGGAGGACTGGGCAAAACGGCTGGACGGGTTCCTCGAATTTAACGGAAATGAACTGCTGATAGGTGCGGGCAAAATCAGTGCAGAGCAGGCAAAACTCCATGCCGAAACAGAGTTTGAAAAATACAGGATCATTCAGGACAAGCTCTTTATGTCTGACTTTGACCGCTATATGCTGGAATTGAGCGAAGCGGCAAGCGATACCGATTCAACACACGAGTAGTCGTTTAAGTACGACCGGCTCTCACCAACGGCGAGAGATAACCCAACGGAACTGCCGTTGATGTCGTTCTCTGGAATATCAGAAAAAGGAGAAACGACATGAAGGATGAACTGGTGGCTGAGGTCATGCAGCAGATGCTGCCCTACCTTGACAATGCCCAACTGAAACAACTGCGGCTGGTGATGGAGCATACGCTCTTTCACTACGACATTTCCGACAGTACGGTAAAGCCGGAGGAGGATGACAGCGGCATCCTGGTGGCGTCCTTCATCGCCGCCAAGCGGATCGAGGGCTGTTCGGAAAAGACGCTGAAGTATTACCAGACCACGATTGACGCGATGGTGTCCTCTCTCGGCAAAAATGTCCGGCATATTCTCACAGAGGACCTCCGGGGATACCTGACCGAGTATCAGGGTAAGCACCAGTCCAGCCGGGTAACGATAGACAACATCCGCAGGATTTTGTCCAGCTTCTTTTCGTGGCTGGAGGACGAGGACTACATCATCAAAAGCCCGGTGCGCCGCATTCACAAGGTCAAAACTGCCAGCAGTATCAAGGAGACCTACTCGGACGAGGAACTGGAAAAAATGCGGGATAACTGCGAGGAACTGCGGGATTTGGCGATGATTGATATGCTGGCCTCAACGGGAATGCGTGTCGGGGAAATGGTCCTTTTGAACCGGGATGACATCAATTTTGCGGAGCGTGAGTGCGTGGTGTTCGGTAAAGGCGATAAGGAACGGATCGTGTACTTTGACGCCCGCGCAAAGCTGCATTTGCAGGAATATCTGAACAGCCGGACGGATAATAACCCCGCGCTCTTTGTGACACTGCGTTCCCCGTATGAGCGGATACGGATTGGCGGAATTGAACATCGGCTCCGTGAGATGGGCAAGCGGCTGAACATTCCGAAAGTGCATCCGCACAAGTTCCGGCGGACGCTGGCGACAATGGCAATCGATAAGGGTATGCCTATCGAACAGCTTCAGCGGCTTCTGGGGCATCAGCGGATAGACACGACCTTGCAGTACGCAATGGTAAAGCAGAACAATGTAAAAACAGCGCACAGGAAATATATTGGTTAGGGTGGTGATACGATGGGAAAATGGAGAACTTGCACCATAGGTGACTTGGGGACAGTTGTGGGTGGAGCTACTCCTTCAACAAAAAGGGTAGAAAATTACGATGGTGGTACTATTGCATGGATTACTCCGAAGGATTTAGCGGGGTTTTCAGGTCGCTTTATCTTTTGCGGGGAGAGGTGCATTACCGAGCAAGGATTGAAAAGCTGCTCAACGCAATTAGTACCAGCGCATACGGTGCTGTTTTCGTCAAGGGCGCCTATTGGATATATAGCAATTGCCGGACAGGATGTTTCTACTAATCAGGGGTTTAAGAATGTTGTCCCAAATGAAAGTACAGATTATATGTTCCTGTATTATCTGTTGAAATACAGCAAAGATAAAATTGAAAATCTTGGCAGCGGAACGACATTCAAAGAGATTTCCGGAAGTACGATGCGAGGTATTGAGGTTTTCGTTCCCGAAGCAGTAGAGGAACAACGGAGGATTGCTTCTATACTTTCTATGCTGGATGATAAAATTGAAAAGAATATCGCAGTAAACGAGAATTTAGAGCAGCAAGCCCAAGCTTTCTTTCAAGCATTATTTATTGATAACGCTGACTCTGAATGGGCAATAGGGACTATCAGCGATCTC
>CAJTEA010000069.1 GCA_910575265.1 Oscillospiraceae bacterium
ATGAACAAAGTAATCTTAAACGGCGTAGATCTGAGCATAGAGGACGTGGTAAAGGTAGCGCGTGAGGGGTATCAGGTGGAGATTGACGCGGCGTGCATGGCCCGGATCGCGGAGGTACGGGAGTACATGGAGCGGGAGTGGATGCGTGAGGACGCGCCCGCGGTGTACGGGTTCAACACGGGGCTGGGCAAGCACAAGGACTGCAAGGTGTCCATTGAGGAGAGCGACCTGCACCAGTACCGGACGGTGCTGTCCCACTGCGGCGGCGTGGGCGAGGCGGCGCCGGAGGACGTGGTGCGCGCGGCGATGTGCGTGCGTCTGAACGCGTTCTGCCGCGGGGTGTCCGGCCTGCGGCCCGCGGTGGTGGAGCGGCTGGTGGAGCTGCTGAACAAGGGGGTACACCCGGTGGTGCCCTGGCAGGGGAGCGTGGGCGCCTGCGGCGACCTGGCCCCCATGGCCCACATCGTCTCGGTGCTCATCGGGGTGCCCCAGGCGGAGGCGTTCTACCAGGGGGAGCGGATGCCGGCCCAGGAGGCGCTGAACAAGGCGGGAATCACCCCGGTGGAGTTCCAGCTCAAGGCGAAGGACTGCCTGGCCCTGCTCAACGGGACCACCATGTTCGCCGGCATGGCCTGCCTGAATATCCACGACGCGGAGCGGCTGTACAAGGTGTCTGAGATCACCACGGCCCTGTCGCTGGAGGCGGTACGGGGGGAGACCCGGGCCTTCGACCCCCGGATTCAGAGCGCCCGGCCCTACGAGGGGCAGATCAAGGCGGCGGCCAACGTGCTGCGGCTGGTGGAGGGCAGCCAGCGTGTGACGGAGGATTCCCGCAAGGTGCGTCTGGACTACGACGTGATGCACCCCCACTACCAGGAGCGGGTGCAGGACGTCTACTCCCTGCGGTGCATGCCCCAGGTCCAGGGCGTGTGCCGGGAGAACCTGAGCTACATCAAGCACCTGGTCGCGGTGGAGATCAACGCCGCCACCGACAACCCCCTCATCTTCCCCAAGGGGGACGGGCACTACGAGTTCCTGTCCGGGGGCAACTTCCACGGCGAGCCCACCGGCTTCGCCATGGACCTGCTGACCATGTCCCTGGCGGAGATCGGGAACATCGCCGACCGGCGGTGCTTCTCGCTGTGCGACCCCACGCTGAGCTACGGCCTGCCCCTGGCCCTGGCCGGGGAGCCCATCGGGCTGAACTACGGCTACAACATCATCTGCTGCTCCACCTCCGCCCTGGCCTCGGAGAACAAGACGCTGTGCTTCCCCTCGGTGTGTGACAACATCCCGACGAAGGCCAACCAGGAGGACCACGTGTCCATGGCGCCCTGGGCGGCGCGGAAGGCCCAGCTGGCCATCAGGAATCTGGAGAAGATTCTGGGCATCGAGCTGCTGCTGGCGTCCCGGGGGATCTTCATCTCCTCGGAGAAGCTGGGGCGGTTCAAGCTGGGCAAGGGCACCCAGGTGGCCTATAAGCTNTGCTCAAGGCGGTGGAGGCCGCGGTAGGCGAGCTGTAAGAAAAGCGGACAAGAGGGACAGCCGGACTGGCGTGGGAAAGGGCCGGCTGTCCCCCGGCGTATTTAGGAGTTGAACGATCATGTCGGAAAAGAGCTGTGAGATCAGCCTGCGGCTGAACGGCCGGGAGCGGCGGTTTCGCGTGGAGGAGCGGGAGACGCTGCTGCGTGTGCTGCGGGAGCGCGCGGGGCTGACAGGCGCGAAAAAGGGCTGCGACCTTGGTGAGTGCGGGGCGTGTACGGTGATTCTGAACGGCCGGGCGGTGAACTCCTGCTGTGTGTTCGCGGTACAGGCGGACGGCGGGACGGTGGAGACCATCGAGGGGCTGGGGACGCCGGACAAGCCCCATCCGCTCCAGCGGGCGTTTATCGACGCGGGGGCCATCCAGTGCGGGTTCTGCACGCCGGGGATGATACTGGCGGCCAAGGCGCTGCTGGACCGGGAGCCCCATCCCAGCCGGGAGGCGATCCGGCGGGCGCTGTCGGGGAACCTGTGCCGGTGTACGGGCTATGAGAAGATTGAGCGCGCGGTGGAGCTGGCCGCGGAGGCCATCTCCGGCCTCGTGGAGAAGGGGGGCGGAGAGGCGTGAGCGGGGAACGGAGCTTTCAGAGCGTGAATCAGCCGCTCCCCCGGCTGGAGTCACTGGAGAAGGCCACGGGGCGGGCGAAGTATACCGACGACCTGCGCCTGCCGGACATGGCCTACGCGGCCCTGGTGCGCAGCCCCTACTCCCGGGCCAGGGTGAGGGCCATCGACGTCAGCGGTGCGGAACAGATTCCCGGCTACCTGGGCTGCCTACTGCCGGAGGAGGTCCCCCAGGAGTATTTCAACTGCTCGGGCAACCCGCCCTCCCCCCTGCTGATGAAGGACGAGCTGGTGCTGACCCGGGAGCCGAAGGTGCTGGGGGACCGGATCGCCTGCGTGGCGGCGGAGACGGAGGAGGCGGCCCGCGCGGCGGCGGACGCAGTGCGGGTGGAGTATGAGGTGCTGACGCCCTATCTGGATGTGAGCGGCGCCCTGCGAGAGGGCGCGGAGCCGCTGCAGCCCCACATCGCGCCGGACAACATCATCCAGCGGCGGGAGGTGAGCCAGGGGGACCGGGCGGCGGGGGAGGCCGCGTCGGAGATCATTGTGGAGGACCACTTCTCCACTCCCCCGATGCAGCACGCCACGATAGAGCTGACCAGCTGCCTGTGCGACTTCAGCGACGGGGTCCACCTGACGGTGTACAGCACGTCCCAGACGGTGTTTCAGGAGCGGCGGCTGACGGCGGAAATTCTGGGGATCAAGGAGTCGGACGCGCGCTTCTCCAAGCCCATGGTGG
>CAJTEA010000070.1 GCA_910575265.1 Oscillospiraceae bacterium
GTCAATCAGAGCGCCGGGGTTATCATCGGCAATACCAGCATCGACATTACAGCCGTTGTCACCGACCTGGAAAACCGGCTTTCGGATATGGACATCGGCGGTCTGCTGGGCCTGTGGTTCCAGTCCCTTTTCGTGGGGCTGACGATGAATATTCTCTCCATCTGCATCATGCTTGTGGTCTATGGCAGGCTGATTGAAATATACCTTGTGACCTCGCTGGGGCCTATTCCTCTCGCCACCATTGGGAACAGCGAGTGGCGGGGCATGGGGCAGGGCTATTTGAAATCCCTCTTTGCCCTGGGCTTCCAAGCGTTTCTTATCATGGTGGTAACGGGTATCTATGCTGTCCTGATACAGAATATCGCCCTTGACGGGGATGTTTCCGGGGCGATATGGGGGTGTATGGGCTATACGGTTCTGCTGTGCTTCTGTCTGTTCAAGACCGGGAGCATCGCCAAGGCCGTGTTCGCCGCCCACTGACGGAGGGAGGACAAACTATCAAAAAATACAGCATTATCTACGCTGACCCACCCTGGCAGTACAAGGTGTACTCCAAGAAAGGGGCGGGCCGCTCCGCTGAAAGCCACTATCCCACCATGAGCATTGAGGACATCCGGGCCTTGCCGGTTGGTGAGCTGGCCGACCATGACTGCGCTTTGTTTCTCTGGATCACCTTTCCTACACTGTTGGAGGCGCTGACCGTCATAGAGGCATGGGGCTTCACCTATAAGACCGTGGCCTTTGCCTGGGTAAAGCAGAACAAAAAGGCCGACACCCTGTTTTGGGGTATGGGCTACTGGACACGGGCCAATGTGGAGCTGTGCATCCTGGCGACCAAGGGACGGCCAAGGCGGAAATCCGCAGGCGTTCATCAAGTGGTGCTGGCCCCGGTGGAGGAACACAGCAAGAAACCCGATATTGTCCGGGATAAGATCGTTACGCTTATGGGCGACCTGCCCCGGATAGAGCTGTTTGCCAGACAGACGCCCCCCGGCTGGGACGTTTGGGGCAACGAAGTGGACAGCGACATCACGCTATGAAGCGGAAAGGGGGCTTTTTGTTATTCCGCAGTACACATTAGCATCTCTTTTTGACGGCATAGGGGGATTTCCCTACGCCGCTTCTTTTTACAATATCACATCCTTGTGGGCAAGCGAGATCGTCCCGGCCTGCGTGTCGGTGACGCAGAAGCACTTCCCGAACATGGCCCACGCCGGGGACGTGACCCAGCTCCACGGCGGGAAGCTCCCGCCTGTGGACATCGTGACATTCGGCAGCCCGTGTCAAGGGCTGTCGCTGGCGGGCCAGCGCCGGGGGCTGGCGGACGAACGGAGCGGCCTTTTCATGGAGGCCATACGGATAATTGATGAAATGAGGGAGGCGACACATGGCGAATACCCAAGGTTCGCGCTGTTCGAGAACGTCCCCGGCGCTCTGTCGTCCGCAGGAGGACGTGACTTTGCGGCTGTGCTGCAAGCGTTCACAAAGGCCCAAATTCCAATGCCTTATTCTGGACGGTGGGCAAACGCCGGGATGGTACGAGGCGGAGGCGTTGATCTCGCTTGGTGCGTGTACGACGCCCAATATTTTGGCACAGCACAGCGGCGCAGGCGCCTGTTTCTTGTCTGCGATTTTGCAGGAAAATGTGCCGGAGAAATACTCTTTGTCCCCAAAAGCCTGCGCGGGTATTTTGAGGCGGGCGGAACGCCGCGGCAAGGACTTGCCGCCTTTGCTGAAAGCGGCCCTGATACAGCAGGCGGGGAAATCGTTGTTTTGAACGATCAAGGCGGGGCGTCGCTGACAGTGGAACGCTCCGGCCTCTCTCCCACTCTCCGTAGCCAGACCCACGGCAATCTGCCGGTGGTGGCCGCTGGCTTTGACTTACAGCAGATCACCAGCAAAACCAACCGTTCCACCCTGCGGCCCGTCCAGCCCACCCTATGCGGAACAGGACAGCCCCATGTGCTGACGATGGCGACGGGGCAGGCCAACGCGGAAGTGCTGGCGGACATCGCCCCCACCCTCAACTGCAACCATGAACAGCCCCTTTTGGTACATCCGCAGATTGCCGGGACGCTGTGCGCCTCCGGCGCTGGCCTCTCCCGGCCCGCTGGCATGGGGAGCGAAACCGACTTCTGTATCACCAGCTACGCCGACCTGATCGTGCGCCGCCTGACGCCCCTGGAATGTGAGCGGTTGCAGGGCTTCCCGGACTTCTGGACGGAGCGGGGCGGCGGGCGGAGTATCAGCGACACCAGCCGCTACCAAATGCTGGGGAATTCTATCGCCGTCCCCTGCGTGGCCTACA
This sequence comes from Oscillospiraceae bacterium, assembly GCA_910575265.1. Taxonomy (GTDB): domain Bacteria; phylum Bacillota; class Clostridia; order Oscillospirales; family Oscillospiraceae; genus Lawsonibacter. Next base: position 2,309 of record CAJTEA010000070.1, read on the forward strand.
TCATGCAGGGGATTTATCACACTCTGGAAAGGAGGAATTGACCTATGGCCTATGTGTCCGTCCCCAAGGACTTGACCCATGTAAAAAGCAAAATGCTGTTCGGCCTGACGAAACGGCAGATCGTATGTTTCGGCGCGGCGCTCCTGATGGGCTTGCCGCTCTTTTTTATGCTCCGGGGCAGCGTCCCCACCAGCGCCGCCGCCCTGGTGATGATCTTCGCCATGCTCCCCGGCCTGCTGTTCGGACTGTACGAGAAGCACGGCCAGCCGTTGGAGGTGGTGATCGGGCAGATCGTCCGAAACCGCTTCACCATGCCAAAGGTGCGGCCCTATCAGACCAATAACCTTTACGCCGTGTTGGAGCGGTAGCGTCAAATGGAAACGGAGGTGAAAGCGGTTGTCCAGAAAGCAAAACGGCGGCAGGCCGGTAAAGCTGTCCCGCGCCGAAAAGCGGGA
>CAJTEA010000071.1 GCA_910575265.1 Oscillospiraceae bacterium
GTGGCGCAGCTCCAGCGCAATCAGGTGGCCGACACCTACGAGGCGGTGTTCACCGGCGTGGATGCGGACCATGTGGCGGCGCTGAAGGACCTGCCGGAGCTTGCCCGGGTGGGCGAATACTATCTGTTGGGACAGGAGCATTCGGAGCGGGGCTACAACGCTTCCTATGTGTACTGTGACAGCGACATGATCCATATTGCCCGCAGCCAGATGGAACTGGTAAAGGGAGAACTCCCGGAGCAGGCAAACGAGATCGCTGTCAGCGAATATTTTCTGTCCGCTTACGGTTCCAACGCCAAAATCGGTGAAACCGTTCGACTGGACACTGAGAGCTTTCATGGCAACTATACTGTGACCGGCATCCTGTCAAACGTGGGAGAAAAGGAGGGAAACATCTGCGCCATTGCGGTTTCCAAGGCGGCCTTGACCCGGTGGGCTGGATTCGATCCTGCCGGGTATCGCGCCTATGTGCATTTCCAGAACGCTGAACAGCTGAGCCAGGAGGTCATGACCGCTTACTGCCGGGAGATCGCCGCCCGGTATGGCCTTCCCCATGTGGGCATGAACAGCAGCTACTTCGCCTATGCTTCCAAGTCCATTGACTTTGCCGCCACCGGCGGCGTCGCGGCCCTGGCGCTGATTGGCGGCTATGTGGTCATCCAGAGCATATTCCGTATCTCCGTCCAGGATAAGATCCAGAGCTATGGGCAGCTGCGCACCATCGGGGCGACGTCCAAACAGATCCGGCGCATTGTCAAAAAGGAGAGCCGCCGGCTGGGCGGCGTTGGGATTTTCCTGGGCGCGCTGCTGGGCGTTCTCAGCGGCCTGCTTCTGTTCCCCAAGGGGTTCCACGGGGCCTACTATGGGTTGTCTGTGCTCCTGACCGTCCTGGTCTGCTGGTTCATGGTGTCTGTCTCCATCCACAGGCCGGTGAAAATAGCCGCCGGTATTTCGCCGCTGGAGTCGGTACGCTTTTCCGCCGGACAGGAACGAATCCGCAGCCGGAAGAAACGCGTCAGGCTCAACCCTGTGTCCATGGGTCTTGCGAACTTCCGGCGGGACCGGAAAAAGGCGGCCAGCATCGCGGCCTCACTCAGCCTGGGCGGTATCCTGCTTTTGATCGTGTCCTCCGTAGTTCTGACCCGCTCGCCGGAGCAGGCCGCAAGGCTGTACTTCCCGGATGGGGACTATAAGATATACCTGTCCTCGGAGCAGCCAGAGGAGGAGGTCATGGCCGCGGGCAACCCGCTGAATGACGGACTGCGGCAGGAAATTTTATCGGTAGACGGGGTGACGGATGTGCTGGTCACCCGCCAGTCTCTGCACGCAAGATTCGGGACCTCCGCAGGTACTGGGGCCGGTATGTGCGATGCTCTGACGGACGAAAACCGACAGGAGGTGGAGGCCGCGCTGATATCCGGCGCTATGCCGGCGGACGCCCACAGCGTCCTTCTGGCCGCAAGCTATCAAAAGGACCTCGCTGAGATGGATGTCGGGGCCACTGTGGAGCTGTCTCTGGGTCAGAAGACCGTAACCGTCACCATATCCGGCCTGCTTGACCCGGCGAGGGGGACAAGCAACGGACATGGGGCCCTTGGCTTGGATTCGGTGGCTTTGTTCGCGCCGGAGGAGCTGTTTCGGGAACTCCATCCTGAGATCGAAAACTTTGACTACTCCTGGAGCATTGTCAGTGACCCGAAAAAAGCGGAGCGTGTGGAAGCTGGTCTTCAAGAAATTCTGTCCAGCCGCAGCAATCTCGGGCTGGATACCATCGGGACGCGCATTGCGTATGAGAAAATGCAGAGCGGCCTTATTTTCGGCAGTATGAAGGTGCTCTCCTGGCTGATCTTCCTCTTTGGCGTCGTCAATCTGATCAACACGACCCTCTCCAACCAGATGTCCCGGAAGCGAGAGAACAGCATCCTACGCTCTGTTGGCCTGACCGGAAAGCAGCTATGCCGGATGAATATTTGTGAAGGACTCTGCTATGCGGCCTTTGCCGCCCTGGCTGTTCTGCTGATCGGACTTCCGATTGCGGTGGTGGTGTGCCGGGAGGTCAGCCGACGATCCTTTGCCGGTGAGATCGTGCCCTATCAATTTCCGATACTGGAAATGGGCCTGTTTCTCCTGGTGCTGTTCGGCCTGGAATTTCTCCTGTCCGCCTGGACGGTCAGCAGGCAGAGAAAGCAATCCTTGGTTGAGCAGATGCGGGCGGTGGAATAGTGTTCCCGCAGAACATTTCATGACATCCAGAGAGCATTTCATTACAAGAGCCTTGAAATGGTGTCCTTTGCTCTATAGACTGATAAAAGCAAAGAACTTTTTTGCAAAATCAGCCATAGAAAGGGGATGCAGACATGAACATACAGATGATGGACGGGCTTCTGGGCGCCAGCTCCAATATCAAGCTGTCGGGTACGCCTATGAGCGTGTACCGGCAGGCCAGCGCCGAGGGCGACACGGAAAAGATGAAGCGGGCGCTGGGCTACACCGGCGAGTGTACCGAGAAAGCGGTCAAGTACCAGGAAAAGCTGGACGAGGGTATGAAGGCCGAGGCAAAGGCTGAAAAGGAAAAGGCAGAGCTGGAGCGGGAGGCCGCCATCGAGAAGCGCCGGGAGGAGCGCAAGCGGGCTGAGGAAGGTACAGAATCGGGCCGCCCCCAGGGAACCGATTTGGTTCAGATCAGCGAGGCGGCGAAAGCGGCGCTGAA
>CAJTEA010000072.1 GCA_910575265.1 Oscillospiraceae bacterium
CAGCCGTTTTTGCGGGATAACTCCGCCCGCCGCAGGATAAAGGCGTACAGTACCTTTGCTTCGTTTGATAGGGGCTTGAACGTAGGGGCTTCAAAGAGAAAATTGGGGAGCCGGGTGAAGCTGATGGCTTTCTCCGGCTGGTGAATGTAAATTGTGTTTGTCATAGCGTGTTTTGTGGACGGTTAGAAGCCCGTTTTCCGGGAAGGGTGATAAATCATACCGCCTGCCCCGGTTTTGGGCTTGCGGAGCCTTGTAAATCAAGGCTTTTCCCCGCCTTAACTGTCCACAGCAGACCTCCTTTTCCGTTCACTTTCTGTTTTCTGCCGCCTGTGAACTCTGGCAGCGCAGTCCGGGCAGTATTTACCCCGGTTGGATTTCGGGACAAACATTCCCCCACACTCCGCACAGCGTTTCAAATCCCTGTCCCGGTAAATCTCTGCTTCCAGCGTCCCGTCCAGCGGCAAGACCGCCCAGCGGAACCACTTGCAGCAGACGGAGAATGTAACCATCTGCGGACAGGCGCAGGTGTCGCCATCGTCCAGCGCAAGGCAGTTTCCACCGTCACAGTTGCAGCACTCCCGGCGGATCAGGCTGTTGGCCCGCTTTCTCTGCGCCGGTGTCATGCGGTAGGGGGAGCCGTCCGGCTTGTGTTCCAATAACGGCAAATATTGATAGGGTCTTTCTTTCATGTACTCCCTCCGGTTTTCTTCTTGTTGCCGTTCTTCCCAAAAAGGGTTCCTGCCCCATTCCTGCGGCGTGTTCCGGCATTGGTGCGCTCGCCGCTCTGGTCACGGTGTCCAGAAGCAGGGTCACGGCACACTTCCCCAGCCGGGATATTCCTTTTCAGACGGTCATTCGGTTTTCAAGGGGCCTGTCCATCGATGAACTATCCTAAGTCTACACGAAAAAAATGCAATCCCCGGAATTTTGCGAGAATTGCATTTTGATGAAGTTTACACTTTGGAAATTGCATTTTTGCAATCATTCTGTATAATGGAAGTATGCGGAGGAGGTGCGTATCTATGGCTTTACCTGGAACACCCGGACAGCGGATTTCCGATTTATGCAACGGGAACCACATCACACAAAAGGAACTTGCGGAGAAGATAGGCGTTTCCGCTTCCCAGTTGAGCCGCATTGTCAGCGGCGAAACGAGAACGGTCAGCAGTGATATTCTCATAGGTGTGGCAAAGGAATTTAAGGTATCGACAGACTACATACTGGGGTTGTCCACCGTGAGCGTCCGTAAAAGTTACAATATTTCTGAATTAGGCTTGTCAGAGGGAGCCGTGAGGGGGCTTGTGACGGGTGCTGTTGATGTGCAAATACTCAATCGCTTACTGGAACATAGGAATTTTTCCAAGCTAATAGATTTGATACGAATTTATTTTCAGGACACGGCGGCAAAGGGGATAACAGCAAGAAACCAGCTTGTCGAGATAGCGACGGCTTCCCTGTCCGACCTGATGAAAGAACATCCGGAACACCGGGCAGAAGCAAAGCAGGATTTACAGTTTTTGAACGCCCAGAAGATGGGGGAACATGAAGCGGAGATTGAGAAAATCAAAAATGTGTTTCTTGCTATCCTCCGGGATATTAAGAAAGACATTGACAATGGAGAACAGCCGGGAGAGGCTGTGACCGCCGCTATGTTCCAAGCCATGCGGGACACTCTGGCGGAGCAGAAACAAAACCCGCTTTCCATTGACGATGTAACAGCGATGATAGCCGGACAGATCGGACAGCTTGCACCGATGGACGAAGAAACTTCCGACCTGTTCCAGCAGTTGGCGAAAAAGATGATGGAACAGGCATTAGTTGATTAAATTGTATATATAAGAGGAGATCAAAATTTTATGACTGATATTATATTACAATCGGTTTTGAATCAGATAAAGCAATCACCTACCGAGTTGTCAAAGAAAAATATAGATAGCATCAAGAAACTATTTCCTATACCATGCGAATATCGACTTTTGTGGGCAAATGTAAAGTTCGGTGCTCGTATTAGTGGGGTGGTAATTACAGATAAGGCAATAATAATTAAAGCAGATCCTAAAACTGTAAAAGATTACAATAAGGCTTGCAAAGAGAAGAAGGAGAGACAAAACTCCATTTACTATTTAATTAAATGGGAATATTTTGATGCAGATGATTTTGAAGTACACTTTCAGGATGGACAAACAATACTTTCTTATCATCAATCAATTGCTGTAGTTTCAGAAGGAAACTCTATTTCCTCTTTTTTCAAGTGTTACAAATCGGAAATTGAGAAAATTGCAAAAGCATCTGTAACTGTTTCGGCTAATGTTTTCTCAGACTTTGAGTCCGTCGTGCCTGCTAATTTTGCAAAGGTAAATACTAAAACAGGTCATGGCGAAATGGCCGAAGAAGCATTGACTCTGCTAGATAAAATGGCTGGAAAAGACGCTGTTGTTGTGGGGAGAACCAACAAAAAAGATGGTGCGGATAGGTTGGTAGATGGAGTTCAAATTCAAACTAAATATGCTGATTCTGGACGAAAATGTATTAGTGATTGTTTTGATAAGACAACAGGCGCCTTTCGATAGAGACCCCATAAAAATCCGTGTAAACGACAAACTCTGACAGAATAAAAAGGATCGACTCAGTCAAGAATGGAAATAACAACCAATTCAAGAAGGAGTCGAAGAAAATGAACGCAGCACCGCAGG
>CAJTEA010000073.1 GCA_910575265.1 Oscillospiraceae bacterium
GCCGGCGTATCTGTTTGAGTTCTCCGCTATTTAGTTTTCGTAAATCTATATACTCCATGCTGTCTATTTTACCACTTCCTACATCTTTTTCCTAGATTGTTTTTTTAAAGTAATAGTGAGGGACTGTGATGGCAAAAAAGAAAATCGCATATACGACCTCCAGGTTGAATAGAAACCTGGAAAGTGTCACGGCAAACGATTCCAAAAACCGCCGGGCATCAGAGCGGAGCTTGAGCAGTGCTTTGCTGGTACTTCAATATTCAAGTTCCAGATTTTCAGATTACCGTATTTTAAGTGGGGAATTTTTGTGGCAGGCTTACTGTTCGCAGATGATTGACCATGATTCTCTTAAAGCAAAAGAGTACCTATATCTATGTGCTGTATGTCAAAAAATTGTCTGTCAATACTATAAGCCCTCCATGCAGAAAACAGATGGCCCATATGAGGTAGATCTGCACCAGCTTGACAAGTGGGAAGCGGCAGTAGTTGCCGACGCAGAAGAATTGGCTGTAGATTTGGGTATCCGGCTACTCCAGGCAGAGGGGACTGTAATCCATCCATTTCAAATACATAGAGGGAAGGCATTATATGGCCTGTTTTCCAGAAATGCTCCAATGGTAGAAGATGCAATTCACTCTCTTAAAGAGGGCGGTTTTCCTCGTCTGAATGCGACAGCAAACCAATCTGCTTGGCGGTTAGGACAGGCTTTTCAGGATATATTGTGTCAAAATGAGCAGGGGGTCAACGACTATTTGGCAGAGCAGTTGAGCCGTGAGCGCAAGGGCTATCATAGCGGCGTCTTTCTCAACCTTGATTTGCTTGCAGTGGCAAAGATTGCTGCAAGATGGAACCTGAAGGTGGAATTGGATACCATTGAGTGTCCTAAAGAATTGATTGTGCCAGAAGAAACGGACTACAGTTCAGTCGAAATTCCAATACCGAAAGAAGGTTTTCCCTGGGATGGATTATAGACTTTAAGCAAAATAGCTGGAGGTAACTTATGAAGAACGAAGCGCAAATTCGAATATTACTGCTCCAGCAGTATCTCTGCACCTTAACAGATGAGGAACACGCCGCCTCCGTTTCAGACATCCTCCAGTTTTGGGAGTCCCATGGCATCCAGGCTGGCCGCAAAAGTGTATACAGCGATATCCAGATCCTGATTGATCAGGGCATAGATATCGTATGCGTCAAGAGTACCCAGAACCGCTACTTTGTCGGCTCCCGCCTGTTCGAGCTGCCGGAACTGAAGCTGCTGGTGGATGCGGTGGAGTCCTCCCACTTCATCACCAGAAAGAAAAGCGCCAGCCTGATCCAGAAACTGGCCTCTCTCACCAGCCAGGAGCAGGCCAGACAGCTGAACCGCCCTGTCTATATGGAGGGCACAGCGAAGCAGGAGAACGAGGCGATCTACTATGTGGTCGACACGATCCACACCGCCGTTCAGGAGAAGCGGCGGATCAGGTTCCAGTACATAGAGTACACCGCAGAGAAAGAAAAAATCCTCAAGCATGACGGCTATCGGTATGAGTTCAGCCCCTATGCCCTGATCTGGAGCAGGGACTATTACTACACTGTGGGCTGGTCGGAGAAGCACGGCAAGCTGGCCCAGTTCCGTGTAGACCGCATGACCGCAGTAGAACTGCTGTGGCAGCCTGCAATTCCGGCGCAGGACTTTGATCCGGCAATGTATGTCCACCAGGTATTTGGGATGTTCGGGGCGGATATTCAAAGAATCAAACTGCTGTGTGAAAACAGCGCCATGCGCAGCGTGGTAGACCGCTTCGGGGAGGAGGTGCAGACAGAGGTCGTAGATGAAGAACACTTCCAGGCCACTGTAGATGTTGCACCCAGCCCACCCTTTTTCGCCTGGGTATTTACTTTCGGTGGTAAAATCCATATCATAGAGCCAGAGGAAGTCGCAACGAAAATGGGAGAGATGGCAGGGTGGCTACGATAGTATTGCTTTCAAAGCAAATTGAACTGAAGGAATATCTGAGATAATATAATCAGTACAGTAAATCACTATTTACAGAGGAAGATATGGGAGCCATTAGTTTGAGATTTACAACTTGAACAGACCTAAAAGGAAATTAATTACACAGGAGGATGAACGACATGACACAACAGGAATTTAACGCAAAAGCCACAGAGTTGATAAAAGCAATGGTCAACGCCATAGCGGATAAAGATTTTTCTCGCCTGGCTACCAGTATTCCGCCAAAACTCTCCTGGGCTCACCAGATTGATGCCGAAGAGACTGTGGAGAACGCTTGTATTGGTTTCGGCAAATGGCTGGAGGAGCAGTTGGCACTGTGGGAAGAGGACTACGAGAAAAAGTTTGTGGTGGACCCTTTCGATTCCGGACGTCTCGACAATATTGATGAACTGGATGAGGAAGGGCAGTCTTTCAATACCTATAACCCCACCAGCTTTGGCGAACAGCTGGATTTCTGGTTTGAAATTGAGTTTCAAGTGGAGAACAAGCAAATCATCGCTGTCTTTGACATCAATATCTAAAAATTGAAGTTTTCTCTTATCGCTCAACGATAGAGTCTAAATTTGTCGAAACCTTGTGAGGTGTTCCCAACTGGGGACACCTCATTTTTGCCCTCTTGCCAATCGAACAAAGACGCGATATACTATGGTCAAGCCGTTTACCACCGGGTAAAC
>CAJTEA010000074.1 GCA_910575265.1 Oscillospiraceae bacterium
GACGGGGTCCACCTGACGGTGTACAGCACGTCCCAGACGGTGTTTCAGGAGCGGCGGCTGACGGCGGAAATTCTGGGGATCAAGGAGTCGGACGCGCGCTTCTCCAAGCCCATGGTGGGCGGTGGCTTCGGCGCGCGGCAGCAGCTCCACGCCCAGCATGTGGCGGCGCTGATGTCCAAAAAGCTGAGGCGCCCGGTGAACCTGTCCTACACCCGGGAGGAGGACCTGTACTCGGTGGCGCGCCACGGCTCGGAGGTGGACCTGCGGATCGGGGCCAGCCGGGACGGGAGGCTGCGGCTGTTTGACACCACCTACCGCCTCAACGGCGGGCCCTACACCACCCACACCCCCACGGTGGTGGCGGCGGCGGCCCGGAAGCTGCAGTACCGGGTGCCCAACTACTTCTTCGAGGGTCTGAGCGTCTATACCGACCACATCACCGGCGGGGCGTTCCGGGGATACGGCAACACCCAGCTGACCTTCGGGCGGGAGATTCTGATGGACCGGCTGGCCCAGAAGCTGGAGATGGACCCGGTGGAGCTGCGGCTGCTGAACCAGGTACAGGTGGGGGAGTGTTTCCCCTGCGCCAGCATCCCGGTGAGCAGCAACAACATCGCCGGCTGCGCCCGGCGCTGCCGGGAGATCCAGGCGGAGATCGACGGGAAGAGCCCCCTGGTGGACAACGAAGAGGTCCGGCAGGCCTGGGGAATCGCCTTCAGCTGCCACGGCTCCGGCCCCTCCTCCAAGGAGGGCCTGAGCTCGGCGGTGGTGATCCTCAACGACGACGCCACGGTGCAGCTGCTGGTGGGGTCGTCGGACATCGGCCAGGGCAGCGAGACGATGGAGAGCCAGATCGCGGCGGAGTGCCTGGGCGTCCCCCTGTCCGACGTGAGGATCACGGCGGCGGACACCAGGGTGACCCCCTACGACACCGGCACCTTCGGCAGCAGCCAGACCTTCATCTGCGGCAACGCGGTGACCCGGGCCTGCGCGGATTTGAGGAAAAAGGTGCTGGCCCAGCTGCGGGCCATCCGCCCGGACAGCCAGGTGGAGGAGCGGGGGCGGGGCTACCTGGTGGACGGCGAGCCCCTCAGCTTCCGGGAGGCGGCCCGGGAGGTGATGTTTGACATCCGGGGCGGCGTGATGATCGGCAGCGGGACCTATAAGGCGGAGGCCTGTCCCAACCCCTTCTCGGTGTGCTTTGTGAAGGCGGAGTACCACAAGAAGCTCAACGCCATCCGGCTGCTGGACATCATCGAGGTGGTGGACGTGGGCACGCCCATCAACCGCCTGACGGTGGAGGGGCAGCTGGAGGGCGGGATCGCCCAGGGTGTGGGCTACGCGCTGTACGAGCGGCTGGAGATCAACCCCCGGAGCCGGCGGACGCTGAGCTCCGACCTGCTGCACTACCGGATCCCTCAGATGGCCGACATGCCCCAGACCCATGTGGATATGGTGGACAGCTACGACCCCTACGGCCCGCTGGGGGCGAAGAGCGTGGGGGAGCTGGCCACGGTGCCGGTGGCGCCGGCCATTGTGAACGCGGCGCGGCGTGCCAGCGGGCGGGAGATCAACAGCCTGCCGCTGTGCGACCGGTTTGTCATACTGCCCAGCCGGCGGAAGGAGGAAGACGGATGATGGTCAAAACGGTAAAAGAGGCGCTGGAGGCCGGCCCCGGCACCTATGTGGGGGGCGGGACGGACCTGATGCCGCTGCTGAAAAACCACGCGCGGGACGACCGGACCCTCATTTTCCTCCACCAGGTGGAGGAGCTGAGGGGGATCCGGGAGGAGGACGGATACGTGTACCTGGGCGCGGGAGAGACGCTGTACGACCTGTCGGTCCACCCGCTGGTGAGAAAGCGCCTGCCCGCCGTCGCCCAGGCGGCGGGGGTGACCGCCTCCCCCCAGATCCGGAACATCGCCACCCTGGGCGGCAACATCATGCAGGACCGGCGGTGCGTCTACTTCAACCAGAGCCGGTTCTGGCGGGGCGGGCTGGAGCTGTGCTTCAAGACCGGGGGAGCCATCTGCCACCAGATCCCCAACTCCCCGGTGTGCCGGGCCATCTACTACTCGGACGCGGCCACCGCCCTGCTGGTGTACGAGGCGGAGGCGGAGTGCGTGGAAGAGGAGCGGCGGAGCTGGGTCCCGGTGGCGGAGCTGATCCGCCGCCACAGCCAGGCCAACGGTTTGGCCTGTGACCGGCGCCTGCCGGCGCTGGTGGTCCGGTTCCGGATACCGGTCCCGCCGGAGGGGGAGCGGAGCGGCTTTTACAAGTACGCCATGCGCGCCACCATTGACTTCCCGATTATCAACTTCGCCCTGCGCGCGGGGGGCGGCCGCCCGTCCAGGGCGGCCGCGGGCGCGGTGGCCCCGGAGCCGGTGCCGCTGGAGGAGACAGCCGCCGCTCTGGACCAGGGAAAGGACCGGGACGCGGTCACCGCCGCCTGCCAGCGGGACCTGGCCCGCCTGGCCCTCCCCATCCGCGAGGCCTGCGTCCCTCCCGCGATGAAACGCGGCCTTTACTCCCATATAGATATCCTGCTGCGCTCCCTTACACAGTCTGACAGGGGCTGAGATCGTATGATCTCAGCCCCT
>CAJTEA010000075.1 GCA_910575265.1 Oscillospiraceae bacterium
TGAACCTCAAAAGAATGATTAAATACTCAGTGTGATGCCGAAAGGCATCTTTTTTCTTGCTTGAAATCTCCCTTGTCTCTTTATTTCAGGCACTTTGTCAACAGCTCCACTTTGTCTCGAAGTACAAAAAAGCGCCTGGGCGACACAAGGCCGCACAGACGCACGAAGTTATATATTCATTTATGTACTGGTATATTTCATGTTCATGGCCGTACTGCTCCCATTTAGGGGGCGGGCTTTTTTTAACAGGTTAGGGGGCCGAACAGTAAATAAGGACATGGCGATACCTCCCGGATACCGCCGTGTCCTTAAAAATGGGCGACTTTAATAGACCCTCCGTATTCTATTTTTTCAACAGAAAACGGCGGCTTGAAATTTGTTATTTCAAAACCGCCGTAAGGCTACTGTATTTTGTTTTGGCGCACAGATACTCAGCCGCCGAAACAACGGTTTTTTTATTACCGTCCTGTGTGGCGAGCTGTTTTAACAAATGGTCGGGAGGATATGGTCTTTTATTAACATCCACCTATCTTTTGCATTAGGAATAAAATGTGATGCTACCGCAACAACAAGAGCTTTCTGGGGAATGCAACAAATTGTGTTGCCGCCATCGCCCATAGCTGCAAAGGCATGGAGCCCATCATTCTCAAATAGCCACCACATATAGCCATAATGATTAAGATTAGGCTTGATTGATTGAGCTATCCACTCTGGTGGGACGATTTGCTTTCCGTTCCAAAAACCGTTGTTAAGATATAACTGTCCAAAACGAGCCATTTCACGAACTGTCAATGTAAGTCCCCATCCTCCAGTGGTGATATTGTTCGGATCATGAACCCAACCTTTAACTTTTTTTCCGAACAAGTCATCATACCCGTAGGAACTCATAGGATATTCGTTAATACGATCTATTCCAATTTGAGTAAAAAGAAATTCGTTGGCGAACTCTCTTGTACTTTTTCCTGCAACACGAGTTAATATTGCTGATAACAAATGGGCCCCGGCAGTAGAATACTTAAAGGTTCCTATTTCTCCATTTTGCCCCATTTCTTGTAGTGAAAATTTAATCCAGTCGGGCGATGTACATAATGCCTCCAGCGGCTCATTCCAATCGTCGAAAGAGTATGGGGCGGTCATTGTTAGTAAATTTTGGATGGTTACATTTTCTCGTACACCATTAGGTGAAATGAAGTTATATTCGGGAAAGTACTTCATTACAGTTTCTTCTGTGGATTTGATATATCCCTTTTCAACCGCAATACCTATAAGCGCAGACAAAATACTTTTAGTAACTGATGCAATATGAAGTTTGCTTTTGCGATTTGTGTTACCGAAGTATTCCTCGAAAACAATTTCCCCAGCTTTGAGGATAACGATACCTTCCGTATTTTCGTATTCGTTTAAGATAATAGTATGAAGATTTTTGGCAAGTTTTTTATCTATCATTTTGTCTCCTTTTAATTACAGGGTAATAGATTTCTGTAATATAATCATCTGGTGTATTGTTAGCATTAGGTTCGGTAATATAGAGTTCAAACGGCGATTTTGTAAAAGTATATCCATTTGACTCAGCCCATTCTTGCTGTCGTGCATATATAGATGTGATACTTGTATAGGGGCCATTTAGTGTTGATTTGACGCATAGGCCGTTTTGAAAATCTCTTGTTCCAGTAATAACCTCTTTAATCGGGACAGCAAATTCAATTTCAAATTCTAAAGGTTCGCTACTTGGATTATGATATATAGTAATTGCAGGCCCCGTGATTGTTAATTTTTGAGTTGCTATCTTTTGGTACAGCTTACAAAAAAATTGACTATATCCATTTAGACATTCTTCTTGTGTAAGTTTTCTGCGTAAATAGAGAATGTTCTGCGGAGGATATTCGACAAGTTTTACATCAATATCAAGCAAATAGCTCATAATTGATTTGCCTGCTTTCATTTGCTGAATATCAAAATCAATTTGATGAATAATAGTACTAATTTTATCTATTTGGCCTTGTAATACACTTTTCTGGCAGAGAAGTGCAGAGAATATCTGTTTCTCTGATGATACTTCCATCGAGCCTGTTATTGATTTGATTTCCTCTAGGTAGTGTTCACATAAGTGGGATTGTGATATAATCAAAGAATGGAAATAAAGAAAGAGCAATACGAGCAAATCAAAGAGAGCTTTCCCAAACAGCGGAAACCAGCCAAAATCAGCAACCTGGACGTATTGAATG
>CAJTEA010000076.1 GCA_910575265.1 Oscillospiraceae bacterium
CTCTTTGAAGCCCCTACGTTCAAGCCCCTATCAAACGAAGCAAAGGTACTGTACGCCTTTATCCTGCGGCGGGCGGAGTTATCCCGCAAAAACGGCTGGGCAGACGAATATGGGAGGATTTACCTGTATTACCCCATCTGTGAGGTGGTTGCCCTGCTCCACTGTGGGCGGCAGAAGGCGGTGAACACCCTGCGGGAGTTGCAGTATGCGGGGCTGGTGGAAATACAGAAACAGGGCTGTGGAAAACCCAACCGCATTTACCCGAAATCCTATGAAGCGGTTCCAAACACCGACTTCAAGAAGTCCGGCTGCGGTACGCCGGAGGGCTGAAAACCGTACCCTGCAAGTACGAAAATCAATCCTCTTGGAGTACGGAAACCGGACGGTATATAGAAATACAGAGATTAAAACCATCTATTTATATCGATTCCATTCCAATCCTATCAGAGATATTTTCGGCGGGAAAACCCGCCGGAAAGGAATGGAATAGGGAAAGGAGCTCAATGGCACAACACGCAATTTTGCGATTTGAGAAACACAAGGGCCACCCGGCGGGGCCGCTGGAAGCCCACCATGAACGGAAAAAGGAGCAGTACGCCAGCAACCCGGATATTGACACCAGCCGAAGCAGGTACAACTTCTATATCGTCAAGCCGGAGGGGCGCTACTACCATTTCATTCAGAGCCGCATTGAACAGTCTGGGTGCAGAACGAGGAAAGACAGTACACGCTTTGTCGATACGCTGATAACCGCCAGCCCGGAGTTTTTCAAGAAGAAATCCCCGGAGGAAATACAGGCGTTTTTCAAAAGAGCGGCGGACTTCCTCATTGACCGGGTAGGCCGGGAAAATATCGTGTCGGCGATAGTACACATGGACGAGAAAACGCCCCACCTGCATTTGACCTTTGTTCCGCTGACGAAAGACAACCGCCTGTGCGCCAAAGAAATCATAGGCAACCGGGCCAATCTGACAAAGTGGCAGGACGATTTTCACACCTATATGTTGGAGAAGTACCCCAGCTTGGAGCGTGGGGAGAGCGCAAGCAAAACGGGAAGAAAGCATATCCCCACCCGGCTTTTCAAACAGGCGGTTTCCCTCTCCAAACAGGCGAGGGCGATTGAAGCCACGCTGGACGGTATCAATCCAATTAACGCCGGAAAGAAGAAAGAGGAAGCCCTCTCTATGCTCAAAAAGTGGTTTCCGCAGATGGAGAACTTCTCCGGGCAGTTGAAGAAATACAAGGTCACGATAAATGACCTCTTGGCAGAAAATGAAAAACTGGAGGCAAGGGCAAAGGCCAGCGAAAAGGACAAGATGAAAGGCGTTATGGAACGGGCAAAGCTGGAAAGCGAGTTACACAACATTCAACGGCTGGTTGACCGTATCCCGCCGGAAGTGCTGGCAGAGTTGAAGCGGCAACCGAACTATGGAAAGGAAAGGTGATTTTATAACGAATATCAGATACAAAAAGGAAACAGAAATCGTGACTTTTCAAGGAAAGGAAATCACGCTGGAAAATCTCTCCCCGGTATTTACACCGGAGCAGGAAGCGGCCAAACGCCGGGAACTGGAACAGCAGCTTTATGAGGTGTTCCGCAAGTACGCCGACAAGCGGCAGAAAGAGGAAGCCGGGGCGTAAGTTTTTCCAGCCACATCATTGATTTACGGGGCTGTTGGCGGTATAATAAGACTGTCAGCAGCTCCGTTTCTTTTTTAAGAAAAGGAGCGACAATATGAATAATCGGATAGACGCAATCTATGCAAGACAATCGGTAGACAAAAAGGACAGCATTTCCATTGAAAGCCAGATTGAGTTTTGCAAATACGAATTGAAAGGCGGTAGTTGCAGGGAATACACAGATAAAGGATACAGCGGCAAAAACACAGACCGCCCGAAATTTCAAGAGTTGGTGCGGGATATTAAAAAGGGCCTGATAGCAAAAGTCATTGTCTACAAACTTGACCGTATCAGCCGTTCCATTCTGGATTTCGCAACCATGATGGAGCTGTTCCAGCAGTACAATGTGGAGTTTGTTTCTTCCACGGAAAAGTTTGATACTTCAACCCCGATGGGCCGGGCCATGCTGAATATTTGTATCGTGTTCGCACAGTTGGAACGGGAAACGATACAAAAGCGGGTGACGGACGCTTACTATTCCCGCAGTCAGCGGGGCTTCAAGATGGGCGGGAAAGCCCCCTA
>CAJTEA010000077.1 GCA_910575265.1 Oscillospiraceae bacterium
TTATCCGCTCTCGCCCTCCTTGTCCAAGGTGCGGCGGCGTTCAAGCTGCCGCCGCAAATCCTCGTAAATAACGGGGAAAAGAACATCTTCCATGCTCTTTTCCCCGGTGAATACCCGCTGAACAATAAGACGGGGCTTCTGCCGCTTGGGGGCGGTCTGCTTCGCCATGCCCCTCACCTCCCGTCCCGGCTGGAACGCTGGCGTTCCAGGTGGCGGGCGTAAAAGGCCAGGGCCTTCAAAATGAAGTCCTCCTTCTGCTGGGGGGTACGCAGCTTGCCCAGGTACTTCCCGACCTTATCACTGGACAGCTTGATGTACTCCTTTTGATTGCCCTTGACCTCCGACATGATGTGGAAGATACCGTCCATATCAAGCTGGCCCGCTTCACTCAGCTTCCGCATACGGATGGCCTGGGACAGAGAGGGGGTACAGTCCTCGCTCTCGATGGTTTCCAGCAAATCAAGCTGTTCCCGCTGGTTCAGATAGGACAATTCCACGGCGGGGGTAAAAGCGATCCTGCCCTCGTCCACCAGGGACAGGAGGGGCTTTTCCAGATTGGTCAGGCGGATATACCGTTGCACCTGTGTCTCGCTCTCCCCGGCGTTCTCCGCCACAGCGCCCCTTGACGACTTCTGTCCAGGTTGGACAGACCTTTTCCCCTGGTGCCGCAGGGCTTCCACTTTCATCTTGTAGGCGAACGCCTTTTCAGAGGGTAAAAGGCCCTCCCGCTGGATGTTGGAATCCACCATGAAGATCACGGCGCTGTCACGCTCCATATCATGGACAAGGGCGGGGATTTTCTCAATCCCCGCCCTCCTGCAAGCGTGTATCCCGCGGTGCCCGCTGACGATCTCATAGCCGCCCTCCTTGACCGGGCGCACCACAACGGGCGTCATGACGCCAAACTCCTTGATACTCTGGACAAGCAACTCCATCCCCTCGTCGTCCCTGACCTGAAAGGGGTTGTCCTGAAAGGCGGCGCACTCCGACACCTTGATTTCTTGAATGTTCATCTATTTTTCCCTCTTTCCTGATTTTTGCGGGCGTCCCGCTCAGTTTTCGTCAACTGGGCCAACAACTCTGGGGGAATTAGGGAGATAATGCCCTCCAGCTTTTTCTGCTCCCGGTTCAGTTGATACAGCTTGTAGTTGGCTTCCTCCAACTCCTGTTTGTAGTCCTGGTTGGCTCGCCATGCCGTGGCCCTGCCCTCCGTCACATAGGCCAACTCCCGTTCCAGGTCTGCGATCTGCTTGTCCGTGCTGGCGACCTGGGCCTTTAGCTGGGTCATTTCCGGGGCATACCTGCCGAGAAGGGCGATAGCTTCCTCCTTTTTCCTGCCGCTGTTCAGAACGCCGATACTGTTGATGGCCTGACAAATCTCGTCATAATGCTTGTATAGCTCCGCCGTCAGCTTGAACATATAGGGCGGGACGTGCTTGCGGTGGGTCAGCTTTTTGGGCAAGCCACGGGACAGGTCTGGATACCGCTGGCGCATATGCTCATAGAACCTGTCCTGCCATTTCACAAGACCCTGCGGCCCGCCGATCACGTCCTTGGAGGACAAGCGGCCCTTGGGGGTGATGGGGACAAAGCAAAGGCGCATATGGGGAGTAGCCTCGTCCATATGCACCACGGCGGAGATGATATTCTCTTTTCCAAAATTGTCCTCAAAGAATTGGTAGGCGTGGCTGAAATACGCCCGCTGTTCCTCCTGGCTCTTTTCCTTCAGCCAGTCAGGGGTGCCGCCCACAAAGCAGTCCTGAAGCACCACGCTGTCCTTGCGCCGCCGTGCCCCGGCCTGTTCGATACGGGCCAGCGCCGCTTCCCGGTAGGGGCCTGGGGGCTGGACGATGTGGTAATTTAGGCCGGTGCGCTCCCGGTCGATGTCGGGGTTGCTCTTGTATTCCTCTTTCTGCCGTTCGTGGTGCCTGTTGATACGGCCCACCGAGGGCAGCTTTCGTTTCTCTATCCGCATGATTGCGTAATTCGCCATGATGACCTCCTTCCGGGAAGGATGTAAGAAGTCACATTGTCCCGTAGAAGCGGGCGGTATCTCCCATCCCTCCGTGCGTGTTTGGAACGGACGTGTTCAAGACCGGGCGGGG
>CAJTEA010000078.1 GCA_910575265.1 Oscillospiraceae bacterium
GTTCTCCATTACGCCGCCAACGAGGAAAAGACCGTTGAGGGTGAGGAACGGGCTATGTTCGTCACCGGCGTGAACTGCAACCGGGACACCGCTTTTCAGGAAATGCAGGCGGTCAAGGAGCGGTTTGGCAAGACGGGCGGTAACGTGGCCTATCATGCCTATCAGAGCTTCAAACCCGGCGAAGTCACCCCGGAGCTGTGCCACCGGCTTGGAGTAGAACTGGCAAAACGGATGTGGGGCGACGAGTACCAGGTATTGGTCGCCACCCACTTTAACACTGGAACCTACCACAATCATTTCGTCGTCAATTCCGTGGGCCTGTGGAACGGCAGAAAATTCAACTGCGGCAAGCGGGCCTACTATCAGTTTCGCCAGTTGTCGGACGATTTATGCAGGGAATACCAGCTTTCCACCATCAAAAATCCGAAAGGAAAAACGCCCCGGAGCATTTACTTTGCTGAAAAGAGGGGCGAACCCACCAAGTACAACCTCATGCGGAACGCCTTGGACGCCGCCCTCAAGGTCAGCGTGGACGGGGACGATCTGCGGAAAGCCCTCTGGGAACAAGGCTACGAACTGGACGCCAATCCCGCCCACAAATACGCCACCCTGCGGCGGATCGGGAGCAAAAAGGCGGTGCGGCTGTACCGGCTGGGGGAGGAATACGACCTCCCGGCCCTCCGGGAGCGCATCGAGGAAAACCGCCAGCGGTATGCCTATGACCTGGGCTATCAGCGGTATAAACCTATCCCTGTCCAGCGGCCACGACCCAGGCGCTTACGAGTAAAAGGCTCTTTCAGCACAGTGAAGAAAATCGGCGGTTTTCGGGGTCTGTATCTGCACTACTGTTACTGCCTGGGCATCCTGCCGAAAGGGAGCAGCCACCGTCCGCTTTCCCCGGAGCTGCGGGAGGAGTACCGCCGCCTGGACGCCATCAGCCGTCAGGCGCAGTTGATTTGTCAGGAAAAGCTGGACACCGTGGAGGATGTTGCAGACTTTATCGGCGGAAAACAGGCCGAAATAAAAGAGTTAGAAACCGCCCGTCAGAAATGCTATAACCGCCTGCGCCGCTGTGATGATGGGGCGGAGATCGCCCAAATCAAGGCCCAGCGCGACCGGCTGACGGCGGCGATGGCCGTTTGCCGACAGGATATCAAAACTGCCGAAGGCGTACTCTCCCGGAACGATAGGCTGAAAGAGAATTTGAAATTGGAACAGGAAATGCAGGCCCAGCGCATGGGCCGTACTCAGGATAAGCACAGGGAAAGGAGCGTTGCCAGATGAGCGTATTTCAAATCGAATTGACAGAAAAACAGTGGAAATTGTTGAAGAAGTATGGGCCAATGTGGAACAGGAAACTGCCTATCTCGCCACTTTGAGCCAGGAACAGCGCCTTGCATGGTTCCGAGAGCATCAATACCCCCACCCCATCAGTTTTGAGCGGGAGATTGGCGGCACCGTCTACACCGTCAACGCCCATTTCAGCAAGGGCGCTGAAACAGCGGAGGGGAAAGTAAAACGCATTCTCAATCAAAATATCACACTGTAAAGTGTTGAAGTCTTGCGCCGGATGTGGTATGATAATGATACCCTGCAATTCACATCACATCCGGCTGCGGAAAGGAGCATACTTTGAAGAAAAAGCAGCCAAATAATCAGAGAATTACAGCATTATACGCCAGATTGTCCCGTGACGATGAGAAAGAGGGTATCTCAGGGAGCATCCAGAATCAAAGGGCTATTTTGGAAAAGTACGCCAGTGACAACCACCTGCCAAACCCAAGATTTTTCTTTGATGACGGCTACTCAGGCGTTTCGTTCACAAGACCGGCCTTCATGGAGATCATGGAACTGGCCGAACAGGGGCTTGTGGCAAACCTCGTTGTGAAAGACCACTCCAGGTTGGGGCGCAACCGTCTTGTGGTGGGGCAGCTTCTGGAAGAAGATTTTGTCCGGCTGAACGTGCGGTACATCGCCAT
>CAJTEA010000079.1 GCA_910575265.1 Oscillospiraceae bacterium
AGGTACCAAATCCTCTATCGTTACCATGTGATATTTTAACTGCATTTCCTCGCCCCCCTGCTCTAATTATACCATATTTCGAGCGATTTGGGGGCACTTTGTCAACAGCTCCAAAGTGTCCCAAAGTCCCGGCGCTATGCGCCTGTTGTCTGCGGCCTGTCGCTATCGCTCCTGGGCCTTATTTTCCCGCCCGTCCGTATGGCCGAGCAGATGATCAATATTTGCTTTGACCGCCACGGCCTGCCGCATATCCGCCTGGGCCTTGCGGTACTCGGCATAGAGGGCTTTTTTCTTTCCCGCCAGCTCCTGGCGGGCCTTTTTCATATCCGCCATTTTGGGAAGTTTCTCCTCGGCCAAAAGCTCATTGAGCGCCGCCTTTGCCGCCCGGTAGTCGGAAAGCTCCGCCTCATGCTGGGCCAGATATTTTTTACTGTACCGGGCCGCCTTGTAGCCATCGAAAACGGGTCGGGTCTTGGCATATTCCACTGTTGCCGCCATAAGCCTGGCTGTCTTTTCGAGGGCCGCCTCCGTTTCCCGCAGTTCCCCGGAGAGAGCATGAAAACGCTCCACCGCCGCCTCGGTGCTGGCCGCCATCGTTTCATAGTCCATAAGGTCATGCTCCCGCAGATACTGGAGGGCGGCGGCCATCTGTTTGAGGTTGTAAACCTTGGCCCACCGTTCATAGGCCGGGCCCTTGCCCTGGGCCATGCGCTGTTGAATATCTATGATCAGATTGACACGCCGGGCCGGAGCCGGGGCCTCGTCTGCCAGTACCGGGATGGGCCGCTCCCCGGCAATCACCGCCCGGATGTCTCCGGGATCAAAACCGTCCCCGAGGGTAGAGGAACGCAGGCGGGTGGGCTTATCCTGGCCGGGAGCAAGAAAGGAAATCACGCCGCCCCGCCCATGCTTTACCGCAAAGCCGGACTCTTCCATAAGCCAGAGGAACGCCGCAAAGTCGGCGGGCTTTTGCTCCAGAGCCGCAACGATGGCCTGCCGTACCCTCTGCTGTGCGGACGGGGGCCGCCCCCCGATCCACTGGCCGTAATGCAGGAAACGGCCCTTGCTATGGAGCTTTGGATGCTGGATCACGGACAGGTCATTTTCCAGACATACCCGGTCAGAGAGCCGCCGCAGAGCCCCCGCCGACCTCCAGAAGTCCCGGAATTTCCGAGTATAGTCCAGCGAGATCGGATTGTAATAAATGTGGTTATGGATATGTTTTTTATCCGTGTGAGTGGCAACGAAAAAGGCGTGTTTGCCCTTTGTCCAGCGCATGGCTGTTTCATAGCCTACCCGGTTTGCCTCCTCCGGGGTAATCTCCCCGGGGGCAAAGGACTGGCGGATCTGATAGCAGAGCACATCCGCCTCCCGCTTTTGTTCCCGGCCCGTGACAGCCTTATACTTTGCCTTGGAGAGCAGGAACTCTGCATCGGCGGTTTGGTGGTCGCACTCATAGGCGGAAATAAACTCGCCGCCCTGGGTTTTCTCCGGGTTCTTCCCATAGTCCAGACGGTCTTTCAGAGACTGCCCAATGGTTTCCCCCTTGCTGATATGGTGGGTAATTAGTCTGGTGGTTGCCGTAAATATCCCTCCTCTCCATAAACGGTTTTCGCCACCTCGGGACACTTTGGAGCTGTTGACAAAGTGCCCCCAAATCGCTCGAAATATGGTATAATTAGAGCAGGGGGGCGAGGAAATGCAGTTAAAATATCACATGGTAACGATAGAGGATTTGGTACCTGAAAA
>CAJTEA010000080.1 GCA_910575265.1 Oscillospiraceae bacterium
TACCAAATCCTCTATCGTTACCATGTGATATTTTAACTGCATTTCCTCGCCCCCCTGCTCTAATTATACCATATTTCGAGCGATTTGGGGGCACTTTGTCAACAGCTCCAAAGTGTCCCGAGGTTCGGGGCGGCTCCCCGGGATGCCGCTCCCCACCAGCCCCGTTTCGGTCACTCGTTCACCCAAACACCGAAACGGAGGTTTATTATGACTACAATCAATCTGAAAGATTTTTATTATTGGCACACACAGGATCAGTTTATCGAGGTTTCCGACGAGGTGGCGGCTGTCTTTCTGGACGATGCCCGGTATGAGATGGCCTACCAGCGGCGGCTCTCCCGGCACAAGGCGCAGTATTCTCTGGACTGCGATGACGGGATCGAATATTCCGCCTGCCTGCATGAGCCCACCCCGCAGGAACTGCTGGAGCGTATGGAAATGTTCTGCCGTCTGTGGAACGCCCTCAACTCCCTGCCCGAAGTCCAGGGCCGGAGGATCGATGCCCACATCATTCTTGGAAAAAGCATCAAGGAAATTGCCGAGGCTGAGGGCGTACATGAGGAGTCTGTCCGCCAGTCCATCAAACGGGGGCTTGAGCGCATGAAAAAAACTTTTTAATTTTTTTCTTTTTCCCCACTTGGAAATGATGAAAAAATGTCTCGGTTTATGAGAGGAGGTTTTCTTCTCAGCACAGATGAACAGGAGCGGCCCCGGGCTTAGTGCGGGGAGCCAGGCGGCGGGTGCGCTGTGACTTTCTCCATTGGGAAACGAGCGAACAACACCAACGCCGCAAATGGGCCGGGCCAGCCCAGGGCCACGATCCGCCGCAGGACATGCTGGCCGCCTGTCCCTCCGGGCCGCCCTCTCATCCGTGTGGGATCGCCGTCCCGAGTATCGTTGTCTTTGGACAGGTCAAGAAAATGTGGGCGGCGATCCCGTAATTTTAGGAAAGCGAGGTACAGTCTATGAACTATGATCCAGCAGCATTGGCGGCCCTGTTATCTGAGCCGTGGAGTAACGGTTCCTGCCGGGGCTATATGATTATGGCGATGGAAAACTGTGGCTTTGCCGGTGATGACATCCGCCGTATCATGGCCGAGCTCCATGAGCTGTTTGACTTCGTTTCTCTGGAGGAGGCCGAGGCCCACTACCAGAAAAGCCCCTACTGACTTCGAGACATTGTGTCCCGATGTGGAGCAAGACAAGAGGGCGACACTGTTTCAGTGCCATCCTCTTGCGTTTCCCCACAGGACAGACGGGAGGCGGTTTATTGATTTGAGAGGAGGTTTTACCGTGAAATTGAATACACAAATGCTGGAACAAATGAAAAGTGTTGATATTGGCGCAGTAGACAAAGAAACGCTTGCGGACGCAAGCGGCTTTACTTTCGATCCTACGCTCCCAAAAGAGACACGGGCCCTCCGTATGCTGGAACAGTTCAAAAATCCATATTGTTTTCGTTATGGTGATATGGTCATCAAGCTGGAATTTTCAGAGGAGGGGCCATCGCTCCAAGATTTACTCACTACATTTTTTCTCCGTCAAAAAAGCGGGCTGTAACTTCGGTTATAGTCCGCTTTCACTTCGAGACAAAATGGAGCTGTTGACAAAGTGCCCCCAAATCGCTCGAAATATGGTATAATTAGAGCAGGGGGGCGAGGAAATGCAGTTAAAATATCACATGGTAACGATAGAGGATTTGGTACC
>CAJTEA010000081.1 GCA_910575265.1 Oscillospiraceae bacterium
CCCTGTCTTTGGGGGCGGAAGCACTGCTTTCACTCGTTCCCATTGTCCTTTTGTCAATTCATATCTCTTCATTCCTCTATTTTCGCACTTACCATCGATTTGTGCAATATTTATTTTTCAAACAAGCCCTAATTCGGAAAGTCCCACCTACATTCAAACTGTTCGCCGGGGTGGCTACCGCTTTACCCTAAACAATGTCTAAATGCGCCAAACAGGCAGCTGTCCCATCACTTGGGGCAGCTGCCTGTTTTTATAATTGCCAGCATCTAAAAATGTCGCTAAAGAACTTTCTTCGGCGAGGAAGGAAAAACAAGGTCAGGAGCAGAAATATGTTGTTGACGGCGGCAAGGTCGCAGTGCGCTATAGCGGTCAGCGAAATCCCCGGCGTATCAGTGAGATGAAATCGCTGATGCTGTCGGCGCAGTTCCCCTTCAAGAAAGTGTGATTATTTGCGTGTTTTGCGGAAATATGAGATAATAGTGGTGTAGAAGTGTACCTTGAAAATTGAATAGGAGGTCATATATACACCATCCGAACACACAATTTAGAGGAGTATATATGTCTGAACATAATGAAGCAACAGGAAACCAGAAGCGGGTTTATTGTCTCTATCGTGTCTCTACTTTGGGCCAGGTGGAAAAGGACGACATACCCATGCAAAAGCGGTATTGCCGGGAATACAGTCAGCGGCAGTCCGGATGGGAGATCGTCAAGGAGTTTTCCGAAAAGGGCATTTCCGGATTCAAGGTATCCGCGAAAGACCGTGACGCTATCCAGGAAATCCAGCGGGACGCCCTGGCGGGAAAGTTTGATATTTTGCTGGTATTTATGTTCGACCGCTTGGGCCGCCGGGACAACGAGACGCCCTTTGTCGTGGAGTGGTTTTTAAAGAATGGTATTGAGGTCTGGAGCGCCATGGAGGGCCAGCGGCGGTTTGATACCCATGTGGACAAGCTGTTGAACTACATACGGTACTGGCAAGCCTCTGGCGAAAGTATAAAGACCTCCATGTGCGTCAAAACCCGTATGGAGCAGCGACCCAGGAGGGGCACTATACCGGCGGAGGAGTCCCCTACGGCTACCGTTTGGAGCAACAGGGGCGTATCAATAAGAAAAATCGCTCCGTGTATGATTTGGCGGTTGATGAAGCCGAAGCAGAAATCGTCAAGCTGATTTTCCAGAAGTATGTATTCGAGGGGTACGGAGCGTATCGGCTGTGCAAGTATTTGGTGGAGTTGGGCATTCGTGGCCAGAAGGGGAGCAACATTCCCACGACCTCAATCAACCGCATTATCAAGAATTAAATTTATACCAGCGTGATTTGCAACGGGGACTGTAAGTCGGACCTGATACCGGACCTTCAGATCGTCGACGAGGACCTGTTTCAGCGGGCACAGAAGATTATGGAGAAGCGGACGACCCATCAATCCTTTGAGGAATTTCAAGACCTGTACTTAGCCAAAGAAGAAGCGGCAGTAAAAAGCACCGGAGCAAAGTTCCCTTTGCTCCGGTGCGTGGACTAAGGCGGCAAAATCGATTTTTCGAGACCCCATAAAAATCCGTGTAAACGACAAACTCTGACAGAATAAAAAGGATCGACTCAGTCAAGAATGGAAATAACAACCAATTCAAGAAGGAGTCGAAGAAAATGAACGCAGCACC
>CAJTEA010000082.1 GCA_910575265.1 Oscillospiraceae bacterium
TAACATACCAGTATCGGATTATAATTGCAATTAACTATTGGTTCAGGAACTGCAAAAAAATTTAAAAAATTTTTTGCCTTGTACTTGACATAAGGGTGCCGGATATCGTGGGGTCTCGGTCCTTTCCCCGGACCGCCATAGGGAATGCTAGACATCCTGAGAAGCTGGCGAAACTGCGTGTGCAGCCAGGAGGCACTATATCTTTCTCCATTCCCACGAGGATGGAAACTGGGGAAAATCAATGAATCCGCAGGTTTCGGTGGAAACACTTCCAGATATTGAGTCAAGGATTCAGCAACCGCATCAGAAAATGACACCAACCTATTTTTGTGAAACTTGGTATCTAAAATGGTAAATACATTTTGAGCCAAGTCTACATCACACATACGCAGGTTAAGCAATTCAGAAGTACGCAGTCCACAGTTGAATAAAATTCGGAACATAACCGGGATCTGGTAATGCCGAACAGGATTTTGTTCTGTAAATGGCACATGATCTGCCGAGAACAACATTCGTTTAATCTCATCATCTGTAAAAATATAGGCTCTGAAATTTCGCGTCTCTTTTGGAAGTAATTTGGGCGGAATCCTATATACCACAAATCCTCTGCGGCTCACAAAATCAAGAAATCCATTAATGGCGCCAGCTTCCCAATGCACGGTTCGGCTTTGCTGGTTCAATTTGTTCCCTATGTGGCTGAGAACATATTCTTTCGTGAATTCAAGTTTCCCATCGCTCGGTTCCACAAAATCACTTAAAAAACGTCGTATTGCGCCTTCTTCTGTTCTATAACTAAAGCCAAGAGCCCGTTTCTCTGCCATAAATGCCGTCAGCAGTTCCTGTGCCGAAGGGGAAAGAACAGTAATCATGCCTCCTTCCCTCCGTAAGACAATGTACATTTCCTCAATGCAGCAATATCTACTTTGAGGTATCCAGCTGTTGTCTGCGGATTGTGGTGTCCCAGGACGTTTGAAATTGTCATAAGCGGAGTCCCTTCGCGCAGAAGACTGCTTGCCAGCGTATGGCGCAGGGAATGAGCGAGCTTGCGCTTCTTCCTGGTCAATCCAGCTTGGCTTATATATCGTTTAAGATTCGAAGATAAAGCTGCACTGGACTGAAATTCGCCATATGGATGAACATGGCGGATAAACACACTGTCACATTCAGATTCCAACCGTCCATTTTTTAAATAGTCTATGATCGCATCCCCAACCACAGGCAGCAAAGGCAGAGTGTTGACCTTCTTGGTTTTTTGTTGGGTATAGATAATCAGTTTTTGATGCCAGTCAAGATTTTTGAATTTCAGCGCACAGATGTCCCCAACCCGCATTCCCAATATAACGGCAAGCAGCAACATTGCATAGTCCCGTTTACCAATGGCGTTGTTTCGGTCGATGGATGCTAGGTAGTGTTCACATAAGTGGGATTGTGATATAATCAAAGAATGGAAATAAAGAAAGAGCAATACGAGCAAATCAAAGAGAGCTTTCCCAAACAGCGGAAACCAGCCAAAATCAGCAACCTGGACGTATTGAATG
>CAJTEA010000083.1 GCA_910575265.1 Oscillospiraceae bacterium
GGCCTTCCGTAAAATCTTGTGTAAGCGATATTCGACAAAGTCAAGTATAGAGCTGTGAAAACAGAATAGAATGATGGCTGAAGCCCTTCCTGACACATCATCCCGGCGGGCCAGGCGGTATGTGCGCCGGAGGCGTGAATGCCGTCCGGCCCGCCGGGATATTCTAAAGGGAGGGCTCAGCCAACAGCCCGGTCCGCAAACATGAGCTGGAGCTGGCTGAGGACCAGGTCCCAGTTCGAGCACCTGGTCCGCCAGCGCTTCGTGATGCGCTGAGCAGCCAGATAGAGCATCCGGCGCAGGGAATCGTCGCTGGTGAAGCTGGGCTTGTTTTTCGTGATCTGCCGGAACTGGCGGTTCAGGCCTTCAATAATGTTGGTCGTGTATATGATTTTCCGGATCTCCGGCGGGTATTCATAGAAGGTGCTCAAAACTTCCCAGTTTTCCTCCCAGCTTTTCACACAGGAGGGATACTGCTTCCGCCACGCTTCTCCAAACTGGAGCAGGGCGTCCTCTGCCTCCTCCAGGGTCACAGCGGTGTAAATTTTCTTCAGATCGGCCACCACTTTTTTGATGTCCTTCCAGCTGACGAAGCGGGTGGAAGAACGGATCTGATGGACGATGCAGCGCTGCAAACGGCTCTGGGGATACACCGCCTGGATGGCCTGCATCATGCCGCACAGACCGTCGGTACAGAACAGATATACGTCCAAAACTCCTCTGGATTTGAGGTCATTCAGCACAGAAAGCCAAAATTTGCTGCTTTCATGCTCCCCGATCCACACACCAAGGATGTCTTTTCTGCCGTCCATGGTGATGCCCAGGACCACGTATGCCGCCTTGGTCACATAGCGGCGATCCTCTTTCACCTTGTAGTGGATGGCGTCCATAAAGACGAAGGGATAGACCGCTTCCAGCGGCCGGTTTTGCCACGCCGTTACCTCCGGCATGATCTTCTCCGTGATCTTCGTCACCAGTTCCGGGGATATCTCCACGCCGTACAGTTCCTTGATTTGTTCGGCGATGTCCTGCTGGCTCATCCCGCTGGCGTAGAGGCCGATGACCTTCTCCTCCATCCCGTCCGCGTTCCGGCTGTACTTGCCGATAATCTTTGGCTCAAAGCTGCCGTTCCGGTCCCGGGGAACCTTGATCTCTATCTCCCCCAGCTGTGTCTTCACCGTCTTCCGGGAGTACCCATTGCGGTAGTTGGGCGCCGTTTCCAACGCCTCCGCTCGCTGGCAGCGCTCCCGCCCCAGTTCCTCGTCCAGCTCTACCTCCATGGCTGTCTGAACCACGTCCCGGAACATCTCCTTCATTGCCGTCATGATCTCCGTGGTGCTGGTGAAATGCTGACTTTTGACATACTCTTTCAGTAATTCCTGCGGTGCTGCGTTCATTTTCTTCGACTCCTTCTTGAATTGGTTGTTATTTCCATTCTTGACTGAGTCGATCCTTTTTATTCTGTCAGAGTTTGTCGTTTACACGGATTTTTATGGGGTCTC
>CAJTEA010000084.1 GCA_910575265.1 Oscillospiraceae bacterium
CATACCGCCTGGCCCGCCGGGATGATGTGTCAGGAAGGGCTTCAGCCATCATTCTATTCTGTTTTCACAGCTCTATACTTGACTTTGTCGAATATCGCTTACACAAGATTTTACGGAAGGCCCACCCAGCTGATCACCTCTACATTTAAGACCGCATGGGAGCAACGCAGCCCAAACGCTGGCCTCATCTTTCACAGTGACCGAGGGGCCCAATATACCTCTCATCGTTTTAGACAACTACTTCACGAGCGATCCGTAGAACAGTCTTTCTCCAATTCAGGGAAGCCTCATGATAATGCAGTTGCCGAATCTTTCTTTGCCACACTTAAAAAGGAAGATCTATATCGAAAGGATTACACATCGGAAGCAGCCTTCAAGCGTGGTCTTGCCTCCTACATTGAATTTTATAATACGAAGCGGCCCCATCGTACACTGAAAAACCAAACACCATGTCAGGTAGAAGAGTTGTTCATGAGCAGCAACCAATAAAAGGGGCAAGAGGATGTCAGCAGGGCTCGAATCCCCCTAATCACACGTTTTACTCTCTGATTTTGAACTGTTTGCTATTGTCCAGTGACACATGACACCCGGAGTTGAAAAAGCCTGGAGTCCTTGAAACACAAGGGTTACAGGCAAAGAACAACCCTACTCAACCCAAACAATTGACAACAATTTGTTCAGATTGGGTAGGGTCGTTCACTGAAATATGAAACGACCCTACTCAATCTGATACGTTTCACAAACTTGTTCAGACTGAATAGGGTCGTTTGTATATTATTCCTTTTGTCTATCTGTCCTTGTAGTACGTGTGTGGCCCAGGACATAAGGGGCATGATGATTTGACGTCGTCCCCACCTTCCTCCGTTTTGTCAACGGCAGTCTCGCTAGAGTGCTCTTGCGTAGCAACTAACAATAAGGGTTGCGCTCGTTGCGGGACTTAACCCAACATCTCACGACACGAGCTGACGACAACCATGCACCACCTGTCACCGGTGTCCCCGAAAGGAAAACTGTATCTCTACAGCGGTCACCGGGATGTCAAGCCCTGGTAAGGTTCTTCGCGTTGCTTCGAATTAAACCACATACTCCACCGCTTGTGCGGGCCCCCGTCAATTCCTTTGAGTTTCAACCTTGCGATCGTACTCCCCAGGTGGGATACTTATTGTGTTAACTGCGGCACGGAGGGGTCAGTCCCCCCACACCTAGTATCCATCGTTTACAGCGTGGACTACCAGGGTATCTAATCCTGTTTGCTCCCCACGCTTTCGCGCCTCAGCGTCA
>CAJTEA010000085.1 GCA_910575265.1 Oscillospiraceae bacterium
GAACCTCAAAAGAATGATTAAATACTCAGTGTGATGCCGAAAGGCATCTTTTTTCTTGCTTGAAATCTCCCTTGTCTCTTTATTTCAGGCACTTTGTCAACAGCTCCACTTTGTCCCGAAGTCCAGCGGGTTTGGGGAGCTCCCCCAACAAGCATTTTTGCGGGGCCTGCGGCCCGGCAAAAATAGCAGGTGTGGCCACACCTGCCCTGCTTGCCGTTTCGTGCGATTCCTCTTCATGGCGCAAAAAACGGAGGTCACGCTTTCTTACGCATCCTCCGTTTCCCGGGCCTGCTTTAGCCCCTCTGCCGTGGCTTTTATTACGGTTAATTCTTTTTCACTCATTGAGTTGAGCAGTATATCAATCTGTTTCCTGCATGAGCTTTCGCCCGTGTTGGGGTCTGGAAAAAAGAATTGATCCACTGAAATATCCAGCAGAGTGACAAGCTGGTAAAAGGTGTTGAGGCTTGGGTGCTGGCCCCTGTTCTCAATATACATAATGGAGCGTGGCACACGATCCACCAACTGAGCGAGGTATTCCTGCGTCCAGCCCTTTTCCTCTCTTTTGCGTTTGATCTCCCGGCCCAGGGCGTGGAAGTCAAGTTGTTTCTCGTATTGGTACATTCTCATATCACCCTATATTATTCTACATTTCAGGTGAGATTATGAGAACGAAATATAATTTTATGTTTAGTAGTATTTATTTTCATCTTTGGCAATATAATTGCATCCTTGTGAAAGATTTTAATGCATGGTACAGTAGAGCTGTGTAAGGGATATACATTAAAAATGGCTTTGACTTTGCCCTTACGGAAAGGTTTATACTTTATATCAAGAAAAGAAGGTGAGAGGCTAAATGCTATCAATAGGAGAGTTTTCACGGATTTGTGAGGTAACTCCAAAAACACTACGCTACTATGAAGAAATAGGACTACTTTATCCTGAAGAAATAAGTTCTGAAAATGGATATAGATATTATTCCATCAAGCAATTAGAGAAAATGCTGTTAATCAATAGGCTGAAATCCTATAAACTTACTTTAGGTAGTGTTCACATAAGGGCATCAACAATAAGTGCAAAATAGACAAAAGTCAAAAAGATAACATCAAGCTTGTCATAGCGGGTAAAAATACGGCGAAAACGCTTGA
>CAJTEA010000086.1 GCA_910575265.1 Oscillospiraceae bacterium
ATTTCTATAACCCCTCGCTCATTTTTTCCTCGCTCCAACATCTTTCTCACCCCTGTCCTATTTTACTACATTTATTTGAAAAAGTCTGCCTTACGGCATGCAGACTTTTTCGACAGCCTGACCGCCGCCCCTTGTTCCGGGGCGGCGGCCTGTTCTGCCAGCGATATGTACTTGACGTGGAAAAATGAAAAGCGTTTCATGGTGGTCGTCCTTTCTTCTGTGATAAGGACAATGTACCACTCGTTTCTAACACTACTCTAACAATGCGCTAACACCGCTCTAACACATATCGCAAGTTTCGACACAATACGCGGTAAAGCAATAGCCAACCCGATAGACTGTTTTGATATAGACCGGGTTGATCGGGTCCGGTTCGATAGCCTGTCGGAGTAAACGGACCGGATGGGAAACACCTTGATTATAGCTTCCCTCCATCCCCCAGGCGTGTTCACATATTTGCTCAGAGTTCAATACAATGTTGGGGTTTCGCATGAAGTACAGGAGCAGCGAAAATTCCCGTGGGCGGAGATTTACCAACCTTCTGCATACTTTCACAATGCGCCGAGCCGGGTCTATAAATATATCACCCATTTGAAAAGAAGAAGTCTCTGTACGTGCCGGGTCATTGTAATGATTATATTCCGTATATCGCCGGAGCTGGGCACAGGCGTGATTGGCAATTGCGGCAAAAGGCGGCTTTCCTGAAATGCACATATCAGCGCCAAGCTGCACCATGTTATTTATATCTTGCTCCGGGGTGTCGGACAGGACGATAAGCGGCACAAAGCTGATGTGCCGAATATCTGTCAGCCAGTCGGCTTGCTGGATTGTCCGCAGATAGTCCAGACCAATAATCAGCAGATGGAATACTTGACGCTCCAATAAGCGGTTTGCCTCCCGCGTGGTTAATGATGTAGTAAAATCCAAATCATACTGAATGATTAAGGTTTGCAGAGCCGCAACCAATTTATCTGACAATCCCACGGTCAATATGCTGTATGCCATATCATGCAGTCCCCCCTTTCTGAAATGCGTCTCAAAGTGGAGCTGTTGACAAAGTGCCCCCAAATCGCTCGAAATATGGTATAATTAGAGCAGGGGGGCGAGGAAATGCAGTTAAAATATCACATGGTAACGATA
>CAJTEA010000087.1 GCA_910575265.1 Oscillospiraceae bacterium
TATTACTCCCGAATAAAAATATAGGAAATCTGGTTGTGCAGAAAGAAAGCGGAGACCCTATCAGGAGAATGTTGTAAGGTACGCATGAAAGAAACTGTTTTATGGCGGATATCGGATTTGGTCCGAGGCAAGTTGTCAGAATGGACCGAGCGTTTCAGCGCATGATTGAGATATTCGTCTGGATTGCTCTCGGGGGCATAGGGCGGCAGAAAGAACAGCTCAATTTTATCCCGATGCCTGTCCAGCCAGGCTGCGACTTTCTTCCCATGATGTACCTTTAAGTTGTCCAAAATCAGGAAAACTTTTCGGTTGGAGGTTCGAACCAGCCGGTCCATAAATTGGATCAGGCGCTGCTGGTTCATGGAATCCTCGTACAGCATGTAGCGAAGGTCCCCCTGCAGGCTCAAGGCGGAAAGCATATTCAGCCGCTCTCTTTTCGTCTCCACCGGCAGAATCGGAGGCTGTCCTTTTGGCGCAAAACCGCGCTCACAGTTCGAGCGGTTGTCGATTCCAGTCTCGTCTCCCCAGTAAATCACGGCATTTTCCGTCTTGGCCCGCTGGACGATGGCCGGATATTCCTCATCTCGCCACCTTTAGATACGGGAAGAATCCTGTTTCCGGGCACGCTTGATTGGACGCTGGCAGGTCAAGCCCCAGCGCCGCATATAATCCGACACACTACCGTCCGATATCTTTTTCCGATACCTTTTCCAGACGTATGTGCACACTTTCTTCAGCGTCCATAAACTGCCAGGAATACCAAATTCCTCTGGGCGGCGTGTGATAATCGTTTCTCGTATTTCCGCCTGCTCCTCCGGTGTCAGCAGCAGATGTGTCCCCTTCTGGAACCCTCGTTTCTTCGGTTCCAGGGAACTTTCGCCCTCCCGCCGATACGCCGTCCATATTTCGCTTGCGCGATTCTGCCGCACTCCGGTCAATTCCTCTATCTCCTTTCCCGTTTTGCCCAATTCCTTGAGCCGTACGACCTGCCGGCGTATCTGTTTGAGTTCTCCGCTATTTAGTTTTCGTAAATCTATATACTCCATGCTGTCTATTTTACCACTTCCTACATCTTTTTCCTAGATTGTTTTTTTAAAGTAATA
>CAJTEA010000088.1 GCA_910575265.1 Oscillospiraceae bacterium
CGGTGTACAGCACGTCCCAGACGGTGTTTCAGGAGCGGCGGCTGACGGCGGAAATTCTGGGGATCAAGGAGTCGGACGCGCGCTTCTCCAAGCCCATGGTGGACGGTGGCTTCGGCGCGCGGCAGCAGCTCCACGCCCAGCATGTGGCGGCGCTGATGTCCAAAAAGCTGAGGCGCCTGGCCCTCCCCATCCGCAAGGCCTGCGTCCCTCCCGCAATGAAACGCGGCCTTTACTCCCATATAGATATCCTGCTGCGCTCCCTTACACAGACCGACAGGGGCTGTCTCAAAAATAAATATTGCGCAAAGTGATAAGCTTTAATGGTTGATCCGTGCGGGTAGTGTACACTTCGCGCGTCAACAATTCCAAGGATTAACGTACAGTTCCCGTTGGTTTTCCCCTGTTATCTACCGGGGGCGTTTTTGTCAAAGTTTTTAGGCAGGCTCTTAGGGTGGGAACAAAGCGGAATCAAACCGCATCGGAAGTCAAAAGGCAATCCGCTCAGAGTATATTCGGCAACACCCTGAGCGACGCTTGTAAAGACGTATGCAGACCCGCATTATACTTGAGCTACTATTTTGCGCGGAATCGGCCAATCCTTGGAAGATATTCGCATATTTGCGGGAATTTTATTGTTAAATATAAATATTTTAATGAATAGATATTTATTAAAACAGCACAAAAAGTCTCGCTTTTGGTGTGCGCATAACATAAAATGATCGTTGAAGATTAGAAATCGAAAAAGCTTAAAGATTCTCTTCTCCGTCATAGCTCAAACATACACAGATTATCATGTTTTGGAAAATGTATTAAGTTTTCATAAACGACCCACGTGGCAGTCCGTCCTCTTGGCGGGATGCGGTTCAATAATACCGGGCCTTCTTCCCTTTCGCCTTGACTTGTCAGGACAATGCACATAATCGGTCAATCAGAGTCATATGTTGATGGTGGGGCCATCAGACAGCCGCACGGAGATCATAGATGCCGCATTTTTCTCCACCGAGTTGAGGATAAAACCGGCCAAGTCGCAGGCGTAGAAATCTCCTATCGTTTCCAGCCCCCGTTCAAGGATACAGCG
>CAJTEA010000089.1 GCA_910575265.1 Oscillospiraceae bacterium
TTGTAAGCAGTCAAGTAAAAAGGGCCAAATTTCGCCAGAAAGTATACCAGTGCCGGGGCGAGGTTTCGCCAGGAAGTATACCAGCGGAAAAAGTTAGTTCGTAATGGACTGGTGGTGCTCAAGCCTGTAGCTGGAGCCGGTCATGTTAATGATCTCGCAGCGGTGGATAAGGCGGTCAAGGATAGCGGTGGTAATGGTGGCGTCGCCGAGGAAGTCGGCCCACTCGTCAAAGCCCTTGTTGGAGGTAATAATGAGGGAAGTTCTCTCGCTCATGGCGGAGATAAAACCAAAGAACAGGTTGGCCTCGGCGGGCGAGAGGGGCATGAAGCCCACCTCGTCCACCACCACAAGGGCGGCTTTGTGGAGATACTTGAGGCGGCGCTTGCTGGCACTGGAGATCTCGGCGGTCTTGAGGATGGTCATGAGATTGTCCAGGGTTTCAAAGGCCACGGAGTATCCCAGGTCAAGGCCCTGGACGGCCAGGGAAAGAGCGAGGTGGGTCTTGCCCACGCCGGGCGGGCCGAGGAAGCAGATATTAAAGGCCTGCTCTACCCAGGTCATATCGGACAGGCGGAGCATCTGCTCCCTGGAAACGCTGCGCTGGAAGCCGAAGTCAAAGGAGTCCAGCGTCTTTTCGGCGGGGAGATTTGCCCGCTTTCTGCGCAGGAGGTTTTGCTTGAGGACGCGAAGCCTCTGCTGCTCGGCCAGGAACAGCTCCACGGATTCCAGCGGGGTAAGGCTGTTCTTCCCGGCAAAGAGGGCGTCGAAGTCCACCTGGGCATAACGCAGATCGGCTATCAGGTTATTCACCCGTTCCAAGGGGGTCAGCATCGGGGATCACCCACCTTCGTATAGGCCGAGAGGGGCCGCTTCTGTGTGGTCACATGGTACTTGGGGTCATCCACCGGGATGGCGGGGATGGCTGGCGTGGGCCGCGTTTCACAGGAGAGGGCGGCCTGGTGCTCCAGGTAGTCCCGTAGAGTCTGCTGCGCTGGCAGAAGCCAATGGCCTGGAGCGCCGCCTCTTTGCCGTACTGGTCCAGCAGGGAATGAATGAG
>CAJTEA010000090.1 GCA_910575265.1 Oscillospiraceae bacterium
CATACCGCCTGGCCCGCCGGGATGATGTGTCAGGAAGGGCTTCAGCCATCATTCTATTCTGTTTTCACAGCTCTATACTTGACTTTGTCGAATATCGCTTACACAAGATTTTACGGAAGGCCGATTTTTCTTTGAATCCCTTGCGGCACAACGATTCAGGAAGAAAGGCTGATGCCGGAGAGGGAAAAACAATCACTTCGTTGTTTGCCGCTATTGACTTTTATCAATCCTTTATGGATCTATTTTGCGTGCCCGATTGACTATTTCAAACAGCTCCCTGCTTACAATCGCCGGGTGGTGCTCCTGTATCAAAAATCTCTCTAACTCACCCTGGTTCTTGACCTGTTTCCCAGAAAACAAATCCACTATAAAGGTTTTTTGGAGCAGAACATCCCCCACATATTTCTCGTTTCTCAACAGCTTGCTGATCGTCTCCCGGCTCCAGAGGGGTTTCCCTGTTGGGGATGGAACCTTACTCTCATACAGCCATTTTGAAATTGCTCCAAGACTACTTCCGATAGACCTCATCTCGAACATCTTTCGAACAATTTCAGCGTCAGGTTCATCAATGATCAGCCTTCCATCATCTCCACGCTTATACCCAAAACACACAAATTCAGCGTAGCCCGAGGTGCCCTTCTCAAAGCCTC
The DNA here is from genome assembly GCA_910575265.1 of Oscillospiraceae bacterium. GTDB lineage: Bacteria > Bacillota > Clostridia > Oscillospirales > Oscillospiraceae > Lawsonibacter. The sequence goes on from CAJTEA010000090.1 coordinate 651, forward strand.
TCTTGATTCTCCATTTGATATTTCGGCTCATGTCCTCGCTCTCAGCCTGAGCCAAGGCACAGTAGGCGGTCAGCAAGATTTGTATTCGCTGTTCGTTCAGCCACATCTCCTCCTGCTCAAAATAGACTTCTACACCCAAGCCACGCAGATCCCGCAGCGAACGCAGCATATCCAGCGTATTGCGCCCAAAGCGGCTAGGGCTTGTTTGAAAAATAAATATTGCACAAATCGATGGTAAGTGCGAAAATAGAGGAATGAAGAGATATGAATTGACAAAAGGACAATGGGAACGAGTGAAAGCAGTGCTTCCGCCCCCAAAGACAGGG
>CAJTEA010000091.1 GCA_910575265.1 Oscillospiraceae bacterium
ACCGTCTCCACTTCAGGAAACGATTGAATCAATTTGTCGTACACATCATCAAATGCCACGCTGTCATGGACATTTCCGGGGGTAACCACCGCTTCCAACACGTAGCCGTTCTTGTCACAGGCGGTATGGACCTCATAGGCGAAGCACCGCTTGTGTTCCCCTTTGTGGAACATTCCGCACTCCGGATCTGTGGTGGACACCGTTGCTGTTTTTTGCTTTTTTGCCTCTTTCTTCCTCCGGGCCTGCTTCTTTTTTGAGGTGTTGTCCCGTTTCTTCCCTCCAGCTTTGGGTGGTTCGTCCTCATCATTTAGAGGCTTTTTTCCATGGGCCTCCCGGTTCGCGTTGATCTCCGCCAGCAGTTCTTCCTGGTATCGTTTTGCTGCTGCCGGTACTTCCTGCTTCATTTTCTTGTTTAGATTTGCGCTGGCTTTGATGTGCGTCCCATCTATAAATACCGCCGCCGGGGTCAATGCTCCCGCTGTTCCCGCCTCGTCTAACACCCACCGAAAGATCGCCTCAATTGTTTCTGGGGTATACCGATGCCGGAAGTTATAGCTTACCGTTGAAAAATGCGGAAGTTCCTCGCTCAATGTGTATCCCAGAAACCACCGGTACGCTATATCTGTCTGGGCCCTGCGCAGGGTCCCCCGCAAAGACGTATTCCCGTCCAGATGCTGGAGCAGTACGATTTTGAACAGCACCACTGGGTCGACGCTCCGCCGTCCTTCGTCCTCGCTGTACAGCGGCTCCACGATTTCGTACAGTTTCTTGAAATCCAATGCCTCTTCCACCTGCCGCAATAGATGCTCTCGTGGTACCAGGCTTTCTGTGTCTACTATTTCTATAACCCCTCGCTCATTTTTTCCTCGCTCCAACATCTTTCTCACCCCTGTCCTATTTTACTACATTTATTTGAAAAAGTCTGCCTTACGGCA
>CAJTEA010000092.1 GCA_910575265.1 Oscillospiraceae bacterium
CGTTGGCGGCGTAATGGAGAACATTTTGCAAATCCGAGTAAATGGTCTTATCCGGGTTTTGGGCATAGTCCACCACACGGGCCAGACTGTCCTTGACAGGCCAAATTTTAGTTACCGCCATTGTCCGTTCCCTCGCTGGTGTAGGCCGTCAGGATTTGCCCAGCCAGTTCGTCCAGTTGGGCCGCTGTTCGCTCCATAGACTGAGTTGCGAGGTTATCCCGCAGGAAATTGACCCGCTGGTAGAGGGCATGAAACCGCTGGCTGGGGAACACCGCCGCAGGCTTCCCAGTTTCCACCCGCCGGAGATACCCGGACAGGGACAGGCCGCACCGCTTGGCCTGACGCTCCAGCTTCCGCTTTTCCTGCTCGGTCACCCGCACCTGGATGGCTGTCGTTCTCTTTCTGTCGGTCATTTTGATTCGCTCCTTTCTGCCGGGGTGATAGGGGTGGAACCCCTCTCGGCGCAGAGCGCCGCCCGCTTTTGGGGTGCCCCCGGCAACACAAAAGCTGTGCTCGCTACCCCACAAGACAGGGTGGCGGGCTGTCCATTCGGTGGCTTCTTTTCTATGGAGCGTTGGATAAATTGCCGTTCTATCCGGGATTGTTCCGCCCCTTCTCGGCGGCGTTGTCTCGCTTACTCCCTGGGTTAGGAGGTCTTGGCGCAATTATCACTCTCGGACGGTCATTCAGTTGTCAGGGGCAAAAAAGAAGCCGGTACATAGACGCACCAACCCAGCGGGAGTTTTCCTCTCGCTGGGGTTCTTGTGTGGTTGTCTATGTACCGGCTGAAAAGCCGTATTCAGTTC
>CAJTEA010000093.1 GCA_910575265.1 Oscillospiraceae bacterium
CATTCAATACGTCCAGGTTGCTGATTTTGGCTGGTTTCCGCTGTTTGGGAAAGCTCTCTTTGATTTGCTCGTATTGCTCTTTCTTTATTTCCATTCTTTGATTATATCACAATCCCACTTATGTGAACACTACCTAGGTAAACGGTCAAGGGTGACAGTATTCGGTTTTGGCCTCGCTGGAAAGGTGCAGACGCGAAGCGGGTGTACCTTTCCGGCGAGGGCGCAGGGATAGCCGCGAAGCGGCGCAAGGGGCGCAGCCCCTTGTACGGAGCGGAGCGACGCAAACGGCCCGGACTTTCGGAAGTCCGGGCCGTAGCCTCGCAGAGCGCACGATACATGGTCGCAGACCATGTATAGAAGTGCGCCCTTCCTTTCGTCAGGGATTTTCAACTCCCCGATAAACTGGATATTGGAAATATTTATTTTTTACGATATTGCAAAAGATTATAGACAGCCCCACCAAACGCTATGAGGAGGATAAGTGTCCAAAATAATCCTTTGCCAATTGACGAAAGCGGATGCAGTACAAAACCTGCTATCCCCCATGCAAAAGCTAAAAACAGAAGCAGAAAACCTTCACTTAACTTGGCACCTTTCCGGCTTTGGGCAAAAGTCCCAATTAGAAAAGTTCCTAAAAGGCAGATTATTAACACTCCACTAGGCCTTGTTTGAAAAATAGCGAGGAGTAGGCTAAATCAACAAAATAGCAATAGAAGCCAAGTAAACGAAGGCAAGAAAAGAAGCATCTAACTTGTCATATCTGGTGGCAATTC
>CAJTEA010000094.1 GCA_910575265.1 Oscillospiraceae bacterium
GGAATACCAGATTCTGTCCTACCGTACCACCAACCGGGATGGATACCGAGAGTACCGCAGTGACCCAAAAATCTGTGCCCAATGTCCCACCCGGCATTTATGCACCCGCTCGAAAAACTGCGTGAAGACTGTTCAGCGCCATATCTGGAAGGACTACGAGGTGCTGGCCGATGACGCCAGATACACCCCGGAATACAAGGACCTTTACGCCAAACGCAAAGAAACCATTGAACGGGTTTTTGCGGATGCGAAAGAAAAGCACGCCATGCATTATACACACTACCGTGGTCTGATTCCAGTTTCCAACTGGGTGAGGCTTAAATTTGCTGCCATGAACCTCAAAAAGCTGGCCAGATGGAAAACAAGGCGACATTCCCCGCTCCTGCTTTCCAACTTTTTCAAATATATCTTTCTTCAAATTTTGCGGCCTGCCTGGTTCCTTCCAGATCAGGCCGCTTTTCGACAAGCTGACCGCAGTGAAATCACTGCGGCACAAAGGGTTTATGTGACTATACATAAAAGTTGACAGACTACTCCCTTGGTGTAGTCTGTCAACTTATCATGGAGTAAGTGGACAAAATCGATTTTTCGTATTTCAAAGCAGCGTCATCCCTTGACCGGATTGCCCATCCTCATCGGAGGCCGCACCTTGTTCCATGGCAAGAAAGCGGTCGTAGTCGCTCTCATATAATCTGTCCTGAATGATCCGATACTTCTCAAATTCACTTTCGGCATGAGCTTTTGCAATCTCGGCAGTGATTGTTCCAGCA
>CAJTEA010000095.1 GCA_910575265.1 Oscillospiraceae bacterium
TAAACGAGAATTTAGCGGCTTAGAGCTGGATGCTTGATACGTCGATCTCGCCGGACATGAGTTTGGGCAGCAAATTATCTCTCAAAGCAGACAAAGATTGATTCTGTTCCTCTAATATTTTTTGTTGGGCAAAGATAGGAGCGCAGAAATCGTTAAATCTTGTAAGCGTTTCGGCGTCAGGAATGACGGCAGGAACACTTTTCATGGTGCTACCGGAAACTTCTTTGAAAGTTGAGCCAGAAGCCATACCCTCGATAATCGGAAGATTGTGTTTCAAGAAGTAATACACGAAAGCTGTTCCAATTTCTGGCTTTGGGACAATCGACTTAAAGCCTTGATTGGTTGTCACCTCACCAGCAGCAATAGCAATGTAGCCGATAGGCGCACGGGACGAGAACAAAACCGTTCCTTCCGGCATAAGGGTGGCACTACTATTCTTCAAGCCGAGTTTTGTAATGTCATTTTCGCCATGTGATATGAACTTTGACTTGTTGATTGACAGGTCTTTCGGTGTTATCCATGCAATACCAGTTTCGGTGTAATATTCCGGTTTGGATTTTGAAGGTGTACTTCCTCCAACAACTGTGCCGAGATCGCTGATAGTCCCTATTGCCCATTCAGAGTCAGCGTTATCAATAAATAATGCTTGAAAGAAAGCTTGGGCTTGCTGCTCTAAATTCTCGTTTA
>CAJTEA010000096.1 GCA_910575265.1 Oscillospiraceae bacterium
GCCTGGACGGGGGTGATCCCGTCGTTGGAGCCATAGGTGTTGGCGCTGTAGCCGGAGGTGACGCCGTTGGCGTAGCACGCGCCCACGTAGCCCCGGGCCCAGGTGGGCACGTCGGTAAAGGGACAGGTGGCCTCATAGTACTGGTAGTCCAGGTTCAGCAGCAGGGCCATGACAACCGCCATCTCAACACGGGTCACATTCCGGTCGGGATCGAAGTTGCCGTTTTCGTCGCCCCGCATGACCTGTACGGCCTGCAGAACCTCAATGGCCTCGACGTTGTCGTTGTCGTCAACGTCGGGGTAGCCCTTGGCGCTGGCCCCGACAACCATCATGCCAAGCAGCATGACAGAAGCCAGGGTCAGGCTGAGAGCCCGCTTCAGGTTTCTCATTCGGATATTCCTCCTTTAAAATTTTTCGGCCTGAGAGGGGCCGTTTTTGGCTGAAACCTGAACTCCGCTTCGATTTGGTAGGCCTTTGAGATTTAACTTTTTCGAAACAGTTTTCTCCGTTTTAGCCAAATTTTTCGAGGTTTTTCAACTTTTTCGACCTGCCACGCCCGTGTCACGCCCCTTACAGGGGGTGAAAAAGTCGTGGAAAGTCGGCGAAAGCCCTCCAAACAGGGTCTTTTGGCGTAAAAAAGTAAACCTGGTAGACATCCGGTAGACACCCTAAAAAATGGAAA
>CAJTEA010000097.1 GCA_910575265.1 Oscillospiraceae bacterium
GGTGCTGCGTTCATTTTCTTCGACTCCTTCTTGAATTGGTTGTTATTTCCATTCTTGACTGAGTCGATCCTTTTTATTCTGTCAGAGTTTGTCGTTTACACGGATTTTTATGGGGTCTCTCCTCTGTTCCAAAAACATCAGTAAGATTGATAACTTTGGATGTAGCTATGCTAGACTCTGCTCCTTCAGGCAATCGCTTAAAATATCTCAGATTTGCAAAGTCACTTTCTCTGGCTATATGGCTAGAATGGGTGCTAATGATGAGTTGAGTAGTAAAGTCAGGATATTTCTTAAGAAAGTCATGGTTAGTTAGAACCCTATACGCTTGCCGGATAAAAACTTGCTGTACTTGCATATGGAGATGTGCTTCTGGTTCTTCTATTAGCACCAAGTGTAATGGTTCCCTTGCTGTGTCAGCATTGTCTACCTTTCCTTCGCGCATCCAAGTATCCCTAAATTCCATCAAATCAAAAACCATGGATATTAGATTTTGGTATCCAAGGCCGTTGTACTTTTCCGGTAGTTTTAGTGCTTCATCGCTTTTACTAGGTAGTGTTCACATAAGGGCATCAACAATAAGTGCAAAATAGACAAAAGTCAAAAAGATAACATCAAGCTTGTCATAGCGGGTAAAAATACGGCGAAAACGCTTGA
>CAJTEA010000098.1 GCA_910575265.1 Oscillospiraceae bacterium
ATGCTGGCACAGGGGATGACGCGGAAACAGGTGGAGGATGCGCTGGGGCTGAGTGGATATAGGCCGGTACATGCGCTGCTGAGGCGGGAACGTAAGAAAGAAATACAAGGCATATCAAAGCGACGTGGCCGTAAACCAGCGAAAACACTTGCGGAGTACAAACATGAAAACAAGCGGCTGAAGATGGAAAACGAATTATTGCGGGTGATGAAGAAGTACGGCTTATTGGCGGAAATCCGCCGAGCCAGAAAGTGGGTCCAGATGGAAGAACAGACTCACAAATATAAGAATTTACTAAATCGGGAATTCCAGGCGGATCATCCTAACCGGAAATGGGTCACAGATATTTCTTATATCCACACTAAACAGTAAGCCTGGTGTTGGATACCATACGGCTTGCGAAGAGAAAAGAAAAAGTGGGCGCTGGGAGATTGCGGCTCCACAGCGACCAAGGTAGTCAGTACACATCCCAAGCATACTTTGACCTGACTAAAGAATATGGCATTACACCCTCAATGTCAAGACGAGGAAACTGTTATGACAACGCAATGGCGGAAAATTCCTTCTCCATTCTCAAGACAGAGTGTATTTACCGCCAAAAAACAAAATCTTTCCAGCAAGCCAGGGAGCTCATAGATGAATTTA
>CAJTEA010000099.1 GCA_910575265.1 Oscillospiraceae bacterium
CACAGCCGCAGTCCGGCCACCAGGGTGACGATGCCGCCCACAGCGGAGAAATCGGCGATCATCGTGTCAGTAATGGCGTTCCGCACCACATGGGCCACCCCGAACAGAGCCAAGTAGACACACAGCTGGGGGACGCACAGGCAGGGGATAATTTTCCCCAGCAGGGCGGCGAAGATGCAGGCGGTGACGCAGTCCAGAATAGCCTTGGTGACCAGGATGCCGCCATCTCCAGTCAGCCCCTCGTTCAGCGCGCCAAACCAGCCGGTGCCGCCGCAGCAGAACAACCCGACAGGGCCAGGATGACGGCGGACAGATTTTTCGCCCGGATAATCAGCACGATGCCCATCACGATAGCGGCGATGCCCAGCAGGTTATTCAGCAGCTTTTTCCAATTATCCCCCAGCCGGGAGCTGAGAACACAGCCAATCAACGCCCCACACAGGGTGGCGGAGACGTCGGTCATAATTCCAATTGGCATACCGGTCACCTCAGATATCCAGGGCCGCGTGGTAGCCCTGATAGACGGCGTTAGTGATGTTGGACACCCGGCCGCAATCGCCGATCTCCCGCGCCCAGGGGGCACAGGTACGCAGAGCCATCACGGCGTCCCGGTTGGAGCGCTGGCCCACGGCG
>CAJTEA010000100.1 GCA_910575265.1 Oscillospiraceae bacterium
ACCATCCCGGAATACCTTTTTGCAAATATGAGGGGTCTTGTAGGCGGCGTCGGCCACCACCGTCTCCACTTCAGGAAACGATTGAATCAATTTGTCGTACACATCATCAAATGCCACGCTGTCATGGACATTTCCGGGGGTAACCACCGCTTCCAACACGTAGCCGTTCTTGTCACAGGCGGTATGGACCTCCTGGGCCCTGCGCAGGGTCCCCCGCAAAGACGTATTCCTGTCCAGATGCTGGAGCAGTACGATTTTGAACAGCACCACTGGGTCGACGCTCCGCCGTCCTTCGTCCTCGCTGTACAGCGGCTCCACGATTTCGTACAGTTTCTTGAAATCCAATGCCTCTTCCACCTGCCGCAATAGATGCTCTCGTGGTACCAGGCTTTCTGTGTCTACTATTTCTATAACCCCTCGCTCATTTTTTCCTCGCTCCAACATCTTTCTCACCCCTGTCCTATTTTACTACATTTATTTGAAAAAGTCTGCCTTACGGCAGACTTTTTCGACAGCCTGAGGGGCTGAGATCATACGATCTCAGCCCCTGTCAGACTGTGTAAGGGAGCGCAGCAGGATATCTATATGGGAGTAAAGGCCGCGTTTCATCGCGGGAGGGACGC
>CAJTEA010000101.1 GCA_910575265.1 Oscillospiraceae bacterium
GCTTTCCCAAACAGCGGAAACCAGCCAAAATCAGCAACCTGGACGTATTGAATGCAGTGCTATACGTAGTGGAAAATGGGTGCAAATGGAGGAGCTTGCCCAAAGAATACGGAGATTGGCATGTGATCTATGTTCGGATAAACCGCTGGGCGAAAAAAGGCGTTTTGGAACGAGTATTTCTGCGGTTGCAGCAACTGGGAATCATTCAAATCCAAGTAAATGTGATAAGTTTGGATTCCACCTGCATAAAGGTTCATCCGGATGGAATGGGCGCTTTGAAAAAAACGGGACGCAATCCATCGGAAGAACACGGGGTGGATGGAACACCAAACTTCATATGGTCGCCGCATCTGATCGGGATGGGGTAATCTTTTCGTTGTCTGCGGGAAACTGTGGCGACGGTCCAGAAGGTCGTGCTCTTTTGCGGCAGCTCGGTCCAACAAACCATCCGGTTTATCTTCTGATGGACCGGGCCTATGAAGGGGATGAAACCAGGGCTCTGGCCGTGAAACTTGGCTACACACCTGTTGTTCCGCCCAAAAG
>CAJTEA010000102.1 GCA_910575265.1 Oscillospiraceae bacterium
GCTGTTTTACATTCCTTCTCCGTGTACCAGCCGCCGAAGGTGTAGCCGTTTCGGGTGGGGGCGCTGGGCTCTTCAGCCTTGCCGCCAGCGGAAACCGTCTGTTTCTCCACGGAAGAACCGCCTTGGCTGTCATAGGTCACCGTATATTTTTCATCCGGCTTTGGCATCACTTTGGAGCAATCAACCGTATATGTAGTACTCTTTCCCTCTTTCTCAACTTTAACCTCGAACCTGTACCCAGTCAGCGCGTCTAACCGCATAACCAGGGTATCCCCTGCCTCCGGCCAGTTTTCAAACGTTTTGGTTTTAGACCCAGTTACCGTTACTTTACATCCCGACCCCCTGGGCGTAATCTTCAAAGGCAGATAGTGGCCGTTTTGTTCGGTTTTGTCGGCTTCGTTAAACTGTGTATAATCTGTAATCTCTTTTGCTGTGCCGCTAACCGCAACAGGTATTTTGCCGTCGGAACCAGCCGCCCCA
>CAJTEA010000103.1 GCA_910575265.1 Oscillospiraceae bacterium
GGGGTGACGGCGTTGACAGCGGTGACGGTTTATCTGGGATGCCGTCAGTGAGGGGAACAGCCGTCACCCCCGTCCTGTGACCCGGAGGGTCACGCGGGGCGCAGCCCCGCAAAAAGGGAGTCCAGAGGGAACGTCTGGCACACGGCCTTGCTTGCAAGGTGTAGTGTGTTACACCCTGGAAATGCAGCCGGAAAAATCGGAGATTTTTTCGGCCGCAGGGGTGGCGCTTTCCGAGCCGGTGAGCGAGGAAAGCCCCGCCCCTGCACCATGCGTTTCCGGGGTGTTCTCCCGTCAGGGTGACAGCGGCGGGGGGCATCCCAAAATAACCGTCACCGCTGTCAACCTGATGGGCGGACGCGCCCCCGGTCTGCCCGCACATTTCGATTGGAGGGATGACCATGCCCTATGCGATATTGCGCTTCCAGAAGCGCAAGGCCGGTTCCGTCGCGGCCTGTGAGCGCCACAACGAGCGGAA
>CAJTEA010000104.1 GCA_910575265.1 Oscillospiraceae bacterium
CCGCTCCTTTTCAGCGGCGATCTCCACTTTCATCTGGAGGATCATCTCCGCCAGCAACCGCTCACAGTCCTCTCTGGTCTTGGCGTAGACGTTGCGGGGATGCTTTTTGCCGTCAGGCCAGACGGGGGAGTAGCGGCCCTCCCACAGGTGGTCATTGATCTGTGTGACGCATCCGGTGCCTGGCTTGCGACGTTTACCCTTGTAAGGCTGGAAGGTGCTGGGAGTGGGTTTTCGTGGTGCTGACTGTTTCCCCATTTGAGGCTCAACCCTGCCAATCCCTTGGTCGATCTTGCGTGCCGCCGTCTGCCGCATCTCGTCCGTGACATGGGCGTAGATGTTCAGCGTAGTGCTGCTGGAAACGTGACCAATCACCGTGGAGAGAGTTTTGATATCCATTCCATGCTCCAGGGACATGGTGGCGAACAGGTGCCCATATGTTATAATAAGGACAAATCCGG
>CAJTEA010000105.1 GCA_910575265.1 Oscillospiraceae bacterium
TACAGCACGTCCCCCGGTGTGGTCGGCAGCTCCCACAGGGGCCTGCCCTCCGACACGCACAGGCACAGCTTCAGCATGAGCCAGCTTTTCCCGATCTTTTGCGCCCCGCAGAACAGGGTCAGGCCAGTGGGGATCAGGCCGTCCACCACGAAACTGGGCTTGTCAAGCGGCTGGTAGAGCAACGTGTCCGCGTCCACCGTTTTCAGCTTCTTCATAGCGGCACCTCCCCCGGCGTTTTTTCCTGATATGAAACATAAGCGGTTTCCTCCTTTGAAAATTCACACCCCGCATTGCGGGATATGTAACGCAGACCGCCATACGGTTCCCCGCCCAACTCTGGCCGGGTTTTCTCTGCCGGCGCTATGTGCGAATTAAGCAGCAGGTACGCTCATGTCATGGCACACTATCTACTGCGGCAGGTATCTCTCTGACGGCTGCTATTC
>CAJTEA010000106.1 GCA_910575265.1 Oscillospiraceae bacterium
GACGGGGTGGACACGCTGAACAAGAGCGCCATGGACATCACCCCGTTTCGCAATATCCTGAACGAGATGTACGCCGCCGACGTGTCCATGAAGGTGAAATCGGCCCTCCGTGCCAGGTTCAACAGCGGCCTGTATGTGTCCACCTCTCCCCCCTACGGCTACCTGAAAGACCCCGCCGACCACAACCACCTTATCATCGACGAAAAGGCGGCCCCGGTGGTGAAGCTGATTTTTCAAATGGCGCTGGATGGGGCTGGCATTGGCAAGATACGCAACCACCTCAACGCCAGCCATATCCTCCGCCCCGCCGCCTACGCCGCCGCAGAGCGGGGTGAGAGCGGCTATGAGCGGCACTTTGAGGGCAAGGAGGATAACCGCTACCAGTGGAGCAACAACAGCGTCAGGGCCATTCTACGCAGCCCTGTGTACGCCGG
>CAJTEA010000107.1 GCA_910575265.1 Oscillospiraceae bacterium
ACCGCTGGGGCCGATGATGAGTCCGCTACGGTCTCCTACCTCCAGGGTACTTCCCTTGTAACTGCTCACCCGGACAGGTTCGTCAGGCGCTTCTGTCGCCATGGCGGGGATGGCGAGGGTTGTTGTGAGGATGGCTGCCGTCAATGCTGCGGTGATGCGCTTTTTCGTACTGGCCATTTGCATTTCCTCCTGATTTCTGTATTTTGTGTAGGTTTCGCAAGTGACACAATATCGAAACAGAAGAGGAAAGTCGATAGGGATAAACGGAGAAATACAGGGGTGAAAATTAAGCGTATTACACAGTACTTTGTTGTGTTTGTGAAGGGGCTCTTTCGGTGTGACGATTTTCTTGACCACATAAACAGCCACAGACAGACATGGAACTCGTGGAAACACTGTTTTCAAAGAGTGCCGGAGAGTAAATGAAAC
>CAJTEA010000108.1 GCA_910575265.1 Oscillospiraceae bacterium
GTCGGCTCCGTGGACATTGTGGGCGCTGCCCGGAGCGTCCTGCTGGTGGCCCGGACAGACCGGGAACACCCGGACGAGCGTATCATGGCCCAGGTGAAGTGTAACGTGGGGCCTACCGGCAGCGCCATCGTCTTTTCAGTAGGTGGCGGCGCTGTCCAGTGGCTTGAGGAAACCGCCAGGACAGCGGATGAAGTGCTGGGCAACGTGTTCGCCAGCCTGGGCCGGCCTGACACCCAAATGCGGCAGGCCAAGGAGGTAATAAGTCAGCTTCTCTCGGACGGGCCGAAGCCCCAGCGGGAGGTCATGGAGAAGCTGAGGGCGGCGGGCGTTGGGGAGAGTACGGCGAAAAAGGCGAAGCAGCTTTTGGGCGTCCGCTC
>CAJTEA010000109.1 GCA_910575265.1 Oscillospiraceae bacterium
GTTCTCCAGCGCTATAGGATACCCACTTGATAAAACTGAACCTGAATCACCAGAAATCATGAAATACAGTTTTTCAATTTCATCATCTTTTAGGGTGCGTTCACTTTCGTCCAATGAATAGCTTTCCTGAAGATAAGACATCATCACATCAATACAATCCGTACGATTTTCAAGTTCTCGTAAGCCATTGAAGCGTCTTCTGACTGTTTCATATCCAATTTGAATTGTATCAAAAGCGTACATTTCTACCATAAATGGGTAGTCAATCACGGTTTGAAACAATGCATCTGTAGTCATATTATGCAGGATTTTTTCTGGAATTTGGCAAGCCTCTCTTAGGGCAACAACATTTT
>CAJTEA010000110.1 GCA_910575265.1 Oscillospiraceae bacterium
TAGGGCTTGTTTGAAAAATAAATATTGCACAAATCGATGGTAAGTGCGAAAATAGAGGAATGAAGAGATATGAATTGACAAAAGGACAATGGGAACGAGTGAAAGCAGTGCTTCCGCCCCCAAAGACAGGGAAACGAGGCCGGCCTCGGAAAGATGACCGAAAAATGCTCAATGGAATGCTATGGATTGCCCGCAGCGGAGCGCAGTGGCGGGAACTGCCGGAGGTGTATGGCCCCTGGCAGTCCGTTTATGCCCGATTTGCCAAATGGCGGGATGATGGTACATTGGAAGCGATATTTCACGCCTTGTCCGAAGATG
>CAJTEA010000111.1 GCA_910575265.1 Oscillospiraceae bacterium
AGAGTGTGGTAAGATAACTCCCGCCGCTGAAGAGCGGCGTGCACCTTGTAAATTAAACAACGTGACAAACACGAAGCACCAGAAGGATTTGGTTGTTAAGTGAGCTTTGAGAAAAGCTTGTTTGGACAACGTCAAAAATTTCTTTGAAGCTAAGGTAAGCTTCAATAAAAGAGATTTGTTCAGGCTGAAAGGCCTGTATAAATACCATTTTATTGAGAGTTTGATCCTGGCTCAGGATGAACGCTGGCGGCGTGCTTAACACATGCAAGTCGAACGGAGTACCCCTGAAGGAGTTTTCGGACAACTGATGGGACTAC